>NZ_SORW01000015.1 GCF_004405105.1 Jeotgalibacillus sp. R-1-5s-1 | reverse complement strand
CATTGAGGGTCGATTTAGCGACACTGTATTCTTTGGAGACCACACCCATCGACTTCTTCTCATCTAAGACAGATAACACCACTTTCAAACTTTCATCTAACATATGATTAGTAACTCGTTTAGACATAAAAATGCCCCCTTCAGAGTAGTAGAGAATTTTTATTATTTCTCTGTCTACTTTGAAGGGAGCATATCATTTAGCGTACCGGCTTTTCTTTTAATATGCGCCCTGAGAATAAGTCATCTCATAGCTGTGTGTATAGATTTCAAAAATATTGCCGAATGGATCCTCGACATACACCATTTTATAAGGCTTATCGTCTGGATAATACTCACGGATTGGCATACGCTGTTTCCCACCGTGTTGCTTAATCTTCTCAACCAGCCCCTCAATGTCAGGATCCTGCACACAAAAATGAAAAATACCGGTCTTCCAATATTCAAAGTTATTGGATGGCTTTTCATTCTGAGGGAATTCAAACAGCTCTACTCCAATCTTATCTCCTGTAGACAGATGGGCAATACGAAACTGCTCCCAGTCGTTCCCGAATACATCTCGGCACATTTGTCCGATCGCCGTATCATCGTTATACACAGGAGAGGGCTCCATAATGGTGTACCATCCTAAAACCTCTGTATAGAATGAAACTGCTTTTTCTAAGTCCGGCACTGAAAGACCGATATGAGAAAAATTTCTTGGATACGTCATCATCTGATGATACCTCCTTATTTGTTTGACAGCACCTATCATAAAGGCGTATTCTTCTACACACAAGAATGCACTTTTAAGTAAGATACTACCCAAAAGGATAGTAAAGGAGGCAATAAGATGACTGAAAATATTGAAGTGGATGAGCATGGGAAACTGAAATGCTCCATTGAATATACCTTGAATAAAGTCGGAGGCAAGTGGAAGCTTATCATTCTTTGGCATATCATTTTTGACGGCACGCAACGTTATAATGCACTTAGACGTCTGCTTCCGGGCATTACCCATAAAATGCTGAGCCAGCAACTGAAGGAGCTTGAGCAGGAGGGGTTGATCATTCGCACTCAATATAATGAGATGCCACCGAAGGTTGAATACGCGATCTCTGAAAAAGGTTTAACATTAAAGCCACTGCTTGAGGAAATGCATAAATGGGGCAGGGAGCAAGGCGAATAACGGGCCTTCTGCTCCCTGCCTCTATTGATGATTCAAACCTTCTCTTCATCCACCACAATACTATAAGAAACATTCAGCTTATTCATCATCCACTGCTGAAACACGTCCTAAAGCTTTTGCTGAAGTGCCTCTTCTGAAAGGCCTTCATCAACCCCAAGCTCTCCAAGTGAGAAAGTCTCCGTAGCTGAGACAGCTTTATTTTCTGTTTCAAATGAAAAGGTGACCGTTTTACGCAATCCATTCAACTCCTTAAGCCGTTTTTTGATCTGCAAGCTGCCTGGTACTTGTGCGAGCGGTTGAAAAGATCAGTACGCCAATGCCAAGCAAAAGTAATCCAACCCCTAACCAGGAAAGCAGACTTAACGCTTCGTTTAATACTAAAACGCCAAGCATGGCAGCGGTCAGTGGTTCACCGAGTGACAGCGTAACAGCTGTAGCGGATGAAGTGTGAGATAACCCCCGTGAGAACAGAATGTAAGCGACAGCCGTTGTAATGATACCTAAATGCAACGCAACACCAAGCCCCTGAAGATTTAACACCCAGGAGATATCAAAGATAAATAGAAATGGCGACAGCATCACGGCACTCAGCGTAAACACAGCAGCAACCGCAGATAGCGGCGGATGCTGCTGAACGAGCTTACGGTTCACTATCGTATAGACCGCAAAAGATAGCCCCGCACCCAACGCAAGAACAATGCCCGCCGGATCCGCCTGTACAGCTCCCTGGTTACTGAATAACAGGATGCAGCCTGCGATAGATAATACTGTGGAGATCCACCATACACGAGCCGGTCTCACCTTTAAAAACAGCCATTCAAGTAAACCGGATAGCACCGGTGCACTGCCGATCGCCACCACCGTACCAATCGCAACACCCGTCATCGTGACAGCTGAGAAAAACAGCGGCTGATACGCAGCCATACTAAGTGCTGCCATAAGCAGTGCCGTGAGTGGCCAACCCTTTGGATTAAACGAGCGGGTTGCAAGTAACAACCCCATCAAAAACAGTCCCGCAATTGCCATTCTGACTGCCCCGATGGCAACCGGATGGACCCCGTCCGGAGCGAGCGCCTGTGCGGTCCCGGTTGTCCCCCATAAAACCGCCGCCATCAATATGAAAAAAGGAGCCAGCCTTTCCTGCATCTCCTCCAACCTCCTCTTTTAAAAAAGACCTTTGTTTAAAGCATAGAAAAGAGCGGCAGACTTTTCTATACCGTTTCAAAGGTCTTTTTTAACCGTTTTTAAGCTGTCTATACTGCTTTGGCGTAAAACCGGTCTGTCCGGCAAACCATCTTGTAAAAGAGGACGCATTTTCAAACCCGGTCTCCTCACTGATTTTGCCAATCGTCCAGCTGCTTTCCTTCAAAAGGGACTGTGCCTCTTTTAAGCGCAGGTCAGATACATATGCTTTAACCGTTTTACCGGTCTGCTTTTTAAACCATGCAGAATAATAGGCAGGATGATAATGCTCCATTGCTGCCAGCGTTTCAAGACGGACCGGCTCTCTGAAGTGGCTGTGCAGATACTCAACAGAAGCGGGTCTTTGCAACTGAAGCTTCCCGGATACGTATCGCGTTAAATGAGACAGTGACTCTGCCTTCTGCTGCCCCGCTTCTTCAAGCAGCAAATAACGGATCGCTGACCATTGCTCATCCAGCCGCGTGTACATCGTATCTGTTCTGTCCGGCAGATAAAGAACCGGAATATCCAGGATTAAAAATTCGTTCCGGTCATCAGAGCGGTAATCATGGTTGAAGCCCGGCGGTAAATAAAAGCAGTAGTCCGGCGTTAAATGCACATGCTGATGATCCGTCTCAATATCCAGCGACCCCTGCAGCGGAAACAGGAATTGTCCGTAGGCATGCTGATGAGACATATATTCTTTTGTATAAGATCTTTTCTCGCAAACGACTTCGTTTAACAGCACGAGTTACGCCTTCCTTTCTCACTGATGTTCTTATTTTATACGTTTGATTATAAGTGACTGTCAGAGTTTTGCCCATGTTAAATGGACATAGAAAAATTGTGAGAGCGAGAGCCAACTCAGCGGTACTTCTTTCCAGTCCATATGCTATGATAAATAAAAAGTACTATTTTTATTTAAAACATATCCAAAAAGTCAGGGGGTAAGAGCATGGTAAAGAATCAGCAGGGCATCTCGTTAGTTGAAGTCATGGCTTCCATCGTCATTATTACCATGCTTCTGACTGTCTTTTTAACGATGTTTCTCACTTCTGCCCGCTCCAATGAGGCGTCAGAAGAAATTGTTGATTACACCTTTATTGCTCAGCGGCAAATGGAGGAGCTTTACGAAGCCGGACAGCAGTACAGCTCTGCAGATATCGGAACCGTGATGACAAATATACTCGGCTTTACAAACCAATCTGCAATTGCCGGTGAAAGTATATGGGTAACAAACGGGACAGCTTCAGACGGATCAGCTTATACAATTGAGCTGACTCTCCGTTCCTATACACCTGAAAGCAGCGAATTCAGCCGGCTTGGCCAGACATTGAGACGAACCATTGTAGAGGTTTATCCGCAGCCCGGTACACAGCCAGTATCCAAAATGGAAAGCCTCATAGAATGGAGGGACTGACCGCGATGAATAATGAAAAAGGCTTAACGCTTGTTGAATTACTCGCCGTTCTGGTCATCACCTCATCCGTTATAGTGCTGGTGATTTCGATTGTGATTAATACAGGAAACAGCGCCAGCAGTCAGCAGCAGGAGAGCCTCAGCATCCGCAGCATGACGACGGCCCTCAACTCAATTACAACAGATGTCAGGCGTTTTCCGGAAAACGTCACGATTCAAAGTGATGAACTTGCCATTTCAGCGGATGGCGAGACGATTATTTACAGCTATGACTCAGGCAACTCAATGTTATTAAAAAACGGAACAGCTTTTGCAAGAGGTGTCACTGATTTTAACGTCCTATTAAACGGGGACACGCTTGAAGTCACCATCATTGATCAGGCTGCAAAAGAATGGCAGACCCAAATTGTTTTAAGGAAGGGAGCGGACCTGTAATGAAGAGATACGCCAATAATCAGGAAGGCTATTCCCTCCTGTTAACGATTTTTGCCGTTACGTTCATCTCGATTATTGCTGTCAGCATTTTATCGTTCACCTCCATGACAACAAGTGTGTCCGTTAATGAACGTGATCACCAGTCATCCTATTACATTGCAGAAGCAGGTCTTGTGGAAAAACGGGCCGAGCTGAATGCGATTGCCGCCAATGCTTATCAGGAAGTCAAAGCGCAGTATGATGCATTAGATCCGGAAGAAAAAGCAGCATTTAACTTCACTTCAACCTTTTACAGCCGCGTACAATCACGCGTCAATGAGCATCTCAGCTTTACGAAAACAGTCACCTATGAGGAACAGCAGTCCGTAACCCCGGTTTCAACAACCGAGGTAACACAGATCAGCACGTCCCCTCTCACTTATGAAATCACCTCCACCGGCACGATTCCGGGCAAAAACCTGCCGGGTCAGACAAAAGAACTGAGCCAGCAGGTGCAGGTGCAGATGAATGTGAATGCGGAAACTGAGCTTGTAACCATCCCGGGCAGCGGCGGAGAAACCGTTAAATACCTGGCTTGTTATTCGGTTTATGCGACAGGGGATTTTTACCATAACGGCAAGGGTTTGAAAGGTCCGATTTATGCTGATGGGAATGTTTATCTGAATAAAAACAAAACATCGATTGATGGAAACGTTTATGCCAAAGGCAATGTCACGCTTAATGGTGGAGAAGTTGATGGGGATATTTATTCAGAGAAGCGGGTTTATCTTCAGAACAAAAAGTCAGATGTCACCGGCCAAGTCTTCGAAAATACAAGCCTGGCAGAAGTTAAAAACAACTGTGTAAATCAGGCGCCTGCCTTACCTTCTCTTGATAGTGCTTTTCCGGCAACTAATGCACCTATGCCGCCAGACAGCGATTCCATTAAAAATGGCATTCTGTCCGTTGGTACCAATCAAACCCTAGTGCTTAATCAGGATATATATTTAAAAGAAATCAACATAGATAATAAGGTTGATTTAACTTTTGATTTAAAAGGTCAAAACCGAAGAGTTTTTATTGATGATCTCAATTTAAAAAATGGAAACATAAAAATAAAAAATCCCGGAAAGCTTGAGTTAATTGTACAGGACCACTTTTCTGTGAACGGTAACGGTGAAATCAATACAAACGGAAACAAGGATCACGTTGAGATTCGTTATGCAGGAAATAAAGATCTGAAATTTACGGGCAACACATCATTAACTGCAAATCTTCACGTAAAAGATGCCAATCTGGATTTCAAAGGAAACAACAGCATAGGCGGTGACCTATTTGTATATGGTGCAGCTAACATCACAACATCCGGAAACTCAGATACTGCGGATAGGCTGATCCTTGCACCTAAAAGTGATTTCTTTATCACCGGAAATGGTAATGTGAACGGCAATCTGATTGTTAAGGACTTCAACATTTCCGGCAGCGGCTCAACAAACCCTCCAAAAAGCGACTACGGTGAATGGGAAGGCCCTAGTGCCGGAACGCCTGATCAGGAGATCGAAATCATTCGCTATGCTGATGATGGAAGTTTTCTGAAGGCGGATGAGCTGAGTGAGCAGTGATTCCATATAAAAAAGTCAGGAGCACAGTCTCCTGACTTTTTTATGTTCAAGGGCTTACGCCGTCGCTTTCTTTTTAAACGGAATGGCCATTAGTAACAGAATGACAATCAGACTGATCACGATGGCAATCGGTCCGCCGAAGTTGGCAAGGGATCCGAAGAAGATGCCTCCTACGCCAAAGTCTGCATCTGAGAATGTCGTGTTCGCAAAGCCAAGTTCTCCGAGAACCGGCAGTAAGAATACAGGCAGGAATGAAATCAATATTCCATTAACAAAGGAACCGGCCACAGCACCTCTGATTCCTCCCATTGCATTACCGAATACACCTGCAGCGGCTCCGGTAAAGAAGTGTGGGACAACGCCTGGCAGAATGATTGTGCTTCCAGCAAGCGCCATGAAGATCATACTGAACAGACCACCGGCAAAGCTTGAGAAGAATCCGATCAGTACGGCATTTGGCGCGTATGTGAAGACAATCGGTACATCGAGTGCCGGCTTCGCGTTCGGCACAAGCTTTGTTGAGATCCCTTTAAAGGCTGGAACGATTTCAGCCAATACAAGGCGAACCCCGGCTAAGATGACAAATACACCAGCCGCAAAGTTACCGGCCTGAATCAGTGAGAATACAAGAAAGTTCGTGCCATCACTGAGCTCTGCTTCAATAAATGTTGGACCTGCTGCGATGGCAACCACAAAATACATGACAATCATCGTCAACGCGATACTGACCGTGCTGTCACGAAGGAATCCAAGTCCTTTTGGGAAATTGATCTTTTCTGTAGACGTTGGTTCCTTACCACCTACAGCCTTTCCAACGAGCCCACTCACTGCATAGCCTACTGCACTGAAGTGACCGAGTGCAACGTTGTCATTACCCGTCAGCTTTCTCATAAACGGCTGGAGAATCGCTGGAGATAACGTCATAATAATTCCGAGTGCAATTGCTCCTGCAGCAATTTGCGGAACGGTACTAAAACCGGCAACCGCCATAATGACAGCAAGCATACACGCCATATATAATGCGTGGTGCCCCGTTAAGAAAATATACTTAAAGCGTGTAAAACGGGCGATCAAAATATTTACGATCATACCGAAAAACATGATAAGCGCCGTGTTTGAACCATACTCATTTAAAGCCAGTGCGACGATTGCCTCGTTATTCGGTACGACCCCCGCTACATTAAATGCCTCCTGAAACATAGTGCCAAATGGAATCAGTGACGTTTCCAAAATACCGGCTCCGGCTGCAATTACCAGGAACCCGACAAAGGTTTTCGTTGTTCCTTTCATCGTGTCAGACAGGTTTTTCCGCTGCGCGATCAGACCGATTAACGCGATCATGGCAACCAGAATAGCCGGCTGACTCAGAATATCCACCAGCGTTGTCAATACACTGTTCATATTGCTTCACCCTCTCATGAACCTGATATTAAATCAGGTTTTTTTCTTCGGCCATCTTGCGGACCTTATCTCTTAACTCATCCATATCAATAATGTTATCGAGCACGATGACTTCTCCAAGGTGTGCCCCGCCTTCTGCAATGTCCTTCGCAAGGAAATACACGTCTGCATCACCCGGTGAAGCGGAGCTTAAATCTGAGTGATTCACCTCAACACCCGTGATCCCAAGCTCTCCTAATACCTGATTAATATTCATTTCCACCATAAAACTTGTGCCAAGACCTGAACTGCATACCGCTAAAATTTTCATATTACTCTTCCCCCTCTTTAATAATGTTGATAATTTGTTCTGCAGAATCTGCATTTTTCAATGTATTCAGCGCTTCGTCATTGCCAAGCAGCTTTGTTAAATGAGCAAGTGCCTTTAAGTGCGCTTCGCTGTCAACAGCAGCAAGGCATACAAACACATCGATCTGATGCTCATCCTGATCGAGCAACTTTACAGGCTGTCTTGTTCTCAAAAAGGACATCCCAACCTCGTTCACTCCCGCATCAGGTCTTGCGTGCGGAATCGCGATGCCTTTCCCGATATGAATATAAGCACCGGCTTCCTCGACGTTATGAATCATCGCATCCACATACCTCGGCTCCACTGTATCGGAAGTGACCAAAGGCTCTGCCGCTTTTTTGATCGCTGTTTTCCAATCAAGCGGCTCGTCTGTAAATTGAATCGTTTCTTCTGTTAATAGTTCTGAAAGCATTGGTTTTCTCCACCTTTTCGCTGTGTTTTTCATATACATCAGTTCGACCAGCTCAGATATCAACTTCTTCTCGTTTTTGATATCTGCATGCCGCCGGACAATATCCATTACCTGTTCGATATCTATATTGCGTTTATTTAACTGCGGAAAAGCAGAGGTTACCTCCTGAATCAAGTGCGTCTTCTCAACAATGGAAAGTAAAGGCTTTACTCGGTAAACCGGCTTCACAGACGTGATCGGTACCGTCGAGAAAATCAGATCGTAGCTTGAAGGAGATAACTTTTGCACATGATCTGTCGTATGGATTCTGGAAAAATCAATCCCCGGGAACAGCTCTATGAGTTGCGAGCGCAGCATCACAGATGAGCTGACTCCATTTGAACAGACAATTAAGGCGCTGATCTTATCCGGTTCATCCTCATTGAATTTTTCCAGATACCCTCCGAAATGAAGGGTGAAATACCCGATTTCCGCTTCGCTGATTCCTTTACCTGTCCAGTCAGTAAGCGGATGCAGTGACTTTTCAACAAATTGAAAGAGCTCGTGATAATCCTCTTTAATCTTGTCGGTCATTGGATTAATGAGCGGAATGCCAAACGTTAGCCGGAAATAAGTCGGTACAAGGTGATTGAATAAGCTTTTGACCAGATACGCTTTATGGCGGATCGGCAGCAACGTATTCCGCTCGAACTCATCAACAATTTCTTCTGCGAGTTTCTGAAGCGTCAGGTGAACCTGCGGATTCATCTCCTCCTGGCTCGTCAGCAGCTGAATGGCGACAAAATACGTTTCCTGTTCGCCCGCTTCCGGGAACAATATTGCAGCTAACTCAGCCGCATCATGGAACATGTCCTGCTCCTCCAAAAGTAATGTTTCATGATCTTCAAAATGGAGCTGGTCATTCTTTTGACGCATCTTCACAAAAATCAGGTGATACATCATTTCGACTTTCCTGCTTCTTACGAGACGCAGAGGCTTCGTTTGCAGGAAATTCTCAATCTGCGCTGTCGTTTCCATCATGAGCGACTCAAGCTCCCAGGCTTTGATTGTGCTGATGATGATCTCTTTTCCAAGCGGCTTCGAGAGCAGGGTGTCAATACAATAGATTGCGAGTCTTCGCTTATCCATCTCAGACCCCTTAAGGAAATATCCATCCATCCGCTGATAGTCAAGCTTCAGGTTCCATTCAACGCACAGCTCCCTCACCTTTTTCACATCCGTCAGCGCCGTATTCTTACTGACATTCAGGACGAGCTGATAATGATAGCTTGAGATGACTTCCTGTCTGATAAAGGTGTACAGATAAATCATCAGCGGGCGATCCTGTTCAGAAACGATCAGGTCATTACCTTTTACGGAAAGGGGGGCTTCTTTTTTGATAAAGCTTTTAATTTGATCATCTACACGGAACATCAGGTTATTCATTTCCACCGGTGGAAGCTGAATGATACTCAGCGAGCTATTTGTCTTTTCAAACAAGTACTGAAATTGACGCTCTGTCAGGTTGAGCTCCATCATAATTTCAGGCTTTGTAATCTGCTGATATTGGGTAATCCTTTCAAGAAACTCGTACGATTTCTGATCCATCAAAGGAAGTCCCTCCGTTTCTTAATGCTATTGTAAAGCGCTTACATCACTGTCGCAACACGTTCAGGGTCCAATCTCTGTCCGGCCCTTCAACACAAATTGGGCTCAGCACGCCTATGTTGCTTCTCGTGTAGACTTTATACTTTAACTAATAAGTCAACAGACGACAAACAGGAGGCGGTATAGTTGAAACCAAAAGTAATCGCTTTAGATATGGATGGAACCGTTCTCGATGCCTCAAATCAAGTCAGCCCGCGTCTGGCCGAGCTGCTTTCAAAATGGCAGACCGATCATGAAGTCCGGCTGATTTTAGCATCAGGCAGAACAAAGCAGGAGATTGAAGATGTACTGCCGGAGACGCTTCAACCGGACGGAATCGTTTCCGCAAATGGAATGGGGAGTTACCTGGGGGACACAACACTTGCTGAACACACGCTGAATGCTGAGCTGGTGGAGAGAGTCATTCGTGCAGCAGGAACAGAAAGAATTTATTACGAGGTGCATCCGCTGCACGGGGAACGTTTTTCACTTAAGAAGGATCAGGCATTGTTTCAGGAAATACTGACACAAAAGCAGCCCAACACCCTTCACGACAATGAATTACTTGCCAGGCAGGAAGCTGTGAAAAAAGATATTCAATGGACAGCAGCACCATCATTTGAAGGACATGTGAAGGTGTATTTTTTCAGCATGAGCACTGAAAAAATCAATGATTGGAAAAGAAGGCTTGAGAAAGAAGCGGTGAACTTTTCATTCTCCACCTCTTCCTCGTCTATGCATAACGTGGAGATCATGAATGCAGGGGTGTCAAAGGCTACGGGTATTCAGATGCTGCTGCAAAAATGGGGCATAACCCCCGATCAGCTGATGGTAGTCGGGGACAGTGAAAATGACCTCCCCATGTTTCAATACGCAGGCCGGGCCGTTGCGATGCAAAATGCAGAGCTGCATGTGAAGCAGGCCGCTGATGAAGTAACGACACACGGCTATAAAGAAGATGGACTGTTTCGGTTCTTGAAAGAATTTTAAGCAAAGAGAGCGGGGAAGTTTCTCCGCTCTTTTTTTAAATGAATGGATTGGTTAAAGTAACGCGAACCTTCGGCCAAATGGACTGCCAGTTCTTTTTTACAATACGCTCCTCATAAATGGCTACACGCTCTTTTGTTTCTTTGAAAAAAGCAGTTGGCTTCACCTGAATGTTTAAGACATCCTCAATACCATATGGCGCGGTCAATACGAGCTTGTCGTTCGATTTAAGCGTGATCCCGAGTGCCGTTGCAGTTTCAGGAAACTTTGAGATGGCATCCTCAGAAGAAGTGTAAGGAGCAAGGCCGTTCACCAGATGCATTCTTGCTTCGTTTTTCACAGACCACGGCACCTCCGGCATCATCTGAAACAGGCGCTGCTCATACCATTTTTCCGTTTGCTCACGCAGATCATCCGGATCAAAATAAATCACATCCACATCCGGAATGCTCGTCCGTTTATCAAATCCGTGAAGCGTATCCCAGATTTTCGAACGCACAAACCCCGCACAAATCCACCAGTCCGGCAGACCAAGTGTCCCCGCTGCTCGAATGATGCTCATCATTTGCGGGTCTGATTGGATTAAATTGAGGATGCCTTCTTCATTTTTTAACAATTGGTCTCATCTCCTCTCACCACAATCGAACATATATTCTTATTTTATCACATTGAAGAAAAAATAAAGTCATTATTTATTTTTTCAAGCCGTTGAAATAAAGGTAAACCCTCTTAAGCTTTTTCTTTTGTCTGCCTCCTGGACTTTCCATATTACCAAACTCAAAAAACTTCACCTTCTTAATACCTACAAAGCTGAACAACGCTCTTTTCATTAAGACCTTATGGGCATTATTCAGCCAGATCAGCGGATAAAATGCCGGACCCTTCATGGTTGAAATACAGACAACGGATTTACCTTTTAAAAGACCTTCAGGAAAGTAACCTTTTTTGTCCCTATAGGCAAAATTAGACGCAAAAAGCTGATCAATATAACCGAGCAACATAGCAGGTGGACGCCCCCACCAGATCGGATAAATGAATACAAGCTTGTCAGCCCTCAAAATTTGCTCTCTGTACTTCTCAAGATCAGGATCCAGATGCATATCCCGGCGCCTTTTCTGAGCATTGAACATTAAAGCCGGATTAAATTTTTCAGCATAAAGATCCAGCACAACCGTCTCTGTAATCTTGTCGTTGTGACTGCTCCCGTTTAAGACCTCCTGTAAAAAGGCATAAGACAGGCTTTCATGGTTTGGATACGTATAAATAATTAACAGGTTCATGAGATCTCCTTTAGTTATGTTTTGATAACTAAATAATATCACCTTCAATTTTAATTATCAAATGATAATTGTTTTTTCATAACTTTTTTGATACGTTGCTTAAGAGGTGAGAAAATGTATAAAAAAAAGCTTTTTGAAAAGTTTATTTCGTTTACTGCTTCTGTTCATACGACTACCCACAACATCACCAAAGGAGCAAAACCGTCTAATATCTCCCAAGTTCAATATAAGATCCTTGAACTGGTTTCAATCAGCCAACCCATGACCCCGAGTGAAATCAATGATTGCCTTAATATGTCCATGCCGAACACCAGCCGCGAACTGCGTCTATTAAGCGAAAAAAAACTGATTGAAAAAACGCTTGATCCTGACGACAGACGAAAGCAGTATATCGGACTTTCACCAGAGGGGAAGGACTTGATAACTGACGCCTTCAGCATAATCGAATCCCGTTTTTCCGACCGTATACAGCATCTGTCTGAAAATGAGCTGCAGGAAGTGGACCAGGCGCTTGATTTCCTTCAAAAGAAGCTGTTTCAGTAAGTTGGGATGAATACAGTGTAGTTTTCCCAAAGATTTTATCAATAAATAATCAAAAAAACCGCCCCTGCCAACATACGCAGGAGCGGACTCTCTAACATCCAATCTTCCTCTTATCCTCTTTCCCGAGTCTCACAAGCACCATCCTCAAACCGCTCTGTTCCTTCTGGAGACAGCGTTTAATGCGGGAGACCATGCTGGAGCGGGCGTTGGTTTCGTGTTCGATTTGCTCATAGGTTTCACCGTCCATGAGACGAACAGCTACCTGATAGCGCTGCATAAAGGCTTCGAGCTCCTTTTCAGTCGCCATGTCTTCAAAGAAGTTGATGCATTCCTCTATCGATTCCAAAGAAAGAAGCGCTTCAAAAAACTGTTCACGGCTGGCTTGTTCTTTCCCGGCTTTCATTGTGCCACTCCCCATTTCAATCCATCATCAGAAGCGGTGATTACAACACCATTTTCTTATCCTCAAGCGCTGTCTCTTCTACAAAAGCATTTGCTTCTTCAGGTGGCAGCGCAGCAAGGAATTTCGAGTACCCTAAAATAATTGCGATAATTGGTGTAATGATACACATAAAGCTAAATAGGACATAACCCATTCCTACACTCAGCGTTGACATGATAAAGGCACCGGATACACCCCATGGTACGAGTGGGTGTACGACAGTTCCTGCATCCTCAAGTGTTCTGGACAGGTTTTTCGGGTGAAGCCCCACCTTTTTATAAGAGGACTCAAGCATCTGTCCAGGAAGTATAATCGACAGATACGCTTCTCCGATCACCACGTTGACCCCGATACAAGATAGAACGGTTGTCAAAATGACATTGCCTTTTTTATTAAGGAAGCCTGCAATACCCTGAATGATGACCTGGTGGAAGCCGATCAGCTGGATCAGACCGCCAAAAGCAAGTGCCACTAAAATAATCGACACACCAAACATCATACTGGCCAGACCACCTAAAGAAAGCAGACTGTCCACAGCTTCCACGCCGGTCTCAGCCGTATAGCCGAAATGCGCCGTAGCCATCAGTTCTCCAAGCGTTACACCAGGCACTGTATAAAAAGCTGTCAGTACCGCAATCAAAAGGCCGCATAGCAGTGTCGGCAGCGGTGGAACCTTTCTTAAGGCAAGCAGGATAATCGCAAGCGGTGACAGCAGCGTGATCGCGGTCAGCGGAAACTGGTCGCGTAAAATCTGCGTCATCTCTTCAATTTGCGCAAGGTCCGGATTCACAAAACGCGTATCAAGACCAATGACTGTAAAGATCACCATCGTAATCAACAGCGCAGGAATTGTCGTCCAGAGCATATAGCGGATATGCTCGAAAATATCGACCTTCCCGATCGCAGAAGCAAGGTTTGTCGTGTCAGACAGCGGTGAAATTTTATCCCCAAAAATCGCACCACTGACAATCGCACCTGCGGTCATCGCAGGAGAAATATCCATCCCGTAGGCAACCCCCATCAGCGCGACACCCATTGTACTGATCGCACTCCAGGAGCTTCCTGTCATAACAGATACAACGACACAAAGCACAACAGCGGACAATAAGAAAAACTGAGGTGATAAAAACAGCAGTCCGTAATAGGACATGGTCGGCACGGTTCCATTTAGCGCCCAGATCCCGATGACCACACCGATCATACATAAAATCAGAATCGAAGGAAGCCCTGCAGAGATTCCTTTCACCATGGCTCCCTCTAATTCCTTCCACTTAAAACCGAGAAAATAACCATAAAGTGCGACAAGTGTCGCTACAACGAGAATTGGAATTTGTGGTGCAACCTGATAGTGCAAAATGCTGACACCCAGCACTGCAGTTAAAACGACCATTAATAGAACAGACATCAAAAAAGAAGGTGTACGTGTTTTCATTCTGATCCCCCAATCAATTTGTAAGCGTTATCATTTTTTTAGAACGCATTGAAAACCCTCTGTGTAACATGTTAATCATTTTAATAAAGTGCAGCATTTTACAATTAAATTCGACCTTTTTAAACGCAGGAATGATCACACCCCTGCGTTCCGCCTTACTTCCAGCTGTATTTATAATCCTTGTCCTCGTATTGATGCGCCTGCTTCACCACATTTAGCGGACGGAAGGTATCGATCATGACCGCAAGCTCTTCTGTTTCCTTTTTACCGATGCTTGCCTCGACCTTACCCGGATGAGGCCCGTGCGGAATGCCGGATGGATGCAGTGTGACAGAGCCCTCCTTCACGCCTTTACGACTCATGAAATTCCCTTTGACGTAGTAAAGAACCTCGTCACTGTCCACGTTGCTGTGATAATAAGGAGCAGGAATCGCTTCCGGATGATAATCGTACATTCTCGGAACAAACGAACAGATGACAAAATTATTCGCCTCAAACGTCTGGTGAATCGGCGGTGGCATATGCACGCGGCCGGTAATCGGTTCAAAGTCACTCACGTTAAACGTATAAGGGAACAAATAACCGTCCCAGCCGACCACATCGAGTGGATGGTGGCCAAACGTATGTAAATGCATAAAGCCTCTGGACTTCGTTTTCACATGATACTCACTGCGATCATCAAACGTCTCAAGCTTTTCCGGCGGGTGAAAATCGCGCTCACAAAACGGGCTGTGCTCAAGCAACTGCCCGTGAATATTGCGATAGCGCTTCGGCGTCGTGATCCAGCTGTTCGTCTCAATCACAAGAAATTTCGTTTCACCTTCATCCGGCACGACGCGATAAATTGTCCCGATCGGAATGACGATATAATCACCCGGCTTATAAGGCAGTGTGCCAAACGTGGATTCGACCTTCCCTGTACCGTAATGAACAAACAGCACCTCATCCCCGTCGCCGTTCCGGTAAAAGTAGTCCATCGGCTTTGTCGGATTGACGACACCAATCAGCACGTCATCATTCCCAAGCAGATACTGTCTGCCCTCAACCGCATCTGTTTCCTCTTTATACTCGTGAGAATACAAATGGCGCGGAGCGAGCGCAGCCTGCTCCTCGTACTCTACCCTGCACTCCCCGATCAGCGTCGATTCGGTCATCGCTGTAGGTGGATAATGGTGATACAAAATCGACTGAATACCTGAAAAGCCCTTCGTTCCCATCACCTGCTCACGAAATAAAGAGCCGTCCTCTTTTTTAAACATCGTATGTCTTTTATGCGGGATCTTCCCCATCTGTTGATAAAACGGCATCGCCTTCGTCCTCCTACCCCTTCATATCTGCTTCCACTAATGCCGGTATCACCCGTCCGGTAACTTCCCCAAAGCCAATCCGGTAGCCGTCTCCCTGACACCAGCCCGTCATCGTGATCTCATCGTCATCCTCAATCCATTGGCGCTCTTCACCCGATTCAAGCTCAATCGGCTCTGCACCGCGCCACGTCAGCTCAAGCATACTGCCACGCTGTTCTTTTTCCGGACCGCTGATCGTGCCCGATGCAAGCAAATCGCCAGGCCTCAGATTGCAGCCCGCCACGGTATGATGACTGATCTGCTGCGCCATACTCCAGTACAGGTAGCTGAAGTTCGTCGACATGATTCGCTGTCGCTGCTCCATCTCACGGCTTTTCATATACACTTCAAGCTTAATATCAAAAGACTGAGCCCCTGTTTTCTGCAAATAAGGGAGTGGCTCCGGATCCTGCACCGGACCTTCCGTGCGAAATGGCTCAAGCGCCTCAAGCGGAATAACCCACGGTGACACAGACGTGGCAAAGCTTTTCGCTAAAAAAGGGCCAAGCGGCTGATATTCCCATGCCTGAATATCCCGGGCACTCCAGTCATTGACGAGCACAAGCCCGAATATCTGATCCTCTGCATCCTTCATCGCAACCGGCTTGCCCTGATCATTACCCGGGCCAATAAACCAGCCCATCTCAAGCTCCAGATCGAGCTGACGGGTCGGACCAAAAATTGGTTCATTGGCTGACGGCGGCTTCATCTGACCTCTTGGCCTGCGCACATCCGTCCCGCTGACCACAACTGAGCTTGCACGACCATGATACCCGACCGGTAAAGACGTCCAATTCGGCATCAGGGCATTTTCCTTCCCCCGAAACATCGTGCCAACATTGGTCGCATGCTCCTTTGATGCGTAAAAATCTGTGTAGTCCCCAATTTGAGCAGGGAGTAATAACGATGCTGTCTTCATCGGAATGATTGCTTTTTCCCTCAGCTCAGTATGATCTCTCAGCTCAGGTTCATCCTCATGTAACAGACGCTGAAGCTCACGTCTCACCAGCATCCATTTCTGTTTACCGAGGCTCATGAATCGATTGAGAGACGGCTGATTAAAAACCGCCTCCTCTTTTAACCCTGCACGTCTGAAAAACCCTTCCGTCTCAAGCACTGACAAATCCAGAATGTAGTCGCCAATCGCCACACCAATCCGGGAATCTCCGTCATGTGACGTCCTGAAAACCCCGTAAGGCAAATTCTGAATCGGAAAGTGAGAAGACGGATCTACCTGAATAAATGACCTCATGATGACCGTCCTTTCTATTCGTTCAACAGTCCAAGCGCATGCAAATCCTCGCGCGGCTCTGTAAAGCTGCAGCTGCCGTAGGAAATGAAGGCTGTTTTCCGCAGCTTTTTAATCTCTTCAGCTGTGATATCAAGCTCACGCCACCCTGCTCCGTTTTTTGACAAGGTAAAGTCTGCAGGGTTTTGATCGCTTAAAATATCCGTCACCGTTTCTGATGCCAAATCATGCATACGTGTCAGCATCCCGGCTGTAAAAACATTTAAAAACCCATGCATCTCCGTTTGCACCTCCGGACGGTACATCCGAACCGGGTGATGCAGTCCTGCTGTGAATTTTTGCGGGATTCCCCTGTCACTGCAGGACTTCAGGATCCATGCAAGCTGCTTTGGCTCCGGAAAAGCAGCTGCCGTCACGCCACCTGTCCGGAATTTAAAACCGAGTGTTGTGTCCTGGGTCCGGTTATGATGAGCAATGGCATCAAGCGCTTTAAGAAGGCTCTGCTTTTCAGCTGTTTCATCCGGAAACTCAAGAAATGTCCGGATGGCAAGACTGGCTGATTGCTCCGCGATTTCTTTTAGCAAGGACGGTTCCGGTGTTTCAGGGAGAGGCAGCTCAATCATGAACACCGCCGCCTGCCCCGCCGCTTTTACCTGAAAGGTCCGGATGGTTTGCAGATCCTCCTTGAAATAGGGAAGGACCTCTGCATCCGTCGGACTTTTTCTTGCAATCACCGAGCAGTCCAGCCTCTGCTTTTGTGTAAATAGCGTGAGATAAGGCTCCAGCTCATTCAGCCTGACTGCTGGGATGATAAAACGCCCGAGCATCCAGGCATCCCTCTCAATCTGATAGGACGCATAGTTGCGGATCGCTTCATCCAAAGACAGCTGAGCAGGCGGAAACAATCCCGCATAATCAATCAGCCCGGCTAAATACGCCTGCGTGCCCGCTGGAATGTACGATTTAAATGTTTCCACGACGCTCCTGCTCACGTTCGATCGACTCAAACAGTGCCTTGAAATTACCTTCACCAAAGCCACGCGCACCTTTACGCTGGATGATTTCAATAAACAGTGTCGGGCGGTCCACAATCGGTTTCGTGAAAATCTGCAGCAGATAGCCCTCATCATCGCGGTCTACTAAAATATTCAGCTCCTGAAGCTTCTGCACATCCTCGTCAATGTCACCAACGCGGGCTACAAGATCCTCATAATACGTGGATGGTGTCTGCAAAAACTCCACGCCATTTTCACGCAGCGCACGAACCGTGGAGATAATATCATTCGTCAGTACGGCTAAATGCTGAACGCCAGGGCCGTTATGGAAATCAAGATATTCCTGAATCTGAGACTTACGCTTTCCTTCAGCCGGCTCGTTGATTGGAAACTTGATTCGGCCTGTTCCATTCATCATCACTTTTGACATCAGAGCAGAATATTCCGTTGAGATATTTTCATCATCAAAGTGCTTCAGCACGTTAAATCCAAACACTTTTTCATAATAGCTCGTCCACTCATCCATGCGCTCCACATTGCCAACGACGTGGTCAATGCCGACAAGGCCGATGGAAGTCGCAGTGCCTGGACCTTCATAAGGCTCATAACCTGGAAGGAAGCTGCCTTTGTAATCCTGATTTTCAATGAGTGTGTGCACCACATCTCCATATGTACCGATAATTGCTTTTTTAACCGTGCCGTTTTCATCACTTTCTGTCCATGGCTCCTGAATAGCAATGCCACCACGCTCAATCGCGCCGTGATAAGCCTCGTCCACGTTAGATACCTTTAGCCCGATATCTTTTGTGCCTTCACCATGGAGCTTCACAAATTCTGCGATATCTGTCTGATCCGTTAAAGAGCCTGTGATCACAAGGCGGATCATGCCCTGCTCCAGCACATACGATACGCGCTCGCGGCTGCCTGTCTCGAGTCCGCGGTAAGCCTTGATTTCGAAGCCGAATGCGTGACAGAAATAATAGGCAGACTGCTTGGCGTTACCGACATACAGCTCAAGGTGGTGGAAGCTTTCGACCGGGAATACATCTTTGATTGTTTCATTGTTAAGTTCAGTTACGTCTTTTGCCATTTTTAGGGCCTCCTAGAAAAATTTTAGAATCTTTAAAAAAATATTAATCTTTAGTATGTCACATTGCAAACGCTTACTTTAACGCGTGAAATTGATAGAAGGGTGAAGGTTTGGTGGATCGTGTAAAACCTCCCCCACCTTTTCTCAGACCCGTTTGAAATGTAGCCGGTTAATTTCCGTTCCAGGCGGACGCTTTCCGCGGGGCCGGCGGTGAGCCCCCCTTGATGCTATCGCATCTGCAGGGTCTCACCTGTCCGGCTTTATCCCGCTGGAGTCGCCGCCTTCCACTCCAATCAACCTCTTTCTAATCACAATACATACTAAAATAGAGAAACATGTGAAGGAAAATGATTAGATCCTTTATCACGATCATGCGGTAGTGCTTTGACCTCGATCCTTGCGGGGAGTTTGAAGGCGTCTTTATAATCACTGCAAGCAGTGTGATTGAGGATGGGAGGTTGTATGGAGTGACGCATGTGGTGAAGTTTTGTCCGAATAATTTTACAGGCGAACTCGGGGAGACGAAGCAGCGTGTAAGGGAATGTGATGATACGGAGGTTGTGGAGCGGCTTTGTCTGAATTATTGCGGGCAGTGCATTGTGCAGCCTTTTGCGATTGTAAATGGGAAAGGTGTGTTTTGTGATCAGGTGGATGAGCTTTATCCGGCGATTATGAATAGGCTCGGGCAGACGGTTTCCACGCAATAAAATGTAAGCGCTTTATTTTACTGGTATATTAATTTACAAGCGGGGGTACGATGGGATGAAGATGATGACGAAAACTGAGACGAAGACTGCGATGTCAGCGGATCTTTTTGACTTAATGCAGGAGCACGAGCAGGTCGTGTTCTGTAATGATCCGGAAACGGGCCTGCGGGCGATTATCGCGATACATAACACAACGCTGGGACCGGCGATTGGCGGAACAAGAATGAGAAATTATGAGACGACAGAGGAAGCTTTGGAGGATGTGCTCAAGCTTTCAAAAGGAATGACATATAAGTGCGCAGCTGCTGACGTTGATTTTGGTGGTGGAAAAGGAGTGATCATCGGGGATCCCGCGAAGGATAAGACGCCTGAGCTATTCCGGGCATACGGTCAGTTTGTCGAGTCACTGAACGGCAGATTTTATACAGGAACGGATATGGGAACGGTGCTGGAGGATTTTGTCCACTCCCATAAGGAAACGAACTGTATTGCCGGACTTCCGGAGGAATACGGCGGTGGCGGTGAAACGTCGATTCCGACTGCGCTTGGCGTCCTGTATGGCATCAAGGCTGTTTCGAAAACGTTGTATGGCACAGAGAACCTGCTTGAAAAAACATTTTCAATCCAGGGACTGGGCAAGGTCGGATTTAAAGTCGCTGAGCATTTATTAAAGGAAGGCGCGAACCTTTACGTCACGGATATTAATCCGGATATGATCAGCGCGCTCGTTCAAAAGGGAGAACTGCTGGGCAGAAGCGTGATTCCGGTTCAGGGAGACGACATTTACAGTGTACCAGCTGATATATTTGTTCCGTGTGCAATCGGCGGCATCATTAACGAGCAGACGATTGACCAGCTAAAGGTTAAAGCCATCACGGGGGCTGCTAACAATCAGCTCCTGCATGAGTCACTTGCTGTAACATTAAAAGAAAAAGGCATCCTGTATGCACCGGATTACATCGTGAATAGCGGCGGAATTATTCAAGTAACCGATGAACTTTACACGCCGAACAAAGAACGTGTCCTAAAAAAAACAAAAGCCATCTATCACTCTCTGCTTGAAGTATTCGCCCAGGCAGACGACAAAAACATCACCACCATCGAAGCCGCTAATACCATGTGCGAACAGCGCATGGCCACAAGAAGTCGCCGCAACAGTTTCTTCTCACCAAGAAAGCGTGCGAAGTGGGATGTGAGGCATTAAGAGAAAAAGCAGAGCCGGCAATATAGCTCTGCTTTTTTATGTAGACATGGGTCTGTCCCCAAGTCTACCGTAGCTCCTGGGACAGACCCTCCTCTACGCTCATAGGTCAAATGACACGATCCTTGGAAAGTTGCCTGAAATCTTGTGAACCGTCTCTCTTATTTTGTGAACCATCCCCAACATTCCATGAACCACCGCAAATATTTTCCGAACAACGATCAAAATTCTACGAACCTCCGTATGTTTAGAGCTGGGCAGAGTCAGGAATAGACCCCATGTCTACCTTCACCCGATCGCAATCATCCGCTCAATCGCACGTTTGGCCTGGTTAGCGGTTTCTTCCGGCACGGTGATCACGTGCTGGTTTTCTTTAAGAGCTGCCAGGACTTTTCCGAGGGTGATCATTTTCATGAATGGGCAGATGGCTTCGGCGTTGGCTGCGATGAAGCGTTTTTCCGGATTTTTCTTTTGCATCTGGTGGATAATGCCGACTTCGGTTGCGACGATGAATTCGTCTGCCGTTGCGTTTTCTGCATGCTTGAGCATATGGCCTGTCGATAAAATATGCGTTTTTTCCTGCGGCAGAACACCTTCAGCAGTCAGGTACATGCTCGAGGTGGAGCAGCCGCACTCAGGATGGACAAGCAGTTCAGCGTCAGGATGTTTAGTCATAACATCCTCCACCTGCTCCGGCCGGATGCCTGCATGCACGTGGCATTCACCCATCCAGATATGCATGTTCTCACGCCCTGTTTCCTTTTGAACAAACGTCCCCAGGAACATATCCGGCAAAAATAGAATTTCCTGATCTGCAGGAATGGAATTGACGATATCCACCGCATTTGAAGATGTACAGCAGTAATCACTTAACGCTTTCACCTCAGCGGTTGTATTCACATACGCCACCACTACAGCTTCAGGATGCTCTGCTTTCCAGTCGCGGAGCTGATCGGCTGTAATCGAGTCTGCCAGTGAGCAGCCCGCCTCGAGATCAGGTAACAGGACAGTCTTCTCCGGATTTAACACAGCTGCGGTTTCCGCCATAAAATGCACCCCGCAAAATACGATGACATCCGCTTTCGTTTCAGCTGCCGCGCGGGCAAGCATGAGTGAATCTCCCAGCACGTCCGCGATATCCTGCACCTCCGGAATCTCGTAATTATGCGCCAAAATGATCGCATTGCGTTTTTCCTTCCACTCCTGAATTTCCTCAATCAAACGGCTTTTCGTTACTGTTGTTGTCATATCAATATCTCCTTTTTTGCGTCAGCAGTGACCTTTACACTGATATCCAGCGCTTTATATGAATGCGTTAAAAAACCAAGCGAAATGTAGTGGACGCCGCAGTCGCGGTAGGCTGCCAGGTTCTCAAGCGTGATACCCCCTGAGGCCTCCGTCACAATGTGATTCGGTACGAGTTTTTTCAGCTCAATGATTTCATCAGGCGTGCGGTTATCAAACATGATGACATCTACGCCAGCCTTCACTGCTTCAAGCACCTGCTCACGCGTTTCTGTCTCAACCTCAATTTTGATCATATGACCGGCACTTTTCCGGACGCGGTCAACAGCTTCAGTAATCGAGCCTGCAAACGAAATATGATTATCCTTAATCATGACGCCGTCATACAACCCGTAGCGGTGATTGAAGCCTCCACCGCAGCGGACAGCGTACTTTTCAAGCATCCGAAGCCCCGGCGTCGTTTTTCTCGTATCACAAATTCTCGTTTCCGTATCACCAAGCGTTTCAACGGCTTTTCTTGTCAGCGTTGCAATCCCACTCATCCGTTGCACCAGATTCAACACCACCCGCTCCCCTTTTAAAAGCGTGGAAATCTGACCTGAAACTACGGCTAAACGCTGGCCGACTGCGATCGATTCGCCATCCTTTACAAACAGCCCGATTTGAACGTCCGGCTGTAAAAGGGCAAATCCTATGCGAATGATCTCCTCCCCGCAGAAAATACCTGATTCCTTTGCTAAAAAGACGATTTCACCCTCAGTGCCGTCTGTAAAGATCAGATCCGTGGTCAGATCCTGCTCGCCAATATCCTCCATAAAAAATTGTTCAATGCTTGAGCGCAGCTTTAATGTATTCATCCCTTATCCTCACTTCCCCTTTGTTCATATGAATGATCGTTTTCTTCAGCCAGTGCTGATCATCCTCAAACGGAAAATCCTCTCTGAAATGTCCACCCCGGCTTTCTGTCCGTTTCAGTGCAGACTCCGTGATCAGGCTGGCCGTCACCCCCATTAGCAGGCCGGTCAGTTCAGGCACCGTACAGCCGTCGAGATCATGTATTTCATTTAGCTGAAATGAATCAAGCCACTGCTTTTGTCTCGTTAATCCCGTTTTTGACCGGACAATGCCGACGTTTTTCATCATGCCTTCCTGCAGTGTGTGAATGTCCGGTATGTGCGGCTTTTTATGTATACTGGCACGTTTCACAGGTGGCGTGGTGGGCAGATGAACGTGATGACGGTTAATCCACTCTGCAAGGCGTTTCCCCTGAAACAGCCCCTCTAAAAGAGAATTGCTGGCGAGGCGATTCGCTCCGTGAAAACCGGTGCAGGCCGCCTCCCCAATCGCATACAGCCCGTCTATCGTTGTCTGTCCTTTCAGATCCGTTTTAATCCCACCCATTAGGAAATGACTGCCTGGGGCAACCGGCAGTCTTCCTTCTGAAATTCGGATGCCATTTTTCGCACAAAGTGCCGTTATAGATGGAAATCGCGTTTCAAACTGATCAATCTTGGTGATATCAAGGTAGACATGCTGACCACTTTTAATCAGATCAAACATCGTCTGTGATACGATATGGCGCGGTGCAAGGTCCTCAAGCGGATGAATCCCGTGCATCACCGGCGTGCCGTCTTCTGTCACAAGTACCGCACCTGCCCCTCTCACCGCTTCAGATATCAGCCCCTTTGCCTCCCCGTTCTGATAAAGAAGCGTCGGGTGGAACTGCACAAATTCCATATCCGCGACGTCCGCGCCTGCAAGGTACGCCATCGCAATACCGTCACCTGTCACCGTTTGAGCGTTAGAGGTAAACGAATACAGCTGACCGCAGCCGCCTGTTGCGATAATCGTGTGACGGGCGTAATAATGATGGATGCTTCCGTCCACAGCCTTTCCTTTTGCGCCAATACAACGCTTTTGAACGTGGTCCATGATTAACTCATAGACAAAAATGTTTTCTTCTATATGGACATTGAGTGGCAGCCTGGCCAGTAACGTCTCCATCACATGCTGACCCGTCGCATCACCACCGCTATGGACAATCCTGTTTGCGGTGTGTGCACCTTCAAGGCCCAGCTGTAATCGCCCCTCCCCATCTCGGTCGAAAATATGGCCAAGATCAGGGATCAGATCCGCTGCTTCCTGGACGATTTCGCGGGCTGCATCCTCATTCGAATGAAAACGGCCTGCTTCAAGCGTGTCTATCAAATGCTTTTCAGGAGAATCATCCGGATCAACAGCCGCCGCAACTCCCCCCTGCGCTAAATAAGAGTTACTCTTTCGAAGTGAGGACTTTGTGATTATCTTCACATTCGATTTCATATAGATCATCGTCGCCAGCTGTAGAGCTGCGACTCCACTTCCGATGATGAGAACATCATGATATTTTACGATGAAGACCACCTCTTTGTTTACAAGTGTCTTTACACTTGTTATCTTTACATATATTTTGGAGAAAAACAAGAACCTAGTTAAGGTTCTGTCCTGCTACTAACTTTTTTCCGACTATACATATTCATTTCGACATTTTATAATAGAACGACATTGAGGAGGTGAGAAAATGGAAAATGAAATTCTGAAGGCAATCGCCGGGCTTCAAAAGACTATGGATGAGCGATTTGAGAAAATCGATCAGCGGTTAAATGGGATTGATGCAAGGCTGGATCAATTCGATGTCCAATTCGTAGAAATCAGAGGTCAGCTCGAGCACATGGAAAATGAGCGCCAAAGAGAGATCATGTCTATGCTGAAGCTTATTGCGGACAAGCAGGACGAAAATAATCTAAACCACGACTACCTGATGCACAAATACATGATCCACGATAAAGAAATCCACCTGTTAAAAAAACAACTCAAAAACTAGTCAACTGACCACATCAGCTCCAGACCATTCCTCAGGAGCACTGATTAAAAACCTAAATAAAACAGCAGTGCACCTTTGTGTACCGCTGTTTTTGTTTTGCGGAATAAAAGAATCTTTTTCCTGCCTGTATTTTCATGCCCAACCACTCCTTGATCCGATTCGCTCCCTTGCACTTTTCCCCAGATCGCAGTAAAGTATATACTGATTGAAGTCTGCTTTTGTCATGGTGATGTAGAGGGGGATTTGTCCCTGTCTGCGTTTTTGTGTAGGCCCAGGTCTACGGTATATAGATTCCGGGAAGTGATTTCCCTTAAGGAAAGGGTTCAGATAGATATGAAGGATAATTTTTGGCTTGAGCTGCCGAAGCCGTTTTTTGTGCTTGCGCCGATGGAGGCTGTGACGGATGTGGTGTTCCGTCATGTGGTGAGCGAGGCGGCACGGCCTGATGTGTTTTTTACGGAGTTTACGAATTCGGAGAGCTATTGTCATCCACGCGGTAAAGATAGTGTGAAGGGCCGTTTGACGTTTACAGAGGATGAACAGCCGATGGTTGCGCATATCTGGGGCGATAGGCCTGAGTATTTCCGCCAGATGAGTATCGGGATGGCGGAGATGGGCTTCCGCGGTATAGATATCAATATGGGCTGTCCGGTGCAGAACGTTGCGGCGAACGGCAAGGGCTCTGGTCTGATCCGTCGCCCTGATACGGCTGCTGAGATTATTGAGGCTGCAAAAGCGGGCGGACTGCCTGTCAGCGTGAAGACTCGCCTCGGTTACACGTCTGTTGATGAGTGGCATGACTGGCTGAAGCATATTCTCGAGCAGGATATTGCCAACCTGTCGATCCACCTTCGCACGAAAAAAGAAATGAGTAACGTGCCCGCACACTGGGAGCTCATTCCTGAGATCAAGAAGCTGCGTGATGAGATTGCTCCACACACACTTCTGACCATCAACGGTGATATCGAAGACCGCCAGATGGGCCTTGAGCTTGCTGAAAAGTACGGCATTGATGGTGTCATGATCGGCCGCGGCATTTTCCACAATCCATTTGCCTTTGAAAAGGAAAAGAAAGAGCATTCAAGTGAAGAATTGCTTGATCTGCTTCGCCTGCAGCTGGATCTCCACGACAAATATAATGAAGAACTCGAACCGCGCGCATTCAAGCCGCTTCGACGCTTCTTCAAAATTTACGTGCGCGGATTCCGCGGTGCCGGCGAGCTGCGCAACCGCCTGATGGAAACAGAATCCACGGACGATGTACGCGCTCTGCTGGATGAATTCACTGCGAAAAATGGCGTAAAGGAAGAAGAAGGATTTTCGGTTTCCTGATGATAAGAAAGAGAAGAGCCCGTTACGGCTCTTCTCTTTTTTGGTTTTTGGGGACGTATATTGCGAGTCATTCGTTAAACGAAATACTTTGCGAGGTGTAGATCTATTTTCACTGAACTGACGAACTTCCGCTGTATGCTCACGAATCATCGGTGTAAACTCACGAACTTGAGCTTTAACCTCACAAACTTTGCGGGTAACCTGACGAATTCCCTTCGTAAGCTCACGTTGGTCATAAGGGGCAGATCGGTGGAGGCTGGCATAGGCCCATTTACACTAAACTCACAAATTCCTGCGTAAGCTCACAAACTTTCACGTTAACCTCACGAACCCGCCGCCTAACCTCACAAATTCTCCCGCTAACCTCACGAATTCACCACACAACCTCACAAACCCCACAGCCCCTCTACCTCACAAGCTCTCTTTCACCTACTACCTTCACATCCCACTCCTTCAAAAATCTCGCGTATGCCAGCGGTTCGCCGTGGCGGCGGATGTTGGTGGAGAAGTCGATGATTTTACACGTTTCGGTGCCGCCGAAGCGGTGTCCTCGCAGGCCACGGCCAACCATTTGTTCATAGAGAATGATGCTTGAGGTTGGCCGGCAGATGATCAGGTGATCGGTTCTCGGCGCGTCAAAGCCCGTGGTCAGAACGCCATAGTTAAAGAGAAATTCGATGTCTCCTTTTTTAAATGCGCTAATGTGCATGCGGCGGATCGGCTTTGGTGTGTCTGCTGAAATGACCGCGGATTTTCGGCCGATGGCATTCATCGTCATTGCCAGAAACTCGGCATGCTGAACGGTACAGGCATAGACGAGTGATGATGAGCCTTCCGGAATCGATTTCATATAGTTGATGATTTGCAGGTTACGTGTTTGATCAGCAGCAAGCGTCTGCAGAAATTCCGAGCTGAGATCGTGATCATCCTGACTGAACAGATCATCTGACACCTCGGTTTCCACGCCGTTCTCGTGCAGGATGAAAACCGGCTCCGCTAAATAACCCTCTTTTCTAAAATAGCGAAGCGGATGATCGTTATACTCCTTCATATCTGGAAATGAGGGATGGATGAGATAGGCATCAAACTGATCGACAAGCTTCATCGTTTCATCGTTGCCGCGGCCTGGTGTGGCAGTGAGTCCACAAATCGGAAACAGATCATTTCCCGCAAGCTCCCTTGCTCTGTCAAACAATGCACGATAGCTTTTTGCCGTGGCATGGTGGGCTTCGTCAATAATCATCGCGCCGCAATTTGCAAGAATCTCCTCAAGCGCCTCATCCCCGCTTTGGATCCGGGAATAAAGCTGCTGAATACTTGCGATGACCGCGCCGCCAATCATATCCTCCACCTCAAACTTTTTCCCGCCAAAAAAGCGATAAATCCTCAAAGCTTCAGGGAATTCGCGCTCCTGCCACATCTCGCTGATACAGGAAATCGCCTGCTCACAAAGCTCTTCGCCCTGCGCAATCCACAGCATATATTTCCCCTGCTCAAACCGTGGCTGCATCCAGTCAATAAAGCTCTCAACCGCAACACGCGTCTTCCCGCCCCCGGTTGGCAGCGTTACGACACAACGGGTTTTATCCTGTTCCTTATTCAGCACCTCCAGCATCCGGCTTTTTAAGCCAACCTGATACTCGACAAGCTTCGGAACCGCACGTCTCGGCTCAATATCCTGAATCGCATCCGTGCTGTGATCCTTTGGAATCGAAATGCCAGAAAACACAAGTGGAAAATCAAATGCCGCCACAAAATCACGTGCCCATCTGCCGCCAATGAGCCACTTCTTTTTCGCAAGCGCCGTTCGCATATAAGTCGGAGACGTAATCGCCTTCCCCTGCACCTTATTCCGCTCATAAAGTGCCATCAGCCTCTCCTCAGAAAGCTGTCGCAGCAAATGAATCCGCAAATCGCGAACCTCCTCACTGCTGCCCGCAAACAAATACGGTCCCTTCTCCACAATCAACATCTGCGCAATCCGGACCTCATCCGCCGCCGGCTCACGCAAATCCCTAAGAACACGTATCAGCTCCTTATATCGCTCTCTGCCCATCAGCTTCATCAGGCTATTCATTTTCACTCCATATGTATGTACCAGCAGCTCCGCCGTCTGTCTAGTCTCTTCTTCGTTGGGTAATGCATTCATTGGTGGGGCTCCTTTCAGTGTAAATCTTGATTCTATTATATGGGTTATGTGGAGTGTGTGAAATGAGGCATGGGGACGTATATTTTGAATCATTCGATGGACTAAAAAGAAACACGGGAACGGTGGCCATGTTTCATTAGAGGAACGAAATTTAACCAACATACTGTTCGGGGCTTTTTTCACTAACCTCACGAACTTTGGCTGTAAACTCATGAATCCGCCGCCGCAGCTCACGAACTTGATCGCTAACCTCACGAACTTCGTGGCTAACCTGACGAATTTCCGGTGTAAGCTCACGTTGATCAAGGAAACTATTTTTCTTGAAAGGAGACCGCAGCGACGTAGGTCTATTTTCACTAAACTCACGAACTTTGCCGCAAGCTCACGAACTCGCACACGCAACTCACGAATCCGCCGCCGAAACTCACAAACTCTCCCGCTAACCCCACGAATTCATCACCCAACCTCACAAACCCGCCCATCATCCCCAAAAACCCCCTCTCCATTCCGGAAAGGGGGCTCTTCTACTTATTTCTTCACTGTGATCTTTGCTGCTTTGCTGGTCAGACCTTCTGCATCTGTCGCAGTGATACTGAGAATAGTCGATTGCTCTTGCTTCTCAATCTTCACTTCAAAGTGTCCTTTGTCATCTGCTTTAGCGTTTCCGATGATCGCGTTTCCAGCTTTCACCGCCACTTCAGCATTGGCTTCTGTTTTTCCAGATACGGAAGTTGAGTTGCTTTTAACATTATTTTGTACGTTCGGCGCATCAGGTGCTTTATGGTCAACGACACTGACTGTTGTCTCAGCAATGAGTTGACCCTTTGCATCTTCTGCTGTAATCGTCAGGATTGTACCTGCGTGCTGCTTTGGAATCTTGACGCTAAAACTGCCGTCTTGATCCGCTTTTGCAGTACGCTTATTATTTTTTGATCCAAGCTCGACCGTAACAACGGCTCCTGCTTCTGTTTTGCCTGTTACTTCTTTAGAATGGACCGTTACTTCATCTACTTTCAGGGTATTGGTTACGGTCACAGTGAGCTCTTCGCTCACATTTCCAGCCTCATCAGTTGCTGTGATCGTCAGCACGGTACCTGCTTTTTGCATTGGTATTTCAACTGCATAAGCACCTTCAGCATCTGCTGTTGCGGTGAAGGTGTCCGTTCCGTTCGTGACGCTCACGATTGAGCCTGCTTCCGCTTTACCTGTTACCTCTTTTGACTGGTCTGTCACTACGTCAGCTGTTGGCTTGTCAGGAGCTGTTTTATCTGTCACTGTGATGGTCAGCGCTTCGCTCACATATCCCGCTTCATTAGTTGCTTTGATGGTAAGCACAGTGCCTGCTTTTTGCTTAGGAATAGCGACTGTAAAGGCACCTTCAGCGTCCGTTGTTCCAGTAAAGTCTTCTGATTCGTTCGACACTGTGATCACTGTACCGGCCGCCGCTTTTCCGGTTACTTCTGTTGACTGGTCGGATACTTCGTCGGCTGTTGGCGCGTCAGGTGCAGTGACGAATTTGTGTGTGTACGTTTGCTCTGCGTATTCAGCCTGTCCGCCTTCTGCGAGTCCGTATGTGAACCAGTATTTGATGACGTCGCCTTCTTTCACATCATTTAATGTGAACACAGAGTAGTTCTCTCCGGCTTTGTTCATCATAATATTCTGCTGCGTTGTGCCGTTTTTGATGTAATGAATAATCGCCCACGGCGCGTCGTTTACATAGAATTCTACTGCGTTTTCCTTGATCGTTCCGACACCATAGCCTTCTTTTACAGGTGACGGTTCTTCGGGATTTTCAGTATCAGCCGGTAAAGTTGGGATTTCATACAGGTGCACGTTGTCGATTGTGACTGTATGCTCTCCAATGGCCTCCTGACCTTCCACTTTACCTAATGCCAGCACGAGTTTGGCTGCTGCATCGCGATTTTTCTCATGTGTAAATTCAATGGCATACGTATTGAGTTCTTCGTTGATCTCAACCGTTTCCCATAAGTACTTGTCATAGCTGGTGCTTTCTATGATCGCATCAACTTTTCGGCCGATGGTTGATGACATGTCAAACACTAAACGGTATGACTTTGACTCTTCCAAATTGAGACCGAGCTGGCTGAATTGAATGCTCCAGAACTCATTGCCCAGTGATGGGATCGTAATTTGATTTCGGCCCTCTGCGATCACAGACGTTGCACCCGTATCAGACCAAAGTGTCCATGAAGTATTGCCATCCTGAAATGCAGGGTTTTTAATCTGATTGACAGCAGGGTTTTTCATTTCAAGCACGACGTTATCAATCGTCACACTATGCGCTGCGTCATCACCGTATTTTCCTAACAGGAAGTTCAGCTCAACAGCCTCTTCCTCCGTTGCGGTAAATGAATACGTAAATCTCTGGCGTTCTTCCGTTAACGATAACTCCTTTTCAAATATCCGATTGTACGAACTGTTTTGAACGACAAGCTCCATGTCTCTCGGGATGGTTGAGCTCGCATCGAAGGAAACCAGGTATTCTTTCTTTTCATAAAGTTTAAGTCCTGTCTGCTTAAATTGCACGGCCCACTTTTCAGCGCCCGTACCACTCGCGTCAAATGCAGGAATCTTAATCTCCGCCTGTCCATTTTTCACTTCAACCTCATCAATAAATGCTTCGTTATCTTTCCAGCTCCAGGCTGACCATTCAGCAAGCCCCTCACTGAACGTGCCATTCTTTAGCGGGAACATCTGATCAGGCGTCATCTGCGGAATAATATCAACAGTGACGGTTGCTGTTGCGGTCTTTTCACCATCGGCTGTCGTGACTGTGATCGTGGTTGTTCCGTTCGCTACGGCCGTCACGACTCCGCTTGAGCTGACTGTCGCCACATCAGGGTTACTTGAAGACCACGTTACCTTTTTATTCGTCGCATTTGCAGGAGAAACCGCTGCAGTCAGGGTTGTTTTTTGACCGGCTGCCGTTAGTGCGACGTCCGTTTTATTCAGATTCACACCTGTTACCGGTACCTCCACAACCTCTTCTTCCCCAGCTTCCGGATCACTGTAAACGCGCACATAATCCACCTGCATCGTCACAGGGAAATCCTCTACATCAGGCTCAATTCCACCATCAAACCAACCACCCATCGCCAGGTTCATGATCAGATAGAAGTCCTGATCAAATGGTGCATACGGATTGTTCTGCACGGCTGCTGAGAACCACTGCTCTTTTGTCACTCTGTAGAAAAACTTGCCGTCCACGTACCAGCTAAGCGCATCCTTTTCCCAGATCAGGCTGTAAACGTGGTAGTCCGTATCAATTCTCCCTCCGTCTTCAAAGGTCTGTTCACCTGACAGATACGTATTGGCAGGCCATTCACCGCCAAAGTGGATCGCACCGCTTGTCGATTCAGGAACACGTCCTCTCGCTTCCATGACATCAATTTCACCTGATGACGCCCATCCGCCATATACTTCATCGTTTGGCAGCATCCACAGGGCCGGCCATGCACCCGACACGGCAGGAAGCTTCGCGCTGAAATCAACCCGTCCGTATTTAAATGTGAACTTATCCTCTGTCGTGATTTTCCCTGAAGAATAAGGGGCAACACGATTCGGATCCTGTGGAAACGTTGCCGGATCCTCAAGCGCCACAATGTTTAATTTACCGTCTTCCACAAACACATTATCTTCACTATCCGTGTAATGCTGAAGCTCGTTATTTCCCCAGCCCCAAGTGCCAGGATCTTCATCTAAATAATAGCCTGTATCATAATTCCACTTACTTTCATCAAGTTCAGTCCCGTCAAACTCATCGTTCCAGACTAAATCCCATCCTTCAAGCGCAGAATCAGAAGACGTCCCAACCGGAATATCATCAAGTACGACATCATCCGGACGGTAAGCATCAGGATTTCCGATCAATGTGTACTGAACATAGTTGCTGCCAATATCTCCACCCTTTTCACCGTCCAGCGGATAGCCAATTCGAAGCTCGACATCCTCCTGAAGCGGCTGGAACCACAGGCCAAAAATATGGTCCGTCCAGTAACCCCACTGAGTCGCAGACGACATTCTATTGTATCCATTTGCCGAGTAGCTGAAGCCCGTCACAGAAGACTCCAAAATATTAACCCACTCACCATCCACCTTCACTTCATAAACGAACTTATCGACTTCACTTTTCGTTGCATACCCGCCATCAATTCTCGGAATCGGCAGACCGATTGCACCATTTTGGTCCGCTTCAAAAGTAGACCTTCCATCAAAATTCGAAATGACATGTGAATTCCGAACAGGCAATGTCACCTTTAACGTATACTCTACAAAAACATCCGGATTCGTTTTAGACGCCACTCTCACCTGCGTCGTTTCCTCTACCGGATTAAACCAGTAGCCACCCGGACCTTCCCACCAGTTACCGAAATTCCGATCATAAATCCAGCCGCTTGATGCATTCTGATCAATCGATACCCACTCATCACCCTGCTTCACAAAAAGTGCGATATCATCTTTCACATCTTTAAACGTTGCGCCACTATTAAACCTCGGAAACTCAAACCCGACACCACCCGATGGAGACACCTCAAGCGTCGTAGCCCCCGCTGGCGCCATCGACGTGATCACCTGAGTATTAGCCGGCGTCACATTCAGCGTATAATCCACAAAAACGCCTGTATTGGTTTTCGATGCCACTCTCACATACGTCGTTTCCTGCATCCCATTAAACCAATATCCACCCGGACCTTCCCACCAGTTACCAAAATTCACATCGTAAATCCAGCCACTGGACGCATTATTATCAATCGATATCCACTCATCACCCTGCTTCACAAAAAGCGCGATATCCTCCTTCACATCCTGAAACGAAGCCCCATTATTAAAATTCGGAAACTGAAATCCAGCGCCACCATCAAATCCCGCCTGAATAAAAGTAGCCCCCACCGGCGCCATCGACGTAATCGTCTGCGACGCAGCCTCACTCTGACTCGCCTCTTCAGCACTCACACCAAAATCAGCGAAACTAAGCATCAGCAAATTCATAATTAAAACAATACTCAGCAACCTCAACCTCTTCACTTTCCCCACCATTTCCTCATCCCCCATCCACATTTGATAGCGCTTACAAAAAATATTACTGTCCCACGTAGGACATTTGAATATAACTATAAGCCTAAGAATTTTATTCCACAACATTTTTTTACAATAATGAATGGTTTATGTGATGGTGAGTGATGCGGCGGGACGTATATTTTGAATCATTCGAGTGACTAAACAGTGTACTGCATACGGACGGGACTATTTTCACTAAACTCACGAACTTTCCTGCAAGCTCACGAACTCGCACACGCAACTCACGAATCCGCCGCCGAACCTCACAAACTTTCCCGCTATCCTCACGAATTCATCCCATCACACCAATTTGATATGATAAAAACAAACAAAACTCAGAGGTGCGTATGGAAGCTGTACATTGGTTGATGAAAAGGGTGCGGCAGAGGGTCATGGATCGTCGATATTCGGTCAATGAGATTCTGGCGGGACGTTATCAAATTGAAAAAGTGCTGCAGAATGGGAGTTATGGGATCATTTATTTATGCGCGGATTTGAAAAGTGGTCAGAGATGCGTTGTGAAGCAGATGCGGAAAAGCAAGAAGAAGGAAAATATAGAGAATTACGCGAAGGAGACTGCGATTCTTCAGCAGCTCAACCATTCTGGCATTCCAGCATTGATAGAGTCGTTCTCACATAACGAGGAATCATTCTTTTCCATGGAGTTCGTTGAGGGCAAAAATGTGGAAGATACGTTATTTGCTTCAGGACATCAGTATTCGGAGATGGAATGCCTGTTACTGACCAAAAAGCTGACCGAAATCGTTTGTTATATCCATCAAAATGGCGTTTTTCACGGAGATATCAGGATTCCAAATGTGCTTCTTCATGAGGATCAGATCCATCTGATCGACTTCGGCCTGGCGAATACGCTTGGTGATGGGAATCCGAAAGAGCGCGAACTTCTCGCACAGGATGATTTTTTTGATCTGGGCGACTTCCTGCTGTTTCTCCTTTACTCGTCTTATGACGGCGACATGAAAAGGAACCGGCCCTGGACAGAGGAGCTCAGCCTGCATCCCCAGACAACCATGCTGCTGAAGCGGCTGCTTAAGATTGAACGTCCTTACTACCATTGTGAAGAGGTTCTTGAAGATATAGATAAATTGATCAGTCAGTTCACTAAAAAGACTCCGTCATGAGCGGAGTCTTCAGCCTGTTTGTCAGCTGCTTGAGTAATGTCTTTTCTTTTTGTAATGATGTGAGCCATACAGAGGATTGCGGCCCCGGCGGCTGCTACTGCTGCTGCCATAATATTTGCGCCTCTTCCCGCTGCTTGAACCACGGCGATAAGACCTTCTGCGTCCACTGCTGCTTCCCCGCTTACTCAACTCTTTCGAAATGCCTTTCATGATTTTTTTAAACATTTAAGCATCCTCCTTTTGAGTAGAGGTGTCCCAGTAAAAACAAACACATCCTCTAATAAAAGCATACGGCGGGTTGCGGTTTTGGACAAGTGATATCTCTTGAAATGGGGGCTGTTGATTGTTCGGAAATGTGAGACGGCGTGGGTCTATTTACACTAAACTCACAAACTTCCCGTCAAGCTGACGAATTCGCGGTCAGAGCTCACGAACTTGCCCTCTAAACTCATGAAAGTCGCGGCTAACCTCACGAATTTCTCACCTAACCTCACAAACTTCAAAAACACAAAAATTCAATCCCCATTTGCATCCCTACCTGCACCACGTATGATACTGTCAACCAATGAGATGATTTTACGTATAGCCTATTTCAAGCCTTCAGTATATATCTCAGAATCACAATTAGTATTCAATATTATTGATCCGAAAATTTGATCAGCGTGAAGGGCTCATGATCCTGGATAAAGAAAACAAGCTGAACAACAGTTTGCTCTATTTGATTTAACCTGACGCGAATAAACAAACTCACTCAATATGTTCATAAACTTCTCTTAGGGATAAATGAATAATTAAACTATTCACAGCCCAAACGTCTTTTCAAGATAAGGTGTGATTGTAGTGTTAAATACTTCCGCAATGAGGAACATCAGCAAAGTTAACCCCATAATGGACAATCCCATAGATAACCAATACTTTTTCAAAGTATTCATACGCTCGCTTATTTTATATGAACAAAAGCCAATGGTTGCACCCATTGTATTTATTATAATATCTTCAATATCAAAGCTTCCTAAATAAGTTACCAGCTGAACAATTTCCATACATACAATTAGAGACACAAACAAGGTAATAAACTTAAAATATGTTTTAAAATGCTGTCCAAATACTATCGGCACAAGTATACCAAACGGAATAAATGCCAGAAGATTACCAAGTGCAAAAACCCATATTTCAATAATATCTATTGAAAATTGTTTAGGCAGCCACAAGGGAATTCGAAGAGGAATTAAAGAATATCGATATTCTTGTAATCCTACAAACGTAGGACGCCCAAATCCGAAAAACATAAAGTATACCAACATAGCGATGTAAACGCCTAAGAGTATAGATAGATACTTATTTTTTTGCTGTCCTATAAGTTGCACATTATTTCTCCAGTCATAAATTTAATTTTTTCGATCTAGAAAACATGGGGACGTATACTTTGTTTCATTCGGAGAGCGAAACAGTAGCCAGTGCACGGGCTGGGTCTATTTACACTAAACTCACAAACTTTCCCCTCAAGCTCACGAATCCGCGGATGGAACTCACGAACTTGTCCTCTAAACTTACGAAAGTCGTGGGTAACCTGACGAACGCCAGCCGTCACCTCACAAACCTACCCCGATCAGAAAGTTGTCCAACTTAATCACCACATCGTATTCCAGCCAGGTCGGGAATGCTAATGCTGCTTTTTCTTCTCCATGTCCCGCACCTTTCCCCTTTAAATGTGAAAGTATTTGTGGCTATTTTTGCGTCTGACTATCATTTACATACACAAGACATGCTCCAACTGCGATGAGCAATCCTGTTAAAATCAATGATCATTTCTTCAATCTACTTCACTTTAATCGCTAAGTGTACGGGACATTTAGAGTGTGGTCTTTTCTCTACATTCAACTTACCATGACGGAAAATCAATTGGAATAAAATAGTTTATTTTGTTACGATTGGGATAACAGAAAGTTCGGGAGGGTTTACACTGAAGAAAAATATCGTGTTATGGGATTTGATTTGTTATGCCATTATTCCACTCGTGATTTGGCATGGCGCGAGGGAGTACATGGGTGATTATGTTGCGATGCTTGTATCGACGATTCCAGGGTTTGTGTATAGCGTAATTCGTTTTATCGTGCTGAAAAAGGTGAATTTCCTGGGGATTTATTTGATTGTTACGCTGGCGATCGGCACGCTGATTGATGTGCTTGCGGGTTCTGCGCTGCAAATGCTGTGGAATGGCGTCATTTATAGTTTTGTGCTCTCTTTCCTGCTGCTCATCAGTATTGCGATTAACAAGCCGCTTCATCTGCTGTTTGCGGTTGATATTATGGAGCTCAGAGGACGGGATAGAGAGATTCTAAAAAAGGAATTTTATCAAAAGGACGTACTGTTTGTATTTAAGCTGATTACGTTCGGCTTCGCTTTACAAGGGATTCTGCTGGCGTCGATTAGGGTTTGGCTCATTGTAAATTATGGTGTTGAGGCATTCGACAAAGGCATTGTGGTCAGACAGGTGATCAGCTGGACCACCACAGCAGTGCTCATGTATGGATTTATCCATATTGGGAAGATGCTGAATTACAAGTCAGATGAAGAGCTAGAAATGGAATCTAAAGAGGCTTAAGAGAAAAAACGCAGAACGAGTATCATTTAATTGGCAAATGGTATACGTTCTGCGTTTTTTTGTGTCAGAAACACGGGGACATATATTCTGTTTCATTCGGTGGACGAAATGGTGCCAGGCAGTGGGATAGGTCTATTTACACTAACCTCACAAACTTTCCCGCAAGCTCACGAATCCGCGGACGGAACTCACGAACCTGACCAAGAACCTCACGAAAGTCGCGGGTAACCTGGCGAACTCCGGCCGCAAGCTCACATTGGTCAGCGTGGCCAGCTTGAATTGCAAAGTTAACCACGGCGGCGTAGGTCCATTTCCACTCCACTCACAAACTTTCTGTAAACTGATGAGTTCGTGCGCCAACCTCACAAACCCCCTCCCCACTACGAACCATTCCCATACCTTATAGCATTTCCACAACGCCTGTGATAACTTAAGATTGAGCGAGAGACATCCTTTTTATGGGTGAAAAGATATAGTTTTAAACAGGAAGGGGGGCATGGCTTTGGAGCATAAGGTGCTGCTAGTTGAGGATAATCGGGATATTAGTGAGCTGGTGGAGCGTCAATTGATCAGGGAGAATTTGAAGGTGACGCGAGCGTTTGATGGTGAGGAGGCTTTGAGACTTGCCGGGTCACAGCGGTTTGATGTAATCATTTTGGATTTGATGATTCCGAAGGTGGATGGGATAGAGGTGTTGAAAACGGTGCGACTGAGTGATATGACGCCTGTTTTGATTTTATCTGCGAAGGATTCGGATATTGATAAGACGCTTGGACTCGGATTTGGGGCAGATGATTATTTGTCGAAGCCCTTTTCGATGATTGAACTGACTGCCCGGGTAAAAGCGCTAATCCGTAGAGCCTCTTATTATGAAAAGCAGCAGGAGCGAAGCAGAATGGCCGATGATCTGGAGATTTTTCCTGACTCTTATTCAGTCAAAAGAGGCAACGAGGTCATTCAGCTGACGTTAAAGGAATTTACAATTTTACAGCTGCTATATCGAAATCAACACAAGATTTATACGAAGGAAGAGCTTTATGAACGCGTGTGGGGTGAGCCTTATTTTGGGGATGCAAATGTGATCAATGTTCATATGAGAAGATTAAGGGAGAAAATTGAAGCCGATCCAGCTGACCCGAAACTTATTAAGACAATCTGGGGGATTGGTTATAAATGGGGTGATTCTCATTCTGACTAGTGTACTAATCACTATTATCATATTGTTGATCGTTTATGCGTTCTATCTTAAAACTACTAACTCAAAGAAAATGAGCGCTTTGACCCAGCAGCTTAATGAACAGAAAGCGGGCTCGCGCTCCACTATTTCACTTCAGACTAATGACCCTGACCTGCAGAGGATACTGGTCGAAATCAATCGTTTGCTAAATGAAAAGCAGGACTTGCTGAAGATGTATCATCAAAAAGAGGACATGATTAAAAAAATGGTGACCAATATTTCGCATGATTTAAGGACGCCGCTGACGGTTGTGCAGGGATTGGTGGAAACTCTGCTGAAGGAGGATCAGGTGAGCGTTGAAGATGAAAGGCGTTATCTCTTGAAAATACAGGAGCGCACGACGCAAATTAATACGACGATTCATCATTTTTTTGAACTGGCAAAATTAGAATCACAGGATGTAGCGCTACCTCTGCAGCGACTGAATTTGACCCCCGTTTGCAAACAAAGTATCCTGCATTTTTATCACCAGATTGAAGTGGGTCAGATCGAGCTCAATCTTCAGCTTGAAGATCGCCCCATCTATGCCCTCGCTCATGAGGATGCGTTGAATCGGGTGCTTCAGAACCTGATTTCAAATGCGCTGAAATATGGACAGGATGGTTCATTTATCGGACTTCAATTGCGTGAGGACGCAGATTATATATACATAGATGTACGTGATAAGGGACGTGGCATCCCTTTAGAGGAGCAACAGCACATTTTTACACGACTTTACAAAACAGATGATGGTCAATCCGGGCTCGGTTTAACAATTGCCCGTCAGCTTGTCGCAAAAATGCATGGAGAGCTTTCTGTTAAAAGTGAGCCATTCAGGGAAACCGTCTTTACAATTAGATTAAATAAGGCGTAATAATCCAGGGAGTGAATGAGATGACCGTGTTCATCAAGGCAACACATGCTTCAAAGACGATCCGAAAAAAGCCGATTATCAAGGATCTCAGTCTCGAGATTAAAAAAGGCGGGATTCATGCAATCGTGGGGCAACGTCTATCGGGGAAAACGGCTGTATTAAAGCTGTTAACAGGCTTATGGTTGCCCGATCGTGGTGAAATCACCCTCTTTGATCAACAGGGGACGGTCACCCCGCGTGATCAGTCGGTTCATATCGGAGCTTTTATTGACCAACCGGTTCTTTATGACAGACTGTCAGCCAGTGAGAATCTTTATTTATTCAGTCAGTATTTCGGATATTACGATATAAAAAGCGTGGAGAAAGGTCTCACTGATGTCGGCTTGAGGGATGATGCATTAAGTAAGACCAGCACCTTTTCCTTCAGTATGAAAAAGCGTTTAGCCATTGCCCGTGCGTTGTTTCTGCAGCCTCCTTTCGTTGTGCTTGACGATCCATTTACCGGGCTCGACCTTGCGGAACAGCATCATATCAGGCAGCTGCTGATCGAGCTGAATACTTACCAGCACACGACCATTCTCCTCTCGACACCTGATGTCTCCGAGGTGGAGGACTTTGCACACACCATCACTCTGCTTCGCGATGGGAGGACGCTTGAGACGATGAGCACCTTAGAACTGAAGCATAGGCTCTCGAGTTTTATTCACCTCAATGTCGATCATGCCGCAAAGGCTACTTTTATTCTTGAAAACAATCTGAACATCACTGATTTTCAAGTGATGGACCTTCAGACCATCCGGATCTATGACACATCACATCCTGTTTATGTCATTGTGCAGGAAATAGTAAAAGGTGGGATTCAAATGAATGAGGTGTATCATAAGCAGCTTGATCTTGAAGCGTATATGGCCGGCACTTCCAGAAGGGAGCCGCGTTGATGGGCCATTTGATACGACTGGAATTCATAAAGTATAACGTTTGGAACTTCTTTCTTGCAGGTTTGCTACTAAACTTTTCATTTGCACTCATACTCGTGCTTTTTATAATATCAATCAGCCCGGGAGATATGCGGAGCATCTACCCATCCTATCCGGATTATCCTTTTTTCACTGCGTTTATTACAACCTTTATCCACCTGCTGATCATTGTCATGTCCGCTTATCTGCAGCGCCATTTGATCGTCTCAGAATTTAAAAAGGACACGATCAGCGTGCTATTTTCAACACCGGTTCCCCGCTCGAAACTACTGTGGGCGAAACTCTTGCTGATTAAGGCCTTACTCCTTGTTTTTTCCATAGGCTCATTCTTTTTCAGCCTCGGTGCGCTCGCTTTATTTAACTATCAGCTGGAGACGATCACGGTCCCGCTTAGAGAATCGATCAGCTGGACAGATGCACTGCGCATTTTTGTGATGTTTTTCATCGTGATCCTCATCAGCTTCAGTACCCTCTTTTTTGTAAGACTCAGGAATGGCGGTAAAATGATGATGCTTTATTCAGGCATGCTTGCTGCGATTCTGTTTTTACCGCTAAACGCACCAAACAGCGCAGGCATCCTTGCCCATACGCCTGTTGCCATTCTTTTATTTTTACTGGCAGGGATCCTCGGCATCTTCTTTTTGATCAGTCAGGCAAAACGTAAGAATTAAGTAAGAAATCAGAAAGATGCTGGTAAGAGATCCTCTTTACAATGAGGAATAACAACAAACGAAAGGATGATTCCAATGAATCTGACTGATCTGGTTATTCCTCTGATCACGATATTATATTTTGCCTGGCTCTACTTTTTCAGACCTGAAACGAGACTTAAACGCTGGCTGTTTGCAGCCGTTCTGACTTTAAATATCTTATTTCTGTTAATGAGCGGCTTTTACTGGTATCATACGCTGTCCTACTTATTTTTAATTTTGTCACTTTTGCTGCTGAAAGACAGTCCTGTACAAAAGAAGCGAAACCGCTTTTTGATAAGCTTAAATGCCATTCTCATCACTTTTGCTCTTTTAATTACACTGGCACTGACGTATTACCTTCCTGTTTTCCATTTCGATCAGACGACCGGTGAGTTTGCGGTTGGCACCGAGATCGCAAATATCAAAAATAATGAACATGATATCAATCTGCAAATTTGGTACCCTGCGACCGCTTCAACTGATGGTGAAAAGGCGCATTATATGGAGTCTGGTCCCGAGGTCACACAGGCACTGGCTGCTACGTTCGGGATACCGGGATTTACACTGCAGCACCTGAGCCATGTAAAAACGAATGCATGGATGAACGCTGACATCTCTCAGGACGGACCATTTCCAGTTGTTTTATTTGCACACGGACTTGGCGGAATTCGGAATCAGAATACGTTTCAGGTCGAAGAGCTCGCGAGCCACGGTTACATCGTGATCGGCATTGATTATCCCGGCTATGCTGCAGCAACCGTCTATCCTGATGGCCGTGTCATCACAGATGAACACCAGCATCTTGTAGGCGCACAGGTCGAAGAGCTTGATCAGCACATCGACACGTGGGCAGACACCTCATTATTTGTGCTTGATCAGCTTGAAGATACCCAGCCATTCAATCATATCCAGCAGCAAATGGACCTGAATCACATTGCGTTCATCGGACATTCCTACGGGGGCGCCACTGCTGCCTACCTGCTTCAAAAGGATGAACGGATCAAAGCAGCCATTAACATGGATGGTGGATTATTCGGCCTTTCCAATGAATTGGACTATACAGACAAGCCACTGCTCCTCATGGCAGCCGATTCCTCACTCGACACAGATCAATATCTTGAAGCAGTCGATGCACTAACCAATGAACAGCTAGCCAGCATAGGAAAAACAAAAGAGGAGCTGAGAGCACATATCGAAGAGCTTATGCGCCGCAGAGACCTGAGCATCAGCCATGGAGCCAGCACACTGACCATCAGCGAAGCCTCACACATCAGCTTTGCAGATGCACCACTCTACTCATCACTGCTCGCACCCGTCGTCCATCATGAACAAATCAATCACCACACCCTTGCCTTTCTCGATTACCATCTGAAATGAGAAAACGGGGACGTAGAAGGTGTTTCATTCGAAGAACAAAACACCTTCTACGTCCGCCAGCTGGGTCTATTTACACTAACCTCACAAACTTCCCCGCAAGCTCACAAATCCGCGGATGGAACTCACGAACTTGTCCTCTAAACTCACGAAAGTCCCGGGTAACCTGACGAACTCCGGCCGTAACCTCACAACCCCACTCTACCATCACAAAACCGGATTTGGATACGCTTTTGTATGGTAAATTCCATTATCATGTATGAAAAAGAAGTCGGATCCTCGCATTCTGATCGTGGCATTTTTCATGTCGAGTTTCCTGCCATGTTCGTCTTGTAACATGATCTCGTCTCTTGCTTCATAATACTCAAACAGTTTATTCATTTTAAACCAATAGAGTTTTTCAGCCTTGTATGCGAGCATCTCATCATCAAGCAGCAGCATAAATCCGTCAATGTCGACATCTAGATCCATAAATACGTTCTGCATGAAGTCAAAACGATCGAAATGAACGAAATGTGAAACTTCCGAGGAATGAACATAAACCTCATTAGAGTATTCCACGTTCAGCGCGTTGAATTTGAAAGCGCCCTGCATCTCCGGATTAAACAGGATCTCTCCCGTTTTCGAAAAAGCCACCAATCCCGACTGGCTAATTGGCTCGTCCCAACCGTGGCTGTCCTTTACTCCTCTTTCATCATAGCCTACCCAGATCTTATCCTCATCATCAATCGCAAGGCCTGAAATCCCGTCTCCGAGCACAAACTCATCCAGACACTCCCCGTCGAGTGAGTACCTCCTCGCATTTTGCTGAATATCATCTCCGGATTTCCAGCACGTCTTTGATGCCATCAAAACCGATCCGTCTTCAAATGTATCCAATTTAGCCGGCACAAACGGAAGATCCTTTACAGCGATTGATGTTACACGATTCTGGTCAACCAGATGGACAGTAAAATCCCCTCTAAATGTCTGGTCGTCCCACGCTGGGGATTGATCAAAACCCTCCGCAAGAAAAAGAATCTCATGATCATTTGTGATCGCCACGGTTGACCTAGCAGCCTCCGAAACAACCACATCACTCCATTTCGTAAGCTCAATGGTTTTCATTTACACAGACGCCTCCCTTATAATACTGCTAATATCTTATCAAAATATGAACCGCTTTTCGCTCGTAAAGGAGGACACCATCATGGATCAACAGTTGATTGAAACAAGAGACAAACTGGTCAATCTGATCAGTCCGCTACACGATGAGAATTTGAACACTGCCGGTGTAAATGGAGGTTGGACGGTGGCACAGGTGGTCGAGCATCTGGCAGTGGCTGAAGTGAATTTTCTCGGACTCGTGGAACACGCCATCCAGCAGCAACACATTGGCTATGCAAAAGCAAAAGACTTCTCCATCCTGCGGGATCGCTCCGTCAAAATGAAGGCGCAGCACGAGCCCTCTTCCGTCCGCAGAAACGCCGAGGAATGCATTCAACTGCTGCAAAAATCCCGAAACAAAACCGCAGCTTTTTTAAACGAAAACAATCAAATAGAACAATACATCGTCACACATCCGCGATTTGGCGATATCCCCGCCATGAGTGTATTCACTCTCATCACAGAACACGAGCACCGGCATATTGAGCAGATTGAAGAAATATTGACAACCATAAAATAAACCAGGTACATGATTCGTCGCTTGTGTGCGACAATCATGTACCTGGTCTAATATAAATGAATCTTAAAATACATAAACACTCAAATTAAAAATCGAGAGTCCCCAAAAAGAAACAGCAACCAAAAAATAGACAGCCGCATATCCTTTCTTCTCTCTATAGTTGGTCATAAAAAACAAAAAGTTAGCTATGCCAAATATAAAGTACAACACTGCTATCAATGTAAAAAAGACACCGTCATTACTGCTTTCAAAAATGGCCCATCCGAGTAAGATCACTGAAATGAAGGATATCGCTAAAATCGTAATCATCAATGGTTTCTTATGCATTTTTTCCTCCAATTTGTGGGGACGTGTATTTTGCATCATTTGATAAACGAGATGTTTCATAGAGTGAGCTTCTTAGAATGCCTGGGTCTATTTACACTAAACCCACAAACTTTCCCTAAAGCTGACTAATCCGCGGACGGAGCTCACGAACTTGCCTTCTAACCTCACGAAAGTCGCGGGTAACCTGACGAACTCCGGCCGTAACCTCACAATCCCCTGCCTCAACTCTTAACCTTATACTTATTCAACACCTCTTCAGGTATATGACAGTAATCATCCGGGCATTTTGCCAGGCGGTCCTGGTGTTCTTCGGCGCTTCTTACGTAGTTGGTGAGCGGCAGGACTTCGACGGCGATCCGGTCGGCGTCGGGTCTGTTATGTATAAACGCGCTCGCTGCTTGTAAATGAGCGGGATCATCACTGTATACGCCGGTTCTGTACTTCTCCCCAACGTCATCCCCCTGCCGGTTCACACTATACGGATCGATGATTTCAAAGAAATAGCTCATCAGCTGATCCACCGTGACCACATCCGGATCAAAGACCGCCTTCACACATTCCGCATAGCCATCATACGGACCCTCAAGCGTCTGACCTGCACCATTCACCCGCCCTGCTTCCGTCCACGTCACACCAGGCAGCGTCTTGATAAACGCCTGCACACCCCAGAGGCAGCCTCCGGCGAAATAGATGGTTTGCATGTTGGACACCTCGTTCGTTTTTAATATCTTCAAAAAGACTGTTATTAAACCTTAACAATCATTAAGCTTTTAGTAAGAAGTAATTGTATTTTACTAAATATTCCTGTTGTTTTCTAATTTAAATTTACATAAAAATAAATTCTTGTTTGGTTATTTATACTCTCCATCATTACAATTATCCCTTTTTGACTATCTTCAAAAAGGGATAATTGTATAACTACTTGCTACATGTCGGCTTAAATTTATATATAAGATGTTTGTGGCCTTATTGTATTTTGTCTAGCGGACAGTTCACATAAAAGTGTATTTCATATATAGATAATTTAAAAATTTCATTTGCAGAATCCGAACAAAATTAAATTAGTAGTCTTCAATAATTACTTGACGCGTCGCACCGCTCTTCCAATTCTTCTAATCTCCCCAACTCTACAAAGATAAACCTTCAGCAGCTCATAAGTCTGAAAACAGTCATCCACATTAAGCGTTTCCTTTTCGGTATGCTCATGTTTATAGCCGATCGAAATATTAACAGAATCGATTCCGTGCTTTGCCCAGATGGCTGTATCGCTGCTGCCTCCCCGTACCGTTTTGTAATGACTGAAGCCTTCCTCATTTGCAACGGCTTCAAGCCATTGTGCGAAGGTCTCTTTACAGAAGCTTTGCCTTGTGTTGTGGGTGACCAGGTCACCTGACCCTCTTCGGTCAAGCACAAAGGCGGCTTCTGTATTCCAGAGAAAATGGTCAGGAACAGCTCGCGCGCCATTCAGACCTGTTTCTTCTTCAACTGTAAAGATGACTTTAAGAGTGCCTGAAAATGTTCGTCGGCTGATGTTTTTAAGCAGCATGATGATTGCCGTAATTCCGGAACGGTCGTCAGCACCTAAAATGCCTTTAGAGCTTCTCCACTCTGATCCGTTTTTAATAATTTCTCTTTCTTCATGAATGCGATATACAGTATCCATATGCGCATTCAGCAGAATAACCGGTCCTGATCCAAACTTCTTTTCTGCCAGAATATTGCCCATTTCATCGACTGTGTAATGACAACCTAACTTTTTCAGCTCTTGAATCAAATAGGATCTGATTCGATCTTCATTTCCGCTTTCACCCGGTATTTGAAGTATTTCTTCAAGCTGCTGCTCAAAAAGGAATTGCTCAAAGCTTTTTTTAAACAATCGCTGATCTGTACTGTGCACGTAAGCTGAGAGGTAGGCTGCAAGGATCGGAAGTGATTCAATCTCTGACTTCGGAATTATTAATGACCTTCTGTTGACTGTCATTCTTGCTCCTAAAACCCTAAGAAACCTCAAGGCTTTTTCTGCATCCTCCCGACTTTGAAAAGCGATATCCCCGTCTCTCTCACCATGACCATCGCATGAAAAGACTGTTGGTAGTCCGAGTCTGTTTAACTGAATAATCAGGCCTGCAATATTGATATCAAGTTTCCACAGAGGTAATTCCTCGATCTTAAATGACATTTCAGTCCTTGAATCATTTAGTGATCTGAGTGCACCCACCCATTTTTCTTTGTCAACTTCAGAAGAGTGGAGAGAAAAAGAAACTTCACTCTTTCTTACATAGTCAATTTCTGCAAGATCCATCACGTTAAACACGTAATTAATTGTAGCATCATTCAATCCTTCTAAAACGAAGCAATCCTCTTTTGTCTTCACTGGAATCCCATAACTCACCAACAACATTTTAAACTGGTTCATGTTCAACAACTCCTTTTGTTTGTTGAACACATTATATTATGTGGCTGTGATTTGCCTCTCACAGTCAAAATTTCACTTAGAATAGGAGTCGTCTGTAGGAATAGCTAAGCTAAATTTATATTTCGAATTAATTTTAATTGTTTTTAATGGTAAGGATTCACTAGAGAACAGGTCTTTGATTGAAAAGTTTTCTAACATAAATTTCGACAAATCACTTTTGTATCTTCTAAATACATCATATGAACGGTTAGATAATTGGTTGAAAAGTTCATAAGACACCATCTGAAAATCTGCCATTGTAATCACTTTGATGAAAAATGCTAAAGCTGGGCTTATTTCTTTATCTCTTTCTCCACATACCAAGTACCATTGACGTCCATCGTCAAATAGGAGAATTTCATTCAAATCCAAATTTTCATAGACGTAGTCAATATGTCCTCTAGATACTAAACTCTTCTTGTTTTTTCTATAAAGTTCGTATCTGTTTAAATCGAACTGCTCTTTAATTATCTCTAATAGTGATTCGGCTTCTATCCCTATATCCCTATCGCTTAAATCCAAATCTTCATTTTCTTCAACTGCTATGGAAAAAGCCTCACGGGCAAGCCTTATATGGCACTCAGCAATATAAAGCTGTGTTTTGACCAACTGGTCGTTCTTCAAATTAAAATAAAGACTTTGGAAATTCATTTTATATGCTTTTTCAAAAAACAACTGAGCTATCTTCCAGGCGGATTTTGAATAATAAATATAAGCTAAGCGATAAAGGGCAATAGGATTTTCTTTGTGAACCTTTAAAATTTCCTTAAAGGTTTCCTTAGCAACAAAGATGTTCTTTTCACCCATTTGCTTCATTATAAGTGCATGTTCTAATAAGAATTCAATTACTATTCTTGTATCACTGTCTTCTATTGGAGGCTTATTTTCTAGCCATTTAAAACAAGCGGTTTTAACATCATAAAGACTTGGCAAATAATTGCTCTCATTGCTCCAAACAATCTCCAGCAATTGATCCTCATAGATAAAATCCATTCGATCCCTCCACCCGAAAATAATTTAGAATATTCTTTCATATTATCCATTTTACCTATTATGAATGGTAAAATAAACATAATTAATATTACTTGATGCCCGAAATAGGAGGACGAAATATCATGATTAAAGAAGAATTTAATCAGGCGGTTGAGAGGCTTGATGAAACTTACAGAGGGTTGGACAGCAGGGAAATTTTTATCAGAGAGTTTGTCCAGCAGAAAATGAACCAGTTTAAAAACAAAGAAGACTTGCCCGGCGACAGGATTTCTTATCAATCTGGAAAAAAAGAAATACATAACCTGACTAAAGCCATGAAAAAACCATACTTTGGATCAGTAAGACTTACACACGACGATGAAACCACTGAAACTGAATATTACTTCGGGAAGCATGGCATTATTAATCACGATGAGGACATCGTTGTTGTTGACTGGAGAATGCCTATAGCAAAAATCTTTTATAATTATTTTTCTGAATCGCCTGATCAAACTTATAAAATAAGTGAAGACAGAAGGGCTGAAAAGGTTTTTGTTCACTCAAAATCTGAATATGAAATAAAGAATAAAAAACTTGTGCATATGAAAAGTGAATACACGGATGGGAAAAAGCCTTTCGAGCAGTTCGGGGAAAAAGCTGATGTTGAGTTTCAGGATCTGTTTTTAAAAAGGTTATTCGAAGACCAAACATCGAGTGGTTACATCAAAGAAATTATTGCAACCATTCAAAAAGAACAATACGAGGCAATCCGGCTCCCGATCTCAGAAAACCTTATCGTCCAGGGAGTTGCCGGTTCAGGAAAATCATCTGTTGCTTTGCACAGACTGTCACATTTAATGTATAACAATCCTGCACTTCCCGCTGAGAAATTTCTCGTTATAGGACCGTCTGCACTGTTTATTAAATCCGCTGTAGATTTACTGCCTGAATTACAGATTCAACATGTTCCACAAAAAACGTTCGCATATTTAATAAATGAATTTCTTTCCGCACTTAGAAAAGAATATAACTGGCCGGCGAAAATGACAGAGGCACCTATAGAAAAGCTCTGGCATAATGGTGTCTCCGTGATGGATACATTCAAAAACTCAAAAACTTTTACAAAAATGCTGGAAGAATACATTAACTGTGAAGCTTTATTATACGAGCAGTTATTATCCACACCAATTGACATCGCAGGTCAGAAAATCTCTCCAGACGAGATCAGACGATTATATGATGAATTCTTATTTTTAGATTTTCCTCAAAGAACTGAAAAGTTTATTCAGCGCCTTATTTCATATGGCAGAGATATGATAGATATTGAAATTAAAAAACACGAAGGTATGATCTATAACTTCAAAAAAACTTTTATCTCGGGCAATAAAATGACCAAACTCAGGGAGAGTGCCTTGTTAAAAGATATTGATCATTTATTGGAGCTGAAAAAAAGTACGTTTGCAGAGGAATTTGAACGTTTCAAAAAGCAGGTGAAGAATCAGCTGCAAACACAGAACAGTGTGAATTTTTATCAGTCCTTTCTTCAATCCAAAAACTTACTTGAAGAGGCCTCAATAATTGATAAGAGTCTTCCAACGGACTTGGTGGATAGTGTGAAAAAACCATTGGACTATTATGACTTGGTTTGTATATTATTCATTGAACAAAAGAGAACTCTTTATAAAACTAAATATACTCACATTATTGTAGATGAGGCACAGGATTTATCCTATATGCATCTATCCATACTCAATCTGATGAGTCAATCAATTACTTTACTTGGAGATACCAGGCAGCACCTGATAGAAAATTATGGATTTTCCGATTGGAATGACTTGAATGAAATTTTCGGTCAGCAAATCAAAAAGCTGGAATTTAAAACAAGCTATCGTTCAACACAGGAAATCATAAAAGTATCAAATAAAATTTTTGAGAATGTAAAAATTAAAGAGGATAATGTCGTTCCTGTTACCTATTTAGGAGTCCCTGTGCAGTATTACCAAACTCTCCATTCTTCTGATTTTGCTAATATATGTAAAGAGAAGCTTGATGATTGGGTGACGAAGAAATACAGAATCGCTATCATCCACAATAGTGAGGGAAAAGCACAAAAACTGGCAGGTTACCTTAAAGATGAGCTTTCATTTCCTATAGAATACATTAATCAGCAGTCCGAGTCTTTTCCTCAAGTCTCAGTATTGTCAGCTTTAAATTGCAAGGGGATGGAGTTTGATGCTGTATTATTGGCTAACGTGGACGAACAGACTTATCCGTCAGGAAAACGTAATGCAAAACTTCTTTATATAATGGCTACTAGAGCTCAAAAAGAACTATGTATTTGTTATTATCAAAAACCAAGCGAACTGTTAAATGGTTTGATTGAAAAAAGAAAACTTGCTAAAAATGTAGATATTTTTTGATTTTTCAAAGCCAGTTCTATAAAAGAGCTGGCTTTATTATATTTAACCGACTCAAATTTTTAACTCTCAGCCTTTTTTGCTTTATCCACGAAGCTGATAATGGTCTGTATAGTATCATCTAGACTTTCCTTAACTTCATGCTCCCAAATTCTTTTCAAATGCCATCCATTTTCTCTGTAGTAGTGATTTACTTCCTGATCACGTTCAATATTCCGGTCTAATTTTCCCCGCCAGAATTCTTTATTTGATTTCGGCATATTCCCATGGATAGGACACTGATGCCAGAAGCAGGAGTCTATAAATATAACAACTTTATACTTCTTAATTGAAATATCAGGCTTTCCAAAAAGAGTTTTTGTGTTTCTTCTAAAACGCATTCCCTTTCTCCACAACTCCCCGGCCACAATGTCTTCCAACTTGGAGACCGCTTTAATCGCCTGCATGTTCTTTCTGCGCTGTTCTTTACTCATGACATCAGCCATATGTTTAACTCCTTTTTTATTGGATATTCCCGATAAAATTTGAGTTGAATCAATTAAAAATCCTAAATATCCTAAAAAATAGAAAAGCCCCCTGATTTAAGGGAGCCATAACATTATTACACAGCTAAAAAGATACAATTAAAATTTCGCCAGTGCTTTTTCTTCCTTTAAAACAGATTGATAAGTATCAATAAGCTTTAAAATCTCCAGACCAATAGCTTTAGCCATTAAAGGTGGTACTGCATTACCAATCTGTCGATACTGTGCATTTCTGCCTCCGTAGAAAGAATAATTATCAGGAAAAGACTGAATTAGAGCTGCTTCATAAGGGGTATAAGTTCTGGGCTGTTCCGGATGTATAAATTTCAAACCGTCTTTTTCCATATGAGCCAGAATAGTGCTGGAAGGTCTATCCCAAGAATGTTTTACATAAGTATCTTTGTGCTTATCTCTGCTGTAAGGATATAAATCTGACAAGAACTTATCATAATCAGCTGATTTTTTATCCATAAATCTGGAGGAGTTGCTTCCTGGTTGTGTAAGGATAAAAACGATTACATCTCTGAAATTATGAGCACGGGAACTATGATTTGTAAATGAACCCGATACACTTATATTCTGTTCAAGACCAAGCTCTTTGATAGATTCATTATATAAAATTAAAAATTTCTCCAAACCAAGCAATTTGTAACTCTTCTTATTTCTTAATTCTTCGTATTCCGGTAGAAGTATTTGATGTAAATTTTCTAAGTTATTTTTTATTTGCTTATCTTTTTCTCTTTCAGCTAAACTACTCAAATTCTCCATAAAAACTTCTAAACAATAGTTCAGGTTCTTTAAAATGTGTTCTATGTTTTTTAATTTCCGTAACCCTTTAGAGCTTATAATTGGCAACCTTAAAGGCAAGTGATAAATAGCATCTTTTACTGACTTTTCTTTACTACTTCTCACAGGTACCGGGTTTACGAGATCGAGACGGTTTGCCACTATTATTATTCTTTTTCGAAATTGAGGAACTTCAAAATCTACTGAATTCAATATCTGATATCTTTTTGTAAAACTGTTTTCTATTTCAGTCGTATAACCTAATGATTCCAACTCATCACATATTAATTCTATTACTTGTGAATCTTTTTCTGATAACCCTTTTTCCTTCACTTTTTTGGAAGTTATTCCCTGTACGTTTTCAAAAACAACAAATTGCGGTTTTATTCTGCTTACTACATCAAAAAAATGTTTATAAAGAGTATTTCTCGGATCATTTTTTAATGCCTCACGCTTTTCGAGAGTACCTGACCTGGCAGGACCTGCCAGTGAAAATGTTTGACAGGGCGGTCCGCCGATAATTACGTTTACACCCTGACATTCGTCAACCAGTTTATCTTTTATGGCGGGATCGGTTATATCCCCACTACATACTTTTTCCTTTCCCAAGTGGTTCTCAAGTGTCTTACATGCCTCTTCATTTATTTCAAGTGCTTTGATAACTTCATACTGCAGATTTTTGAACTTTGCCATTTGGAAGCCTGTAGAAAAACCACCACCACCTGCAAATAGATCAAGAATTTTAATTTTCCTCATCCTGCTTCTTCCTTTATAAAAACTATTTTTGATATTATATCATAAGGTTATTTAGGAGTAATTAACAAGTAAACTTGAAATAAATAAAACACTGACAGCCAGTGTTTTATTTATTATCAACCTCGTAAAGATTTTCATTTAATTCTGCAATAAAAGATGAATATGGTCTTCTTGCAGTAATATATAAAGTCTTTTTTGCCCTTGTCATTCCAACATAGAATTTTTTTCTCTCTCTTGATATGAACTCTTCCTCATCTTCACCAGGACCGGCACCTTTATATGGCAGATCTCCTTCTTTCAATCCGGTAACAATGACATGATCAAACTCCAAACCTTTTGATGAATGATAAGTGATAAGTTTTACACCCGGAGAAATGATATCTGCATCATCCTCTTTAATGTTAAATACCGGTATACCCTCTGCTGATATAGCTGATTCAAATTCTTCAATCTGTCCTTTAGTTCTGGCGATAACTCCTATTGTGTCTTCTTTAAATGAACTTCTAATATTTTTTATATATCTTATAATCTTTTTCAGTTCATCTGATTTGCTGTCACAAAAACAAACCTTTGGGACAGATCCTTCTATATCAGGTTCTACTGCCTGCGAATACTCTTCATCTTTAATATATAACTCATCTGACTGTTGAAACTGATTAGCCAGTCTAATAATTTGTCTTGTGGATCTGAAAGTTTCATCCAGAAACCTGCTACGGCTTCCCGCCACTTCAATTCCGGCCTGTTTCCAAGTAAAAGTTCTCCGGTAGATTTGCTGACCTTTATCAGCACCAATCGTTAAACTCTTTTTGGCTATCTCTTTAATAGCGCGTAATTGAACAGTGTGAAGATCCTGAGCTTCATCCACAAGTATATGATCCGGCCGTTTATCCAACGGAATCATATGTACCTTTTCAATAAGTAAGTTAGCAAGGTCCTCTCCATCTACCCCCTGATATTTTCCATATCTCCATAAAAGCTCATTGTATTTTTCAAGCACATCATATATTGAATCTCTATGCTTTTTTGTAACTCTGATCTTAGTTCCTCTGCCTGCCCTTGAAACATCAAGATACTCTTTTCTGCTGCTGATTCTGTTACCTTTTATCCATTCTATTTCATCTGCTAAAAAACTCTCAAGCTCTCTTTGCTCATGTTTCCCTGGCATATTTGGAAATTCCAAGAGATCATTATTTTTTTTAACAATATTTTTTGCAAATCGGACAACTTCGTTTCGCTGCTTTCCTAAAATTAATCTGGTGTGGGGATAGTCGGTTTCTTTGAGTAACGTTTGGCCCCAATAATGAAATGTAATAGCATCCAGCATGTTCTGCCCATTCTTTTTTGATAATTGTTTAACATAATTACATAATGTCCGGTTATAGGTCAGTATAACCACAGATTCATCCGGATGTTTTTCTAAAAGATACTCAGCTCTCGCCAGAATGATTGTAGATTTACCACTGCCCGGTATTCCTCTAACCAGAAGCGAACCTTCAGGCTTAAATCGGACACAACTGGATTGCTTTTCTGTTAATTTGATTTCCCCTGATTGAATAACTTTTCTCATTACCCTCACCACTCTTCCATGTATTTTGTCAGTCTTTTTTTGTTTTGATCATTTTTATATTCCTGTTCCTTTGAAGTTTCCCTTATTATCTCTTTATCGGCTTGACTTAAACCATATCCCTCTAAATATTCTTTCTCAACTCTGGTATTAAAAAGCACATAATTAATATTGGGTGCTGTGATACATTTACCAAGAAAGTCCTCAGCATGCACACCATGCTTTCCTAAAATATATAACCGATCTATTGCCCGTGTTACAGCCACGTATAGAAGTCGTTTTTCTTCTTCAACATCCGGATTACTGCCATGTGGGAATTGACGGTCCCCCAGATAAAGAACAAATACGATCTGATACTCTTGCCCTTTCGATGAATGAACAGTTCTCAATTTGATTTTAGAGTCATTATCTGTAAAACGCTTTTCATCCATGTCTATAAGATAGTCAATCAGTTCCTCTGATTCTTTCGCCCCCATCTCTATGGCATCCTTTATAAATATGGCTGCTTCTTCACTGAAATTATCTTCTTTTATTAATTCCAGTAATTCACTTAATTCATGATCAGGGTACTTTTCATAGAGTGATAAAATCTCTTTCTTCACATCGGCTTTTTTTTCTGTTTCCCTTGCATTTTCGTCATAAGAAATATTTAAAAGATCGAGTTCTTTTTTTAAACTTTCCAGTTGAGGCGAGTGCTCGGAATCCTTTCGGAATAATACACAAATATCAGTTAAAGCTACATTTTCTACTATATTTAAATGATAAATTTCTCTGGCAATATAAACAGCAGCTAATTCTATTGATTGTGTATCCACTATCACCGGCTGATAATCTTCTTTATAGGGAGTGATATCAGTTGGAGTAATCAATTCTCTCTCTAATAAATGATTTGAGAGATTAATTAAACTCTTAGTAGAACGGTAATTTTGCTTTAGATGGATCTGTCTGCATTTTTTATTCGGAATATTCTCAAATCTCTTTAAGAAACGCTTCATATTTTCTAAATTAGAACCATTAAAAGTATAAATAGTCTGATTCTCATCACCTACCACAGTTATATCTTGTTTCTCTGCAGCTAAGGCAACCAGTAGATTTTCCTGTGAAATTGAAGTATCCTGATACTCATCCACAAAAATATGCTTCAATTCTCCTGTTATTATATTGTAAGTATTTTTTTTCTTTAATAACAAATTGACGGCTTCCGTTATAAGCCCCTGATAATCAAGTTCGTTCCTGATTTTGAATAATCTCTCTACCCTCTTCCAGTATTCAATAATGTCTGGACTATGGATGTTTATCCTTGTGCTGGCGTCCATATTGATTTTATATACTTTTCCGGGTTTAATTGCTGACCAGTGAATCAATACATCATTTTCCAAATGACTGCCCTGTCTCAGTAAATTAAGGCATTTTGCCAGGGCCTGTGCTGCCAATTCACGACTGGCATATTCTTTACATAAATCTTTAATAATTTCAGGGTTAATTTTATAGTAATCTTCTGTATTGACCACTCTGAATCCGTCTCTGAATTCTGTTTCTCCAGTGAAAACCCCATACCTGATTATACGGTGAGCCAAACTGTGGAAAGTCATAATATCAATAATACTTCCATACCCCATTAAATCTGTGTATTCCTGCATTTTGTGAATTAATTGCTCCTTTGCAGATCTTGAAAAGGAAATTGCAATCAATTCATCAGGGTTAAGTCCCTCCGAAAATTGCTTATAAAAAATCCTTGCAGCCAATGTAGATGTTTTCCCGGTTCCAGGTCCTGCACTAATCTGAAGATAGTTAGCTTCCGAGACTGCAGATTCATACTGTTCTTCATTCAATTTATCTAAAATTATATCCATATTATCACCTTTCAGAAATTAATCTGGGTAGTTAGATTTATTTTAACATTGTTTCCAATTTACTGGTACACTTCAATTTTTCATGATTTAATATTTATAGAGCTTATTATAGAGCGGAGGAGAAACATGATGACGAAAAGAGAATTTCTCGATGTAAGAAATGAGATGTTAGACAGATTGAAAAAGGACCTGATAGGGCCCGAATCAATTGATGAAATCATTAAAGGAAAACCGCTGCAAAAATATTTAACAGGCATACTTTGGCCTATAAATTCTTCTCTGGCTGCAGAAGAGAATGAAACAAACAGTTCTGAAGGTAAACATACGAACCAGGAAAATATGGAATCTCTTTCACCACTTGCTAAAGCGATGAATCCTTCCGCTGTCGGCATTTCATTTCTGATTGATAAAAATAACTCCAGTGTGAATATAAATGTTGATTGCGGTATGTATGAAGAAAATGGTGAGGATGAACATTGGAAGCGTGTTCAGCACTCTCTTTCTGACACTACTATTGATTTCTCTAAAAAAACAGGAAAAAAAAACAGTCTGATGTTTCCTGATAATAAATCAATAAGAATTGAATGGTTATCCAGACCCTATGGGGATACATATGCAGTAAGTCTGTTTCTCGTAAACCGCTACTTACAGGAAACTGATGAACATAAAATAGATAACAAATGTTTATTTCAACCAAAAATCAGGCTGACAGGTTTAAACAACCTGCCTTTTGTAGTCAGGCAGGCTTTTTCAAATAATGATGAAAATTATAAAGATGAAGATACAAAAACCAACGACTTGCTCTATAGAGATGAGTCTGTATTTGCTGTAGGGCATAGTATCTCTGTGCACTGGGCAGATATTTCCCCTGACAAAAAAAGAGCAGGCGCTCTTGAAACACATGTGATTCCCGCTTACGAGATTCCAATGGTAATTCCTCCTGATTGGGATAAAGGGGGGACTCTGGACATGGTAGAGTTATCAAAAATGAAAAACGGGGAAGAAATTAAAGAAGCTCTTACTCCACTTTGCGATGAATATCAGGTATGGATAAATAAAAGGATTGAAGAAATATCAGATATAAAAGTAGAGACTCATAAAGAGACAGCAGAAAAGCACATGAATAATTGCCAGGCATCATTAAACAGAATGCGACGTGGCTTGGAACTTATAAATTCAAAAAACAATACAGTCTACTTCAATTCATTCTGTTTTGCTAACAGAGCAATGGCCCTTCAGCGTAAACAATCTGTTGCAGCGAGAACCGGCAAAAAAACGGAAGAGATTGAAGCAAAGTGGAGACCTTTTCAGGTTGCATTTATTCTGCAAAATCTGGAGGGACTTACAGATCCGGAATCACCGGATCGAAAAATCGCAGATTTATTGTGGTTTCCCACTGGAGGCGGAAAAACTGAAGCCTACCTGGGTCTTGCAGCATTTACACTTGCTTTCCGCAGAATGAGAAAAACACAGGGATACCGGAATGATGCCGGAATAGCCGTAATAATGAGGTACACTCTTCGCCTGCTTACGATCCAACAGTTTCAAAGAGCTGCATCGATGATTTGCGCATGTGAAACAATCAGACTGGAAAACCCTGAAATGTTTGGAGACCGTCCATTCCGTATTGGATTATGGGTGGGGGAAAGCAGTGTTCCCAATAACTTTGATGATGCTGAAAAGACGGTTGCTTCAATAAAGGATGCTATTATTCATAAAAGACCTTTAGACTTTGATTCGTCGAAAGGTACACCGGTCCAACTTGTGTCCTGTCCATGGTGTGGAGAACCGCTAATTGATGAAGATGATAAAGAGAAGTCGAAAGTTTTTCTTAAAACTTATAAAGCTAACAAACCATCCCGTCGGATTATTATTCATTGCAGCAACAAAGAATGTCAATATCATCCTTCATCATCAAAAGAAGGTATTCCAGTGCTTATGACGGATGAAGAGATTTACCGCTTGCTTCCGGATATGCTGATCGGAACAGTTGATAAATTTGCCCGTATGCCATGGAAGCCTGAGGTCCAGAATTTATTTGGAAAAGTAAAAGGTGAAAAAAACGGGTGGGGTTTTATTTCTAACGGGGAGACCTCTGATGAAAGAAAATTTGTCTCTCACGTTACTAAAAGCCAAGGGTTAACAATTAATGATGCTGCAAATCTATATCCGCCTGAATTGATCATACAGGATGAATTACATTTAATTTCAGGTCCTCTCGGAACGATGGTGGGGCTCTACGAAACTGCAATTGATTATCTTGCGTCAGTTGATATTAATGGCACTATGACAGGTCCAAAAATTGTTGCTTCAACCGCTACAATCAGAAATGCAGATAAACAAATCGAAGGATTATTCACGAGGAAAGCAAGTATCTTTCCAAGTCCCGGTCTATCACATAAAGACTCATTTTTTGCAAAGCAGAGAGCATTAGACGAGTACCCTGGGAGACTATATGTAGGAATATTCCCTCCCGGAAGAAGTATGAAGACCTCTCTATTGAGAGTCTACGCTAATCAATTAGCCAGCACCACCGCAATGCAAAAAAAATATTCTTCAGAGTCACTGGATCCCTACCAGACGCTTGTAGGCTATTTTAATAGCTTACGGGAACTGGGAGGAGCTGTGCGTCTTATTGAAGATGATGTACCAAGCAGGATGAAAACACTGGAAAATCAAAACGAGACGGAAGAATCTCTTTATAAATATAAAATAAGAGATTATGAAAGAAATGTGCCGGAATTAACGAGCCGTATTAACTCATCTGACATCCCAAAAATATTAAAAAGACTTGAAGAACCTTTTTATAAAGGAGAAAAAAACAAACCCATTGATGTGCTGCTTGCAAGCAATATGATTTCTGTAGGCGTAGATGTATCAAGGTTAGGTTTAATGGTAGTCAATGGACAGCCTAAGACAACTGCTGAGTATATTCAATCGACAAGCCGTGTTGGACGTGAGTTTCCAGGATTGGTCTTTACCATTTATAACTGGATCCGCCCAAGAGATATCTCTCATTATGAAGAATACTTTGCTTATCATTCTGCTATTTACAGATACGTTGAACCTATCAGTGTTACACCGTTTGCATCACGGGCCCGGGACAGAGGTCTGGCAGGAGCGCTCGTATCAATGGCAAGGCTGGGATTTCCGGAGATGACAAAGGCAAATGCTCCAGGGAATTTAAGTGAAAATGAAAAGATCAGAGAAGATATACAAAAAGTTTTAATTGATCGGGCAAAAGAAATGAAAGCTTCTCCACAAGAGGTGGAAAATCACTTGAATAGTCTATTCCAACAATGGGAGGAAGCTATCGAATTAAGCCAGCTTGTCTATAGCCGCAATAGAAAAAAAGACATATCCAATCTTCTTTATCCTTTGGGAATGAAGGAAAATGGGGTATTTAAAACACCTAATTCCATGAGAGATGTAGAAGCAACCGCAGGAATCTACTTAAGGAGGGATTGACTTTGAAAAAGGAAGTTGGAAAAGTAAGACCCAGCCAGTTTATAACTACTTTTGGACCAGGTTCCATTGTAGACTTACCTGATTTCTCAGTTATTATGGGGGGTATTAATAAATGGGAAGATTACACTACTCTTAAATATTCATTTGATATTGAAGAAGACCGACTGAAGAGAAAACTCAGAATTAATAAAATAAAATCCATACCTGTAACAACTGATTCAAAAGGAATAGGAACTCTTCCAGCTTACAGGTTTCCCGAGTTTCATGTTTGTCCAAATTGCAGAAGACTGGGTTCAGGAGGTAATGTATTTACTGAAATAGAAGGTGTCCTTTATTGTCAGAACCGTCATCTTGAAGGTAAGCCCTCCTGCGAAAAAATAAAAACTCACCCTGTCCGTTTCTTGACAGCTTGTAAAAACGGTCACATTGACGATTTTCCGTGGGGCTTTTATGTACACAATAAAGGTAACAAGTATGATCCTTCTAAGTGCAGACTTTACCTTGAAGATTCAGGGACCAGCGGATCTCTGAAAGATTTAATTGTTACATGTACAACTTGTGAGGTTAAAAAGAGTATGAATGACGCTTTCAATGAGAAAGCTCTACCAAAATGTTCAGGCCGAAGACCATGGTTAGGTGCTCATAATAGAGATGAGGAAGCATGTGAAGCGGATAGAAAAGTATTAATGAGAGGTGCTTCCAACCTTTATTTCCCTATTATTGAAAGTTCTATAGTAATTCCATATAATTCTGATGACCCTTTCGAAGATTTAGTCAGTAAAGAAATTGACTTTGATAATGAAGAATTGCTTAACGATTTCAATGAATTTAAAACTGCAGTAAAATATAACAAGAATTTGAAGCATTATGACCCTGAAAAACTCTGGATAAGTGCGCAAAAACTTTTGAATGGTGATTCTTCAGAAGAAGATCTGCTGTTTCCTGAATGGGAAATGATTCAATCCGGGAGCAGCCCAATTGACGCAAGAGATTTTGAATTGGAAATTCAGGAGACACCTCAAAAATTTTCCGGGCTACTATCCAAATTAGTGCGGGTAAAAAGACTAAAAGAGGTAATGGTTCTTAAAGGCTTCACAAGAATACAACCGGTACCGGACGCGACCATGCGTTTATCAGGTGAACAGGCTTCCGATACCGAAAATAATCAAATGAAAATTGCTCATATTGCTGATACAAATCTGGACTGGTTGCCGGGTGTAGAGAGCTTCGGAGAAGGAGTATTTATTTCTTTAAATGAAACAGTATTAAAAAAATGGGAATCTGAAAACTCCCCACTTGATTCTGAACTGAAAAATGCTCATATTAATCAATTTAAAGAGCGAAATGTTCCTGAAGAGGGTATCCCGCCCTTCCCGGGGATCAGATATGTGTTATTACATACATTATCACACGCTCTTATGAGAGAGCTTTGTTTACATTCGGGCTATTCTTCTTCCGCTCTTAAAGAAAGAATATATTCGAATCCGGAAAAAGGCATGGCTGGAATCCTTGTATATACAGCAACAGTAGATTCAGAAGGAAGTCTGGGTGGGTTAGTAGAGTTGGGCAAAACTCATAATTTTGAATCCATACTGGCCAGAGCTCTTTCAGCAGCAAAGTATTGTTCAGGGGATCCATTATGTGCTGAAAAACATTCATTTGAAAACCTACAGGATATTAACGGAGCTGCCTGTCACAGCTGTCTTCTAATGCCTGAAACTTCCTGTGAAAAATCCAACAGATATTTAGACAGATCTACCCTGGTTTCTACTGTCGCTAACTTGAACAGAGAATTTTTCCGTAATCATGAATGAATTGAAGATAAATATTTTTAAACTGATCGAGGCGGTCTCACAGCATTCTGCTGATTGGATAACAGAAACAATAAATGTGATTAATAGTGAAGATGATTTAAATAAGAGTAAGATTTTGCAGAACCTTTCTCTCTCAGACACCCTGCATTATTATCTGCAAGAGGTTTTGCGAGCAGCTGAAAAAAATCACATTCTCCCCAAAACCCTTGCACAACTTATTGAAATGGCCTGGTTTGTATATTCAGAAAAAGAGAAAAAAGGTACAAAAATAAGCCCGGTGTGGACCGGTCCTTCTTTTTCAACAAGTCCTATTAAAAACAAAACCTTCGAAACTATTAAATCTATGTTTTTGTCTGCTGAAAAAGAGATTGTGATTGTAGGTTATAATTTTTCTTTAGAAAGCACTATTGTGAAATTATTAGTAAAGGAGTTGATTGATGCATCTAACCGGGGATGCCGGATCAACATTATCTTTCATGAAAACGAAACTAATAAGAAGAGAATTCTGGAAAGCTGGCCAATGGATGTCAGGCTTCCTCATCTGTACTATTGGGAAAGTAAAAAAAGAGAGGGATATACTACGAGTCTGCATTCAAAACTCATATGTATAGACCAAAGACAACTGCTTGTAACTTCTTCAAACTTTACTCTTAACGGGCTGGAAAAGAACATTGAAACTGGTGTACTTATTGAGAACGACAATAGTGTTAAACAAATCCGGGAACAGTTTCGTTCACTCTTGAACAGGAATGAGATTGTTAAAGTATAAAAAGTACAGAGTAAAATCAGTACTTTTTATACTTTCTTTCGCCTTCAATGTGACCGTAAAACTATCTGACACTTCTGGAAAATAAATAATTTTATATTTTATTAAATTACTATCTTAAATTTCCCACTACTCTCCACTTCAGTTAACAAATTTTTATTAACTTAGTGGTTCTGGTACATAACCCTTTATGATTTTTTGCATTTTCATTAATTATTTTTACCTGCTTTGTAGAGAATTGCTTCGTTCACTGTTAGACCCCCCTCAAATATAGAAAAAGTAGGAGTCTAATAAACTCCTACCTGTAATATCATGGTGTAATAGTGTTTTCATTGAATATGCTCTGAGTCATCTTATCAATGTAAGTTTCTCTGTCATCATTTTGGAAAAGGATGTGCTGTTCTTCCATCTGCTCTTTAGATAATTTAAGTCCTGTGGTTATTAAATCACTGTAATAGGTGTTAGCGATGGTAAATGCATTAAGAATAACATCTTTATCATTTAAGCGATTTTCCATTTCCTTAATATGGCGATAGAATTGAAGCTTTGTATCAGTTATTGAAAGGTTTCGGATACCTTTTGGGTCAGCAAATGTAATGTACTGCTTTTCTCCATGTATAATCCAGATAATGAAGTCTGGATAAAATCCACCCGCTTCGAAGAATCCAATTCCTCTACCTCGACTTTGGTTTCGGAGCAGATATAGTTCTTTATCTTTAAAGAAATCCTTATTACCTTCATAGTGGGTCTTTAAATCTTGCACAAAACGGTATTCACCCTCATTAAGCGGAACAGGTGATACCTTTATAGCTGCACCTTCTAGGGTAATCAATGGTTGATATAGGTGCTGTGAAAATGAAAAGGAGGTTAAGCCGCCAAATTCGATATCGCTTAACATGCTTTTCTTTAAAGCATCCTTTAATTGCTTTAATTTAGTTATCATGCTTGTATCATTTGTATCTACAGAAACTTTATATTCGTCAAAGAAATTGTTGTCTGTTTCTGTTAACTCATAATACTCTAGATATGGTGCTTCCCACTCTTTTTTTGCATATAGATATTGTTTTTCACAATACTTCTTCAATAGAACTAGAGCAATTTCTTCCCAGCGTTTTACTTTGTTAAAAGAATTAAATACTAGCTCCTCTTTTGGTATTTCGATTTCATACCAATAATCATTAGATAATAATTTAATGATTTCTTCTTTAGATAAGCTTAGGTTATACCATGAACGCTCATTCTTAAATTTTTGCATCTCAAAGTAAATATGGTCCAAATCCATAAAGGCAATATGTTTTTCCGAAAATGCTTCTTTGTTTAAAGTTATTGACTGAGTTTCTCGAACACTTAACCCTTTAATTCGACTATCATGTATTTGAAGCTTTGGATACCAGTTAACGATTATCTTATCGTTACTTGATAATCGTTCTGATGGAGCAGAAAATTTCGGTTTTGGTCCTTGCTTTTTAAAATCGATACCATCTTTTAAGCGTAAGGCCTTTAACTTTAACTTTCTTTTATGGTAATCCTTCAAAACCGGCAATTGTATTTCTTCATAATCGGTTTCCGTTTGGACACCTTCATCTTCTAGATATTCTTTAAATTGCTGCATGTAGTCAGCACGAATACCAAAAATGTTTAATGTTTCAATAAAATTAAGGTATTTGGGAATATCAGTTACTTCACCCTTTAATGCTTCACTCCGCTTCAAGCTAAAGTTATATCCTTTCAGGCGGACACCACGACCAAATAATTGGATAATTTGAGAGCCTTCACTTCTACCTAAATTCATTAGTCCCATTGTGCTTACACGCCAACTACTCCAACCCTCAGTAAACTTTTTAGAGCCAATTAAAAGATTTATGCCTGAATCTTTTTTATCAATTTCATGGAAATACGATTTTGAAAAATCTCTGTCGATAACAAGAAGCTCTGTATAAGTTGCACAAAGCTTACTAAGTTCATTCGAATCACCTACATTGATAACACCAAAAGGTTCATTGTCTCCAATACGAAGTGCTATTTCACCATCGACACCTTTTAAATTTTCTACACGGAACGTAGCATTAGCTAGAGTAGAATTGAAAACGAATAAGAGAATTTCACGATAAACTTCTTCAGCAGACATTTGTTTGTCTAGAAGATAAGGGAAGGAGTTACCAAATATTTCACTCCCTTTTCCGTCTAAAAGACCTGGTTGCCCGCTTAAAAGGCGTTCTATCATACTTATGCTTTCTTTACTTTCCTTTACAAAACGAGCAATAAATAACAGGATGTCTGTTACATCAGATACTTTTCGTTTATTTTGGGTTCTCAGTGCATTAACGCTGCCACCTACAAAAACCCATAAAGGTTTAGCTACCATAAAAGGACGATAAGCTACTTCATTTTCACTATAAAGCTTTAGCTGTTGATAAAAGGCTGTTAAACAGGCTATCAAATATAGATGTCGGACATACTCATCTTCATCATCCTGTAGATTTAAGATGCGATAGTCTTTTCCATATCCATCACTATAAAAATAACGATAGGAGTAATCAAATAAAATACATTTTGAATACTCTTCCATTAATTTTTTATTTCCTGATACCGCTTGTCCAAATGTAGCAGAATACTCAAAGGCAAATCCCTGTTCACTTAGCTTTTCCCTTTTATTTCTCCATTCATCACCAGATGAACCACGATGGCCTTCGTCAACTAGGACAAGGTTATTCCCCTCAAAGGCATCAATGGCAACTGTTTTGTCTCCCATTTCATCCTTTAGTTTATGAATATCAATGATTGAAATTTCATTTCCTCGGAATAACCCCTGCATATTCTTATCGAAAAGCGCCGCTTGTAGCCCTGATACTTCAAACTCCCTCAAGTGTTGTTTTGATAGGTCTTCACTTGGTGTTAACAGAATAACCTGTTCCAATTCATCTCGACGATGTTTCTTATAAAAATAATGTTTATATTGAAGGATATTTACATGCATAAGCAGTGTCTTTCCAGAGCCAGTTGCATTCCAAAAAGCTAACTTCTTTAGGTCCGTTTCACTGTAATAGTTAAGTTTCTCACCTTTTGGTTTCTCCTCATTAAATACGTCAATAAATGCATTTAAGTCATTCAATAGCTTTTCTCGATTGTTAAAATAACGGTCTAAATAAATTTCCGTAAATAACAACGAAAGGTATTGGAAATATTTCCATCTTATTTTTTTATCTCTCTTCTCACTAATTCTAAGAGTATGACTCACAATATTTTCATCATATTGTCTTAAGATATCATTACTAAGCTCTTCACGTTCAACTAACCTCATAGTAAGATGCTTATAAAACTGCGAAACATTGTCAGTGTCTAACTCTTCAAATGAACTATCCTTCATATCTTTTGTAAGATGTTCAAAATTTTCCACTTCAAAGAGACGCAGCATAAATTGATTCAATATTAACTGGTCACTTAATTGAATCTTTTTTGTTGTCCCTCTAGGCATAATCTCACCTCCTACATATCTTTTACATCAAACATTAGACGCTTAAATTCTTCCTCAATAAGAACCACTTTCCACTTATTTTCCGCCAATTTCAAGTTTTCTAAGTGGTTATCTCCATTAACATAAATTCGTTCAAACTCAGAGTCACGTGTATTGTAACCTTGCTTTTTGAAGAAGTCTTCTAACTGTTCATTTGTGACTTCTTTCGTGTTTCTCCAAATAACTAATGTGTTTTCACCAGTTCTTAATATCCCTGTAATCACCTTGATACCTTTAATCACATCAATGGTATTAACATGTAAACCAATTAAGTAGTTAAATGTTTCAACAAGGTCAACTTTAGTCGGTGTTGATTCTGTCCCTTTTGTAATCATCATCTTATAATCAAAAGGGTTATTAAAAGACCCAACATTTAATAAAGATGAACTTCCTTCAGCTTCAACATCTAACATATATGAAAGTAAATATTCTTCTTTAGCTTCGGGAGACATAAATTCATTTATAGCTGTTTGTTGCTGAGAAGAACGCATAAGTTTGATGTTATTTAAGGCGTCCTCATATGATTCAAGCTTAATATATTTAAACATATGGCTTGAACCTTCACGAGATACTGGCTTTCCGTCCTTCCAGTCTTTTGAGTAAATAACTTTTTGTATGCGTGGCTTAGTAACGGTTTTAAAATACTCACCCATTTCAACAAGAATGTATTTTCGGTTACCATTATCTTCTCTATTTAAATTAATTACTGAATGTCCTGTTGTTCCAGAACCACTAAAAAAGTCAAAAATAGTAGCTTCTTTATTTTTTCCAACTATAGAATATATAGAATCTATAGTAGAATAGATTGATTTAGGGTATCCAAATACTCTTCTTTCTCCTAAAATATCTTGTAATAAATTTGTTCCGTGTGAAGATGCATCGTATTTTGAATCATGCCAGATTGTTTTTGGTTTTCTTCCCTCTTTTATCCTGTCTTTTAATTGGACGATAAATTTGTTATTTGATTCTTGAATTACAAATTCTTTTTCCAAAGCTGCATCCAATATCTTAGCTCTATCGGACCATCGCCAGACTCTTCTTCTTCCTTCAGAATCTATTGGCATAATACATTTTATATCTTTAGGTGCAACTTTAAAAAAGTTATCAACAGATAATTCTTCAATGTTACTACCATTACTAGGTATGAAAAAAATGCTATTTGTTTTATATTCTGCTGGATATGGAACTATTCTTTCTCCACCTACTCCAACAATCATGTCCTTACTAGGGCTGTAATATAATGCAAATTCTGAATTAGGTCGTTCATCTGGCGTTGATAACCCTCCACTACGCCTAAAAGGCAATAAACGATATGGTGAAGTTTCATCTTCATATCTATAGTCTTTTTTTTGCTCATCAGTTAATGGCATATCAATTATTTTTACATTTTCAGGGTTATTAGAGAAATTCAGCAAATACTCATGTGAAGTAGCATAGTAACTATTAATTCCCCTGCCACGAGGGTTACTTTGTACTACAACTGTACCAATATAACTATTCCCTCCCCATAAACTATCAAACAAATTCTTTAATCTATATACTTCCTCATCGTCAATCGTAATTTGAAGAACACCGTCTTTTGTTAAATATTTCTTAGCATTTATTACTCTGTCAGCAATCATGGATATCCATGAAGAATGTTTATATTGATTCTTATATATAAAAGTCTCTTCTGATGTATTGTAGGGTGGGTCGATGTAAATTAATTTAACTTTATTTTTATACTTTTCACTTAATAATTGAAGTGCTTGGAAATTTTCACTATGGACTAAAAGACCATTTAAGTTTTCCTCTATATTTTCAAAAGAACTTAATAAGCGAACTTTAAAATCGTCGTCATAGAACTTTGTATCAATCATAAGATATGGATTGGATTTTAAAAATTCTACTGATAAAGGCTTACTAAACCCAACGCTTACTGTGTTAGCTTTTATTTCATCAATTGCAAAAAGCTTTATCCATTCATTTATTTGTTGCACATTTTGGCTTATTTCTTCATAAAACTCCTCTGGGATTCTATCAAGTGTAATACAATAATTGGTCTCCACTACAAACTTATTCTTTAACCAAAGCTTTTTTTGGAAGTTTTCTATTTGTTCTAGAAATGCAATGATTTTTTGACCGATTGATTTAATAACCTTAACTTTAGATAAATATTGTTCAAAACGTTTTTCGTTCTCTGTATCAAGGTCATCTAAATGCATGATTTCATTTTTAATAAAGAAATCTAACTCACGGCGTAAAAAGCCACCTAAATCTTTATGAATGAAATAATCAAAGGTATTTCGTGCTGTATAGTCATTTAAGTACTTTTCTAAAATAGTTCGCTTCTTGTTCTTTTCAGTTGGAGAAAGAGTCTGTAGCTCTTGTAACCACTCAGCATTCCCTTTAATAGAGAATATCTTTTCTAATGTACTTTCATTTAATTGCTTTTGTGTTTGATTTCCTTTAGCAGGACGATATTCAAAATGGATAAATAGTTCCCCATTTTCCTCTTTAATTGGGTCCTCTTCAAAAAGAATAAACCGTCGTTCTTTACCTTCCTGAGCTTTATTATTATTTTGTTCTGTATTTGCCTCTATCAATTTAAAATGGACTGTTCGTTCCGAAGGTAGTTTGAACGTATAATCACGGAAATACTCGGATGTTTTCACATAGTATTGTTCTGAGTTCGCCCAGTGAAGTTTTACTTCTTCCCCTTCGTATGGAATTGAATAAACATTCTTTTTATAACGTCGCAAAGAAATAAAATCACCATTGTCATAATACCGTCTGAAGAAACTTGTTAAATTGGAGAACACTTCATTTTCGAGCGCTGTAACATCTACGCCTTGATTAAGTTGTTCTGTAAGGGTTTTATACTTTTCAGAGCTTTCCTTTGCCACCCCCATATCACTTAGTTTTTTCTCAAGGTCTTCTATTTGTTGTTTAATTGTTTCTATATCTGCATTCTTGTATTTTTCAAATGCCTTTTGAACCTGAGGTACCAAGTCCTTCTCCAAAAATTTAGTTACCTCATCACGTTTTTGGTTCATAATTCGATATATTCCAAAGTCTAAATCTGCTTGGTCAAATTGAAATATTTCATTAAGTAAATCAATAAATTTTTTTTGTTGCGTTGTTGTCATTGAAACTCCTCCTTAAACCACTTTCCAACGTAAAGTAAATAATTCTTCCTGTTCTGTTTTTTGAACCATTTTCTTTTCAAGTTCATCAATAAGGTCATCACGTTTATCCATTATTTCATCTTCAATATCAAATATACGTTGCCTTTGCCTCCGTTGCAGTCGTTCCAAGTCCTTAATGTATTTTTGTATTTGGTGTTGCTCTTCTGTCGATTTTGCCAGCCTCGCTTGCCGCTTGGACTCTTTAATTTTTACCTTTAAATCATTCAATTCTTTTTCAGAAGCAAGTACTAAATCTTCAGCCCACTTTTCTAATCTTTCTCTTTCCTCATGGAAAAACTTGTTATTTATTTCCAGCGACTTGCTAATGGTTGCTTCGACGTGACGGTTAGCATCTTTTTTTAAGGTCAAAAGTTTATCACTAGAACAATTCGTTTGCTTATTTTCATGGCCAACGCATTGAAACAACTTTTCACATGTTTCCTGGTCCATTGTTTTATTATCATCAGTAACTCCGTTAAAAAGCAAATATTCTTCTTTACCGTAGGAATCTATTGATAATTTAGTTAATGTTAAAAAGCCGCCTTTACCCTTAAGAGATTCAATTACAGATATTCGGACAGGGTGGTTGGTTATATCAAATTGCACTTCACTTAGATGGGTTGGTATTGATTTTGCCGAATTTATGACATATTCCCCGAGAGGGTCTGAAAGCCGGTAAAGATGTGCACCTGTTTCCTTTTTGTCTTTGGAGATAAGCTCATATTTCCCCATAGGAATATTGGAAATTGGTGGCTCCTTTACTAGAGTAAATGTTAAGTCATCATCGTTGAATTTTGCCTTTTCCTTTAACATAATTTTAGTTAAAGACCAGAACATCTTCCCTACTCGGTCTAAATGGTATTTGGTATCTTCGAGATGGATTTTTAACCTCGAATGGACATCCATGTCAAAGTGCTCTAGTAAAGCTTCCCTTGTATCGTCTAAACGGCTTTGGATTTGTTGTTCCAATTCATTTTGCAGCTCTTTAAAAGCATTCTCAATTTCTTCTGGTGTACGACAGCGTTGATAGATTGATAAAATTCGTTTTTCAAAATCGACACCTGATTCAATACTACCTAACACTTCATCGGAAGCACCTAGAACACCTGTAAAGAGGTTAAATTTTTCTTTAAGGAGTTCATAAACCCTTCTATCTGCTTCATTTCGCTCATTTAAGAAGTTGATAACCACCACATCATACTTCTGTCCATAGCGGTGACAACGTCCTATCCGTTGTTCAATACGCTGCGGGTTCCAAGGGAGGTCATAATTAATAACCAATGAGCAAAATTGAAGGTTAACTCCTTCTGCTGCTGATTCTGTAGCTATCATAATTTCTGAAGAGTCTCGGAAATATTCAATTAACGCAGCTCTCATATCCGCTGTTTTAGAGCCACTAATTCTACTTGAATTTTGGTTCTTCTCTATCCAATTTTTATAGATTCTTTTTGAATGTTCATCAGTGTTTGTCCCATTAAACAATACAATTTTACCTGCATATCCATTGGCATCCAAAAAGTCTTTTAGATACCCCTGGGTACGTCTAGATTCAGTAAAAATTAGGGCTTTTCGACCCGCACCCATTTTACCCATTTCGACAAATCCTGTTTCAAGGGCTTTTAGTAATGCACGTGATTTACTGTCAACACGGATAGACCTAGCCCGGTTTAATAATCTGTTAACCTCTTCAATTTCTTTCTTCAGCTTTTCTATATTTAAAGGCTGTATTACCTCATTTTCATCATTATCTTCATTGTACTCTTCCTCTATTAAATCCGTTTCCATTTCATCCAAATCTACTAATTTTTCTAACCAATCATCTTCAGGAGTGTAACTGCCTAAAGTTGCTTCTAATCGCTCCTTTATTGTTTGTAGTGTACCTGAAAGAGCCTGAGAAGAAGATGCAAGTAATTTGCGAATGATTAACGTTGTTAAGACCTTTTGTCTTTTGGGGATGGCATATGTATCTTCACGTAATAAAAATTCTGATACCGCTTGGTACAAAGCTTGTTCATCATCTGTAGGTCTGAACGGGAAAGTTATTGGGATTCTCTCTGTATAACGTATGTATTCCAAAACTTGAGAACGAAGGGTTCGGTGACAGAACGCCCTTAACCTATCCTTTAAGTCTTGTAAATTACCATTATTACTCATATATTGTGAACGGAAAGCCCCTATATCACCAAAGATGTGTTCATCTATCAATAAAGATAGCCCAAATAACTCTAGTAACGAATTTTGCAAAGGTGTCGCAGTTAGTAGTAGTTTCTTTGTGTCATCTAACGCCCATTTGATTCCTTTACCTAGCTTGTTACTGTTACGATAAACATTCCGTAATTTGTGGGCTTCATCAATAACAGCCATATCCCAAGGGACAAGCTTTAAATCATTTCTTTTACGATTTGCAAATTGAAAAGATGTAATTATTATTGCATCTTGTATAAAAGGATTACCTTTTCCATTACGTATATAGTCGTTAAACGATTTCGCCTCTAAAATAACACTTGGAAGATTAAATTTCTCTTTAAGTTCCATGCTCCATTGTTTACGGAGGGATGCTGGGCAAATAATAATAAGTTTCCTCTCACGTTCTGCCCACTTTTGACACAATACTAACCCTGCTTCAATTGTTTTTCCAAGTCCGACCTCATCAGCAAGTAAAACACCTTTAGATAAAGGTGAACGGAAAGCAAAAAGGGCTGCTTCAATTTGATGAGGGTTTAAGTCAACGGATGCATCAAATAGGGACCTGGATAGCTTTTCCACACCGTCTTCCGTTGATTGCTTTGTTAACTCGTGAGCGTAATATTTTGCATGATAGACTGTTGACACCCTATTCCCCCCCCCCGAACTAATACAGTACTATAAAATATTTTCGACAAATTCCAATTAAATTCCTTTATGTAATTTGGCGAAGGACCATACAACTCCCTCCTTACATAAAAAATCCAAAATTAACTTATGTACCAAAAAAAATGTTTTAAAATATCTAGGTATATTAGTTATATCAGATGCCTTTCGGTGCCCCACCCTTTTTATAGGTATAACCAATCTGAAATAGGTTTTTTAATTTATATAAGGTATGAGATGATTAGAGGAAAGCCATCAAAAAGCAAAGTAGCTGAAACAATGAGGTAGAGAATGGGGACATTCTGAACATATTTTAGCATGATTATTAGATAAACTGATTAAAATAAAGCAGATTAAATACCACTCTCTTTTCTAGCTAATAAAACTGATGTATCACTATTTTTCCAATCATTCCATTTTCTATTGTTATGTGCTGGTTAATTCGATAGAATTTAAACTTCATCTTTGTTTGTAAGCTTATACATCGCAATACTTAAGTAAATAAATAATGAAATTAATTGACTGTAAAATAGACCAAGCAAGAACCACTTGGTTAAATTATCGTTATATCTATAAGCAGGATAAGGTAAAAGTGTACTAGGATAAATAATTCCAACAATACTTGCATATATAAGTACTGCAATACCACTCCATATCCAAACAGGTTTTCCGTAATTGTCCAGTAATTCCAATTGTGCATTCTTTTGAAGTTCAAGTATCCTTATTTCATCGTCTAGTCTATCACGTTCTCTTTTCTTATCTTTATATTCCGTATTTGGAGTAAATGCATTTGGATTAATAGGTGCAAAATTATGAAGATGACCAAAATTTCCATTCGATTGCGACTTAGATATCTCATCATTTATTGCATCAAACACCCTTTTATACCACTCTTCCCTTTCAGGATAATTAAATCCATTGGCCTTTTCTTTAAAATTAGTAAATGTATCGATTGCATCTAACTTTTTAATTATTTCAAACATCTCTTTAACTATGCTATTTAATTGCTCAAAATGTGGTTCCAACTGTTCCTTAGTTAAATATGTATATTCGTCCTCCTCAATAATTCCTTCAAGAGATTTCTCTTCAAAAACTAACCTTTTTATATTTTTCCCTGTCACAAAATCATTTAAATCATCTTCAAATAAGTAATTCTCAATATTTGATTTAATCTCTCGTTTAGCGACTAAGTCATTTTTGATTTCTCTAAGCTTTCTTTTTATCCCATTTTGCTCGCTTGATATAGAAACCACTCTACTAACTAGAAACCCTCCAATAATCGCAACTAATGCTGCTGTTGAAGTAATAATGGTCGCAATTAAATTGTTTAAATCCATGTTCCTCCTCCAAATCTGTTAAAACTTGATTTTCAAAACAGCATTAGTTGATAAATACGACATATACCTTATCTAAAGTAATGTAAGTTTGGTCTGCATATAACTCAACTTTATCTTTATAATCTAGTGGGATGTTCATAATTAAATGTTCCGTTGCTTTTAACGTATGTTCACCAAAATCATAGATTACTAGGAATTTACAAGCTGTTTTCGGGTCAAAATTTACCTTCGACTTCCCTTCTAGCAAACCTTGAATGTCCTTAATAATACCGTTCCTCTGTGCAGAACCAAACTTAAACCCATTGTTAATCGGCTTATTACACTTGATTTCAGCAAAAATATTAACGTCACCAGTCACCATGATATCGTAACCATTACCACTTGGCTTCGCTCCGAATACCTCTTCCAAATAAATCTGATAGTTTTTATCTACATAAGAAAAGTATTTTCTTAACCACTCCATAAAACGGATTGTCGTTTTTTATGTGATAATATTGTTGATATCACTTAATGTGGTTTTTATCTCCACAAAATCTTCTATTGAAAGCTTCGAATAATAGTCTTTGGTTTCACCAGTAACTTTGAATGAGATGAATTGGTTAAACCGTTCCTTCAATATATCTTCCCTATTATACTTTTGAACCATTGTAAACCTCCCCTACCCTAACTGACCTTTCCTCACTTCAAGTTCTCGCTTACGTTCCTCTAGAACCTGTTCCACAGTTAAATCCCTCTCAACTAAAGAAAAACCCTGCTGTTTCTTACGCTTCCTCGTATTGTTAATATCAAATAATTTATACTCACGCTTTTGCTCAGGGTATGATACCAACGCTACATGTTCTGAGGTTTGTACTAACCCCATTCTGTTTAACTTGTTTTGAGTGAATAGGTTGTCGGGAACATCTTCTGGTAAGTAATGTTTTAATCTATCGGTCATATTAATTCGCCCCACATTAAGCATTTTTAAAATAATCTAGACAAAGTTCACAAAAACTAGGTTCATATTCGTCCTCACTACTTTGCCTTCTGTATACAATCTTTTCTGCACATACTGGTCCTGAGCAAGTTGTTAAATCATCTTGAGTCGGTTTCACCCCACAAGATAGACATACATACTGATACCCATGAAGGCATAAGAAAGTTTCATAATCACAACTAGGACACTCCATTAACGGGGCTTCTCCACCATCTTTTATAGAACTGTATCTATCTACAAAATGGTAAATGTATTCATCTGCAAAATTTGCGATTTGTTCATCACAAAAATGACAGAATGCATCTGTCTCGTCAATAATACATAGGTAGTATACCAATTCATCTGGTATATCAGCTGCAAGGTTATTAAGGTCTGTCAAACATTGAATCCTTTTCATCAACTATAACTCCTTGAAGGATTCTGTGTAAGTTCTGATTCACAAAAAACCCCTGAAACAACTACACGAGTAATAATTGTTTCAAGAATTTAAATTTAATTTCCTTTAATCTAGAAATAGCTGTTACCCTATTTTCCAGACGACCTTTCAGAAGGTTCTTTCATGTGTGGTTAAAGATTCAGTTGACAGAACGCCAAACCAATTACAAATATTTGTTTCCAACACCATATCATTAATGATTAAAATTAACGGGACATAATATCTGTGCAGCTCAAATTCTATCCCATTCCTGTTATTGAGTTTCTACCAAGTACGGTAGAGGGTGCTCAATAATCAAATGATTAGGAATTGATTCTTCAATTGCAATCAAGGGTCTGCCATCATATGAGTCAACAGATTTAATATAACCTGTGAAACTGTGTCCATTCGTCAATAGATTAAAAAAGACTTTATTAAACGGTTTTTGAATATACCCTACGCGCGAATATTCGTTATTTGGATCAAGAACTTCTACAGCCATAGGGTCTTTTTTGTTTTGATGATCAATTCGCAAGAGAATCTCACTGTTCACCTTTAGGTTTGGGTTTTCGTCCATGGTAAAAGACCACCCTGCTACTTGACCAGTGTAGCTTAATTTTCCATCTTCAATATATACTGGCTCTAAAAAAGATAAACGATCTGTCGCAGTTTTCCCCATCGTGATTTTTAAATATTCCCAAGTCGCAGTATTGCTTTCATGAAGGTTATTCGCATGAATGAACTTTTGGAATACATTTCTACTTTGGTTGGGTAACCTTCTCTCGAAAACAGGAAACAGTTTTTTACTCTTGTATTCTTTATCTACATCCTTCAATCCGATAAACGGAGCAAATCCTTCATTTTCTGCTTCTTCAACAATTTCCTTATTATATAAAAATGTGTAGGTTGGGCCGTCAACGTCATCTTTCTTCGATAATAACCCGACAAAATAATTGGTCTTAGACTTTGGTCCTTTCCAGGAAACTAATAACTTCTCTTCAGCTCTGGGCATTTCAAATCCCCCTACTTCAATAAATAATCTCTTATTACTCTCAATATTTTTAACACTAACGCTTTCTTGTTATCAGACATCACGACTGGTGGCACACGATGAACAATTTCATACAGGACTTCATGAGTGAGTTTTTCTACATTTGATAAATAATCACTTAATTCTTCCGGATAAGAAGCCAGGATATTAAGTCTTTTTCTTGTCCATGACGGTTCCTAAAGTATGAGGGTATAGTATTTTTCCATATTTAGAAAAAGAGCAGGTGAAACGTTTTGATCACCTGCTCTTAATTATCATCAATCAATAAATTCACTATTTAATTTTTATTTGACTTATACCACAAAAACCTCAATTTACTTATGATAAGGTTCATTCCTCACAATCCTAAAACTTCGATAAATCTGCTCCAGCAAAACCAGCTTCATCAGCTGATGTGGAAATGTCATTTTAGAAAACGACAGGGCATAGTTACTCCGCTGCTTGACTTCATCACTCAGGCCGAGTGAGCCGCCGATGATGAAGGCGATTTTGCTTTTGCCGTAGGTGGCGAGCTGGTCGAGTTCTTTGGCGAGCTGCTCGGAGGTGAGCTGTTTGCCGTCGATTTCAAGGGTGATGACGTGGGTGTCGGGTGCGATTTTGGCGAGGATGCGTTCGCCTTCTTTTTGTTTGACGATGGTCACGTCGGCTTCGCTCAGGTTTTCGGGTGCCTTTTCGTCCGGGACTTCGATTAAATCGATGGTGGCATAGGCACTCAGGCGTTTCGTGTATTCGGCAATGCCCTGCTTCAGGTATTTTTCCTTCAGCTTGCCGACTGTGATAATGCTGATTTTCATGGTGATCCCTCCGGCGTGATAAGTGGTTTAAGTGTATCATTTTTTGAGGGAGTTGCGGGGATGTGGAAAAAGCTCATCGCTGGTTTGAAGTGAGCTTTTATGTATGGTATGTTCCCTTTAGTTATGGGTAATGTCTCAATGATGTTCCGCTTTTGTTCCAATATTAAGGAGCTTTTGATTCTGCATTCGTCCCTGTAATTATAACCTTTTACAAGCCCATGCATCCACTTCTACTTTAAAAGCAGGTGCAGCTAGTGCTACTACATAAATCAATGTAGTACAAGGAAGGTGGTCTCCGAGAAAATGTCCAATTATGCTTCTTCGTTGTTCAGCATCAAATTCTCCAACTAAGTAAAAGACCATTTTCATCAGATCTTGAATCTCCATGTCAGCAGCATCAAGATTCTTTTTCACGTTTTCTAAAGCCAATTGTAGCTGCTTTAATGGATCCTCTGGAATAGTACCGTCAATCGTCATGCCAAGTTGTCCAGATAAGCTTAGCCATTTATGTGGACCTGTCACTTCTATTTGATGTACATAAGGGGCCACTGGATGATGAATCGTATCTGGGTTTCTTGAAATTTTCACTTCACAACATTCCTTTTCGTTTGGAGTATTTACTTTTTAGTTGATTTTATTTAATAAACAAGCTCCACATTTTCAACATTGATTGTCTATTCATCTTGCACTTCTATTAAGTCGATGGTGGCATAGGCTTCAGGCGTTTCTTGTGTTCGGCAATGCCGTGCTTCAAGTATTTTCTCTTTAGCTTGCGGACTGTGATATTACAGATTTTCGTGATGCCCCTCCAGTGTGATAGGTCGCTTAAGTGTATCATTTTTTTGTATGGTTGCGGGGACTTGGAAAAAGCTCACCACCGGCAAAAGCTTTTGTGTTTAATGAATACGAATTGACCTGTTACTGGGGTGTCATCCGCTATGGGGTGCTTTGGAGATGCTATGGATTGTTTAACAGGACTCTTTTATCATTTGACCTTCATTTAGCAACCCGAATGATTCACCATATACGTCCCCGTGATTCACCGAAACTTTTTTCTGACTTTTCCGTAAACTTGTTATATAACATAGTGAGGCTGGTGGGGAATGTGGATAGGATTGAATTGATTAATCTGGTGCCGAAGTTTTTAGCTTTTTATAAAAGGGCTCGTGTTGAAGGTGTGGATCGTGATGAGCGATGGGATTTATGGAAAGAGCACTATCATTTTGCAGCGGTACCTCCAGGTGATGAAGGTGAAAAAATGGCAAGAAAGTTATTGGATGATGCCTGGGATCAATATCCTGAGCAGGTCGATTACATAAGGAGTTGGCAGCCGGAGCAAACATCAGTCGAAAACTATTTATCAAAAGTAAAATCTTTATTGGGGTGTCAACAATCCATTGATTTGGTTCTGGTTTATTTTGTTGGCGGATTTGAAAGGAATGCTTTTGTTGCACCTTATGACGAGGAGCGATTGGCCATGTGTATTCCCGTTGAATGTGGAGACTCTGATATTACGCTTTCTCACGAGTTAACGCATATCGTCCATTCAGCCACTGCTAATCTAACTGCAGGCTGGGAAAGAACGATCGCTTCAACCATTTTACGAGAAGGGTTGGCCACACAAGTCAGCAAACACTTAGTTCCTGGTAAAGAAGATCAACGTTATATCGAACATAAAGAAGGATGGTTTGACTCCTGTCAATCAAGCAGAACAGACATCATAAAAGGGATCATTCCTTATTTAGATGATTCATCATCAGAATTGATCACCAGGTTCACATTTGGCACTGGAACCA
>NZ_SORW01000014.1 GCF_004405105.1 Jeotgalibacillus sp. R-1-5s-1 | reverse complement strand
GATGATCCTCAAAAAAAAACCAAAAAAGATCTGTTTTTTCTCTTGACTATAATATAGCTGACTTTCCGTGGCCGGGCGGTGAACCCGCCTGAGCTTCGCACAGTCGGTTTCACCTGTCCCTTTCCGCCACAGGAGTCTACGGATGGTCCCAGCCCTTTGATATCTTCGTTGATCAACGGAGCATGATGAGCTAGGACATTTTTAAAAACCAACAGATTGGTAGTCAAAATCATGAAAAGCCCCTGCTTTCGCAGGAGTTTTTTGATGGGTGTTGTTTAATAAGCTGGAAGAGTTTTTAACTCAATTGTGAATGTTTTAGCAGTTCTCTTAACTATTACACTTTTTAATACGGATTTTAATTAATCAAAAAGAGGGAAGGATTTCCCCGGAGACTCCTACGGCGGAGGAGGGACAGGTGAAACCGTTGTGCGTAGCACAAGAGGTTCACCGCCCGGCCGTGGAAAGCGAAGGGGAAATCCTTCCCGGTTTTCATTTGCACCAATCTTCATAAATCACTTCTTCAACAATAAATAAACAAAATAAGGTGCACCAATAATCGCGACGACGACGCCTGCAGGGACGCCGGTTGGGTCGATGAGGTTTCGGCCGATGGTGTCTGCGGTGAGCAGCAGCCAGCTGCCAATGAGCATGGCGATTGGGATAAAGAGCTGATTGCGTGGGCCGATCAGTGACTTTGCGATATGCGGCGCCATCAGGCCGATGAAGGCAATACCACCTGATACAGATACGGCTGCAGCGGCAAGGGCTACGGCAGTCAGCATCAGAATAATTCGTTCCCGGTTTACTTTTACCCCCACACCGATTGCCACCGGCTCACTCATGTTTAAGATATTCAGCCGCTGTGCGTTATATAAGATAAATGGCACGAGAATGACGAGCCAGGGGAGAAGCGCCCAGACGAATGGCCAGCTTGTTCCCCATACATTTCCTGCAAGCCACTGTGCGATGAAGTCGACTTTGTCGCGATCTGTAGAAGAGATCAGGACGACCATCAACCCTGAAAGTGCCGCTGAAAAACCGACGCCAATTAAGATCAGTCGGATCGGCTGCAGTCCTCGATCCCGTTCATAGGCGAAAAGATAAATCAGTATAGCTGTAATCAGTGCCCCCGCAAAGGCAACCGCTGGAATGACATAGGTGAAAGCCCCCGTTTCGATCGGAACAAAAAGAAAGAACACGGCAACAGCAGCGCCCGCGCCAGAGTTGATTCCGATAATACCGGGGTCAGCCAGATCATTTCGGGTGATGCTTTGTAAGACAGACCCTGATACAGCCAAAGCCATTCCTGCTAAAAGAGTGACGAGCATACGCGGAAGCCTCAGTTCAAATAACACGAATTCGTCTACGAACTCTCCCTGACCAAGGATTGTCGGGATGATGCGATCATAGGAAACGGAAGAAGCACCGAATCCAATGCTGACGATCATGGTGATAAGTACAAGCAGTGAAAAAGCAATCATAAATATACGTTGTTTTCTAATAACAGATGGGTGGATCATGCTGACATATTCACTCCTTTACGAACAACGTACAAGAAGAATGGGAGGCCGAGCACGGATACGATCGCTGCAACTGGTGTTTCAAATGGTGCATTCAGCAGTCTTCCTGCGGTATCAGCGAACAGCATGAAAGTACCGCCAACAAGTACACACATCGGCAGGATGTAACGGTAATCCGTTCCGACAATCGAGCGCACAATGTGCGGGACGAGAAGGCCTGCAAACGCTAAGTTGCCGGCAAGAGCAACAGCTGAACCGGCAAGAATAACCGTCAGCACAAAAAATACCGCTTTAACCTGGCCGATTCTTGAGCCGAGTCCTACCGCGACTTCTTCGCTTAAGCTCAGTATTGTCAGTTGTTTAGAAAAAAGGATGGCGGCTAAAATACCACCTGCTGTAATGGGAATCAGCAGATTCAGCTGACTCCAGGTTGTCCCGATCAGCCCGCCTGCTGTCCATTGCGCAACGTTTTGTGATAAACGGAATGTCAGTGCAATGCCTTCTGCGATTGCGAAAAGAAAAGCGGAAACGGCTGCGCCTGCCAGCACGACACGTATAGGTGAAAAGCCGCCTCTTCGTAATGAAGCGATCCCGAACACAAGTCCGGCACCGACTGCAGCACCGACGAAGCTTGCGGCGATAATGCCCATATAATTGATGCCCGGAATGAACGCAAAGGCAACAGCAAGAGCAGCATTTGCACCTGCTGTCAGGCCTAAAAGTCCAGGGTCTGCCAGCGGGTTTCTTGTCATACCCTGCATAATGGCACCTGATACGGCAAGTCCTGCTCCTACAACGATGGCTGCGACTTCACGGGGGAAGCGGATTTCAATCAGCACGAGGGAGGTCGAGCTGCGATCCCCTGTAAATATGGCGCGGAAAACGTCCCGTAATGAAGTATCGGCCGCACCAAACGTGATGGCAACCAGGAACATCGCAGTCATAATAAGAAATGCCCCGATAAATTTAATGGTTAACGCACGTTCTTTATTCATCATCTTCACTCATTTCACACAAAAAAGGCTGTAGAGGGCTACAGCCTTTTGGAATTTATTCGTTACCAAGGAAATTTTCTTTAAAGAATTCAAGCTGAATTTCCAGTGTGATTGGATCATTGAAATAGAATTCCTCAGCGTTTGCGACAAACATATTTCCGTTTTTAACGGCAGGAATATTTTTAAACGTTTCGGTTTCCATAAACGAATTGTCCTGATCTGCCACGCGGCTGACGATTAAGTAGTCGCCTGCGTATTCAGGAAGAACTTCAGCTGAAAGGGTGTAGTAACCTGGCTCGAGTGCAACTTCCTGCACTTTTTCAGGCATTTTCAGACCCATTTCCTGATAAAGAATTTCGGTTCCGCGCGCCCAGTTGTCGCCGAATACGTAAAGCTGTTTATCGAAGTTTTCGATGACGCTGACGGTTGCGTCCTCACCGATTTTTGCTTTGATTTCTTCTCCAGCTTCCTGCGCACGGGCCTGGAAGTCCTCAACCCATTCTGTTGCTTCTTCTTCTTTGTTCAGGAGCTTTCCAATTTCAATCTGCTGTTCAAGGTAATCAAGGGCACCGTAAGTATAAGTGACGGTAGGTGCAATTTCCTGAAGCTGTTCAAGGTTTGGTGTAGTGGAAAGACCGATAATCAGATCAGGATCAAGCTCGATGATCTGCTCAAGATTATCAGCAGTGACTTCCTGTGCATCTTCAAGGTCGTAGTTTGGACTTCCTTTTGAATACGAGTCTACCCCAACAATATCGTCATCGAGTGCAAGCACATTCCCCGCGTATGTTGACAGAACAACAATGCGTTCAGGGTCTGCCGGCACTTCAACTGGACCGTTTTCTGATTCGTATGTGATGGTTTCAGGCTCGGATGAACTGTTATCAGCTGCTGCGTCTGAAGAAGACGTTTCAGCGTTTGAGTTGCAGGCTGCCAGCACTAAAGCGGCAAGAAGGGAAACAGGTAATAGTGACTTTTTCATGGTGTGGTTAAGCTCCTTTTACTAAATTATAAGATAAACACATAGGCTTATTGGTCAGTGGATCGCGTCCAATAGTGGCATCAATATTGAAGACTGTTCTGAGGATGTCCGGCTGAATAATTTCTTCACCGGAGCCTGCTTTTACAATTTCACCGTCTTTTAAAGCAATGAGATAATCAGCAAACCGTGCTGCCTGATTCAGGTCATGAAGCACCATAACAATCGTGCGACCCTGCTCCTTATTCAGTTTTTGCAGCAGCTCAAGCACTTCCAGCTGGTGGGCCATGTCGAGGTAGGTAGTCGGCTCATCAAGAAAAATAATATCCGTTTCCTGAGCAAGTGCCATGGCAATCCATACACGTTGTCGCTGACCTCCTGATAAAGCATCGACAGGGCGGTGCTTGTAGTCAATCGTATCTGTTACTTCGAGTGCCCAGTCGATTACTTCTATATCACGTTTGGTGAGCCGGCCAAGTCCCTTCTGATGTGGAAACCTACCGTAAGAAACAAGCTCACCGGCTGTCAGACCTGCTGCACTCTCCGGGGTCTGGGGTAGAATAGCCATCTTTTTAGCCAGTGCTTTGGTGCTCTCTTTTGAAATCGGCTGTCCGTCCAGCACTACTGATCCGGACTGATGGGAGATAATTCGCGTTATTGCTTTTAATAAAGTTGATTTCCCACAGCCATTTGCTCCGATAATGGTCGTGATTTTCTGGTCGGGGATTTTTATACTAAGGTTTTTGACAATCGGCTGATCGCCATAACCAATGGAAATATCTTCTGTATACAAACGCACCATAGGAGAGCCTCCAATGTATTTTCACTATGATGATAATGATTCTCACTATCAGCAATTTATACTATAAGCCGCTAAATTTAAATTGTCAACACAATTCAGATTGCTTTTATGCTACAATACTCTTATGATGTAAATGAGAATGAGAATCAATCGCTTATATATCAATGGTTCACGGATGATTTGAGGAATGATAATCGGGAGTGAAAATAATGCGCAATGAATTATATGATGTAACGATCATAGGCGGGGGGCCTGCAGGATTATATTCTGCCTTTTACAGCGGTCTTCGCGGAATGAAAACGAAAATACTAGAATATCAGCCGCACTTAGGCGGAAAAGTGAACGTATATCCTGAAAAAATGATCTGGGACGCAGGTGGCATGCCGCCGGTCACAGGTGCCAAAATGGTTGAACAGATGATTGAACAGGGACTGACTTTTGATCCATCAGTCTATCTAAATGAAAAAGTGGATGCAATCCGAAAAAATGAAGATGGTCATTTTGAAGTAACGGCAGCAAGTGGTAACGTCCACCTTTCCAAAACTGTCATTGTGGCAGTTGGGAGCGGAATTCTCAATCCTCAAAAGCTTCAAATCGAGGGAGCTGAGCGTTTTGAAGTTACAAACCTTCACTACACAGTCCAATCGCTGAAAAAGTTTAAGGACAAGACCGTCTTAATCTCAGGTGGAGGAAACACCGCGATTGACTGGGCAAATGAACTTGAGCCGATTGCGAAAAAAGTGTATATCACACACCGCAGCTGTAACTTCAAAGGACATGAGGCACAGATTGGTCAGCTGATGAAAAGCTCAGCAGTGTGTCTGTTGAACACACAGATCACGAAGCTTCAGGCATCAGCAGCTCACGATGCCATAGAGCGAGTTGAACTGACCCACAGCATCACAAATGAAGTCAGCTATCTGGATGTGGACGATGTCATCATTAATCACGGCTACGAAATTGATGCCTCACTTATTAAAAACAGTGAGCTGCCAATCGATATGGCCGATGATTATTTCATCAAAGCATGTGCAGCCGGTGGATCAACCGTCCCGGGTTTATATGCAGCCGGCGATATAGTAAAGCATGAGGGCAAACTCAACCTGCTCATGGGTGCTTTCCACGACGCAGCCAACGCCGTTAACCAGGCAAAACGCTACATCACTCCTGACGCCGGAGCAGCCGCAATGGTTTCCTCCCATAACGACGTTTTCAAAGACCGCAACCGTGAACTCGTAAAAAAATTATAAAATGAAAAACCGGGGCAGAGATGTCCCGGTTTCTTAATTAACTAAAACAAGCTGAGGCAAATGATCTGCATGTAGATCATTTGCCTTTTTATTTTCTTCATCATTGTCCGGATCAAGATAAGTAGAGGGGGCGTTTGGTCAGCATTGATTTGACCACTCTTTCAGGTTATTTAACCACTTTTTGGCTTTATTTGACCACTCTTTCAGGTTATTTAACCACTCTTTCGGCTTATTCGACCACTTTCCGAAGTCATTTAACCACTCTTGCGCGACCACCTTCACTTATTCACATGTGGATAACAGCTAAAAATAAGTCATGCCCAATCATCCCGTGGATATGTGCACAAAGTCTGTGAATAAAGGAGCATCTTCACATTAATCCTCTTCTAAAGAAATGCATTCTCAAATAAATGTAAAATATCACTTGAAAATGATATTCATTATCAACTATAATGACAAACAATGACATCAAAGGAGGAATAATTATGTTCGTTCAGCTTAAAACCATCCGTGTAACAGAAGGAAATGCGGAACAGATGATAGAACGCTTTGCCGGGGAGGGAATCATCGAAGAACAACCTGGTTTTATTGATCTGTCTGTCCTCAAAAGAAAGCAGCGCAGAGGAGAAGAAGAGGTGCTTGTTATGATTCGCTGGCAATCAGAAAGCGATTGGAAAGCCTGGGAGACAAGTGACGTTCACCTGGCAGGACACCGTGCGCGCAGAGGGCAGCCATCACCGGAATTTATTCTCGACAGCCGCCAGGATCTTTATGAGGTCATGGGATCAAAGTCTGCAAGAATTCCATCCGTTTAATCGCGATACATAACAGGTTAGTAGCTTCAATTAGGGCTGCGTAATAGCTTTCATCAATCATGTCCATCTATTTTTCGTAAGGGAATCTTTCATCATTTTGCAGAAAGAAATGATAGAGTCCCTTTTTTAACACTAGTAAATGAGAATGATTTTCAACTATAGGTTATAGGTCCAGTAAAGAAGGTGGAGACACAATGATTCAGGCGAAACAGATAGCAAATACTGCCTCTTTTCAGGCATTTATGAATAGCTATGTCAGGGAGGCAGACAATATTGCCTGGCTAACCATTCAGGAGATCCAAACGATCAGTGACATTCCGCTTATTCAACAGGCAAAGTGGCTGAAGGCAGAAGAGTTTTTAATTGAGGTCACTTATTACTCCTTAACGGGCGGGCACACATACGGCAGGGTTTTTCAGCATTCTGTCGGCAGGTGGATTCCTGCAGAGCCTCTTCAGGTCATGATTGCACTTTGTCAGAAGCTGCATGTGCTGACAGGTCGCTGCTCCCATTATGATGATCTGCTGTACAGACTGCTCGACAGTTGGCGGGCGATGGAGCTGACGGTATCAGCTTATATGAAATATCCGTCAGAGTCTCATCCATCGAGGTTTTCATTTATTCAATCGGAACAGAGCATTCCATTCGGTCACTGGATGCATCCGACGCCAAAAAGCAGACAGGGCGTATCGGAATGGCAGTATCCGGCTTATGTTCCTGAAATGAAAAGCTCGTTTCAGCTGTCTTTATTTGCGGTGAACCAGCGTCTCGTTAAACAGGAAACCAGCCGATTACAGACACCTGCTGAACAAATCGCTGTATTGTATCCTGAGCTCAAATTAAACAGCGAAGAAATTCTTTTCCCGTTACATCCTCTGCAGGCAGATTATTTACTGCAGCAGGATTGGGTCAAAAAAGCCATTAATCATGAACAAATGCGCTTTTTGGGAAGGCAGGGACCGGCATTTTATCCAACTTCATCGTTCAGAACGCTGTATCACCCGTCAAGTGACGTGATGATTAAAGGATCGATACCGGTTCAACTGACCAATTCACTCCGTGTGAACAAGCGTCATGAACTGACGGCTGGGGTGATCATGTCCCGTTACATACAAAAAACACGAATTCAGGAGCGTTTTTCCACTTTGTCGTTTATTCATGATCATTCTGCATTGACCGTCCTGTCAGATCAGCAGGAATCCGGTTTTGAATTAATTTTGAGAGATAATCCGTTCCGTCATCAGAAGGGGATTGTATCGCTGGCTTTCCTTGTGCAGAACCCGACAGGTGAAACGGGATATTTGAAAAAGCTGATTCTGTCCCTGCAGGAGCCGGAGGAAGAGCTTGAGCAAACGGCGGAAAAATGGTTTCTATCTTATCTGAATCAGGTCATTTATCCGCTGATCCGTCTGTATGACGAAGAAGGCATTGCACTCGAAGCGCATCAGCAGAATGTGCTCGTTGATATTTCAACGGGGCTTCCGAAAAAAGCTTATTTCCGTGATAATCAGGGCTTTTATTTATCAAACAATAAGCGGAATAAAATGATTTCAGCTTTACCTGAAATGAATCAGCTGCAGGAAGAATTTTTTGATGAAGCAGAGATCGAGCCCCGCTTTACTTACTACTTGTTTATGAATCATTTATTTGCTGTGATCAACCGGTTGGGTAAGGACGGACTGATTACAGAAGAAGCTTTGATCGGGCTCACTGTGGATAAGCTTCATGATTACGCAGCTGCATCCATAGGCTCAGCGAACAGGTGGCTGAAGCATGTGCTTACTGCCCGTGAACTGCCGTTTAAAGCCAATCTGATGACGAGATTGCAGAACATTGATGAGCTGGAGGCGATCGCTGAAAAAGCCGTGTATGCCTACTTACCTAATCCATTTTTAAACGGAGGGATGAGAGATGAATCAGTCAGAAAAACGGGTGATCAGACAGCTGCTCGAAGCGCTGCTTTTTGAAAGACTGATCGCTTATACGTTTGATGACGGGGTTTTTTGTATCAGCTGTCAGGATGGAAGTGAAATGGTCATTCATGGCCGAAAGAGTGCTTTCGGGCGGATTCGTCTTGATATCGGAACGATAAGAGGAGCAAGTGGGAATCTGACATTTAACGAGATATTAGACTTGCTTTCAATCACTGAGCCTTTTAAAGATGAACTCAATAGAACCGCGCATTTTTCAGCAGATTCCCCGATTCTCGATCACAGGCGTATGTTGAACGGTGACCGGCTGGATTCTGCGCTTTCTGAGGGACATCCTTATCATCCCTCTTTTAAATCGAGAATCGGGTTTACACAAAAGGATCACCGCTGTTTTGGACCGGAATATGGTCAGTCATTCCCCGTTATGATTGCGGCATTTCCAAAGGCGTATCTTCAACAGAGCTTTCCTGATGAAAAGACTTTTTTCCTGAAGGAATTTGGCACGCAGGCGGAATACTGGCTCAAGCAATGTCCGGAAGGTTCTGCGTTAATGCCGGTTCATCCCTGGCAGTGGCAGCATTTTGAACACGAGCTTGAGGCTGAGGGAGTGGTACCGATTGGTTTTACGGATGAATATTACTATGCATCCCAATCGGTGCGGACACTATGGCATCCTGATAAAAATCATGTAAAGCTGTCCATGAACATGAAACAGACCTCATCCATGCGAACGATCCAGCCGGAAAATGCGCTGGCAGCTCCACACGTGTCAGGCTGGTTATCTGGAATCGTTGAAAACGATCAGGGTTTGGAGGGTGTGAAAATACTGAAAGAATATGCATCGTGTACATATGAATCTGACCGTTTTAGCGGGGGAGAATTCAGTGCGATCTGGAGAGAGAGTCCTGAGTCGTTCTGCAGCAGAAATGAATCGGTGATACCGATGAATGCACTCGCTGTAGAAGAACAAGGAGACGTATTTGCTGGTCACTGGATCCAGACCTTTGGTGCTGAAGCATGGGTCCGTCAGCTGATCAGATGCTTTGTCATACCCGTTTTACATCTTTTTATCAGACACGGTGTGGCCATTGAGGCGCATGCGCAAAATAGTCTGCTTGTGCTTGAAAACGGCTGGCCAAAGCGAATCATGCTGCGTGATTTTCACGACAGCGTAGAGTATTGTCATCATTTTCTCGCAGATCCGGCTGACTTGCCGGATTTTAAAAGTATTCACCCATCCTTCAACAATTGGGCACTGGATGAATACTATGAAATGTCCTCTCCAGCGTTATTAACCGAGCTGATCACAGATACGTTATTTGTCTATCATCTGAGCGATTTCAGTTATGCACTGGAACGCCATCAGTACTTGAAGGAAGACCGTTTCTGGGAAATCGTCCATGAGGAGATCGTACAATGGCTGGACTGTCATCCTGATTGTCAAAAGAGGATGGATTGTGCAGGGTTACTTAAAAAAGAATGGACAGCTGAATCGCTTCTCGCATCGAAGTGGGGCATTGATCAAACACTCTGCGTACATAATCCGTTTGCAGATCAGAGAGAAAGGTTGATACAACATGTTTCAAGTTGATCAAACGATTTATTCGAAAGCAGATATAGAAAAAAGATTTTCATTTTACGACGAGCTTTCCTGGTTAAATGAATACCGGAGCAGCGGGATTGCTGTAAGGCTCAATGATACTGGAGAGTGGCTGACATTTCTTTTGTATGCAAGAAAACACCAGCTCACCCTGTTGCCGCTTCATAAAGATGAATCATCAGACCGCTCGCGTCTCCTTGCTGACAAAGCGGGTTGTTCAGTGTTGATAGATGGAACGATGGAAGAGGTCCATGTGCTGAATGAAAGTGCCCGGGAGGAAAGACGTGAACTCTATTTTTTCAGTTCCGGCACAACCGGGGAACCGAAGCGGATCAGCAGGTCATGGGAAGAGATCGAAACAGAGCTTACAAGTTATCAACAGGCTTTTCCACTTTCTGAAGAAACACACTCTATCATCGCTTGCCCCGTCACACATGCGTATGGCATGCTTTGCGGTTTCCTGGCGAGCATAGATCGTGGAGCGGCTCCTGTTGTTATTACTAAGCTGAATCCGGGGTATGTGCTATCAACAGTACGTCAGTATCCCCGCAGTATTTTGTATGCAGCACCTGCCTATTTACATGCGATCTGCCGTCTATCGAAGGAACAAATTCCGGCTGTGATGATGTCCGGAACGTCCTTACCTGTTAAATGGCTGAAGCAGATTAAACAAAAATCGATTCATACGCTTCAGCAATACGGTTGTTCAGAAGCAGGATGCGTGTCGATTGCTGAAGACGTGACAGAGCCTGGCCACATCGGCAAAACGCTGCCGCACATACGGATCACTGGAGGTACAGAATCAAACCCTGCTGAAATGATGATTCACCTGAAGGATAAAACCATCCGATCAGGCGATCTCGGATGGCAGGATGCAAATGAGGAGTGGCATTTCACAGCCCGTATGGACGATATGATCAATGTTGCCGGGCGGAATGTGTATCCGTCTGATATTGAGGAAGTACTCCTTCGACATGAACAGGTGGAGGAAGCGGTCGTATTTAAAAAAGTAGACGACTGGAGCGGGGAAAGAGTGTGCGTCTGTATTACAGGTACAAAGCTTGAAGATGATGTGAAAAACTATTGCCGTCCTCTCCTCAGCTCCTATCAGCTGCCAAAGGAGTGGCACTTTGTTGACGCAATTCCAACGCTTCCTAATGGGAAGATCAGCAGAAGACAGTTAGGGGTGATGTTATGAAATCAGCAAAAGAGCTGGAGCAATTGGTCGTGAAGCTGATTGCAGAAACCTTTGAGAGACATCAACCTGAAGAGATTGATGTCATGTCTCATTTGCAGGATGATCTTGATCTGGATTCAGTCATGATGCTGCATCTTATTGTGGAAATGGAGCTCGCGACAGGACTGGAAATCCCGGATGAATCATTAAGTGTGGAAAAGCTTCAAACTGTCCAGTCACTCGTTCAACTCATGGAAGAACGGCAAAGGGAGGGAATGAAGTGATTAAGGTTCACTGTTTTGTCAGCTGCGTATGTGAAGCGATTAAACGTCATCATGAAGCAGATCATCGTCCCTTTTATTTTGGCGTATGGGATGCTGATTTTGCTGTAACGGAAGACTATCAACTCCGTTACCATGCAGACAGCGTCTCACATGATTTCTTTAAAAATTGGTATGAAACACTGTACGGAATCGATATTGTGGAATGGTTTGATCAAACGAAATCAAAGCATGACAACATCCAGGCTTTCCTTCAATTAATTGAGCATAAACCACAGGACCGCAATGTCATGGTGATGCTCGATTTATCAAGAATACCTTCAAGAGAGAATAAATTTCATGAGCCTGAGTTTCCGCATTACGTCATGATTGAAAAAACAGACGATCCTGACAAGTGGATGATGTATGACCCGGATTTCAGATGGGAGGGCGTACTTCCGAAAAATGAAGTGTTGTATGCGATAGAATCACCTATTGCGCAGGGTGGATTCTATTTTGATGCAGGGGGAATTAAGCCTGCTTCAGATGAAGCGGTCCATGCTTACTTCGGCACATGTCTGAAAGAGCATCAAAATCCATTTACAGAGGCTATTAAAAGCATTATCGAAGCCTATTCAACCGGAGATATGCAGGGGAAACGGGAACAATTGAGCGATGCGCTTCACCAGATTCCAGTTCTCACGATTCGAAAATATGCCTATGAGCACGCCTTCGCCTTTTTCAGTAACGCGCTTAATATTTCTGAGGATCAATTTGAGCGTTGGTGTGATGAAATTGAAGAACTGATTCAGGGCTTCCGGGCACTGCATTTCCATTCGATCAAGTACGCCAGAACAGGCTCTGAGAAAATACTTGCAGACCTTTACGCAAGAGTTGATCAGCAGCATAAGCGCGAATACGCTATTAAGCAATCTTTATTAACTTGTTTCAGAGAATGGGAACAACAATCTTCCACCATAAAGGAGTACGCAGGATGAAACTGTCACTTTGTACAATCAGCTATCGTCACCACCTGAGATCACTGCCAAATATCGCATCCTTTGCAGCTGCGAACGGGTTCGACTCTATGGAATTGTGGGGCATTCATGCGAAAAACCTTAATCCGTTCTGCGACCCCTCCACGCTAAATGGAGTCACGATCAGTATGATCAGCGATTACCTGCCACTTGATGGAGAACTGAAGGATTTATACAGAAAAACAGATGAATTAACCATGCTCGCGGACAAATGGAAGACCACGAAAATCCGGACTTTTGCAGGGACAAAGGGAAGTGAATCCGTCACGCAAGCCGAAAGGAAAGAAATCACGAGAAGGCTGAGAGACATTTGTGCCCGGCTCCAGGGAGGACAAAAGCTCCTCGTTGAAACCCATCCCGGCACACTGGCAGATTCACTCGATTCCACTTTAAAACTGATTGAAGAAGTTGGGCATCCGGCCTTCCGAATCAACTTTGATGTCCTTCACGTCTGGGAGTCAGGAGCCAATCCGGTAGAAGCATTTCATCAACTCGAACCATACATTGATCACCTGCATTTAAAAAACATCGCCGACCGATCGCAATTACACGTTTTCAATCCCGCAAACGTCTATGCAGCAGCCGGCAGCCGCGAAGGAATGGTCCCATTATTCGAAGGAGCAGTCAATTACACACAATTCTTCGAACAACTTGGCTCCAAACTCGACTCACTCACAGGAAGCCTCGAATGGTTCGGACCAGACCCTGACACCATTTTAAAACACGACAGCCAACTCATCCAAAACGCAGGAAAACTGATGAGTGTAAAATGAATATAGTCAATCATAAAAAAAGTCTGCCAGGATTAACTGAGGCAGACTTTTTTTATGATTGTATACAGAATTCCTACAGACCACTGCTTTTGGTCAAACACAAAGTTTGAATGAAGAGATACTTTTTATTTTTATATTTCAGTTTTTAAACTACCATTCTCATTTATTAACATGTGGATAACATCATCCGAGGAGAAGTTCTTCATAATCCCGTGGATATGTGCACAAATCCTGTGAATAAAAGGAAACCCGATTTCTGATATGATAAAAGAAAACAATCAGGAGCAAACAGAAATGAAACTAAAGAAAAGAGAAGCAGCTGCACTCAGGATCCGGGAATCCTTCCCGCATTTAACATGCCCGGTCTGTCAGGAAAAGCTTGCCGTCAATGAAACATCCCTCATCTGTGCAAACCGCCATCAGTTTGACATTGCGAAAAATGGCTCTCTCCATTTATTAAAGAAATCAGTCAAAACAAACTATACAAAAGAGCTGTTTCAGGCCAGACGGTATCTGATGGATGAGGTGGGATTTTTTTACCCGGTGACCGATCAGATTGTCCAGTTAGTGCAAAATGAACAAGGATTAAAGATTCTCGATGCCGGATGCGGAGAAGGTACGCATCTGTCGTATATTTTGAGAAAATGTGAAGGGAACGATTTTACAGGAATCGGGATGGACCTGGCGAAGGATGGTATCCAGACAGCGGCAAGCCATGATGAATCAGCATTGTGGATAACCGCTGATCTGGCAAAAGCCCCTGTGGAAAATGATTCGATAGATATCGTATTAAATATTTTATCCCCAGCGAACTATCGTGAATTCAGCAGGTTATTAACAAAAAGAGGCCGGGTTATCAAGGTTGTCCCCAGGACGGGCTATTTAAAAGAACTGCGTCAGCATTACTTTGATGAAGAGTATACAAATGAGGAAACAACGGCAGCCTTTTATGATCAATTTGATGTGGTGGACAAAATCACGGTGCAGCACACTCAACAGCTTGATCATGCTGCTATTGCAGCCCTTGTTAGAATGACGCCGCTCAGCTGGCGTGCAGATCAGGACAAGGTTCAATCATTTCTGGATAAAAAAATGGCGGAAATGACAATCGATGTGGATATTTTAATCGGTGTGAAAAAAGTGGAGCTGGAGGTGTCAGAATGAAAATCGTGATTCGGTTCTTTTTATATGCAATGATTTATTTTATTTTTGCACTCGTGTGGGATCTCCTTTTGGCAGATTCAATCAAGTGGACGGTCAATCTGATTCAGGCGGCATTATTCAGCCTTCTGTTTACGATGCTGCTGTGGAATTTTGAATTGAAAAAACGCAGGAAGGAGAAGCAGTCATGAAGAGCCGGGCGTTTGGCGTTTATGCAGTTGTCTTTGGTTTATTGAGTTTATTTGATCTTATTCAGACTGGTGAAGTCGCTTTTGTAGTAAACCTTATAGCGGCAGCTGTATTTGCACTCGCGTATTACCTTGTTTGGACGAAAATGGGCTGGTTTAAGGGGAAATCTTCGGAATGAATGTGAGATGTGGAGATGGTTCGCAGGATTTTGAGCTGGTTTCGGAGAATGAAGAGGATGGTTCATGAGATTTTGTGATGTGTTCGCAAGATATTCATGCAGGTTCGCACAATCTTACCGTTGTTTCGTAAAATCGGGACCAATGGCTTAATCTGCGATTCTCAAATAGGATGAATTCAAATTATAAGCGTGGCGGGCTATCGTAAGCTAACGACTGTTTTCACCCTGCTATGAAGAGTAATGAAGACGTCTTCAACAGTTGGCATGTGTCTATTGACATTAATCATGCCGCCATCAACAAAAGCCACTAACTTTGACAGCCTGTAAACATTAATTACCTGCCTATCAACCGAAGTGGGTAGGCTATCGACAGCAAGAATCGCTGGATCGACATCAACACGGTTGTGCACAAGTCTGACTCACCGCATAGCCGCGAATGAAATGACCCGGGACGGTTTAAAGAATCTAACAAAAACAAGCAGCCCCCATCAATCAGGATGGGGGCTGCCTGCTGTCACTGGCTTCGCTCCGTCAAGCCGTGTATGGATTGGATAACCGCCTCAAGTTTTGCTTCAATCCGGTGAAGGAGATAAAGCGTGACAATGATCGGAAATCCAACATCACTGATAAGCGTGATCCACTGTTCCACGGGACTTTCCCTCCTTTTAGAAAAAAGCAGCCAGCATCAGCTGACTGCCCCTTTTTGATTACAATGCAAAATCTACAGGTTCAACTCCGCGCGTAAGAACGCGGGCACTTTTGATCCCGACCAGGCTGCCGGATGTGGAGACAAAAGCGTTTTGGTCAATGATCGTCTGCATTGCTGTTTGTACAGCGGCCGGATCGATCGGTTCAGTTGGTCCGTCGACTGAAAGAGATGTCGTGCTGCCTTCAGACGTGATGAAGATAAGCTCTAACGTTTTATCCAAGGGAATTCCTCCTTTCTCTAAATCAATTATTCACCTTACACTTCAAGAATCGAAGCGGTTTCGAGACGGTCGATGTCCAGCAGGTTGTGCTGACTTAATGAAGCAAGTGCAGATCCTGTGTAAAACAGCTGATCAGCAGTTGCGCCAGAACGTACGCGGCTGTATGTTCTGCGTTTGAAAACCGGTTTGCCATCCTTGAAACCTGCGTCAAAAACAAGTCTCAAACGGATATCCATTACGTGTGCGTTTGCCATGTGTATCACCTCCTTTCATGAAACAGATCGCATCAAAGGAGGAAAATAGATACCCTGTTTTCAAAAACTTGACTACGGGTTTTTAGAAAGTCTGTCGCTAAATGGTAGAATACAAGAAAGGCGAACAGGACAGGAGCGGGTAATGTGGCAGAATATGTGGCGGGAATTGACCTTGGGACGACGAGTGTAAAAGTTGTTGTGTTTGATAAGAATGGTCGGGTGATGGCTCAAAATGAAGTGAAAGTAGAAACGATTTTCGGTTCTGATGGTTCAGCTGAACAGAATCCTGAGCAGGTCCGTATGGCAGCCGAAAAAGCATTAAATGATGCGGTTCAGTCAGTGGATGGACCAGTAATAGCTGCCGGATTTTCAAATGCGATGCACGCCATTTTGTGTATAGATGAAGAGGGGAATGCACTGTCAAACGCATGGATCTGGTCGGATCGGAGGGCACATGCGGAGGCAGATGATCTACTAAAAGGAGAGGGACTGAGACTGTTTCAGAAATCAGGTACACCAATTCATCCAATGTCTCCTTTCATCAAATTGCTCTGGATGAAGGGCCATCAATATAAGCCTTATTTGAACGCTGCTAAATACATATCTTTAAAGGAATATATTTTATGGCACTGGTTTGGGACAGATATGGTTGATTTTGCGACAGCGTGTGCAACAGGGCTGATGAATATTGAAGAGAAAACATGGGACGGGGAGCTATTGCAGATTGCAGGGATTCAGGAGGATCAGCTTTTTGACATTGTGTCCCCTGATACAGTACTTGGGCATGTAAGTAAGCAGGTTTCAAAAAAGACCGGAATCCCGGAAACGATATCATTTGTGGTCGGGGCAGCGGATGGACAGCTTGCGACACTTGGAAGCGGCGCGGTCGAACAGGGAGAGATGACGATTTCAGCCGGAACGAGTGCTGCAGTCAGACAATGGACAGAAGGTTTTCAGACTCAGGAAAGTCATTCTGCTTTTTGCTATTTATTCGATCGGCAGTATTCCATTGTTGGCGGGGCTTCAAACAATGGTGGTGTCGTGATCGAATGGCTCAAAAAGACACTGAATGCACCGGAGGATTTCCAGGCGTTTTTAGAAAAGGGCTTTACAGCAGCGCCTGGTTCAAATGGACTTCTGTTCCTTCCTTTCATAAATGGAGAAAGAGCTCCGTTATGGGATGCGCAGGCAAAAGGTGAGTTTGCAGGCTTATCGATTACACATCAGCAGCAAGATTTGATACGTGCTGTTCTTGAAGGAGTCACGCTGAATCTTTATCACATTACAGCAGAACTCGGAAAGTCGGTCCCGCCGGCCCATACGATTTATGTAAATGGGGGATTGGCAAGATCAGATCAATGGCTTCAGTTGGTTGCAGATATTTTCGGTAAAAAGGTGATTGTCACGGAGACGCATCACACAGCTGCATGGGGAGCCGCCTGGACGGCAATGGTTGGTCTGGGCATGCAACATCATTATCAGGAGATCAAATCAACGCTTACTTTTCGGGAACCGGTCCTGCCGGATATGGAACAGCACCGGTTCTATCAGGAGGTTTATAGCAGGTATAAGGAGCGGGTGGCGTTGCGCATGAGGTAAAGGGTTTGCTGTCACAATAAAACCTTTCAATCAGCAAAACCATATCCAAAAAAGGGCCGGGACAGCAGCACTGTCCCGGCCTCGTACGATTATCCGGCGGACACGGTCTCAAGGTCGAGCGCCGGGCCGAAAAATTCATAATGGATCTGATCTGAGGACAGTCCGCAGTCCTGCAATCCACGTATGCCCGCTTCCATGAAAGAAGCCGGTCCGCACACATAGACGAGGCTGTCTTTACGAACAATTTCTTTTAACATCTCCGTATTCAAGTATCCTTCGAAATCACCGGAAAGCCCCTTCTGTTCATAAATAACATAGCTTTCACCTGAAGAGAGCTGGTTCATTGCGTCCTGTACTTCCCGCTCAAACGCACGTACTTCTTCATTTCTTGCTGCATGAATAAAAGTGACGTTTCGTTCACTATTCTGTTCTGCAATAGAAGTCAGCATGCTGAGCATCGGGGTGATTCCAACACCTCCGCTGATCAGTGTGATCGGTGTCCGTTCGTGAATATTTGCATAAAAATCACCTGCCGGCACGCTTACTTCAATAGACTGCCCGACCTCCAATTCTTTGTGTAAATAGGTGGATACTCTGCCGTTAGGCGAATGATCTGCTTCTTTTTTAACTGAGATACGGTAGTAGTCAGGTGTATAAGCGCTTGAAAGACTGTATTGACGATTAAGCAAATAATCTTCATCACTGATCTGCATTCTGACGGAAATATACTGTCCGGGTTCATAGGCAGGAAGAGGCTGTTCATCTTCCGGCTGCAGATAAAATGAGGTGATCAGTGAGCTTTCTTTTTCCTTCTTTACAACGCGGAACGCTTTAAAGTCTTCCCAGCCGCCGTCTTTTGATTCAGCGTCTTTGTACATCTCCTTTTCTACAGAGATAAAAGCATCCGCAATAACTCCGTACGCTTCTGCCCACGCCTGAATAATCTCATCTGTTGCAGCATCACCAAGTACATCTTTAATCGCTTTTAACAGAAACTCTCCAACGATTGGATAGTGATCCGGCTTCACTCCGAGGCTTCGATGCTTATGCGCGATTCTTTTTACTGCAGGAATAATGGCTTCCAACTGATCGATATGGATTGCTGCTGCGTATACTGTATTAGCAAGGGCTGTCTGCTGGCGTCCCTGCTCCTGGTTGGAATGGTTGAAAATGTTTAACAGCTCTGGATGAGCTTCAAAAAGCATTTGATAAAAACGGGTTGTAATATCGGTTCCTTTGACTTCGAGTACCGGGACAGTCGCCTTGATCGTCCGGATTGTCTGTTCAGATAACATCATTTCCACTCCAGTCATTAAAGATATATTTCTAATGCATCTTTATCTTACTCTCTTACTGTTTAAAAGCAATATATCAAATACATCTTTTGAAAAACTGACACAAATAGAGCAGGAAGATGGAAGGAATGGTGTGCGACTTGTATACTGAAATCAGACATAGAAAAGGTGGAAACATATGAAGCTTACGTTATATACCGATTATTCATTGAGGGTGCTAATCTATCTGGGAGCAAAAGAACGGGACGAGTTATCGAATATTCAGCAGATTGCAGATGCCTATTCGATTTCTAAGAATCATTTAATGAAGGTCACTCATGAACTAGGGAAGCTTGGATATATTGAAACGATTCGCGGCCGCAATGGAGGCATCCGGTTGAAGCGGGCGAAGCAGGATATTAATATTGGCAAGGTTGTCAGGGAGACAGAGGATCATTTTAATCTTGTTGAATGCTTTGAACCTGGTGGAGGGAACTGTGTGATTTCTCCTGTGTGTGGACTAAAACATGCTCTTTCAAAAGCGCTTCAGGCTTATCTCTCAGTACTTGACGATTATACACTTGCTGATTTAGTTAAAAATCCAACTGAATTAAATGCGCTCTTTGAGCATTCAACTGATCTCTGACAGGAAAAGGGGTCAGTTTTTATATGCTTCAAGCAATATTTTGCAAAAAACATTTAGTAAGAACATATTTGTTTAAATTGATTTATAATAAGGGTACAGGAAAAAAGTATGATCTTTATATTAGTTATTTAGATACAAAAGGGATGGTGAAAAGTAATGGCAACATATGCAGTGATTGGAGCGGGACCGGGTGTCAGCTATGAAACGGCTCGCAGATTTGGAAAAGAAGGATTTAATCTTGTATTAATGTCACGGTCAGAAGATAAATTGAAAGAACTTGTAACGCAGCTTGAGAACGAGGGGTTTAATGCCACCTATCAAATTGCTGATGCGAATGATTCCGGAACGATTAAGAAAGCGGTTACTTCTTTGGGTCAAATTGATGTACTTCACTATAACGCTTCAGTACTGGTTGAGGCTGATTTGTTATCAGTGGAAGCCGAACAGCTTGAAAAGGAATACCGGATTGATGTGCTCGGTATTATTGAAGCAGTGCAGGGTGCACTGCCGAAACTGAAGCAGTCCTCAAATGCGGCTGTTCTTTTAACAGGTGGAGGACTTGCTTTGAACCCTTCAGCCGGATTGCCGGGTCTGTCACTGGGGAAATCTGCGATGCGTTCACTCGGATTCATGCTCCATGACCGTTTGAAAGAGGAAGATGTCTTTGCAGGAATGATTACGATCAATGGTATGGTTGAGCGCGGAACGGCATTAGATCCAAAAAATGCTGCGGAAGCATTATTTACGTTATATCAAAATCAGGATCAGGTGGAAGTCAAACTTGAATCAGATAAATAAGACATTGAGAGAAGGTACACTATGCTGTCATTAAAGAGAAAAGAAAAAGTGATGTATCAGTCATCTATTCAATATCCTGCGAAAAATGAAATTGTCACAACGATTAAACCTGAACTGAAGGATCGTCTTTATTACATGGGATTCAAAGAAGAGTATTTGAATATACTTAAAGATATCAGTCCGGTCATGACCTCTATTCTTGATCAGGTGCTAGAAACCATACTGGATCATCTGATGAAGAGCCCGGAAATGGCAAGGATCTCAAAGGAATCCTCCACAAGACAGAGACTAAAGGACGTTTTTGCCGATTACTTCAGAACGCTATTATCAGGAAAAATGGATGCTTCCTATTTCGCAATGCGTCAGCGTATGGGTGAAACACACAATCGTTATGGAGTCCCTGTCACATGGTTTCTTGCTACGTATGCTTCTTTCCAGACGTTGCTCGTTCCAAAATTGGTCGAGCATTTTCATCAGGACCCTGAGGGGATGCAACGTGCGATTCTTGCTGTTTCACATGTGATGAATCTGGATTCGCAGCTTGTTGTGGACCACTATATGAATATCAGGTTAAATGAAATTCAAAAAGCTAATGATGAAACACGCCTTCTTCAGACAGAAATTTCTGCCGTCAGTCAGGAGGTGGCAGCATCCGTTGAACAGACGGAGAGAGCCATCCGGGATACGAGTGAGCGGGCATCACAGGTTCTTGAAGCCACCGATCAAACCCAGAAATCGAGTAAGAATCTTGTTGGATTAACACGCGACAACGAACGATTGATGGACGAGCTGGAGGAACAGTTCATTCAGTCATCTATCCGGGTGGGGGAATCTGTATCCGGTATGAGTCATTTGAAGGAAACATCTGAACAGATTATCAATATGACCCGTGGCATCGAGGAGATTGCAGATCAGACCAACCTGCTTGCCCTTAATGCTTCTATTGAAGCGGCCCGTGCAGGTGAGCATGGAAAAGGTTTTGCGGTCGTTGCCAGTGAGGTAAGAAAGCTTGCTGAAAATGCAAAGGCATTAAGCGGTAAAATCAACGGCCTTATCGAAAAGAATAACGAGGGGATCCAGCAGCTTGTATCACAGCTTCAGGATCTGGATCAGAAAAATGATACGTCCAAAGAAACGGTAGTGCGTGTGAAAAACGGTTTAACTACTTTTAAAACGGAAATGGAAAATTATCTTGATATGTTCGGACGCAATAAGCAGGATCTTGATAAGATTGTTTCATCTATTCAGGAGATCAGCCAGACGACAGCAGGACTTTCGAATGCTACTCATAACCTGCTTCAAAAAGCAGAACAAATCTAAACAGCTAAACCGGCGACTCTCAGGAATCGCTGGTTTTTTTGTCTTTTTAAAGCACACCTGAGAACGCACTTTTACATAAAGAGGCTTTAACCGGGTATATAAGAATAAAACAACTGAAGGAGTGTCTGTACATGGATAAGAGACGACCGGTCGTTGCGCTGACAGGGGCAACGGGCTACATAGGGGGAAATCTGCTGAATCAGATTCAGGAAAAAGCAGATGTCATTGCCTTATCAAGAAGTGCTGATGATAAAGAAAACACAGAGCATGTGACGTGGCGCTCCTGCGATTTCTTTTCGCTGAAGGATGCTGAAAAAGCACTTGAAGGCGCCGACTTTGCTATCTACCTGATTCATTCCATGAAACCCTCTGCAAAACTGACCCAGGCAAGCTTTGAGGATATGGACGTTATATTAGCCGATAATTTTGCACGCGCAGCGAAAAAGCAGGGAATCAAGCAGATCATTTACTTAAGCGGAATTATTCCGGAGGGTGAAAAAAAGCTGAGCCGTCATCTGAAAAGCCGTCTTGAGGTTGAAAAGGTGCTGAAAGCTTACGGAACCCCCGTTACGACTATCCGGGCAGGCTTAATTGTCGGACCAAGCGGTTCCTCCTTTCCTATCCTGGCAAAGCTGGCAAAAAGACTTCCTTTTATGCTTTTACCTAAATGGACCCGAACGAAAACACATCCTATTGCTTTAAAGGATGTGCTGCACTCGTTAAGAAAAACAGTTGGGAATAAAGAGGTTGAGCATCAGTCGATTGACGTAGGTGGTCCGGAGGTTATGAGTTATAAGGAGATGATGATCAAGACAGCTGAAGTCATGGGAAGATCTCCGAAGGTGGTTGATGTCCCGCTGATGACTGTTCAATTATCGAGACTGTGGGTCATGCTTGTAACAGGTGCACCAAAAGAAATGGTTTATCCGCTGGTTGAAAGTCTGGAGCATCCGATGGTAGCGAAAAACAAAGTAGAAGGAATCAGTGACGGAAAGATCCCCTTTAAAGAAGCTGCGAAAACAGCCCTTGAGGAACAGGAAAATGACTCTAACATGCCTGCGTATCTGAAGCCTAATCCGACGGGAAAAGATGTGCGTTCCGTTCAGAGGGTCATGCTGCCAAAAGGGAAAAATGCTTTATGGGCGGGAGAGGAGTATCTGAAATGGCTCGCTACATTAGCGAAGCCTTTACTCTGGACGGATATAGATAATCAGAAAAGAGGGAGGATTCATCTGATTTCAAAAAATAATCCTCTGCTTGAACTGACTTTTTCTCCTGATGAAAGTGATGAATTCAGATCTCTCTACAGAATCACAGGAGGCGCATTTGCCTCTATTAAAGAGAACAGCAGGGGCAGAATTGAATTCAGGCAAATCCCCGATACCCAGGAGTGCATCATTGCCATCCATGAATACGAACCCGCTCTGCCCTGGTTTATTTACAGATATACACAAGCCAATGTGCACTTGCTCGTGATGTATTTATTTAAAAAGTATCTGGAGCATTTGATGAAAAATGATCAGCATGAGGAGCAGGCCGGCGATCGAAAAGAGATTGCCGAAGCATAAAGAGGTGAGAAGCAATGAAAGGAAAATGGAAAGTCATTTTACTGGTGATCTCGATCTTTTTCTTCTTTTTATTTGCCGTCAGTCTGTTAATGACTGCAAGTGCAGAAGGGTCGATAACAGGGTACCCGTTTGAACGGAATATCCTCTTGAGTATGGCTCTTTTATTTATGGTATTGTATATTGCTGCGAGGTTCAGGCGGAGGGAGTAAGTACAGGTGAACCACTATTTAAACACAAAAATGACCGGCTTTGACCGGTCATTTTTGTGTTTAAATCGCTGTGATTCTTTCGGCTGCTTTCATGGCACCGATAATATTGCGTGAAGAGGGTCCAAGTTCCAGCTCTGCCAGTGGTCCTGAAACGTATAGATGATCACACCAGGAAAGGTTTTCTTTTACGACAGGAAAACCGCAATGTGCGCACTTCAGTTTTTCGTCACGGATAAGAGCGTTGAGCCACGGTGTATCCATCAGTTCGTGCGAAAAACCTGTAGCAAAATAGATCGTTTTAACTTCGAGCAGATTACCGCTTTTCTGATGCAGCGTAAAAGTGCCGTTTTTATAAGTAAAGGACTCTGTTTCATCGAGCAACAATTGATAAGACTGTTCTTTTTGCAGCCAGTGCAGGCGATTTTGAAGGTCTGACGGGATGGATCCGCGGTGTCTGGCCTGCGTAATGGTATCGCGCCTCACGCGATAATCGTTCAGCTTTTTAAAGCCTTCCATATATTTCGGACCCAGCCAGCCGGGGTCACTATCAAAAGCATGCACACGATAAGGGTGCCGTGTAAGCTGAGTTACTTGTCCGGGAAACTCTTTGGAAAGCCGGGTGACGAGATGAGCCGCGCTAATGCCGCCTCCGATGACAACGAATGGACCTTCAGAAGGCGGAACCGCTTCAAAAACATGGCTGACCTGAGAAGGAGCCTTCTCTTTCGCTTTATGACCCCAGTCAGGCAGATGCAATTTCCTGTTTGGTCCGGTCGCGATGACAAGATTCTCACTTTCAAAGACAGTCTGATCTTTCAATGTGATCAGCCATGCCTGATTCTTTCTCGTCACTTTTTCAGCCATTCCCTGATACCAGCAATCCATTAAAGTGGTCTCGCTGAACAAACGGTCGCTATGCTCATTAAACAAATACAGGGAAGGCCGGCTGTAGGCACCGTAAAAATCCGTCTCTGTTCCATACTTTTTACCATAGGCTTTTAAACTGAACGGATCAGTGTCCAGATGATGAACACCAGGTGAACGGAGATAAGGCATATCAATAAATCCTGTCCGCTTTTTCCATTCTGCTAAAGGTTCAGCATTCGGATCAATGATTCTGATCTGATCAGGCGTGACCTTTTTCTTTTTTATTAAATGAGATGCGATTGTACTTCCGTGTATCCCGCCACCGAGAATGATCCACTTTAACATAGCTGGCATTCCTTCCTACATTGTAAATAAAAAATACTGCTTCTTATGCTGATCAGACTCGCCATAGAGCTGTTTCATGGCCGGAGTGCGATCCTGCCATTTCACATTCTCCAGTTTGCGCCTCAGCTGAAAGTCAATATCAGATTCAATGACCCGCATTCGACGGATCACCTCTCCGAAGGACAGATTGAAATGCTGCGCTGCTTTTTGATGCGGCGCCTGTTCAACGAGTTTCTGCAAAAATTCATCAGCTGTCTCGCAGTTTGCAGCAAGCTCATCTTCAAGCTCCACTACATACTGATACAATGCTCTTTTTTCTTCAGGCAGAGAACGGATAACTTCTCTTGCCAATATCTCCATAAGATGAGTGTTCAATCAGATCCGCTCCTTACCAGCTGGACTTCTTAACTCCAGGAACCTGCCCCTTATGTGCATACTCGCGGAAAGCAATACGGGACATTTTGAATTTTCTCATGTATCCGCGTGGACGACCTGTCACTTCACAGCGGTTTTTCAAACGGGAAGGTGCCGAATCGCGAGGTAATTTAGCCAGTGCAGCATAATCCCCTTTTTCCTTCAGTTCACGACGTAGCTCCGCGTACTTTTCCACCATAGCCTGACGCTTCTTCTCTTTTACAACTTTTGATTTCTTAGCCATCTATTTTAATCTCCTTTATTAAATCGTAATGGTTACGTTTTATGTTCATAAGTAAATCACATTTAAAAAAAGAATGCAAGAGGGAGATAGAAGCGTGTAGAGGAGAGCCAGTCCCTGACCTCTGGGACAGGCCCTCCTCTACAGTGATCAATCCAGATATTGTTGTAAGAGTTCGGACTGTTTTTCAGTTGTTCTGTGATAAAGAGTGGAGGTTTCATCTGATATTTCCAGCCTGCCGTTTTGAGACCAGATGTTATAGGTTGTTGTGTGCCCTTTCTTTTGAATGAGGATGGAATGAGAGTGGGGCTCTGCCCAGCTGATGGCCTGGTTTTCCCATTCAATGGCTTCAAGAATACGTTGAACAGTAAGGATGTCCTGTTCATCTTTCAGAACGGTTAATTCACGGCCGTGATCAATCGTGATTTGGTCGGCGGGTTCAGTTTCATTGGAGCAGGCAGTCAGTATAAGAAATAGAAAGGGTATGAGGAATTTTTTCATGGAATAGCCTCCTTTGATTGATTGGACGTTTGATGTAGGAAGAGGTTCCATAGGTAGTATTGTTGCGATGCAATTCTGTTTTGAAAGGATACAAATAAATTTTTAAAAAGTACATAAAAAATCCGGAACAGAATAATAAAAAATTGAATCGATTGAATAACTCTGCAGAACATGACATATCCAGCAGCCCTTTCCAACACAAAAAGAGAGCGGATCTCTCCACTCTCTCCCAATCAATCCTCGTGCTTCATAAACAGTGCCATATAGGCAAATAAGATAAAGCTCAGCAGCAGCGTAACCCCTCCGCCGATATAAACGATAAAGTAAAACGGCTGAGGTACATTGAAGATTTCTAAAATAAAGCCCGATGTTAAGCCAATTGTTCCAATAATGGCCGTATACACATGCACAGTGGCAACCTTAACTGAAACAGGCTTAAAGATCCGGTAATAGACCGCCCATGCAAACAAAGAAAGCCAGCCGACAACCAGAATATGCGCATGAGCTGCGCGGAAATTATAATCATATGAACCCGCCATATGACCGCCAATCCCTGCTCCAATCGCGCCAAAGATCGCTGCAGTTCTGAGCAGTAACATACTATGCTTTTTATGCATTCACATTCGCCCCTCTTTTTTAAAAGCTTACTCCCTTATTTTAGCGGTCAGACAGATACCGTGCAAAGCATCCCTGTGACGAAAGAGGGAACGATTGTTGCAGGATCTCATCTGTAGTCATGATCGTCAGTTCCTTAAGTGACCAATTGTTTAATAATAAAGAGAAAATGATTTCTGTTCCAATGAAGTATCCGATTCTGGGATACTCTGCATTAGGATGTTTTAAAAAATATTGACGCATAAGATCTTCGTTTAAAATGGAGTTGAAGTCTTCTTGAAAAGACCATTCATAAGAAGAACAATTTTTAACTTCTTGCTCAGACATCATTAGGATTTCAGCTAACGTTCTGTACGAAATAACCCGTTTATTTAGAATCAGAGGGGTTAAGACAGCGAGGCCTTCTGCAATCATTAAGTCAATGACACGAAAGGATTGATGTTCAGAAAGAGTATGAAATCTAACCATATGATTAAATTCATGAGGGATTAAGATTGATAAATCGGCATCCTCCAATCGTTCCAGTCCGAGATAAATGAATGGATAGTCTGATGGCGGAGCTGCTCCGTCACTGTGACCCAGGCCAACAATACAGAACAAAGACGCCTCTTGATAAAACGCAAAAAAGTCCCGGCATGATTGAATGAGTGGACGAAGATCAGTTTGATTAAGCTTATCCTGCACTTTCTTTGCACGAGCGTTTATTTCCTTCCAATCAATCCCCTCAATCATAGGGTAAAGCTGTTGAAGGTCTGATTGATAAAGGTATGTGAACAGAGAATCAAAAACAGTAGCGTATTTTTTATAGTATTGTAGCCAGTTATTCTGATTGATCACATTATGCTGAAAATCCTCGTATCCGTTAATGATTTTCATTTTATCCTCCAAATGTGGGGACGGAGCGGGCGTTCTTTTATGTAAAAAGGAACGGGCGCTCCGTCCCCTTGTTTTTGATATAATAGTAAGAATAGTATGACATATCCATCTATTAAAATCTAAATCATAAGGAGATTGTTATGTACTTAAACATGTTTGAAGAAGTTGTAAGGGTGATGCACCGGGATTATTCAGGTTTTCTGGATAAGCAGGGGTGGGATCAGCCGGATAGATTTAAAGCTGAAATTGATGCGCTTGATCCGGCAGATCCGGAATCAAGGTCTGAGTTTGTGAGGTTGGTAAAAGACTATTTACTGGATTTCAGGGATAGACATGTTTCCTTTAGTGCTGCTGATCAGCAAGGTACTCGATCTGAGTGGCCGGGGTTTAGAGTGAGAAGACACCAGGCGTTCTTATACATAACAGAATCAGAAGACACGAGATTTAATAGAGGAGATAAAATCATTGCACTGGATGGTAAAAGCATTCCCGAGACAGAAAAAGCTTACGCCAGAAAGCTTTATCAGGAGAAGGAAGAGCGTCAGGACTGGAATCTGGTTATGAATGAAGTGAATGAAGTGGAGATTGAAAACCATTTAGGTGAACTGGTGGTTTATCCAATTAAAAATCAAAGTAAACCGGCTTATGTTCCTGAATATTCCTCGAAGGAAATTGAACCCGGTATTCATCTGATCAAACTGACGGATTTCGGGAATCCGGATGCCGTTTATAAGTTATTTAAAGAACATGAGGAGCATTACAAAGTCGCTCGTACATTGATATTTGATGTTCGGATCAATTACGGTGGAAGTGATGCAACCTATTATCCTTTTATTCCATTTATTTTTGGTGCAGAGGAAGTGGATCCGTATGAAGTGAGTCCTGACATGCTTTTTAATTGTTCCGAAAACACAGCAGAGAGACAGTTGGCGGAATTAAAGCAGATGCATGACGCGATCGAAGAAAAAGAGACGCGAAAGATCCTGAAATTTCTTGAACAGCAGTGGCATCAGAAAAAGGGAACTGGATTTCAGCGCTTTCCATTTGAAGAAGTGATGCCGATGCAAAAGCTGAGTGGCTATCAAAAGCCGGAGCAGGTGTTTATTTTATCCGATATCTATTGTGGAAGCTCAGGTGATTCTTTTGTGGAAACGAGTAAATGGTCAGAAAAAGTAACCGTGATCGGTCGTTCGACTATGGGGATTAACGACTACAGCAACGTAGTTTCACTTCATTTAGGCAACGGGTTTGTGCTCGGCTATCCTACCTCAAAACTCGTGTATAAAAATCCCGAGCATTATCAGACCGGACGTGGGATCGAACCTGACATTTATGTTGAGTGGACACCGGAGCATCTGGAGAGAGATGTGGATTTGGAGATGGTGTTGGATAGGGTGAAAAGTAAGAGCCGGTCATGAAAATCGGGTTTCATGGGGGACGGAGCGGGTGTTCTTTTTTACAAAAAAGAACACCCGCTCCGCCCCCCATTTGCACTATCTGCCCAAATTAATGCTTTTTTCCTGACTTTTAAAAAGAGTGATCCATTAAAAATCCCGCCCCGTTTTCCCCACGTGATGTTTTTTAAGTCCTTTTGAAAGGAGGTGAAAGACAGCGTGCGTAAATGGGTAGTGACATTTTCAATGATGACAGGATTATTAATGGTTCCTGGTGCGGCTTCTGCTGAAGGACTGTTGTCGTCTGTGACGAACAGTTTGAGCGGGCAGGAGGAACAGTCTGAAGAGCAAAAAGAGACGTCTTCTTTGCTTGGGGACACGGTTTCTTCTGTCGTTGAAACAGTGGATGAAACAGTTGATCCAGTCGTGAAAACAGTGGAAGAAACGCTGCCTGATGTAAAGGTGGATGCCGGTGTGGCTGAAGTGGATACATCAGAAGGAATCAACGTAGAAACACCTGTGGCCGATGCTTCTGTTTCTTCTGACGAGGGTATTAATGTTGAATCCTCTGTAGCGGACGTAAATGTCTCAGCTGAAGAGGGAGTAAATATTGATACGTCAGTAGCAGATGCTTCTGTATCTACTGATCTTGAAGTGAAAGCTGAGACACCAGTTGCGGATGCCAATGTTTCTTTAAATGAAGGAGTCGAAGTTGATACTTCTATTGCTGACGCCAACGTTTCACTTGATGAAGGTGTAAAGGTTGAAACGCCTGTAGCAGATGCAAATGTATCGCTTAATGAGGGAATCAAGGTTTCGACTCCTGTAGCAGAAGCCAATGTTTCTGTAGAAGATAACATTGAGATAGAAACGCCTGTAGCAGATGTGGAGGTAGTTGAGGAATCTTCTGCTGAAGCCGCTCCTGCAGAGGAAGCAACTGCTCCAGTTCTTCAAAATGATCGTGCAGGCAGTCCTGCCACAGAAGAAAATAATAGTAGTAATGTTGAAATACAAAATGAACAAAACATAACACCGGAAGTGAAAACTGAGCCTGTGCAAGCAGCACCAGCTCCAGTTGAACGACCAGCTGTGATCGATACAGGTTTTACAAGCGAAAATGATTTCGTTGAGGAACCGGTGACACAGCAGGAAAACAATGATGTGCGTTCAGAAAACCCTGATCAACCTTCAAACTTTACAATGCCGAAACAGGCAACCGTTACAGCTTCTCCGACATTTAGCGGAGGTGGAGCTTCTTCCGGTCCTGCAAATGCAGTGGGAGGATCAGCACCGTTTGTAGCTGGTGTATTGTTTGATCAGACGTTATTAGCGGAGGATGTGCAGGTATCTGCTTATTCAAGCGAACGTTTGTTATTTGATCAATGGCTGAACGCACCGCCGTCTCAACCACCGAAATCTTCTTCTTTTTTCGCAGATAGTATTTAAAAAAACGAAAAAAGAAGGAGAGAATAAAATCATGAAAAATACAGTTAAAGCATTTACAATCGCAGGAACCGTTGCATTTGGACTTTTAGTTGGAGGTCAGGCTGGACAGGCTGAAGACCGTGATAGCCTTTTAGGAGGCAATCTGCTTGATGATATCTCGATCATCGAATCTGAAGAGGGCTCTGGTTCTCTATCCATTTTAAATGATCTTGGTCTGACAGGATCTGCAGATGAAGAAAATGAGGAAGTCAATGCAGGAGGAACAGCTGAAACAGACGTGAACCTTGATGCTGAAACATCCGGCGAGGATGAAAATGTCTCAACAGATGCAGACGTTTCAAACGATGTAAATACAGATGTAACTGTAAATGAAGATGAAGTACAAGCTGAAGCAGATGCACAAACAGACGCATCAGTAGGTGTAACAGCTGAAGGTGAAGAAGAAAGTGCAGAAGTAACAGCAGATGCTTCAAATGATGTGAACACAGACGTAGTGGTAAACGAAGATGAAGTACAAGCTG
>NZ_SORW01000013.1 GCF_004405105.1 Jeotgalibacillus sp. R-1-5s-1 | reverse complement strand
TGGTCTTCTGTCAATAAAGTGGACACTAAATAAACCTTCTTATCTTTTGAAGCCTAGCGCGCTTTGCTTGCTCAACCAGCCATCACCATCGGTTCAAAGGCGAACCGATGGTGATGGCTGGTAACGTTTAAGAAACCGTCTTCCGTGAGGAGGCTTGATGCTTTTTTTCATAAGCCACTGGTGATAAATAGCCAAGTGTTGAATGACGTCTTCGTAAGTTATAGAATTCACCAATATAACGACTGATCTCTTTTCTTGCTTCTTCACGTGTGCTGAAGTGATGTCGATACACCAGTTCTTTTTTCAATGTCGCATGAAACGATTCGATGCAGGCATTGTCATAAGGATCGCCTTTTCTGCTCATGCTGATTTGGATCTGATGACGATCCAGCTCTTTTGTGTAGTCATCCGCGCAATACTGGGATCCACGATCAGAATGATGAATCAGAGGTCCAGTCGGATTCCTTAGTAATAGTGCTTGTTGAAGCGCATCAAGCGGCAATTCTTTCTTCATGGTGGAATCTAAGCTCCAACCAACAATTTTACGGGAAAACAAATCCATGACACTTGCGAGATAGAGCCACCCCTCTCTTGTTCGGATGTAGGTGATGTCCGACACCCAGGCTTCATTAGGCGCATCAACATCGAACGTGCGATTCAGATGATTAGGATAGACATCTTGATCGTGATTCGAGTCTGTTGTCACGACGAATTTTTCTTTTGGCGATGCACTCAATCCCATCTCTTTCATGAGTTTACCAATTGTCCGTTCGGACACCGAATAACCCCATGATTTAAGATCCTGATGAATACGAGGACTCCCATATAAACCATAGCTTTCATAGTAAGATCGTTTGATCTTCTGTTTGAGTTCTTCCTGCCAAGCTTGACGTGCCCGTCGTTTCTCAGAGTTCTGTTCCTGACGCCATTTGTAGAAGCCGCTTTTTGACACCTCCAGTACTTTGCACATCTTCACTACGCTGTATTCACCAATATGATTTTGGATAAATACATAGACTACGTTCGGCTTTTGGCGAAGACATGCATGGCCTTTTTTAAGATTTCAATCTCCTCATCTCGCTCTTTCAAGGCTTTCTCTGCTTCGTGTAGTCGCTGCTCGATCTCTGTTGGCGTCAACAATGGGGCATCTGGCGTTGCTGGACTCTGTTTTTTCAACCGGTAGGCTTTTCCCCATTCCCGCACAGTTGTCGGGTGCACATCGTACTCATAAGCCAGGTCCGTTGCTTTTCTTCCTTCTTCAATATACAGCTTGGCAATATACTCTTTCTCTTCTGGTCTTTTTTGTTTCCGCATGTTGAACACGTCCTTTTTATTGGTATCCTCAGTATGATAAAAAGGATATCTACGTGTCCACTTTTTATTCTAACTTCA
>NZ_SORW01000012.1 GCF_004405105.1 Jeotgalibacillus sp. R-1-5s-1 | reverse complement strand
GATATGAGTTGAAACAGTACAAGAACTATGAAGAATTAGTCAACGACATCGATCAATATATGCGATTTTACAACGAGGAACGTTATCAGGAGAAATTAAACAACCTGGCACCGATGGAGTACCGGTACCAGGCCGTAGCGTAGTTCTAAGCTTTTTTCTTTTTTACTGTCTACTTGACAGGGTGCAGTTCAAAAGGCGCCGGCTTTTCTCATTAATAAACTTTATCCCCATTAAAAATCGAGTTCTTCACAACAACATAATCCACATGCTTGATTGCTTCAAGGGTGTTACCACCTGCGTAAGAGATCGAGGACTGCAGATCCTGCTCCATTTCAGTGAGTGTATCCTGCAGAGATCCTTTATGTTCCACGAACATTTTCTTTCCTTCAACGTTCTTCTTTTCGCCTTTTTGGAACTCAGACGCTGACCCGAAGTATTCCTTTACCAGCTTGCCATCAACCTCAGTTGTTTCGCCAGGGGATTCCTCGTGTCCGGCAAAAAGCGATCCGATCATCACCATCGATGCACCGAAGCGGACAGACTTGGCAATATCGCCGTGCGTACGGATCCCGCCATCAGCGATAATCGGTTTACTTGCAGCCTTCGCGCACCAGCGAAGCGCCGCCAGTTGCCAGCCACCCGTACCAAAGCCCGTTTTGATCTTCGTGATACACACTTTACCAGGTCCGATCCCAACCTTCGTCGCATCCGCACCGGCATGCTCAAGCTCACGCACGGCTTCAGGCGTTCCAACATTCCCTGCGATCACAAAGCTCTCCGGTAAATGCGCCTTAATATGCTGAATCATCCGGATCACGGCATTCGAATGGCCATGTGCAATATCAATTGTGATGTAATCAGGAACAAGCTGTTCTGCCGCAAGCTGCTCAATAAAGCCATATTCCTCTTCCTTCACCCCAACACTGATCGAAGCAATCAGGCCTTTAGACTGCATCTCTTTAATAAATGCGATACGCGTCTGCGGTTCAAAGCGGTGCATGATGTAAAAATAACCGTTCTCAGCAAGATAAGCCGCAATCTTCTCGTCAATAATCGTCTGCATATTGGCAGGCACAACTGGCAGCTTAAACGTATGCTTCCCAAACTGCACAGCCGTATCACACTCAGATCGACTTTCTACGACACATTTTGCGGGAATTAACTGAATATCCTCGTAATCAAATACATTATCCATATAAAACACTCCTAAAAGCGAATATTATTTTTAATTTAATTAATATTGTTCGTACATATAATAATTTACAGGAGAGTGTAGCGGATGTCAAAGGCTGGTTTTATGAAAGGGTGGAAATTGTGTCGGGCTTGTGGAGGGGTAGGGCATTTGGCATGATTTTGTGAACGATAGTGCGAATTCTGTGAAAGGACAGCAGTATTTTGCGAAACACTACGTGAATCTTGAGAAACAGGCCAGTAATTTTGCGAAGGTGGGTTAATATCCTGTGAAACATCTGAAATCAACAAAATTCATCAAGTATTTCTAAAATCGCATACAGTTCAGTAAACTCCAAAATCAAAAAAGTGAGTGGGAAACATCACTCCTCTAAGAAATGACCCGCACCAGGGATTTTGATGCGCTGGTGAAAGAATGGTGAGGTGAAATAAGTCATTCAAAACATAGATGAGTGGATTTTGTTATGTCAAAAAGCTTTATAATAGTGGTGAGGATCAACTGACGTAAAGGGAGGTTTTATTTATGAAAAAAATTATCTACCATGTTGCCACTACAGTTGATGGGTATATTGCGCATACTGACGGAAAAGCAGATACAGGATTTGCGCACGAAGGTGATCATGTGACTGATTATATAAACAGTCTGCAGGAAGATTACAGTGCTGTCATTATGGGACGTAGCACATATGAATACGGGTATCAGTTTGGTCTTGAAAAAGGAAGGCCTGCTTATGCCAATATGCCGAATTATGTGTTCTCCTCTTCCCTTGATTTCCCGACTTTTGAGGGGCTTAAGATTGTCCGTGAAGATACAGTATCCTTCGTCCGGGAGCTTAAGATGGATGAGGGTAAACCCATTTATTTATGTGGTGGTGGCCGTTTTGCTGCTCACCTGTTTGAACATCAACTTATTGATGAACTATTACTTAAAGTCAACCCTGTGCTTTTTGGTAATGGGATCAGACTGTTTGAAACCGTAAAAGAATATGAAGTCGCCTTAAAATTGTTAGATCAGAAAGTATACGAAAACGGGGTCATGCTCCAAAGATATAAAATCGAATACTAACCCCGCACATCCAAAGCACCCCCAGCCATCTCAAAAAACTCCGAATCGCCTTATAATCATGATAAATCCAACATGAAGTGAGGGCGATGAAGGTGCTGGTTTATCAGAATGGGATGTCTGGTTTGCGGGTTCATGCTTTTTCGACGGGTCATGTGAAGGTGAAGAAGGCGCATCGTCAGTGGAGAGGGCCGACTGCGTTCAGGCTTCCTGCTTTGATGGCGTCTGTATCATGGACGGAATGGCTGCCGATCTGGTGCTGGCTGGTAGAGCTGCCTGATATGAAATTTATGGTGGATACAGGGGAGACGCACCGGGTGAAGGATCCTGAATGGTTTAAAGGAGACCCGGGGAATGAATGGATGCTGAAGCGGATTCTGCGTTTTGATATTGAAGAGAAGCACACGCTTGAAGCACAGCTGAAAAAAAGTGGAATTGATCCTGACTCAATCGATTTTACGATTTTGACACATGCCCATACGGATCATACTGGCGGTTTGTCAGCAGTAGCGGGAAAGCCAGTGATCATGTCGCGGATAGAATACGATCATGCAATGCGGACGCCGCGTGGCGCGGTTCCTCATCAGTGGCCGAAGCATATGCAGATCAAACCGACTGATCTCCCGCATTCTGACTCTCTGTTTAAGGATGCGGATCATTCATTGCATCCAAATGTTTCAATCGTAGCAACGCCGGGTCATACTGCCGGACATCAGTCAGTCATTGTACGTGATAATGGGCTGTCCTTGTTCTTTGCCGGTGATGTGACCTTTAATCAGGAGCAGCTGCTTCATTATCATTTACCTGGCATTACTGAAAACTCGGAGCTTGCAGTGGAAACGATTGCTGCGATTCGTTCCTATTCACTCTATCATCCAACCATCTATATGCCGTCGCATGATCCGGAGTCCGTGACCAGGCTGATGGAGCAGGCGGTTGTGGAGCGAAAGAAGATCGGTTGAGATTTGAGCACCAGTCCTTTGATGGTCTGGTGTTTTTTTACGTGCTGGACGTGGAACAAGATTACTTGCCCGGCTAAATGATATCCGCGGCAAAATCACCTCAGAATATTAGTCTTTTTGTCTTGAAAAAATAGTCCCAAATACGCTTAATAATGGACTGGGAGGGTATACAGAATAGCAAATAACGTTATAGAAGGGTAGTTTTGTTAATGCAACCATTTTCTCTGAATTCCTCCACCCATTCCTTCAAGTCTGTTGATGAAGTAGCCGATACGATTCTCCAGATGATGAGTATGTTTGTTAACGTCAATACCTTGTTTATCGCGAGGAATGACCGCCATACAAATGAAATTACCCACGTTTTGAACAAGAACCAGCCGCTGTTGGCAAAAGGGGATACTTTGCCCTTTGAGGAAACGCTATGCAAGGTGAGTATTGATCATGGTAATGAGCCGCTTTACATAAACGATCTGAATGAAAGTCATTTGACGAATGCGCTGAATGTGACCCGTAATCTTGGTGGGGGCAGTTTTATCGGAATTCCCATTTATTATGCCAACGGGAAAAATTATGGTACGATCTGCGGGCTTGATACGTCAACCTTTGAAGTGACAAAGGAACAGCTGACACTTTTTCAGACGATGGCTTCCATGCTTTCTTTTGTGATCAGTCTTGATTACGCCAACAGTCAGATTCAGAGTTTATCCGTTCCGTTTGTTCCGATTGCAGAAGGAGTTGCGATTTTGCCGATTATCGGGATCATCACAGAGGACCGCGTTAATCAGATTAACGAAGCTGCCCTGATTAAAAGTAAGGAATTATCGCTGGATTATTTAATAATTGACCTTTCCGGCGTTGTCGAGATTGATGATTTTGTCAGCGCCTCACTTTTAAAGATCGCGACGCTACTGAAAATGGTCGGCGTTGTGCCAGTCTTGACGGGAATGCGACCGGAGCTTGCATTACAGGCGATCCAGTCGGGCATTCATTTAAAAGATGTACTTATTGAAGCGAACCTTCAGCGTGCATTGCATCAAATTGGTTTCTCATTAAAGAAACATGATTCATAAACGTCGGTTAACCTCATCACTTCACAAATGATGAGGTTTTGTCTTATAATCAAATAGGTCTTTAGTTTATAAAACTAAAGTATGATTTTAGGGCTAAAGGGAGATTTTTCAGGTGGATAGGAGAATTACAATATTATGAAAACGCTATCAGTAAACGAAGTAAAGATACAGAAGCTTGAAGCCTTTCTGCAGGTGATCCCGACGATTCATGCCATGATGCCGGATATTGGCATCGGTCTCGTGAATACAAAAGAGTGGCTTGCCTATTTTCCTGGGCGCAAATTAAATATCGGCGCACAGGCTGGTCGACTGATTGATCCGAACGAACCGCTTGCTGAATGTATCCGTTATAAAAAAGAGATTCGTCAGGAAGTGCCGGAGGAATTTTTCGGTATTTCATTTACAGGCCTGGCGATGCCGATTATGGAAGGAAACGAAATCATCGGGGCATTAGCCATCCAGATTCAGGAGCAGAATGAAAAAGCACTCCAGGCGATTGCTGATCAGATTTTTAAATCAATCAATGATGCAAACGAGCGGATTACCTCCATTCACAGTGGCTCTGAAGGGCTTGCCCAATACAGCCGTCAACTGCTTGAGCAGTCCAATGAAGCAGCAGATGCGATGAAAAACACGGATGAAGTCATTGGATTCATAAAAAAGATCGCAAGTCAGACGAACATCCTTGGTTTGAATGCATCCATCGAAGCAGCCCGTGCAGGAGAGCACGGAAGAGGTTTTAACATTGTGGCGCAGGAGATCCGTAAGCTGTCGAATGATACGCTTGAATCGACTGATAAAATCAATGATATGCTGAAAAAAATGCAATCCTCCATCACGGACATTCAGTCAATGGTTGAAAATGTCGTGGAAGTGGGCCGTAAGCAGGCACTTTCTACAGAAGAAGTATCCTCTTTTATTGATGAAATTGAAGAGATGAGTGTCAAGCTGAAGCAATATGCTGCAAAGCTGTAAAAACCGGATGCCGTATTCACACGGCACCCGGTTTTTTTTATACAAAGCGGTGTCTCCCTAAATGAAGCTCCTCCGCTATCATTTCAATTCCTTTTTCAATCTGATGTTTTTCCACTTTCGAAACATTGATCTTCAGCAGTTTCTCCTGATAAAAATCCTTCAAATAATGCTCATCCATCATTTCAAGCAGCACCTTTTTCTCTGCAAGAGCCCGAATCAGGGAAGGAAGGTTAACGTGTTTCGGCAGCGTCAGGTGGGTATGCATGGCCATCACAGAAGGAACCCGATAATCAGGGAGGTGCTTTTGCAGTGCTTTTTGAAGCTCCAGTGCCCGTTCAATATAAGCCTTTTTCACCTGATCTCTGTATCGCAGAAACATACCACTTTTAATATAAAGCTCAAGCGCTCCCTGCGAGATCATGGAGCTGTCGATATCACTGATCCGTTTAAAGCGCTGGAAAGATGTAGTCATACTGTCGGGCAGCACAGTCAGTCCGATTCTGAGACCGGGGAACATAATTTTAGAAAAGCTTTTCAAATATATCACGCGATCATGTATATCCATGGCATAAAGGGGATCGTTTTTTGTGCTCTCTTCAAAATCAGCAATATAATCATCCTCTACAATATAAACGTCATATTGATGGGCAAGCTTCAAAATGGTTGCCTTTTGCTTCTTTGATAAAGAGGTGCCAAGCGGATTATGAAACCGCGGCATACAGTAGAAAAACTTGATATCACCCTGCTGAAACATATGCTCCAGTCTGTTCAGATCAATGCCTTCTGCAGTCCGCTGAATACCTGCAACTGGAATGGAGTGTGCTTCCAGATAGCCAAGGTATAAATGGTAACCCGGCTGCTCCACTAGGATGCGGGAACGGCCATTAGGAAATGGCATCACGCTCAAAATGGACAGTGCGCGCTGGACACCGGATGTGACAAAAATCTGATTCGTTCCGGCAAAAACCTGATACGACTCGAGCAGCTTTTGCGCTTCCTTCAGCAATGAAGGGAGTCCGTGCGAGGTACCGTATTGAAACAGATCCTCCTGATATATGTCGATGGATTTATTCATACAGTGTTGAAAATCTCTGTAAGGAAAATGATGCCACGTTGGAGAGGCAGTAGCAAAATCAATGATGTTCTGATCCGCGGGCTTTGGCAGCATTTCGTGATCGACAACATAAAAGCCGCTTTTGGGAACGGCATATATCAAATGCTGTTCTTCAAGCTTGAACAAAGCTGTCTGAACGGTACTTGTGCTACAGGTATATTGCTGCTTAAGTGAGCGGATGGAGGGCACTTTTGATCCGGAGGGCATCTGTCCTGACTGGATCAATTGCAGAAGGTCATTATAAATGATTTCATATTTCAGCATAGTGTTTCCTCCCTGACATCTGTACCGGCACAGATGTCTTTTTTTCATCAGACGAAGCCCTGAAAACATTTTAAGATACACATATAGACCGAATCTCATGAAAAGGAGGCGAGTTCATTGTCTGTTAAAAGCAGGGCCTATTCGGCAGCGATTCTTGTTGCCATTATTATCGGTTTATCCTTTATGTTTGTCAAAATCTCACTGCAGTTTGCGACGCCGCTTGATGCACTGGCACATCGGTTTTCAATCGCTTTTATGGGAATGACGCTGTTTATGGCATCAACAGGTATATCCCTTGGTGCTGTTCGGTCAGGCGTAAAGAAGATCGTATTTCTTGCCGCTTTTTATCCGGTGATGTTTTTTGGTTTTCAGGCCTTTGGCATGCAGACGGTTTCTTCAGCGGAAGCAGGTATTATTCAGGCTGCAGTTCCGGTCTTTACCCTGATGCTTTCTGCGTTATGGCTAAAGGAAACATCATCGCTGAAACAGAAGCTTGCGATTGGTTTGTCGGTGCTTGGCGTGGTGTATATCATGCTGATGAACGGAGCAGGCAGTTCAGGCTTTCTTTTAGCAGGCATGATCCTCATTCTCCTATCTGTCATGTCTCAATCGGTTTATCAGGTGTTAACGAGAAAGCTGACACGAAATGTTTCTGTCTTGCTCATCACCTACGTCAGTACGCTTGTGGGCTTCCTTGTTTTTAATGCAGCGTCACTGACTCAGCATGTTTTAAATGGAACAATCACAGCTTTCTTCCAGCCGTTCAGTCATGCAGATTATACGTTTGCCACTTTGTATTTAGGAATTTTGTCGACACTGGTCACATCGTATTTAACGGCGTATGCATTATCGGTTTTACCAGCCTTTCAAATGAGTGTCTTTGGCAACCTGACTATCGTCATTACGATGGCAGCCGGAATGATTTTCTTACAGGAACCTCTCTACGGCTACCACTACATCGGCGCACTCATGATTATTCTGGGCGTCATTGGCGCAAATACAGCACGGGTAAAAGAGTCGCAGACATTAGTACCGATTATAAAATAAACCCACTATTCAGGAGGAATCACCATGACAACATCAACCCTAAAACCAACATTAAGCGTAAGAGAAGCGATTGAAACACGCCGCAGCATCAGAACGTATCAGGACCGAGCCATCAGCCGGGAGGATATTCATCAGATCATCGACCTTGTCCGTCTGACGCCAAGTGCTTATAATCTTCAGCCGTGGCGCTTTCATGTTGTAACAGATGCCGCTTTAAAAGAAAAGCTTCAATCCGTCTCTTACGGTCAAAAACAGGTTACATCAGCACCGGCTGTGATGCTGATGGTGAGCGATTCAGAAGAAATGATGAGAAGTATTCCCGAGATTGTGCACTTCGGATTGCCAGCAGAGCGTAAGGAACAGGAGATCAAGAGTCTGACAGAGATGTTTTCTCAAATGACAGATGAAGAGCGTTCAGCATGGGCACTTAATCAGACCAATATTGCCCTTGGTTTTCTGCTGGTCGCACTTCAGGGGCTCGGTTATGCAAGTAATCCGATGCTAGGCTTTGAGCCTGAGAAAGTAAAAGAGCTGCTTGGTCTGCCTGAACACGTTACTTTGGCTGCCATGGTGCCATTCGGTTATGCAGCCTCAGAAGGATATCCGCATCATCGTCTTGAAACAGAAAAGCTTGTTAAGATTCACGGGTAATGAAAGGGGCTGCGGCTCCTTTTTTTGTTGGTTTGAGGTGAAGAGACGCGGGACGGTTTTTTTTGTTATGTTCCGGCGTGTTATTTCATCGTTCCGTCGGAGAATTGTTCTGATTGAGCATTTTATTGTGTTGCTCTGGCATTTATTTGTATCGTTACCCCTCTGAATGGTGTTTTTTGTATTGAGCCGATTAATAAATGTACTGTTTCAGGTGGAAAATTGTACTGTTTCAAATCAGAATTGTATCGTTCACGATCCTCCTGACACTCCATCAAAACCCTTGCAAAATCATCTCCAAAACCCCGTAACCACGCGCTTGGCACAACAAACCATTTTAATCAATTAAACATAGTGATACACTAGTATATAGGAATTTATTAACCGGAAAGAGATGAAGGGCAGCTGTCGCTTCATTTTTTGCAAAATTTCAAAAGATAAGGGCGGTAAACATGAGTAACAGACATCAGCAGACAGACGTTATTTTAATTGGTGCCGGTATTATGAGTGCGACGCTTGGAGCCTTGCTGAAGGAGCTGAAGCCGGAGTGGAACATTTCCGTGTTTGAGCGTTTGAGCGGCGCGGGCGAGGAAAGCTCAAATGAATGGAATAATGCAGGTACAGGGCACTCTTCTTTATGTGAACTGAATTACACAAACGAAAAGCCGGATGGCTCGATTGATATTTCAAAAGCAGTGAAGGTTAACGAGGAATTTCAGGTTTCAAAGCAGTTCTGGTCCCATCTTGTAGATAGTGGCCTGCTTAATAATCCGCAGGAATTTATTATGCCATTACCTCATATGAGCCTCGTTCAGGGCGAAAAGAACGTTTCTTTTTTGAACAACCGATTTAAAGCGCTTTCAGATCATCCTTTATTTGAAGGGATGGAATATTCAGATGATCCTGACCAGCTAAAGGAATGGATACCGTTGATCATGAAGGGGCGTACGGTTGATCAGCCGATCGCGGCCACTAAAATTGATTCAGGTACAGATGTGAATTTCGGTGCGTTAACACGTAAGTTATTTGAGCATCTTGAAAATCAGGGCGTCGGCGTACACTATGAGCATCAAGTGGATGATATGACGCGTGCGGAGGATGGTTCATGGGAGCTGAAAATCCGTGATTTAAAAAATGAGCGTCTTGAGTACCACAAAGCGAAGTTTGTTTTCATTGGAGCCGGTGGGGGAAGTCTGCACCTCCTTCAGAAATCAGGTGTAAAAGAAGGTAAATCCGTCGGCGGTTTCCCGGTCAGTGGACTGTTTTTAGTATGCAAAAAGCCTGAGATAGTCGAGCAGCACTATGCAAAAGTGTATGGCAAAGCACCGGTTGGCGCACCGCCAATGTCTGTGCCGCACCTTGATACACGATTTATCGACAATCAGGCATCCCTGTTTTTCGGACCTTTTGCGGGATTCTCTCCAAAATTCCTGAAAACCGGATCAAATATGGATCTTATCACATCTGTAAAACCGGATAACCTCGTTACGATGGTGTCAGCTGGGGTGAAAAATATTCCGCTGACAAAATATCTGATTGAACAGGTCCTGCTTTCAAAGGAAAAACGCATGGAAGCACTTCGCGAATTTGTTCCTGAGGCAAATAGTGAGGACTGGGAACTGGTTGTAGCAGGTCAGCGTGTTCAGGTCATTAAAGATACGGAAGCTGGAAAAGGCACACTTCAGTTTGGAACAGAAGTCATCAGCTCAGAAGACGGCTCCATTGCCGCATTACTCGGGGCATCACCTGGTGCTTCAACATCCGTTTCCGTCATGCTCGAAGTGCTCGAGCGCTGCTTCCCGGATCACATCGGGGAGTGGGAGTCGAAGATTAAGGAAATGATCCCTTCATACGGTCTGACTCTATCTGAGAATCCTGAATTAATTCGTGAACTGAATACAAAAACGTCTGAAACGCTTAAGCTTGCAGCAGCCAGACAGACGGTTGTCTCAAATTAAATGTCAAGGACACTCTCTGTTCAATCGGAGAGTGTTTTTTGTTGGCAGTTTTTTACCTCAACATTTCGACAAAAATCGATAAAGTTCACAAAAATCAGGCGATATGCGTACGGGTATGCTTTACAATAGAAGTATGAACGAAGAACTGGGGGACATCATGATTAAACTTATCGCTGATTCAACGTGTGACCTGTCATTAGACATCCTCACACAATACAACATTGACATTGTACCTTTAACCATTGACATAGACGGAAACATTTATAAAGACCGGACAGAGCTTGAGCCTGAGGTGTTTTACAGTATGCTGAAGGATCTTACAAGCTTTCCTACAACAGGGGCGCCAAGTCCGTCAGAATATGTGGATGTAATGAAACAGGCCGTAGCAGATGGGCATGAAGCCATCTTATGTATTTGTATGTCCAGTGGGACGAGTGCTTCCTATCAATCAGCAGAGCTTGCGAAAGGTTATTTTTTTGAGGAATATCCTGACTCTGACATAAAGGTTCACGTTGTTGACTCAAAATCAATGAGTCACGGGAGCGGATGGCTGTTAATTAAGAGTGCCATGATGCGTGAGCAGGGTGCCTCATTTGAAGAACTGGTTACATTTAACGAGGAATACAAAACGAAAGTGAAGCATTTTCTGTCGGTAGATGATCTGAATCACCTGATCAGAAGTGGACGGATTTCCAATGCGAGTGCGATGCTTGGGAAATTCCTTATGCTGAAGCCGATTATGACGATGAAGGATGGTAAAGGCGCTGTTGTCGCAAAAGCGAGAGGGCGTAAGAAGGTTATCAGGCATTACGTTCAGGAATTTATTGAGCGGCATAACCCTGATTTGACAGACTTTATTATCATTGGTTATACAGATGATCAGATTGTTGCCACCGATCTTAAATCCGCTTTGATCAATGAAACAGATTTCACAGGTGAGGTTCATCTGATGCAGATGGGTGTTGCGGTTGGGACCCATGTTGGATTGGGCGCAATCTCGATGTTTTTTATGGAAAAATGATCAATCAAAAGGTCTTTCCCGCGCGTTACAAGGGAAAGACCTTTTTTAGGTTAGGTGAGCATCTTTTTGACAGCTTTTGTGATGTATTTGTCAGGCCAGGATCGCAACAGGCCGAAAATAGGGGATTCATGCAGCTGTAACGTCCGGATCTTATTCGTTGGTTCTCCTTTTAGAACCTGAGATAAAATGTGAAAGGTGAGCGTCAGATCCGTTTGTTCAGTAAAAAGCTCTACTTTCTCTGCCTCTGCACGGGTCAGCTGGAAGCCGTTCGTTTCAAAAATAACATCTCCGGGCTTCGGCTGCCGCTCCGCTTGAAGTTCAAGCAGATGGGCTAGATGAAGCTGTAACTGTTCTTTCGCTTGATTAAAATCAATGTTGCTCCACTTTCCTGCCTCTTTCAATATGGCCACATCCATAAGCTTTACTTCTGACAGACTTAACAGCTCAGGTGTAATGGACTCGTCCGGAATCTCAATCTCTTTTATTGCGCTATAGCAATTCGTGATCTCCATTTCATCATGAATCTCAAGTTCATTTTGCAGCGTAAGAACTTCTTCTAAAAGTGGGATATGCGGCTTAAGCTTTTGCTGAATGGTCTGCAGTTCCCTTAATGCCCCGATCACATTTAAGCTTTGGTCAGCAATCTCGTTGAACTGCCGCTCAATTGTTGCGATGCGTTTCACCGTCCGCTCCATAATCGGTTCTTCTGGCAATGTTATTTCATCTTTATTGACATCATATGTGATCTGAAACTGGCAGATCGGACATTCGCATAATATAGATTGCGTTTCATCGAGAATTGTCAGTTCCTTAGCGTGATCGCACATTTCCCAGCGCCAGGATCCCGGTATCTGGCGGTAAGGCCTCATCACAATTTCTACCCGGTGACGCCAGAATGCAATATCTTCCGGGAATTTTAATACAGCGAGCAGCGATGAACGGTTCATGGTCTCAACCGCATTTACAATCGGCTCTTTCGCCTCAGCCAGCTGGATAAATGGATGCTTTTTATAGGCGGCAGCAATCCTGTTAATCCATTGACTGCGTTCCTGCTGCTGAAGGTGTGCGCAAAATACATAATCCCGTACAACATGTCTGATATGGTCAGCCAGCTGTTCAGATGAAAGCTTGCTATACGTTTTTTCATAAAAAAGGGCATGGTCAATCGGCAGTCCGCGCTGAAGAGAATGGGTTGTCCACAAAAACATTTCAGGTCTGACCAGCATTGGATAAATATGCTCCTGTTTATATACAGGAATGGGAAGCATCGCTTTTTCTGATCCGATAAAACGGGAAAGCTGCTCTCTTTGCTCCGCGTCTAATGCGTTCAGTTCCTCCGTCACGGATTGTTGTATGCGTGACAATACTGCCCGCTCCTCTTTATGACCAATCGAACGAATCGAAGAATACCTGCGGCCTACTGGAACAAACAGCAGGTTTGAATAGGCATCAAACTCATATCCCAGCTGTTGAATACTCATGGCGAACAACTCCTTACGGCTAATACTTCTATTATACGATGAGAAAAGAAGGGGTTCGAATTTGGATGGTTAAATGGACGGATGAGGTAATCAAAATACCTAAATGATCTTAACCAATTTTTTGAATCCTTTCCACTTTATGAAGCGTAAATAAAAGAACGAATAAGGGGGAAATATGGATGACAAATAGAATCACGGTTATAGATGCATTAAGGGGATTAAGTTTATTCGGGATTTTACTGGCGAACATGCTGATTTTTCAATATGGAGCGTTTGGCAAGGACGAACTGGAGCCAACATCCTGGATTGATAAAGGGGCACTGGCTTTCCTGAAAATATTTGTCGAAACGAGCTTTATGCCGATTTTTGCTTTTTTGTTTGGCTATGGCATCATTAAAATGGTAGAGAGCTTAAGAGAGAAGGGTTTGAATCGAAAGCGCCACTTGATCAGACGGATGATTTTCCTCATTGTTCTCGGTATCATCCATTCCCAGTTCGTCTGGGAAGGAGACATCCTTTTTATGTATGGAGCGACGGGCTTTGTTCTTCTCTTTTTCGTTAGAAGAAAGGTGAAAACACTACTGATCTGGGCGACAGTTTTACTCGTTTTAACGTCCGCTCTTTCCTTTGGTGGACAGGAGTTCGCCGTTACCCCTGAGGAAAAAGCCAGGCTTTCTGAATATGTAGCAGACACAAATGATATTTATCAAAACGGTACGTATGCAGAGATCATGCACCACCGGACAACAGAAGATCCTTTTGTTATTGAGTCAGGAGCGTTTTTCTTTATCCTTTTGTTTGCTCCGTTTATGATACTGCCAATGTTTTTATATGGAATGGCTGCAGCAAAAATAAATGTATTTAGTAAGTTGCATTTTCACAGGAATACATTTAAGAAGGCGGCTATCTGGCTAATACCTGCCGGCCTTTTGTTGAAGGGATTTGCTTATTTTGCAACAGATCTGGGGATCAGCGGGTCTGCCTACATGCTGGGAGGTCCTCTGTTGGCATTCGGTTACATAGCATTCTTCAGCTGGTTTATGTATCAGAATGAATCATTGTTTGTTAGAGGGTTTGCTGCAATCGGGCGATTATCATTAACAAATTATCTGATGCAATCTGTCATCTGTGTCATCATTTTTTATGGCTTCGGCTTTGGCTATTTTACGCAGCTTGGTGTATTTATTGGCATTCTACTGGCGGTTGCGATCATGGCCTTCCAGTGGGTGGTCAGTTTGTGGATGATGTCAATCTTTAAGCAAGGTCCATTTGAAAAAGCCATTCGAATGTTCACCTATTGGTCATTATTCCGTGAAAGAAAATTACCGCCGGAAGTTTGGAAAAAAGCCCAGTAAATATAAGATTGAGAGCATCACAGCATTGTTAAAAATGCAGGGATGTTCTTTTTTTTGGAAAAAAGACTTTATTCTTTATTAAGAACATGTTATTCTCTACTAAGGGAGAAAAAAATGATCTTTTCTGGCTATTATGATCGGAATTGGTCGTAAGAAAGGAGTGAGAATCTGTGAGGATGATTGAAACATCAGATTCTGTCAGTCAACCATGCGCAAAACGTTCTTTATATAGAACAAAAGTTCAAAAAAGAACTTGGCTCTCATTTTTTATGAAGATTAGAGATCCAACAATAGGGTACACAAGAAGTAGCTGAAAATGTGTCTTTACTCCTGTATATTCTTCTGGCTTTTGCCCGGAGCTGTTAGTATAATAAAATTAATACGATATTCATATAAACGAATAAAAAAATCCCTATTTATAGAGGGAAAGACTTAAATATATCGTATTTTAAACATACTTTTGCCTCCCGGAAGCATATCAGGTGATTGCGGAATTAGCCAATGGAAATGAATATATATGCGAATGAGGAGGAAAACATACATGAAAAAATATATTGCGATTTTATTCAGTGCTGTTTTGTTTTTTGGACTTGGTACGGGGGCATTTGCTGCAGACTCATCGTCAGATACGGCAAAGGCTTATGAGATGATTGACAAAACAAACGCGGAGATTGCTGATGAAGTTGAAAAAGCCGTTGAGAAATCAGACAAGCTGTATGCTGATTATCTCGCTTCTGTTGAGGGGCTTGATACAAACAGCAAAGAATACGCCGACTTAACGGAAAAATATAATAAAAAGTTAGATAAAGTTGTCGATAAAGTATATAACAAGACGCTTGAAATGACAGCTGCTGCTATTGAAAAAGCAGCCGAACTCGGTGTTGTAGCCGAGTGTGAATGGATTCTGGTCCGCTTCGGAGACCGCGATGTCTGGATTGATCCAATTCGTGTTGTTCCTTGCTGCTACTAATAAAGCAGTAGTGATGATGCAATAGAAAATTTTTATAAGAGAAAAGAGTGGATGAATAGTGATTCCGCTCTTTTTGCTATCTAAACTGGAGGTGATACATATGTCATTTGTGATAAAGAAAAAGGATGAATATATAGAACAGTTTATTTCGGACAGTTTTGATATTAACCTTTTAGCCCGTGGTGACGGAACAGAAATCATGGTGCAGCATATCGCACAGGGCAGCTTATTTTATGTGTATCCCTCTGAACACTCGAACGTCATGGAATTTTATTATCTGCTTTCCGGAGAGATTACTGGAGAGGTTTACGGAGAGACTGTGATTCTTGATCCGAATGATTATTTTATCTCGAGTGATCTGGAAGAGCCGGTTCATTTCAGAGCCAGAACAGATGTGACAATGCTTTGGGTTATTACAGAACCAACCTTTCACGAGCTGAGCGCTGAATTTCAAACGTTAAAAAATATGGTTGAAATGGTTGAGAAAAAAGACCGTTATACATTTCAGCATAACAACCGTGTCGCTATGTATTCCGTAAAGATCGCGAGAAAATTGAAGCTTCCTAAAGAACAGCTGGAAAACTTATATATTTCCTCTGTGCTTCACGATGTCGGGAAAATTAATATTCCTGAGGAAGTACTGCTGAAACCCGGTCGTTTAACAGAAGAAGAGTTTGCCCTGATTATGCGTCATCCGATTGATGGAGCGGAGATGGTGAAGAGTCTGTACTTTGAGGGCATTTCAACGATCATTTTACAGCACCATGAACGCCTGAACGGCTCCGGTTATCCCTATGGATTATCCGGTGATGACATTGTACTTGAAGCACGGATTATTGCGGTAAGTGACACGTTCGATGCCATGACAGAGGACCGTGCCTACCGCAAAGCACTAAGTGCGCAGACGGCAGTGGATGAACTTGTCAAGCTATCAGGAAGTCACTACGATCCTATTATTGTCGATACGTTTGTTGAAATTTTAAAGGATGAAGGACGAATTTGATTGACACGTTGCACTTATTCCCTTAAAGTATTATTCATGCGATGAGCTCGTTTGCATAAGTCGGATAAGGATCCTTTTCGGAGGAACACGTTGTGGAGCGTGCCTTAACGCCGCAAATTTAGAGGAAGAGGCCTGGACATTTGTCCAGGCCTCTTTTTAATTTGTGGATATGAGGTTAACGGGTGGATTTGTGATGTTAGCCACAACTTTCGTTAGGTTGCAGCCAGGGTTTGTGAGTTTAGCAAATGCTTTGTAAGCTCCGAAGGCAAGTTCGTCCGTTCAGTGAGAAAAGTCCTGTCTGGCAGGAATTTTACAAATTAAAAAACCGGTCCCCCTTCTAACAATAAAGGGGTGACCGGTCTGCTGTTAACCTTTTTGTACCTGGTTTGCTTTCTTCCGGTTTCTCCGCATGGCTTTTGTGATGTAACCACCTTTGAAGTTTCGCGGCTCGTAAGACACGATAAAAGCACTCGGCTCGTACTGACTGACAATGTCGATAAACTCACGCTCGCGATCCCGGCGTGCGGTACAGTCGAGCCTGTAGCGGCGTGCCTGATTCATCCCTTCAACCTCCGAAGTTGAAACGCTGAACCCTTCGTCTCTCAAATTCTTAATTAAGTCCTCATTTTTGCTCATTATATTGACTTCAATCGAAACGAAACCAATCGCCAGACGCTGTTCGAGTATTTGCCCGAGGTATACCCCGATTCCGAAGCCCAGCGCGTAGGCTGCCATATTTAAATAGTTTGATAGATCACTAAATACAATACCAAGGGCAATGACATAAATAAAACCTTCCAACATTCCCATGGCTGCTGCTTTTTCCTTCATACCTTTAACCATCATAATGGTTCTTAATGTTAAAACCGGAACAAAGATCAGCTGTGCGACAAAGATGATGAGTGCTTGAAGCATATACCTGCCACCTCTTCCCAAAACGTTCTGTCTAGTTTAACAGGCGCAGGTTTAAAACAGCAAGGGGGATTTGATTAAAATTCGTACGAAAATGTGTAGGGAAGATAGAAATATTGACCTAAATGAGCTTCTGACAAATAGTACCTTTAACTTATTTTTACAAGAATGAGTGCTCTAGTGAAACAAGTGCCCTGTTTTGCCGTATTCTTACATAAGAAAGTGGGTGTGATAGATGAATAGATTATCCAAAATCATGATGTTAATCATTATTGGCACTTTTTTCATACAACCTTTGCCGACAAAGGCAGCTACTGTGTGGATCGAGGAGTCGCTGATTGAGGCGTATGCGGCTGAAAATGGAAATGTGGAAGTAAGAGAAACGCATACATATGAATTTGAGGGTTCATTTAGTGAGATTACGCGGACGTTGCCTGTGAGAGACGGGAAAACGATTGAAAATGTACGCGCTGCTGAAAATGGCTATGAGCTGAATGTGGTGAAGGATGGCGATACGTATGCGATTCAGCGCAGCGGTCAGGATGAGATTCTCACGATTCAGATCATCTATACGATCGTAGATGGGGTTGATTTTTATGAGGATCTGGCGCAGTTTCACTGGGGCTTTTTCGATGCGTCCAACCCGACAGATTTTGAAGATTTAACGATTCAGGTCTGGCCGTTTGAACCGGCGGAAGAGGGTATCGCTTTCGGTTACGATGAAGCGTACGGGAAAGAATCTGTGATGGATGGCGGAGCTGTGGAGTTTTATTACGGCAGGGTTCCGTCTAACCGTTCTGGTGACATCCGGGTAGCGTGGGATGCCGAAACATTTGGTCAGCCGGCGGATCCGGGGAATGGAGAGCTGCGGCCTGAGCTGATTGAGGCACTTCGCGGTATTGAAGAAGAGATTGTGGCACAGGAGGAAAACAGCCGTCTGTTTGGTATGATCGGTCTTCCTATCGTGCTGCTGTATGGTGTCTTTTTAATCTGGCGTATTTGGAAAAGTGGTCGCAATGCCCGAAAGGTTCGTAAAGAGATGGAGCAACAGGGAACGCAGCCTGAGGTGACGATGCCGGCATTGCTTTACTTTATGAATAAACGACTGACGAGACATGAGTTTCCTGATGAAACGATGGGGATTGCACTGCTTGAACTGATCCGAAAAGGAAACGTAAAGGAAGTTGAAGACGGACACTTCAGGCTCGTTGATGAATCAGGATTAAAAAAGCATGAGCAGAAGCTGGTGGACTGGCTATTTAAAAAGATGGGATCCGGTACGGACTTTAAGATGACGGATTTATCCCTTTACACCCTTTACGAGGACCAGCATAATCTGTTTCGCTATGACGACAACGTGTGGAAAGAAATGATTAAGAATGAAGTGCATCAGGAAGGCGGTTTATTCAAAGAAGCCTTAATGCATCGTGCCGGTATTGCCCTGACGAGTCTTGCTATGCTGCCGTTCCTCATTTTGTTCCCGGCTAACGGTCTGCCGTGGCATTTCCTTCTGTCATTCGCATTGACGCTTGTAGCGATCGGTTATGCGTATTTTTACAGACCATTAACGTTAAAAGGGGCAGCGGTTAAGCAAAAGTGGGAAGCCATAGACCGGGATTATCCGAAGCTTGAGACGCAGAAATGGGATCAGTGGGATGAAGAAGAAAAGCTTCGCGTCATGCTGTTTGGGCTAGGCATGGAGGATAAAAAGATGATGCGTAAAAACGATCATCTGCTGTACGAAGCGAACCATCAGCAGGATGCGATTGACAGTGTCAACAACTTGATGACCTATCACAGACAGTATCAGGCGATTATGCCAACAGTGAAAACAGCTTATGAGACGGTGGATAGTACGGATCGACGATAATAAAAAGCCTTTGTCCGCGGACAAAGGCTTTTCTGTATAAGTTTATTGTGGGTGAAATGTCACGATTTAGTGAAACGATGGTGAAACCTTTCGAACGTGGGCTGGGATTCCACGAACCTCAGACTTTATTTTGCGAAAGAGGGCACTAATTCTGTGAAAGACGGCAGGAATTCTGCGAACCACACCCGCCTAAAAGTGAAGTCTTACCATTCCCTTGGTTCATAATCCAGCTCTCTGAACAGCTGCGTGCGTTCTTTTTTAGAGAGGTCACGCCATTGGCCGACTGGCAGATTATTCAGATGAATATTCATGATGCGCGTGCGCTGCAGGCGGTATACTTCATAGCCGAGCGCTTCACACATGCGGCGGATCTGTCGGTTAAGGCCTTGTGTAAGGGTGATTTGAAACTCAAATTTGGAGAGTTCAACAACCTTACAAGGCTTTGTTTTTGTGCCTAAAATCTTGACGCCTTCAGACATCTGCTTCACAAATTCCGGTGTAATCGGTTTGTCCACTGAGACGACGTATTCTTTTTCGTGCTCGTTTTCCGGACGGAGAATCTCATTGATGATATCCCCGTCATTCGTAAGAAGAATCAGACCTTCAGACTCTTTATCAAGACGGCCAACATGTGAAATGCGCAGTGGATGGTTCACAAGGTCAATAATGTTTCCTTTCACTCCTTTTTCAGACGTGCAGGTGATGCCCACCGGCTTGTTCAGCGCGATGTAGACATTGTTGCGGGCAAGGCGGATCGTTTGACCGTTGACCATGACTTCGTCGCCTGGCTCCACCTGGGCGCCAATTTTGGCGGTTTTGCCGTTGATCTTCACTTTTCCTTCTTCCACAAGGCGGTCCGCAGCGCGGCGTGATGCCTTTCCTGATTCACTGATAAATTTATTAATACGCAAGCTGATCACTTCCTGTACAGTTTATTTCACAAAAACAGCGGTAGAAATCCATTCCCTCATCTTAACTTTTCTTTTATCATACGGCAACATACGGGCGCGAATAAAGGGATTCTTTTTAAATGGGAGTTCGATATAATGAAATGAACAGACTGTTTGAGAGGATTTGACGGATGAAAAAATGGTGGATAATAGGTGCTTTCCTGCTTGCCGGCTGTTCGCAATCGAAGCAGTCAGATTCAGCGCAAACAGAGCTGACCATATCAGCGGCTGCGAGTCTGCAGAATGCACTGGAAGAGATTCAATCAGATTTTGAAAATGATAATCCGGATATTAGGATTCAATTTAATATTGGCAGCTCGGGATCTTTAAGTCAGCAAATTTCTCAGGGGGCTCCGGTTGATCTGTTTTTCTCAGCAGCTGAGGAACCGTTTGACCGTTTAGCGGAAGAGGGGCTGGTTTCTTCTGAGGTAGACCTTCTTGGGAACTCTTTAGTGCTGATCACGCCTGATGAGCAGGGTGTTAACGTATTAGAGGACATACCGGAAACGGAGCGCATTTCAATAGGGACGCCAGAATCAGTTCCGGCCGGGCAATATGCAAAAGAGGCATTGGAAGCGGTGGGCTTATGGGAAATGGTTGAGGAAAAAGTGGTATACGCAAAAGATGTGCGACAAGTACTTACATATGTAGAAACGGGAAATGTGGATGCCGGGATCGTGTATCAGACAGATGCGATGAGCTCGGAGGATGTAACGGTAGTGCAGGAGTTGGATGCTGGTCTTCATGGACCAATTGTCTATCCGCTCGGGATTGTAAAGGAGTCAGAGGCAGCCGAGTTGTTTTATAACTATTTGAAGAGTGAAGAAGCACTCGCAGTCTTTGAGAAATACGGATTTAAAGGGCTGACGCCATGATGACAGCACAATTCTGGGAGCCGCTGCGCTTATCTTTAGAGGTGGCTGTTGTTGCAAGTATGGTAGTCATCATCACCGGTATTTTGGCCGGCAGATGGATGGCTGGGCGTTCCTTCAGAGGAAAGGCATTAGTTGAAACGATTTTTCTATTACCGCTCGTTCTGCCGCCAACCGTCGTCGGATTTTTGCTGATCGTCTGGTTTGGGCGAAATGGCTGGGCGGGACAGGCGATTGAATGGCTCTTTAATCAGCCGGTCATTTTCACCTGGTGGGCGGCTGTCATTGCAGCGATCGTCGTTGCTTTTCCTTTAATGTATCAGTCCGCTAAAACGGGTTTTGAGTCAATTGATGACGATATTGAAGATGCCGCCAGAGTGGATGGAGCAGGTGAATTCCGCGTCTTTCTATCAGTCTCTACACCACTCGCAATCAAGGCGATTATCTCAGGCGGCATCCTGAGCTTTGCCCGCGCACTCGGAGAATTCGGCGCTACACTCATGTTTGCCGGCAACATCCCCGGCGTCACCCAGACAGCCCCACTCGCCATCTACGTCGCCATGGATTCCGGCAACATGCAGCTCGCCTGGATGTGGGTAGCCAGTATGATCGGGATTTCGTTTTTGATGCTGATGCTGGTTTACAGAGCACGGGTTTAGGGGGACGGAGCGGGTGTTCCTTTTTGTAAGCTCTGTCCCTTTGTTATTTGGATAAGAAGGAATTTCCATTTTAAAGCCGAATCCTATACGTAAGAGAAGGGATCGGTGATAAAAATGAAACGATTTTATTTCGTGTTAAGCATCGTGGCAGCAGTTGGGCTGGTTTTTACCGGAGGCTTTGCAGTGGCAAAAACGATGTACGATAAACCTGTCCGTGAGGTGCTGGTTGGTTATTCTCATGAGGAAAGAAAAGATGAGATGGTCATCAAGCATTCATTTACGGATCGTGAGGATTTGAATACGGTTGATAACCTCCAACAAATTATGATGTTTAGTGAAGTACGGGAAGCACCTTCTAATCTTGGAGAGCGTGATGTTATGATTACTGTGCGCAATCCACAGCACCATGTATCTCTCACGACCACTTCAGTCTGGTTCGAAGGAGATGGTGCCTGGCTTGGATTTGATGATAAATACAGGTGGATCAGCCAAGAAGATGCGGCTTGGTTAAAGAAGGCCATTCTTTTTGAAGAATAGGGGGGACGGAGCTGGTGTTCCTTTTTGTGAGCTCTGCCCCTCAGTCACCATTTTCTCCGCCTCTCATAAGATATAGAGGGGTGACACGATGCCTAGAATTCAATATAAAGATTCTGATGTTGACTTGATGGCAAGGATGATGAGGGCGGAGGCAGAGGGTGAAGGGCCACAGGGGATGCTGTACGTGGGAAATGTGATTGTCAATCGCGTAAGGGTGGATTGTCTCGATTTCAGGGATGTCCGGAATGTGCATGATGTCATTTTCCAAATACAAGGTAACAATTACTCCTTCGAAGCGGTTCAAAAGGGAAACCTTTTTTATCACCGTGCGAGGGAAAAGGAAAAGCAGCTTGCGAAAAAAGCGCTGGACTACTGGACCGACCATCCTGCAAGATTTGCGCTCTGGTACTTTAACCCGTATGGACCATGCCCTGCAACCTGGTATAACCAGCCATTTACAGGGCAGTTTAAAAATCACTGTTTTTATGAGCCGATCGGTGGCACGTGTGACAGTGTGTATTAGGGGACGGAGCGCCTGTTTCTTTTTTGAACAGGCACTCCGTCCCCCTGTTATTTAATTTACCTTGTAATACGATGTACATAGTGTTACGATTTAAAAAAGATAAATAATGGAACAGGTGGTGTATAAATGGATAAGGAAATCATGAAGGGCAGCATTGATATTTTGCTTTTATCGCTGGTGAGCAGGCAGGATATGTATGGCTATGAAATGGTGAAGTCGCTTAAAGAGAGCAGCGAGGACCTTTATAAAATGGGTGAGGGAACGCTGTATCCGGCTTTGAAACGGCTTGAGAAAAAAGGATGGATGGAATCTTATTGGCATGAAGTGGACTCAGGTCCCCGCAGGAAGTATTACAGAATCACGCTGAAGGGGCAGGAGGAGCTAGAGCGGAAGCACGGGGAATGGGATAAGGTAACAAATTTGATCAAACAGGTAAGGGGTGAGTTGCGTGGATCAGAGGCTTGAGGAATATGTGTGGGAGATAACTGATGAGCTAAATTGTTCATTGGAGGAGAAGGAAGACATTAGTGAGGAGATGCTCGGACATTTGCTTTTATTGAAGGAAGATTTTTTAGAGGAAGGTTGTTCTGAGGAAGAAGCTGCTGAAAAGGCAATTCACACCTTCGGCTATGAAAAAGAACTGAGGGATGGTCTTCAAAGTGTGATGTCGCCTTTTTATAAACCATTTCGATTGTTGATGTGGGGCGCCTTTACTTTATACAGTTTTATTGTCTTAGCGAATTTGCTCGTGATTCGAATGATTGAAAAGATTGCCTATGGAGAAACAGCAAGATACTATTTCAGTGTGCCGGAAAATGGTGAATCTTTTTGGAGCGCTGAGGTCTGGCAGCATAATATGAATCTGACGCCGTTTCGCAATATTACGATGTATCTTAGCGGTTCAGAGTATTTTAATCCAAATATTATTTTACATAATACCCTTGGTAATATCTTAATCTTTCTTCCGCTCGGATTATTTTTGCCAATTCTTTTTAAGAAATGCCGTAACTGGTGGAAAATGCTTTTGATTGGTACGGGATTGTCACTACTGATCGAACTGACACAGTTTTTTACCATGACCGGTCAGTTTGATATTGATGATGTGATATTGAATGGAGCAGGTACGCTGGTTGGGTATCTATTAGTCAAGGTGCTGTTAAAAGTGTCAGAGGTAGTTGTTGTAAGAGAGAAGAAGCAAAGGGTGTCGGATGTATAACACAAGGGGACGGAGCGGGTGTGCAAAAAAGGCACACCCGCTCCGTCCCCCTGTTATTATCTTCTCACTCTGACAACCTGTCCCCCGCTTAAACGCAGCAGTTCTTCAGAAGGTATTTTAATAAGCGACTGCGCTGTGCCGCCTCCTGTATAGACGACAGGAGTTTCCATGACTTTAGGGTCAATCAGAAAGGTTGCTTCAAAGCCAAAGGATGGCACGCCGCCAGCCGGGAATCCGGATTTATCGATGATTTCGTGTTCGTTTGCGAGGCGTGGGCGTGGAATGTTTAAGGCTTTGCTTACTCTGCTTGTGCTTGCGCGATCTTCTCCTTTGACAATGGCGACAATCAGTTCGTCGTCCTCACTGATCATACAAATATTTTTCACAAGCTGTTCAGTGCTGGCTTGAACAGCTTGTGCGGCTTCTTCAACGGAGTGGGTGGATTCCTTGAGTTGAAGAAGTTCAGCACTGGATTGATTTTCTTTGATAAATGCCAGTAATGCTGACATATAATCTCCTCCCTTACTGACTTTGTTCGACTTCACTCATCAAAGCATGCGTATTTCCTTCCGTATCATGAAAAAAGGACATCCAGGTTTCTGTTGTGCCCATTTTAGCGATCAGATGGGGGTCACTGATAAAAGTGATACCTCGCTTCTGATGAGTGCTGCTCGCTTCATGAATATCATTTACATTAAAGTAAACGACTGATCCGGGATGGTCAAACGTTTCGTTTTCCGGCAATGTCAGCATCAGCCGAATGCCGCCGGTTTCAAAAAACGCCATTGAATCTGTTTGGAAAAGCAGGTTCAAATTTAGTTTGTTCTTATAAAAATCGACTGCTCTTTCAATATCTTTTACGGGTATGCCGATTTGTCCAATATTTTGTATCATGTTTACATGTCTCGATTCCTTAATTATTGTTTTTCCAAACTGGACAGTTGAGGGGAGTCCAGTGACCTCAACTGCAGGTTTGTATCTGAGTGTTGATTCCATTCCTTTTTGTATGTCGGAAGGGTATAAACACACTCTTTTCATTTCTTTTTCTGAAATATGAATCACTGCATCCGTGAGGCGCTCATTTTCTTTCAGGACATTAATTTTCCATACGTCTCCGGATTGACGGATCATTTTTGCCAGTAATAGTCGACCGTCAATCGTTTGGATCATTATGATTTGATTCAGCATGTCAACTCGCCCCTGTCCATATTTATCATCCGCCTTGCCTGCTGATTACTTCCCCTGTTGAGTTTACGCCTTGTACGATTTTATCCTCACCAGTTTGTATATAATAGCGGAGACCGTTTTTTTCTATGATTTTTGCCTCTCTAAAGGTAGAGTCATCATGGGATTTTGTCTGAACAGCCGTGATATTGGCGTCATGGATTTCACCATATGAAACATAAAAATTTTCCAGCATATCCCCCGCGTCATCACGCAGTCGAAATGGCTCAATATAGACAGTCATCGCGTCGTTATTGTAGTGAGTCCACCCGTTTGACCCAACACTTTCCCACCCCTCGTCGTCATTACCTGTGAAATAGGCGATTCCTGTTACATCAGTATCAATATTGGGAAATACTGATGGGTCAGCAGTAGTGGTATACATGACAATGCTGACGTCATTGTGCTGTTCGACATGAACAACATCATTTACCGTATAAGGAATCCCTTTCTCAATCGCTTCCTCGAAGTGGTCAAACTTTCCGATTTCCAGATCAAATAAGGCAAAAAGAAAAAAACTGAGCGCTATGATCGTAATAAAAGATAGAGGGACAAGAATTTTTTTCATTATTTTTCCTCACGATCTTTCATGTCATTATTCTATATATTCTCCTCCCAGGAAGGTTTTCCTTCTTTTTGGAAGAATAATAGATAGAGGACATCTTTAGGAGGAGCAGCTGTGAATATTAAGTTTTGGACGATGTGTATGATTGAAAAGGATGATAAGGTGCTAATGATTGACCGTCAGCACGGTGATTTTAGAGGGTTTATTCCACCGGGTGGCAAGGTTGATTTCCCGGAGAGCTTTTCGGATAGTGCGATTCGGGAAGTCAAAGAGGAAACCGGCCTTGCGATCAACAGCCTGATTTATAAAGGATTATATGAATATGTGAATCCGCACAAACAGGATCGTTACATGATTTTTCATTATTTGACGGATGATTTTGAAGGGGAGCTGCTGGCGCAACCGCCGGAGGGTGAACTTGTATGGGTGGATAAAAAGGAGCTCCATGCGATTCCTATGCAGGATTCAGTGCGCCGCCGGATCCCGTACTTCTTTCAGGACGGCACCTTTGAAATTCATGTGGAGTGGGATGGCATCAAGGACGGTGAACGCGAGGTCCGCATCCGCGAATTATAAAGTTTTTTCTGAGGAGCAACTCTTTTGACTTCCGAACAGTTCTGTTATACGGTTAATCCCGACCAAATGAATCTGAATAAATTACTTTAGAGAAAAGTGATTTTTATACAGAACTGAAAAAGGAGGGATTGGCATGAAGAGGTTGTGGCAAGGTTATCTTAAGACCTCGCTCATTTTGAAAATCACAGTTGCGCTCGTGCTTGGTGTGTTGACTGGACTTGTTTTCGGTGAAGGTGCTTCGGTATTAACACCGCTTGGGGATCTTCTGTTAAACCTGTTAAACTTTCTGATTTTGCCATTAATTTTATTTACATTAATTGTAGGAGTAAACCAGACGCAGCTCAGCTCACTTGGACGTATGGGCGGGAAAACGTTTCTATATTACACGGCGACTTCTGCGTTTGCGATCATCGTCGGTCTGACCGTTGCGACGATTTTCTCGCCTGGAACAGGGCTCTCTTTACCAAATGAAACATTTGAAGCACCTGAAAACCCTGGCGTGATTAGCGTTCTTTTAAATATTGTGCCCTCTAATATCGTGACAGCTTTTTCAGAGTACAATCTATTGGGCATTATTTTTACAGCGATTGTGTTCGGAATCGCGATTTCTTACCTGCGCTCATCCTCTGAGCATCGGGCGCTCGGGGAGCAGGTATATAATGTGGCGAATGGCCTGAACGAAGCCACACTTACGATCATGAAAGGCATTTTGCAGTATGTACCGATCGGTGTTTTTGCGATTGTGGCGAATACAGTAGGGAGCCAAGGGCTGAATACGCTTCTTGAGCTTGGAAATGTGGTAGCCGTATTGTATGTGGGGATCGCGGTTCAAATCGTGATTTATATTCTGCTGATGCTGGCGTTTAAGATCAGTCCAAAAGCTTTTTTCTCGCAGGCGCGTACACCGATGCTGACTGCTTTTGTAACGCAAAGCAGTTCAGGAACACTTCCACTTACACTAAATGCGGCTAAAAACCTGGGTGTTTCTAAAAGCCTGTACGGCTTCAGTCTGCCGCTTGGTGCCACCATTAACATGGATGGCGCAGCGATTCGTATCGCGGTATCCGCTGTTTTTGCAGCAAACGTTGTAGGCCAACCGCTTGGCCTGACTGAGATGCTGATGGTTGTGCTCGTTGGAACACTTGCATCGATCGGAACCGCGGGGGTGCCTGGAGCAGGAATTGTCATGATCGCGACAGTCTTTGCCCAGCTCGGACTCCCGATGGAAGCTGTTGCATTGCTAACAGCGATTGACGCACTCGTCGGAATGGGTGCAACGATGCTAAACATCACGGGTGACCTCGTTGGGACAAAAATCATTGACCAGACAGAAAAGAAAAAAGGCACTCAGGCTGCCTGATTCATCTTCACCACAGTTCATAGAGCTGTGGTTTTTTCATGGAATGAAGCCTGAAACTACGTCAAAAACTCACTCATTTGATGGTTAAATGAGTGAGTTTATCTGAAAACGGGGGACGGAGCGGGTGTTCAAAAATGCCAGGTGTGTCCCTTTTGAAAAAAATGGAACAAGGGGACAGAGAGACTGAAAAGACACAGGCGCTCCGTCCCCCCGTTTTATTATTTCTTTGCAGGTGCGCCGAATTTGCCTTCCTGGAAGTCGCGGTAGGCCTGCTTGATTTCTTCCATATTGCTCATCACAAAAGGACCTTGTGCAATGTATTCCTCTTTTAGCGGAACACCTGAGTACAGCAGGAGACGTGCACGGCTTTTCGCACGAATAACGAGCTCACTTTCTGCTTCTGTTCCGTCTTCTTCATAAGTGAGTGTTGCCACATCTGTTTTGGCAAGTGCAACGCGTTCTTCGCCGGCTTCGATTTCTCCAGCTATCATATATAAAAAGGCATTATGATTTTCAGGGATGACGTGTTTATATTCGGCCCCTGCTTTTAAATGAATCTCAGTCATGGTGATTGGTACCATACTTTTCATTGGACCGGTAACGCCTGCGATATCGCCTGAATAGACGCGCACGCTGCCACCTTCAAATGTGACGACAGGTGCGTCCTCGACATACACATTTTGATAAGAGGTTGTGGTCGTTCTCAGCTCATGCGGCAGGTTAAGCCAGAGCTGAAACGTGTGAATCAGGTCATCATCGACCGCTTCCTCGCCGTGACGTGCTGCCCATCCTGCATTCATATACTGAACATCACCGGCATCAAGCACTGAGTGTCCCCCGTGATTATCAATATGTTCGAGACGTCCATCAACCACATAGGTAATCGTCTGGAAGCCACGATGCGGGTGATCCGAAAAAGTACCGCGTTTAAACCAGTCATCCGCCATCAAAATGAACGGATCAAATTCCTCCTTGCGATCAGGGGGTAAAATCCAGCCCTGCTGCACGTGAGGATAGCCGTAATGATTATATTGGACACGCCAGTGATCCTTAACCGAACGTTTGAAACGATCTGCCATGATATCAACAACTCCTCTAAATGGTTTCTACTTCTAGTGTCTCATATACCCCTGATCTTTATAAGTAGGCACAATAATGTGGTATAGTATCAAAAAAGATACCGTACAAGGGGGTGATACGATGAAAAAGCCTGTAAATCCAAACCAGTGCCAGGTCGTCACAGCACTGGATATGATCGTGGGCAAATGGAAGCCCATTATCCTGCAGCACCTGATGGCTGAAGAAACACTGAGATTTAACGAGCTGAGAAGAAGAATTCCTGACATCACACAACGTATGCTCACCATGCACCTGCGTGAGCTCGAAGAAAACGACATCATCCACCGGGAAGTTTACCCGCAGGTGCCGCCAAAAGTCGAATACTCCATGACAGAATACGGCAAAACGCTCGAGCCGATTCTTCACGCGATGCATGAGTGGGGAACCGCGCATTTGGAGCGAATGAAGAAATAGGGGACGGAGCGGGTGTTCTTTTTTGCAAAAAAGAACACCCGCTCCGTCCCCTAAAAAATAATTAACTTTTCAAAATCTTTCAAAGAGACTATAATTTGTTAAAACGACTGTAGGAGAACCGCCATGATTTCAGCGATGAATGATGTGATACAAATTATGACTGCACTGGATCAGCATTTGCTGGTGTCGATTTCAGACCGGGATTGCCGGATTGTGTATGTGAATGAGCGTTTTTGTGACATATCGAAATATCACAAGGATGAGATCATTGGGCAGACTCATGATTTTTTGAGACGGACGCCACCGAGTGAGGAGTTAAGGGCGTCTGTGTGGGAGAAGGTTTCAGCAGGTATAGCCTGGGAAGGTGAACTTGAGCTTGTCGCGAAGGACAAGACTGTTTATTGGGTTCACGCGACTGTCGTTCCTTTCATGGGAGAGGATGGTCTGCCGGAGCGTTACATTACATTCAGGACGGATATCACAAAGCGGAAGTTAAAAGAGGATGAACTGCTGATCACCCAACGTCATCTGAGCCGGACTTTGCAGGAGTTAAACACAGTGAAAGATGCCATTGCAGACTCTTCTTTTATTGTCGTGTTTAATGAAGCAGGAAAAGTACAATTAGTCAGTGATCTGGTCTGCGAATTATCATATTTTGAACGCGAGGAGTTAGTAGGTTCAACTTATCGTCTGCTAGACTTCACCCATCACCGCCGTTCTTCGATTGAATCGATCCTTTCTGCATTGAAAAATGGAGAGGTATGGAGAGGCGAACTTAAGCATAAAGACAAATTCGGCAATGAATTCTGGATTCACGGGACCATTATTCCGTGTAAAAATGAAGCCGGAACATGCTACCGTTATGTCGCCATTGGAAACAACATTACAGAGCTGAAGCATTCTGAAGGACTTTTAATCAGAAGTGAAAAGCTTTCTGCCCTCGGCGAGCTTGCGGCGGGTATTGCCCATGAAATCAGAAATCCTTTGACAACCTTAAAGGGGTTTACGTCGCTGCTGCTTGAAAATGAAAAAGAAGCGGAGAAGAAGCTCTATATTCATTTATTAAAAGAGGAGATTAACCGGATTGATCAGACTGTGAATGAACTGATGTCACTTGCAAAGCCGAAGCCGCTGACGTTAAAGAAAACGAATCTGTTTGAGCTGATGCAGCAGGTGTGTCTGTTTTTACAGCCTGAATTGCTGCTGCATGCCATTGAGATTGAGTGGAAGGAAACGGCAGCTGTGGTGACGGACTGTGAGGAGAATCAGATTAAGCAAGTGCTGATTAATGTCATGAAAAATGCAATTGAGGCAATGGGTAACGGCGGTAAAATCTATCTGTCCCTCTATCAGGAGGAGGATCAGATTTTTATCCATGTGGAGGATGAGGGACCTGGTATTCCAGAAGAACATTTGAGGATGCTTGGAAACCCGTTTTACACGACAAAAACAAAAGGAAATGGTCTTGGTCTTTTGATGTGCAATAACATTATGAAAAATCATTTTGGCCGTTTTGAGATTAAGAATAGAGAGGAAGGGGGCACCGTTGTTACGCTGATGCTCCCTTACCGGCCATAACAAAGAGCGGGAAATCCTGCTCTTTTACTATTCTTCGATATACAATTCTCCGGCTCCGACGATGATAGAAGGACCGCCGATTTTCACCTGAGTGATCTGCTTAGCATCTGTTTGGACTTCAATTTCAATGAAGCTTGGGCGCCCCATTTCAAGCCCCTGCTCGCTGATAATCATATAATGCTGGTCACCGGCTGGCTGAACCAGGCCGTTCTTTACGAGATAAGCACCAAGTGGACCGCTTGCGCCTCCCGTAGCCGGATCCTCTGCAATCCCCATCGCAGGGGCAAACATTCTGCTGTGAACATGGGAGGTCGCATGCTCTGTTTCAGTTGAAAAAGCAAAAATATGCTGTGTCTCATCGTTTAGGCTAAAGTGTTGCTCCCACACATCCATACGGAACTGGATTTTTTTCATGGCGTCCAGTGACCGGACGGGAATAAAGAGAAAAGGTACACCGGATGACACAGTCTGAACGGGTAAATCCTCACTGAGATCTTCCTGTGAGAGGGAAAGCAGTTCTGCTGCAAGCTTACGATCATCAAAGACTGAACCAAACTGAGGAACTGGCTGCTGCATCTGAACCGATGTAATCGTGCCGTCTTTTTGCGTGACGGTCACGGGAATGTCTCCGACACCTTCTTCGAGCACCCAGCTGTTTTCGCCTTCTTTTACATCAATCAGCCCTTTATCAGCTAACAAAAAGGCAGTGCCAATCGTGGGGTGACCAGCCATCGGCAGCTCCATCTGAGGAGTGAAAATACGAAGTCTTTTATGATTGGCTTCGTTTGAAGGAGGCTGGACAAACACCGTTTCTGATAAATTCAGTTCTCTGGCAATTTGCTGCATCCGTTCATCCCCAAGCGGCAGCTCTTCATAAAAAACAGCGAGCTGATTACCTCCAAATGGCGTTGTGGTAAAGACATCAAGTAAAGAGTAGGACAATGTTTTCAACCGGTTTCATCCTTTCCTTAAGCTGTTTTTCGTTCTGTTTGGGAAGTGGCAGGTGTTTCTTTCACAACAGATAAATAAATCACCATCAGTATGATTAGGGCAGCTCCTCCGATTTGAAATAAACCGAAGGTCAGTTGTAGCCACAACACGGAAGTGACAATCGCTGCAAGCGGCTCTACACTGCCAAGAAGACTCGTTTCCTGCGGTTTTAAAAAGCGCAGGCTTTCAAGGTAAAACCAAAAAGCAAGCATCGTGCCAAAGACAATCACAAATCCGAGTGAAACTAGTGTAGCGCCGGTCCAGCCTGTCGTATTAATCACCCACGGGGGATGGATCAAAGCCATCGTTGCACCGCCGATCAGCATACCCCAGCCAATGACGTTGAGCGACCCCCATTTAGCCAGAAGGTTTCCGGCATAGAGGGTGTAAAAGGCAAGAGCCACTCCGGACAGCACGCCCCAAATGATCGCACCAGCCGGAACGGATAATGTCTGAATAGAGCCGTTTGTCAGCAGCAGATACGTACCTGACAATGCCAGCAGCACGCCGATCAGATCGCGGACTGTAAACCGGCTGATGCGTCTGATAATCAGGTAGGCGAGAATGAACACCGGGGCAAGATACTGGAGCAGTGTCGCAACTGCAGCATTTCCGAGATCAATTGATGCCATGTACGTATACTGCACGCCGAGCATCCCGAGTATACTGAAGGTCACCAGTTGAAAAACAGCGGGCCTGTCCTTCCAGATCCGGATGACGTTCGCTTTATTTTTCATTGTCATGGCAATTATCAGCAGCAGCGCACCGGCTATCAGCAGACGCACTGAAACGAGCCATTCAACCGGAATCTGCTCCGTTTCAAACAGCCTTTTAGCCACTGTTCCGCCGACACCCCAAAACGTAGCACCGAGCGTCACCAAAAGGATACCGATCCATCTATCAGCATTGTTCATTCTCTATCACCTCCTGTTATGCGTATGTTAGGTCATATTCTTTTTGCGTGAACTGATCAGGCTCCCCGTCGAAAACGACCTGTCCATCCTTTAAAGCGATAATCCTGTCTGCATACTGCCTGGCGAGCTGCACATCATGGACATTGATGATCGTCAAAAGCCCAAGAGAAGCATGCATACGCGTGATCAGCTGGAAAATCTGATCAGCTGTTCCGGGATCAAGACTTGCGACGGGCTCATCACCAAGCAGAACAGAAGGATCTTGCATGAGTGCCCGTGCAATACCGACCCGCTGCTTTTGGCCACCGGAGAGCTTTTCCACTTTACGCTTCTCAAAATCTAATAAACCGACTTCCTTCAATATGCCACGTGCCTGACTAATTTCCTGCTTTGAAAAAACACCTGTCAGATTCTTTAACGAAGAACGGTAGCCAAAAGATCCGGTCAGCACATTTTGCATCACGGAAAGTCTGGGGATCAGATTGAAGTGCTGAAAAATCATACCGGAAGAACGGCGAACCTCCCTGAGCTCAGCTCCTGAAAGATCAGATAGTGATTTTTCGTTTACCAGCACTTTTCCTGATGTCGGCTGCTGCAGACCATTCAGGCAGCGGATCAGGGTTGATTTGCCGGCACCGCTTTTACCAAGCACACAGACGAACTCGCCTTTAGAAAAAGACAGCGTTACATCAGACAGGGCTAGGGCTTCTGTATTTGGGTAGTGGACTGAAAGCTGGTGTGTCTGAATCATACAGGGCCTCCTAAATAACCCGATTTCGAATATAGCTCGTCAGAAAATCAATGGCGATCACCATGACCATGATGATGAGAACATCCAGTGCGACTGAGCTGTATTGAAAGGTTTTAAAATCGTTGAATAATCGCTGTCCAATCCCACCGCCCCCGATAAAGCCGAGAACAAGAGAAGTACGGATCGCCACTTCGAAGCGGTAAAAAAATTGAGATAACACATTGGGCCAGATCTGCGGCAGGATGCTGAAAAAATGCGCCGTCCATGTCCCGGCACCGACTGCACGCATCGCTTCCTGAGGACCAGGGTCTGCCGCCTCAATTAATTCTGAGATCAGTTTTCCAAGCACCCCGATATTATGGATCATAATCGCTATAACAGCCGGAAATGGTCCGAGACCAAGCATCGTCAGTAATATCAGACCGATTACAATTTCAGGAACGGAGCGGATAAAACTTAAGATCACGCGCCAAATGTGAAAAAAGCCTGTCGGCGCTGTGTTTTTTGCGGCCAGAAAACTGATGGGCAGGGAGATCAAAAGCGCAAGGAAGCTCCCGAGAAATGCCATTGCCAATGTTTCGCCTGCATCCTCAAGCATGAGAGGCAGCTTGGAGAAATCCATCGGAAACCATTGCCCTAGAAAATCGACCATATTGCGAAAATCACGGAATTTGGCTAAATCAAATTCCGTGATACGCATACTGATGATCACTAAAACGGTTAAAACAGCTACATATACAATATGTCTCTTTTTAAACCACAAGGTGATCAGCTCTATTCATTTAAAATGCCCTGCTTTTCAGCGGCATCCAGGATACTGTTATAGTCTTCAGGTGTAGCTTCCGTAAATCCTGATGCACCGAATGCGTCGAGGATTTCAGGATCTTCAATCGCCAGAAAAGCATCCTGAAGCGTCTTGATGGTTTCTTCATCCGTGCCTGCTGTTACAGCCCAAGGATACTGGAATAACGGCTCCGATTCCCAAATGATTTTCAACTGGGATTCATCAATTTTACCGGATTCAATGAGTTGATTATAAATGGCGCTATCGATTGCGCCGGCCGTTACCTGCTTATTTTGCACAGCAAGCGCAGTTGCATCGTGTGAGCCTGTAAATCGGACTGTATTAAAATCATAGTCGTCCTCCGACTCATAAACGCCGCGATCCTGCAACTCAATAGAAGGAATCAGAGAACCGGAAGTCGAGTTCGGATCACCAAATGCAAAATCAACTGCAGCCGGATCACTTAACAGGTCATCAATCGTTTCAAATGATTCGTCAGTGTGGGTAATGATATAGGAATGATAAAACGGTTCGCCGTCCACAAGCTGTGTGATGATCGCTTTTGCATCACTGCGCTCCTGGGCAATGACATACGTCAAAGGTCCAAGATACGCCATATCGATCTGGTCATAATTCATCGCTTCAACGACGCCGTTGTAATCAGGATATACATCAATTTTTGTTTCTCTTCCAAGTTCTTCAGTAAGAATCTCCTGAAGCTTGTTCATTGCGCCTTCCATTTCACCCTCAGTCTGGGCCGGAATCACGCCAATCGTAAAGGCTTCCTCATCGGAGCTTCGTTGGTCGCTGTCCTCGCTGTCCTCAGCATTCCCGCACGCAGCAAGAATTAAGGCTGTCGAAAGCGCAGCCGCCGTCAAAAAACGTTTTTTCATAAATCGTTCCTCATTTCAAATGAATTTTCTAACATGAATAATTTTATGCTTATTGATGAGGTGTGTAAAGTGGGGATGAGTGTAGAGGTAGACTTCAGGGACAGACCCCCCAACTCTAAAGTGATAGTCCAAATGGCACAATCCTGCGAAAGGGTGTTGATATTTTGCGAACGTCGTCTATCATTCTGCGAACCAGCCTAAATATATTGCGAACCAGCACCGATATTCTGCGAACAACGACGGAAATCTTTCGAACCTCCACACGTCTCCATATAAAAAAACCGGCTATTCACTTCTGAATAGCCGGCCCCGTGATGCCTGCATAGATGCTGATCAAAACGAGTAGGACAAACATGACTGTCATCCAGAAATCTGTCCGTCCAATCGTGACCCGTTTATAAAATGTCCGATCACTGTCGCCGGTAAATCCCCGTGCTTCCATTGCAAAGGCGGTTCGCTCCGCTTTTCTCACAGCGCCGGCAAGCATCGGAATCAGCACGTGACGCATCGCGAGTATCCCTTTAACAGGGGACTTCGGTTTTACAATACCCCTCAACTGCTGCGCCTGCTGGATCTGAACAAATTCATCTTTTAAGACGGGAAGAAACTGATACCCGACCAAAATGCTGTAGGCGATCTTCGGCGAGAGCTTCAGTTGCTGCATCAAACTCAGAATGAAGTCAACCGGTTTTGTCGTAAAAACAAATAGTAATGACAAACTGGAGAAGGCGAGCACCCGGAAGCTCAATGATAAAGCCGTGCCGATCGGATCAGCGTTGTCATTGCCAAATACGAGTGTCGTCCAGAAATAACCGATGGCACCGAGTAAAAACGGCAGCATCATCAGCCCCCAGATCTTCCATGATACTTTTGCAAATGCGAGCTGAAACAGCACAACACCAAAAAAGAATACGAGCGGCGTCCATGGATTGAAGAAAAACGCCATCGTGATCATCGAAATCGTGATGATCACAAACTTAACAGAAGGATTCATGCGGTGAAGCCACTGCCGCATAACGCTCACCTCCCGCTGGTGGCAGTAAACGGTGTTCGCATAAAAGCTTTTCATCCTGCCAAACCTTCTCCGGCGTAAAAATGCCAGTCAGCTGTCCTTCTCGCAAAAGTAAAACCTGATCTGCTACGCGCGCAGCAAAATTCATATCATGCGTGACAATCAGGAAAGTCACGCCTTCACTTGCCTGCTCAACCAGCAATGATTCAAGCTCCTGCAAGGCTGCCGCGTCCTGTCCGGCAGTCGGTTCATCCATGACAATCACCGGTCGTCCGTCACATAGCATGGCACCAATGGCTACGCGCCGCTTCTGACCGTGACTGACAGCGAAAGGATGAGCATCCGCCACTTCGTTTAAATATAAGCGTTCAAGCATTTGATCCACATTTGAACCTCCACCGAAGGCAAGCTCCTCACGAACACTTTTTGTTAAAAACAGAAATTCGGGAGACTGCGGCACGTAGCCTATTCTGTCAGGCTTCACACTGCCGCCGGTAGATTTTAAGCCGCACAGCGCTTTTAAAAGCGTAGACTTACCACTGCCGTTCGGTCCCGCAAGCACCCCGATTGAGCCCTCTTTCAATGAGAACGACACAGGTGAGAGGATAGGGGAGACGGCGAGCTCATGAACCTCTAAACTCACGGCCGCCTCACTGCTCACCTGCCGAAGCACTTGAGGGCGCTCCTGCTTCGGCGCTTCCATCTGCCATTCACGATCAAAAAATCCATCCCATAATGCGACCTGATGATCGATCGCCACCACAGTAAGATCCCGTGACGCATGAAGTTTGTTAAGCCAAGCCACAAATTCCTTAGCTGTCACCGGATCCAGATGTGTGAGCGGTTCATCCAACAGTAGAATATCAGGCTCCATGATCCAGGCACAGGCAGTCGCTACCCGCTGCTTCTGTCCGCCTGATAAGGTTTGAATCACAGCGTGTCTGAAGTCACTCAACCCGGTTTCCTCAAGGACGGCTGTGATCCGCTGATCCATTTCACCAGCCGGAACCTTTGCATTTTCCAGCGTAAACGTAAGCTCTTCCTCCACAGTCGGCATACAAAACTGACTGTCGGGATCCTGAAAAACAGTCGCAATCCGTTTATTGATTTCACCGGGTTCATATTCCGAGGCGTCACGCCCAAACAGCGTCACGCTGCCCGAAAGAATCCCGTCACAATTAGCGGGATAAAGCCGGTTCAGCAAATACAATAACGACGATTTACCACAGCCGCTTGGCCCGGTAATCACAACCTTTTCACCTTGTTTCACGTGAAAATCCAGACGACTAAACAAAGGCTTTTCCGATTCAGGAAACTGAAACGAAACATTTTGTAAATCAATCACATCAGGCATGCGCATCACGTTTTGTAATCGCATAACCACGCAAAGAACCTGTCGCAAGCAATGCATCTACTAAATACTTACCGCCAATACCTGCAATAATCGCACCGCTCATCACACGAATCACAAACATGAGCAGTACATACTCAGGTGCCAACGCTGCAAAACCGCCAAGCAGATAGCCATAGACGAAGCTGAACACAGCCGCGCCTGCGCCAGCCATCATATAAATCGCCAGGTTAAATTGTCGATAACGTGTTGCGGCAAACACTGCTTCTGCCCCGAGTCCCTGGATGACACCGGCTAAAATAAGACGAGGTCCAACCGCATTTCCGAGCATCACTTCAATGGCAGCAGCCATCGTCTCAGGAATTACCGCTGCACCCGGCTTTCGAATAATCGCCATCACAATAATCGAGACAATAAACCATATCCCGAAAATCCATTCATAGGCGATTGGCCCAATCACTGCTGACCATACGTTTCCAAGGTGTAAAAACATCAGATAAATAATTCCGAATACAACAGCAAATAGCGACATCAATACGACTTCTTTCAATTTCCACGACTTTAACATTAACTCAGCCCTTATGCGACGGACTGTTAATACTCATCGAAACCGTCATGACCAGGTGACGGTGTTCATCCGAACGCGCCTTTCCAAACGTCTCTTCATAAAAGGTAAACACATCGTGAATATCACCGTGGATACCGCTCGCGTAATGCATTGAATCATTAAACACGCCGCGTTCTTTTGCACGGTCTACCTCTTTATAAATCACACTCATATAATCCGGATTATTCATCGGATAAAGCGCAAACTGAGAAGACACATACTGCTTCGTCTCATCATGATTTTTCACAGCAGGATCAACGTCCATATACACATCACCCGCTGTATCCCCGGGACAACCCGCCGAAAAAGTGGCATTCATCGCCACGTGAGCCCCCGTTTTAGCAGCATGAAGCGTAATCGCTTTGATGACATTGAATACGTGCTGCTCCTGTCCGCGAATCACAGTCGACACATCATCTGTATGACGCCACACAGCCGACAAATCGGTCGCCTCAAGCGCTCCTTTAATCACTGAAATAAAATCTCCTGTCATCGGATGCAGTGAAAACCGGCACCCGACAATCTTACTCGTTCCACATTCCATTTAAACTTCCTCCTATATGAGCATTCGCATAAAAAAAGACCACATCCGTGAAAGATGTAGTCACTGCTCCTGCTGTATATGAAGAGAAGTCACTACACTTCCTCACGCAGGTATTATCCTGATCGAGTCATAAGGGATCGGAGCCATTGCTCTCATCTCAGCTACATAAGCACCCCCAGTGCAGATAACGGTATGAACTTTTTCTATGCACGACCACTATATCACCAACTATTAACAAGCGCAACATTAAAAAGTAGAATGCTATATTAATAATATTGCTTTAAATGTAAATTTATTAAAAATTATTTTGGTTAATTTTATGCAGAAAGGGTACTAGTATGGGAAATGGAGGGTGATTTGATGCAAATGACATTAAAACATGTTCAGGAACAACTATCTGATAACGATCGTATACTTGCCCATATCAGATGTTCCCTGGATACCTATATTTACAGCCGGGTGGCAAGACCGGGCATTCTCGCAGTAACGGAAAAGGAAGTCATTTTTGTAGCAGACGCAGTAGGAGGATATGATCTAATCGAGCGCTACACCCATGAAAAAATTGAGCGCGCGGCACTGAAAAAGTGGATATTCAGTCCATATATCTACATGAAACTGAACGGAGGAGCAAAAAAATTTAAACACCTCATGGACAAAAATGGTCACGAGCTGGTGGAAATCATTAACCAAAAATGAATCATATCAATAGTGTTCCTTTGCAGGATAGTTTAAATCGAAACTTTTATTCTGCTGCGATTTTTAAAATTGATAGACGTGTACAATGATTTTAAAAATAATTAGCCCCTGCCCCCCGAAGCTAGACAAAGTAAAGAATAGGATGGTCCCGTTCCGGCGCGGTTTATCCATTTAATACTCAAAAAAAGAACTCGTACAAGACCTCGAGTTCTTTTTCACGGCTGAAAAATCAACACACCTACAACCGCAACCACGAAACTGAACACCACTGAAAAAAACCAGTTTCGCCCCTGCATCGTATTAAACAGCACATTAAATAAAGCACTAATGCAAAAGGTGACAAAAAACACGAACAAAATCAAAATAAAAGTCATCATCTTTCATGCAACTCCTATTCACGTGCTTATTACCAATAGTATATCACCGCAGACTTTATTTAATCGCTATCGATGTTCCCTCATGCGTTCAGTCAGGGACACTGATTTATTTTGCATCAGGCTGTATCAGGTTTTCGTCTCCAAGAACGTCCTTCACATAATCCTTCCCCCAGGCATACATCGCTTCCAGGATCGGCATCAATGATTCACCGTGTTTTGTTAAAGAATATTCTACTTTTGGTGGAACTACCGCATACACTTCACGATGCACGATTCCATGTTGTTCAAGTTCGCGTAGTTGGTTAACGAGCATTCTCGGTGTAATCCCGGGAATCAGCTCTTTTAACTCACTAAACCGTTTCGTTCCTTCTTTCCCCAAATGCCACAATATCAGCATCTTCCATTTACCACCAATAATCGCAAGTGTTAATTCCTTTTCACAGTTAAATGAACGTGTTTCAAAATGTGGCATGTGCTCTCCTCCGGCCCAGTATGATCCATTAGTATACTTTTAGACACTATATCACATAAGATTGCGTACTTTCAATTTGGTAACAACGCTTGTATACTTGCCCACATGCTGTATTAAGACAGCATCATACAATCATTTTAAAAGGAGCGGGTTATCGATGAAGTTACAATTAGCATTAGATCTTGTAGACATTCCTGGCGCAATTGAAGTGGTGAAGGAAGTAGAGGACTATATTGATGTCGTCGAAATCGGTACACCTGTTGTCATTAATGAAGGGCTTAAGGCCGTAAAAGAAGTCAAAGCGGCATTTCCAAATCTGACTGTTTTGGCTGACCTTAAAATTATGGATGCAGCAGGCTATGAAGTCAGTCAGGCTTCAGAAGCCGGAGCGGATATCATCACGATTTTAGGCGCGGCAGAGGACGAGTCGATCAGAGGTGCTGTTGAGGAAGCGAAAAAGCAGGGCAAAGAAATACTGGTTGATATGATTGCTGTAAAAGATATTGAAACCCGTGCGAAGGAGCTGGACGCTCTTGGCGTAGACTACATCTGCGTACACACTGGCTACGACCTTCAGGCGGTTGGACAGGATTCCTTCAAGGATCTTGCGACAATCAAGCGCGTCGTGAAAAACACAAAGACAGCTGTAGCAGGCGGAATTAAGCTCGAGCAGCTGCCGGAAGTGATTGAACAACAGCCGGATCTCGTCATTGTTGGCGGCGGCATTACAGGACAGGATGATAAAAAGGCAACGGCCAAAGAAATGCAAAGGCTGATCAAAGGAGCATAAATGATGAAAACGGCTGACTATGTAACAACCATCGTTGATGAACTGAATCAGTCAACCGGACAAATCTCCAATCAGGATGTGCAACATCTGGCTGATCAGATCCTGGCTTCTGATAAGGTATTCGTAACAGGAGCGGGCCGTTCAGGATTAATGGGAAAGGCTTTTGCAATGCGTCTTATGCACATGGGCATTGACGCTTATGTCGTGGGCGAGACTGTCACAGCCAATTTAGAAGAGGGAGATCTCCTTGTTATCGGTACAGGTTCCGGTGAAACATCCTCTCTCATTCCTGTCGTGCAAAAAGCGAAAAAGCTAAACGGAATAGTCGCAGCTGTAACCGTTACACCCGATTCAACGATCGGTGCATTGGCAGACGTAGCTGTGAAATTGCCTGGTGCCAAAAAGGATCAGGAGGACGAAAAGCAGACCATTCAGCCAATGGGATCCCTTTTTGAACAAACCCTTCTCCTGTTTTATGATGCGGTCATTTTAAGCATCATGGATCAGCGGGGGCTTGATTCTAATCAAATGTATGGAAAGCATGCCAATCTTGAATGAAAAAAGAGCCTTTACGGGCTCTTTTTTCGCTGTAAATTCACATATGCATATTTGTTTAATTGTTTTTCAGCATCACCAGAACATCGTCACTCATCCAACTTAAATGAAAGCTGCTGTTTCTCCATCTCTTCTTTTAGCTGACGGATGGTCTTCGGACCGACGCCGTGCAGTGCAAGAAGCTCTTTTTCTGTATAGTGGGCAACGATTTCAAGTGAATTAATCTCTTTTTGCGCAAATGCGCGCTTTGCTGGCTGACTCAAATGTTGAGGCAGTGGTGTTCTGTTTGCCATCTTCACTCACTCCAATCTAAAACAGCATCGTTGGCAAATCCTCCAACCGCTGATCTGCACTTCTCGGGATACGTAAAGAGGGGGTTCCTTTCGTGTGGGCGTTCCCGCGAATCGTCAGTGTCCGCTTGCGGTTCGCCATTTCAATCGTCAGCCATTTACTCGATTCATCAGTGGTCTGGATGCATTCAATGACTTCACTTTCAGTCAGCAGCAGAATTTCCGAATTGTTCAGATCATCCTCCCCGCAAATGAAGGCAAATAAATAGCGTCCGTCCTGACCAAGCGTCTTTTCAAGCTCGGTATCGTAAAAGAAGAATGTCCAGATTTTCGATTCCGATTTTAGACGGGGCGTAAATGAATACTTGGCATAAATCAGGTAGCTTCCCGAATCCTTTTCAAGCGCATAGATGCGACGATCGTTACCGCTTTCCTTCATGACAGGTGTGTAGCCTCTATTCACAAGCTGAGACAGCAGCGCGCCGAAATAAAAATCAACTTTCGGAATCTTCATCCTTGTCCTCCTTTCGTTCTTCACAGGGCTAAATTCAGACTTTGGTCTATTATGAAGGAATTTCGTCAAAAAATGAATAGGGAACACTCCATGAAACAGAATTCTTGCACAAATCACCCGTTCATAAGATGCTAGATGCAGAAGTGAACTGACTTGAAGGAGGGCTTTAAGCATGTCAATTAAAGAATTAAAGGGAATCCACCACGTGACAGCGATCACCAGCAGCGCGGAGAAAAATTATGAGTTTTTTACGTATGTACTCGGCATGCGTCTCGTGAAAAAAACGGTCAACCAGGATGACATTCAGACTTATCACCTGTTCTTTGCAGACGATACTGGAAGTCCGGGAACCGATATGACCTTTTTTGATTTTCCAGGCATTCCAAAAGGAAATCATGGCACCAATGAAATTTCCAAAACGTCCTTTCGTGTGCCAAGCGATGCGGCGATTGATTATTGGGTCGAGCGTTTTGACCGCCTCGGCGTAAAGCACAAAGGGGTAAAAGAGCAGTTTGGCAAAAAGACCTTATCCTTTGTTGATTTCGATGATCAGCAATACCAGCTCATTTCAGATGAAGGAAATGAGGGCGTGGAACCAGGCACCCCATGGCAAAATGGGCCGGTTCCGCTGGAGTACGCGATTACGGGACTGGGACCGATCTTTGTCCGTGTTGAGCAATTCGATTATTTTAAAGAAATGCTTGAAAAAGTGTTGCTGTTTAAAGAAGTAGCGGAGGAAAAGTCTTTTCACCTGTTTGAAACAGGGGAGGGAGGTAACGGTTCGCAAATCATCGTGGAGCACAACACGTTTCTGCCGCAGGCGCAGCAGGGATACGGAACGGTCCATCATGCCGCCTTCCGCCTTGAGGATCGCGACATGCTCGATGATTGGGATGAGCGCATGAAAGGCTTCGGGTTTCCGACATCCGGCTTCGTAGACCGCTTTTTCTTTAAATCTCTGTACGTCCGCGTTGCGCCGCAGATCCTCTTTGAATTTGCCACAGACGGACCCGGCTTTATGGGCGATGAGCCATACGAAACGCTTGGCGAAAAGCTGTCACTGCCGCCGTTTCTTGAGCCGAAACGGGAAGAAATCGAGGCAATGGTCCGACCGATTGATACCGTCAGAAGTACGAAGACATTTGAAAAAGAATAAGTATTCTTTAGTGAAGCACCCCGTGACGAGTCGTGGGGTGTTTTTTTGTTGCGCAGGTGAGAGGAGGGAGTGAAGGAATCGTGATTTGAAAAGAAGGAATCCGAGCGGGGAATGAAGGGAATCAGTCTCGGGTGTGAAGGGATAAATAGGAGGTGTGGACTAAATGAAGGAATAAATTTCCTTAACGAGTGAATTAATTTTTCAAAAGAAGGATAAAAAATCTGGAACGATTGAAAAAGTAACGGCAGTGAAGGAATCCTTGTTGGCCACCTCTATTTGGCGCGAAACCAAGCCGCTCTAAATCAAGCAGTTTCAACGCCGCGTCCAACATCAACTGAATCAAATTTACATAAATCCCAACTTTTTAAAGGACTTCTGATAGCTTTTGCGAAAATGAATCGTATTAACAGACAGGTACCGAGTAAAACAGGAACGGGGTGTATCATGCAGGATCACGATCAAAAGCTAATAACCCTTTTACACAATCAAAACGAAGAGGCGATCGCTCTTCTCATTCAGCAGTATGGCGGACTCATAAAATCGATTATCCGAAAACAGCTCACCGTTGAGGATCAGGATTTTGAAGAATGTCTGGACGATACGATTCTTGCCATCTGGCAAAACATAGGGGCATATGATCCCGCTAAAAATACGTTAAAACACTGGGTGGCGGCTGTGGCAAAATATAAAGCCATTGACTACCAGCGAAAACAAATCAGGCAGAGGCAAAGAGAACAGTCATATGGAAAACTGACGGATGAGCTGTTTTCACAACAGGACGCTCGGGAACAAGCCGACCTTGAAGAACTGCTCGCCCCCTTATCCGCTGAGGAACAAAAACTATTCCGTCAGTATTATGGCAATGGTCAGTCATCAAAAGAGATCGCAGCGCAATGGAATGTGAGAGAATCATGGATCCACAACAAACTTTCACGCGGACGCAAAAAAATCAGACACATGCTGATATCAAGAAGTGAGGTGTAGGGATGAGTATTTATAACGAGTTAAATAACTTGAATTTGGAGATAGAAGAATTCGATGAGCTGTCCCATTTCGAGCAGAAGAAATGGGCGCGCAGGATACAAAAAAAGCTCAAACCGAAAAAGCGTCATAACCTAAAAGTCATCACAGTTGCGGTTCTCATGCTCGCCGCCATCCCGATCAGCTTTTACTTATCTGAGCCACTCGTTGCAGACCAGCCACATGTCGGCGGAACCATTGAAGAATTCGTCAATCAGGTTTCACCACCCGATTACTCAGCTTATAAAGTCCAGGTTGGAGAAACAGCAGAAAATGAATACGGGAAACTGACGGTGAATGAAATCATGCTCGATGCAGGACGCATCCTGATCAGCTCAACATTTGAACCAGCTGCCGGGGTGGAGTTTAGTTATAGAGAACATTTATTAGGGAACGCAAAGCTGAACGGTCAGGATATCTCCTATCCATCAGGTGGACAATCTATTGATGAACCGGGAAATGCCTTTACCATCTACTCTGAATTTGATGTCTATGATCTTCCTGAAAGCCAAGACTTTCAATTGGAACTAGAAATAAACAGAGTATTAAGAAGTGAAGTAGACCCTGAAATAATCCAGAATCCATGGACATTTACATTAAACCTTCCAGGAGAGCAAATGAAGAGTCACGTGCAAGAAATCCAGTTAGATCAAACGGTCACATTGTATGATGGACGTAAAGTCGAACTTGAAAAACTTGCAGTGGGTCCAGCATCAGTTTTGGTCATTTTTGATGCAACTGGTCTAGAAGATTCATTTCGATTAAAAATAAATTCGGGCAATGAGTCTGTGATAGATATAAAGACTGATGGTGTTTCGGAGGACTCACTTTCAATGATCAGATATTGGTTTGAAGGGGATATTCCTGAAGAGTTTATTCTTACACCATATGATGAATTAAACGAAGTAAAATTGGGTGATGAAATCATCATATCTCCTTAAAAAGTCCTTTCCTGGTTAATTGGGTTATGTTTTTGTTTTATAAGCAATGACTCTCCTTTTAAAAAACAAAAAGTGCCAGGTCATTCCGAAGACTCCTGCGGCAGAGAAGCGACAGGTGAGACAGCGTAGTGCGTAGCACTAGCTGGCTCACCGCGCGGCCGCGGAAAGCGAAGGAATGATCTGGCACGTTTTATTGGCTTCATTATTTTAAAGTGGAAAATTTTCGATTTTTTCGAATAAATTTATCGTAAAACAATAAAAATATGTTATGATAAAACAAAAGTAAATATATGGAGGTGTCTAGCTTGAGTAAAAACTCAATTCGTTTTTTAAAAGCAACGCTTGTTATCATCAGTCTGACCATCATCGCATTAAGTGTGTTTTTGCTTCCGTATGCAGCAGACCAGAGTGTGGCAATGGACCCGGCATACGCTTATCTGAAATGGCCGGTTCTTCTCGGAATTTACAGCACTCTGATTCCGTTTTTTATCGCCATTTATCAGTCGTTTTTGTTATTAAACTTGATCCAGCAAAAAGCAGCATTTTCACGTCGATCAGCAATCCATTTTAAGACAATCAGCTACTGTGCTCAGACAATTATCATTTTGTATGTTGCCGGTGCCGTCATGCTTGCGACACAAAGCGTGCTTCACCCGGGGATTGCTCTTCTCGGATTAGGCATCATTTTCGCTTCAGCCGTCATTGCCATTTTTTCCACGGTTTTGCGAAAGCTTTCACAACAGGCAGCCGCGATGAAGTCTGAACTGGATTTAACAGTTTGACGTAAAAAAAGAACGTCTCTGAACTGCCCCATAAAAGTTAAAAACTAGTCTAACTTTTATGGGGCAGTTCTCGTACGTTCTTTTTTTGTTTCACGTGAAACATTTTAATTCGTTGATCCAGTGGTGATCCGGTTTATGTATCTTTAAAGCATCATTCAGCCAGGATGCCTGATCAGTCTGAAGAAACGGTAATATATTCTCAAAATCCTCTTCATCCTTTGCACGCGGTTTACTGGCCTTATACAAAAGGACGATTTCCGGTGCAAGGCAGGGGATTCCACCAAAATGTAAGATGCTTTTTTCGAGTGGTCGCCTAATCAATTGATCTCTTCTGAAAATCCAATCCTTTTGATCATGTTCATTTAGCAAAACTTCAAGGTTTAGCCCCTGATAGCCACCATGCAGTTCATGCACCGGAAGCGCAAGCTGTTCACCTTGCCATGAATGGAATTCGCCTCTTACTACCTTCCGAAACGACCAGTCGGTAAAAAAAGAAAATACAGCCTGCTGATTACCTCGCAAAACGCCAATCTCAATATCATGATGATCCCTCGTCTTTCGCCCGATCGCAAGGTCTATCGCCCAGCCGCCGGCCATAAACCAGTAAGCCGGAAAATCAGTCATTAACTTTCGGATTTCATGGCATTGCTTAAAATCCATATTCATATGATCAGTTCCTTACGCAAAAGAATTTCATCCCGTATTGGAATGCCATCCTCACTGATCAGCGGAATGGATGGTTTTTTCTCACGTGCTTTCTTAACTGCATCAGGGAAAAGTGCAGCGAGATAGTAGCCCCGTTTTTGATAAAATTTCAACGCCTGAAGGTTATCATTGGTTGTGATCAATTCAATTACCTTCATCCCTCTATCCAGGGCTTCTTTTTCAACCTCTTGCATCAACTGGCTGCCTATTCCCTTGCCTTGTTCAACGCTGTCCAGCGAAATCACCTCAATAACGTCTGGTTTAATCACATAAGTGACTAAACCAGTGATGCTGTGCGGTTCACCTGAGAAAAAACCTTCCAACGAGGAACAATCGTAAGTGCCGGTGGATAGTACCATATCACTGCTTCCCCAATGTTCTTTGAAAAATAACCTGATATCGGTTCTGTTTTCATCAGTAATTCTGTTCAAATATTGTCACTCCGTTTTTAACATATCATAACATAAAATCCCATTTATCTTTCCTGAATCCTGCCTGAAAAAAGAACGCTGACACCGAAGTAGCCTGTCACCAAAACGAGGATCAACTGATGATTAACAGGTTGGATCGGAATCCCGCATAGGGCTGGATTCTCTAATGCAGCGGTCAGCATGATGCCCATTAATCCGGAGGACAGTCCAGACATGGCACCTGCTATGACAGCATTTCCTTTACCGCTCAGCCAGCCGAATCCAAAGCCTGCTGCAAGGGGAAGGACAGCTGACCACAGCGGAGCACTGAAATAGATTCCGATGCAGACAGACATGCTTATTCCGTATGTGCTACCCATGAGGGTGACATACGCATCTGCATATCTCTCCGAACTAAACGACCGGGTTTTGTAAATAGACTGGCAGGCCACCAGCATGAGCAATTGAATCATTAAGAAAAAAAACATCCTTAATCTCCTCTCAGGACCTTGGAATCATCAGGATAGCAACGACCAGTAGCATCAGATACAGCATTTCAATCCCCCACACAAATAAAATGTCATATCCGGTGGAAGCACCAAGCATTGGTCCCATCAAGCCAGCCATAAAACCACTGCTCAATCCTGAAAAACCCGTTTGCTGATCGTAAAACCATCCGTTTATCAGGCCAGCACATGCACCGAGACAGGCAGACAGGATGGTTACCAAGACAAAGTGAAAAGGAAATAGAGCCATCAGACCAATTCCCATAATGATGCCGGTTGAAGCGCCAGTCAGCATGGCAACATTCATGGCCAGATGATATCCGGTACGATCACGGTATACCAGACAATGATGCATAATGACCAGCGTTAAAAGACTATGAAATAACAGAATAGGCAGCATTAAAACGCCTCCGGAGAATATCAGTTTCATACATCTTATGTACGGCGATTGTTTACCGTGAAACCCATTCGCAACCGCCCTGTTGTGAATATGCTGATAAAAGCTGAAAGGAGGGTAGAACGATGTACAATCACACCCCGGAAGAAATGACACAATGGCAGGATGAGATCGTAAAAAAGAAGGCTTTTTCATCCCCGGCAGGTAATGGAACAACGGAACAGATCAGGCTTCAGGAAGAATACCTGGCACTGGCCAACGCTTTTTTACTTGCAAAGCACCAGCCTGAAAAGGGCAGAATTCGTCTTCTGAAGACATTCTTAAAGGAAAAAAGAAATCAGCAGGTGGAAATCAGGCTGCTGACAGAAAGAGCAATACGAGGGAAAGTATCAGATGTTGGACGTGACTTTTTTATTCTGACAAGCCTTCTTGAGCGGATCTGGATCCCTTATACCGCGGTTAAAGAGGCAACGCTCCCTTTTGACTCACCTGATTTCGATACGACGCATCAGCAGATTTTCTTTGATAATGATCTGCGGAAAAAGCTGCTTCGGGATTTTGGCGCAACGGTTTCAAAACGATTAAAGCTGAGAGAGCTGTTTTACGAAGAAACGCTCATGACCAGTCTGGACCGGTGGAAGGGTCACTGGCTTAAGGCAGAAATGGCAGGCGGGACGATTTTTTCAGGAAGGCTGGAGGAAGCGACAGAGGAATATGTGGTGCTAAAAGGACTTGGAGAACGAAAAACAGTTTTGTATAAAGAGCTTCAGACATTGAGAAAAGCAAGGTTTTATCAAAATCATAAAAGAAAGAAGTGATGATGATTGACATCAACGAATGAAAGCAGAGCTGCAGAGCTCGGTGTGGTGATTGGGGAGTCCATTCTGGTGGTAACGAAATCAGATCAGCTTAATCTCTTTGGTCAAACATTCAGGCCGATTTTTGCAGGCACTGTCAGAGAAGTAGGAGAGGGGCATCTGACATTAGATCCTGTCACGATCAAAATGGTGACCGCACCTTTTTTTACCTTCCCGACACCCCTTAGCATCCCGCTCGAAAATATTGCTCATTTCACACGAAATTTCGGTCCGGAGAAAGTATTTCCGCTGACGTAAAGGAGAATGCATGTTGAATCAAAAAAATATGACCTCAAATGATCGCCATGAAGAAGGAATGATCCAGCTTTTTACGAATCATACCGGAACAAAAATGCTGGCACTGACCTCTTCGTTTCCATTCTTTTTTATTGGCACGATCAGAGGTGTGCTGGATGATTATGTCATGGTTTTTGTGGAAACAACAAATGTGGCAGAGCTTGAAAATCGTGTGTGGAATCTTCACATCCATGACATTGAAGTGTTTTATCTGGAACAGGAAGGCTGGCCGACTATTCCAGTTTTAGGGGAGAACGGTGGAGGCGGATGAGGCGTTTCTTTCATATTGTAGCCATTCCCATCAGAATCGTGCTGAATCAGTTTGGTGACTATAACCCGAATGGCATGATGTATGTGTTGAAAGAAAATGAGAAGAAGGTCAGAAAGCTTGTCCGGAAAAATCCTTTTACACCTGTTGAGCTTGTTCAGCCATTAATGATCCGGGCAAATGAAGGGGATGTCCTGGAAGTTCTGTTTGAAAATAAACTCCCGTTTCAGACAGGCTTTCATTTAGAGGAGGCTGATTATGATGTGATGCAGTCCGATGGAACGGATGCGGGGTTTAATACTTCCTCACTTGTCAAAAAGGGCGAGAGAAAGCTGTACAGGTTTCGGCTGAATCATGCCGGCGTTTATCCGTTTTCAGATTTAGGAAATCCCGCAAGCGGTGAAAAAGGGTCAAACAGCAATGGTTTATTCGGGGCACTTTTTGTGCAGAAACGCGGCTCCTGGTGGACACATCCGGAAACAGGGGGGACCATCAACTCGGGTCCGTTCGCTGATATTCATCACCCATTTCTTCCGTCCTTCCGCGAGTATGGCTGGCTTTTTCATGATGAGATGGAAACAAAGGATCTGACGGGAAACAAGCCACTTGATCTAATGACGGGTGAAGAGAGGGAATCCACGCATGCGGTGAATTTCCGGTATGAGCCACTTGGTAACCGTAAGAAATTAATCGAGGAAGGTGTCGTGTGCCCTGAGTGTGAGGGGGAAGAAGTGCATCATGATTCCTGGGTATTCGGCGATCCTGCTACACCTGTTTTAAGAGGGTATAAGGGGGATCCGGCTGTAATACGGGTCGTTCACAGCGGTGTGAAGGAAACGCATGTGTTTCACTATCATGTGCATCAATGGCTGAAGGATCCTGTTAATCAGGAGTCAGAGATTGTTGATGCGCAAAGCATCAGTCCTCAATCCTGGTACGATGTGGCGCCGCTTTATGGGCTCGGCAGTCTGCAGGGCTCGATTGGAGATGCTATCGTTCACTGTCACCTGTATCCGCACTTTGATGTAGGGATGTGGGGGATGAACCGGGTATTTGATACGCTGCAGGACGGCAGTCAGTGTTATCCGGATGGCACCCGTATAAAAGCTTTAAAACCTCTTCCTGACCGTCCGGCGCCACCAAAACCTACAAAGGAAAAACCGGGCTTCCCGAATTTTATTCCTGGAAAAGTTGGATTCAAAGCGCCGCGGCCACCTCTTGGGATTGTGGGAGGAAGAGGGCTGACCGAGCTTGAGCGCAATGCAGCGATAGAGAACCCGCGTCCCGGTGCCGTGTTTACCGATCCGTGCGGCTTTAATCCTGAAGCCCCTGTCATTGAATACCGGATCTCAGCCATTGAACTGCCGCTTATCTATAACCGGCAAGGGTGGAATGATCCGAAGGGGAGAATATTTGTTTTGGATGATGATCTGGAATCCGTGCTTTCAGGAAATAAAAAGCCTGAGCCGCTGGTCATTCATACACCTGCAGGGGCATGTGTCAGAATTCTGTTTACCAACCGGCTGCCTGATGTCGCAGGTGGTGATGCCTTTCAGTTATTTACGAGAACGTATGAAGCGGGTTTTCATATTCACTTCATGAAGTTTGATGTACTCGTTAATGACGGTGCCAATGTCGGCTGGAATTACGACTCAAGTGTGCTTCAGGGTCAGACTATTCAGTATGAATATTATGCGGACGTGGAATTGAAAGCCTGGTTTTATCACGATCACCTTTTTGCGGGGCATCACCAGCAGCACGGTGTATTTGGATCCGGCGTTATTCATCCGCGATTTACTGCGTTTTTAGATTCTGCTACAGGTGAACCCGTCATTCATGGAACGGAAATTACAGCCGTTCATCCCCTCATTCCTGACTACCGTGATTACTCGTTGTTTGTTCATGACTTCGCTCTTTTATATAACAAAGATGGACGGCCTATACAGCCGCCTGACTATCCGGGATCCCAGGACGATCCAGGTGTGTTTGGTGTGAATTACACGTGTGAGCCACTGCAGTTCCGCCTCAATGGTCCAGCTGATCCCGCTTATTCCTTCAGTTCTTTTGTAAATGGGGACCCTTATACCCCGGTGTTTCGCTGTTATCAAAACGATCCGCTTCGTATCAGGCTGATTCAGGGGGCACAGGAGGAGTCGCACAGCTTCCACATCCACGGCATGAGGTGGAAAGCGGAACGTCCTGACGTGGAAACACGATATGAATCACAGAAGCATATCGGCATTTCAGAATCTTTTACACTCGAAACCCTGGCGACCCATGATGGAGATTATCTCTGGTCGTTTGCGACTGAGGAGGATATCTGGAACGGGCTGTGGGGACTGATCAGATCTTACGGTGAAACACAGCAGGACTTAATCAGACTGCCGGATCAGCCGTTTGTGAACGCATCAGCTGAAAAACCGTCCCCGTCACTGAAGATACCTCCAAAAGCTGATTTTCTAAATAGCCCTGCTCCTGAAGGCGCACCACTCAGAAAATTCCGAGTTGCTGCGTTTCACGTTCCGGTTGTATATAGCCAGTATGGCGAACATGACCCATACGCTATAGTTTTCGCAAGAGAAGAGGATATGGGGGCTATTTTGAGAGGGGAACAAACACCTGAACCGCTCATTTTACGTGCGAATGCAGGAGATGAAGTGGAAATCAGCCTGACCAGCTATCTGACAGAGGATCGTTTCCCTTTTAAAGATGGCATCTGGCCTTACCCTGAAATAAAGGAACAAGCTTACTACCCGCCGTCCTTACGTATTTCACTTCATCCGCAGCTCGTTCAGTATGATGTGAAAACGTCATCTGGTGAAAATGCGGGATATAACTTTGAGCAGACGGCTGGACCTGGTGAGACCATCACGTATCGCTGGTATGTGGATCAGCCATTCGGTGCATCCTGCCTGTGGGATATGGCGGACTTAAGGAACCACCGTTCTCTTGGCACATTTGGCACATTTATCGCTGAACCGCGTGGCACAGAGAGTGTTCATCCTTATACGTTACAGGGGGAAGAAAGCGACTCCTCCGTTGTGCTGAAGCACCCTTTCCTGCCTGAAACGAGAGAATTTGTGTTAACCATGTTTGACGGAGCACGACTCCTTAATAACATCGGTGAATTGATCACAGACCCTGCTGACGGCCTGCTTGATCAGGATCAGCTTGAAGAGGAAGAAGACTTGTTTGATACGTACGATCAGGGATCACGTGGGTTTAATTACAGAACGGAAAGACTTGTCCACAGAATGAAGAATGATTATCAAACCGCTGATCTATTCAGTTCAGATGTTCATGGTGACCCTTCAACACCGCTGTTTGAAGCATACGCTGGTGACCCTGTTACGATCCGTCTCACGAACCCGTCAGAACGCAGAAGGGCACACACCTTCCGTATACACGGACATTACTGGAACACAGATGCGATGGATTTAACATCACAGGTGAAATCCTTTGACGGACATCTCATTACAGGACATGCGGCTGACCTGAAGCTGCATTATGGTGCGGGCAGCTATTACGGTTTTTCTGGAGATTACCTGTATCGCTCAGGAAATATTCAATGGGACATTGAGCTTGGTATGTGGGGACTCTTCAGAGTGTACGAACGCTGGCAAAAGCATCTGCCGCCACTTGGTACTAAACGAAACGCAGATCATCAATTATGAACCGCAGGATGATGTATCTGCTCCTGTCTAGTATCCTGATTACCGGCTGGCTGATCTGGCCTGGTGATCAAAGTCTTCCGGTGTTAAAAACAACACAGCCCTTTGAAATGAAGTCAGTTCTCCAGGAAGGTCATTACTCGTCTCATAACGGAAAAATCAAAATTGTAGCCTTTTTCTACACTGCCTGCCCGGACATCTGTCCATTTACAATGAGTGATTTGAGTGACGTGCAGACCGCCGTGAAAGAAAATCCACGTTTAAAAGAGAAGGTGGAGCTGGTATCCATTACACTAGATCCTGAAGAAGACACAGCAGAACGCATCACACAATATGCAGAAGCATTTCAAGCTGATCCGTGGATTTGGCATTGGCTAAAAGGCACCGCAGAAGAAACAGATGCCGTAACAAAGGATTATCAGATGCAGTCTGTGAAACTGGACGATCAGACCATTGCCCACAGCACGACGCTGTATATGGTCGATCAACAACACCAAATACGCGGCATGTATCCAATGGCCACTCAAAGCGCTAGTGTAAATAAAAAACAGCTGCTGGAGGATATCCAATCGCTGCTGGACGGATCATAATGTAAGTAAAAAGAGCTCACTGCAGCTCTTTTTTTTTCGCTATTTTTATAACACTGAAAAGATAGAGTGAAAATGGACTCGGATTCTGATGGAAATATCGTGACTATAGTCATATAAGTTTAGGGATCCGATCATCTTGAAATAAAAATATATTACCATACTACTTTTTTTCATTCGTGAGTCTTCTACCTCGTTTTCCAACTTGCAAATCGAGGTATTTAATCTCTAACTGACCAGTCAACGATGAATCGCGATCGCGTAGCCTTCGTGAAGAAAAGGTTGAACCACCTGGTCAGATGAAAAGTCCTTCTGAATTGGCCAAAGAAGTGATTAATTTTGAGGACTGGGCAAAACATCTTCGTTTGTCCGGACTCGAGAGTGAGGTAATGGAATGTGAATGCGTTTAATCGCCTTTTACTCATTTTGATAGGCGTGTCCGGTTTACTGAGCGTCACGGTTCTGACAGCATCAGCATACCGTATTCCATTTGTTTCGGACTCTATCCTTGGATGGACAGCGGAACCATGGTACATCTACACGATTCTATCCATCAGCGGTTTTCTCGGATTGATTTTTATCATCCTGCTGCTGACAGGCGTTTTCGCAAAATCACCTGAAAAGTATATGAAAATAAAAACGGGCATCGGGGATATCGATATTTCGAGAAAAAGTATTGAATCCGTTGCACTGAAATCGATTCGTTCGATTGAAGGTGTCCGTTCACCAGAAGTTCATGCGAAACTGCATGGACGAAAAGAAACAGTATCTGTACATGTGGATTGTCACATTTTTGATCGTAGCGGACTGCCGACAATCGGAAAATCCATGCAGGAACAGATCAAGGTTCAGATCGAAAGCCTGCTGGAGGTACCTGTTAAAAAGGTGTCGATTAACATTCAGGATCCGCGTAGAACAACTAAATCACAGTCTCCCCGCGTGATATAAGGAGGGCATCGTATGAATAAAACAGACATGCTGCTGCCTTACCGCGGCAGACTGCTCGGACTGGTGCTTGGAGTCATTTTAGCCATCCTGATCATCACAGTTGGATTCGGTCCAACACTGCTTATTGTCACGCTCGCAGTGCTCGGCTATTTAGTCGGCATGTGGCGGGATGGGAAGCTTGATATCGATGGCTGGTTCCAATTTTTCACCAGAAGAAGATAAATTCAAACTAAACGATTAAAGGAGTTTTTTAACATGGCACAAACTACAGCCGAAACAAAACAAAACGAAACAGTACGCAAAAATTCACTAACATTTGAAGATCAGGTTATTAAGAAGATTGCTGGTATTGCAGCGAATGATATTAAAGGAATTCTTGGCATGAGCGGAGGATTCATGAGCGGTTTAACAGAACGTTTCCGTGCTTCAGGTGACATCACAAAAGGAATTGACGCTGAAGTAGGCGAAAAACAGGTTGCGATCGACATTAGTGTGATCGTGGAATACGGGAAAAGTGTACCGTCAATCTTTAATGAGACGATTGCTGCTGTCAAAAAGGCTGTGAATGATATGACAGGCCTGGATGTAGTAGAAGTGAACATGCACGTAGAAGACGTCATGACACGCTCGGAATTTGAGGAAAAGCATCGTCAGGCTGAAAAAGAGAATGAAAACAGCCGCCAGCTGGATTAATACGTTCAGCCGGATCAGAAAAGACAAAAAACGGTCAGGGCATTTTGCCGCCTGGCCGTTTTTATTTTGATCCAAAAAGCAGACCGCTGCGTTTGCTTTACGGATCGCAAAAAAATAAGGAGATGAATAACACTTGTCTGACCAATTATGTCAGGTCGTGATTATTGGAAAAGGAAACATGCATCAATTCCAATTCAATTCATTTGCAGAAGCACTAAACATTTATCAGGAAATCGAGGATAAATACGCAAAGCTTCGTATTAGAAACCGCGGTGAAGTAGTGGAAAAGAAAGCGGACCGGGTTATTCTAAAAGTCAGTCCCGGGGGAAATCCGGCTAAAACACCGACACTCCTGCTTCCGCCGGAGGAATGGTTTAACATTGAAGTTTACGATGACATGCTTCAATTCGCAGAAACGATTTGCCAAACGAAGAAAATAGGATGATATAAAAGGCAGCCTTTGATGGGGCTGTCTTTTTGTGTGGAAAGTAAGTTGGTTTGACGCGGAATTGGTGAGGTGGATAAATTCTGTTGGTTTTCGCGGCAAATAGCGGGGATTGTGGAATGAAAGAATTCTGCGCTGGAATGAAGGGATTATGAGTGGGAGTGATTGAATAATGGTAGGTAAGTGAAGGGAAAAACATTGGCCGGAGTCGTAGTGAAGGAATCATTTTTTCATAAGAGGGAATTAAATTCTGAAACAATTGAATAAAAATCTGGAAAGCTCGAATAAATCCCTTTAGTGAAGGAATTCCGCCAGCCGCCTAACGCCCACCGGCAAAAGTTTACCTCCGCCAGCCGCCGTAGCAAGGCCTCAGCATTCTTCCAATCTCCCTCACACAAAAAGGACATATGTCCTTTTTGAAGGTAAAATACGGATATACAGTGAAAGCAACAGAAAGGACGTGTAAGCATCATGAAAGGTATTTTATTTGCGCTTGCCGGCGGCTTTTTTCTGACTTTCCAGAGTGTGGCTAATGCGACAATCGGTCAGCAGATTGGAACTTGGCAAGCCGCTGCCATGACACAATTTACGGGCTTTGTGCTCGCGGTTATCATTGTTCTCACAATGAGAGATAAAACATGGAAGGATCTTGGACAGGTACCGAAGCTGTATGCATCAGGCGGAGCATTTGCAGCTATTGTACTGTTCAGTAACATGACGTCTGTGTATCTGATGGGTGTGACGTTGACGATCAGTTTATTTCTCATTGCACAGCTCGTTGTGGCCGTCATCATTGACCGTTTTGGATTATTTGATATGAGTCAAAAGCAGATCAGCAAAACGCAAATGCTTGGTTTATTGCTGATGGTCGCAGGCGTGGTGGTATTGAAAGGATAGGTGATAAAGGTGAAAGGAGCACCTTCTGACTATTTAAAGGTTTTTCAAATGGACGGACTTTTTCCGGATAATGTTCAGCAGCAGATGAAATTGAGGACATATCCTGCGGGACGCAAGTTGCTCACGCAAGGTGAGGACGCGACCGCAATGCTGATTCTTGTAGAAGGAAAAGTCAAAGTTTCCATGCTGTCACCTGAAGGGAAACGCCTGATTTTGGCGTTTAAGACACCGCTTGATATTGTTGGAGACGTTGAATATATAAGCAACGGTCCGCTGATCAATACAGTTGAAAGTGTCATGAATACAACCGTGATTGAAATTCCTTATACGATTTTACGGCATGAAATGGCTCACAATGCAGCGTGGCTTCAGTTTCTGCTTGAAACAATCACAAAAAAATTTGAATTAAAGTCTCATACGATGAACTTTAATTCGCTGTATCCGGTTGATGTCCGGGTGGCGAGCTATCTGCTGTCGATGACCCCGGTTAATGAAAAAATGGAATCTGCCTCACTCGTTGATATGGCGGATCTGATCGGGACAAGCTATCGTCATTTAAACCGCGTACTGAGCCAGTTTCAAAAAGAAGGCTGGATCACAAAATCCAGGGGCTCTATCGAAATTTTAAATCGTGCCTCCATCCTGGAATTAGCGGGGGAAAATATTTATGAAAAGGGGGATGAACGATGATTATTGGAATATTGCTGGCTTTATTGGGCGGAGCCTTTGTCTGTCTGCAAAACACGTTTAATGCGAATGTGAAAAAGCAGGTCAGCGTATGGTCAACGACGATGCTGGTCCTGGCATTGGGGTTTCTTGCCTCTTTTGCCGCGGGACTCGCTTTTGAAGGGTCAGGATTGTTTGTTTTTGACGCCGAGCCGTGGTTCTGGTTCAGTGGCGTAGTAGGTGTTGGTGTTGTAGCCTGTGTGACACAGGGCGTTCAGTCACTCGGACCGAGCCGTGCGATTTCACTTGTCATGGTGTCTCAGATCTTTTTTGGTCTAATGTGGGATACGCTGGGCTGGTTCGAACTTGAAAAGGTTCCGTTTACGTTCCAATCATTTGTCGGTGTTGTGATGATCAGCGCAGGTGTGCTGTTATTCCAGCTTGGACCGAGGCTGTCCAGCCAGGAGAAAAGAGTGCGGGCATCAACTGGACGCTCAATAAAAATAAACGGCTGAGGCTACACTTTTAGGTAGCCTCGGCGCGGTATGCCGTTTCTCATATTGAAGGTATGGAGGATGATGCCAATGACAATCAGACACATACCTGCAGCTGCAATACCATTGGGAAGTGGAGTTGCGAAAAAGGCAACTTCTCCTGCCAGTACAAACAAAACCTGAGTAGACTGCGTAGCTTCAACACCAGCCAGCTTCCCCTGATCATGTCTGACGCGGCTCGTTGCGATAAAAAAGAGTGCAGTGGCAATGATCCCTGAACAGATGGCGACAATGAGGGATTGCAGAACCTGACTGGACTGCGGGACACCGACTTCAATATAGGCCCACATGCTGATTACTAACCATGCTGGCAAGCTGCAGAGTGTCATGCCGAGAATCCGCTGAAACGTATCAAGCCGATCCCCGCATAGCTCCATCATCTTACGGTTACCGAGAGGATAGCAAAAGGCTGCCAAAATCACGGGAAGAATCCCTGCTACAACCTGTGACGTGGTGATACCTGACGCGTTTTGGACCTGGATACTTATCACACCAATCAGGATCACCGATGAAACAGCCAGTGCCCGAAATTGAATGTTGTGACGTTTTTTTATCAGCCCTGAGGGACCCTGCTTCATTTCATAAAAGAAAGGTGCCAGCAGAAGTCCTGCAATGATTGTAAATTGCCAGGTTCCTGCCACCAGCCATCCCGGTCCATAGGCGGCAGCATAGGTGAGTGGCGCATAAAACAGCACAAATCCGGTAAAGCTCCATGCCAGCCACGGCACAGGGGCTTTTTTTATTTCCAAGAAAACAGCCTTCAGGTTTTTCCTAAATGCCACAATTAAGATTAAAAAAGGAACCATGAATAAGAAACGTAGAGAGGAACTCCATAGCCAGCTACCACCGGCTGTTTCCATGGAACGGTTTAAAATAAATGTTACGGCAAAAAACATAGAAGAAATGATGCCCAGTGAGAGCCCTCTCATATATCCACGCCCCTAAATATATTATAATATTTACTAATGTATATTATAATATACTTTTAGTTGTCGTATTTACAATCTTTATATAAAGGGGAGAGAACATGAATACAGCGTTTAATGGCAAAGACCCCCACGATTTTTCCAAATTCGTAGGCACTACACTTAGGGATATCAGAAAAGAGAGGCAGTGGACGATGGATGAATTAGCTGAGTCAGCAGGTATCAGTAAACTTACTCTCGGCAAAATTGAACGAGGAGAAGCAAATCCGTCTCTTGCAGTCATATGGAAAATTGCTAATGCCTTAGCCATTCCGATTTCCGCACTTCTCATGGAAAAACAGTATATTCAAGTGTTAAAGAAAAGTAAGGGGAATTCCGTGCTCAGTGAAAATCAATCGATGTCGCTTGAGCCGATGTTTACCACAGCTGTGCACGGCTGGATTGAATCTCACAGAGCGACCTTAAAGCCACATGGCGTTTATCTCGCTGAAGCTCATCAGTCTGGTGTCATGGAATATGTAACCGTTATGAAAGGACAAGTTACGGTTCAGGTGAAAGAGGAAGAGTTCGCGCTTGGTCCATATGAATCAATCCGTTTTCATGCAGATCAGGCGCATGGTTACACAAATTTAAGCAGTGAAGAATCGATCCTTCATTTTGTGATGATTTATCAGAGCTAGGGAGCTCGAAACGGCTCCCCTCATTTTTTCTGTGCGATCACCTGAACAACATGAGACAATCCGTTGTGCAGCTTACCTTCATAGCGTTCCACTTCCCCGGTGAAAAAGTGGATCAACTTCCAGTCGCTGAATTCCTCAAGCATCTCCGCGGCTGAATATAAATAGTCAATATCAGGAGGGCCACCTGTTTTATACGCCAGCTGATGCTTCGAATACACCTCTGAAATAAAGTATCCTCCAGGATTCACTGAACTTTTAATACCCTCCAGCATGTCAGTTCTCCCCACGGGATCAATATGACCGAATATATTAATCACCGCATCCGCTGATTCAGGTTTCCACTCAGCCTGAGTTAAATCAACCAGCCCGGTTTTGACCTCCACCCGGTTCTGTTCTGCTAAACGCTGAACCTTAGAAAGACCTTCAGCAGAATAATCCCACGCCTCCACTTCATTTCCCTTACGCGCCAAAAACACAGCATTCCTGCCCTCACCCTCAGCCACCGTCAACACCTTCATCGATCGCAGTTGACACTTCTTCTGTGCATACACCAGAAACTCATTCGGCTCCGTCCCATAAATATATTTTTCCGCACTAAATCGGCGATCCCACGCATTCATCCCCACCACTCCTTTTTCATTCAGCGTAGTAGAAGAGGAGGAAGAAGGCAAGAATATAAAGGATAGTGGATTGAAATACAGTGTTGAAGCTATCCTGTGGTTTTTGTATTTTTTTATAAAAAACTTAAAGTGCCGTGTCATTCCGGAGACTCCTGCGGCAGAGAAGCGACAGGTGAGACAGCGTAGCGCAAAGCGCTAGCTGGCTCACCGCGCGGCCATAGAAAAGCGGAGACGGGCGTTTAGGGACGTACAAACTGGACTGGCCTCGACGAAGATAAAGGAAACACAGTGAACGGAGTGAGCTCTTATCGAACGAGAGAACGGGAAGTTTGCTAGTCCCTGCCCGTCAGAGCTGGACAAAGGAAAGCGTACGAATGACACGGCACGGTTTTTAGAATCACACCCTATTTACACACCCTTCATAAAAAATAAATAATTATTTATATCATTTACAAAGGAAAACGCTTACATTTGTCGAACACTGTATGCGGCTGGAAATGCAAGGGTCGGGATTTTCGGTCCAAACCGTATAAAGGGAGAGAAAGAAATGAGAAAACCGCTTTCCATGTTTCTTGCTTTTATGCTGCTCTTGTCAATGGCAATGCCTTCGGCTGCATTTGCAGGTGGATTTAAATCCCCTGGCGATGCGAACCTCGTACCCGGAACGATTCTCATGGGGGCTACTCCGGCGTATGTTGACCCAAATAAACCCGTGGTTGTATTTGTGCAGGGACTGACAAACGATTCCACGGTCTGGTATACAGATAACGATATGTACAACCGTGCATTCCAGGCTGGTTATCAGACAGCTTTCGTCGAACTGTATGATTCTGGCGGCTCTCCGCGCAGTTACTGGGATAATGGAGCAATGCTTGCGGGTCAGCTGCAGCAGATTTCAAACCATTACGGCGGAAAAAAGCTTGTAATCGTAGCTTACAGTAAAGGTGGCGTCGATACTCAGGTGGCGCTGATTCACCAGGGTAAATACCCACTCGTTTCCAATGTCATCACACTCGGCTCACCTCACTATGGCAGTGAGCTTGCGGATCTGGCCAACAGTTCATCATTTGGCTGGCTTGCGGATCTGATTGGCCAAAACAGTGCAGGAACGCAGAGTCTTCAGACTGGAAACATGAGTTACTTCCGCTCGATTACAGACAACCGTTTTGAAGTAAGCCAAAATCGTTATCTAAGCATTGCCGGGAATCGCACGGGTCCTATTTTCAGCAGCTACTGGTTTGGCAGCGGCTTTATTGATGGTCCAAGTGACGGCGTTGTTTCTGTTGCAAGCTCAAAGCTTCCATATGCAACAAGCCTTCGCGTGGGCAACTGGAATCATGGAGAAGTGAATAAAGGAAGCAACGTATTCTCTATTTTTCAGCCTTACTTAACACAACAGCGGGCTGCTTCAACTTTCTCTGCATTTAACGAAGTGGCTGCAACAGCGGAAGAGGCTGAGCCGTCGATGGATGTGCTTGTGCGCGGTGGAGAACAGGATGGATTTGCTTCTGAATCGTTTTATGTAGAAAGCGAAGCAGAAAAACTTGTGATCAACTGGCTGAGCGCAACGCAGCACGACACAGTAGAACTCACTCGTCCTGGAAAAACAGTTCCTGAAACATTCAATGTCGCGTCCGTTGAAGATGACACGATGTTCTTTAAAGGCGCATATCATCACACAATCACGATTGATCAGCCAGAAGCGGGAGAGTGGAAAGCAGCAACGGTTTCAGATGCGCCAACTGCTTACGCGCTGATGGTCACTTTTGACTCTACGCTAAATGATCAGCTCGTTCTAGAACCGGAAGCTGATAAAAAGAACTGGAACCTGAAAACCAAAAACGGTCTGGCGGCAAAATCAAAAGGGAAAGCCAGCGTGAAAGCATTTACTGATATCGGATTTGTACCTGGTAACGGTAAAGAAAACAAAAAGCTCGGTCAGAAAATGCGTGCCTTTAAACAAAATGGAAACGCAATCCAGCTTCCATCTGAAGAAGGAAGCTACAATATGACCGTTGAAGTTGAAGGAACAACGCCAGCGGGAGAAACATTCCAGCGTACAGTGATCAAGTCAGTATTTGTGGATGACAAGGGTAACGCTTATTAATTTTCATTGGGTTTGAATGTTCATATATAGAGAATTTCCTGAAAAGCTGCTCCTTTGGGGAAGGGGGCGGTTTTTTTGTGGTTTCTGGAGGCGGCTTTTGGTGAGTTTCGCAGGATTTTGAGCGAGTTTCTCAGAATATCGAGGATGGTTCGAAGAATTATGCCGGACGTTCACAGGATGTGTGAGGGGTTTCGCGGGATTTTGATGCCGGTTCGTAAAATGGTGACCATTTACCTGCCTGGCACTCATCCATGGTTTAGCATCTTGCAAATAATTTGGTACTGTCGACCGCCGCACCGCCCACCAGCACCAAAAAGCCGCTCCCCTAAGAGAGCGGCTTTCACTCGATGCACAATTCTTACTGAGCCACCGCAGCCAATCCTGCTTTATTCAGGAAATTCCAAGGCTGGTTAAAGTGTGGCTGGAAGAAGAAGTCGACAAATCCGAGCTCATCGATCGTCATGCCCGTTTGGATACATACGCTTAATGTGTTAATAGACTGCGTCACATCAGCTTTAGATAACACCTGAGCACCGGCAATTTTGCGTGTTTCCGGATCATAGCTGACCTTCAGCATGACATTTTCTGCTGTTGGCATAAAGTCCGGACGGTGTTTTTCATTGATTGTGATGCTTTTCACATGAATGCCTGCAGCTTCAGCAGCCGTTTCAGTTAATCCGGTAGAGGCCATATTCAGGTCATAAATGTGCAGTCCTGATGTTCCTTGTGTACCAACGTTCTTCATGACTGGCTTTACAAGGTTACGTGCCACTAATGTCCCCATTCGCACTGCGTTTGTTGCGAGTGGAATATAAGCAGGCTTTCCTGTCGGATTGTATTTCACAGCACAGCAGTCGCCGGCAGCTAAAATATCCGGGTTGCTTGTCCGCATATATTCATCCACTGTGATCGCACCGTTTTCAAGCATCTCCACTTTTCCTTTTAACAGATCTGTGTTTGGCCGGAATCCGACACACATGATGACCAGGTCGGTTTCAATGCGTCCACCGCTTGTCACGACTGCTTCAACAGACCCGTTACCCTCAAAACGTGTGACCGTTTCGCCTAAACGAAGCTCCACGCCGCGATCAGTAAAGGCTTTTTCCACCTGATCTGTGAATTCCTCATCTAAATATTTATTCAAAATACGGTCAACACCGTCAATTAATGTTACTTTTTTGCCTGCCTGTTCAAATGCTTCAACGAGCTCGACACCGATATATCCGGCGCCTACGATGGTTACGTGTTTTGCGTCTTTTGATTTTTCGATAATTGTGTTGGCCTGGTTATAGTTTTTAGCAAGCAGGACATTGTCTAAGCGGATGCCTTCGATTGGCGGGATCACCGGCCATGAGCCTGTTGACATGACCAGCTTATCATAGCTGTCTGACACGGCTTCACCTGTGACGAGATTGACCGCTTCAATCCGCTTGTTTTCAGTATCAATTTCTTTGACGTCGTGCTGCATTTTCACATTGACGCCTAATGACTGCAGTTTCTCAGGAGAAGAGTAGAACAAACCCTTCGGATCTTCCACCACTCCGCCTACATATAAGGCTAAACCGCAGGATAGGAATGATACGTTGTCATTTCGCTCATAAACCGTGATTTCTGCATCTGGATACATTTGGGCCATATTCGTTACTGCCGCTGTACCGGCGTGAGTGCTTCCGATTACTGCAATTTTCATGTTTGTTTCCTCCTGTGTTTTATATTGTGAAGTTTTTCACAATATTGATGTTAAGTACAGTATACGCCGGTACAAACAGAATTGCAATACTTTTGCTCAATATTTCACAAACTAAGAACACATTAGCTAAAACGTTGATTTGACAGGGTTTTAAGAGCTTAGAAGGGGGGTTAGATTGGTTTTAGAAACTTACGATTTCAAATAGGTCTGATCATATTAAAGTGAAGTGTCCAAGTGATCTCATACAATTAGTGCCGGGTCACTAAGCTGGCTCATTGCACGTCTGCAGAAAGTATGTCCCGTCACGGTTATATTTTTGATATTAAATTTGATCGTTTGACAACTTTTCCCGTCACGATACTAATTCACGTCACCTAAATAAATGCGGTTTTTAGATTCGTGTTGAAGATAATCCACAATCGCCCCCGGATATACGCGCAGTTCGTGAAGTCTTCCCAAAGGGATCCACTCAATCGCAACCTGATTAGTGTCGGGATTTGTAGGAGATGCAGCCTCCTGTATGATTGTACAGGCCATGTAGTATTCAATTTGATGAACCCCGGAATCAAAATCAGCATATTCATGGTTTCTTCCTATGTATTCGCGGATATGAATGATATCATGCGGCTCCACGATATATCCTGTTTCCTCGAGACATTCACGTTTTACGGCTTCATGAAGTGACTCTCCGTGATCCTGACCTCCCCCGGGGAATATATAGAAGAAACCTTCCTGATCTTTGTGTTGAGTAAGAAGAATCTTGTCGTTCTTTTTAATAATCGCTTTTGCAGAATTACGAATTGGCATGGTAATCACTCCTTTTTTTGGCATCTTTCTGATTGTATAGCATAATGAGGGAGGAAGCGAGGGGAAGATGAGTGAACGAAACTGGATTATCGCCTGAAATGCTTAAAAAAGCGGTCAGGATCATTCAAAAAGCCGTTGATCTGCAGCAGTCGCTACATCATACCGTGTTGGCTGACCAGATACTGGACCGCTCTATTCCGGTTGTCTGGTTTGGCAGGAGATCTCCGGGATCACTCGTTACAATTGGTACAAATCCTTCGTCCAAAGAGTTTTTATCTTCCGATGGACGGCTTCTTCCGAGGGAAAAATCCCGTTTTTTTGTCAGGGAAGAAGGGATCAGCCTGTATCATTATCATAAAGATGAAGCATTGCTAATAGAAACGGTTGATCATTATCAGACTTATTTTGAACGGAATAAAGTATATAGTGGCTGGTTTGGGAAAAGAGATGGGGCAAAGCTTGAGGGATTTATAAATGGTCTGGGCTACAGCTTTTATCAATCGGATATTCTGCTGCCGGCTGTACATATTGATTTCTTTCCCATTCCGACGTTAATACAGATGGGGCAGATTAAAGATAGGGAAAGTGTGATCAATACGCCTTTGATCCGTTCTCTGTTAACAGATACACTGTGTTTTCTTTCACCAGGCACGATTCTGATTTTGGGAAAAGAGCATTGTGCAAGGTTCCGTCAATTCTATCCGGACACCGAGCTGACTGATCCGTTGACATTGGACGGCTATCCGAGTGCACGCTATGAAACGGGGTATAGTAAAACGTTTCAGGCACAGGTTATTGGGCTCCATTTTAAACCGTTAGAGCAGTTTTTGGCTCTTGGCGGGGGGACTGACCGGAATGGACTGAATCATGGAAGCTACGGTGGCCGTGATGTGATCAGGCAGTTGGGTGAAATGATCAGGATGAGCGCACAAGAGGAATGAAAGCGTTTATAATAGCCGTACAACTACTTTTCGGGAGGGACTGGCAGATGAAGAAAATATGGTGGAAGGAATCGGTTGTGTATCAGGTTTACTGGCGCAGTTTTTATGACAGCAATGGGGATGGGATTGGTGATTTGCAAGGTGTGCTTGAGAAACTTGATTACATACAAAAGCTTGGCGTGGATGTGATCTGGCTCAATCCGTTTTATGAATCACCGGATCGTGACAATGGCTACGATATTTCAGATTATGAGTCAGTGATGGAAAAAGCGGGAGATCTGGAGACGTTTAAGGAACTGCTTTCAGCGATTCATGACCGGGGAATGAAGGTGATCATGGATCTCGTGGTGAATCATACGTCCGATCAGCATCCGTGGTTTCTTGAATCGAAATCGTCAAAAGACAATCCGAAGCGCGACTGGTACATCTGGCGAGAGGGTAAGGAGGACGGCCCGCCCAATAACTGGCGCTCCTATTTTGAACCTTCTTCATGGACTTATAATGATACAACAGAGGATTACTATTTTCATTCCTTTGCAAAAGAGCAGCCGGATCTGAACTGGAAAAACGATGAGCTGCGTAAAGAGATTTTCCGGATGATGCGTTCATGGCTGGATCTTGGTATCGACGGTTTCCGAATGGATGTCATTAACCTGCTTGCGAAGCAGGACGGCTTCCCGGATGCTGAGGACCCTTCGCACATCAGTTATCTGGCGGATAACCCGGGTATTCACGAATATCTTCAGGAAATGAACCGCGAAGTGCTGTCTCATTATGATGTGATGACAGTTGGAGAGATCCCGTTTGTGACGCCTGAGACGGGGCTTTTATATGTTCATGAAGATCGCAATGAGCTGAATACGCTGTTTCATTTCCAGGTGGCGGATGAAATGCCTGTGATGGATTTGAAGCGTTATAAAGAGATTCAGGAAAGCTGGTATAAGGGAACCTTTGAAAAAGGCTGGAATTCACAGTTTTTGAATAATCATGACCATACAAGACAGGTCACGCGTTATGGAAACGATGGTCAATATCGCGTGGAGTCGGCGAAGCTGCTTGGCATTATGCTGCATACGCTGCCGGGAATGCCCTACATTTATCAGGGAGAAGAAATCGGGATGACGGGTGTTCGTTTTGATTCAATTGAGGACTACAATGATATTGCGATGAAAAACAAATATAAGGAAGAGGTTGAAAAAGGACGGGATCCGGAAGAAGTATTTGAGAGTCTTTTGCTACTGAGCCGTGATAACTCACGCACACCGATGCAGTGGAATGAAACTGAAAACGCCGGTTTTACATCGGGTCAGCCGTGGATTAAAGTGAATCCAAATTATAAAGACATTAATGTTGAAAAAGCACTTGAGGATCCGAGCTCTGTTTTTTATACGTATCAGAATCTGATTGAACTCAGAAAAGAACATCCTGTGATGACATACGGTGATTATACAGACTGGTCAAGAGGGAAAGATCCTTTATATCTTTATACGCGAAGCTACGAAGGAATCACCTGGCTTGTAATCCTGAACCATTCTGACGATGTACTGGACGTTGATATTCCGGATCATTATGCGAAGGAATCTGCGCGTCTAGTGATCGGTAACTATCAGGTAACCATAGATGAACGGGGCCACATGCCGGAGAAGATCCGCCTGCAGCCTCATGAAGCCAGGGTCTATGAAATAAAAGAAAATCAGGTGACCTAACCTTTATCAAATGAGTAGTCAAAACATTTGATGATTAATTTTAATAAGTCAATAGTCACAATAAACAGTCCGTTTCATACGACGAAACGGACTGTTTATTGTGCTGACATAAGTTAGACAAATATGTCCTGTGTCAGCACATTCAAACGTTTAAGACAGCGTATTCTGATCATTTATAAAACTTTTGTCAGGTGTAAAATAAAAGTGTAATAACACCTATATATTGAAGGAGGAGCAAGGAAGATGGAAGGCGAAGTCAATCTATTGGTTTTGGCGACACAGTACATGTTCTGGGTTGGATTCGTTGGAATGGCAGCTGGGACGTTATATTTTCTTGTGGAGCGGAATAGTTTGGCACCTGAATACCGGTCAACTGCAACGGTGGCAGCACTCGTTACTTTTGTTGCCGCTATACATTATTACTTTATGAAGGATGCAGTCGGCACGTCAGGTTTGTTATCAGAAATTGATGGTTTTCCAACAGAGATCCGCTATATTGACTGGCTTGTAACAACACCTTTACTCCTAGTGAAATTTCCGCTTTTGCTCGGGCTTAAGGGGAAGGCAAGCCGCACACTCCTTGCATCATTAATTATTGCTGACATCATTATGATTATTGCTGGTTATATCGGTGAATCCTCTATCAATATCGCCGGCGGCTTTACACAGCTCGGACTGTGGAGCTATGTCATCGGGTGTATTGCCTGGCTGTATATCATTTATCTGCTGTTCACAAATGTGACGAAGGCTGCGATGGACAAGCCGGCGCCTATTCGAAAAGCGCTGCTGCAGATGCGTCTGTTCATCCTGATTGGTTGGGCGATTTATCCAATCGGCTATGCTGTCACACTGTTTGCATCAGGAGTGGAGATTCAACTGGTGCGTGAATTGATCTATAACTTTGCAGATTTGATCAATAAAGTTGGATTTGGTCTTGTGGCATTCTTTGCCGTGAAAACCATGTCTGCTGTGAAGAAATCTCAGCTTTCATAAATGTATGGAGGAGCATCCTGGTGGGTGCTCTTTTTTAATTTGTGAAACTTTTCCTGATCATGAGCAGTACAAAAACAAAGTGAATAGTTGAATGGGGGTAAAGGGAATGGAAGCTGTAGTGGTCAGTCTTGGAGCAGCGATGATTGTGTTCGTAACAATGTTCAACTTGTTTCGGCTTTACAGAACAGCATACCGAAGTGAGAGGATCACACGTGAGGCCTTTATTTTATATACAGTGATCACAGGCTACGTTGGAACAGGGGTGTATGCTGTACTGGCTTTAGGCTTCATAGTGATTTTCGGAGAAATGATTCCTTAAAGCGTTGATGAACGATCCGATAATAATTCAATTTTCAAAAAATAGTTGACTTCGCTAAATCCTACCTTTATGATAGGGATTATAATTTTATAGCAAGACTTCTTATCAAGAGAGGTGGAGGGACTGACCCTGCGAAGCCTCGGCAACCAGCAGCCTCCTGCACGGTGCCAAATTCAGAGGAAGATATTCCGAAGATGAGAAGGTGAGGATCTTTACTGTGCCGCCCCTTCTATCATCTGCAGATAGAGGGGGTTTTTATTTTTACTGATGGATTTTTGACAAAACAAAAAGAGGTGCTGCCACACCTCTCCTCTTGATGAAAGAGTCCGCTTGCATTCGGAACGGACATCCCTGGTCATCTATTTTAGATTATCACTCACATAGGATGTTCGTCTATTTACAACATAAGTAAAGGAGACGATTTAAATGACAACACTACAATTTGCCTATTGGGTACCCAATGTCAGTGGGGGATTAGTCGTATCAAAACTGCCTCAAAGAACGGATTGGAGCTTTGAAGCCAACAAACGTTATGCACAAATTGCAGAAGAATCGGGATATGATTATGCTCTATTGCAGACCCGTTTTTTCGCAAGCTATGGTGCTGAATATCAACTGGAGGCCATTACGCTTGGTTCTGCGCTTGCATCAGTCACGAAGAAATTAAAGCTGATTTCTGCAGTTCACCCGGGTCTATGGCATCCTGCTGTCTATGCTAAAATGCTAGCCACGCTGGATCACATTAGTAATGGCCGTGCTGCTGTGAATATTGTGAGTGGGTGGTTTAAACAGGAATTTATCGGATATGGGGAGCACTGGCTGGATCATGATGAGCGATATCGTCGTTCAGAGGAATTTGCCCGCGTACTACGTTCGTTGTGGACAGAGGAAACGACAACCTTTAAAGGCGACTTTTACCGTATTAATGATGCACCGCTTAAACCAAAGCCTGAACAGGGTGGAAACCTGCCTATTTTTCAGGGAGGAAATTCGGCAGCTGCCAAGCAGATGGCTGCACGGGTATCAGATTATTATTTTATGAATGGGAATACACTTGAAGGTTTTCAAAAACAAATCGTAGAAGTAAGAGCACTTGCTGAAAAAGAAGGCAGGACTGTCAAATTTGCTGTCAATGGTTTTACGATCGTGAGAAATACTGAGAAGGAGGCAGTGCAATTGCTTCGTGATATTGTATCCAATGCAGATACTGAAGCTGTTGAAGGCTTTCGTAGCGCAGTAAAGGAAGCGGGACAGGCGACGAAGGAAAAGGATGGTATGTGGGCAAATTCTACTTTTGAGGATCTCGTACAATACAATGACGGCTTCAAAACAGGTCTGATTGGAACTGCTGAACAGGTGGCAGACCGTATCATTGAATTGAAAAAAATAGGCGTGGATCTCATTTTAACAGGTCATTTTCATTATGAAGAAGACCTGGAGCGCTTTGGACGGGAAGTCATTCCGCTCGTGAAACAGAAGGAGAAAGCACTCTTTGATAGCGGGGTGTTTGTATGAAGATTCTTGCTTTGTCAGGCAGTTTGTCAGGATCTAAAACGTATACGATCATTCGTGAAGCAGCGGAGTATGCAAAGGAAAAAGAAGACGTTGAAGTTGAACTCGTTAATCTTTCGGAGTTAACGGTTCAGTTTTGCGACGGACGTGACCCATCTAAATACGAAGGGGAAACTGCCTGGCTCATCAGGCAATTTATTGAGGCGGATTCATTCATTATTGGCACACCTATTTATCGAGGTTCACTCACAGGTGCGCTGAAAAATGTATTTGACCTCATTCCAAATGATGCGTTGAAAGGAAAGGTCATCGGATTTGTTGCAACAGGAGGAACTTATCATCATTATCTTGCGATTGAGCATCAGTTGAATCCGCTGGCGAGCTATTTTAGAGCGCATATTGTTCCGGGTGGTGTTTACGCCCACAATGATCATTTTACGAGCGGCGTGTTGACGGATGAGGATATTCATCACAGACTCCGCAAGCTGGCTCATTCAGTAGTAACGATTAGTCAAAGCCTGAAAGATCATCAGACGGCACTCGAACAGCCGGTGATTCCAAGGCAAGCATAGAAAAAACAGCAGCCCACACATGTATATGGGCTGCTGTTTTTAATTCGCTACTGTTTTAATTCTGAGTTTTAATTCTGTATCGATCCAGGCGGTGTAGTCATGAAGACGGGCGATTTGCTCATCGCTCAGCCTTCTCGGATGAAAGTCAGCGATACAGAAGGTCCCGATGACTTGTCCGTCCTGTTTAATCGGGATCCCGGCGTAAAAATGTAAGCCGGCTTCTTTCGCAAGTATCTGAATAGAAGGATCTTCACTGTAGAACATATCATCAATAATTAACGGTTCACCGCTTCTAATGACTTTATCGCAGATTGTCTGGTCCCTGGGAACTTCTCTCGCTGCCATGACAGGCTCGGGTAATCCAATGCATGATTTGAACCATTGCCGCTCATCATCAATAAAAGAAATAAAGGTGATGGGTACGTGAAAAGCATCCCTGACTGTCCGGGTGATCCGTTCAAAAGTTTCCTCAGATGGTGTATCTAAAATATTCAGATCGTAAAGAGCATGAAGACGCTCTTTTTCGGCAGTATCGATGGTTACGGCTGCCTGAAGAGAGGCAACCCACTCATCTGGAGTACGCTTCAGGCTAATTGATTTATGAACCGTATTCAGCATATCTTCAAGCTGTTCAGCCGGTACAGGCTTACTTAAAAAATAACCCTGTATTTCATTACAGCCGAGACCGGTCAGTAAATCAAACTGCTGCTTCGTCTCCACCCCTTCAGCTGTCACTTTCATATTCAGTTTTTTAGCAAGCTGAATAATGAAATGAACGATATCAATATCCTTTTTTCCTTCGGTTTCCGTGATCTGTTTAATAAAGGACCGGTCAATCTTAATGCCATCCAGTGCAAACATTTTTAAGTAGTTCAACGAGGAATAGCTTACACCAAAATCATCAATCACAACGGTAAAACCGCTTTCCTGTAAATAGTGAATGGTCTCCATTCCACCGGCAGGATCAGTCATCAGCATGCTTTCGGTGATTTCAATTTCAATTACTTCCGGTGAAATCGAATACTGTTTCAGGATATCGAGTACCGCTTCGTCAATCATTTCAGGCTCGAAAATCACGGCAGATAAATTAATGGCGGTTCTTGTATTGCTGAAAATCTCAGGATACATCTCGAAATCCTGACACACTTTTTTCGTAACGGCTTTGGTCAGTTCAAGTATCAGAGAGCTTTTTTCAGCCAGTTGTACAAATTTCAATGGTGGAACCACGCCAAGCTTAGGGCTGTACCAACGCACCAGTGCCTCGAAATTGATCTTGCCACTTACCGGATTCAGCTTGGGCTGATAGAAGACGTTCAGTTCATTATTTTGGAGAGCTCTGGCTAATTCAGTTTCAATCATGACCTCATCCACATGGTTCTGGAGCTGTCCATTTGGTGTATAGACGGAGATATTATTTCTGCCTTTTCGTTTCGCATCGACCATGGCTGTACATGCACTTGCAATCAGCGCCTGTAATTCGTCAGCATGGTGACTGACCCCGATACATCCGGTTACAGAGATTGGAATACCGTTCACCAAATATGAAAAGGTTGAAATTTCATCTAATACACCTGTGGCAACCTCCATTGCCTTATTGGCCGATTCACCAACAAGGCTGATAATGAATTCATCTCCATCAATCCGCCCCATTATTGAGCCCATAGGTAAGATAGATGAAACTGCTCTGGCAAGCTTTTTAAAAAGCATGTTGGTTTCTTCAATTCCAAGCAACTCATTGATAAATTTGAATCTGTCTATATTTAAATAAAGGATGGCGACCTGAAGAGCAGGATCGCGTTCCTGCATCTCAGCCAGTGTTGATTTGACTTTAATGAGGTTAGGGAGTCCTGTCAAAGAGTCTATATTTTCAATGGCGGATAGCAGCTTTGAAGCGGTCTCATCAGTCAGATCATTCGTCAGGCACAAAATATACCGGACCTGCTTATGTTGATCTTCAAGTGGTAAAAGAACTGATGCAGCGAACTCTGATACGTTAGAGGGTTTGTTCATTTTATCTGAAAAGAAGACAGGTTCTCCTGTTGAAGCTGCCAAATCGTACTGACTGATCAGAGGGTTAGTAACCCAAGGCTCATACATGTCCTGAATGTATTTGTTTTTCCAATCATCCGGAAGAGAAGAAAGCTTTTGTGCTTCTTCCGTTACTTCCACATATCGGTACCCCAGTTCGTCCACTTCCATCAGAAATACCATTTTATACAGCTTGGAGAAAAAGTGAAATAAGTAGTAAGGGTCCGATTTCATGTTATGCATGATTGTTCCTCCTGACACCTGTTCATCATGTGTTGGTTTCATCATACGCCAATCATTCAAATCTGTCTTTTTGCAATATGTCTTTCAGATCAATATATATAGTTATTTTATACCCTTAAAGATATATATGAAAGGTATATTTTCTTTGGATACGCTTAGGGGTAAAATGTAAGAGTGGAGGTGGGGAAATGAAGGATCCGCATTATGAACAGATCAGGCAGGTTGATGTAAGAGTTTCTGAAATGAAGGGAGCATCATACAGAACAATTATTGATTTTGATGAGCTTAAAATTTCAAGGATGAGCGAGCATGCTTACCGGTCTGTCAGGTTTCCGGCGGCGATCATAGCTCCTCAGACAAAGGATATCATCATCGAAAAACTGAAGCACCTTCACCTGTTTGAGTGGGAGGATGCTTATTTGGGCGCCAGTCATCATTCAACAGATAATACCCATTGGCATATTACGATTCAACTCGATAACTGCACGATTGAGAAAAAAGGCTACAATCAGTTTCCTGCTGAATGGGATAATTTTATGAGGATATTATTGTGATAAAAGAGCAAAGATTATAGACATAAGTATTGATTATTGATATATATTATTTTAATCGAATTTACTTATAACAATACCCCCTATACACTTGAGTAAAGGGGGTATTGTTATGGATTTTTTTCTGGTTTTTATTACCGGAATTGTTGCCACAACCCTAGGTACACTTGCTGGTGGAGGAGGCTTGATCAGTCTGCCTGTCATGCTATTGTTAGGTGTTCCGATTCATTCTGCAATCGGTGCCAATAAAGTTTCAAACACGATCAGCTCTTATTTCTCTTTTTTATACTTGTTGAGAAAAAAGGAATTGGACTTCAGAAAATCTGTATGGATCATCCCGGTCAGTTTGTTTGGGGGAGTTGCGGGAGGAGCCATTGCTGCTGTCATAACTTCTGAGCAGTTATCTGTGCTGGCCATCATTTTACTAGTTTGTGTATTTATTTCTTCTTTCCTCAGAAAAACGATCTTTAAAGGTGACCGCAAGCTTATTCCAAGTTTTAAGTCTGTTACCGGTGTGTATGGAATTGGCCTATATGACGGTTTATTCGGTCCGGGTCAAGGGACACTGATGCTCTATTTATTCAGCAGTCTGAACCTTTCATATATTAACGCTGTGGGGCTTGTCAGGTTGGCGACTTTTTCAAGTTGCTTTGGAGCAGCGATTACATACATTGCCGCAGGATCGATTATCTGGTCTCTGACTATTTCACTCATGGCCGGTTCGTGGTTGGGTGCACAATTAGGTGTCAGGGTAGCGAGAAAAATAAAGCCCGCTATCATCTCACCAATTCTTAAATCAGTGACTTTCCTTTTGATTTTACAACTTATATTTGACCAGCTCTGAAGCGTTCCACGTGAAACATTACCTATGGAAAATCCATTTGAACAGCCTTGGTGATTTTTTATAGATAAACGCGATCCGGTTAAGCAGGAAAGCGGGTATCTTTTTAGGAAACCAGGGTCTTGAATAGAGCGGCCATCCACCCTTTAAGTCATCCCACTGGGAGTCATCCTCTTTTAGCTGACGAAACCTTGCCAGGTCGATTAATTTCACGTGATCATCAGGTAAAACAATCATATTCCGCAGGTGAACGTCTGAAGGTGTCAGACCGGCATTTCTCGCTACTTCAAGTGCTTCATCTACCTCTTCAACATAACGCTTCTTAATAAAAGTGCCGTCAGTGAGACAGGTGAAAAACGTCTTTCCTTCAACGTAATCAATAACGAGATAATTTGGTCCGCTATCATAGATCGAAGGATAAAAGTGGCTGTCACTCAGCAGCGAATAAATCTCTGCTTCCTCCTGCGCGATGGATTCAAACTCCGGGAAAAATACCTTTACGACCAGATCTTTCCCTTTGATTCGAAATGCCGCAGCACTTCTGCCAATCCCGATGCATTCCAGGTCGGGATGATGGTCTGTGACAATTGTTTTTTTATATTGATGCGCAAAGACAATGCTTTCCGCATAATGACGGTAGGATTCCATTTCAAGCACTCCTCTTAGGCGATTCGGTTCAAATCGTTACCTATCATCATACACTACTATCCCAAAAATCAATAAAGCTATGTATTTGGTATAATGAGTAAAAATCATGAAAGAGCTGCAGGAGTGAGACAATGAATCCATGGGAAGCGACACACCCCGTTACAATAAAAGAGGCACAGGTAAGGATAGAAGAGGCTTATCCGGAGCTGAGACCTGTAAAGATTAAAGATTTAGGAACAGGCTTTGACCACACCGTATACATGGTAAATGAACAATGGGTGTTCCGTTTTCCGAGAAGAAAGCTTGGGCTCGAAGCCATGTACATAGAAAACAAAGTTCTTACAAGCCTTGAAAAGATAGCCTTTGAGGGCGGATTTGATTATCCGAAACCCGTTTACTTTCAAAAAGGACAGGATGAAAACGATTCATATGTCGGTTTTTCTCTGGTGAACGGGAAGGTTTTGACTGATCTTGAAGACACGGACTGCTTGAATGAAGCAGCTGACAAGATTGGGCACTTTCTTAAAAAACTTCATGCACTCCCGATTGCGTGTATAGATGCAGAGCCTGACCATTTGAATCGGCTATCCACTGCTCTGAGAAAAAAACACTTTTATGACATAGCAGAGGAGGCATCTCCGGTTATTCCTGAAAAGCTCTATCAGCAGCTGCTGAGTTATCTCGACCAGCTGGAAGAATGGAAGAATCCTGCAGGTACCGTGCTTGTTCACGGGGATCTGCACCCTAAAAACCTGATTGCCAGAGGAGGAAAACTTTCAGGAATCATCGATTGGGGGGATGCCCATATTGGTCACCCTGCATCTGATCTTTCAATTGCTTTTCAATGTATTTCCCCTGAATTCAGAAGCCGCTTTTTTGCTGCATATGGAAGCGTTGATGATGAGACAATTAAGCTTGCCCGTTTCAAGGCTGCTTTTCTCAATACCGTTTTGCTGCGCTATGCAAAAAGTACCGGCGACCAGCAGGTACTGCGCTGGGCGCTGGCCGGTCTGGAGAAATCCCTGAGCTGATCCTTACTTTTCAGCATAGACCGAAATGACATGTGCCAGGTCATCATTGCCGAAGACCTGCATCACATTAATGAGCGTTCCTGCATCGATCTCTAAATCTGTTGAAACTTGATCCTCTATAAGCTGTTTTAACAGTGAGTTGGCAGGTTGCGTAGGGTAAGCTTCTTTATACAGCTTTTCAGGGTCGAGGTTTTGTTCCTGACACCACTGGATAAACAATAGGACCATAATTTTTTCATCTTCCTGATACTTTTGAATAATATATTGCTCCATTTCTTTTTGATTCATCTTAAAAGTCCTTTCTTGATCAAAATATGAATGACTGCAGGGTTACCCGCTGTAAAAGGAGTCTGTAATGGAAAACTGGCTGACTGAGATTATGAATGAATACGGATACTTTGGTGTGTTTTTTCTCATTGCATTGGAAAATATTTTCCCGCCGATTCCTTCTGAGGTTATTTTAACATTTGGCGGGTTTATGACGGTGGATTCAGGATTGACGATCCCGGGAGTGGTAGCTGCATCGACTGCAGGGTCAGTGGCGGGGGCCATTGCACTTTACTTTCTCGGTGTGCAGCTTGATGTGGAACGGTTGGAAAAGATCATTGATCGCTGGGGGAAAGTGTTACGGGTAAAAAAAGAGGACCTTCATCGGGCGGATGCCTGGTTTGATCAATACGGACCATGGACCGTTTTCTTTTGCCGATTCATTCCACTGATACGAAGCCTGATATCAATTCCAGCCGGCATGTCTAACATGAACATCTGGGTATTTCTCGGCTTTACAACCGCAGGAACACTGATCTGGAACATCGTGTTGATCTACCTTGGCGCTTCTGTTGGAGACTCATGGGAAACAATCGTACACCGCATCGAAGTCTATTCGAATGTCGTTTATGTGATTCTTGCTGTATTATTTGTTGCAGCTGTGATTTATTACTTGATTAAAAGACGTGGAAGAGCATAAAAATGCTTATTTCCCTTCATCTGCCTGATCATTCTTCCTGGATTATGGAAGAGGGTCAGGCATTTTTCATACATTTAATCATTAGTAGATCAGTTATGAAATAGAAAAAAATGAAATTAATTCTCAATTGAGTATTGATAATGATTTTCATTTGTAATACAATCATATTGCAAATGAAAATCATTATCACCAAAGGAGATTAAGAACATGAGTAAAAAGCTATTGTTATTTATCGTTGCATGTCTTGTTTCTGCTCTTGTGCTGGCAGCTTGTGGCGGCAGCGGAGAAGAGTCAACAGATGCGACTGAGTCAGATAATGCATCAAATGCTTCAGAAGAAACAGAGTCAGGTTCAATTGAAGTAGAGCACGCGATGGGCACAACTACGCTTGAAGAGAAGCCAGAGCGCGTTGTGACACTTTATCAGGGAGCAACTGACACTGTGCTGGAATTTGGCGTAACACCAGTTGGCGTCGTTGAGTCATGGGTACAGATGCCAATGTATGATTATTTAAAGGACGATCTGCAGGATGTTACATATGTAGGGCAGGAAACACAGCCTAACCTTGAAGAGATTGCCGCATTAGAGCCGGATGTCATTTTCGCTTCCCAGATCCGTCACGAAGAGATTTATGAGCAGCTTTCTGAAATTGCTCCAACAATCGTAAATGAAACCATTTATGATTTTAAAGAAACAACGAATCTTATTGGTAGTGCGCTTGGTGAAGAAGAACAGGCTGAAACGCTACTGGCTGATTGGGACAGCCGCATCGCTGACTTCCAGGAAAAGGTCAGCACGAATGAAAACTGGCCAATGAGTGCTGCGGTATTGAACTACCGTGCAGATCACGCGCGTATTTACGTAACTGGTTTTGCCGGGTCGATTCTTCAGGAAGCTGGATTTGAAGAGCCGACTGAGCTTCAGGGACAAAATGAAGAAATCGTAATGTTAAACGATAAAGAAGCAATTCCTCAGATGAATGCAGATGTAATCTTCCAGTTCATGGAGGATACTCCGGATGTTCAGAACACATATGAAGACTGGACTGCACACCCGCTTTATCAGAACCTAGAAGCTGTTAAGAATGACAACGTATTTACAGTAGATGAGGTTGCATGGAATATGGCTGGAGGCTTACAGTCTGCCCACCTGATGCTGGATGATATGTACGAGTATTTTGAGCTTGAGGAATAAGATTTGAGTGAGGGGGAGGCATTTTGCGTCCCCTTTTTCTCATGAAAGAAGAGGCGTTACTATGTTACGTTCCCCTATATTAAAACTAATCGGACTGATCGGACTGCTCACTACCGTCGTCTTTTTGTTCCTGACGAGTCTTGCAGTTGGACAGACGTCTATTCCCTTATCTGAGACGTGGGAAGCGATCATCAGCTACGATCCAAATAATACAAACCACCTCATTATTGGTACTTCCAGATTATCAAGAGGCATTATTTCACTCGTGATTGGCATGAACCTTGCGCTTGCAGGGGTTTTTGTCCAGGCGCTTACAAGAAATCCGCTTGCAGCACCCGACCTGCTCGGAATTAATGCAGGGGCCATTTTCTTTATCGTTTTTGCCATTACCTGGCTTGAGGTGTCTTCACTTACAGGATATATGTGGTTTGCCTTCCTCGGTGCCGCGATCGCAGGGGGGACTGTTTTCTTTCTGGGCAGCCTCGGGCGTGATGGACTTACACCAATCAAGGTTATCCTGGCGGGTGTGGCACTGTCAGCACTTTTTGTATCGTTTACTCAAGGGATGCTCGTATTGGATGAACAGTCTATTCAGACGGTCCTGTTCTGGATTTCAGGATCAGTGGCAGGTCGTGACCTTGAGATGCTGTTATCTGTCTTGCCATTTTTACTGATTGCCTTAATTGTCAGTCTGTTTATGGCTCGTCCGATGGGTGTCTTTTCATCAGGTGATGACGTAGCGAAAGGGCTTGGACAAAAGGTCTGGCTGACCAAGCTTGTCATGGGCATGCTGGTTATTATTCTTGCCGGAGGCTCAGTTGCAGTGGTGGGATCAGTCGGTTTTATCGGGCTGATTGTTCCGCATATGGCGAAGAGTCTGGTGGGGAATGATTATCGCTGGATCCTTCCTTACAGTGGCCTGCTCGGAGCAGCTGTGTTGTTATCAGCAGATATTGTTGCGCGTGTGATCATTGCTCCTCAGGAAGTGCCGATAGGTGTCATGACCGCCTTTATTGGCGGACCGTTCTTTATTTACCTTGCTAAAAAAGGAGTGTCAAAGAAATGAAGCAATGGACATTCCGTTTGTTTAATGACCGCATCTCTATTCAGCTGTCAACACGCTGGCTGCTGGTGACGGGTATCTGGCTATTGGCAGTAACAGGTTTATTTCTATTGAGTCTATCTGCAGGTAGTAACTGGATTCCGCTTACAGAAGTTTTTATGCAAATAACGGGTCAGATCGATCAGCATACTTTTGTCGTTGAAACGCTGCGCTTACCGCGTGCGACGATGGCCATTTTAGTAGGAGCAGCGCTTGGTATCGCAGGTCTGATTCTTCAAAGCCTTGTCAGAAATCCGCTCGCTTCACCTGATATTATCGGAATCACAAGCGGTGCTTCCCTCGGAGCCGTGACGTTTATTTTCTTTGGTGCAGGTATCATCAGCATGCAGTATCTGCCACTCGCTGCGATTGCCGGAGGACTTCTTGCCGCGTTACTGATCTATCTCATTTCATGGAATAAAGGGGTCACGCCGATCAGGCTGGTCTTAATTGGTGTTGGACTTTCAGCCATCATGAAGGCATGTGTGACTTTTATGCTTGTGATGAGTGAAACAGCTACTGCAACGACGGCTTATATTTGGCTGACTGGCAGTATTTATGCAGCATCCTGGAGTGAAGTGACGTCGATGATCTGGTGGCTGCTGATTCCAATTCCATTCCTTGTCGTACTAGGTAGAGGACTGAATGTGACGGAGCTTGGAGAGGATTTTTCAATCAGTGTCGGCATTCGTGTACAGCTGCAGCAGTTTATCTTTTTAATGTGCAGTGTGATGCTGGCAGGAACCGCCGCTGCCTATGCAGGTGGAATCGAGTTTGTCGGACTAATGGCTCCTCATATCGCAAGACGGCTCGTTCATCGATCATTCCCCGGACTTGCAGTCACAACGGCATTAATAGGCGCATTTCTGGTGTTGATTGCAGACCTGATCGCGCGCACTCTGTTTTTGCCACTCGATATTCCGGCAGGTGTATTCACCGCTGCAATTGGTGCGCCATTCTTCCTGTATCTGCTGTTCCGCTATCGTAATCAGTGATTTTCGTCACTAAATTTGTATAAAAGGAGAGAGGTCATGGATTTACAATCATATCGCGTGGAAAAGAAAGAGGGCAGAACAGGCATTTCCATTAAACAGCTGGAGGATCCGGAAGTCATTGCGGAGGTAGTCGGACGGTATGCACGCGTAAGTGATATTGAACTTGAATCAACAGCAGCCTCGCTCGTGATGAAAAGATATGCAGTCATGACGGCAGCCGCAGCCCTTGAGTACTATGGGCTGAAGCGTGGGAAAGTGAACTGGCTTAAAGAGGCGGAATTTCACTTTGACCACTTTGTCCTCCTTGAAAGTGACGATCATGAAGAGATGAACCGTGATTGGAAAACCGTTGTGTTTGCAGAACACTTAACACCGATGGTTCAGCGCTTCTCAAAAACATGCAAAATACCGCAGAAGATCTTATGGGAAAATATTGCGGTGCGTATGCAGGCTGTGTTTCGAAAAAAGGCTGGTGATTACAGCCAGGATCAGCTGGAAGAGCTGTTTTGCGAAATGACCGCTCCGGATGCACCGTGGACAGGCCTTGAAGTGAATCCATTCACAACATACCTGCAGCGTCCGGATAGCTGGGATGTCGTTCCGGTCAGGGAAACGTGCTGCAGGCTCTATCAGATCAAACAGGGTGAGGAACAGCCTTATTGCGGGAACTGTCCATTGAGATGAAGCGGGGGGCAGAGAGATGGACTGTTTGGGGAGGGGAGTGGGTACTTAGTCATTATCCTGCGAACCTTCCTCAACATCCCGCGAACCAGCGTAAAAATCTTATGAACCACCTCGAAAATTTTGCGAACCACCCCAAAAATTCTGCGAACTCCGGCCAAAATTCTGTGAACCTCCCGCCATCAAACCCGAATCACTCACTACTCACGATCAAAAATCCCCACCTGCTCAGGCGGCCAGACTTGAACCTTTAACTGCTTTGCAAAATGAAGCAATTCAGGCTGATCAGGCAGTAAGATGCCTGCACTTTCCGCGACACGGTTTATGTTAAATTCAGCATAAGCGGGCTGCAGAGTCCACTGATCATGATAAATAGCACCCTTTAGAATTTTCCGTCCCTTTAACACAAATAAGACATAACGCTCTGTAAGCCAATATTCAAGCGACCCTTTCACCGTTTTAAATGAATCTCCATCTGCACCGTACACACCATCAAAATCCCCGAAAGGTGCCCGCGTATCAGTCCGTCTGCTTTTAAAATGAATGCGATTTTCCGCATGTACTACACTCATGTCCGCATGCAAATAAGGAAGTGCGTAAGAAAAATTCGCAAGCTTAACGGCAAGCGGACTATTGGCATCAAGACTGAAAAAATAAATGCCTGCCTCACCATTAAAAGTAACGTACGTTCTTACATTCAATTCAGCAAAGCGTCTCTTATACGTAAACAGGGAAAGCCCCCGGAAATAAATATGGCTCATTTCAAAAGGAACCACGCTGACCCAGGCTTGCCCCTCAAACGTATCAAGCGTAAGACAATCGGGAATCAGTGGACGAAGCTCCTCTGCAGGCACTGGATAGTGGGCAAAAAGTAGATCATTCCAGGTCTGTCCCATCAGCCATTTCTGTTTATTTGTCTTTCGTTTCATGTCATGCACCACCTTCTTTTTCATCCTATAAAATTAGCCGGAAAGAATCGAAAAATAATTTTTTACAATCGGCTGCTTTTCAACAGGATTTCCACTATCTGTTCCGAATATATAAGGTAAGTGAAAAAAAGGAGTGAACAGGATGTCTTTAAATGCATATCTGAATTTTGATGGCAATACGAGAGAAGCTGTGGCGTTTTATCGCGAGGTATTTGACTCACCGGCTCCGGATATTATGACATTTGGGGAGCAGCCGCCTAATCCTGAGTTTGAGATTCCTGAAGAAATGAAAGATCGCATCATGCATGCAGCACTGAAAGTAAACGGCAGTATGCTGATGTTTTCGGACACATTTCCAGGTACATCGTATATTCAGGGGAATCATATTTCACTGACGGTCTGGCTTAAGGATGAGGCACTTTTGAGAAAGCAGTTTGACCGGATCAAGCAGGGTGGAAAGGTCGATATGGAGCTGCAGGAAACGTTCTGGAGCAAGGCGTATGGGCAAGTGACGGATCAGTTCGGCATCATCTGGCAATTCAGCCATGAGGGAGAGAGTGAAGACGTTTAAATCGTGGATAATGGGGTAAATTACCTTTGTGACCACGTAAAACAACGGTAAGGTGGCGGGCAATGAATCGCTATTTTGCTGCATTGTAGTGAACTGCCGGGAAGACAGCGGCTTTCTTAAGAAAAAAGGAACCAACAAACCGAATTGGCGATTAAGAAAGAATAATATCTTCCCACCCAATAGATGTATACGCGCAAACCTCCGGCTGGCGGCCGGAGGTTTTTTCACGTTCTTAAAATGAATTTCCTGTAAAAAAACCGAGAGCTGCAAATAAAACCCCTGCTGCATAGGTCAGAAAAAGGTAGGCGATCGCCCGACCGGTTCTGCGTTTCATCATAAGCTTTACGATTTCTACGTAAAAGGTTGAGAAAGTTGTAAAAGCACCTAGAAAACCAAGGGCAGCGAATGCATACAAATATCCGTTTACGCCAAGAGAAAGCACAAAGCCAAGCAAAAAGGAGCCGAGCAGATTAACGAGTAAGGTTCCATACGGCGTATGCTGCCGATTCAGTTTCATTGAGACAAAGGCACGGCAAATCGCTCCGAAAAATCCGCCTGCCGATAATAACACAATGGTCATTGGACTTTCCTCCTTTTCTCAGTAGAGTTACCAAGGAGCATTCCGAGTGATGCAAAGCATAGACCGCCAAGTAAGCTTAATGTGAAATAAAGCAGGGCGACCCCATAATGTTCGCTCTGTAAAAGAATCACAAGCTCGGTGCTGACGGCAGACATGGTCGTAAACGATCCGATTAATCCTGTTTTAACCGCCAGTTTCACCTGAGGAGAGGCGCTCCAGTTGGAATCTGCCTGTGAAGATAAAAACCCGAGAATCAAACAGCCAATCAGATTAACCGAAAGTGTTCCGAGTGGGAAGCCCGAGACAGGCGGTAAAAGCAGGCCGGTGAGATACCTTAGCATACTGCCAATGGCTCCGCCGATTCCAATCCATATGTAGGTCATTCATTGTCCTCCGTTCGAATCTGATACAATTTACATTAAGCATTCCATAAGAGATGGTCAAGAGGAGTGAAATAGTTGGAGAAGGCTTACGTGTGGCTTCTGTTGCTGGCAATTGCCGGAGGGCTCGGAGCCAGAGCAGGACACAGAAAAAAGCATAGGTGGGATGGTGCTTGGTCACTTTTGTGAAAAATCCCGACACGGTTTACAAGATAACACGATATTAAAAAGCCAGCCTCTCATTCCCGAGGCTGGCTTTGCGCTTATTTCTTAACTGTGTATTGAGCAAGGGTTTCTTTTACCTTTAAGTAAGCTTCTTCAAGCGTTTCTGCTTCAATGACCACATCATTCCGCTCTTCATGACGACTGATCGAGTGCTCGTAGCGGGGGTCGTAATAATGAACCAGAAGCATTTTGAAGGCTTCCCGGAATTCTCCTGCTTCTAAATGATCGCGAATATCTTTCGCAACCGGCGTATGCATTCTCCGTTCGATCCGGCTGAATGCTTCTAAAAAGGCATCCTTTGACTCGTCCGGATGATAATCGTCAAGGATATTTTGAACGCGTACATCAATTGGCAACTTAACAAAGATCTGAGGTGCGCGCTCTTTTTTCTCAAATAAAAAGTCCGGCATATGAACGCGGCCGATCCGGCGGCTTTCACCTTCCATCAGTAAATAAGGAGAATCCTTAAAGCGCCTCAGGTCAGTGATTAACAAAGAATCGAACTTTTTCTGATTGTTAGGTACCAGTCCAATCTGTCCGAAAATGGATCCTCTGTGACCTGCATATCCCTCCAGATCAAGAACAGGTTCATTTTCCTCCTGAAGCTTCCGCAAAATTGCTGTTTTGCCAGAGCCGGTATAACCGTTTAATACGAGGAGCTGCGCACTAAATTCATAATCCTCCAGTGCCTGGACGACCCATTGACGGTACGTACGGATGCCACCGGTTAAGCGGTTCACATCAAGTCCCATAAAGTCTGTAAAGGTAGCCGCTGCTTTACTCCGCATCCCTCCGCGCCAGCAAAAAACTGAAATCGGGGCATCAAGCGCCTTAAGCTGCTCGACGAATACAGGAAGCTTCGCAGAGAAAATCTCGAGTCCGCGTGCTTTTGCTTGTTCCTGACCAACCTGCTTATAAATCGTGCCGATTTCAGCTCTTTCTTCATTATCAAAGACAGGGATATTGATGCTGCCCGGAATCGAACCCTCTTCAAACTCGCCGGGAGAACGGACGTCAACGAGGACCCGCTCTTTTTTCTCATGGGCTTCCATTAAATCATTTAATGTAATTTCACGTGTCATAATTTTCACCTTCAATCTTTATACCACACGAATTTTCCCCGGATGGTCTGCAGTAACTTCTCCAATCATATGAGCATTTACTTCTTTACTGCGTAAGTCTGCGAGCAGCTGATCCGCTTCCTCAGCTGACACAGAAATCAGCAGTCCACCGGATGTTACCGCGTCACATAAAATATAGCGGTCCAGTTGATCCATCTCCTCGGGATAATCCACCTTGCCTTCTAAATGGGCGTAGTTATTGCGTGTCCCACCCGGTACAGAACCAGCTTCAGCCAGCTCGCGAACGCGTGGAAGAACCGGAACATCCTCTTTATAAATGACGAGCCCTGCATCACTACCTGCTGCCATTTCAGACGCGTGACCAAGTAATCCAAAGCCTGTCACATCTGTTGCAGCGTGAACATCATAAGCAGACATCGTTTCGGCGGCTGTTTTATTTAACGTCGCCATTACCTTTGTTACGTTAGCTGTTTCTTCTTCAGTCAGCAGACCGTTTTTAAGAGAAGTAGTAGAAATCCCGACACCAATCGGCTTCGTTAAAATCAGCTTATCACCAGGTTTAGCGCCTGCGTTGGCTCTCACTTTATCAGGATGGACCGTTCCTGTGACTGCTAATCCGAATTTCGGCTCTTTGTCATCAATAGAATGCCCGCCAACGAGTGTGACGCCGGCTTCTTTCAATTTATCGCCGGCTCCGCGGAGGATATCAGTCAAAATACTTTTATCTAAAGTAGAGATCGGAAATGCGACGATATTTAATGCGGTAAGCGGGGTTCCACCCATTGCATACACATCGCTGATCGCATTCGCTGCTGCAATCTGGCCGAAATCATAAGGGTTATCAACTATCGGCGTGAAAAAATCAACGGTTTGTACAATCGCTGTTTCTTCATTAATCTTATACACGCCTGCATCATCACTCGTATCCAGTCCAACAAGCAGATTCGGATTGGCTTCGGCCTGCGGAAGATTCTTCAGTACCTGTGCAAGATCAGCGGGGCCGATTTTACAGCCGCAACCACCTTTAGAGGATAGGGATGTTAAACGTACATTATTTGAACTTGTCATGCTATTCAACCTCTTTCCAAGATAATCATCACTGTCCATAAGTGTAGCACATTCAAGGAAAAATCATGAAGCAGGTGCGCTTTGACTTTAACGGTGACCAGCCTTTCGTGCTTCAATATATCCGTAATAAGCGCATGTGCCGTTGTGATTCGGATCTTTCACTTCAAAACCAAGCTGCTCATAGAATGAATAATTATTGCTTGAAGTATGAGCGAACCAGTCTCCGTGAGGGAGCTTTTGCAGACATAACCCCACGAGCTTCTGACCAATCCCTTTACCGCGATGAGAAGAGTGTACAGCCAGATCCATAATCGTGGCTGCCATAACCTGATCGGACAGTACCCGGACCATACCGATCATTTCATTGTCATCCCAAACTGTATATGCCCAGGTGGAGTTCTGGAAAATCAGCGTAAATTTTTCTTTTTGCCATTCAGGTGTACGGCGTACCCATCCTGCATCTATAAATAATCTCTCAACCTGATCTGCAGGGATATTCTGTGTACCCTCTCTGATTATGTAGCCGTTAAAATACTGATACACGTATCTGCCTCCTTTAAAAGTTCTGCTGTTTGTTTCTATTTATGAAGGCTCATTCCCTTTAAAATCCAAAGATTTGATCTCTTATATGAAATATGTTTTAATAGGAGAGTAAACTCAAAACGTAACGTTTACGATTTAATTAAATAAACGTGATATAAATAAGGAGGCAATACAAATGAAACAGGATATCCATCCGGATTACAGAAAAGTTGTATTCATGGACACAAACAGCGGGTTTAAATTCCTGACTGGTTCTACAATGAAGTCTAATGAAACGATTGAGTGGGAAGACGGCAACACGTACCCGCTTTTAAAAGTTGAGGTCAGCTCTGACACACACCCATTCTACACAGGCCGCCAGAAGTTTGCGGACAAAGATGGCCGTGCAGAACGCTTCAGAAAGAAATACAACATTGGATAATGTCATCACGACCGGAAAGTCCGTGTTCACTTTTTAAGTGGATGCGGATTTTTTTTTTACTGGACTTTTAATCAGTGTTTCCCCCGGAGTGGAGATCGTGATCATAGCAGTTTGGTTCCGCGTCAAACTCATTTTCATCGATACGAAAAGCACTTTCCTTAAAAACCCCTACAAATGACCCCGCTTTTCCAAATAATCAGGATATAACGAACTTTAATACGAATATAAAAACGAATATATTACTAGAATTGAATGTTTCCGAAAGATAGAACGAAAAATTTTCGTGAAAATAATTAGTAAACTACGAAAATAATCTAAAAATTCATATTGACAACGCTTTCTAAGAGGTTTAAAATCCAAATTAACGAAAGATTTTTATTCTATTAAATAATTTACGAAAAAATATTCGTAATTAGTGGGGCTGATACGACATGAGGAAATTTCCAGAAAACTTTGTATGGGGAACCGCTACTTCTTCTTTCCAAATAGAAGGTGGTCGTGATACAAGAGGCGAGTCGATCTGGGATCAATTTTGTAAGAATCCGGGGAAGGTACTGAATGGAGATCACGGCGAGGTTGCGTGTGACCACATTAATCGTTATCCGGAAGATATTCAATTAATGAAAGATTTAGATGTGCCATGGTACCGCTTTTCGATTTCATGGTCCAGAATTTTTCCTGACGGAGACCGGGTGGTTAACGAAGAGGGTCTTGCGTTTTACGACCGTCTGTTAACAGAGCTAGAAGCAAAAGGCATCAAGCCGGCTGTGACACTTTATCACTGGGATTTACCGCAGGCACTGCAGGATCGCGGAGGATGGATGAACCGTGAGATCGTAGAAGAATTCGCTCATTACTGTGAAGTGCTGTTTGACCGGTTTGGGGACCGCGTTTCGAACTGGATTACACATAATGAACCTTGGGTAGTCAGCTGGCTGGGTCACGGTTCAGGCGAGCATGCACCTGGTTACCGTGATATTCCTGCGTTTTTAAAAGCAGCACACCATGTATTACTGTCACACGGCAAAGTGGTTGAACAGTTTCGTGCGAAGCAGCGCAAGGGTGAGATTGGCATTACGCTGAACCTGAACTCTTCTTACGCTGCAGACGAGCAGCCTTCTTCTAAAGAAGCGACTGTAAGATGGGATGGATTCCTGAATCGCTGGTTCCTGGATCCTGTATTCAAAGGATCTTATCCGGCAGATATGCTTGAGCATTACAGTGTGTATACTGATTTCTCTTTTATCAAAGAGGGAGATTTGGAAGCGATTGCAGCACCGGTTGACTTCCTTGGTATTAATTATTACTCCATCTCATACCTGAATCATCAGCCGGGAGCATGGTTGGATGCAGGTCATGAAGGTGGTGGACACCGACGCACAGCAATGGGCTGGGAAGTATATGCAAAGGGGCTTTCAGATCTGCTGATCAGACTGAAGGAAGAGTATAACAACCCGGTTTTATATGTAACGGAAAATGGTGCCGCTTATGATGATGAAGTGACAGACGGCAAGGTAGTGGATTCCGACCGGATTCAATATCTGCAGGAGCACCTGGACGCATGTCTGGATGCAATCGAAGCCGGCGCAGATTTAAGAGGATACTTCGCTTGGAGTTTCCTGGACAATTTTGAATGGGCATTCGGCTACAGCAAACGCTTTGGCCTGGTATATGTTGATTTTGAGACACAGGAACGTATTCCAAAAGAAAGTGCTAAGTGGTTTCAGCAGGTCATTCAGAACAATGGGGTAGAAGTGCAAGTCAAAACAAACTAGGGGGATTAGAAATGAAAAAGCTTTGGAAAACAAGTATTTTAGCAGGTAGTGCAATGGCAATTCTGGCAGGATGTTCAAGTGATGAAAGCGGCAGCGGCTCAGGCAGCGGCGGTGGAAGTGAAACAATCGACATGTGGGTTTTCGGAACAACGGGCTATGAAGAGCTTGCTGAAAAGTACATGGAAGAAAATCCGGACGTTAAAATCAATGTTCAGTCAACTGAGATGGGTGACCACCACAATAACCTGTTCACTGCTCTTTCTGCAGGACAGGGTGCTCCTGACATTGCAATGATCGAAGTAGGGGAAATCGAGCGTTACCGTGAAGCACAGGATCGTTTTGCTAACCTTTATGATTTAGGTGCTGAAGATGTACAGGGTGACTATCTTGAGTGGGTTTGGAACGTAGGACAAAGCGCTGACGGTGAGTTCATGTTCGGTCTGCCGACTGATATCGGTCCAACAGCGATGTACTATCGTAAGGATGTAGTAGAAGAAGCGGGTTATCCAACAGATCCTGCTGAGCTTGCAGCCTCACTTGATACGTGGGAAGCATATTCCCAGTTCGCTAAAGACGTAGCAGAGAAAACTGGAAAGCCGGTTGTTGATAACGCAGAGCTGATCTTTAACGCGAAGCGTGACCAGGCTGATGAGCACTACTTTAACCGTGATAACGAGCTGATTGTTGAAGACAATGCAGCAATCCGTGAAGCATATGATTACACTGTAAGCCTGATTGAAGAAGGCGCTGTAGGAAACATGCCTCTATGGACACCTGAATGGGGTCAGGGGATGGCTGAAGGTTCTTACGCAACACTTCTTGGACCAGCTTGGATGCAGGGTGTTGTAAAAGGTAATGCACCTGATTCTGATCAGTGGATGATCACAACAATGCCTGAAGGCGCTGGTAACTGGGGTGGATCATACCTGACGATCTCTGAAGAATCAGATCAGCAGGAAGAAGCTTACGCGTTTATCGAGTGGCTTGTATCACCTGAAACACAGCTTGAGTCATTCAAAGATATGGGTCTATTCCCATCAACACCAGCAACATATGAGCAGGATGAATTTGTAAACTACACTGATGATTACTTCGGTGGAATCAACACAGCTGCAGTATTCGCAGAAGCAGCAGACCAGGTTAAAGATGTATATAAAGGACGCAACTACCTTCTTGTTCAGGGTGAGATCATGACAGCACTTAATAACGTATTAAGCAGCGGTGGCGATCCGGACCAGGAGTGGGATGACGCAATGGAAAGAATTAAGCAGCGTCTTGAGCGTGAGTAAAATAAGTTCAAAGATGGGTAAGGACCGCTTAGCCGGCTCCTTGCCCTTTTTGATAAAAGGAGATGTCCTGCAACATGGTATCAAACTCTGAGAAATACACCGAGAAAAAAACAAAACGCTCAATGAGTCAGGAAAAACGTAACAGCATTGCCGGATATTTATTCGTATCACCGTTTTTTATCCTCTTTGCGATTTTTGGTTTGTTTCCAATGCTTTTCAGCTTCTACCTTGCCTTCTTTAAATGGAATGGCCTTGGTGAAATGACCTTCAATGGCATAAACAACTTTACGATTATCTTCAATGACCCTATCTTTTGGAAATCTATTTATAACACAGTCGTGATTGGTCTTTTAGGAACCGTTCCACAGCTGATTGTAGCGTTCCTGCTGGCTTATGCGCTGAATGCACAGGCGCTGCGCTTTAAGAATACGTTCCGTGTAGCGATCTTCATGCCTTATGTAACATCGATCGTAGCGGTAGCGATTCTATTCAGTATTATTTTTAACAACCAATCTTTTGGTCTTGTAAACAGTATCTTAGGCGTTTTTGGCGTAGATCCAATCGTCTTCACCCAGTCAGAGTGGGGAGCAAAAATTGCCATTGCCACGATGATTTTCTGGCGTTGGGTAGGTTATAACACGATTATCTATCTTGCCGGAATGCAGAGTATTTCAAGCGATCTTTACGAAGCAGCGAAAATTGATGGGGCAACTCTCAGCCAGCAGCTGCGTTACATCACGCTGCCAATGCTGAAGCCATTTATTCTATTTACCGTATTCATGGGAACAATCGGATCACTTCAGATCTTTACAGAGCCGCTGATTTTCTTCGGTGGAAATCTCCGTGAAGAAGGAATAACGGTTGTAGCATACTTATACCGTGATGCATTTGAGAACAACTTCTTCGGTACAGCATCAGCGACAGCAATTGTGCTGTTCGGGATCATCATGATCTTCTCTGTACTGAACCTGATTATTACAAACCGGCTTGGCCGCGGGAAAGCGAGGAAGGCATAAGATGAAAGCTATTACACTAACTCAGCCAAAACAACTGTCAAGAAAAGCGATCCTTTATTCGTTACTGACCTTTGCCGGCCTAGTATCCCTATTTCCGTTCTACTGGATGTTTGTGATGGCTACCCAGCCAAACCACGTCATTAACCAGACTCCGCCTGCATTACTGCCAGGTTCGGAGCTTGTTACGAACTTTACGAATGTACTGGGTACGATTGATTTCTTCGGAGCGATGATGAACTCTCTGATCGTATCCGTTTCTGTTACAGTGGGAAGTCTATTCCTCTGTTCACTTGCAGGTTTTGCATTTGCAAAGCTTCAGTTTAAAGGGCGCGATGCTTTATTCGTTCTGATCCTTATCACGATGATGATCCCACCACAGCTTGGGCTCATTCCTTCGTATTACATCATCAGTCAGCTCGGCTGGTTAAGTGATCTGAGAGCGATCATCGTTCCTGGTTTAATCAACGCTTTCGGGATCTTCTGGATGCGCCAGTATATTAAAGAGGCGATTCCTGATGAACTGATTGAAGCGGCAAGACTTGACGGCTGTTCAAACTTCCGTATTTACTGGAACGTTGTTACACCGGCGATTCTTCCGGCATTTGCAACGCTGGGTATCATCGTATTTATGAACGTATGGAATGACTTCCTGTGGCCACTTGTTGTACTTCAGGACCAGTCAACTCATACATTACAGGTCGCATTACGTGCGTTGAGTGACTCCTATAATCGTGATTATGGTATGATATTATCAGGCACATTCTGGGCTACCGTGCCATTAATCATCGTCTTCCTGCTATTCAACAAAGCCTTTATCAGCAGTCTTACACAAGGGGCGGTAAAGAGTTGAGTGTGCTGAAGACAGGGGAGTCTAGGCCAATGAAAGTAACCATTAAAGATATTGCCAAATTAGCCGGTGTCTCTCAGGCAACGGTATCTAAAATTCTTAATAATTATCATGATGTTGGTCAGGAAACGAGAAAACGTGTCCTTGAAATTATGGCACAGGAAGGCTATCGTCCTTCCCAGTCCAGGCTGCTTCAGGATAAAAAAACGAACGTGGTGGGCGTCGTCTTTGCCGGTAAGGTGAATGCGGACCTCACCCACCCCGTTTTTGTAGAAGTACTGAATGAATTCAAAAAAACCATTGGCCAGCTTGGCTACGATCTTGTCCTTTTTTCAAACGAACAATTTTTCGAGGAAAAGGAAAATTATCTTGAACGCTGCCAGCATTTTCAGGTGGATGGCTGCCTGATCATCGCAGGTGACCAGATTGAATCCTCTGTATACGAGCTTGATATGAGTCCAATCCCTTGCGTAGGGGTTGATATCGAACTGAATGGACCATTCTCAAGCTATGTAATGAGTGACAGCAACAGCATTGCAGCAAAAGTGGTGGAGCACCTTTATTTAAACGGTCATCGGAAAATCGGCTACATCGGGGGGACAAACGGCTCCCTGATTGCTGATTCCAGATTGTCCGCTTTTAAAAAGACCCTTCAATATTACGGTCTTCCCGTTAAAGAAGAGTGGATTTATGAAGGCGACTTCTTTGAAGACAGCGGTTACAAAGGAATGAACGACTTTCTTGACCATGAAGACAGCCCAACGGCGGTATTTGCAGTGTCAGATCTGATGGCAATCGGTGCGATGAAGGCTGTAAAGGAAAAAGGTCTGAGTGTGCCTGAAGACATCTCCATTATCGGCTGTGATGATATCCTGCCTGCCCGTTACGTCGAACCCCCTTTGACAACGATCAGACAGGATAAAGAAAAGATGGGCAAAATGGCCGCCCATATTCTGCTCGATCTGATCAAAAACCGAATCGAGTCCAGCACAGTGGCTGTCGAACCCGAACTCGTTGTGAGATGGACAACGACGAAGGTGGATTAATAAAAAAACGTGTGGCTTATGGCCGCACGTTTTTTTAGTTGGCTAATTAAATCGTGTCAGGGGGGCCGTGATCAGCTGTTGACAGATTCTTTGGTGCTATCAACAAAACTGGAGGTGTTAACGACAGAAGTTATTGGCCTATCAACGTTAAATCCGGTGCTAATGACAATTAGTGCTTCCTGTAACAAGCTATCAACATAAACAACCATCCTTACGACATAAACAGGCTGCCTAGCGACTCGATGGACATCAAATGCGATGTTCGCTCATTAAGCAACATCAATCAAAACAAGGTCTGGTCGTTTTTCGGATTAAACCACTTCTGCAAATGGGTGACTGAGGGGTCATGACTGTTGCAAAAATCTGACCAGACTTTCCACCACCTGCTTTAGCACGTCAATCGACCCAAGCAGATCATCCTCAAACTGTAATGCGTGATCTGTTCCTGCGATCACCTCATTATTCACAAGCGGATTTCGTTCAATCGCTTCAGCTGCTTCAGGCGAATAACAGAAATCATGATCACCGATGATCGAGAGGCTCGGCCATTTCGTGTGTTCAAGTGCCTGTCTGACGAGCTCCCCGTGAACAAGCGGCGTCATCCAGATGGCTTTTACATCACTCAATCGATTGAGATTGGATTCCTGAGCCATCATCATGGTCCCGATCGATTTCCCAACAATCAGGAGCGACCCGTCTTTTCTCAATTGTCCTGTCTTTTCAAAAATAAGTTCCCCATCCTTCAGCACAGAAGCACGATACTCTTCATCTGACATACTATTGTATGATTCTTTGTTGTAGGCGTAATCTGCAAGAATGACCTGATAGCCCTCTTTTACCAACAGGCTGGTCGCGTAATGCATGAGAGGTGCCTGAATAGAATAGCCTGCACCCGGGAGGATCAGTGCTGTTCCTTTTGGTTCGTCAGACAGGCAGATTTCGGTTATATCAAGGTTTTGTCCAATTGAATTTTTGATCGTATGAACGTTTCTCATCTGCCGTTCTCCCATTCTAAAAACTCAAGTCTGTTTCCAAATGGGTCATCTACATAAAAGCGGATGGCTCCTGGAAGCCGGTCGTCGGTAATGACAGGGTAGCCCTGTTCCTCTAAATGAGCCTGCAGGTTTTCGATTTGTTCAATTTCAAAAGCAGGATGTGCTTTTTTGGCAGGCGCAAAGTCTTTTTCAATACCAATATGCAGCTGGTGATGTCCGCAGGCAAACCAGACACCGCCATTCGCTTTCAGGCTGTCGGGTTTTTCAATTTCAGGCAAACCGAGTACGCCGTGGAAAAAATCGCGCGCTGTTTCTTCGGAGTCAACAGGGGCAGCGAGCTGAATATGATCAATTTGTTTAAATGAGTAAGTCATGGTTTCATCCCTTTCTGTGTTACAGTTAATGTAATTGTAGTGCTCTGGATATGATAAGAAAAGCTTTAATAATGAAAGGATTTCCATAAGTAATGGTTATCAGGGTGAGAAAATTGAATGAACAACATATAATGCAAAACCGTATATTTCTGATCCACGGTTTTAACAAAGGTGCATCTGATATGTATCCTCTTGAGCGATCTCTTGCCTCATTCGGCTATGACTGTCTGACATTGAACTACCCGCTCCGCTTTCATCCGTTTGAGAACGCGACAGCATACCTTAGGCAGATGCTTAATCGCTTACCTGATGGAGAGCAGGTCTTTTTAGTCGGGCACAGTACAGGCGGGCTTGTCATCAGGGATGTGTTATCCAGTCCGGATTGTGCAGCCAAGGTGAAGAGAGCAGTCCTGATCGCTACACCTAGCCAGGGAAGTCAGCTGGCCCGGCATGCCCATCGTGTGCAGCCTTTCACGCGTCTCTACAAAACCATTGCCTCTATTACGCCTGAATTTGTCGGGGACTATGCGTTTCAGCCTTCTGATGTTGAAATGGGAGCTATTGCAGGGGACCGGTCCAACCTTTTCCTCGGCAAAATGATTAGAGAGCAGAATGACGGCCGTGTCGAAACGAGCTCTGTCTATGATCGCGGGTTAAAGGATTTTTTAGTTCTGCCATATGGACATAAGGACATTCATCACCGGAGGGAAACCGCGGAATTCGTTCACCGTTTTTTGCAGACCGGGATGTTTTACGGGTAAAGACCTTTTTGGGGTGCGAAGGCAGCAGGTTGGAATTCTAATACAGAAGGGTTACCCCGGTTGACCGCGATTCTCGACTGCGTGATGAGCATTCCCGTCTCGCGTCCAATCAGGTGCAGTTGGGTAATTGAAGGAATCATCTTCAGGAGTGAGGGAATCGGGATCTTGAAAAGAAGGAATCCGGAGATTGAGTGAAGGTAATCATGTGGGTGGAGGGCTTGTGAAGGAATAAAAATCTTAAAAGAAGGATTCGATTTCCGGAAAGAAGGATAAAAAATCCAGAAAGAAGGAAAAACTGCCCGATGTGAAGGAATCCCGGCAACCCTCCACGCCCCGACACCACCGCCACAATGCCTGTGTCCCCGGAACCGCATCCCCCGCAAACCTCAGTTACCCGCGAAGCCGATCCGGCTTATCAAACCGTCCAGGCTCCGCGTCCAACAATCTTTACCTGATCCATTCCTCGCGCAGCATCCCCATCCGGATGGAATCGAAATACTGACCGTCATGAAAACGCACTTTCCGAATACGTGCTTCCATCTGCATGCCGAGCTTTTCGCCAACGCGGATCATCCGGTGGTTGCCGGACCAGGTTGTGTAGCCGACACGGACGAGTGGCAGGGTGTCAAACAGATGCCCGATCCAAAGGCGCAGTGCGCGCGTGCCATAGCCTTTGCCCCAATGCACTTCCCGGTAAAAGGTGATCCCCATCTCAAGCCACTTTGACGGCTCATGCTCCCAATAGTATGTGACGGTACCATACACTTCACCATGGATTTCAATGACCATAACATCCTGGGCATTCAGGTATTGTTCCTTTTTCGTTAAAAATTCCTCATAGGTTTTCTTGTGATGAGGAAAATACGGTGCATCCCAGCGTTTCCATTCAGGCGTATCGCTTGAGAAAGCACCCTCCCAAATGACAGGTAAATCATGCTCCATAACAGGTCTTAATACAAGTTCGTTATCTTTTAACATCATGTAATCTCCTTATTCATGAACTGATTTCATGTGCAGGACATTACAGCAGTTCCTGCACGTTTTTACTGTGTCATAATCCCCTTATGTACGTTTTGCATGATCATCATTCCTTTCTTAGTCGATGCGTTTATCTTACCATTATTTAGCTGTAAGAAGATCTTTTTTATCCATGAAAAAATATCGATTGCGTATTTTTGCATGATTAGGTATAGTGAAGATCATACAATATATAGAATTTTTATAACTGAATAACACAATATATTGTTACTACCAGTGAAAACGGTGCCCGTTAAGGGTTAAAAGGGAATCCGGTGTGAATCCGGAGCTGTTCCCGCAACTGTAAGCACGGACGATCTGTACGAGCCACTGTCTGTTAAAGATGGGAAGGGTGCAGAAAGGAAGATGTGTGAGCCAGGAGACCTGCCGTTTTTGCCGATTGTAAGCTTCTCCGGGAATAGAGAAGATGCAGCGGGAATAACAGGACGGGGATCCGTTTCTGTTCTCATTCACGTTGATATCTGCCTCGTTCTCCGAATGTGAGAGCGGGGCTTTTTTATTTTCCCGGTATTAATGTACGAAAGGGATGACGATGTGATGACAAGTACCGTAACAGAAATGGAGCACGACATCAGGAGCCTGGCAGGAGAGCATGCAGGTCAACTGCTGGAAGCATTAAAGCGATTTAGCCAACCTTCACTTGATGAGGCAATTGGAGAAGCATTAAACAGAATCACAATGGATGAGCCGGGATGGACTTACACAGCAGCAAAGCTATTTTCTTTAAAGCTTTATGCACAGGCTGCACAATCAAGAGGATATGACGCGTCGGGACGCTATGGAGATTTTTATGGCTTAATCTCTCATTTAACGACGCTTGGCATTTACGACAAAAACCTGCTGCACACTTATTCTAAAGAGGAAATTGATACGATTGGCAGCCTGATTAAACCTGAAAACGATCAGCTTTTTTCCTATATCGGATTGTTTTTATTAGCTGACCGCTATTTAGCAAAAGACTATGAGGGAAGGGTATTTGAGCTTCCTCAGGAGCGGTTTTTGATTATTGCGATGACGCTGATGCAGAAGGAGCCTGTACATAAACGCCTCGATTTGATCCGTGAGGCATACTGGGCGATGTCGAATCTTTATATGACGGTGGCTACACCCACTTTATCAAATGCCGGTAAAAGCTACGGTCAGCTGTCATCATGTTTTATTGATACAGTGGATGATTCGCTCGACGGCATTTATCTGAATAACTGGGATTCTGCACGTTTAAGCAAGGATGGCGGAGGACTCGGGGTTTATTTTGGGAAGGTTAGAGCGCTCGGGTCTGATATAAAACGATTTAAGGGTAATTCTTCGGGGATCGTGCCTTGGATCCGGCTGTTAAATGATACGGCGGTCAGTGTCGATCAGCTTGGACAGCGTCAGGGCGCGGTGGCTGTTTATCTCGATGTGTTCCATAAAGACCTGATGGGTTTTCTTGAACTAAAGACAAACAATGGTGATGAGCGGCGTAAGGCACACGATCTGTTTACAGGTGTCTGCATTCCGGACCTGTTTATGGAAAAGCTGCTCGAAAAGGATGAAGCGGGACGCAGCATTGGTGAATGGCACCTGTTCTGTCCCCATCAGGTAAAGCAGGTGATGGGATGGAAGGACGAAAATGGACAGCCGCTTGGCCTGGAGGATTTTTATGATGAAACAGACCACCGCTATTTTAAAGAAAAATATGAAGAGGCTGTACAGCATCCGCTTCTTCCGAGAAAAACAGTCCGCGCGATGGATCTGATGGCGAAAATCATGATTGCCCAGCTGGAAACCGGAACGCCATATCTGTTTTACAGAGATGAAGTGAATCGCCAGAATCCGAATAAGCACGTGAATGGCATTGGCAGGACGTCGATTTACTGCAGCAATCTCTGCACAGAAATCGCACAGAATATGTCGCCAACCACAATTACAAAAGAATTTACAGACGAGGAAGGCAACATCGTGATTGTGAGAAAGCCGGGTGACTTTGTTGTATGCAACCTGTCATCTGTCAATCTGCCGCGTGCTGTAGAGGCGGATGTTCTTGAAAGGCTGATTCCGATCCAGCTGCGTATGCTTGATAATGTCATTGATCTGAATACGATTTCAGTCAAACAGGCTACTCAGACGAACAAAAAATATCGCGCAGTAGGCCTGGGCACGTTCGGCTGGCATCATCTGCTCGCGAAAAAGGGGATTTACTGGGAGTCTGATACGGCTGTAGCATATGCTGACAAACTTTACGAAGAAATCGCCTATTTAACGATCCGTGCATCAGCTGATTTGGCGGAAGAAAAAGGGGTTTATCATGCGTTTAAAGGCTCTGAATGGGAGTCAGGCGCGTATTTCGAGCGCAGAGGTTATCAAAGTGAACGCTGGAGAGCACTTCGTGAAAAAGCGGCCAAAGGTCTACGGAACGGCTGGCTGATGGCCGTTGCACCGAACTCCTCGACTGCTAAAATCGGTGGCTCAACGGACGGGATTGACCCGCTTTACGCTGTTGAATATGCGGAGGAAAAGAAGAACTTTAAATTCACCGTTACCGCACCGGACCTGAATCACAAAACGTATGAGTATTACAGAAAAGCCCGTCATCACCTGAATCAGCATGACAGCATCCGTCAAAATGCAGCGAGACAGCGTCATGTCGATCAGGGTATCAGTTTTAATATATACGTTCGTCATGACATCAAAGCCAAAGAGCTGCTGGATCTTCACATTGACGCATGGAAGAGTAAATTGAAAACAACCTATTATGTCCGAAGTACATCACAGACAGAAATCGAAGCCTGCGAGGTTTGCGAAAGCTAAAGGAGGAATCACCATGACCATCACTGCACCCTTACAAAAATCAAAGCTGTTAAATCCGGATGCCCCGAGCCGCGCGACAAAGCTCATTAACGGGGAGGCATCAGGACTATTAAACTGGAATGATATCGCGTATCCACACATGTATGAGTTGTATCAGACACTGCTTGCGAACTTCTGGAAGGCACAGGAGATCAACATGCAGGATGATATTAAGCAGTGGGACAGCCTGAGCGAAATTGAGCAGGATGTATTCCTCCGGATCAATACACAGCTCGCTTCACTCGACAGTCTGCAGACCCCTGCGATGACCGGTGTGATGGATTACGTAACAGATCCGAGCTTTAAGGCAATTCTTGCTGTCGTAGCACAACAGGAAGCGGTTCATAATGAATCGTATTCGTATTTGCTGAGCTCACTCGTATCAACAGACGAGCAGATCAGACGATTCGAACAGGCAAAAAAGGATCCGATTGTTCAAAAGAGAAATCAGCTGATTCTTGATGCGTATGAGCAATTCAGAAGCAACCCGACGCCGGAAACACTGTTTCATCTCGGCGTTCATTCGATTGCGCTTGAAGGCATCTACTTTTATGCCGGCTTTGCGTTTTTCTATCACCTTGCCCGCCAGCAGAAGATGCTGAAAACGAGTACAATGATCAGCTATATTCAGCGCGACGAAATGCAGCACGCCTACTTCATGGGGCAGTTTCTCCGCATTTTACTGAAGGAAGAGCCGGAATTAAATCAGGTGGATCAGCTCGAAAAAGTTTATGACACCCTTCATCAGGCAGCTGAGCTTGAGATTGAGTGGGCAGGCTATATTTTAAAGGACATCCCTGAAATTGATCAGCAGGAGTTTAGTGATTACGTCAAGTACTTAACGAATAAGCGTCTGCGTCAGATCGGTCTCAAAAATCTGTATCCTGAAAACGATAATCCGATGCCGTGGATCCGTGTATTTGACGATCAGATGATGAACGAGACGAAATCCGATTTCTTCGAACAAAAGTCAAGGACGTATACAAAGGTTTCCCAGTCCAATGGCTTCGATGAGCTCTGAACGTATCACGATCGTCTATGCATCTTCTACGGGAAATACAGAAGCGCTCGTTGAGATGATGAAAGAGGAGTTAAGTACAGCGTTTCAAAGCATCACGGTGCTTGCTTCAGAGAACTTTTCAAAAGCTGCACTTTCTGATACGGATGTGCTTATTGTCTCAACGTATTCCTGGGGAAACGGGGAGATTCCAAAAAGGATGGAAAACGTTTATCGCTTGATCGAAGACCATGCTTCTAAAACACTCATGACCGTCGCAACAGGAACAGGAGATCGTCATTACCCCCGCTATTGCGGAGCTGTGGATCAGTTCAGAGATATGCTGTTTGACAAAACTACACTGATCGCGACATTAAAAGTAGAGCTTCTGCCACAGGAATCAGACCGCAAAAAATGCAAGCAGCTAAATCAACTTTTGCATCAGCGTGTAAAAAACATTCCGTGTTCTTCTGAGGCGTAAAGAAGTCCCGTGTTCTGATATAGTTAAGAAAACAACGCTGACGGGGTTGATCGCATGAATGAACGTGAATTAACGGAGCGCCTAGTTGCGCACGAACCATTTATATTAGGACAAGAGACTGTACGGAATTATTCAATTTTGCTTCCTTTCGTGGAGAAAAACGGAGAATTGCATCTGCTGTTTGAGGTGCGTTCTCTGACGATGAGGCGCCAGCCGGGAGAAATCTGTTTCCCTGGCGGACGGATCGATCAGGATGATGACAGCGCAAAAGAGGCGGCGGTAAGGGAAGCAGAAGAAGAGCTCGGCATCAGCCGAAACTCAATTAAGCGCGTCCATTCCTTCGGTAAACTGGTATCACCATTCGGGATGACGATCAGCACGTATGTAGGATTTTTAGATGATGATCATGAGCTCAAGCCGAACCCTGCTGAGGTGGAGGAAGTGTTTACCGTCCCGCTATCCTTTTTTATGGATACATCGCCGGATGAGCATACGATTAATGTTGAGGTAAAACCGGAAGAGAATTTTCCGTTTGATCTGATTGCCAACGGCCGCGAGTATAAGTGGCAAACGCGGCAGTATAAAGAATACTTTTACCACTATGAAGGCCGTGTGATCTGGGGATTGACGGCACGGGTGCTGAGGGAGTTTATTGAGAAGATGATGAAGTGAGGGAGCGGTTGAAAGCCGCTTCCTTTTTTTGAAAGACGGGTCGGACTCATCCTACGCTTTCCGTGGCCGGGCGGTGAACCCGCCTGTGCTTCGCACAGTCGGTTTCACCTGTCCCTTTCCGCCACAGGAGTCTTCGGATGAGTCCGACCCTGTGTAGAATTCAAATCCTCTTTCTTATGAAAGGAGAGGGAAAAACCGATCCATGAAGCATCTTCCGCTTCTTGCTTGTGTTGTGAACATGTCCCTTTCCTCCATAGAGAGTCTTTGGAATGACCAGATATTCTTGATGTAAAAGCGATTGAGTGTATATCTTAATAACTACTTTACGATCAAGGATATTGGCTTCCTTTTTCAATGTGTATCGCGTATGATAAAGGAAATTGTTTCCTTTGAAGGGGGAGTTCGTATGTGGATTTTTGTTGGGACCATTGCTTTTATTTTCGCGCTTGGGTTTTACTCGGACAGGAAGCGTAAAAAACGCAGTCAGCACGCCTATTCAAATGATTACTCCCGTACTTATCACGCTGAAGGAACACATACAACATCTGATGTAGAAAACTCTACGCACTCATAAAAAGGCAGCTGTGTATGTTAAAAGCTGTTCGATTTTCGCAGGTAAACCATATAAATAACGTATGAATCAGTATTTACAGCACCCAAAAACGATTCGACAATACTTATTGTCATCGTACGTTTTGGGTGCTTATTTATTTGTTTTTTGAGATGTGAGATTAACTTTTTTTAAGTGTAATCAAGGATAAATAATGGCTGGTGTTGAATGATAGTTTTAATCAATTGAAGGAGTGAATGGTATGTATTTATTTCTAATTATAATTTTATTAATCATCAGTATTGCTTGCTTCTGGGAAAGCAAAGCAGATCGAAAAGGATTAAGAGTTACGCTAAGTGTTACTTTGGCTTTAATGCTGACACTTTTTATGGAAAGTACTGCTCACAGTCTGGTAGAAACACAAATGATGGAGGGACCCATTCTCCTCACACTGTATTTTCTTTTACCTGTGGTTTCTTTTGCTGCATTTCAAATTTTATTTTATGACATTAGATTGGTGGGGAAAGAGAAGTAATTTCTGTGTGCTTTCTTAGACACTTGGATTGCGATTTTAAGTTTTCTCCACAGTATCTGGACTATTTACATTCACCTGGCTGTCTATTACTCTGAATAACGCCCGATTTCTCCAACATTCTGAATTTTTTCACTTTAGTCCTTTTCATCACTAAATTTTCTATGTAGAATAAGGCAAATAAAAGATGATGGAAAAGGAGTTTTGATCAATGAGCACACAGACCCTGGAGATTGTAAAATGTCAGCAGCGAAAAGAAAAGCCCTCAACGGATCAGATCCCTTTTGGCACCACATTTACGGATCATATGTTTTTAATGGAATATGAGGAAGGCAGGGGCTGGCACGATGCGCGGATTATTCCATACGCACCGCTTACCCTCGATCCAGCCGCCATGATTTTTCATTATGGACAAACTATTTTTGAAGGATTGAAGGCTTACCGGACACCTGAAGGAAAGGTTCTTTTATTCCGCCCTGAAAAGAATCTGGAGCGCCTTAATAGGTCGGGTGAGCGACTAAGTATTCCGCCAATCGATGAAGAGCAGGTGCTTGAGTATTTAAAAACCCTGATTGACCTTGAGCAGGACTGGGTGCCGGACACGCCAGGCACTTCACTATATATTCGTCCATTTATCGTGGCGACCGAACCGAATCTTGCTGTAGGACCATCTAAAACATATAAAATGATGATTTTGCTGTCTCCTGTAGGCTCATATTTCGCAGGAGGCATTAAGCCTGTCACGATCCACGTGGAACAGGAATTCACCCGTGCCGTTAAAGGCGGGACCGGTATGGCAAAAACGGCCGGAAACTATTCCTCCGGATATCAGGCGCAGGCTAATGCACGTAAATCCGGAAATGCAGATGTCTTGTGGCTGGACGGCATCGAAAAGCGTTATATAGAGGAAGTCGGCAGCATGAATATTTTCTTTAAAATCAACGGGGAAGTTGTGACACCGGCTCTAAGCGGCAGTATCCTAAAAGGTATCACCCGAATGTCCATTCTTGAGCTGTTAAATAGCTGGAATGTGCCGGTTTCAGAGCGCCGCATCGCGATCGACGAGCTGTATGAAGCCTACGAGCAGGGGCTTGTCGAGGAAGCATTCGGCACCGGAACCGCAGCCGTCATTTCACCTGTTGGCGAGCTGAACTGGCAGGGTAAAAAGATGGTAATCAACAATCACGAAATTGGAGAACTATCACAAAAGCTCTACGACACCATTACCGGGATCCAGACTGGTAAAGTGGAGGATGTTTTTGAGTGGACGGTGGAGATTTAGTTCTTTAAATACCTAAACGTAGGAATGAGTCTGCTTTAAAAGGCGGCTGGCTGATGTAGCTGGCCGCTTTCTTTATGACATATATGGGGAGAGTACTTTTTGGAATAGTCCAAAATACACTGAACTCACAAATTCCCGCGGAAGCTGACGAACTCGCCGCCGAACCTCACGAAAGTCGCGTCTAACCTTACGAACTCATGCCCTAACCTCACAAATTTGCTCACTAACCTGACGAACCGGTTCCACGCAAAAGTGCTGTCAGATTGAACAACCCTGTTTGAAAAAGTATCCTTCCAACATAGTCCATAAGACACTAACCTCACAAACTTTCGCGGAAGCTGACGAACTCGCTATGGAACCTCACTAAAGTCGCGTCTAACCTCACGAACTCATCACCTAAGCTCACGAATTTGCCCGCTAACCTGACGAACCGGTTCCACGAAAAATCCCCACACAAAAAAGCGCATCACACAATCTCTGATGCGCTCATACATTAACCCTCCGGCGTAACCGCCACGTTATGTCTCACTGGATCTTCATTTGTCCAGATAATTACGGTACCTGGTGCTACAACGAGATCTTCACTAAATTCATAATCAGCAATTTGCGCTTCTACCGTTCCGCTTAGCTCGGCACCTTCTTCAACAGTCACGGTCATTTGCATCACCGGGTGTGGATCGCAGTGGATCGCATATGTGCCGACCGTATCAAATTGAAAAGCCGTTGTTTCACCTTGTGCAAGTAATGGGGAAGCCACTTCGCCTGATACAACTTCAGCTTCAGTCGTCATTTCTTCTTCAGCAGGTTCTTCCTCGGTCGTCTCTTCTTCCTCAGTCATCTCGCCGTCTTCAGAAGCGCCTTCTTCCTCCATCATACCTTCATCAGAAGATGCTTCATCCTCCATTTCCACCTGTTCCTCTGTGGCCGTATCTTCTTCGGTATCTGCGGGTGTTGAAGTGTCCTCACTTGAACATGCAGCGAGTAAAAGCATAAACATAAGGGTGACCAGCCATCCTGTTTTTTTCATCATGTATTCCTCCTCTTTTAATTAGTAAACGCTAAAAGTGAGCTAACAGATCAAAATAAGTGGACAAAATGATTTTTATTTATTATCATTATTGATAATGATAATAAAAGGAGTGGAAATGATGAAATCAAAAGCCGATTTAATCATGCATCCTGTACGGATGAAAATCATTCAGCATCTTGCGAAAGGACCTGCAACTGTATCTGAGTTACTGGAGTGGCTTGAGGGCGTTCCGCAAGCAACCTTGTATCGTCATTTAAATGCATTGAAGAAGGGAGATATTCTTACGATCACCCAGGAAAGACAGGTCAGAGGTGCAACTGAAAAAACATATGCGCTCATGGAAAAGGGATCGCGTGTTACGCCTGAAGAAGGTGCAGCGATGTCAAAGGATGAGCACGTAAAGCTGTTTATGACATTCTTTGCCAATCTCTTAACTCAAACTGAGGATTTTTTCTCAGGTGAAGTCGATTTGACGAAGGATATTTATGGGTTTGGCCAGGTTGATCTGTATTTGACAGACGAAGAATGGGAAAAGTTGAGAGAGGATTTATACGGATTAATAAAAGGATACGCAGAGAAAAAGAAGGAACCAGGCGTTCGTAAAGTCACGATGGCACAGTTCTTTGTGCCGGAACCTTCAGAAAAGAAAGAGGACGAATAAATGAAAAAGAATCTATTAATATCCATTATCATGAGTGTGCTGGGTGCGGCAGGTGGATTTTTCATCTCGCAGCAAACGATTCGGACAAGTACGTTTGAAATACCAGATCCCCAGATAGCTGTGATCGTATTAACAGTCCAGGCGGGTGTCATGACCTTTATTTTAAGCCTGGTTGGATTTTGGCTGCTGACCAAAACGCCGTTAAACTTAATGAATTCTCAAGGAAGAGGGAAAGGGCTGCTGCTAGCTGGCTTTTTTGCACTTGTAACAGGGTTTGTCATTCAGGGCTCGGATGCTTTTTTCTTTGGTGATTACCTGAATGAAGTGGCCGATTATACGCCTGAGGTTTCCGTGGAAGCTCTTCTGGGCGGTATGTTCTATGGTGGCATTGTAGAGGAAGTGATGATGCGTCTGTTCGGTATGACGCTAATCGTTTTTTTACTGATGAAAATAACCAAACAGGAAAAGCTTTCATCAGTATGGATGTGGGTTTCGATTCTTTTATCAGCTGGATTGTTTGCAGCGGGACATCTTCCGGCTAATTTTGCCGCTTTCGGTGAACTCACGCCGCTGATTATTGGCCGGGCTTTTCTATTGAATAGTATCGGTGGAATTTTATTTGGCTGGCTATATTGGAAACATGGTTTCTGGTTCAGCGTACTTTCTCATATGCTGGCTCATTTCTTTATGCAGATTTTATGGATTCCTATTCTATTTTAAGGATGAAATGGAGGTATGATGATGAATAAAGAACAGGAAATGGTGATTCAGCAAGCAGGATTTAAGCTGAGTGGAACATTATCTTTACCAGCGGAGCCAGCACACACAGCTGTCATGCTCATTGCAGGATCAGGGAAGGTAGACCGGGAAGGTAATCATGCGAAGTTTAAATCGAATATTTACAAAGACCTTTCTTACTTTTTTAACAGTATAGGTGTTGCTGTCTTACGCTATGATAAACGGGGGACGGGTAAGAGTGAAGGAGTTTATAATGAAACAGGCCTGTATGATTTTATTGGTGATGCGGCAGCCTGGTTAAAGGCTTTGAAAGAAACAGGTTTATTTAAGCAGGTGATCGTTGTGGGGCATAGTGAAGGCACCATTATTGGACCTGCAGTGCTGAAGCAGGAGCCCGCAGACGGTTTTGTATTTTTGTGCGGATCTTCCGGGACCGGGGCAGAGATGCTGTCCTACCAAAATGAATGGCTCAGAAAAGAAATTCGTGAGACAAACGGTTTGAAGGGCTTGTTATTTAAAGCATTAAAAGTGGAAAAGAAAATTAATAAGCAGACACAGGCTGTATACAGCAAAATTGCTGCCACGTCAGATGCTGAACTTAAATATCGCGGTGTAAAATTAAATGCTAAATGGATGCGTGAAATGAATAACTTTGATCTGCGTGACTATCTGTCGGGCCTGTCAGGAAAGCTTCTGGCCGTTGAGGGTGGAAAAGATGTTCAGGTGAAACCGGGGTCAGCACAGGATTTCGCTGAGAAAACGGGTGGAGAATATCTTGTGATTGAGAATATGAATCATCTTTTAAGAGAAAGAACTGAATCACATTCACTTCTCGGGCTGCTAAAAGAATATAAAAAAGAGTTAAAGGATAAGCCACTTCACCCTGCATTGCTGGATTCCCTGCTGGAATGGATAAGAAGATAAACCATTACTATTTCTATTTATCGAATTCTGTTACGATACAAGTAGGTTGAAATAAGGGAGGAATAAGTGTGGAGTTTGTTTCTCTGATCATTGTCCTGCTGGCAGCAGCTTTAATTATCGGAGTTTTATTTAACAGCAATAAAAAACTGCAGCAGCAGGTTGCCGATAACCTCGTGCAGGATCAGAAGCTTGAGCGGATGATTATTGACCGCTTAAAGGCTGGTCAGGATAAGGTGGCTATTGTGAAGTTTGTGAGAGAACATTCGGGGCTCGGGCTTGTGGAAGCGAAAAAATATGTAGATAACATAGAAGCGGATCTGAATGGGAAAGGTCCGGTAGAGTGAGAAGAAAAACTGCGAAATGGTCCGCAGTTTTTTCTTGCGAAAAGAATGAATCATCATTCATTTTCGTTCTCTTCATGATAAAATAACAATAAATTACCCGGGAAATAATGTGTGGAAAGGGGCAAGATGATGTCTTCATTTGTCGAAAACGAGAAGTTTCTTACGGACATTTTAAAAAAGAAGCTGTCTCCGGAATTTTATGAGTATGCTATTACACATTTAAAGGATTTTTATGATAAATGCTACGGTGTCTGGGATGAGCGGGCAGCGCACACGGATCGTGAAGCTCAGCCGAGGCTGATCCGTTATGACAAAATGGGAAATGACGTGTCAAAGGTTTGGGTGAATGAGGGGTATAAGCAAACTGTGAAGGAAGCATACGACACAGGCATTGCCGCCTACCCGCATAAAGAAATTCCTGAATTAAAGCAGAAGGGCAATTATGTCTACAGTTTTGCACAAGGCTACTTATTATCCCAAACAGAGGCGGGATTTTATTGTCCGGTGACGCTGACGATGGCAACAGCTTATCTCCTGAATCACTATGCGGATCAGGAGTTGAAGGACCGCTTTCTCCCGCACGTATTGTCAACTGGAGAGGTCGAGCTTTATGAAGGCGCAACCTTTTTAACGGAAAGACAGGGTGGCTCTGATGTAGGAGCAAATGTAGTTAAAGCGGTGAAAGAGGACGGCGTATACCGGCTGTTTGGTGAGAAATACTTTGCCTCGAACGCGGGCCAGGCAGGGGTTGCAGCTGTGTTGGCAAGAATGGAAGGCGCACCTGAAGGGACACGGGGACTGAGTCTGTTTTTAGTACCATGGCGCAATCAGGATGGTGAGCTGAATCAGATCACGATCAGGAGGCTTAAGGATAAACTTGGCGTACGCGCAGTCCCATCCGGCGAAGTGGAGTTCAATGGATCGGAAGCGTATCTGATTGGGGAAGCGGACCGCGGATTTTATTACATGATGGAAGCATTGAACCTGTCGCGGATTTGCAACAGTGTTGCGTCACTCGGCATCATGAAACGTGCACTTAACGAGGGGTTTGCTTACGTGTCTGAACGGGAGGCTTTCGGCCAGAAGCTGATTGATTTTCCGATGATGCAGGAAACCGTGGTGCAGTTGCAAGTGCGTCATGAAGTACAACTGTCTGCTTTATTTGAAAACATTGAGCTGTTTGAGCGGGTGGTCAGGGATGATGTGCACGTCACGCTTGATGATATCGCGCTAAACAGACTGTATATTGCCTTGATTAAATCGAGAACGGCGAAGGAATCGATCGACTTTGCGCACGCAGCCATCGAAATGCACGGCGGTAACGGTTATATAGAGGATTTTGTGACGCCTCGCCTGTTAAGAGATGCACAGGTGTTGACGGTGTGGGAAGGAACAGAAAATATCCTGGCGCTTGAGGTGTTAAGGCTCGTTAAAAAGTTCAATGTTCATGAAGTGTTTATCCGGGATCTGAAACGCAGGCTCGGATCAAAAAAGATGCGGATGATCGATGTGAAAATAGAGGAGCTGGAGTCGATCTTAATTCGACTGACGGCTTTAAGTGAGGATCATCAGACGTATTATGCCCGCAAAGTAGCCAGCAGGATGGCGGATCTGCTGTTTGTCGTGCATGCCTATGAACGTGCGGATGATGAAAGAAGCTTAGCTGTTGCAGACATTTATCGTGACTGGCTGTGGCATCAGGAGGAATTTGACGGCAGTATGCTTTGTGTAGAAAAGTTCGGCATCATCATGGGGGATCAGGCGATATAAAGCCTGACCCCTTTTTCCTATTTTATGAAAGCGCTCTCTATTTTGTCTGAATGTTGTGATAATATAAAAGGGAATGAATGGGAGAAAGGAGCACGGGTGATGCTGAATAAAACGGTTGGACAAATCGTAAAGGAAATGGCGCATTCATATGGGGATGTGGAGGCGTATGTGTATCCTGAGCACAAGATCAGAAAAACGTATCAGGAATTTGATCAGGAAACAGATGAACTGGCAAAAGCGTTTCTTGGTGCAGGCATCAAAAAAGGGGAGCATGTGGCCATCTGGTCAGATAATAAGAGAGAGTGGCTGTTAAGTCAGTACGCCACCGGTAAAATGGGGGCTGTTCTCGTAACGGTTAACACGAATTATCAGCAGGCGGAGCTGACGTATCTGCTGGAGCAGTCAGATGCCACAACACTGATTTTAGGAGAAGAATTTAAAGGGTCCTCATACATAGACATTATCAATGCAGTCTGCCCGGAGCTTTCCGGATCTGAAAAAGGGAATCTCAATAGTCCGAAGCTTCCTGAACTGAAACGTGTCATTGTGATGAGCGACAACGATTATCCGGGCATTTACACATGGCGTGAATTCCAGCAATTTGCACAGCAGGTGACGAACGAGGAACTTGAGTCAAGCCTTGCCGCACTGGACCCTGAAGACGTGATCAATATTCAATATACGTCAGGTACGACCGGCTTTCCTAAGGGGGTTATGCTCACTCACCATAACATCGTCAATAACGCGCAGCTGATCGGGGATTTTATGAAGCTGACGACAGAGGACCGGGTATGCATTCCTGTGCCGTTTTTCCACTGCTTCGGCTGTGTGCTTGGAACGCTTGCGGCGGTTACCCACGGTTCCACGATGATCCTGCTTGAGCAGTTTGAGCCGGAAAAGGTCTTGCAGGCCGTTGAACAGGAGCGCTGCACGGTTCTCCATGGGGTGCCAACGATGTTCATCGCGGAGTTGAATCATCCAAACTATAAAAACTATGATACTTCCTCGTTGCGGACGGGTATTATGGCAGGTTCTCCGTGCCCGATTGAAGTGATGAAAAAGGTCATCCATGATATGGGCGCAAGTGAAATTACGATTTGCTACGGCCAAACCGAATCCTCTCCGGTGATTACACAAACAAAACCGGACGATGCGATTGAAAAACGGGTCGCAACCGTTGGCAAACCGCACCCGGGAGTAGAAGTGAAAGTCATTGATCCTGTGACAGGCAAGGAGGTTCCAACCGGAGAACCGGGCGAACTTTGCACGCGGGGCTACCTGATTATGAAGGGCTATTATAAAAACGAAGAAGCAACCCGGTCAGCGATTGACGAAGACGGCTGGCTGCATACGGGGGATATTGCGGTCATGGATGAAGACGGCTACCTGGCGATTACCGGCCGCATCAAAGACATGATCATTCGCGGCGGAGAAAACATTTACCCACGGGAAATTGAAGAATTCCTGTACCAGCATCCCGCCATACAGGACGTACAGGTCGTCGGCGTCCCGGATGAAAAATACGGCGAAGAACTCATGGCATGGATCATTCTTAAGGAGGGAGAACAACTCGAAGAACAAGCGCTCAGGGACTACTGTAGCGGAAAGATCTCCCACCACAAAATCCCGCGCTACATCGAGTTCACAAGCGCTTATCCCATGACCGCATCAGGTAAAATTCAAAAATATGTTCTTCGGGAGCAATCACTTGCGAAAATTGGGGACGGAGATCTTGTTTCATTCGAAGGGCGAAAAAATTAAGGATGGATCTGCAGCCGGAACTGACTCTTTGGAGTGGTTCCGGTTTTTTGCTGTGAGATTCATTAAAGTGGAACATTTTAAGTCTAAATAGACGACAGGTATCACATCATTCTTTATACAAGTCAGATAAAAATGTCCCTCGTTATCGCGAGATCCTGATAGAATGTTAATAGATTTGAAGTATTTTTATGCGCAGAATCATATGATGATTGTGGAAAAGGAGGAACCCGGATGGATGAGCTGAGGGAGTGGCAGATTTTTATTGAGCAGACTGGATGGCTTGGGCCGGTTTTATTTGTGCTGCTTCACCTGATCCGGCCTCTTGTCTTTTTGCCTGTCATTCTTGTATGTGTGGCAGGCGGACTTTTATTTGGCTTTGTGGAGGGTGCGATTTTATCGTTTATCGGATTAACGCTGATGAGTTTTGTTTCGTATGTTCTGATTAATAAATTCCCTGCATTTAAAAATAAGCTGTCTCAGCTGAAGGAAAAAGTTCTGCCAAACCGCCATTTGTCTGTGGGACAGATTATGGTACTTCGGATTATGCCATTTGTACATTTTCATCTGCTGTCATTTTATTTGATGGAGATGACCGAGAACAGAAAAGAGTATATGATCTACTCCATGCTTGGCGTAATTGCGCCGGCGGTTATTTATACAGCATTCGGAGGCGCGATTCATGAACTTCCATGGTACGGTACAGCGGTTTTATTTTTGGTGCTTTTAGTAGTGTATAAAGTAATCGGAAAGTTAAGCGATGATAAAATGGAGTCGCTGGAATAGTCAGCAGCACATCTGATCCCCGGGGGGAAGATTGAAAAGTCGAAGAATGCACGTGAAAATGTCGATAACAAGCCTAATTCTGTCGATAGCCGAACCCCGCCTCACTCACTCGCCCACCTCATTCCCAGTCCCACTCCCCGCCTCCAGAACTCAGCCCACAACTTTCAGCTAACCGGATGAGCAATCCTATCTTAAAACCGAACACCCTCAGCAGCACAACCCAAACGGATGTGCTGCTGATTTTTTGTCCCAGCACCATATGGCTTCTCCCTGTGTGTATTTCCACGCGGCAAGTGCTGCGCCGCAGGCATCAATTTCATGTGTTTCAGTCATTTCTAAAAGACCGCTTAATCCCCATTGTCTTAACGCCTGAACAATATCAGGTCGAACGTCAGGCTCCCTTTTATAACGCAAGGCAAGCTCTCTTTTCTCCATATCAAGGCGCAAGCCGATCGCAGCGCCGGGATGCACTTCAAGGATGGTCAAACGATCATTCGTATCAAGAGCAGCAAGACTTCGTGAAAGCGCAACGCCCCTCAGTGTCAGATACACCATACGGGTCATGGTCGGGGTCATAATCGAGCTCCCTGATAATCCGTTTTCCTTAATAAAATGTCTGATCGCTTTGTCCTGTGGCCGATCCCCGCCGCCGTCCTGATAGGAGAGCGGTGCATCCAGACCGATCGTGACCTCGTCTTTCCCTAGACACTCCGATACGAGTGACCGGATTCTCTCGTCTGAAGCCCCTTTTATAAATTCTATAAGCTGCAGCTGCCCATTTTCTTCTTTGAAGGCAGCAGCGACTGTATCTTTATGGTTGGATGGACCGGATAAATCAATGCCAATAATGATCATAAGGAAAGTCCTCTCTTTGTTTAATTTCTTTTAGTATACAAAACGGACGGCTCATAAAAGAGACATATGTCCTTTTAATACTCTGTTATTCTTTTGGTAAAAGGAAAAGAACAGGGAGCGGTATGTGTGAAAGGGATTTTATTTGCGGTTCTTGCAGGGGTATTCATTGCACTGCACGGCGCGTTTAATACGAAAATGGGTGAGTCGGTCAGTATGTGGCACACTGTTGTCATTGTCCATTTCATTGGCTTTGTTTTAGCGGTTATCATTTTTTTATTTGTGCGCAAATCGTCCGGAGAATCAGCAAGGTTCTCGAAGGTTCCGCCCGTTTATTTGCTTGGTGGAACCTTTGGTTTGATCGTTTTACCGGCTCAGATGGCTTCTATCGAAATGCTTGGGATGTCGTTATCGATTACGCTGCTGCTTGTGGCGCAGATTGTTTGTGCATTTCTGATCGATGCGCTTGGTCTTTTCGGGACAGAAAAACGCACCATTCATAAAAAGCATGTAGCTGGACTCGTGATGATGCTCGCAGGCGTTGTGCTATTCCAGCTTTAGGGGTGATAGAGATGAGAAAACAGCCGGATCATGAACAAGTAAAAAAGTGGCTGAAGGATTATGGACTAAATGATATTTTAAAGAACGCTTCTAAGCTGTCGATCTTCTCTTTTTCAAAGGGAGACGTGTTATGTGAGGACGGGGAGCATATTGACCACCTTTATTTTCTGACTGAAGGGAAAGTGAAGATCTTTACGACTTCGCCTGAGGGTAAAAGGCTGATTGTCCGTTTTAAAAAGCCTTTAGCATTAATTGGGGATGTCGAGTTTGTGCAAAATACGCCAGTGATTAATACTGTTGAAGCTGTCTCTGACGGGTTTTGTCTTGGCATTTCGTTTGAAGATCTGCACGATATGCAGGGAGATGATCCGGCCTTCCTCCGTTTTTTACTTCAGACGATCGCTCAGAAATTTTATACAGAGTCCCAGGTGACCAGTTTTAATCGCCTATATCCGCTCGATGTCCGTTTATCAAGTTATCTGCTGTCATTGTCAGAGGATGGCCAGGGTTCGCAGTATCATGATGAGATGCAGGCGGCACATTTGACTGAGGTAGCTGAGGTGTTAGGCACAAGCTATAGGCATTTAAATCGTGTGATTAAACAGCTGTGCGAGGATGGTGTGATTGAGAGGAAGCGCGGAAAGCTGACGATCCTGGATATAGAGGCATTGCGTTTGCGTGCTGAAGGAAATATATATGAATAGGAGTGGTAAAAATGGGGATGGTGCTTGCTGTGTTTGCTGGATTGTTAATCAGTGTGCAGACCGTGTTTAATGCCCGTGTCAGTATAGAGGCGGGTTCATGGGCTACGACATCATTTGTGATGGGGCTTGGCTTTATTTCATCTTTACCTTTATTTTTTCTTTTGGATCAAGGTTCATTGTTTCAGCTGAATGGCATGAATCCATTTTATCTGATCAGCGGGGTGCTAGGGGTTGGGCTGATCTTTTTTATCATGAAGTCTGTTCATCATCTGGGGCCTGCTGCGGCGATCTCGATTGTGCTTGTATCACAGCTCGCCGTAGCGGTAATGATCGATGCATTCGGGTTATTCGGGTTTAGTCAGGTTCCTTTTACATGGAATCAGGCGGCAGGGTTGTTCCTTCTTGCCGCGGGGATTGTGGTGTTCAAAAGAGAGCCTGGCAAGAAATTATCTATAGCCCTCAGACGCTCAGCCTAAAAAGTGGAGGATTCATTTTTAAAGGAGTATGATGGGTAGTATTCAAGAAACGCCTGCGTAAGCTTTGCTGATTTCATTAGCAAGGCTTTTTTGTGGGTACAATGAAAGGAAGCGCATGAATGTGAGAGTCTGGTTTTTATTACTGGCATTATTTTTAGTTTCGATCAATCTTCGTCCTTCGATTACATCCGTTGCGCCACTGCTTGAAACGATGCAGGATACGCTTGGCATGAGCGGGACGACGGCGAGTTTGTTAACGACGCTGCCTGTGTTATGTATGGGGTTATTTGCTCCGTTTGCGGTGAAAATCAGTGAGCGGACAGGACTTGAGCGTGGGATATTCTATTCTTTATTATTGATTACAGCAGCTACAGCATTCCGAGGTGTTTTTGGAAACACAGGAACACTTGTTGTGACAGCTTTTTTAGCGGGTGTCGGTATCGGTGTAGCGGGACCTCTTGTATCAGGATTTATTAAACAGTATTTTCCTACGCGCCCCGGTGTTGTTAGTATTTACACCGTTTCGATGGCGCTCGGTGCCGGTGGAGCTGCAGGACTTTCTGTGCCGATTTATGAGTCGGCAGGTCAGAGCCTGATGTTTGCTCTGGCGGTGTGGAGTGTTCTGGGGGTTTTGGCACTGGTTGTCTGGAGCCGATTTGCGGGTAAAAAGAAAACAGATCAGGTGTCAGAGCGTGCCCCTCTTCCTTTTAAAAGTGGACGGGCCTGGCTGCTGACCGTGTTTTTCGGCTTGATGTCGAGTATGTTTTATACAGTAACGGCATGGGTTGCGCCAATTATTCAGGGGATGGGCTACAGCTCTGTTACGGCTGGATCCATGCTGACGGTGTTTGCCTTGATTCAAATTCCCGTGTCACTATTCTTACCCGGACTGGTCGCGAAATATGGATACCTGGTCCCTGCTTTACTCATTTGCAGTACGCTTGAACTGATTGGTGTCTTCACGCTGATTTTTGATGGATCTCCACTTTTAGCGGTTGTGGCCATTGGACTTGGAGCAGGTGGTTTATTCCCGCTTGCGTTAATGATGCCGATTATCGAAACGGAAACGCATCAGCAGGCAAGCGCGCTGTCAGCCATGTCACAGGGTGGCGGATATATTCTTGCGGCACTCGGTCCGCTTGGTGTCGGAGCCGTATATGATCAGTTCAACAGCTTTACACCGGCATTATACGCAATGGCGGTCGTGGTCATGTTAATGGCTGTCATGCAAATTCTACTCGGCTTAACCGGCAAAAACCTTTCTGTTAAATAAGGAGGAAAGATGATGAGGGAGTATGAGGAGATTCATTCAGTTGAAGAATTAGAGCATTGGAAGCAGGGCACACAGACACTGATTTATGTATCGAGGGAGAACTGCAGCGTCTGTCATGCACTGCTTCCGAAAGTGCAGGAGCTGATGGAAGATTATCCTTCTGTCCGTTTTGGTCACCTTTCAGCAGATGATGTGGAAGAGGCGGCTGGCCAGCTGACGATTTTTTCAATTCCAGCGATTTTGGCGTTTTCAGAAGGCAGGGAATTGTACCGTGAAGCGAGATTCATCCGAATCGACGACCTGGATCATTTTCTTTCAAAATGGACGGCCTCCTCCGATTGAATCAGTTGCCTTTATGTTCTTTTTTAAATATAATTACTACATGATAATTATTCTAAATAAAGAAAAGGGCGTTTATGATGACGAAAGATACACAGGCTGCCATTCAATTCAGTCATGTAACATTTAAAAGTGGAGAGCAGGAAATCCTGCACGATATTACCGGCTGGTTCCCGCGCAACCGGATCACAACGCTTGTCGGTCCATCCGGCGCAGGGAAAACCACGCTGTTCAGACTTTGTAACGGATTGATTTCACCGACCAGCGGTGATATCTATATTGATGATCGGAAAATCGAATCCTATGATCCGGTTCAGCTTCGCCGGAAAGTAGGAATCGCGTTACAAAGTGCCACGATGGTGTCAGGTACTGTCCGTTATAATCTGGCTCTTCCAATGGAACTGCAGGGAAAAGAGCTGTCTGATGAACGGGCGAAAGAGTTAATTACCGTGGTCGGGCTGGATGAATCCTTTTTAGAACGCAAGGCAAAGGATCTGTCCGGTGGTCAGCGCCAGAAGCTGTCGATTGCCCGCACGCTTGTCAATCAGCCGGAGATTTTACTGCTGGATGAAATCACATCATCACTCGATCGCGTGTCACAGCAGGAAATCGAAGAGCTGATTGTCAGAATCAATGAAAAGTATGGAACGACTATTATGTGGATTACCCACAATCTTCGTCAGGCCTTATCCATTGGAGATTACACGTGGGTCATGATGGATGGGGAACTCGTGGAAACAGGTGAAAGCAGTCTGCTGAAGAATCCGCAAAATCCCCGCGTTCAGACGTTTGTAAAGGGGGAAACGGAATGAATTTTGTCTTACTGGCTTTATCCTTAATCTTTGTCATCATTCCGCTTGTCCTGTCAAAAACGCTGAACCTTGGTCTTGAAAAGGATTCAGTGATTGCCACGATCCGATCCATCATTCAATTACTGGCTGTCGGTTACATTCTTCAGTTTGTATTTGACGCTGAGAACTATTTTTATATCTTTTTAATGATCGCGTTGATGATTGGCGCTGCCGTTCAAAATGCCCGTAAAAAAGGCGTTTCGATCAAGGGCATCACATGGAAGCTGGTTGTGACGTTTGTTTTTATTGAAGTTTTGACGCAGGGGATTCTGCTGGGACTCAATATTACACCTGCAACCGCTCAGTATATCATCCCGATCAGCGGCATGGTGATTGGGAACTCGATGGTGCTGTCCATTTTGTTTTTAAACCGCTTTACATCAGAGCTCGATTCGCGTGAGGATGAAACGGAATTGATCCTGTCACTTGGCGGGACACCGAAGCAGGCAATTCACCGGCCTCTTATCGCTTCCATTCAGGCAAGCACGATCCCGACCATTGAAAGCCAGAAAACAATCGGTCTTGTCCAACTGCCTGGGATGATGAGCGGACAGATTATTGCCGGAGCGGATCCACTTCAGGCGGTCATGTTCCAGTTGTTAATCATCTTCTTATTGCTCACCACCGCTGTAGTAACGAGTGTGATATTAGGGTTTTTATCTTATCCGACTTTGTTTAATGAGCGGATGCAGCTTGTATTGCCGGGGAAGAAATAAAGTTTGGTGCCGGAATCTCTTGAGTGAGGGGTCCCGGTTTTTTGGTGTGACGCGATATGGGGAGTGGATCGTGCTGGGACTGCGCCGCGGGATCCCTTCACTAATCCGACTTTTTCAATCGTTTCGGATTTTTATTCAGGCTTTCTGGGAAATCATTCATTCGTTTCAGAATTTAATTCCCTCAACCCGCTTCACCCGGGCTTTTTTCCTTCTTTCTGAGACCCGGATTCTATCACAATTCAACGCTTTTCCATCATTCAAGCGCTTCATTCCATCACTCGCCAACATTGCACTCAAGACGCGATGACCTGCCCCTTTTTATCAACACACCCCCTTTCACACGTCACTCTTAAATCCTTCCAAAAAAGCAAAAAAATTTTGCATAGACGGTCTTTAATCACAGGAGTATACTGATAAAAATGAATCTGATAAGGGCAAACTTATCCGAAAGGAAAGGACGCAAAACCGTGAGCCTGTGTGCAACTATTGCATATGGCTGTCTGGCTGCCGGGTTCCTCATTCTATGGGGCCCAGACCTTATAGAGTGGAGGAAAATATGATTAAAAGATCATTCATCAAAGTCTTAGTGATGGTGTTGATGATGGGGATGTTAAGCGGAATGGCAAGTGAGGCGAAAGCCCAGACGTATTCGAAGGCGACGTGGCTGTGGAATCCGTGGTCACTCGTTGATCAGCAGGAAGAAATTCTACAGTTTTTTCAGGCCAGACAGGTGAATAAAGTGTATTTGCAAATTGATCAGGACTTGTCGCCAACGGTTTATCAATTATTTATCTCCAAGGCAAGCTCACAGGGAATTGCTGTATACGCATTAGACGGGGCTCCGGACTGGGCAGCTCCTAAAGGGTACCTGGCACAGGACCGTCTATTTAGCTGGCTGACAAAGTATCAGGCATCTTCTTTGCCGATTCAGCAATTCGAGGGTGTTCATTTAGACGTAGAGCCTTACCTTTACTCAGGATGGAATTCAAAACGGGGAGCTGTTATCAAAGCCTATCAGAACCTCTATATCAAAGCAGGGAACCAGTCAACACAGCTGGGTATTCCTTTCGAAGCAGACCTGCCTTTCTGGTTTGATGAAATTAAATATAATAATACGTTCGGCAGCGGGAAGCTGTCTGACTGGGTTCAAAAACATACAGATGGTGTGACGATTATGGCTTACCGTGACACTGCGGATTTGATTGCTGCATTCTCAGAGCATGAATTAAAAACAGGTCAGTCTCTCGGGAAGGCTGTCACGATTGGTGTTGAAACAGGTCATTCTTATGAAGGAAATAATATTACTTTCCATGAAGAAGGCGAAATGTACTTAAATCAGGAGCTTGAAAAAGTGCAGGGTAAAGTAAGCGGGTATAAGAGCTTCTCAGGTTTTGCCATTCATCATACGGACAGCTGGATGCGTCTCGCTCCTTAAGGGTTTGTTCTAATACCCGGGGAGTGTATGGTAGAAAAAGAACTTTTCCGAAAGTAAGGGAAAAGTTCTTTTTCATTGTTAAAATAGATTCATAATAGGGAATAAAGAATGAAGGAAATTATCCGTTATAAGATAAAAGAATGATAAAAAGTGGGATGTGGAGAAAATGTCAGGGAAATATCAGGAGATGCTGATAACAAAAATAAAACAGACGACACAGGAATGGAAAATAGCAGGATCCGTAACTGAAAATGAACTTTACCGTTTTTTACATGGTCTAAAGGGGACAGCTGGAACCGTTGGAATGACTGATGTTTCCGAACAGGCGGAGGAGTCGTTGAACCGTCTTGAGGAAAACGGTATTAAAGTTTTCCAGGAAGCGGAATGGAAATTGTTATTGCCTTCATTTGAGGAGCCGGATGGTTTTGGTGATGAGAACATTGCTGGTATCCGTGAAGTGGCAGGTATGAGAGATGATGAAACGGCGGTTACAGCAGCGGCGGTTGCCACGGATGTGCCCTTCATTTTGATTATTGAGCAGGATACAGATTTCATCACTAAGATGAAGACATTTCTCGAAGAGCACCAGTTTCAGGTGCTGACAGCTGTAACGGCTGCAAAGGGTTTAGAGCTTTATTATGATATGTCTCCGGATTTGTTAATTGTCAGTATGGATATTCCGGATATGAACGGCTTAACCGTTATTAATCAAATGATGAAAAAAGCAAGGAAGGATTTGACTCCAATCATTTTAGTCAGCAGCCACATCACTGATGAAAAAAGAATTGCGGCATACAATTTAGGCGTCCTTGATTTTATCGGTAAACCACTCAATGAGAATGTGATTGTGCCATTTATCAAAAATCGTATATTTCAGCGAAATACGATCCTCAGCCAGATCAGAAATGATTTCCTGACGGGTGCGTTAAAACGTGATTGCCTGGATCATGAACTTCAAAAAGCTACCCGGCGTTCTGGTGAGATAGAGAAGAAATCCTCTGTATTATCGATGCTTGATCTGGATCATTTTAAAAACATTAATGACACGTATGGCCACCCAAAGGGAGATGAGGTTCTTCAACTGTTTGCCAAAATGTTTTTAGCGCAGAAACGTCCTGAGGATAAGCTGATTCGTTACGGGGGTGAAGAATTCGCAGTGATTTTTCCTGATACCTCGTATAAGGAAGCAGAAGAGAGGATACAGGCGTTCAGGGAAGCTTTTAGCAGCTATGAATTTGCTTCAGATAAGGGCAGCTTCCACGTAACATTTTCAGCGGGGCTTTTGGAATGGAGTGGAGCCATACATCCCAAAGAAATGCTGGAGTCTGCAGATAAAGCACTCTATTATGCGAAAGAACAGGGACGAAATTGTTCAATACGATACGATGAGGTTGTCCGAATGAAGATGAATGAGGAACAGCTTGTATTGATCGTTGTAGATGATGATGAACTTGTGAGAGAGATGCTGAAGGACCATTTTGAAAAACGTGGTAAGCTTGGCAGTCGATCAATTAAAGTTCACACATTTAGCAATGGCATCGATTTTCTGGAAGGTGGATGGTATGAACCGGGAAGGAAATATATGGTTCTGCTTGACGGGATGATGCCGAAAATGGATGGAATTGAAGTGCTCGTCAATCTGCGGGAAAAATATGGGAATAAAAACCTTTTGATCTCTATGCTGACAGCGAGACAGGGTGATAATGAGGTGGAACGTGCACTAAGTCTTGGTGCTGACGATTATATGATCAAACCATTTAATGTCCGGGAGGTTGCTTCCAGGATAGATAGAATGATGGAAAGGGTGTTTGCTTAATGGTTACCGCTGTTTTATGGGTTTCCGGTGTGTTTTTCGTGTTGCAGCTCATTCTATTAACAGGGATCGCCATTAATAAAAATCGTTCAATCCGGCTTGAAGGTAGAAAACAGCAGGCTTATCGCCAGGCTTTGGGTCCGTATATTGTTTATTTGTCAGGTGAGTCAGATGTGCAACCTAGACTTCCGAAGGATAAATCAATAAAAATATTTATTATTGAAAAGCTGTTGTCAGGCTATTCGCAAAACGTCAACAGTGAAGCTGAAAAAGAACGTATGAAAATGACAGCGGACGAGCACCTGCAGAGTCACTATATGCAGGTATTAAGGAAAGGGAGCTGGTCTGAACGGGTCAATGTCCTTTATTTTATGGAAGATTTCATGATGACCTCATTGAAGGATCAGGTGTGGGAACATATACAGGCAGTGCCGGAACGTGACGAAGAGTATCGACAATCAATGAGAGTGCTTGCATCCTTTGGGGATGAACGTGTGCTTCCATTTATGATTTATGATCAAAGTTTATCTATCGGATTTACGAAAGAGCTGCTGAGGAGATTTCCGGCTGCTTTTATTGACAGGTTGAAAACAACAGAAAGTCTGCCTTCAGGGGTTCTGACTGCAATGTTATCTTATTTTGGTGAAACAGGTTTTTACGAGCATCTCCCATTTGTGGAGGCAAATTTGAATTCTGAAGATAAAGAAATCAGGTTGAAGGCTCTGGCCGCTTTAACACAGTATCGATATTATTCAGATCATGACAGTCTTGAACGCTTCATTACTTCTTCTTTATGGGAAGAAAGAATGTATGGAGCAAGACTCGCGGGACTTCTGAATCTGTCCCGATACTCTCCTCAATTAATGGAGCTTGCAGGAGACGGGAACTGGTGGGTTCGCTTCGCCGCTTGCGAAGCGTTAAAGCGATTACCTGATGGAGAAATTCTACTTGAATTTGCTGCAGAGGAGCATCAGGATCCTTACGCACGCGATATGGCAAAACAGCTTCGAACGTTAAGGACGGGGGTGACAGCATGACGGGCTGGATTAGTGCAGCAGTTGAAGTAGCAGCGATTGTGATCATTATTTATATGGGATCAGTATCGCTATTATATCTTGGGATGTTTTTTGTAGCAGGGCCACGGATTCGTAAAGAAAGAAAGTTAAATCGTGAAGCGCATATTGAAGAAATTGCGATGAATAAAGACACATTCCCCGTTTCTGTCCTGGTTCCTGCCTATAATGAGGAAGTGGGGGTTTCCAGTACAGTAAGATCCATGTTAGCGCTGAATTATCCTCAGTTTGAGGTTATTATCATCGATGATGGCTCTGTTGATGAAACGAGCAGCCGGGTTATTACAGAGTTTCGAATGATAGAAATTGACCTGGCCATTCGGACTTATTTTCCGACACAGCCCGTAAAAAAGGCTTATCAATCCACGCTATTCCCGAATTTATTTTTAATCCGGAAGCAAAATGGAGGAAAAGCGGACGCCTTAAACGCAGGAATTAACTTTTCCAAATATCCTTATTTTGCTGCAATTGATGGGGACTCACTGCTTGACCGGGATGCCCTTTTGAAAACGATGAAGCCGATTATTGATTCTAATGGACGGGTAACGGCTACGGGCGGCACAGTAAGAATTGCCAATGGCTCAAGAATTATTCGCAGTGAGGTGGAAAAAATCGCACTGCCACAAACACCGCTTGTCCTTATGCAAATTATTGAATACTTTAGGGCATTCCTGATAGGGCGTCTTGGATTGAGCCGTTTGAATGTGCTGTTAATTATTTCGGGGGCATTTGGTGTGTTTGAAAAGAACCGTGTTATCAAGGCTGGCGGTTATAAAGTCAATACCGTTGGAGAAGATATGGAGCTGATCGTAAGGATTCACCGCTCTTTAAAAGATGAAAAGTCTGATCAGCGTATCGAATACATTCAGGATCCGGTATGCTGGACAGAAGCGCCATCTACAATTTCTTCTCTTCGTTCACAGCGCAGGAGATGGCAAAGAGGGCTGGCTGAAACACTCTGGACTCACCGGAAAATGATTCTGAATCCAAAATACCGGGGGATTGGACTGTTCGCTCTGCCATATTATATTCTGGTTGAACTGCTCAGTGCTATCTTTGAATTAGTCGGCTATGTCATTATTGTAGGAGGCATTTTATTCGCCTTTATTTCCTGGGAAATTGCCCTGATCATGTTTATGGTCACGGTACTTTACGGTTCCCTGCTTTCATCTCTGGCTGTTTTGCTTGAGGAGTGGACGTATCATAAATATCCTGATGTTAAAAGTCTGCTGGTGTTGTTTTTCTGGGCACTGACTGAAGCATTCTGGTATCGTCCGATGACGGTTATCTGGAGATGTGAAGGGCTTATTGCCGCTCTTCTGCAAAAGGGTTCATGGGGCAATATGCAGAGAAAAGGAATTTCCGCAGAGAAAGAAGCCGCTTGAAAAAATCAGCAGGTTTGTATTTAGGGTTAAACTCATAAAGTGCCGGGTCATTCCGTAGAATCCTGCGACAGAGAAGCGACAGGTGAGACAGCGTAGCGCAAAGCACTAGCTGGCTCACCGCGCGGCCTTAGAAAAGCGGAGACGGGCGTTTAGGGACGTACAAACTGGACTGGCCCCGAAGGAGATAAAGGAAACACAGCGAGCGCAGTGAGCTGATGTTGACTTATCGGACGAGGGGACGGGAAGTTTGCTAGTCCCTGCCTGTCGCAGCTAGACAATGGAAAGCGAAGGAATGACCCGGCACGGTTTTTTAGTAAATCACAACAAAAGCCCTTTTGCATCGTTGCAAAAGGGCTTTTGTTGTGTAGATTTAATTCGTATTTCCAAACAGCTCTTTCAACATATCATAAGACTGCTTCAGGCGTTCTTCCGTCTCAGGCAAATCCCATTTTTCCCACGTGTAGCCCTGGGGTTCATCAAAACCGAGCTGGTCTACTTGCTCTGATCCTTCAAGTAACTCAGCCGACCATTTGATATTCTCTACCTCAATAACGGAAGTAATATCATCCTTTTGAATATTCCCCATAAATTCATGATTGCTCGGATCCTTTGCATTTAACAGCATCCACGGGATCCGGATTTCGATCAGTCCGTTATCCGGATTGTAGATATAATCTGCAAGTGAATCATAGTCAGGGTGTTCCGGATCTCCAATGCCGAAGCGGAGTTTTCCTGTGTCATATGCATCAAACGGAATTTCCTCGCCAGTGTCAGGACGCACGATTCCTTTATTCAGCGCAAGGCGGATTGGGTGAAATTCGTCTATTGATTCATTATCCGGGATCAGCTTTAATTTTTTTGCGTAATCAAGATAGAACGAATCATAATCGCCCGCAACTTGAAGTGCGGCTTCCTGACCTTTCATTTCAAGCTTGAAGTCCGCATTCATTCCGCCCTGGGAAATGCCGAGTTCAGGGTGGACATCAGCATAAATGTTAAGACTGTGATTGTCCCAGAAATCTTCACTCAAATTGTCTATAGACATTTGCAGGTAGACATATCGCTCGTCATGAGACATATCCAGCGATTTGAGTACTCCATCACCTTCATAAAGTGATGTTAATCCTTCATCGGGTTCTCCATTTATACGAACGGTATGACGATCAAAGCTTAACAGGCCAAACTGCTGCTCGTTCGTTTGAGCGTTGGACCAGTATGGGCGGCGGTCTGAGTTGTCATAATCCGCTGTATTCCAGGTCCTTTTAAACCATTCATCCTGCCATGAGAAGACGAGGCCTCCAAGCATGTCTGCTTCGATAATATCTTCATACAGACGTGTGAGCGCTTCTCCCTGTTCCATTTCAGACATAAAGCCCTGATTAAGTCCGAACTGATTCCGGTGTGTCATTCCGCGGGAAGCAGGAATACCGAATTCTGCGATCAGGACAGGTATGTCATTGGCGTTCTGAAGGTCAGCGAGATAGCCGGCATAATGATTTTTCTCACCACGATGATCTACAAATTCAGTATATTTTTCCTCCAAATAAAGAAAATCAGGATAATACGGGTAAACGTGATAAGAAGCAAACATGCCTGCTTCAGTCACGGCACCTTCCGGCTGGATATGGTTCGGGTTAATAGAAGCCAGATCCTCCTGTTCAAGCGGTTCAGCAGGCTGTTCGAGATGGTCTGTTGTGACCCAGTTGGTAAAGCTGAGCGGTCTCATGCTTTGGTATTCTTCAGCTTCATAAGTGGCAATCAGATCCATTTGTTCAGCCAGCCAGACCTCCATTGGTTCTGCATTTTCTGAAGATACGTATTGCCCCTCGTAGTCACTCAGATCAGGATATTTTTTCTTCATCTCATCAACCATATACGGATACCATTCAATACCCAGCACCCAGCCGATCACATACGGTGAAACATCCGAACGGTACACGCCGGATGCATGACCAGGCTCCGGCTCTACTGTGGCGTTACCGTGAATGACATCAACAAGCCGTGTCATTTCCATTTGAAAACGGGCAACACTTTCTTCATTGTAGGCATCCAGAGATTCTTCGAGTGGCTCCTCATCTGCCCAAACCCCGTGGAATACATACAATGGTTCTTCAGCCTCAGCATTATAATCAGCTAATGCATCATAAAAAGCAGGTGGGTGAAGGGTATAAACACGAATCGTATTTGCGTTCATTTGATCAATTTGTTCAAACCAGCGGTAATATTCTTCATAGGTGATAGCAGCTTCTCCCGGAAATGCGCCTGGTTTTCCCATCCCCATGTTGACGCCTTTAATCGTGATCGGCTCCCAGTCCCCGTTGCGGTAAACTTCATAAGTCTGCTCATGAATACGTGCAGGGTAAGAAAGACCTTCGTGTTCAGCCTGCTCAATATCAGTGGCTATGATTGTATCTTCTTCTGAAGCTCTGTTAAAGACGGTTTCCATGAGTGGAGAAACCGTTCGCCAGAAAAAGCTTTTATCGGGGAAAACGGATTCAAATGATAGCATGGATTGTACAGCTGACATGCCGGCTACCTGATAAAAGGCTGGCATATCTGCAGCATCTGCATAATCTCCTGCGAAATAGTAAATATTCGCTGCTTTTTTCTTATGGTGCATGACTGCCGGAAAGATTTCAGGAATTCCTGCTGCTGAAAGCTTTGAGGTTCCCGTATCAGTTAATGACCAGTCATACCAGGCAGCGACTTCTGTTTCATTTTCAGGAATAAGAATGTCAAACCAGTAGCGGTAGGCAGGACTCGTCTCAAGGTCAAACAGTTCCTGTCCGCTTTCGGTAAAGCTTAGTCTGATTGATGTCTCATCCAGATCCTCTTCAGTCAGAACAATCACTTCAGAGGAAGCTTCGTTAAGAAGAATAAAGCCTTCTCCTGAGAATGTCCATTCACCACTTTGTTTTTCATATTGCGACACAACCCATTGTGGCAGCTCGTCGGCTTCCCGGTCCAGTTCAGGGAAATAACGGCCGATCCAGCCGGTCCAGTTCACCTGAAGAAAGTCCATGACGTCTTTTCTTACCGTCTCGTCAGTAGGAGATGCAAATGTGTTAAATTCCATGACGAGGTCGGTATCCTGCTCGAGCACCTGGTTTTTAATCATGTTCCAATGCTCCTGCTTTAAACCGCCTTCAATCAGGTCACTGCTGCCAGGCTCTGCTTCACCTGTAGTTGACCAGGGAAGGTCAGATTCATAGACCCCATACGTATCAGCTACGTAAATGAGAGACTGACCGTCAAATGAATCAGGGTAACGGTATAAATCAATGACTTCTTCAGATTCATCGGGCTTCATCCCAATATAATGCTCCTCCCGATTAAAGGCAGTCTGCTCAGCCGTCGTAAAGCGGTTATGGTTCAAAAGCCATGTCAGACTCTGGTGCTCACGGTAATTTTCAGAAGGGACGGTGTAATCGATAATTTGAATAGCGAGTGCTTCTTTCTTCTGGGCATGCCAGAGAATGACGGGTGCAGCAATGATAAGCAAAACGCCGGCAAGGATCAAAAGTATTTTTTTCAACCGAGTCACTCCATTTAAGTTTATATTGAAATAAGTATATCGTGATTTGATGTAAAAGAATAGAAAATAATGATCCTTTTATCATATAACATGCAAGGGTTGAAATTTGGTAAATCGGGTACTGAAAAAGTGGGAGTGTGATAAAGATGAATGAATTTATGAAAAGAGCTGTTCAGTTATCTGCGGATAATGTGAGAGACGGTGGACATCCTTTTGGTGCGGTGATTGTGAAGAACGGGCAAATCGTGGCAGAAGGTGTGAATGAAATGCATCATACTTTTGATGTAAGTGGTCATGCAGAGCTGCTTGCTATCAGACGTTTGCAGAAAGATCTTCAGACAAACGATCTTTCCGGTTATACGATGTATGCGAGTGGAGAGCCTTGTCCGATGTGTTATACTGCCATGAGATTTGCAGGCCTCGATGATATTTACTATTGTCAATCTGTCGAAGAGGCTGGTGAGGCAGGGCTTGGACTGTCTGGAGAGGTTTATCATGACTTGAAAAAGCCGAATGAAGAGCGTCAAACCGTGATGAAGCAAATGAAGCTGACTGATGGAATGGAAAATCCTATGCAGCTGTATGCTGAAAAAAGCAAATAACAGATCAGCAAAAAAAGACTGAAATCAGATGAACTGATCTCAGTCCTTTTTAGTAGATTATCAACCAGCGAGATCACGATTGCGGTAGGTAGTGAATCCCAGAGCGGCTAATAAACCAGCTGTCAATACAAGGAGGACCAGTGTCAGCACATTAATTTCCTCCATTGGTACTTCCGGAATAAAACCGAATGGTGATAAACGGTTGACCCATTCAGGAAATTGAAGGAGTCCACCGAGGTACACGGCGAAAAACGCATATCCAAGATAAACCCAGGCAAGTCCTGTTAATCCCGGTTTGAATCCGTACAGAAGAGCACCGAATCCGATCATAACCCAGATAGCCGGTACATAAACAAGTCCTGCTTTTGCCAGTGAACCGAATGAAATCGGATCTTCCATTGTGGCAGCCGCAGCAGACCATAATCCGAAAATCGCAAGCAACATCATCACTGTTCCGAATATCAGGGCGACGAGAAAATAGCTGCCGAATAACGTATAACGCGATACTGCGCGGGCATAAACCGTTTCAGTCCGCCCTTTTTTCTCTTCACCCTTAAGTTTAAATAGGAAGAGAAGGGCTGGCACTGCTGCAATCATTGACATAATAGACATTAACATGGAAATGAATTGTTCAGTCAGACTGAATCCGCTGCTTTGATCTACAGCGCCACTTAACAATTCACTGCTTGAAAAAAAGGTTTCTAGATCCCCTATCACTGAACCATAGGAGAGACCAATTGCCAGTAAAGCGACACCCCAGGTAATGATACTTGTTTTTTGAAGATGCATGGTTAAGCCAAATGGACTCAGCAATGATTTTCGAGCATGGTTTCTTCCAGGCCGAGAAGGAATCAATCCTGTTCCGATATCCCGTGAGGCCATTACGCTAAACGCGACTAACGTTAATACGACGGCACCGGCCAAAAGGGGAATGAGCGGCATCCACTTATCATCCACAAATACCTGTGTTTTCAGCGGCCATCCCAGCGGTGAGAACCAGGAGAGTGTGTCATTATTTACATCACCTGCTGCGCGTATCATATAGGCAGCGCCAAGTACGAGAAAGGAAAGACCTGTTGTTCCTCTGGCGCTATCCGCTAATTGAGCAAAAACAGCAGTCAGGGTGCCGAAAAAGATGCCGGTTGCGCCGAGAGCTGCACCGTAAAGAATAGAGGACGACACTGGCAAAGAAGGAATCGACAGAACAGCCAGACTCACCGCAATACCTAAAGCAAGGATCACCTGAGACATCACCATGACGCTCATTGATGCAGTCAGGGAAGCTAATCGTCCAACCGGAAGTGCACCAAGCATTTCCATCTTTCCGTCCTCTTCATCTCCCCGTGTATGACGGGACACATGCAAGATAGCCATGACAGCAACGAGAATCGCTGTAAACAAAAGCATCTGGTGAGCGGTCATTGCCCCTGTATGATAGTTTTCAATGCCATAGGCAGGACCTACCATGGCTGTCATTGCAGGGTTTTCCATTGTTGTTGCCATCGCCTGCCGTTCTGCATCTGAGCTGTACAAACCGTCAAGCGACCAAGCGGTAACAGAAGTTAAAGCCATTAAGGATAAAATCCAGGCTGTGATACGAATACGGTCAGCCTTCAGATAAAAGCGAATCAGTTGTCCTGTTCCGCTAAAGGACTGTTTGTTCATACCGCATCGCTTCCTTTCGTTTCGTAATGACGCATGAACAGATCCTCTAAGGTCGGCGGCGTGCTCTCAAGCCGGATAACACCGGCGCTGCTGATTAATTTCATCACAGCATCCATCGTTTCTGTATCCACCTGGAAAGACACTCCGTTGTCAACAGACTGCAGGTTATGAACACCAGGCATATTGGCAAGAGCTGGCATCGGTTTCTTTGTTTCTGCAATCAGATTAGTGCGTGTAAGATGTCTCAGCTCTGTCAGAGAACCTGTCTCAATGATCGTTCCCTGCCGGATAATCCCTACACGGTCACACAGGCGTTCAACTTCTGAAAGAATATGACTGGATAAAAGAACACTTTTCCCTTCCTGTTTTGCTTCTGCTACACAGTCCTGAAACACTTTTTCCATTAAAGGGTCAAGACCGGATGTAGGTTCATCCAGAATAAACAGTTCAGCATCAGATGCAAATGCAGATACAAGTGCTACCTTTTGTCTGTTTCCTTTAGAATAGGTCCGGCATTTCTTGGTTGGATCCAGCTGAAATCGTTTAATGAGCTGATCGCGTTTAACCGGATCAAAGCTGCCTCTCAGCTTAAGGAATAAATCGATCACTTCACCACCGGTCAGATTTGGCCAAAGGTTAGCATCTCCGGGCACATAGGCGATCTTCTTATGAATCTCCACTGAGTTTTTCCACGCATCCAATCCGAATATCGTAGCACTTCCTGAAGTCGGCTTTAAAATTCCCAATAGAATTTTTATGGTCGTTGATTTTCCTGCACCGTTTGGACCTATGAATCCGAATACTTCGCCTTTATTAATGTTAAAATCGACACCGCTTAGTGCTTTGAAATTGCCAAATCTCTTTGTTACTCCTTTTACCTGAAGAATCGTCATGTTCGACTCCTCCTTTTATGAAAGTTTTAAAGTGAAACACCTTATATATTTCATAATATACCCGTTTCACATAAAATACAACATACTTATGAAATTTTTTATTTGTTTTATTTCATAAATTTTATTAAAATAAGATTGAGGTGAGATTGATGAACGGTTTTGAACGACGTAAGGAAAGAAAAAAACAGCATATTTTAGAAGCTTCCATGCAATTGTTCAGTGAAATGGGCATTCAGAAGGTTTCAATTGCTGATATTGCAAAGAAAGCACAAGTATCTCAGGTAACCATCTATAATTATTTTGAAAGCAAACATAATCTGATTCATGAGGTTTTCATTTATTACGTGAACCAGGCTTCAGATCATTTTGAGAAAATCGTCAACAGCGATGCTCCTTTTCCTGAAAAGATCAAGCAGATTATCTTTAATAAAAAGGAAGTTTCCACAAATATTCATCCTGAGTTTTATCAATATTTAATGAAAGAATATACAGAGGAAGAAAATTATATTGAGCAGGTTTATGCGGAAAGAGCGCTTCCTTACTTTATGAAACTGTTTCAGATTGGGAAGCAGGAAGGGTATGTGAACCCTGACTTATCCGATCACGCGATTTTGTTTTACATTCAGATGCTGAAGGATTATATGGGACGGGACGAGGTTCAGCAAAAGGTGCTGCCGCTGACAGAGGATATTGCGAATATTTTCTTTTACGGGATTATAGGGAATAAAAATGATTAAAAGAGACGTCCCATTAAGCGGACGTCTCTTTTTAGAGGATTGAACGTAAACGCTCAGTTGGTCTATTCCCGGGACGTACTGAGGGTCCCAGGAATGAGCTGTTGATATATATTTATAGATGTCGATAGCATCGGAAAACTGTTTATGGTTAAACGCTTTCTATATGCCTTGATCAGGACCGGATCGCAGCAGGAGAGCGGCTGTACAGATCCTCAGCCTCATGTTTTCCGCCGGTCAGTTTTTCTTTGACTATGCTTGACAGTACATTGCTATAGACAAGACCATTGTCTCCGTACGCTAGTAAAAACAGGTGATGTGGCGAATCTTTATGTTCATATAAGATTGGAAGTCCGTCGTGTGTTCCGCCAAAGAAGGCACCGTAGTAATACTCTGCCTCAATGGAGATGTCAGGAAACAGCTTGTTGAACTCCTTCACGAGGTTGTCACGCTTACTAAGGAGCATGCTATCCCTTCTGTCCGGATAAGGCGTTGTTTCATCCAGCCCGCCGACGAGAATTCGTCCGTCTACCGTGGTGCGCATGTAAACATAGGGCCTTGCCGTTTCCCAGATTAATGTTTCGCGGTACCAGTCAGAAAGGTCGTCCACTGGTGAAGTCACAATGCAGTAGGAACTCTCCAGCACGGCATTTTTATTTTTTTGAAAGGTCAATGACTCATACCCGGCAGCCACAACGACGTGTTTGGCTTCAATAACAAATCCGCTTTTAGTGTAGTAGGTACAGCGGTCTGCATTTATTTTTTTGCCGCTGATTTCAGTTTGTTCATATACTCGAACACCGGCTTCGTGTGCCAGGTCAAGCAGTCCGTGATTATGCTTAAAAGGGTTAAGGTCGGCATCATTTTTACTGTAAATTGCGGCGGGAGCGGTAAAGGGATAATGTTTTTCGATTTTCTTTTGTGTGATCAAGTCGGCATCAAATTTATAGGTCGACAGAAAATGAAAATCCTTCTTCAACTTTTCAATATCTTCAACAGTACTTGCGCGGTAAAGGGTGTCCCGTCTTCTGAAATCAGGATTAATCCTCATCTTTTTGGAGGCTTTTTCAATATGATTGATCGCATCACGACAAAGAGTTGTGTGCATCATCGCGGCTTCCTCGCCGAAGGAATTGACCAGCTCATATGTCATCTTATCCCCTAAATATTGAACCAGAGCAGTGTTTGTTCTGGTGCTGCCCATTCCAGCTTTGTATTGATCAATCACGACAACGTTGAGTCCGGTATCTTTCAGATCATATGCTACCTGAGCACCCGAACTCCCTGCACCAATTATCAAAACATCACATTGGATATCCTCTGCTAAGGAAGGGTATTCAGGCGGATCAATAAACGTTGTATCCCAGTAAAAACGCCCGCTTTGTAAATCCATGCTGCCACCTCTTTTTTCAATAAAATGTGCAGAATATAGCTATTCTATCCCTGCAGCAAATAAATTCCTCCTTTCACCCCCGGAAAATGGAATCAATTTTCGGAACCTGTAGTAAGCACTACTTTACAAACAATTTACTGCCATGATTTTTTTAACCTTTTAGGAGTGATAAATGGATAATTTAGAAAAATAAGAAGGACTAAAGAATAATATTGAATCCGCTTTCAGGGACCATCTTATTAATTATTTGTAAATATTCAAAATGTTGTAGCAGTTTCGTGACAATTCTTTTAACATAAAAAGTGCTTGACTACATAAACAGGAGGGAATACGTTCATGCAAACATTCATGAAGCAAGTGTCAAGACTTGTTGTATTAGTCTTGATTTTCAGTCTTGTGGCACCATTTGCAAGCGTGACGAAAGCAGCAGAAAGCTTTACGGAAACGTTTAACAATTGGACGCAAACAGGAACGTCTTATGTCAACGGAGCATTTGAAGGAGACAACGGCGTCACTTGGACTTATACAGGAGGGAGAGCTTCAACATCGATTGATGGAAAAGGAATGATGTTCCGCGATGCGGGCAGCACCTTAACCTCTTCTGAAATTGATGGGGGAATTTCTTCTTTAACTCTTGATACGAAAGCAGATTTCACCACAACGAACCCGCGTCAGCTTGAAGTGTATGTAAACGGTGAGCTTGTGGGTACGACTGTAAATGTTGTCGCTGGCGGCAGCAAAGAAACGTTTACAGTTAAAGGGTTGGATGTTGAAGGACCGTTTGTACTTGAATTGAAGAAGGTTGGTTCAAACAGCCAATTAACAGTTGATAACATTACATGGACTTCATTTGAAGATCCGACAAAGGTATCTTCTGTGCAGGCAAGCGTTCCGGCTGGACAGGTGACGGAAGGAACAGAAGTTGCTTTCACTACTTCTACACCTGATGCAGAGATTTTAGTTGCTGTGAATGGCGGTGCTTATGAAACGTATTCCGCACCTTTTACTTTGACAGAGAACACTTCTTTCAGCGTCTATGCAACAGCTGACGGCCTGGAAGACAGCGATGTCAGAACATATGATTACAGTGTGATCTCGGAACAGGATATTTCAGATGTTCGCACGCAGCCTGTGGGCTCTCTTGTATCAACTTCCGGAGTGGCTTCAGCTGTCTTTTTCCAGGGTGGGGCAAACAATGTCTATATCCAGGAAAACGGAGCAGGGATCGTGGTTCGTACGACAGCCGATGTAGCACCTGGAGACCGCATTTCAGTTTTCGGTACACTTGGTGATTTTAACGGCCTTGCACAAATTGAAGCAGATGCTTCTAATGTAGAAGTGCTTGGTCAGGAGGAAGTACCGGCTCCTCAGGCGATTCCAGCTGAGGGATTAACAGAAGCTCAGGAAGGTACACTTGTACAAGCTTCAAATGTAAATATCACGTCCTCAGGAAGCGGTAACTTCTACGGGACAGATGAAAACGGGAATGAAATCGTCATTCGCCCAGCGACAGATCTGGCGATCGAAACAGGTCGTACGTATGAAGTCATTAATGGTGTTGTAGGAGAATTCCGCGGCACGTATCAGCTGACACCTCGCTCAGCAGACGATGTGATTTTTGATTCAAATCAGGTCCGCCCGGTAAAAGCAAATCCGGCTGGAGGTTTCATTGAAGAAGGCGGTACGGTTGAGCTTTCAACAGAAACAGAAGGAGCATCTATTTATTACACAACAGATGGTTCTGAACCGACTGTGGAAAGCACGCTTTATGAAGGTGGCGTAAGCATTACGGCTAACACAGATCTTAAAGCGATTGCTGTGAAAGATGGCATGACAACAAGTGAAGTAGCTGCATTTACGTATGTGCTTCAAAAAGATGAGATTAAGATTCATGATATTCAGTCAGAAGACCAGTTCTCACCATATGAGGGCTTATCAGTACCTGATGTAGAAGGTGTCGTTACGTATGTAGTGAACGGCAGCAGCTTCTATATGCAGTCACTGACTCCGGACGATAATCCGTCTACATCTGAAGGTATTCTTGTGTATTCACGTAACCATGGTAAATCTGTTGGAGATCACGTGAAAGTAAGCGGAACAGTACTTGAGTTTTACGTAGAAGGCTACGCAGAACGCGCTGAAACAGATCTTCCAATTACGCAAATCGAAGCAACATCCATCACAACTGAAGCGACAGGGCTTGAACTGCCGGCACCTGTTGTGATTGGTGGACCGGAAGGAATCGAAGTACCTACTGAAGTGATTGATAACGACAATCTGACTTCATTTGACCCTGAAGAAGACGGTATTGACTTCTACGAAAGCATTGAAGGAATGCTGGTTGAAGTAGCAGAGGGGACAGCGAGCGGACCTCAGAAATACGGTGAAGTTGCTGTCATCACAAATTACGGTGACGAAGTATATTCACAAGCTGGCGGCGCAATTGTAAAGCCAGGTGACTTTAACCCTGAGCGTGTATTTATCGATGTGGATGATGAAAGCTTTGTTGTTAAAACAGGTGATAAAATGACATCCGCAGCAGTTGGTGTCATGAGCTATGGATTTGGTAAGTATAAAGTACTTGTTGGCAAAGGACAAAAGCCGGTCTTTGAAGATGGCGGCCTTCAGCCTGACTCAACAACGATTGAAAATAAAGAAGATGAGCTGACGATTGCTTCTTATAATGTCGAGAACTTCTCAGCAAATCCTTCTGCAACAAGTGATGATAAGGTAAACCGTATTGCTGATTCATTTATCAATGATCTTGGATCACCTGATATTATCGGATTGACAGAAGTGCAGGATAGCAATGGCCCGACAGATGATGGAACGGTGTCTGCAAGCGAAAGCTACCAGCGCCTGATTGATGCCATTGTCGCACTTGGTGGACCAACGTATGCCTATACAGAGGTAGCACCTGAAGATAAGCAGGACGGTGGACAGCCCGGAGGAAATATCCGTAATGGATTCCTATACAATCCTGAGCGTGTTCAGCTTACTGAGGGAACAGCAGGTGGATCAACGGAAGCGATTGATTACGTAGACGGAGAGCTTACCCTGAACCCTGGACGTATTCAGCCGGAAAAATTCCCGAATACACGTAAATCCCTGGTTGCGGAATTTGAATTTAACGGTGAAGAAGTAATCGTTATTGCTAATCACCTGAATTCAAAAGGTGGGGATCAGCCTTTATTCGGTCAAAACCAGCCTCCATTCCTTGGCAGTGAAGCTGAAAGAATTGAACTGGCAACAATGATCAACGATTTTGTAAAGGATGTTCAGGCTCAGACGCCCGATGCTAACATCGTGGTGCTTGGTGATATGAACGACTTTGAATTTTCAGCTCCACTTGAAGCATTAAAAGGCGAAGAACTCACAAACCTTGTTGATGGCGTTGAAAAGTCTGAGCGTTACACATACAACTATGAAGGTAATGCGCAGGTTCTGGATCACATTCTTGTGACGAACAATCTGGCAGATCGTTCAGTATTTGATATCGTTCACATCAACTCTGATTTCATGGAAGTTCACGGACGTGCATCTGACCACGATCCACTTTTAGCACAGATTAACCTTGCGGCTGCAGAAGAAGAGCCTCAGCCGGAAGAAAAAGTAATCAACCTTGCCGATTACAAGCAGAAGACAGTGAACATCTTCGAAGACAATGTTCGCATCGTCGCTGAAAAAGGCACGAAGGTTGATAAAGTGATGGTTCGCGGAACAAATGTAAGCTTCGAAGGGGAAGGACTTGAAGACCTTGAAGTGACATTGCATGCGAAAGAAGAAGGTGCAGTGTATGACTTTGAAGGTAATGAAGTCAAAAAAGTCATCGTCCAGCATAAGAATGTTTCTGTCATCAATGGGGCGGAGAACATTCAAAAGCTCGAGCTTCGCGGAACAGCCAAGCACGCTGAACCTCAGCTGTTTGATTCCGAGGGCAACGAGATTGAATTAGGTAACGAAAAGCCTGGTAAGGGCAAAGGAAAAGGGAAGAAAGCTTCCTGATCATGAAAAACCACGCTGAAGCAGATGCTTTGGCGTGGTTTTTATTTTGAAAAAAAGCTTAGATTAGATGGCTTCATCCAGCTCATCCTCAGGTAAATTTTCCTCAAGGAGTTCGTCTTCCGTATTTATATCGGCCCCCTCATAATCATATTCCTCTTCGTAGTATTCCTCATCCTCGTAGTAGTAATTTTCTTCATAATACTCATCATCTTCATAATAGTAGTCTTCTTCGTAGTATTCCTCATCTTCGTAGTAGTAATCTTCTTCATAATACTCATCATCTTCATAATAATAGTCTTCTTCGTAGTATTCTTCATCCTCGTAGTAATAGTCTTCTTCATAGTCATACTCATTTTCATAATAGTACTCGTCCCAATAGCTGTTATCATCATACTCATAATAATAAAACTCACCGGAGGCCTCATCGTAATAATAGAAATCACCTGAATAAGGATCGTAATAATAATAAGTGTCAGTATAAGCATCATAGTAAAAGTACTCTTCGTCTTCGCTGTAATAACCGCCGTCAAAATAAAAGTCATTACTATATAAATCTTCGTAAAAATAATAACCTTCACTGTTATAAAATAAACTGTTAATAGCCTCTTCAGACATTGGATTTGCAACCCAGCCATTAATGAGGTCCATCACTTTAAACATCGGGATGCTAAACCCTATCGTCGCTTCTTCGCCATGCCTTGCTGAATTCACACCAATTACTTTTTCTGATTGCTGATCAAGCAAAGGGCCGCCGCTGCTGCCTGGCGCGATGGGTGCAGAAATTTGATATATATTTTCATAGACATGAGGTGATATGGTAAATGTCCGGTCAACGCCACTGATATTTCCGAGTGTTGCAGTATTCTCATATCCGTGAGGACTTCCCAAAGCAATAACCTCATCGCCCAGCTCTGATTTTTTTTCTATTTCAAGAGCAAATGGAGTTAATCCTGCCAACTCAGGTACTCTGATTACTGCTAAATCAATTTCATTACTATAACCGATTACGTAACCTTCGGATTCGTATCCATCATGACTTTTAATCAAAGCGTATGTACTTCCCTCTACAACGTGAGCGTTTGTCAATACATCGCCATATTCATTAATGAGGAATCCGGATCCCTGACTGTTGTTGCTATAAATGGTGTATACCTTTTTCTGGGCATCTTCAATTATGTCAGCGACTTCCCGTTCAGTATTACCATGGCCGGGATTGATGGTTTCCTTAATAGAATTCGCAGTTACGGGTTCATCCGTCTTATCTATAATCGGCTTTGATGCTTTTTCAACCTGTATTTCTGTATTTACTGAAGGGCGATCATCCTGAAATGTCAGCCACTTGGAACCGGCAAAATACAGCGCAGAAGAAGCAACCAGTACCATTAGAATAGTTAATATCATTAATACTGGATTTGTTTTTGATGTGCCGGGTTTTCCACAATGAGGACAAAACTTGGATCTGGAGGTCTTTTCACCTCCACAATTCGAACAAAACATACGTATGCCTCCCCTTTTAATAAGTAATAGTTATATTATACTATTAAATGATCCTAAAGATACAATTAAATTTAAAAATTTTACATTTAATAAAAGTGGTGTTGAGATGAAGGAGTAATGAGGGAATAAATGAAAATAGTGAAGGAATCCTGAGAGGCAGTGAAGGAATTGAAAGGGTCAATTGAAGGGAATATCAGTTGGCGGTGACCTAGTGAAGGAATTAATTTTCAGAAAGAAGGTAATGAACTTTGAAAAGAGGGGATAAATTGCTCAAACGATTGAAATAGTCACGGCAATGATGGAATTAGAAAGATAAGCCGGATTTACAGTTTAGTCGTTCACATTCCCAAAGGCTCCAACCACAATTTGTTTACTATTAAAATCTTAAAGGCAGCAACCCCCAAAACAAAAAACAGGACACCAAGTGCCCTGTTTCCTCACCGAAATGCCTCAGCAATCAGCTCGTATGAACGCTTTTTCGCTTCATGTGAAAAATGTTCGTAATCAATAGGAAATCATCCGCTTCATACCTCCGGCTCAGCTCCACCAGATCATCTCTGATTTTCTCCGGTGTCCCAATGAGTGTCCGGCGCCGGTTATGCCTGATTTGAGCCAGTTGATCAGAAGGAAGTTTAATTGAATCGGGATCATAAACCTGTGAGTCGCCTTTTTCAATACTTAACAGCCATCGATCCTGACTCAGCGCCAGTCTCTCAGCTTCTTCCTGTGTCTCTGCACATACGACAAATACGCACACTGTCACAGCGGGTTCCGATAATACACCTGATTTAAAGTTTTCCCGATATGTGCGGAGAGTGGATTCCCATTTGTCGGGGTTAATGAAATGGCCGAATGTTAAGCCGATTCCGCGTTCTGCAGCCAACCGTCCACTTCGTGGTGAAAGGCCGAGCAGCCAGATGGGAGGGGACTCACCACCGCGGGGGGTTACCTTCACCATTCGATAAGGGTGATTTTTCGGAAGCTCATTTCTCATAAAGCCATTCAGCTCATCCAAATGTCTAGGAAACTCACTCATCATGCTTTCCCGTCCATCAGTTAAGGCTGCTCTCGTCCGCTCTGTTCCGCCTGGAGAACGGCCTACGCCAAGGTCCACACGGCCGGGAAATAATGACTCCATTGTTTTAAAGGTTTCAGCTACTTTAAGCGGGCTGTACTGAGGGAGCAGAATACCGCCTGAACCCACTCTAATATGGTCAGTTGCTGATGCGATCCTGGTCATTAAAATCTCAGGAGCGGCACTCAGTAAACCGTTTGTATTATGATGTTCAGCTAACCAGTATCTCTCGTAACCAAGCTTTTCAGCAAACTGGGCGAGCTCAACTGTTTGCTTTAGCACCTGTGATGGATCGGATCCTTTCGGCATCGGAACCTGATCCAGTATTCCAAGCTTCATACACATCTGCCTCCTGATGTTTTGCTCCTTTTATTATGGCATGATGTGCTATCCAATTCAGTCATTGTGCTCATTCAGAAGTATCAGGGCACTGTACAGTCTGAAACAGTCGAGTGCATTTTTTGAGTTGAGTCCTGTCATGGAATCAATCTTCTGCAGGCGTGCCATCACGGTTGCCCGCTGAATCTTAAGGGTATGTGCGGTCTTTGAAATGATAAAGTCATGATGAATATACGCCATAAATGTCTCAATCAGATCAGGGTAGTCCCTTAATGTTTTCGCCGTATTCTTGGTGAATAACTGAAGCATATCAGGCTCAGCCTGGCGTAACAGTGTTTGCAGTGTCAGATCCTTCGGGGTGCAGAACAGGTTCGCTGCATCGACTCTGTGATCCAGAAGCTTTCTTGCAATGGAATAATGGGTACGATAATCATGAAGGGAAGCCTTCTCCAGTGTTGTGGAGAATGGACAGCTCATATCTTTAGCCATTGCAATAAAAGGCTCAGTGCGGGTAAGCAGCGCAATACCCTCTTCTGAACGGATTTGCGCAGTTAACAGGCAAAAGGGAGAATGATCAAGAGCCTGACGCACTTTGGGAAATTCACTTGCCTGAGAGCACCTGAAAACGATTAGAAAAGTCTCCTGATCTACTGGAATAGACAAGAGTCTGGCTTTATCAGCAGCTTCACTTTCCGTCATTCTGCCGCTAAAGAGATCAATAAAAAAGTAATCAAGAATCCGTTTTTGTCTCTCAAGCTCAGTCTGCAGGGCCTGCTGTTGAATAAGCAGCTCTATGTGAGACTTAACCATGGAGGCAAATGGGCGAACCTCCGCCACTTCCCCGGTGATACCAATCACGCCAATACACTCGCCGTTTACAACAAGGGGCATATTAATTCCTTTAAGAGTCCCCGGCATGGTTTGATCAGTAATTTCAATTGTTTTATTTTCATGAAGCACGAGAAGAGCGCCTTGATGCAACTGATCAAGGCGCTTTGGATCACCGCTGGCAAGAACGCGGCCATTGTGATCGAAAATATTAATATTGTAGGGAATAACCTTCATTGTATCTGAAACAATTTTTTGAGCGATTTCTTTCGTGTAAAGCATTCCCACCGCATCCTTTACTTATCCGAATATCAAGTAAAGGATAAACGTCATTGTAAACGCTGTCAAACCCTGCAGCAGCGTAGCCATGGTTTGTGCTTTGTAAGCGTCGGTAACTTTCATTCCGCTAAACTGGGCCACAACCCAGAAATAACTGTCATTCACATGAGAAACCGTCATCGCTCCGGCACCTATCGCCATAACCGTCAGAGCAAGCTGTACAGGTGTTTCGATTCCCAGGGAAGGGAGAAGCGGTGCAATGAGAGCTGAAGTAACGACAAGAGCAGCTGTCGATGATCCTTGTGCTGTTTTTAACGCAGCAGCAATCAGGAAAGGCAGGATTAAGACAAATGCACCGTTAAAAGCACTGTCTGTTACGAATCCTTCAATAAAGTCAGACAGTGGTGTATTCGTTAAAACACGTCCGAACGCACCGCCTGCTGCTGTAATCAGCAGGATTGGTGCCGCTGTTTTTAAGCCTTCTCCAATCCAGTCATTTAGCGTTGTTTCATCAAACTTTGGCATAAGTAAAAAGCTGAATAAAACACCTACAAATAATGCAACCATTGGTGAACCAAGGAATGCCGCAAATGAGCTGCCAAAGCCTTCATACTGCAAAATGCTCAGAACAGAAGAGATAGCAATTAAGATAATTGGTACAAGCAGAGGAGCGAATGCCTTCCAGGCAGGGGGAAGATCACCGAATTCCTTTAAGACATCATCATAGGAAAGGTTATGCTCCTCACCCTCAATTTTAATATTGACCGCTACACGCGTTGCCCAGAGATAGCCTACCGCAATCGTTGGAATCGAAACGATGACCCCAAATAAAATAATGGTGCCTAAGAACCCTTCAGCCCCAAGGTTCCCTGCTGCTGCGATCGGCCCAGGTGTCGGGGGAACAAGAGTATGAGTAGCAAATAGCCCTGTTGATAGTGCAACAGCCATGGATGCGAGCGCTACATTAGCCCGGCGTGCCATAGCTTTTTTCAGGCTGGATAAAATGACATATCCTGAATCACAGAAAACAGGGATACTGACAATGGCGCCAACGAGTGACATAGCAAGCTGAGGCCGTTTTTCCCCAATTCTGCGTATAATAACCTCAGCCATTTTCAATGCGGCACCGGATTTTTCAAGAACAGTCCCAATGATGGTTCCTGCAACGATGACAATCCCGATCCCGCCCATCAGGCTGCCAAATCCTCCGTTGATTGATTCAACAATCAATTCAAATGGCATAAGAGATAAGAACCCTGCAATAAATGAAGCGAACATTAGGGCTAAAAATGGATGAAGCTTAAGCTTTGCTGTGGCAAAAATAATAAACAGAACGGATAAAATGAGTACAGCAATTAATAATGGACCTTCCAGCATAAATAGCTCCTCCTTACAATCTCATATTAATCAGTTTGGCAATTTCTCTTGAGCGTTTAACGGTTAAATCATGTGCGTGCTCTATTGCATAATCGAGCGTGCATGGAGAGTGCGTGATCGAAAAACTCGCAGTAAAACATTCAGTCAGTTTTTCAGCGTCCGGGTCGATCCCACCGGAAATAAGAATGACTGGCTTCTTTTCAGCTGCTGCAAGCTCTGCCACATAATGAGGGACTTTTCCATAAAGGGTCTGATTATCACTTTTTCCTTCTCCAGTGATCACCAGGTCAGCGTGTCTAATGGCTTCAGGCAGGTTCAGGGCCCGGCCAATTACTTTTGCGCCCTGTTCGAATTTTGCGCCGATCGACAGAAGCGCAAACCCGAGTCCGCCTGCTGCCCCGCTTCCTGAAATGTGAATATAAGATTCGGAAACGAGGGAGGCAAAGTGATGCATCCATGTATCAATCACATGAATATCTTCAGAAGGGACACCCTTTTGAGGCCCAAACACAGCGGTTGCACCTTGACTTCCCGTTAGAGGATTATTAACATCTGACGCAATCACGATTTCCGTACTTGCGATCCGGTGGTCAAGCGTTGCTAAATCAACAGCCTGGAGCAATGGAAGATCCTTCAGACGAACGGGTCCGTGAAACTGTCCATCTACTTTAAAGGTTGCGCCTAAGGCTTCGAGCATACCTGCGCCTCCGTCATTTACTGCGCTGCCTCCAAGCCCGATTGTGATCCTGGAGCAGCCTGCATCCAGCGCAGCTTTGATTAATTCTCCAACGCCATAGCTTGTTGAATAAAGCGGATTTAATTGATCTGCCGTAAAATCAGTGATGCCGACTGCGGACGCAGATTCGATGAAGGCATCCTCACCATTAATTAGGAGGGCAGCCTCCTTTTGATAGCCGTATGCATTTTTCACGCGGATTGTAGTTAATGGACGATCCAGCACATATTTAAAAGAAGAAAGTGTTCCCTCTCCACCATCCGACATGGGGAATAGAGAAAAGGAAGCGCTTTCAAATATGGTTGAAAAACCTTCTTGTACCGCTCTTGCTGCTTCAATGGCCGTCAAACTTCCTTTGAACGAATCCGGTGCAATGACAATCTTCAACGATATCCCTCCTTCATAAAGGCTATTTTAAAGTCTTAAACAAAAGAGATGAATAATCAAAATGGTCAAATTTTCAGAAAATAAGAGTGTTTAATTGAACAAATTGTATATGTGGAAAGGAAAGATGATCCAATTAATGATTATTTAGTCTGGCGTGGCGGGATTTCACTTGACAAATTAAGAAATTTATTATCCAAAAGGGATTCTTCCCTTGCATTTACCCTCCAACCTCTCGTACAATGAAGGATGAATGTCATTTTTGAAATGAGGGTAATCATGAAAACTTCCATTTATGGATTAACGTTGGAGCAACTTGTTGCCTGGCTTTTGGAACATGGTCAAAAGAAGTTTCGTGCAGAACAGATTTGGGACTGGCTTTATCGAAAGAGAGTCACAAGCTTTGATGATATGAAGAACATTAATAAGGAGTGCCGCGACATTCTCGCAGAAAACTTTGTAATCGAAACACTGGATCTGCAGATTCGTCAGGACTCTAAAGACGGAACCGTTAAGTTTCTGTTTAAGCTGCAGGACGGTAACCTGATTGAGACGGTCCTTATGCGCCAGAAATACGGTCAGTCTGTCTGTGTAACGACACAGGTTGGGTGTAACATCGGCTGTACGTTCTGTGCAAGTGGTTTGCTGAAGAAGAGCCGTGACCTTGACAGCGGAGAAATCGTTGAGCAGATCATGCGCGTTCAGAAGTATATGGATGAAAAAGGCGAGGGAGACCGCGTCAGTCATATCGTTGTGATGGGAATCGGAGAACCGTTCGATAACTATGATAACCTGATGAGCTTCCTTCGTGTTGTTAACTCAGCAAAAGGTCTCGGTATCGGAGCGCGTCACATTACGGTTTCAACGAGTGGTCTTGCAAATCGTATTTACGACTTTGCCGATGAAGATCTTCAGGTGAATCTTGCGCTTTCTCTTCATGCGCCAAATGATGAGCTTCGTACACGCATTATGAAGATCAACCGTGCGTATCCGATTGAACCGCTTATGAAGGCAATTGACTATTACTTGGAGAAAACCAACCGTCGTATTACGTTTGAGTATATCCTTCTAAAAGATGTGAATGATCACGTAGAAGAAGCGCAGCAGCTTGCAAAAATGCTGTACAACAAGCGTCATCTTGCCTACGTCAACCTGATTCCTTACAACCCGGTTGATGAGCACATCCAGTATGAGCGCAGTACGCAGGATGATATTATGAAGTTTTACGATACGCTGAAAAAAGGCGGTATCAACTGTGTTGTGCGTCAAGAACACGGTACAGATATTGATGCAGCCTGCGGTCAGCTGCGAAGCAAACAAATCAAGAAATCAGCTGTGTAAAGACAAAAACTGGAGTTTTCTCTCCAGTTTTTTCTTTTTGTTTGTAAAGTGATTCTAAAGTGCTGTATAATAATATTGTGACATTATACCTATATGGGGGTGTGGAAGTGGAGTTGTTGCTATTATCAGTCTCGGTGGTACTTACAGCAGTGGTATTAAACGTTGTTCGTTTTTATGTAAGCGGGTACATGAACAGGTGGTTGTTTATTTTATCAACGGTGTGGATTGCTGTTATGGATCGGGTTCTGATGAATGAGCCGTCCACTTCATGGTTAATGATGCTAATCATTGCAGCCTCTGTAGTCAGTTTTCATTTAACGGGTGCGTGGATGAGTGTTGTTTTATGTTCAATGGTCCTGTGGACAATAACAAATGATTTTAACCCTGTTTTATACTCAAGTTATCTTTTATTTGGCTTAGGCATTTATTCAATCAGATTGTATGTCAGGAAGCTGAGGCTGCAGCGTGATCAGTGGCTCGACATGCTGACTGTTAATTCAAAGCAGTTAAATGTCACAAAAGAAGTCAGTCAGGCTATGCAGCAGACCTTCGAAGTCAAACGCCTGCTTGAGACGATCATTACGTCTATGACTGCAGGACATGGTCTCGGCTATAACCGTGCCATGATCTTTCTGTTAAGTGAAGATGGAAAAAGGCTCAAAGGTATCATGGGGACCGGTCCGATTACAGCAGAAGAAGGATACGATATTTGGCAGGATATGACGGAAAAGCGCTTTGAATTCACCGACTTAATTGAACAGACAATGGAAGATAAGGCATCAGACCGCCAGCTGAATGATTATGTTCAAACGCTGGATCTGCCACTGGATCAGGATAACGTGCTATCAAGGGTGATCAAATCAGGACAACCAGAACTCATACATAATATTAATTTTAACGATCCGGTTATGGCGCTTTTAAGTGCAGAGCTGAACGTGGAAGAATTTGCTGCGATTCCACTCATAAATCAGCGAGTGAAATCGGGTCTTGTTTTAGTAGATAATCTTGTTAACAAAAAGCCGCTAAGCATGAATGACATAGATATCATTACACCTCTGGCTACGCAGGCCGCAATTGCTCTGCAACAGGCATCAAGGTATGAAAATATTGAACAGATGGCTCTGAAGGACGGTTTGACGAATCTCCTGAACCAGCGTGCGTTTCAGCAGGCACTTGACGTGGATTTCGCCCATCGCCCATGTTCAATTGTTCTATTGGATATAGACCACTTTAAACATTACAACGATACAAATGGCCATATGCTGGGGAATGATGTGCTCGTTCAACTGGCAGACCTGATCCGGTCAACCATTCGTTCCAATGATCTTGCTTTCCGTTTCGGTGGAGAGGAATTTGTCATAATTCTGCCGACAGCGAATGAACAAAAGGCAATAGCAGCAGCTGAACGCTTGAGAAGCAATGTAGAAAAAGAGAATTTTCCTTGCGGAGAAAATCAGCCTGGGGGATGTCTGACTGTCAGCATTGGCGTGGCCCGTTCAGATGGAACAGTTGACCCGATGGAGATCGTGGAACTTGCAGATCAGGCACTATATCAGGCGAAAAATTCAGGTAAAAACTGTGTAGCAGTATGGCAGGAGGCTTGAGATGAATTCCTTTTCCTTGTTAGTTCAAATTATCTTATTTGTTTTCTTTTTTCTTTTTACTACCCGGCCGCTTTATTTATATTCTTTAAAAGTAAAAGCAGGCAGAGAGGCAAAGAAATTAGGGCTGGATTTACCGAGTTTGACGTACTCTTATGAGCAAATGGTTTTTTTTACAGCCCTTCCGAGTCACCTGCCTCAGCTTAAGGAAGCCCGAATGGATCATGTAAAACTGAAGCTTGATTATCATTCTCTCTTTTTCCCCCGCTTTAAAGGGGTGAAAGTGATGGTGGAACATGAAGAGTTTGCGCCTTATGTTCTTGCTTATTTACCGATTAAGGGATTCAGGCTGCCGTCACTTGACCGTCTGGAGGGGGGAGGGCTGCTTGATGCAGACCGGTATTTAATCATCAGCTCTTACATTGCCAGTCATCCGTCAACAAAAAAAGAGATTCAGCGCGAAGTGTTCAGAAGACTGCAATTTGAATCTGCTGCGGAACATGTTTACGATTTATAATAAGGTGAGATGCAGGATGCAGAGGAGGCCCACAGCATGAACGACTACAAACTAAGAATCAAAACGGGTGATCTTCTGGAGCTTGTCAGTTCCTCACCGCACCACAATCGTTATGAAGCAACACCTTATGAAGCACTTGAGACGCTTGCAGAAGAAGTAGATCTGCAGGATGTAGCAGGCATCGTTGATTACGGCTGCGGGAAAGGAAGGGTTTCGTTTTACCTTCACCATCGATTCGGTGTCAATGTGATGGGTATTGAACTTAACCCCAGACTTTATCAGATGGCGCTTGAGAATCAGGCTTCTTATCTCCGGAAATTCGGAAAACGTAAAGGAAGCATTCAGTTTGAACGCGGATTGGCAGAAGATTATGAAGTGAGAAAGGATCAGTCCATGTTTTATTTCTTTAACCCTTTCTCAGTCCAGCTTTTTTCTTCGGTTGTGAGCCGGATTATGGCATCTGTCAGTCAGTCACCGCGAAAAGTGAGCATCATTTTGTACTACCCAACGATGGAATACCTGGATTTCCTTGATGATCAGACGCCATTTCAGCTTATGAGGGAACTCAAAATACCCATTCTTTCAGAGCAAAATGAGCACGAACGGTTTATGATTTACGACTATCACCCAATAAGTGATTAAAGGCGAAGGACTCTTTATCAGATCCCTTCGCCTTTAAATTTGCCCCGATTAAAACGGATTCGTTGCCCAAACCTGTGATGTTTTAATGAACGTGCGCTGTTCAAGCTTTAGCAGACTTGTGATATACTCCGCAAGATCCTCTGCCTGCGTGTACTTTTCCGGGTTCCGTTCTCCGTCTGCGCCTCTCGTCAGGTCTGTTTCGACTAGGCTTGGATTGATTGCAAATACACGGATGTTGTGAGGCCGGACTTCCTGCATAAGTGATTCTGTTAGTCCATTTACGGCAAATTTAGAAGCGCTGTAAGCACTTGATCCCTTTGTACCTTTGAGACCTGACATAGAAGAAATATTGATAATATCCCCTTTGTTTCTATCAATCATGCCGGGTAAAAGAGCTTTTGTTGTGTACACGATTCCCATTACATTTGTCTGAAGCACTTTATTCCAATCTTCATTTGATAAGTCCAGGAAGTTCCCGTAAGCTCCGACCCCGGCATTATTAATTAACACGTCAATCTGACCAAGCTTATCTTCCACTTCTTTGACAGCCCGTGTGATATCCTGCTCCTGGCTGACATCCGCTGCAGCTGTTACCACAGCCGCGCCAATTTCATTAAGCTCTTTTCTGATGGCTTCAAGGCTGCTTTCTGAGCGTGAAATAATGCCGAGCTCTGCCCCTTCCTTAGCAAGTGCGAGTGCTGTTGCCTTTCCAATTCCTCTGCTGCCACCGGTGATCAGAACCTTTTTACCTTGTAAAGACTGCACAAACATCATCCTTTCTTTCTGTCTACCGTATGTATTCACGCTGACGGACAATCGAAAACATCGCATTTGATATCCTGATTTTGTATAATGACTGTGTGAGGTGAAAAGATGAAAAAGTTTTTAACCGGTTTATTGCTGCTGACGGTCTTTTTAGGCGCAGGCGGCTATGCAATCTATTACTTCGGAACAGAAATGGCGGCCGATCAGGTCGTAGAGTCCGTTACAGCAGACATGAAAGTCTCAGGTGAAATGAGTCAGGTGCGTGAGTACATCGAAGCGGATCCGGTTTTATCAACGTATGTTGAAGAAGCTAAAGCGGCACAAAATGATGAGCTTGCTTTCACGACCCGTGCTGAGGCGACGAGAGTGCTGATCCAGAAGGTAGGTATTTCTGAGATGCGCAGCATTCAGGAGAATGCTCAATCGGGAAACCTGTCCGAGCAGGAAGTGATTCAAAAGCTTGAGGAGAATCTTTCTGAAGAAGAACTAAAGGCCTTAAAAGTGTTGATGTATAAAGAGATTTACGGAGAATAACCGGAGCCGACCAGCCCCGGTTTTTTTTATGTTTCATTCGCAGTATAGTATACTCAGGCTTTGCGATTACTTCCCGCCGAGGATATCAAACAGTCCTCCCGCAGCACTGCCTTCACCCTTTGAACCACCATTATGTGGCATTGCAGAGAATACGCGGCTTGCCAGGCGGCTGAATGGCAGGGATTGTACCCATACGGTTCCCGGTCCCTGAAGTGTGGCAAGAAATAGACCTTCCCCTCCAAACAATGCAGTCTTAACACCTTTAACCATCTCAATGTTATAATCCACATCTCCCGTCATGGCAACAAGGCATCCGGTATCCAGACGAACGCGTTCTCCCGGAGCCAGCACTTTTTTGTGGATGGTTCCGCCTGCATGAATAAAGGTCATTCCGTCTCCTTCGAGTTTTTGCATAATGAAGCCCTCGCCTCCAAAAAAGCCGGTGCCAATTCTTCTCTGAAATTCAACACCAACTGAAACGCCCTTTGCTGCTGCCAAGAAGGCATCCTTTTGACAAATCAGCTTGCCGTTGATTTCACTTAAATCCATCGGCACAATTTTCCCCGGGTAAGGAGAAGCAAAGCTGACGTGCTTTTTCCCCATTCCTTCGTTTGTAAAAGCAGTCATAAATAGGCTTTCTCCGGTCAGTACGCGTTTGCCGGCTCCAATCAGTTTGCCCATCAGGCCGCCACCGCCGGAATTGGATCCATCACCAAAAATCGTTTCCATCGTAATCCCATCGTCCATCATCATTAAGCTCCCGGCTTCAGCAATGACGGTTTCATTCGGATCAAGCTCCACCTCAACAAATTGCATATCATCCCCATACAGCTTGTAATCAATCTCATGATTATTCATCCCACTTTCACTCCTTTACCCTTTTTTACTATGATACCTTATTTGGCAGAAGAAACTGACAGAATTTTCTGCTACACTGAATAAAAGAGGAACTCAGCTTTAAACTAAGCTCGAATAGGGGGGATTCATTGAAGAGGTATATCACCGTTCTGATGATTTCATTTGCTGTAGTTTTTGCGATTTCTGCTTTACTTGTGAATTACACTTTTATGGAGTGGGCTTTTACGGGAATTGTGATGTTCGCGTTGTCACTATTCGTCTTTGCATCAGGTGGCACATCTCTGATGGCAGAAGCAGAAGTAATGAAGACAAGTTGGGGACACTATTCTCCAAAGCTTGAAAAGGTAGGGCACTTTATGAATCCTATTGTGGTTGCATCCGGAATCAACTTAATTGTATGTTTCATTATTTTTTATCTCTAATCGGTTGAGGGTGGTCAGAATGAAATCAATTCACCAGATTATGCAGATGATTGGACGGCTTGATACACATATAGCGGATGATTTTGAAGGTCAGGATCTGGACTTTAAGCAATGGGGACAGAAGACTGAAGACAATATCCGAAAGATGGTGGAGTATGCGATCTGTATGGCAAACGGAGGCGGAGGTAGCGTTGTGTTTGGTATAGCAGATCGTGTCAGGGGGCATGGTAAAACCATATTAGGCGTACCTGAAAACCTGGACGTGGAAAGCTTCGCCACCCGTGTCAGAGAAGAAACGGTCCCACCGCTTGAACCTGAGTTTGATTTAATTGAACTGAATCATGGGACAGGTCAGCTGCTCGTGATGACCGTTGATGGAAAAGGAGGCCCTTACCGGTTCTCAAATGGTAAGTCAGTCATCCGGCGCGGGAAGGAATGTTTGACGGTTGAAGCAGAAGACCTGTAAGCTTTTTTAAAACAGATGAAAGGGGAATGAGCATGAAAGCTGTCTATCACGAAGGAAAAGCAGGAATGGAAGGACTTACATACGGTGAGCTTGATGCGCCACCACTAAAAGCAGGAGAGGTGCGCGTGAAGCTTAAAACAGCAGGACTGAATCACCGCGACTTATTTGTCCTGCATCGCCATAGCCCATCCGACCCGCCACTTGTAGTCGGATCCGATGGAGCGGGCGTTATTGAAGAGGTCGGAGAAGGCGTAACGGATGTGCAGACAGGGGATGAAGTCATCATTAATCCGGGTCTTGGCTGGAAAGATAACAGTGCTGCACCTCCGGAGGGCTTTGAAATTGTTGGTTTGCCGTTCCACGGAACTTTTGCAGAATCCATCGTCGTCCCGGCTGAAAATGCAGTGAAAAAACCTGCCCATTTATCATGGGAGGAAGCAGGTGTTCTGGCATTGGCCGGTCTCACCGCCTATCGCGCCCTGTTTACAAGAGGTCAACTGAAGGAGGGAATGAATGTACTGATTCCCGGAATCGGAAGCGGTGTCGCAACTTTCCTTCTGCAATTCGCTAAAGCTGCCGGAGCAACCGTGTATGTCACGTCACGTTCTGAGGAAAAGCGACAAAAAGCACTTGAGCTTGGAGCAGACCATGCACTCGACAGCGGATCTGACTGGGACGGGGAGCTTGATGGTCTGAAGATGGACCTGGTCATTGAATGCGTAGGAGCTGCAACCTTCAATAAGTCACTGAAACAGCTTAAAAAAGGCGGGACCATCGTAACGTTTGGCGCATCAGCAGGTGATGAAGTCACCATCAACCTGCGCGAGCTGTTCTACGGTCAGCAAAATCTGCTAGGCTCCACCATGGGAAGCGCAGAAGAACTGGACCAGATGATTGCGTTTATTGAGGAGCATGGCATCAAGCCGGTTATGGATCAAGTGTATCCGCTAAATGATTTCAAGGCCGCATTTGAGCGGATTGATAAAGCGGAGCAACTTGGAAAAATCGCATTTACGATTGAATAATATGAGAATCCGGCCTGGGAGCCGGATTCTTTTTTATGTGGTAGGAATGGTTCGTAAGATTTTGTGGCTGTTTCGCAGGATTTTGGGATCGTTTCGCAAAATACGTACATTCTTTCGGATAATTTTGAGACCGTTTCGTAAGATAGTTACGCCCTTTCTCAAAGTTGTGAGAATAGCCCTGCCTATTAAGCACTGAAATTTTTACTTATTTAAAAAACAATATACCCCCCGCACCATCCTGAAGTATGATAGAATAGTATATAGAAAGAAAATTCTGAATATAGGAGAGGTGGATGGTGATGGCAGATGAAACCTCACTGGAAACGAAGGCGATTTTTATTAGCGGGGCTTCTGAGTCTGTGTTTAATGTTTACGGCAGGATATGTGTATCAACCGGCTGCTGATATCGACCTGGAAGGAATGGTAGCAGTAGCTCATAGAGGAGCGGCCAGTTATGCACCTGAAAATACAATGGCTGCTTTCCAAAAAGGCCTGGAGTTTGGAGCAGATTTTCTGGAAGCGGATGTTCACATGTCTAAGGACGGTGAATTGATCATCATGCATGATGAATCCGTTGACCGAACGACCAACGGCAGCGGTTTAATCAGAGATCTGACGTTGGAACAGATTAAAGAGCTCGAAGCAGGCTCACATTTTCACCCTGACTTTTTTGGAGAGCCCGTCATGACGCTGGATGAACTATTGGAAGCCTTTTATGGACAAATCGGTCTGGTGATTGAGATTAAACACCCCGCGCTTTATCCAGGCATAGAAGAGAAGGTTGTGGAACTCCTCTCCCAATATCCCTCTACAGAAAGTATCATCGTACAATCCTTTGATATTGACACAATGAAACGCATCCATGAACTGGACCCGGATTTACAGATTGCCGTTCTCATGAAAGCCTCATTTGTCCCGGTATCACCTGGTAAGCTGGATGAACTGACGTCATTTGCTGATTATATTAATTTCAATATTTCATTTGTCACGCGCCGCACGGTAAATGAAGTACATGAACGTGACGGAAAAGTGCTTGTATGGTCGAAAAAAGATAAGAGACTGATTCAAAAAGCAGTTTTGTATGGCGTAGATGGCATTATTACGGACTTTTCAAGATGGCCGGTTGAGCCTGAGATTCAGGTGGCGGAGGAGTAACGTGAGGTTAGGCTGAGAGTTTGTGAGGTTAGATGTGGAATTCGTGAGGTTGTGGGATGGATTTGTGAGTTTAGCTTAAGAGTTTGTGAGCTTGCGCGAAAGTTCGTGAGTTCAGTGACATTTGGACTATCTCGCGCAGCAACTTAGTAGCCGGCTATCCCCCCTACCCGCGTGTATGGTACGCAGACTGGCTTGTCCGCGTTAATTCAAAATAAAAAAATAAAAACCCAATCTCCACCCCAAAACAAAACCAGCTGAGAGCCCTGCTCTCAGCTGGTTTCATTTACACAAGTACTTTCTCAATATCTCCGCCGATCTCAGCCGGCTCAATCGCAGGTTCATATCGCGCTTCAACGTGTCCATCACGGTTGATCAGGAATTTGGTGAAATTCCATTTGATTTCCCCGCCGTTTTCATCCTTCAGAAAGTTAAACAGTGGTTCAGCATGATCTCCGTTCACATCCACTTTTGCCATAAGCGGAAAGGTTACCCCGTAATTTACTTCGCAGAATTCAGTTGTTTCCTGAATATCCTCGAATTCCTGGTTGGCAAATTGGCTGCATGGGAAACCGAGCACAGTTAATCCTTCAGCGGAATATTTTTGGTGCAACTCCTGGAGCCCTTTAAATTGTGGTGTATATCCGCATTTGCTGGCTGTGTTGACAATCAGCAGTGGTTTTCCCTTGTAGGCGTCCAGGGAAATCAGGTCTCCGTTTGTTTTTCGTACTGCGAAATCATATACCGTATTCATATGTAGTCCCTCCGTTTTCTTTTTATCGTACCATGTTTCAGCGCAGATCGCTTTTTACGTGCTTTGATTGGATAAAGGATTTCTCATCCTTTTCTAATAATTCTCTCAGGAGGCTTTCAGATTAGTCAATTATGATGTGATTAATCGTTAAAAGCGATCAGATCGATTTCGGAAGGGGTTCCGGAGAGAAGGAGGAGAAGAGTATGGCCATTGAGATCTTCAGCAGGCGCGAGCAAAAATACTTAATTACGAAGCAGCAATACTTATCTTTAGTGGAAAAAATGTCGCCATATATGCGGGCAGACAAAAATGGGATTGATGGGCGTTATACGGTGACAAGTCTTTATTTTGATACGCCTGAGCAGCGGATATATTTTGAGACAAAAAATAAACTCCGTTTCAGACAGAAGCTGCGTCTGCGTATTTACGATGATACGGATATTGATGGAACATCGTTTTTTGAAGTGAAGCAAAAGCACAATAATGTTGTGAATAAACGGAGGATGGTGCTGCCGCTTAAAGATGCTTACCGGTATCTGGAGAGAAGAAGTCTCCAGTCATTGAGCGATGTTCAAACGTCGAACTGGCAGGTGTTTAAAGAGATTGACCATTTTAAGAAGCTGTACCGGCTGCGTCCGGAAATGGTTGTAAGTTACGACCGGCATGCTTTTCACTGTACGTGGGATGCGGATCTCCGAGTGACATTTGATTTGAATCTTCGATGCAGGAATGATGATTTGCGAATTGAGCATGGACCTCACGGCGCTCATTTTATCGATTCTGACCTCGTCGTGCTCGAAGTGAAGGTCACGCACAGTGTGCCTCTTTGGCTGACGAGACTATTACAGGAGCTTGAGTGTGAACAGCGGAGCGCCTCGAAATTCTGTACGAGCCTTGAACTGTTAAAAGGAGACCGGATTCCGGGGTATTGGACGAGAGAAACGACACAAATTGGAGGGGTTTCATCATGATGGATCAGATTAATCAGCTATTTACGTTTGGACCGGCAGACAATGCTTCCTTCTGGATGACATTTGGTGCAATGGCATCAGCTGCAGCGTTAAGCTATCAGATTACGTTCACAGGAGAGCGTTATTCACAGGCGTTTGTGCATACGATCATCATGATGAGTGTGGTCGTTTCTGTTGTGATGAATGTGGTAAGTGGGAATGCAGGTGTTGCGTTTGGACTGTTTGCGGTATTTTCTTTAATCCGTTTCAGAAGTGCTGTGACAAACGCGAAGGATATTGCGTACATCTTTTTTGGGCTCTGCGTCGGGATGACGTGCGGCCTATACCAGATCGGACTAGCCCTTATGCTGACGGTATTTGCGAGTATTATTTTCTATCTTTTATATAAATTTGATTACGGTAAAGGGAAGGATACGCAGATTCTCAAAGTAACCGTTCCTGAAAATCTGAATCATGAAGAGATGTTCAATGACATTCTTGCAAAATATACACACCGTTATGAGCTGAGGCAGATTGAGACAACGAATCTTGGAACGATGATTCAGTATACTTTTTCCATTCGCAGTAAAGAGGAAACGAAGGATCAGGAATTGCTTGATCAGCTGAGAGAAAAAAATGCCAATTTGAAAGTTTCACTGTCCTATCTGCAGGCTGCAGAATAACAGGATCAACCAGTTCCTTTCCACATTAAGGCAGAAGTCTTTGTGGAGGGGAGCTGTTTTTTGTTCTGAAAAATGATTTTTTATAAAAAATTCTACTTTTTTCTGAATTTCTTATCCTATTTAATAAAAACCTTATAAAATCAATGAATCTAACGCCGTCATGGAAGATAAAAAGCCTTAAATGATAGCGTTTTCATTCATAAAAATAAATAAAGATGCAAGAAAATTTGTTATCAGAATTTTATGTGAATGCAATTTTCATGATATACTAGTTCGAAAATGAAAGTATGTACGGGCGTATGACCCTCTTCACGATGTTGAAGAACGACTTTCACATTTTAAAAAAGAGAGGGGACGTTTTGATGAAGAAGACTGGTTATCCTGTTCCGCAGGGTTTATATAACCCTGAGCAGGAACATGAAGCTTGTGGTATTGGGATGATTGCCAATATCAATGGGGAAAAGACACATAATATTGTCCAGAATGCCATTAATATCCTCTGTAACCTCGAGCACCGTGGAGGACAGTCAGCTGATACGAGCACCGGTGATGGAGCCGGAATCCTGACTCAAATCCCGCATCGCTTTTTTCAAAAACAATGTGAAAAAGAGAACATATTCCTCCCGAATGAAGGCGAATACGGCGTCGGGATGGTTTTTTTACCTAAAGAGCATGAAACACGCATGAAGAGTAAAGAGTTGATTGAGCAGATTATTGCCGAAGAAGGTCAGGAGTTTCTTGGCTGGAGACCGGTACCGCTGAATGACTCTTTTGTCGGTAAAGTGGCAACGAAAACAAAGCCGGCCATCAGACAGGTATTTATTAAAGGTGACGAGTCGCTGAAAGACAGGATGGATTTTGAACGTAAGCTGTTTGTCATCAGAAGAAGAATCGAACGCGAGCTTACGATCATGGAAGGCTTTGAAGACATCTACGTGTGCAGCTTATCAACACAAACGATCGTCTACAAAGGTATGCTTGTCCCCGAACAGCTGGATTCCTTCTACATTGACTTAAATCATCCCGATTTCAAATCCGCATTAGCACTTGTACACTCTCGCTTTAGTACCAACACCTTCCCAAGCTGGAAGCGATCCCACCCGAACCGTTACACCATTCATAACGGGGAATTTAATACACTCCGCGGAAACGTGAACTGGATGAGGGCACGCGAGAAGCTGTGTAAGTCTGAATATTTTGATGAGAAAGATATTGAGAAGATTCTGCCGGTTATTGATGATGATGGCAGTGATTCTTCGATGTTTGATAATGCCTTTGAATTCCTGCATTTATCAGGGCGCTCACTGGCGCATACTGCAATGATGATGGTGCCTGAGCCGTGGTCCAATGATAAGACGATCCGCGAGGAAAAGCGTGATTTTTATCAATATCACAGTACGTTAATGGAACCATGGGATGGTCCCGCTGCATTAGTGTTCACAAATGGTACGCAGATCGGTGCGTGTCTTGATAGAAATGGACTGCGTCCAGCACGTTACTATGTCACAAAGAGTGGCATGATTGTGCTTGGATCAGAGGTTGGAGCACTTGATATTTTTGCGGATGATATCGAATACAAGGAGCGTCTGGCACCAGGTAAGATTCTGCTTGTAGACCTTGAAAAAGGAACAATTATTCCGGATGAAGAAGTGAAGCTTCAGATTGCAGCTGAGCAGCCTTATAAAGAGTGGCTGACAAATCTGCAAAATTTGGAGGATCTGCCTGCGCCAACTGAGCATGCACCTGCGATTTCAGGAGAAGAGCTTGTAGATCAGCAGCTCGCATTTGGTTATACGCGAGAGGAATTAAATAAAATTATTAAGCCGCTCGTGTCAGAAGGCAAAGACCCGGTCGGTTCAATGGGCTATGATTCACCCATTGCGGTCCTGTCTAAAAAGCCGCAGCTTTTATATAACTATTTCAAGCAGCTGTTTGCACAGGTCACAAACCCTGCCCTCGATGCTATTCGTGAGGAATTAATCACGATGGTGGAGACAACGATTGGAGCAGAAGGCAACCTGGTGGATCCGGGTCCTGAAAGCTGCCGTAAAATCCGGATTGAAAAGCCGATTTTAAATAATACACAGCTTGAAACGCTGCGACAGCAAAACGTTCAAGGTTTTGCACCCGTCACGCTTTCTACCCTGTTTGATGCAAAGGAAGGCAGTCTCGAGCCTGCTCTTGAGGCCATTTTTGAAAAAGCAGATCAAGCTGTAGCTGAAGGTAAAGTTCTGATCATTCTCTCAGACCGTGGTGTATCAAGCACGCAGGCTGCCATTCCTGCCCTGCTCGCGGTTTCCGGACTGCATCACCACCTGATCCGTCAGGGAACGCGTACGAAGGTCAGCATCCTGATCGAATCTGGAGAACCACGTGAAGTGCACCACTTTGCTGCGTTATTAGGATACGGTGCAGAAGCGATCAACCCTTATTTGGCGTTTGAAACGGTTCGGGATCTGATTGCACGCGATGAGATTACAGATAAGACATTTGATGAGGCAGTTGAAAGCTACATCAACGCTGCAACAGATGGTGTCATTAAGGTACTTTCGAAGATTGGTATTTCGACCATTCAGAGTTACCGCGGAGCCCAGATTTTTGAGGCGTTCGGTATCCATCCTGAAGTTGTGGATAAATACTTTACCCGTACACCATCCCGTATTGGCGGAATCAAGATGGATACGATTGAAAAAGAAGTGTTAATGCGTCATGAGCAAGCTTATCGCGAGAATCGCGGAGGCAGCCGTGCGCTTGAAACAGGTGATGAATATCAGTACCGTGCTAAAGGGGAGGACCATACGTATAACCCGAGCACGATTCACACGCTTCAGCACGCCTGCCGTTCAAATGACTATGACGTTTTTAAGAAATATTCAAAGCTTTTAACAGACGAAAAAGCGAACCTGCAGTCATTAAAAGGATTGCTGCGCTTTAAGAAGGGTCACTCGATCCCTCTTGATGAAGTAGAATCGATTGAATCAATCTGCCGCCGTTTCAAAACGGGTGCCATGTCTTATGGTGCCATCTCTCAGGAGGCGCACGAAGCGCTTGCTATTGCGATGAACCGTATCGGCGGACGAAGTAACTCAGGTGAAGGTGGAGAATCACCAGACCGTTTTACTCCTGACTCAAATGGGGATTCCCGCCGCAGTTCCATCAAGCAGGTGGCATCCGGCCGTTTTGGTGTAACGAGTCATTACCTGGTGAATGCAGATGAAATTCAGATTAAGGTTGCACAGGGAGCGAAGCCGGGTGAAGGTGGACACCTTCCTGGTAAGAAGGTATATCCATGGATCGCGGAAGTGCGTGGATCTACAACAGGTGTGGAACTGATTTCACCACCACCTCACCATGATATTTATTCCATTGAGGATCTGGCTGAACTGATTCACAACCTGAAAAACGCCAACCCAAGTGCAAGAATCAGCGTAAAGCTCGTTTCAGCAGTAGGGGTAGGAACAATCGCTGCCGGTGTTGCGAAAGGACGTGCAGATCTGATCCTCATCAGTGGTTACGATGGCGGTACGGGTGCAGCTCCACGTACGAGTCTGAAACACGCGGGGCTTCCGTGGGAAATCGGGCTTGCAGAAACGCACCAGACGCTATTGTTAAACGGATTACGTGACCGTATCGTCGTTGAAACAGACGGAAAAATGATGACGGGCCGCGATGTTGTGATGGCAGCGCTGCTTGGTGCTGAAGAATACGGCTTCTCAACTGCACCACTTGTTGTACTTGGCTGTATTATGATGCGCGTGTGTCATCTGGATACGTGTCCGGTTGGGGTTGCGACACAAAACCCTGAGCTCCGTAAGAAATTCACGGGAGATGCTGAACACGTAGCGAACTTCATGCGCTTTATCGCCATGGAAACACGTGAAATCATGGCTGAGCTTGGCTTCAGAACGATCAATGAGATGATTGGACGTACTGATTTCCTTGAGCGTAACCCTGATATTGATCACTGGAAAGCAGCTGATATCGACTTCTCAGCACTGCTTTATTCACCGGACCTTCCGGAAAAAGTAGGCCGCTATCACCAGCAGGATCAGGATCATGGACTTGAAAAAACACTTGATTATCAGGAGCTTATTCCTGTTGCCCGTAAAGCGATTGAAAAAGGGGAAAAAGTATCCTTCACAACGGCCATCCGTAACATTAACCGCGTAACCGGTTCAATGCTTGGCAGTGAAATTACGCGTCGTTACGGGGCGGAGGGGCTGCCTGAAGATACTGTGAACCTGACGTTTAAAGGATCTGCCGGTCAGAGCTTTGGCGCATTTATTCCAAAGGGAATGACACTCCGGCTCGTCGGGGACGCCAACGATTTCGTCGGAAAAGGACTATCCGGCGGTAAGATTATTGTGCACCCGGATCCGGTTGTCACCTTCCCGCCTGAAAAGAATATTATCATCGGAAACGTTGCCTTTTATGGTGCGTCAGATGGTGAAGCCTATATTCACGGTGTTGCGGGTGAACGCTTCTGTGTTCGTAACAGTGGTGTAGATGTCGTGGTAGAAGGAGTAGGCGATCATGCCTGCGAATATATGACTGGCGGTACGGTTGTCGTGCTTGGCGAGACTGGCCGGAACTTTGCAGCGGGTATGTCGGGTGGAGTTGCTTACGTCTTTGACGAGAGCGGCACATTCAGAGAGCGCTGTAACGAAGAGCTGGTTCTCGTAGAAAAACTGACAGATGAAGCGGAAATGAAGGACGTATTCAACATGATCCAAAAACATGTCGATTATACAGACAGCGGTCACGGAAAACGAATCCTGACTTATTGGGAAACGTACTCTGAAAACTTCGTCCGCGTTATTCCGAAGGCCTATCTCAAGATCAATACGCGTATTAACGAACTGATTCAAAGCGGTGCCTCTAAAGAAGAAGCTGAAATGGCAGCATTTGAAGAGAGCAAACGTCCGCTTGTTACTCAATAAACGTCTGAAGGAGGGATTTGATGGGGAAGCCGACTGGATTTATGGAGTATCAACGCCATTCGCAGCGTGAACGTGATCCGAAAGAGCGGATCAACGACTGGAAAGACTATACGAAGCCAATGTCGGAACAGGAAATCAAATTAGAGGGTGCTCGCTGTATGGATTGCGGCGTGCCAACCTGTCACACGGGGACAGAGATCAACGGCCAGACAACAGGATGTCCGGTCTACCATCTCATCCCGGAATGGAACGACCTTGTTTATCAGGGGAAATGGAAGGAAGCGCTTGAGCGTGAGCACGAGCGCAACAACTTCCCTGAGTTTACAGGGACAGCCTGTCCGGCACCATGTGAAGGCGCCTGTGTACTGGGTATTAATGAAGACCCGGTGGCGATCCGTACTGTTGAACGTGCGATTATCGAGCGCGGATTCGACGAAGGATGGGTCGTACCGGAGCCGCCTGAAAAGCGCACAGGTAAAAAAGTGGCCGTTGTCGGGTCAGGCCCTGCAGGACTTGCAGCAGCTGCTCAGCTGAATAAAGCGGGTCATCTCGTAACGGTTTATGAGAAAAACGACCGCGTTGGCGGACTGCTGACATATGGCATTCCTGAAATGAAGCTCCCATACTATATGGTTGAGCGCCGTGTGAAAATCCTTGAAGCAGAAGGCATCACGTTTGTTACAAACGCAGAAATCGGGGGCAACGTGCCTGTTGAACAGCTGCGTGAAGAATTTGACTCCATTATTTTATGTGGAGGAGCACAGGTTCACCGCAACATTGATGTGGAAGGTCGCGATCTGAAAGGGATCCATTACGCAATGGATTTCCTTCACAGCAACACAAAGAGTCTTCTGGACTCCAACCATGAGGACGGTAACTACATTTCAGCTGAGGGTAAAGATGTGATCGTGATCGGAGGCGGAGACACAGGTACAGACTGTCTTGCCACTTCATTACGTCATAACTGTAAGAGTCTGACTCAGTTTGATATCTACGATAAAAAAGGCTCGATCCGTGATGCGCTTGGCAACCCGTGGCCGCAGTATCCGATTATCCATCGTATTGAATACGGCCAAAAGGAAGCTGCAAGCAAATACGGAGACGATCCAAGAGCCTATGCCGTTCAGACAACTAAGTTTGTCGGCGACGAAGATGGCCATGTAAAAGAAGTACACACGGTTAATGTAAAACTCCGTATTGAAAACGGCAAAAAGATCCGTGAAACGATCCCTGGATCAGAAAAAGTCTGGAAAGCAGACCTTGTTCTTCTGGCGATCGGCTTCAGCGGTCCTGAACAAAGCCTGATTCAAAAGCTTGGTGTTGAAACAACAGACCGTTCAACAGTCAAAGCAGAATACGGTGACTACCGCACAAACGTAGAAGGCATCTTCTCTGCAGGCGATATGCGCCGCGGACAAAGCCTCATCGTCTGGGCCATCAACGAAGGGCGTGAAGCCGCAAGAGAATGCGACCGCTACCTGATGGGCTCAACTGTATTACCATAGGATGAATGAAAGCCGGGACTGCTTGGAGCAGTTCCGGTTTTTTTAATGTGTGCAGGCGGCTGAGGGTGGGAAGTGAATGGATTTGTATCGTTCGCGGGCATTTATGTGTTGTGTAAAAAGATTTTTGTATCGATTCAAAAAATATATGTACTGTTCTGGAAAACAAATGTAACGTTGCCGTTAAGGACATGGTGAATTGTCTTGTTTCACTAATTTTATGTACTGTTACAGCACTTATTTGTATTGTTCCGCTGGATTATTGTATTGACTCACTGCTTTACGCGAAGCTCTATCCACTACCTCCTCCAGACCTTTTCCGCGGTATTCATTCACTGTTTGTCCAAAAACCTCTCTCTTCCTAATTGATGGTGCCGACCTTTAATCACCCTCTTATTTTCCAGAAAAAATCATCTGATCAAGTTTGTTCCAACCTTCGATAGGGAAACACTCATAAGGAAGTTCATTACATATTTTGAGGAGGAATGGAAGTGAGCAACGAAGGCAAATCAAACAAAAAGCACGAGCAACTAGATACGTTCCGCACAGACGACTCCGGTAAAAAGATGACGACCAATCAGGGTCTTAAGGTATCAGAGGATGAATTTTCCCTAAAAGCAGGTGTAAGGGGACCGACTCTTCTTGAGGACTTTCAATTCAGGGAGAAAATGACGCATTTTGATCATGAGCGGATCCCGGAAAGAATTGTTCATGCGCGGGGATATGGTGCGCATGGCGAATTTGAATTGTACGAATCGGCAGAAGCCTATACGAGAGCGGGCTTCCTCACTGACACGTCAAAAAAGACCCCTGTTTTTGTGCGTTTTTCAACGGTTGCCGGCTCTAAAGGGTCAGCTGATGTGGCCCGTGATGCACGTGGATTTGCGGTTAAGTTTTATACGGATGAAGGGAACTATGATCTGGTCGGAAACAATATCCCGGTCTTTTTTATCCAGGATGCCATGAAGTTTCCTGACCTCGTGCACGCTGTAAAACCTGAGCCGCACAATGAGATTCCACAGGCTGCCTCTGCTCACGATACATTCTGGGACTTTGTCGCGAATAATCAGGAATCTGCCCATATGGTCATGTGGACGATGTCTGACAGAGCAATTCCGCGAAGCTATCGGATGATGGAAGGCTTCGGTGTTCACACATTCCGCTTTATCAATAAAGAAGGCAAAGCTCACTTTGTGAAATTTCACTGGAAACCGCTGCTTGGCACGCATTCAGTTGTCTGGGATGAAGCGCAGAAGCTGAACGGAAAAGATCCGGATTTTCATCGCCGTGATCTGTATGAAGCGATTGAAAATGGTGATTTTCCTGAGTATGAGCTCGGTGTACAGCTGATTTCTGAGGAAGATGAGTTTAAATTCGACTTTGATGTGCTCGATGCCACAAAGCTCTGGCCGGAGGAAGACGTGCCGGTGAAAATCCTTGGCAAAATGACGCTGAATCGAAATGTAGATAACGTTTTTGCTGAGACAGAACAGGTTGCTTTCCATCCGGGACATCTCGTTCCAGGCATTGATTTTACCAATGATCCGCTTTTACAGGGAAGACTGTTCTCTTACACGGATACGCAATTAATTCGCCTTGGCGGACCGAATTTTCATGAACTTCCGATTAATCGTCCGGTCTGTCCGTTCCATAATAACCAGCGTGACGGTTATGGGCGTCAAACCATTAATAAGGGGCAGGTCAGCTATCATAAAAATTCACTTGCGCAAAATACTCCTGAAACCTCTACAGAAGAAGAGGGCGGCTTTGCCCATTATCAGGAGAAAATGGAGGGGCGCAAAGTACGTGCGAGAAGTGACAGCTTCAAGGATCACTTCTCACAGGCAACTCTTTTCTGGAACAGCATGAGTCAGCCTGAAAAAGATCACATTAAGCAGGCCTTCAGCTTTGAGCTTGGTAAATGTGACACGATGTCGATTCGCAGGCAGGTCGTTGAGATGTTCGCCAATGTCAGCATGGAGCTTGCCACTGAGGTTGCCAAAAATATAGGTGTAGAAGCTCCGCAGGGTGAAGGCTCAGGAGTTACAAAATCCTCTCCTGCATTAAGTCAGGAAAACACAGTCAAAACACCCGCTACCCGAAAAGTAGCTGTCATTGCCGGGGAAGGCTTTGAGGGAGATGTCAATGCTGTGATGAAGAAGCTGAAGGCGAAGGGGATTACCGCAGAAGTCGTCAGTGAAACGTTTGGCAGTGTAACAGGAGCCGATGGTTCAAGTCTGGAGGTAGATCATACCTTCCTGACGGCTGATTCCGTCATTTTCGATGGATTGTATTTAGCAGGAGCAAAGGATCCGAGTCGTAAATTTGTGCTGAATACTTCTTATTTCTTAAACGAAGCCTACCAGCATTTCAAACCGATTGGTGCCACGCATGAAGGGAATAAGTGGCTTGAGGTGAATGATATTGCAGAGAGTGCCGGTGTCATTCATGCAGACGATACGGCAACATTTGCAGATGCATATATCGAAGCTGTAACCGCACATCGTCACTGGGATCGTGACGTGATGTAAGAGAGCAGTGAAAAGACTGGAATAGACGCTGATCCGGGCGTTCTGTTTCAGTTTTTTTGTTTTCAAACCATGAGCACAATCGTATATTTCTACGCTGTCACCTATTTAAAATCGCCTCTGACTGGTATACTAACATCACCAAACTTAAGGAGAACGGCTATGACAACATGGAAAGACTATCATCTTAGTGCAGTGATTACAGAGGCACTTGAAAAACTCGCTTTTACATCCCCTACAGAGGTCCAGCAGCAGGTGATCCCTGCCCTTCAACGTGGGAAGGATGTGATGGCAAAAGCGCAGACAGGAAGCGGGAAAACAGCTGCTTATGCAATCCCATTATGTGAAGCGGTTGAGTGGGAAGAAAATAAACCGCAGGCGCTTATCATCACACCAACAAGAGAGCTGGCAGATCAGGTGCGTCTTGATGCGTCTGCCATTGGCCGTTTCAAGCGGATCAAGGCGGTTGCACTTTTCGGCAGACAGTCCTTTGCGAAGCAGAAGCTTGAATTAAAGCAGAAAACACATATTGTAGTAGGAACACCGGGCCGTTTACTCGACCACTTAGAGAAGGGAACGTTTGACCCTTCCCATTTGCGATACGTCGTGATTGATGAAGCGGATGAACTGTTTAATCGCGGCTTTATTGAGCAGGTGGAGGCCATTATGAAGTTCATGCCCTCTAAAAGGGTCACAGCGCTCTTCTCAGCGACTTTTTCGGAAGAAGTGGAACAGGTGAGCAAAAAGTGGTTAACGTCTCCTGAGCGCTTCGAGATTGCTTCACGTGTGAAGGTCGAGGATTTGATCACCCATCAATATGTAATGATTAACGATGAAGACAAACTGTCTGCTCTCAAGCAGATCACCATGGCAGAAAACCCGGATACGTGCATGATTTTCTGCCGGACACAGGAGCGGACGGATATTCTGACTAAACAGCTGGATCAGGCGGGCTATCCTTGTGACAAAATCCACGGTGGTATGGTTCAGGAAGAGCGCTTTGATGTCATGAACGAATTTAAGCGGGGTGAGTTCCGTTATCTCGTGGCAACAGATGTGGCTGCGAGAGGGATTGACGTTGATAACGTGTCCCTCGTTCTGAACTATGATATTCCGCTTGAAATGCCTGCTTATGTGCATCGCAGTGGCAGAACGGGACGTGCAGGAAACACAGGTAAAGTCATTTCCCTGGTGGAAGCAAGAGAACAAGAGCGGCTTCAAGGAATCATTGAATACAGGGATGCACCGATTGAAGAAGTAAGTCTGACCAATTTCACCCCTGATCCTGAAGCGTTTCATCGGAAAATGGAAGAGGAGCAGGAGCGGAAAACAGCAGCCATTGAAAAAGTCAGCGCAGATATCCAAAAGATCTACGTGAATGGCGGCAAAAAGAAAAAACTCAGAGCCGTCGATTTTGTCGGTACCATCACGTCTATTGATGGTGTGAATGCTGAAGATATCGGGATTATCACGATCGAACCCACTTGCTCATTTATCGAAATTTTAAACGGCAAAGGTCCGCTAGTAATAGAAGAGCTGCGTGATAAAACAATCAAAGGCAAAAAGCTGAAGGTACATCCGGCGAAAAAATAATGAAGTGAAGGTACTTGATCCAGTCTGCACTTTTATCGACAGAGTTCAAGGTGCTATCAACATGAGTTGCTGTGCGATCAACAATTGGTGCGCTCTGAATTCATCTATCGACATTAACAGCTTATCTATCGACTGAAATGATAAGGCTATCGGCATCAGGAGAAGATCCTATCTATATCAAGAACTAAGCTTCACCATCTCATTCTGTCGCGATATCATTTCAAATAATCTGAGCACCTGCTTTCAATCGGAAAGCAGGTGCTTCTTTTCAAAAAGAGGGAATTACTTGAAGTTTGAAAGCGTCCCCGATAGAATAAAAGAGTTGAAAAATTCTTACTATTAGGGAGGATAATGATGTGAAAGAAAAGCAATCATGGAAAGTACCTCATACGTTTGTCATTGTCTTCTTCGTGGTCGTTTTAGCGGCTGTGCTGACCTATGTGGTGCCGGCAGGGCAGTTTGAAACCGAGGAAGTAACGTATACACAGGATGGAGAAGAGTCCACGAGAACGGTCCTGGACCCTGACAGCTTCAGCTACGTTACAGATGACAATGGAGATCAGGTTAGACAGGGAACAGCGCTGTTTGAGGACGGCGGAGGTGCCGGTTTCCTGAATTATGTTTTCGAAGGGCTTGTGTCAGGTGATAAGTGGGGCTCAGCTGTTGGTGTAGTAGCCTTCATCCTGATTATTGGAGGAGCTTTCGGCATTATTTTAAGAACACGTGCCATAGAGCAGGGAATCTTAAAAGTGATTGATAAAACAAAGGGCCGTGAAATTTTAATTATTCCGGTAATGTTTTTCCTGTTTTCGCTGGGGGGAGCTGTTTTCGGAATGGGTGAAGAAGCGATTGCGTTCGCCATTATTCTCGTTCCGCTGATGGTTGCACTCGGATATGATGCGATTACGGGTGTCATGATTACATATGTAGCTACGCAGGTCGGTTTTGCAACGTCATGGATGAACCCTTTCAGTGTAGCGATTGCCCAGGGGGTTTCGGATGTACCGGTCCTTTCCGGTGCACCATTCCGAATTGCCATGTGGCTTGTTTTTACACTGGTTGGGATTATTTTCACCTGGATTTACGCATCAAAAATTAAAAAGGATCCGAAGAAATCCTTATCTTATGAGACAGATGCTTATTTCAGAAAAAACGGTGATCTCAAAGATCTGCAGGCGAATTTCACATTTGGTCATGCACTTGTTGTATTAACTTTGATTGCCGGGATTGGCTGGGTGATCTGGGGCGTAATTGAACGTGCTTACTATATTCCTGAAATTGCCTCACAATTCTTTACGATGGGACTCGTTGCAGGGATTATTGGTGTCATGTTTAAGCTGAATAATATGAAAGTGGATGACATTGCTGAAGGATTTATCGAAGGTGCGAAAGATCTGCTGCCCGCAGCCTTGATTGTTGGAATGGCAAAAGGTATTGTCATTATCCTCGGCGGCGACAGTCCTGATGCACCATCTGTTCTTAACACGATGTTGTATGGAGCGGGTCAGGCGATTGGAGATTTGCCTTCAGCGCTTTCAGCCTGGTTTATGTATGCATTTCAGTCTGTTTTCAATTTCTTTGTTGTTTCCGGCTCAGGCCAGGCAGCCCTGACGATGCCTTTGATGGCGCCTCTCGCAGATATTGCCGGGGTAACAAGACAGACAGCTGTCCTTGCCTTTCAACTGGGTGATGGATTAACAAACATCTTTGTTCCAACCTCAGCAGCGCTATTAGGGACGCTTGGTGCAGCCAGAATTGACTGGGGTACTTGGGCACGTTTTATCTGGAAGTTTATGCTGCTCCTTGTTGGACTTGCGACCATTTTTATGATCATCGCCTCTGTGATAAACTTCTGATAACCACACGCTTCGAGGAGGAACAGCATGCTAACGTTAATAAAAAATGCAGATGTATACACACCTGAACCCATTGGTATAAAGGATATTCTGATTGCAGATAAACGCATTGCCGCGATTGAGGACCGGATCGAACTTCCTCCGGAGACTCCAGGACTTACGGTAATGGACGCTGAGCATAAAATAGCCGTACCAGGCTTTATTGATTCACATGTGCACATCATAGGAGGCGGGGGAGAAGGCAGTTATAAAACCCGCACGCCTGAACTCCAGCTGACAGATGCGACGCTTGGAGGGGTAACAACGCTCGTTGGTGTCATAGGAACAGACGGCACAACCCGAACCATGCCTGCGCTGATTGCAAAAGCAAAAGCGCTGGAGGAGGAAGGTATTACTTGTTATGTGCATACCGGTTCCTATCAGGTGCCAGTCAAAACACTTACAGGTAAAATCGAGGATGACCTCATTCTGATTGACCGAATCATCGGTACTGGAGAAATTGCCATTGCCGATCACCGTTCCTCTCAGCCAACCGTTGAAGAAATGGCGAAGATTGCTTCTGCAGCAAGGATTGGTGGCATGTTGTCCGGTAAAGCAGGTATTGTAAACGTCCATGTTGGGGATAGTTATGATCATCTAAAAATCATTGAACAGGTCATTGAAACGACGGACATCCCGATCAAACAGTTCTATCCAACGCATATTAACCGGAATCCGCATCTATTTGAAGCAGGCATCGCATATGCCAAAAAAGGTGGTTACGTTGATTTTACGACGAGTTCTATTCCAAAGTTTTTAGAAGAGGGAGAAGTAAAGTGTTCAACAGCTTTAAGAAGAATGCTTGAAGCTGGCGTACAGGTCTCACAAATCACTTTTACATCAGATGGTCAGGCGAGTCTCCCGGATTTTGATCAGGATGGGGAACTCATTGGCCTGCAGATCGGAAAAGTGACCTCTCTTTATAAAGAGGTGCGAGATGCTGTGTTGGATGAAAAGGTGCCTTTAAGTTCAGCCATCCGTGTGGTTACCCAAAACCCTGCAAAAATATTAAAGTTTACTCAAAAAGGGGAGCTTTCGAGTGGGAAAGACGCCGACGTGGTGCTCTTATCGCAGGATGACTACAGCATCGATTCTGTATTTGCACTGGGAAAACTGATGGTACACAATGGTGAAGCTGTTGTTAAAGGAACATTTGAATAGCTATAATGGAAATAACTACATAAAAACGCTCCTACATTTTCATGCAGGAGCGTTTTTTAAAGGATTGAATATGCAGTTATGAAAAAGACGATAGGTATGGTTACAAGAGCGATCGCTATCCCTAAGATAATTGATACTAGAAACCCTTTCCAGCTCGAAAAACCATGAACAACACCTGTCATTTTGCTTGTAATCACGATATTCCAGACACCTAAAAGAAAACTGATTAACCCAAGTAAGAATGCTGATCCCCCAGGTAAGACAGACACTTCCATCAGCTCCGGCCGCTGAAAATATAACTCCCCGAAAATTATGACATAAATCACAACCACAACAGTTAGAACAAGGTTTGTAACAGCTGTTAATCCAAAGGTCTTTCTCATCTCCTGTACAGTACCAGAACCGTCTAACCAGCCACCAACCACCGTATAGAGCCAGCTGCCAATATAATAGCCTCCCAGCCCAATAACCGGGCCACCGATCAGTACAATAATTGCTATGAGGGCAGGGGATACAACAGAATTGATTCCGGTCTCCTGCAACGCATTTAACAATCCTCCAATGCCTGCAATCATCAAAAGAATTAAAGATAATTTCTCCTTATTATGTTCAATCATATATCTGGTTGTGGCTTTCGGTTTAAACCAGACAGTTAAAATTGGATTCATCATACCATCTCCTTCCTGTTAAAAGATACGTATTGCTTATATAAAAGGTTTCATATTTTTCCTTAATATAGGTGATCAGATAGGAGTGTACGTAATTGTATACATGTAAACAAAATGTAAACATTGAGTATACAAATTAGTATACATGTACACGAAGTTGTATGCATATTGATATGAAGGGATGTGTACATATTTGTATGCTTGTGTACGATATTGTTTACATGAAATCAGATTGTTCAGTACTTAAGGTTGATTGACGAACCATTCACCTTTCATTAAAGTGGTAACATGAGTTTGTTTTTGGTTAGCAGACTCGAATACATAGTTTATTCAGGAGGTAACAATGACAAACGCAAGAATTGCAGCAGTTGATGTAGGTAACGATTCAATAAAAGCCCTTTTTGGAAAATCAGATTATGAAGTAAGTATTCCGAACGTAATTGCCCGTGATCGCGAAGATCGTCCTGTCATCGGGATTGAGGACCTTCACCAGAAGGATCCGCTTGATGGCCTTCATATTCGTGTACACTCCCCTGCCCTGCAGGACAACAATGTGATTTACCGTGTTGGTGACCTGGCAACAAAGAGTGATAATGCAACTGAGCTTGATCCAGGAAGCAGTAAGTCAGAAGAAGATCAGTCTCTTGTTATGCTATTCGCAACGATCGCACTTGATGCCGTTCGTGAAGAATCAGGGTTTAAAGAGAAAAATAATGTGGTTGATGCAACATATACATTGGGAACAGGTCTTCCTTTACGTGAAGTGAAGGAAGGTAAGGATGTAGGGTTCCGTTCTCAGCTTCTAGGCTCGGTACACCAGGTTGAGTTTCTTGTAACACCAAAATACCAAGGTAAAAAAGTAAATATTAAATTTGAGGAAGTAAAAGTTTATCCGGAAGGGTTTGCAGCATTTATCAACCTTGTGATGGATAACGATGGAAAAATCATTAACCGCGACCTCATTGACAAGCAGATCCTGATTCAGGACATCGGTGGACTTTCAACGGATATCGCCGTGATCCGCAATCGTAACGTAGATGATGATAAAGCACAGGGCTTTAACCTGGGTGTATCTGAATCACTTGAACAGATTCGTGAAGAAATCCGCTCAAGACATGGGGTTGAGCTCGATTCACGTCGTGACGTAGTCGATATTATCACGAAGAAAAATGATCGCAATCACATCATGGTTAAGGGAAGCCGTACGAGTGTTCATGACATTACAGACCGTATTCTCCTTGACCTTGCGAAGAAAGAATACCGCCATCTGCGCAACGTTTGGCAGAAAAACTCCCAGACTGAAATCTGCTACTTTGTCGGTGGAGGAGCGATGGTGTTAAAAGAGTATCTGAAGACGCTTAATAACAACCTTGATGGCTATAACATTGACTTCTTTGAGGATGAGAAGGAAAGCATCTGGATGATGGCAAATGCTTACCACAAGTTGATCAGTGACTTTGTACGCAAAAATTCACCTGCAAAGGAAGCTGCAGCTGCTAAAGATCAAAAAGAAGCAAAAGCAGCCACTAAATAAGGTGTAAATGATGAGTGGGGGATCCGTTACTTCAATCAAGAGGGGACAGGCGATCACCTTTCGCCTCCCCTCTGATACTCCGGACCATCTGTTAAGGGAACTGCAGCGTTTGAAAGAGACAGAAAAACGCAATTTCTCCAGTAAAATTGCTGAGTATGCGCTTGAGGGACTTGGTCGCAGCGCTCAAAAGGAAAGAGAAACGATCACTGTGCCCCTTCCAAAGCAATTGTCAAAAGAGCAGCGTTCATGGCTCAGACATTCGCATTCAGAAGCCTTACTCGGAAATATTGTTTATCAGCTATTGAATGACCCGGTAAGAGCTACCGCCATACTTGCTTCGATGAACAGCAACTCATTATCTGTGGATGATGCTCTTTACCTTCAGGAGGAAGAAAAGCCACATGCTGTGGATGATTTATATGAACGTGAAGAAAGAGAAACACCGCCTTCCAAACCATCATTTTCAGATGATGATCTCATGGATCTGAACTGGGATGATATTAAAACAGAAGAGCCGGAACCTGCAGAAAAAGAAGTAAAAGAAGAAACTCTGGATGATTTGCTCGGAAGTTTCCTGGAGAAAATGAATAAATAAATGAATAAAAAGACATCTATTTACAATAGATGTCTTTTTATTTTAATCAAATATCATTTTGTTCCTTATTCTTCATTTTCCTTCTTCGACTATTCATGAACAGAATCACTGCGCCTACAGTAGAGAAAAATAGAATCATATAATTAAACGGTTCAGGATTAGGGTCGTTAATAATCAGATAAAAAATCCTGAACGAATTAATCAGAAGTATAATACTGAAAAACAAATCTAATTTGCGTAAATCCAAAACAGTCCCCGCTTTCTTAACTCAGCACTTATAGACATGTGGATAGGTCAGGCTGTGTTTTTATTTATCCACATGTGGAAAACGTTTAGCAATCCCTACTATGACCTGAACTGCTTTTTCCATGTTATCCACAGAAATGTACTCAAATTTACCGTGGAAATTCTCTCCTCCTGTGAAGATGTTTGGTGTTGGCAGTCCCATAAAGGATAGTTGGGATCCATCTGTTCCACCGCGGATTGGCTCAATGATAGCCTCTATGCCAAGGTCATTCATCGTTTCCTTAGCAATATCCACAATAAAGCTCACAGGCTCGATTTTCTCACGCATGTTATAGTACTGATCTTCCAAATGTAATGTAACAGTACCTTCGCCGTGTTTGGCATTCGTCTCATTTACAGCTCGCTGTAACAGCTTTTTGCGGGCTTCAAATTTCTCGCGGCTGTGATCACGAATGATGTACTCCATTTCTGTTCTCTCCACATCACCTGTCATATGAAGAAGGTGGAAAAATCCTTCGTAGCCTGATGTGAATTCAGGTACTTCATCCAATGGCAGAAGACGATTAAATTCCATACCGATCTTTAGTGAATTCACCATTTTGTTCTTTGCTGTACCAGGATGTACGTTGTTTCCTTTAATCACAACTTTTGCTCCCGCAGCATTAAAGCTCTCATATTGTAATTCTCCAAGTGGACCACCATCAATAGTGTAAGCATATTGAGCGCCAAATCGCTCAACGTCAAATTTGTGAGGGCCGCGTCCGATTTCCTCGTCAGGTGTGAAGGCAACACGGATCTTTCCATGTTTAATTTCCGGATGCTGGATCAGATAATTCATTGCCGTCATGATTTCAGCGATTCCAGCCTTGTTATCAGCACCTAAAAGAGTGGTTCCGTCTGTTGTAATCAAAGTATGCCCCTTATATTTATTGATTTCAGGGAATTCTCGGGGTGATAGGACAACATTCAGCTCTTCGTTTAATGTGATGTCGCCACCTTCATAAGCTTTTATAACCTGTGGATTGACGTTAGTCCCGGTAAAGTCGGTTGCAGTATCCACATGGGCAAGGAAGCCGATCGTCGCAACATCATCATCTGTATTAGATGGAAGGGTGGCCATTAAATAGCCGTTTTCATCAACCTCAACTTCCTCCATACCAATATCCTTTAATTCTTTTTCCAGTAGACGGAGCAGACCCCACTGTTTTTCAGTAGAAGGAGTGGTGGCAGAGGCTGCGTTGGATTGCGTATCGATTTTTGCATATGTAATTAAACGGTCCATTAATTCCTGTTTCATGATTTGTTCCTCCTATAGTGAGTACTGAGTTCTTCATTTTTAGTATATCATTTTCGGGGATGGATCAGTAAAGGTGAGGATATTGGGAGGAATGATAAATCGGGCTGGGACGCATCCTCCGCTTTTCTTTGTGTCTAGCTACGTCGGGCAGGGACTAGCAAACTTCCCATCCCCTCGTCCGATAAGTCAACATCAGCTCACTTTGCCGTGTTTTCTTTATCTCCGTCGGGGCCGGTCCAGTTTGTACGTCCCTAAACGCCGGTCTCCGCTTTTCTATGGCCGGGCGGTGAACCCGCTGTGCTTCGCACATCGGGTTCACCTGACCCTTTCCGCCACAGGAGTCAGCGGATGCGTCCCAGCCGTATAATGTTTGGACAAGACAATAATTGCATAAGTAGTTATTAAATGATGGCAGGTCCATAGGTGATTAAATTAGAGCAGGAATGTGCGGGAAAACGGCTAGTGTTCACTGAAATTCATAGGTCTATATACACTGAAATGACAAATTTCCTCAGGAACTCACGAAAGTACACTCTAACCTCGCAAACTCGACTGCTAACCTTACAAATTACCCGCACAACCTCACGAATTACGCCGTCACGCACGTCTGCCTCAATAAAAAAACCGGAACACACTTATAAAAAGTGTGTTCCGGATCTGATTACATTATGTTGTTTCAGGATGAAGCTGATTTTGCTTAATCCATGGTCTTAATTTGACGAATATTGGTATAAATAAAGCAGAAACGAATGCTGCTTTAATCAGGTTAAACGGGATAATCGCGCCAAGTGTTGTTGAAAGTTTTACGGTTGGGTCAAGCATGAAGTCCATGCCGAAAAACCATGCGTATGCCGGAAGAATTAAGAAATAATTCAGAACTGCCAGTAGGGTAACCATCAGCAGTGTTCCGGAAATGAGTCCTTTTGCGAGTGCGCCTTTTGTTTTGCGTTTATGATAGAAAAAAGCTACCGGCAGGATGAATGCACAGCCTGCGATAAAGTTAGAAAGTTCCCCGATCGGGATGCCGCTGCCGCGGAATAAATAATAAAGAATGTTTTTCAGTGCTTCCACGATGACTCCTGCCATTGGTGAAAACAACAGTGCTGCTAAAAGTGCAGGCACGTCGCTAAAGTCAATTTTCAGGAAATCCGGTAAAAACGGAAGCGGAAAATTGAGCAGCATCAGCACAAATGCGATGGCACTGAACATCGAAAGCTTTACGAGTAATTGCGTGTTTTTTAACATGAGTAGCTCCTGTCCTCGTCCCACTTACAGAAGTTTTAGCAATGAATCGTACACAAATAAACCCTGCATGACTGGCGCAGTCAGCAGGGAGAATGTAGCACGAAATAAAGGTCACGTTATACACGCGTCCCATTCATTGCCTCCATCTTCTCCCATCCAGACTATACTGTCGGCCTCCGGTTTTCACGGAGTCAGCAAATAGCTCCCTATTCGCTCGCGGGCTCAATCTAAGATTTACCGCCGGTCGGGAATTACACCCTGCCCTGAAGATGGAACGATATTAAATTTTAGTAGGACTTCAGTATACCGTAAAATGAATGGTGATTCAATATTTATGTTTGTGAGCTTGGTTAGTGGGTTTGTGAGGTGCAGAAGGAATTCGTGAGTTTAAAGAGAAAGTATATGAGTTCAGCAATGACTTTCGTGAGCTTCCAGTCACAGTTCGTCATTTTAGTGAAAATATACCCACCCGCCAAAAGGATTTTCTGACTCAAAAGTCGAATATTACGGAGAACGAAACAAACTTCGAGGAGGCTTTTATTATATGATTCAATTCAAGCAGCCGGATGTAGAAAACTTTTTTCAAACATTCGGTATTCAGTCATTTGCAGTCAACAAGGACGAAACACAGCTCGTATTCAGTACAAACCTGAATGGTAAATATAATTTATGGGCGATGGACCTGCCCGACACTTTCCCATACCCGCTCAGCTTTCATAATCAGAGCTGCTCTGAAATCACTTTTGATCCGAAAAGCCGATTCCTGCTTGCTGTCATCGATCAGGATGGCGATGAAAACGGTCAGGTGTATGCTTTGCCAACATCAGGAGGCAGTCTTGAGCCGCTTAGACAATATGAAGGTGCCAGACATATGGGGCTTCGCCTGTCAAAGGATGGCGAAAAACTGTATTACACTTCTACAAAAGATGACTCAACGTATCTGAAGTCATATGAATACAATTTAAATGACGGGACAGAAACGATTATTCAACACGGCAAGGGAGCGTCTACTCATTTAACGGCGAAAAGCCCTGATGAACAGACGTTTGCTTATGTGAAACATTATGCCAATACATACGTTCTCGCTTTTATTAAAAAAGGGGAACAGGAAGTGATGCTGACGCCGAAAACAGATAAGCAGCATACGGTTTCAGGGATTGAGTTCGTATCGGATAATATAATCTATTTTACAACTGATTTTGATGAAGATTTTTCATATCTGGCACGCTTTGATGTTGATAATGAGACGTTTGAAAAGGTGACTGGTGTTGAACAGGAAGGCTTTGACCGGGTGATTTTTGATAAAGTGACAAATTCCCTTTACATCACTGCTGAAAAAGGTGTGCGGGACAAACTGTATCAATACAGTCTGGACACTGAAACGCTTAAAGAAGTTGAAATTCCCACTTCTGAGATCGCGGGTCTGAAGGTAGCGGATTCTGGGAACCTTTATCTGATGGGACGAACGGCTGTGAGACCGCCTAATCTCTATATGAGAGATGAGAACGGCTGGAAGCAGCTGACGAATTATAATGTTCCGGGTGTAAAGGAAGAGGAGCTGGTGGAGCCGGAGCTAATTACGTACAAATCGTTTGATGGTCTGGAAATTGAAGCGCAGCTGTTTAAAGCTAAGCCTGATAAAGACAATGGGCACGTTATTTTATGGCCGCACGGAGGTCCGCAGGCTGCAGAACGTGCAACATTCCGTTCGCTGTTCCAATTCCTTGTGTACAGGGGTTACAGCATTTTTACACCAAATTTCCGTGGATCCACAGGCTACGGACTGGCGTTCTCTAAAATGGTGGAAGGCGACTGGGGACATGGTCCGCGTCTTGATAACATTGAAGGGCTCGAATATTTATTTAAAGAAGGACTTGCCGACCGCGATAAGGTACTGTTAATGGGAGGCAGCTACGGCGGCTATATGGCACTTCTGTTACACGGCCGTCATGCAGATTATTTTAAAGCGGTTGTGGATATTTTCGGTCCGTGCAACTTATTCAGCTTTATTGAATCAGTTCCTGAGCACTGGAAGCCGGTGATGAAGCAATGGGTTGGAGATCCTGTTGAGGATAAAGAAAAGCTGACAGAGGATTCGCCGATTCAGTATCTCGATACGATGACAAAGCCAATGTTCGTCATCCAGGGTGCCAAAGATCCGCGCGTTGTAAAAGCTGAGTCAGATCAGATCGTAGAAGCGCTGAAAGCAAAGGGCCGAGATGTGAAATATCTGGTGCTTGAGGATGAGGGGCACGGGTTCTCTAAAAAGGCGAATGAGATGAAGGTTTATGAGGAAGTGCTGGCGTTTTTTGATCAGTTTGTCTGATTCATTTGCTATAAGATAAAGAGTCTGCTAGACTTTAGGGTAAGATTTCCAATTAAATAAACGTATGACTACTAGGGGTGCCTGATTGTGCAGGCTGAGAGGGGAACGAAGCATTCTCCGACTCTTATGGACCTGATCTGGTTAGTACCAGCGGAGGGAAGTAGAATCGGGCATTTACGTGCTTTCTTTTACTATTCACGCCAGATCTGAGTCTTTCAGATCTGGCGTTTTTATGTTTTTGAAAGGAGGTGAAATGGAATGAATAGAACAAAGCTGATCACGATGATGGCGATGCTGACCGCGATTGGTGTTGTGGGTTCTCAGTTTGTATGGTTTCCTGCAGGCGTTGCCAGGGCATATCCGGTACAGCATGCAGTAAATGTGGTGGCTGCTGTAATGCTCGGTCCTCTGCCTGCAATTGGAGTGGCCTTCATGATCGCGCTTGTCAGAAACTTGCTTGGAATTGGAACCCTGTTGGCTTTTCCAGGCAGTATGATTGGTGCATTCCTTGCAGGTGTTCTTTATAAGAAAACATCCCGACTATCACTTGCAGCTGCCGGAGAAGTGGCGGGTACCGGACTGATCGGTGCACTCACTGCGGTTCCTGTAGCAAAGGTTTTGATGGGTACCGCCTTTGCTGCGTGGTTTTTCATCCCGCCATTTTTAATCAGCAGCTTGTCAGGAGCACTACTTGGATGGCTCCTATTAGCCAGGCTGAATCAATCCACTTATACACAACTACAATAGAAGTTGCCGGGGGTGCCGCAAGTCGGCTGAGATCATACCCATTGAACCTGATCCGGGTCATGCCGGCGAAGGAAAGGTGAATCCCCGTTCTTCTCACAGGAGGAACAAAACATGTCATTTACTCAACAACTCAAATTGGAAGCGGAAAGACTGCTTCAGGATATTTTCAAACATCCATTTGTCAAAGGTATTGAAGAAGGGACGATTGCAAAAGAAGCGTTGATTCATTATATAAAAGCTGATTATGAATATTTGAATGCTTTTATGAAGATTTACGGGATGGCGATTGTCCGATCAGAGAACAGGGAACAAATCGAGTTTTTCAAAGAGCAGGTTTCATTTGTTTTAAATAGTGAAGTGCATCCTCACCATAATTTCTGCCGGGTTGCCGGGGTCCGTTACGAGGATTTGCAAGGATTTCCGTTACCACCGGCTGCGGATCACTATGTAAAGCATATGCTCTGTCACGCTTATGCCGGGACTATCGGCGAGATGCTTGCTGCCCTGCTGCCTTGTCCTTGGACTTACTATGAGATTGGAAAAGAACTTACACGAAAAGCCCAGCCTGACCGCGATCATCCATTCTATGAGTGGATCACGTTTTATGCGGATAAGCGCGTAGGAGAGCTGATCGAACGGATGAGTGCCATGCTTGCAGATGAAGCAGTTTCAGCTTCATCTGCAAGTCTTGCCAAAATGAGAGAGGCTTTTATCAAGAGCACGGAGCTGGAATGGTCATTTTGGGAAATGGCTTACACACAGCAGAAGTGGAAAGCAAAAGGGGTGCCTGTGTATGAATAACATTCCATGTACTCTCACAATAGCAGGAACCGATCCATCCGGCGGTGCGGGTGTTCAGGCGGATCTGAAGACGTTCCAGGAGTTCAGGACATATGGAATGTCTGTTATTACGTCTGTTGTGGCGCAAAATACGACAGGTGTCCAGGATGTTCATCATGTCCCGGTCAACATGCTTGAAAAGCAACTGGACTCTGTCTTTTCAGATATTCCTCCACACGCACTGAAGACCGGAATGATCTCTGACAAGGAAAGAATGGACGTGATTCGCGATCGCTTGAAAAAAAGAAGCTGTCATTATGTCATGGACCCTGTCATGGTTACGACAAGTGGACACCCCCTGATTGAGGAACAGGCAATCAGCTATCTGATCGAAGAGCTTCTGCCATTAACAGATCTTGTAACACCAAATATTCCCGAGGCTGAAAAAATGATTGGCCGCAAGATTACTGATCATGAAGACATGAAGCAGGCTGCAATGGAACTTGTTACAACATTTGGTGCAGGAGCAGTCTTAATGAAAGGCGGTCATATGGAAGGACAGGCAGTAGACTATCTCTATGATGGAGACAGTATGTACGTATTCACAGCACCGAGAATCAATACATCGAATACGCATGGGACAGGCTGTACGTATTCAGCAGCGATCACTTCTTTGCTGGCTAAGGGTGTGGCATTGCCTGAAGCAGTTGAATCAGCGAAGAAATATGTCACTGCTGCCATCCGTGAATCATTCAGCCTTGGGCATGGCAATGGTCCAACTAATCACTGGGCTACAAGGGAAGGAGTGAGAGCTCATGAAATCAATCATCGATGAAGTGAAACAAGCCAGGCCTCTCGTCCACCATCTAACGAATGAAGTAGTGATGAACTTCACAGCTAATGGGCTACTTGCATTTGGTGGAAGTCCGGTTATGGCAAAGGCAAAAGAAGAGGCAGAGGAAATGGCAACAGCCGCCGATGCGGTATTGCTTAATATTGGCACGATCCGGTCACAGGACATTGAAGCGATGATCATTGCAGGTCAGACTGCATTGAAGTTAGGAAAGCCAGTCGTTTTTGACCCGGTTGGTGTTGGTGCTACAGCTTTCAGACAACATGCAGCAAAGGAAATACTATCGGCAATAACCCCAACAGTCATTAAAGGAAATGCAGCTGAACTTGCCTATCTTGCGGGCATTTCCCGGGAAATGAAAGGAGTCGACAGTGAAATCAAGGGAGATGAAATTGAAATCTCTGAAAGAGTCAGTCATACCTATAAAACGATTGCAGTTGTGACAGGTGAGGTCGATGTCGTTACTGGACCTGAGCATCAATTTACGAATCAAATGGGTCATCATTACCTTACATCAGTCACAGGGGCCGGCTGTCTTCTCGGATCAATTATTGCTGCCTGTCTGACAACTTCGGCCAATGAAGAACAAGCTGTTTTAGCTGCTTTGCAATTTTATGGCATGGCTGCTGAACAGGCTGTTTCAAAACGGGGTGTTACTGGACCCGGTACGTTTCAGGCGGCTTTTCTTGACTCTCTGGCAGTATCAGCTTCTAAACTTGAGGTGGTTTAAATGGATGCGACAACATTAAGAAGGTATTTTATTCTTGGGAGTCAGAATTGCAGAGGAGAAAACCCTCTATCTGTTTTAAACCGTGCAATTGAGTCGGGAATTACCGCTTTTCAATACAGGGAAAAGGGACAGGGGAGTCTTCATGGAAAGAAAAAGATCGAACTTGGGTTGGCACTCAGAGAGATGTGCAGAACAAATGGGATTCCATTCTTTATAAATGATGATGTGGAGCTAGCACAGATCCTTGATGTTGATGGAATTCATATAGGGCAGGAAGATGAAAAGCCAAATAAAGTGAGAGAACGTTTTCCTGACTTAGTCATTGGACTATCGGTCTCGAATGAGCATGAACTGGCGAACAGTTCTCTCGAGGGTGTTGATTACATTGGTGCTGGTCCGATCTTTGCAACGAACACTAAATCAGATGCTAAAACACCGACAGGGACAGAGTGGATCAGAAAGCTGAAGCAACAGCATCCTCATCTTCCCGTCGTGGGAATTGGCGGAATACATGCAGGAAATGCAAAGAAAGTTCTGTCAGCCGGTGCTGATGGCGTTGCGTTTATTACGGCAGTGTTTGATAAGGATGTCCACCTCTTGTAGGCTTTTACTTATAAAGAAAAATTCACGATAAAATAAGTTTCAGGTACTGTAGATAATAGAAGGATATAGAAGTGGTGAATAAGACCTCACGTATGTAATCACAAACACTTCTCTCTGAAAGCAACACACCATTTATTATCAGCACCCTTTAGTTTGTTTAGTTAAGGTAAAGTGATTAGCAGACAAGTACTTTAATCAATTTGCAATGTCGAAATGTTCAGGCTTCAAGGGTTTGAACAGAAAAAAGACCACACAGTGGTCTTTTTTCTGATTTGTCACTATACATGGTAAACAGTACTCGTCTCAGATTTATTATGTGATCCAAAAATATCTTCTAAATATTTTTTGCCATCTTCGTATTCATCAAGGATTTGATCAAGACAAAAATCACATTGATTCAAAAAATATTCCCAATTGATATTGGTGTAATAGGAATATAATTTGTCAGCAAAAAAAGGATCTGCAGGATTACATTCAATACCTACTCCGCCTTTATCGCCTTTCTCCCCCATATAAGATCCGGTTGTGAAAATTTGAGGGATGTAGTGTATAATCCCGTCGTAAAATTTATTTCCCATAGCTTGAGAGAGTAATTGATCTTCTTTATAAATGTTGTGTAAAATGTCTGTTTGGGAAACAAAATCATATCTTTCATCAGGGAGATATGATCCATGAAAAAAAACATTATTAATCTGATGCTTCTGACAGTAATATTCCAAATTTTTACCTGTTTTCTGCATCCTTCCATTGTAGTGTAATTCAAATCGAGAATCATTTGCAATCTTGTCGATCACCAATTTATTCACTTCTTCATCTCTAATCATTCCCCAATACCGTATACGTATAGGTAGCTGCTCCCTTGATGTCTGTTTCCTCAAATGTCTCTTATATAAAGCATCTGAAATAAGGTTGTGTGAAGTAATAATATGACTATATGATGGTAAGAATTTTCTAAAACCGTCAGAACTGACAAAGGTGATGCGTGAATGCTGTGCTATTCTGCCAACAAGCCATTTGTACCAACTGACGTTTTCATGAGTGGGATCCCGATAATCATAAATATATCTCTTTCTATATGACGTCCACAAAATATCCTGAACAAGAAATGCTGTAGCTGTATTCAGGATAATAATAAAATCGTATTGTTCACTTTTAATTAACTTTAGCGCTTGCTTGCGGTATTTATAAAATCCTTTCATTTTCCTGTGTTTTGATACTTCATCTTCCTGAATATGCTTAAATTCATGTGCAATAATGCGATGATCTAAGTTTGCATCTTCTTTGCCATCCCGGTTCCAGTACATTAAATGGACTTCGTGAGAATAGAAGTCTAAGTTACTGAGGTAAAAATCAATATAAGGCATGAATTTTATTTTTTGTACACCGAGTAATAAAATTTTCATAGAATCACTCCTCTTCATATTTTGTGGCGAATATTTAAAGTGATAAATGACGGATCTTTTCTTGCATATAAGAGATAACTGGAAAAATGAAAGGGTCGAAACCATATGTGTAAATAAGGGTGATGAAAAAAAGATATTTTGTTCATTATAAAGAATATTTAAAGAAAAGAAAATAGCAAGGAAACAAAAATTCTTCATAAAGAACGAAAAGTATGGAAAAAACCTGTTTTATGGATTAAACTAAAGTCATAAATGTATGAAACGGTCATAGTGGGAGGATATATACAATGAGCAGTAAACAAGGATTTTCAAAAGGATGTTTGCTTGGATTATTTATTGTAATGCCATTTTGGTTACTTATAATGATCATGTTTAAAAAGTTTCTATAAATTATAAATCAGCTGAATATTAGTGGAGATATATTCAAAATAAAATGAGAAATCTTATTGCTTTTATGAAAAAATGGGTTTACAATATGTAAAACGTTCTTTTTAAAGAACATTTATTTTTTGGTCTTTTAGTTCTTTATTAAGAATAATCGAGTGGAGGGAACTGATATGCGTATACTGATTACTGGTGGAGCAGGATTTATAGGAAGCTCTTTATCTCTGAAATTACTTGAGAAAGGATACAAGATTAGAGTAATTGATAATTTGTCTCCTCAAATTCATGGTGAGGACCCTCAGAAATCGGAGCTGTTTTTACGCATTAAAAACCAGGTGGAATTTATATATGGAGATGTGAGAAACAAAGAGGATCTTGAGCTTGCACTAAAAGAAGTTGACGTAGTCGTGCACCTTGCCGCCGAGACAGGCACAGGACAATCCATGTATGAGGTGGAGAAGTATGTTGATGTAAATATTAATGGAACAGTAAATCTCCTTAATATCGTCGCTGCGAATCCTAAACAAATTAAAAAAATTGTTGTCGCTTCATCAAGGGCGATTTACGGTGAAGGGAAATACAAGTGTGAAACACACGGTGAAGTTTTTCCGGAAAGTCGTGATGACACAAATTTATCGAAAGGCGACTTTGAAGCAAAATGTCCTAAGTGTTTTGAAACAGTGCATGTCCTGAGTACGTCTGAAGATTCCCGTATTAATCCATTATCTGTGTATGGATTCACAAAATTCGGCCAGGAAAATTTGGTCATGCTTACTGGGAAGTCTTTGAATATTCCGGCTGTTGCACTCAGATATCAAAATGTATATGGGCCGGGCCAGTCACTCAAAAATCCTTACACAGGAATTTTGTCGATTTTTTCTACCAGAATTAAAAATGGAAATGATTTGATGATTTTTGAAGACGGTAAGGAAAGCAGAGATTTTGTTTACATTGATGATGTGGTTGATGCAACGATCAAAGCGATCGAAATGGATGAGGCGAATCACAAGATTTTTAATGTAGGAACAGGTAAAGCCGTAAACGTGTTAGAAGTGGCAAAAACATTGATTCATTGTTATCAGGCTGAAATTCCTTATAAGGTGACTGGTCATTACAGACTAGGTGATATACGGCATAATTTCGCTGATTTAACAAAAGTAGAGGACGATTTGTTTTTTAATCCAAAGTTTTCATTTCAAGAAGGAATCAGACATTTTACAGACTGGGTGAACAGTCAGGAAGTAGAAGAAGATCTTTATGAACATGCAATGCTTGAGATGAAAGAAAAGGGTTTATACAAATGAACGCATATTATAAAGGGAAAAAAATTTTAATGATTTCCGCCAGTTTTTTTGGATATGAAAAAGAGATATGCAAAAAGCTGGAGTCTTTCGGATGTATCGTTGATTATTTTGACGAGCGTCCCAAGAATGATTTCATAACAAAATCTCTGATCCGCTTAAATCGCAAGCTTTTAGCACATAAGAGTAATGCCTATTACCGTGAAATCATCAGACAAACAAAAGAGCGTCAATACGATTTCATTTTTGTTATTAAAGGAGAGGCTATTTCAAAAAAAAATTTAGAAGAGTTAAGACGTCTTCACCAGAATGCAAGAATGATCCTTTACTTATGGGATGCACTCAGTTACTCACCCAATTCTAACATTATTCGTCATATGTTTGATGATGTTTATACGTTTGATAAGAATGATGCAGCAGTTTATGAAAAGATGCAATTTAGACCATTATTTTTTATTGATGAATATAGAGTGTCTGCCCAGTCCAAAGCGATCCAGGACATCGATGTTCTTTTTATAGGAACGGTGCATACAGATCGATTTAAAGTATTAAAAAGAATTGAGAAGCAGCTTGTGAAAAAAAACCTGAATTATTATTTTTACCATTACTATCCCAGCAAAAAGCTATTCTATTTAAAATGCCTGGTTGACCGGAGTATGAGGAAATATGGAAAAGCAGAGTTGCAGTATGAAAAACTGTCGAAAGAGGAAATTACACATTTATTTAATAGATCAAAAGTGATTATAGATATTGAAAGACCCAAGCAAAATGGTTTGACGATGAGAACAATAGAAGTTTTCGGAGCACAAAAAAAACTGATTACAACAAATGAATCTATCAAAGAATATGATTTGTATCATCCTTCTAATATTACGCTTATCGATCGTCACAATCCGATTATTGATCGAACGTTTATTTATCAGGGATACGTCACCCCACCTGAACAAATCTACGAAAAGTATTCACTTGATGAGTGGTTACACGAAATCTTTCTTCATACAAGAAAGGTCAACCATCATATTGTAAAAGTGAAGTGAAGGGAGAGGACTTTCGTGAAAGTATTTAAGACAAAGTTCAAAGATGCTCTGCTGATCGAGCCTATTGTTTTCAATGATAGTAGAGGATATTTTATGGAATGTTATAAACAAAGTTTACTCGAGGATTACGGGGTTAACCTGAATTTTATCCAGGAAAACCATTCGATGTCTAAAGATCCGGGAACGATCAGAGGGATGCACTATCAACTCCAACACAAAGCTCAGTCAAAACTTGTAAGAGTTACCCGTGGTGCTATATATGATGTGATTGTTGATATTCGGAGGAACTCACCTACTTTTGGGGAGTGGGAAGGCTATATTTTAACTGAAGATAATAAAAGACAACTCTTGGTACCAAAAGGATTTGCTCATGGCTTTTGCACGTTGGTGCCAGGTACTGAGGTTCAGTACAAAGTTGATGAATTATATTCTAAAGAGCATGATCGTGGTTTTGTTTGGAATGATCCTTTAATTGGAATAACGTGGCCAGTAACTCAGCCTGTTCTATCAGATAAAGACCGGCTTCACCCTTCATTTGAGCAGGCAGAATTTGACTTTATATGGGAGGGGGTTCGCGCATGAGATACCTTGTAACAGGAGGGGCGGGATTTATAGGGAGTAATTTTATAAAATATCTCCTTAAAGATCAAGAGGATCATTTTGTGGTTAATCTTGATGTGTTGACCTACGCCGGAAACTTATCAAATCTTACTGAGATAGAGCTTTATGAAAATTATGTTTTTGTTAAAGGAAGTATTGCTAACAGAGAACTTGTTGATATGATCTTGCAAAAATACCGTATCGATACGATTGTGAATTTTGCAGCAGAGTCTCATGTTGACCGCAGCATTACAGGGCCGGATATCTTTGTTAAAACGAATGTGCTTGGAACACAGTGCCTTCTCGATGCTGCCAGGGTAAATGGCATTTATAAGTTTGTTCAGGTGTCTACAGATGAAGTATACGGCAGTCTTGGAGAAACAGGGTATTTCACGGAAGAGACCCCACTTGCCCCAAGTAGCCCGTACTCAGCGAGTAAGACGGCAGCCGATCTTCTAGTCAGAGCTTATTATGAAACTTATGGGATGAACGTAAATATAACAAGATGCTCGAACAATTATGGACCTAATCATTTCCCTGAGAAGCTAATACCATTACTAATTACAAATGCTTTACAAGGTAAAGAGTTGCCGATTTATGGTGATGGAACAAATATAAGAGACTGGCTTCATGTTAAGGATCATTGCAGAGCTATAGATTTGGTTGTCCATAATGGGATTGCAGGTGAAGTCTACAATATCGGTGGGCATAATGAAAAAACAAATAACGAAATCGTTCAAATGATTACGGATCATTTGAACGTTCCTAAGAACCTTATCAAATATGTAACGGATCGGCCAGGACACGATAAACGATACGCAATTGATCCATCAAAAATAACGTCAGCACTGGGATGGGAACCCTCTTACTACTTTGAGCAGGGCCTTAAGGAAACAATAGAGTGGTATCTGGAAAATGAGGGATGGTGGAAAAATATTATGAATGGCTCATATGTTAACTATCAACCAAAGAAATCCGGTGATCAAATATGGACACATTAAAAGTGTTAGTTACGGGAAGCAGAGGACAGTTAGGGAAGGAAATATACCATGTTCTTGAAAAAGCAGGGCATCAGGTTATTGGGCTTGGAAGACAGCAACTCGATATAACAATATCAGAAGACGTTTTAAATACTTTCAAAAAATATAGCCCTGATGTCGTGATTCACGCAGCCGCATATACAGACGTGAATAATGCTGAAAATGAGCAGGAAGAAGCATTTAAGGTTAATGGAGCTGGAACGAAAAATGTAGCTCTTGCAGTTCATGAAATTAAAGCAAAGCTCGTGTATGTAAGTACGGATTATATATTCAATGGTGCATCAAGAAGTCCAATCCCTGAAGATACAGAGCCTTCACCCCTAAGCGTTTACGGACAATCAAAGCTGGAAGGAGAAAAATACGTTAAAGAGATTCTGGAGGACTTTTTCATTGTTCGAACATCATGGCTATATGGTCAGTTTGGCAATAATTTTGTAAAAAAAATGCTGGAAGCGGGTGATCGTTTACAGAAAGTAACAGTCGTAGATGACCAGTTCGGTTCGCCTACTTATACTGGTGATCTTGCAGAGGCTATCGCAAAGCTGATCATGACTGATAAATATGGCACGTACCATTTGTCAAATTCAGGGAGCTGCTCCTGGTATGAATTCGCAAAGAAAATATTTGAGCTTGCAGATAAAGAAGTAACCGTTGTTCCATGTAAAACGGAAGAATTTAAAAGTCCTGCTAAACGACCTGAATATTCAATACTTGAACATGGTAAATGGAAAGGCAACGGCTTTGAAGAAATCAGGCATTGGAGCAATGCGCTCGAAGACTTTCTAACTCATTATTTAATTTCTTCGTAAGACAAATAGAGAGGGTGAAAACTATGAGAGTGAACAGAGAGAGGGAAGTGCCAGGACAGTTGGCTGTTCCTTATAAGTCTCCGGTCAATAAAAATTTTCATGTGTTAAATAAACACAAACTATATCTTTTTATTAAAAGGATGATCGATGTTACCGGTGCACTATTCGGACTAATTGTCCTGTCACCGCTTTTGATTTGCATCGCAGCAACCTACCTATTTGGACAAGGAAAAGGGCCGGTGTTTTTTAAGCAAAGAAGACTGGGTAAGAGTGGGCAGGAATTTTATATTTATAAGTTCCGTTCCATGATCATGAATGCAGAAGAATATTTAAAAAATAATGAGATCCTTTATAAAAAATATCTCGAAAACAACTTTAAACTTGAACCTGAAGACGATCCTAGAATTACACGGATTGGTAAATTTCTCAGAAAGACCAGCCTGGATGAATTGCCTCAACTCATAAATGTATTAAAAGGAGAAATGAGTCTGGTAGGCCCAAGACCGATTGTTGAAGAAGAGCTCAAAAAGTATGGAGAGCGCTCGGATGAATTTTTAACAGTTGCTCCTGGCGTTACAGGGTACTGGCAAGTGTGTGGAAGAAGTGAAATAGGTTACCCGGAACGTGTAAATATTGAGCTATATTATGTTTACCATCAATCTCTTACACTGGATGTGAAAATCCTAGTAAAAAGCATATTTTATGTTTTGAAGAGAAAAGGGGCCTACTAACGTGGAGCAGTCACTTAAAATCAGAGAATTTTGGTCAGTTATAAAAAGTCGAATTTTTTTTATTGTAATAATGGGTTTGATTTTTGCATTGCTCGGAGGGTTAATTTCTTTATATCTGGTTAACCCCACATACGAAGCATCCAGAAAGATTGTTGTAAATAATAATGCAGAGCAACTTGATTACAACACGGTCATGACTAATTTCCAGTACGCAAATACGTATAGCGATTTTATTTATTCAGACGTTGTTCTGGAACAGGTTATTAATGATTTAAACCTCCAGATGCCTGTAAAAGATTTGGAGAAGCAAATTGATGTATCAAGTAAAAATGAATCTCAGGTAATCACGATAACAGTAAAAGATTCTGATTATGAGAGGGCTGTTCAAGTAGTAAACGTAACAGCGACCGTATTTCAGGACAAGGTAAAAGAAATTATGATGATTGATAATGTGATGCTCTTCCCTCCAGCTGAAATAAAAGAGAACGTCGAGTCTACGAGTCCCGGTTTGGTGCTATTCATTGTTGTAGGTATTGTTACAGGTGTGAGTGTCGGTCTTTCAATTGCATTCTTAAGAAAGCTTTTCAGTACAACCATTGACTCTGAAAAAGAAGCATTACTCCTTTTTGAAAGACCAATGATTGGTACAATTTCAAAAGAGAAACGTAAAGTGCTGAAAGGATCATTGGAAGTAAAAGAAAAACAAGTTGTGTATTCCGCCTATAAAGATCTTGGGAGGGAGGTAAAATGAGCATCTTGCTAAAAAAGAAAAAATTAGAAAAAAAATATATCATGGCACAACAGCAGCCATATGCCCCACAAAGTGAGCAGTATAAGGTAATCAGAACACATATTGAGTTTTTGTCAAAAAGTTCACCAATGAAAATACTTGCTGTAACATCCTCAGGTAGAGGGCATGGTACGACAACGGCCGTAGTAAATATCGGCGTGGTAATGGCACAGAAAGGAATAAAAGTTTTATTAATAGACGGAAATATACGAAATCCCGAAATTCATTTGTTTTTCGGAAAGAAAAACCTGCATGGATTGACAGATATTTTGCTAGATCCACACATAAAAGCAAACGAATTTGTCATTCCGACTTCAGTGGAAGGCTTAAATATTCTAACTGCCGGTTCACATAAAATAGGAGTCGACATAATAACAGAAGAATTGATTTCTTTGTTCAATAAATATAAACAAATATATGATCTGATCATAATCGATTGTCCTTCAATTGTTGAGAATGCAAATGCGCAAATAATATCAAGCAGTTCAGATGCTTCTATTATGGTCATCAGATTTGGAAAGACCAAAAAAGAAAAAGCGCTCAAGGCGAAAAAAAATTTAGAGGCTGGAGGTTCACGCTTTATTGGAGTCATTGGTCGGGACAATAAAAAAATCAAGAAGTCACATTTTTTTTAAACTTTTTGTTCTTTATTAAGAATAAAACAAAAGGAGTGATTTACATGAAAGGAATTATTCTAGCAGGTGGAACGGGTTCCAGGTTAAATCCATTAACAAAAGTGACAAATAAGCATCTGCTGCCAGTAGGTAAATACCCAATGATTTTTTACTCTATCGCAAAATTAAAACAGGCTGGTATTAGAGACATTATGATCGTAACTGGAAGACATCATGCGGGAGATATTATTAATCTTCTTGGAAGCGGATGTGAAATGGGATTGAAACTGACATACAGGGTACAGGATCAGGCAGGAGGTATTGCTGAGGCGTTAGATCTTGCTGAGGAATTTGTAGGAAATGACTTGATGGCAGTTATTCTGGGTGACAATATTTTCACTTCGGATATTTCGCCTTATGTTATGGATTTTATCAAAAAAGGCAGAGGTGCAAAAATACTGATGAAGGAAGTTAGTGATCCTGAACGATTCGGTGTTGCAGAAGTGAATGATGATCACATTGTTTCGATTGAGGAAAAACCTGTTAAGCCAAAGTCGAATTACGCGGTTACCGGATTTTATATGTATGACTCCAGAGTGTTTAACATTATTAAAACACTTCACCCTTCAGGAAGAGGAGAGTTAGAAATTACAGATGTCAATAATGCTTATATTAAAATGAATGAGCTGCAGTTTGGTGTAGTTGATGGTGATTGGATTGATGCTGGAACACATGAATCACTCGCAAGGGCAAATAAAATAGTAGAAAATATTGTGATCGATTTGAAGGATGCAGAAGAAACAATGCCGGCTGTATCAAAACAGCTGAAAGTTGCGACGCTCTGATTGTTCTTAATAAGAAACGCTTAGTGAAATGAGGTGAATGTTCAGTGAGTGATCCGTCTGTCGCAATAATCCTGTTAAATTGGAATGCGTATCACGACACAGTTGATTGTCTCCGCTCTTTAGAAAATCTTAATTACAGAAACTTTCATGTGTTTGTGGTAGACAATGACTCTAAGGATCAATCATGGGAACGGTTGAAAGCTGATGAAATCTCAGGAGTCTTCAACCTCCCACTAACCATGATTCAATCAGGAAAAAATATGGGATGTGCTGGTGGTAATAATATTGGATTTAAAGCAGCGTATGAAAAGGGTTATCAATATTTATGGATGTTAAACAACGATACGATTGCAGATCCGGATTCATTGCAAAAATTGGTTGAGGAAATGCAGTCAGACCGTCAAATAGGCATTGTAGGATCAAAGATCATTAATATGAATAACAATCTTGTATGGTTTGCAGGAGGTTCAATTAATCAATATTTAGGTACCAGCAAACCATACGGGATTGATCAACATGAACAGGAAAAATTCAATATCAAAAAAGAAGTTGATTTTGTAGTAGGGTGCAGCATGTTGTTTAGAAGAGAGCTATTAGAAATAATCGGTTGGCTGGAGGAAGATTATTTTATCTACTACGAAGACACGGATTGGAATCTAAAAGTGAAAAAAGCAGGTATGAAGATTATCTATGTCCCTGATTCTTTGATTTATCATAAAGAGTCCAGCTCAACAAAGTCTGAAGAACTCTCACCCTATTATGCATACTATCTGATGCGGAATGGATATCTTTTTGTAACGAGAAATAACCCTAAATATAAATTTATTGCCTTAATGTACATGACGTACAGGATCGTGAAGTTTCATCTGCTCTATGTACTTCGAAAGGATAATAAACTAAAAAGAAGCAAAATGATTTTCATAGGAGCATGGCATGGCGTTACAAACCAGATAGGACAGTTTTCCGAATAAAGTGAGAAGGAGGGGATAAGCGTGTTGGAAGGAGCTATTACCGCAAAAGATAAGTTTTTCATTTTCTTAATACTATTCAGTCTTATTTTCTTGCAAAGGTTCGCCATCACCATTGGTGAAATACAGCTTTCCCCGGTCTTTTTATTTTCGGTTGTCTCTATCGTTTTTCTTTATGTTCTTAATACAATCGAGGTAGATCAGAGAAGATTAACTTGGTTTTTAATCGCGATCAGCGGACTCAGTCTGGTAAGTCTTTATTCCTTAATGGAACTAAGAGCAGTGGGCGTAGCTTCGTTATTATCTGTGATTGTTTTTTATCTCCCTCTATTGTTTATTCATAAGAAAAAAGGAAGTCTAGACTATATTCTTTCAACTTACCAGATCATGATGATCATCATTGCAGTTATTGGGATTATACAGTATGCAGCACAATTCGCAGGTGCAGGATTCTATGACCCGCTTGAATCCTTACCAAAAGAGTTCATTCTTCAGGATTACAACACTCTCAATCCAATGTCATACGATTCTCCAATCATTAAAGCTAACGGTATGTTTATGCTTGAACCCTCTTTCTTTTCGAAAATGCTGGCAATTGGTATAGTCATCGAGTTCGTTACAAAAAAACGATTCATGATCATGTTTCTCTTCTTTGTTGGTATGTTGCTCTCATTTTCAGGAACAGGTTTTATTATTCTTGCTGTAGTAGCAGTACCGTTGCTGATCAAAATGAAACCAGTTCAATTTCTTTTAATCACACTCATTTGTGGTGTCTCAATCTTTGTTCTCTTTGATCAGGGGTACGGTGAAGTATTTGTTGACCGTTTAAATGAATTTAATACACCAAGAACCAGTGGGCATGTGAGATTTATAGCACCATGGCAGGCATACGGTGAGTTTTTTAAGACTGAAGAAGCTTCAGTTGTGTTGTTCGGCCACGGGGCAGGGAGTATTCAGGAGTATTATTCAGCCAATTATACATTCGATGAATTGTCTCCCTCGCATATTACGGCTCACCCGATTGCCTATATTAAATTGCTTGTGGAATATGGCATTTTTGGAGGGTTATTGTTCACTATTTTTATCATTTATACCTTTTTTTCCATCACACATCACAAAATATTAACGCTTGCTCTTTTTATCAATTATTCATTTCTCACCGCGTCTCTCCTTCAAACAACAACTATATATGTATGCTTTATTCTTGGAACGTTGGCTGTAAAAAGCAGTCTTGAGCATAACGAGAAGGATTTCGGGGAGATGGAATTGCAATCTTGGCAGGCGATGAAATTAATTAAGTTGAAAGCTGAATAGGTGGTGTTCGGTTTTGGTAACTAATAGATTGGCAGCCGATCAGAGGGTGATTCGATCAGGTGGGATGTGGGCATTCGCTGGTAAGTTTTCAACATCGATAATGACACTGGTCATTAATGCCACTCTCGCCAGGGTTTTATTTACAGAAGAATTGGGACTATATTTTTTAATATTTAATATTGCTCTATTCGGGGCCTATTTATCCACACTAGGCTTTGAACAGACTATTGTCAAATTTATAGCGAATAATCTGGCTCAAAACAAACCAGGAAACATATCGTATATCGTTAAAATTGCTTTCTTTGGAACTTTAGCTGGATCTATGACAGTTAGTGTAACCTATTATTTCAGTGCAGATCTAATTGAAAAGTATGTTTTCAATGTTCAAGGTTTGTCGGCTTTAACATTGGTTTTAGTTTTCTGGATGATTTCCAATGGCTTTCAAGTGCTTATCGGAGAGGCCTTCAGAGGGTTTCAGGAAATCAAACTCGCAACTGTCTTTGGTGGGCTGGCATCAACGATGATCTTTATTTCAATGCTGACATTAACTAGTCAATTAGGGTGGATCAATATATCTATTCAGGATGTGGTAATACTTTGGATTATATCTATTACCGGATCAAACCTCATTGGATTCATTATATTACTTAAAAAGCTCTCAATTATAAGATCAAGTTCGAATAAGGATATTGCATTAACGGTGTCATTATCAAAAATGGTTCCAGTTACATTGCCACTCATGGTCACGGCCCTAAGTTATTTTTTCATCACACAAGCTGATATCTGGATTATCAGTATAATCGGAAGTCCGCATGATATTGCTATCTATGGTGCTGCAGCAAAGCTGGCTATTTTGATGTCTATGCCATTTATTATATTAAATTCTGTGATACAACCAATTATTGCTAGTAAATTTGCCGCAGGGAAGATAAAAGAATTCGAAAAAATGCTTAGGGTTTTGACCGCACTTGCCTTTGTACCGGCTTTTCTGCTTTTTATAATATTCCTGCTTTTAGGTGAAAACATATTAAGGCTTATCTTCGGTTCAGAAGTGTACGGAAGCGGAGTAATTATTTTGATCATATTGGCTTTAAAACATTTGATCACGATATGGAGTGGAACAGCAGCAAATCTTTTGGCGATGACAGGTTTTCAAAGAAAGTTAATGATAGTTACGATCTTAACAGGTGTTGCTTCCATGAGTGCAGCTTCATGGGCGGGATTGCATTATGGCAGTACAGGTGTGGCGCTGGGATTCTTGATACCTGGTGTTCTGTCACAATTATATATTGTTTACTCTGTTTATCAGGCACTAAATGTTAAAGGATACGCTGATTTTAGAGGCATATACGGATTAGTCAGAAGAGAGATCGTGAGAATTAAGCTCGCAAAAAGGTTAATTTAACGGCTCATTAAAATAAAATCACATTATTTCTTTACTGAGAGGTGTAAAACAAATGCATGTAAAAACAAGAATAGGGATCGCCGGAACAGGGTTTATTGCAGAAGGATTAATAAGGACACTTCAATTACAACAGGATGTAACCGTTGCAAGCATCTTGACGAGACGAAACCTGAATGATATTAATCACTTCCCATACAAAGAGCTGCTTACAAACGAATTGGATGTATTAATAGAACGTTCAGATCTGATTGTTGAATGTACGGGCGATCCGATTTATGGTACGGAAATTGTACTTAAAGCTTTCGAAGCAGGTCTTCCAGTTGTCACGATGAACTCAGAACTGCATGTGATTTCAGGATCATACTTAACTGGGAAAGGGTTTATAACAGAAGCGGAAGGTGATCAGCCTGGATGCATTGCCGCATTTTATGAGGACATTGTTCAAATGGGATTTAAGCCCCTGGTTTATGGCAATATTAAAGGCTTTATCAATTTGAATCCTGCCTATAAAGATATGATGTACTGGAGTAAGCGTAACAAGTTGAGTTTATCTAAAGTTACATCTTTCACTGATGGTACTAAGGTTCAGATCGAGCAGGCACTGATCTCGAATGGCTTGGGTGCAGATATATTTCAGGATGGCCTCCTGGGTCCATCGGCGGAAAATATCAGTTCAGGCGGTGCATATTTAGCTGAAAAGGCAAAACAGCATGGAATTCCTATAAGTGATTATGTGTTATGTCCTAAAGGACCAGCAGGCATTTTTATTACTGCAGAACACGAAGAAAATCAGAGGGATGCTCTGGAGTATTTAAAACTCGGTCCGGGACCCTATTACACGCTAGTTAAAAATTTTCACCTTTGTCACCTTGAAATCATTAAGACAATACGCCGAGTCGTTAGCGGTGGGAGTGTACTGCTCAATAATTCTCTTTTACCGTCTATAAGTGTAGGAACAATTGCTAAAAAGACGATAAAAAAGGGTGAAAAAATTGACCACGGCATTGGAAGTTTCGTTGCCAGAGGGGAAGCAGTCAGAATCAGAGACCATGAGGGACATCTGCCAATTGGATTGTTAGAAAATGCAGTTTTTAAGAATAGTATTGAAGAGGGTCAGTTGATCAGTATGAATGATGTGGAATTACAAGAATCGATGGCACTTAAAGCTTGGCTTGAGACAGAAAAAAATGTGCTGAATCAATATAAGGCGGCAAATAAATGAAAAAAATAATACTTGCATTGATATTGTTAGCTGTAGTAACCTCAACCGTATTTTACTGGTCCGACGATGAAAAAACTCAAGGAACAGTAGATGTGGTAAGTGGTGAGGAAAGTGTAACAGCAATAAGTGTCAGGACATACGGTGCGGTTGGAGATGGTGAGAACGATGATACAGATGCGATCAAGATGGCGCTCAGTGAGAATGATCATATTTACTTTCCAACAGGAACCTATTTAATTACCGACTCCATTGAAATAGATTCTAAAAGAGTTGAAGGTTCAGGAATGGATACGGCTATAATTTATAGTACAGCCAATGCACCTATTTTCAGAATGACTGGCTCCAAAAATGATGTGAGAAACCTTGGCCTTAGCTATGAAGGCTGGGATCAGAGAGAATATACAGAAAGAAATGCGATTCAGTTTGAAGATCAAATCGCTAACTCTGTCTTTGAAAGTATTCATATGGTTTCGGTGTACAGAGGGTTTTACATTGCTCAAAATAAAGAAAACTATGCATTCTCAGTGAATATGAGAAATATTTATGTTTATCAGTACGCGAAAAATGCGATTCACCTGGTACCTCCTCAAGGAGGAAATACTGGAAGTGTTATTGAAAACATTTACACCTCTAATGGTTTGAGGGAAAACAGATATGAGCCTGATGTTGTTCCCTTTGTGTTTGAGCGGGCCAGTGAAATGACGCTTATCCAACTGAATGCTGAATGGGCTAATATTTCTTCGGCTTTTCAATTCGACTATTGCTTTAACGTTGTTGTCATCAGTCCGCATTTAGAAGGCAACAATCTTAAAAAAGAAAACAGTACATTCTTTAATGTAAACGATTCAAACGTTAAGATCATTGGCGGACGTGCTTATGATAATCTCATAGAATCAAATTCATCCGTTTTTACAATGCAGTGGAATTCAATGGTTTCTGTAGATACGTTTTATACAGAAGCTAATCAAGAAACTGATGGATCCCTTTCACTGCTCAGGACTGAAGATAGTACGGGAGGGCGGATAGAGTTAACAGGGTTTAAAACAGATAAAGAAGAGTTGTTGAAAAATCAATATTTACTAAATGAGGATCAGACACCTGTGCTGACAAGGTTAAACGACCGGAGTTATTTTGATGGTATAGGCATATATAGTGCTGAAGAACTTCCAGAACCATCAGAGTCATGGAGAGGAAAAATGATACTGATTGAAATAAATGGCACTGATCTCATTTACATTTGTGTTGTTGAAAATAATCGTTATCTATGGAAAGAAATTTCTCAAGATGAAAATAACGAGGAGAGAGGGATGGATATATGATGCGAAAAGTGAAGAAGGCAATCATACCCGCTGCTGGCTTGGGGACGAGATTTTTACCAGCGACTAAAGCGATGCCTAAAGAGATGTTACCTATTTTGGACAAGCCCACTATACAATATATTATTGAGGAAGCAGTTGCTGCGGGAATCGAAGATATCATTATTGTAACAGGTAAAGGGAAAAGAGCGATTGAAGATCACTTTGATTATGCAGTCGAGTTAGAAAAAAATTTACTAGATAAAGAAAAATTTGATTTATTAGCAAAGGTCAAATTTACCGCTGATTTGGCGAACATTCATTATATCAGACAAAAAGAACCCAAAGGTCTTGGACATGCAATATGGTGTGCAAGACAATTTATAGGAAACGAGCCTTTTGCTGTGCTTCTTGGTGATGATATTGTGAAAAGTAATGTGCCTTGTATAAAGCAACTTATCAAGCAATATGAAGAAACTGGACGTTCAATCATTGGAGTACAGGAAGTGGACGAAAGCGAAACATCCAGATATGGAATTATTGATCCTATGAGTCGAAAAGAGCGGTTAATCCAGATGAAAGGATTAATTGAAAAACCTTCTCCCGGAACATCTCCTTCTAATTTTGCCATACTGGGTCGATATATATTAACTCCTGAAATATTCAACATCCTTGAGAATCAGGAAACGGGAGCAGGTGGAGAAGTTCAATTAACAGACGCGATAGAAAAACTGAATCGTCACCAGTCAGTTTATGCTTATGAGTTTGAAGGGACTCGATACGATGTAGGTGAAATATTAGGTTTCTTAAAAACAACGGTAGAATTTGCTCTGAATGATGCCCGTATAAAAAAAGAATTTGAAATTTATTTAAGAGAAATCATTTACAAAACTGAAAATAATATGATCTTTCATTAGTAAAAAGCATTCGTTTAACACGACTGAGTATTTGGGACTTTTAAAAAAACTTAAAGGGGAAGTGAAAATGATTGGGGATAAGATAAAACATTTGAGGACCAAAAAAGGCTACTCTGTTTCCGGATTGGCTTTCAAGTCAAACGTATCAAAATCTTACCTTTCAAACTTGGAGAATAATAAAAAGAGCAATCCGTCTCTCGATATCCTTTCGAAAATTGCGAATACTCTGGATGTCTCTGTGGATTATTTAGTAGACGATCAATCAGATACAAAAGAAAAGTGTCTTGATCAAGAGTGGGTAAATTTAATCAAAGAAAGTATTAAAGAAGGGATGTCTAAAAGAGATTTTTCTGAATTTCAAGTTTATCTTAAATTTAGAAAGAATTTATTGGAACAAAACAAAAATATGATCAGTAAGTAAACGTTTAACATAGAGTTGAAATTTCGCTAACAGACATTCATTAATTTGATGAGAGAAAGTTGGTACATTCTTAACTTTCTCTCAAACTGATTTGCACATTTTAAACAACCTGTTATTACTCATAGCGACGTTTATCGGTGATTAAGCTGCTTCACCAAACCTCATCTGAGAACTCCCCAAACGATTTCGCACCGCAATTCCGATCCACGCAGCCAGCAGGGCTTTAATCACACCTACCACTAAAAATGGATATACACCAGCGGCCATTGCTGCCGGCCAAGACATGTCGAGTAACACTTTAAGCCAAATGGCTCCGAAGGTTAAGGTTACGATCATGCCGATCAGGTTGGCGATGATGGCCATTTTGATGGTAAAGGATGTTTTTTCAAGAAACAGTCCTGTTAAGTAGGCGGCCGCAATAAAACCGACAATGTATCCGCCTGTTGGGCCTGCTACGACGTGTGCGCCACCTGCGAATCCTGCGAAAACCGGAAGTCCTGTTATGCCGAGTAACATATAAATGATCATGGCAAATGCACCATAACGGCTTCCTAAAATAGTGGCAGCGATTCCGACTGCAAGGGTTTGACCGCTGATCGGGACGAGTGGCAGAGGGATCTCCACCTGAGCCAGAATGGCTGTGACTGCGGCCATCATACTGCTGAATAATAACATTCTCAAACGACTGGACGACATCTTCATTCCTCCTGAATAAGTTAACTTTAATCAATTATAAGTTTACACAAATCATCTGATTTTGAACAGCTTTTTCCAATAAAAGCGAAGAAAAAGGTTGCTTCATGATGATTATGTTATATAATAATTTTATATTTATTATTCTGTTATATAACAAAAGGGAGTGGATTGAATGATTCAAAAAGAGAAATTACTGGCTGACCCGCTTTTAGTTGAGTTTATTGAAAAGGAGGCACTTCCTGGAACAGGGCTAGCCGCCAATGAATTTTGGCGTGGTTTCAGTGATCTGATACATGAACTTACTCCTCAGAATACGAAACTTCTTGAAAAGCGTGACCGGCTCCAGGAGCAGATTGATCAGTGGCACCGTGAGCATGATTGGCATGCAGAACGGGATCAATATGAGCAGTTTCTGATGGATATTGGCTATCTGGAACAGGAGGTTGAGGAGTTTCAGGTTGAAACAGCAGCTGTTGATATTGAAATTGCTGTTAAAGCTGGACCTCAGCTTGTGGTGCCGGTTAATAATGCACGATATGCCGTTAATGCTGCGAACGCCCGATGGGGAAGTCTGTATGATGCATTATATGGAACGGATGTGATCAGTGAAGAGAATGGTGCGGAAAAAGGGAAGAGCTATAACCCTAATCGTGGACAGCGGGTGATTGCATTTGCAAAGGAGTTTCTGGATGAAATGATTCCTTTATCAAAAGGGTCGCATGCGGAAGCAGAACAATACTTTATTCAGGATGGAGAGCTGATGGTTCAAACAGCTTCGTTCTACACTGTGCTTCAGGATCCTGGTTTGTTTGCGGGATACCGTGGAACGCCTGAAAATCCGGAAGCTGTATTGATACAGCACCACGATCTATATTCAGAAATCCAAATTGACCGTAACCATCCAATTGGTGCAACAGATGCAGCGGGTGTGAAAGATGTTTTGCTTGAATCGGCTGTTACAACGATTATGGACTGTGAGGACTCAGTCACAGCGGTAGATGCTGAAGATAAAGTAGCGGTGTATCGCAACTGGCTCGGGTTAATGAAGGGCACATTGGAAGCTTCTTTTGAAAAGAACGGGAGAAAGATGACCCGTAATCTGGCTCAGGATCGAACGGTGATAAAGCCGGATGGTGAGTCTATCACATTAAAGGGCCGCTCCCTTCTGCTGATTCGAAATGTCGGACATTTAATGACAAATTCCATGCTGGTCGATGAAAATGGCCAGGAAGTATATGAGGGGATTGCGGATGCAGTTATTACCACCCTGATTGCACTTCATGATCGCAATGAAAAAGAACTGCTGCCGAATTCAGAAAAAGAATCGATCTATATCGTAAAACCGAAAATGCACGGCTCGGAGGAAGTCGCTTTCGCCAATGAATTATTTAATCGGGTGGAGGATTTACTTGGACTCGGCAGATACACGATAAAAATTGGTGTGATGGATGAAGAACGCCGGACATCCCTCAATTTGAGAAACTGTATCCGTGAGGTGAAAAACCGGATCGTGTTTATCAATACAGGGTTTCTGGACCGGACAGGTGATGAAATTCATACGTCCATGCAGGCTGGACCGGTGATTCGAAAGGGTGAAATGAAGCAGTCTGTCTGGTTGCAATCCTATGAGAAATCTAATGTTGATAACGGATTACAATGCGGATTGCAGGGAAGAGCCCAGATCGGAAAGGGGATGTGGGCGATGCCTGACCGTATGAAAGAAATGATGGAGCAAAAGTCTGCGCATTTACTTGCAGGCGGGAATACAGCGTGGGTGCCATCACCAACTGCTGCAACGTTACATGCGTTGCACTATCATCAAATTCATGTGAAATCAGTTCAGGAAAATTTAAAGGAGAAGATATCTGACCGCCGTGCCGGCTTGCTGACTTTACCTTTAGCCCGTCCTGAATGGTCAGAAGAAGAGATTCAACAGGAGCTTGAAAACAATGCTCAAGGTCTGCTGGGTTATGTTGTCCGCTGGGTCGAGCACGGAGTCGGGTGTTCAAAGGTGCCGGATATTTATAACGTTGGGTTAATGGAGGATCGTGCCACGCTCAGAATCTCAAGTCAGCATATTGCTAACTGGCTTGAGCAAGGAGTTTGTTCGAGAATGCAGGTGCTTGAAGTGCTGGAAAAGATGGCGGAGGTAGTAGATCAGCAAAACAGTGATGATCCTGATTATCTCCCGATGGCCGGTCGATTTGATGAATCGGTGGCTTTTCAGGCAGCCTGTGAGCTTGTATTTAATGGCACAAGTCAGCCTTCGGGATACACGGAGCCAATTCTGCACCGTAAAAGACTGGAATTTAAACGTAAAAGCCTTCTTTCAACTAAAAATTAAACTTTTCGTTTAAAAAGGGCGGTTTTTAAAAAATTTATATGCAACTGTTATAAAACAGTTGCATATAAATATAATCTGTTATATATTAATATCAATCAAATAAATTGGAGGGATTTACATGACAACACAAATCATGGCAACAACCAACCGTGAGCTGATTGAAAAGTGGATGACGCAGCAGCTTCTTCAGGGTAAGCGGAACGAGGAGATGGCTGGAACGCTTTTCGTATATGGAAACGAAGCGCATCGTCTGCATCATCATCCGACAGGTGAGCTTGAAATCGTATCGGAGGAAATCACGGAGGTAGTTGTTTTCAGACAGCCTGCGGAGACGATCCCATACAATAGCTGCCGTGCGTGCGGGATGGAGCATGAGTCATTCAAAGCTGCAATCGAATGCTGTGCGGATGTCGATTAATTTTTTTGGATTAACTGTTATATAACATAATTAAAATATAATTATTGTATTAATACAAAGGGAGATGGATGAAATGACAAACACTAATCAGCAGGCAGAAACATTAACGCAGGAGTGGCAAAGCAGCCGCTTTCAAGGGGTAGAAAGACCATATTCACCTGAAGATGTGATTAAGCTTAGAGGATCAGTTGTGATTGAGCAGACACTTGCTACAATGGGAGCAGAGCGGCTGTGGAAGCTGATGCATGAAGAAGATTATGTGAATGCATTGGGTGCGCTGACAGGAAATCAGGCAATGCAGCAGGTAAAAGCGGGTTTAAAAGTGATTTATTTGAGTGGCTGGCAGGTGGCAGCGGATGCGAACCTTTCGGGTCATATGTATCCGGACCAGAGCTTATATCCTGCAAATAGTGTTCCGCAGGTAGTGAAAAGAATTAATCAGACGCTTCAGCGTGCCGATCAGATTCAGCAGGCAGAAGGAAAGGGCGATACATATTGGTTCGCCCCAATTGTAGCAGATATGGAAGCAGGCTTTGGGGGAACATTAAACGTATTTGAACTAACAAAGGCAATGATTGAAGCGGGTGCAGGAGGCGTACATCTTGAAGATCAGCTGTCTTCTGAAAAGAAATGCGGCCATCTTGGAGGAAAAGTGCTGCTGCCAACGCAGACGGCCGTTAAGAATTTAATTTCAGCTCGTCTTGCAGCAGATGTGATGGGTGTACCAACGGTGATTATTGCCCGAACAGATGCTAACGCGGCTAATCTCATTACAAGTGATGTGGACCCTTATGATCACCCGTTCATTACAGGTGAACGGACGCCTGAAGGATTCTTCAGAACAAATGACGGACTGGATCAGGCGATTGCAAGAGGGCTGGCGTATGCACCATATGCCGATCTGATCTGGTGTGAAACGTCTGAACCGAATCTTGAAGAAGCAAGACGTTTTGCAGAAGCAATTCATGAAAAGTTCCCAGGAAAACTGCTTGCCTATAACTGCTCACCATCATTTAACTGGAAGAAAAAGCTGGATGATGAAACGATCGAAACCTTCCAGCAGGAGCTGGGTAAAATGGGCTACAAGTTTCAGTTTGTTACACTTGCAGGCTTCCATTCTCTCAACTTCGGCATGTTCGAACTTGCGAAAGGTTATAAAGCTCGCGGGATGGGTGCATACTCAGAACTTCAGCAGGCAGAATTTGATGCGGAGGCAGACGGCTATACAGCAACGCGCCATCAGCGTGAAGTCGGAACGGGTTACTTCGATGAAGTGTCATTGGTCATTTCCGGCGGAACCTCTTCAACAACTGCCCTGTCAGGATCGACTGAAACGGAGCAATTTCAAAAAGCATGATCATTTTTTAATAAAGCTGAGGCGGTACTCTTGATGAGTACCGCCTCAGCTTTATGTGTTAAAAATGTAATTTTAGAAATCCAATCAAATTGATAATTATGTAAAAATAAGTAAAAAGAACCGTATTCGTTTAAAGCACATTTAAGCCGATTGTCATGAGTACTTTCCCGGAAACGGTGGTATGATAAAAGTACTATGTCAGAGGAATCGGAGGAATTCACATGAAACAGCATTATGAGAGCAATTTATACCCTTTTATAACAATGATGAACCGAATATCTGACATTGTTTTTATATTAGAAGTAGCAGATGGTCCTGATTTCCGTTATGAATTTGCTAATGAGAAAGCAAAGGAGCGTCTGGAAATTGACGAAACCATATTGGGCCGGCGATTCGAAGATATTTATTCAGATAAACGTGCTGAATATTTAAGGCATCATTATCTGGAGCTTCTTCGTACTAATGAACCTGTTGTTTTTGAAATTAGTACAGAAGACGGCTGGACCGGTGAAACGACATTAAATCCAATTACAGATGAAAACGGACATATTCATCATATATTATCCATTACCAGAGACGTCACGGAAAGAAAACAGCTGGAGGCATCACTTCTCAGAAAATCGATTGAACTTGGAATGGTATGGGATCATGCATCAGATGCCATCTTTTTAATGAATGAGGATGGTTCCATTTATAAAGTAAATCAGGCTTTTGAGAAAATGCTGGGCTACACAGAAGCTGAAGTAAAAAATGTGCTGGTCGCCCCATTTTTTAACGGGCATGATCAGACTAAGCATGAAGCATTTCTGGCAAGACTTCACGGAGGAGAGTCTTTTGAAAATATGGAACGTCAACGTGTATGTAAGGATGGCCGGATGATCGAAGTGCTGGCATCCTACCGCCCGATTAAAATGAGCGGACGTTCTTATGCCATTGTGATGTATAAAGATATCAGCGGGATGAAGGCGATCGAGAGGCAGTTGAAGGAACGTGAAGAGCGTTTTCGTTCTCTGTTTGATTTAAATCCGGATGTGATCTGGGCAACGGATCAGACGGGCAAAATTATTGATGTTAATGCTTCCGTCAGTCACATTCTCGGCTACTCAAAAGAGGAAGTCCTGAATAATGATGGTCACCTTTTAATGGGGACAGAGGAATCGCAGCGAACGCTTTATCAATCATATATGGAAAGAACGCTCCAGGGCGAATCTATTGAATACAAAGCAACGGTTCCGCATAAAAAAGGACGTCAGGTGGATTTAAAAATTAAAACGATCCCGATAAAAGTAAACAATGAAATTATAGGGATGTATGAAGTAGGACAGGATATCACAAAGCAGAACCGTGCTGAAAATGCACTGAAAAAAATGGCGTTCAGCGACAGTCTGACGGCTCTGCCAAACCGCCGTTATATTACAGAGAAGATTGATGAAACGATTCAGGATGCCCACCGGAATGGCAAGATGTTCGCGCTGATGTATATCGATATGGATCATTTCAAGGAAATCAATGATTCGATGGGACACGATGTTGGTGATGAGTTGTTGAAACAGTTTTCAATCCGTTTGCAAAGTGCACTTGACGACAATCAGGTCGTGGCGCGTATTGGAGGGGACGAATTTCTGATCCTGATCCCTGATATAGAGAATGAAAAAGAGGTTGAAGTGTTGGCTGAAAAAATATTTAGCTCCATTAAGCATGAGTGGAAGGTGGATCAATATCACTTTTGTACAACGTCGAGCATGGGAATTTCTATTTATCCAACCCATGGGCGAAATAAAAGAGAGCTGATCAAACAGGCTGATGAAGCCCTGTATGAAGCCAAAAATAACGGTAAAAATTCATACAGAATTTATCAGAAATGATGATTCTGATGTAAAGGCAGAGGGTGGGACAATATTCAAATTGTTCCACCCTCCTGCTGTTTGACCGGGATTCATCAGAGGGTATATAAAAAGACAGTTGAAAGGAGAGGTATGCATGAGTTTACATAAAGGAAAGTTATATTGGCCGGAGACGATAGAAGCCCCTTCGAAACACCGTTCTCTGGAGAGTGATCAGACATGTGATGTATTAATTATTGGTGGCGGTATGGCTGCTGCGTTGTGTGCAGAGGAGCTTTCCCACACACGATTTAAAACGATCGTGGTGGAAAAAGGTGAGGTCGCTAAAGGCAGTTCGGCAGCAAATACAGGGCTGTTGCAATTTTCCAATGATAAAATGCTCCATGAATTCATTAAAGATCTAGGGGAAGAAAAAGCAGTCCGTTTTTATAAAAGCTGTCTTGAAGCCGTGGATGAACTCCAGCAGGTGGCCGGTACGCTGGCCGGAGAGACGGGATTTATCAGGAGACCGAGTCTTTATTACGCATCTACCGAGGAGGACGTAAATAAGCTGAAAAAGGAATACGAAGCACTGCATGAACATGGATTCGAGGTGGAATATCTTGATTCTGAAAAAATTAAAGAGCGGTTTGGATTTGAAAAGCCTGCCGCGATCATGACACATGGTGATGCAGAAGTAAATCCGAATCAGCTGATTCACCGTCTTTTCGAGAGTGCTGAAACAAGAGGAATAACCGTCTACGAGAATGCGGAAGTGCAGGAAGCCGGCCGTGACGGTGAAGCGTATATTTTCACATCTGGAGATCATTCCATCAGAGCTGAAAGAGTCATCTACTGTACGGGATATGAAACAATTCCTTACAGGGTAAAGGACCTGGCGGATTTGAACAGATCCTATGCAATAGCGACCAGCCCGGTTGCAGATTTTCCAGAGTGGACATACCGTGCACTGATCTGGGAAACAAAACGCCCTTACTTTTATATGAGAACAACAGAGGACGGCCGGATCATTGCCGGGGGACTGGATGAAGAAAAAATGGATGCTGACGTGACCGATGAAAAGCTTGAGAGAAATGGAGACAGGTTGATCAAACGAATTAAAGAGCATTTTCCGGACTATGAAATTCAGGCTGAGTATAAATGGTGTGCGACGTTTGGGGAGTCTGAAGACGGTTTGCCATTTATTGGTCCTCATCCTGAGAAAGAGGGAATCTATTATTGCCTTGGCTTTGGTGGTAACGGGACCGTCTATAGCAAATTAGGTGCAAAGCTTCTGTGTGAGATGTTTCATGAAGAACATGACCAGGAACTCGCAGAATTGCTTGATCCCGGCCGTTAAAATTGAATCGTCGTCATCGCAACGACTGCGGAAATAATAAATATCGTATAAGCCAGAAGCCGGACAGGATGAGCCATAGAATAGCGGGAGAGAGGAATCAGCCGAAGAATCAACAGATTTAAAAACATCATCCCGGCTAACAGAAACAGCAGCTGAAGCAGAAGATTGCCGCCGGCTCCGATTAATGAAATGAAATAATCATAAAAAAGGCCGGCCAGGAATCCGAGCATAGCCATGATCAGCATGACCATATAAGGTTTTTTAATGGGCATTTTTGTTCACCTCATTTAAATCATATCACGCATAAAACACTGTTACATGGAAGAGTACTCAATTGATCTGTATATGAATGACTTAAAAAGGCTGGACCAAACTCTGTAAAGAGTTTGGTCCAGCCTTTTTATTTAGTCAATCACGGCGACAATTTTTCCTTTTACTTTTCGTGTTTCGAGCTCCTCAAGTCCTTTTGGAACATCTTGCAGCGGGATCGTCTGTTCAACAAGAGCTGAGATTTTCCCTTCAGCCAGCAATTCAACTAAATGGTCGCCCATTACCTTCAGCGTCAGCTCCTCAGCCCTGTTTCCAGACTGATAAACACTGCCGAGCGCAACGTGATGGAATGAAATCGGATGGGCAAAATTGATGGACTCATTCATTTCCGGCTGTCCGGCAATAAAGGCAATCTGTCCATTAAACGCCAGTGCTTTCAATGATTTAGTTGCATTATCACGTCCTACAGTATCTAAAACATAATCCACACCCAAACCGTCTGTAAATCGCTTAGTTTTCTCAACAAAGTCGTCTTCGTTATAATCAATGGCTAAGTCAGCGCCGAGACTTTTGACATATTCATGATTGGCAGAAGAAGCTGTCGTAATGACCTTCAAGCCTGCATATTTTGCAAGCTGAATAGCAAATCCGCCAACACCGCCAGCACCTGCGTGAATCAGGATAGATTTATCTTTTTGAATGTGAAGCTTAAAGAATAGCGCCTGATACGCTGTATAGGCAGCGACAGGAAGCGCAGCCGCTTCTTCAAATGAAACGGCATCAGGCAGCTTAGATACTGTATGAGCCTTTGTCACAATGTATTCTGCATAAGCCCCTTTTCGTGCCATATCAGCAAGAAAAACAACGCGGTCGCCTTTTTGTAAGTCTGTTACGTCTGATCCTGTTTCCTCCACAATACCTGCCGCATCAAGGCCGAGAATATGTGGGTAGCTCCATGCCGGAGAGCCATTCTGTCCGGTCTTATAGTCAACAGGGTTTAACCCCGCAGCCTTCACTCTGACAAGAATTTCGTCTGTCCCCGGCTTTGGTGTTTCGGTTTCCTCCACCTTCATCTCACGCCATTGACCTTTATCATGTAGAAGTAAAGCTTTCATCATCAGTATGTCCTCCTCGTTGGATGGTTTTAGTGTATAAAATGTATCCTTTCGTTTACCCGTTCAAGTACCAGGATTAAACAGAGAGACACATCATATCACAAGGTTTAATAAAAACTTTACAAAAATGCTCAGCTTTGACGTTTCTATTTTTAGGAAAAGTGCCTACAGCCTATTTTGAGCGATCAGTGACCAAGTGGCTCACGCGTCAGCCTTTTCAATATAAAAACAGCATACCGGATGTATCCACCCGGTATGCTGCATTTGTTTATGCCTGTGCGAGTTTCGGCTGCTTCACTTCACTCTTTTCATCAACTGGAACATCTCCATCACTCACACGGGACGGGTGCATGCTAATCAATGTAACGCTGATCAGTAAGGCAGCACATGTCAGGATGATCCATTGCGGTGAAATGACATCGTATAAAAATCCGAACAATACGAGCCCGAGTGGGGAAATACCGCTCGCTACCATTTCTAAAAGGCCAAATACCCGTCCTCTGTAATTTTCAGGAGTCGTCTTTTGTAGGAGAACCATCAGAGGGGTATTAATCACAATCATGATGCCACCCATTAAAAAGTTCAGGCACATATAGAAGACAACGAAACCTGTCGAGCCAAAGGAAAAGAGAAGCGGTAATGCAATCCCGGCAAATATGAGTCCGCTTAAAATCATTCCAATCCTAATCTGGCGGATTGGCCGGGTTGATTGCTTTCGAGTTGCTACAATCAATGAAAATATGAGTGTACCAACGCCAATCATTCCCTCTATCATACCCAGCTGCCTTGAGCTGGCACCAAGTACTTCGATAATGATAAACGGTAATCCAACGATTGAAGCCATGAAGAAAAAATTCAACCATAGAGCGACCATCATAATTGGAAAAAGTATTTTGTCCTGCTTTACATATACCGCCCCTGCTTTGAGGCTTTCCCACATCGTTTCTTTTTTCTCAGGATCTGGTGTCACGTCATTATCCTTTCCTTTATATAAAGAAAAATCGATATTGGCTTCACAGAATAAGGTAACTGAATAAGCAATAACCTGAGTAAATAAAAATACTTCAATTGTGAAAAATCCATACATCACTCCTCCAAGAACTGGTCCCAAAATGCTTGCAAGTGAAGTGGACGACTGGGTGAGAGAAATTGCTCTTTGTATACGGTCTCCGTCAATAAAATTTGCAATCCCGGCTGTCAGACTAATTCCGGCAAAAGTAGAGAAAGTAGCGATTAATGCAGATGTAATATAAATTACTGGCAGACTTAGACCGAACGATAACGTATAGAAGAAAACGCACAGCATAATGAGCGTCATTATTCCGTGACAGAACAGCAGAATTTTCTTCCTTGGAAAGCGGTCAGCGATGTGTCCGGCTATCGGCGAAAGGATAATTCTAGGCACCATGGAAAACAGGAGTGTCATCGCAAAGCTTGTAGCAGAGCCGGTCAGTGTTAATACGAAAAAGCTGATTCCAAACATATAAACGTGAGCACCAATCGTGCCGATGAATTCGCCACCTGTAAAGAAAAATAAGTTTCGGGTGGCCATTTTAATACGCTGTTGATCTGTCATTTTTATCGCTCCCAAAAATAAAGTTTAATTTAATTAAACAAATCATAACACCTTCTTACTTTCCATGCAAGCAAAAGTTTAATATAATTAAACTAACCAATCGACAGTTAGGATGAACAGCATGAATAATCTTGGAGAACGAATACGAAAACTGAGAAAAGAACGGAAAATGACGCTTGTGGACGTCGCAGGCGATTTTATGACAAAGGGTATGCTCAGTTTAATTGAAAACGGACGTTCGAATCCTTCTATGGAAAGCTTGCAGCATATTGCGCGTCAGCTTGATGTGGATGTTCACTTCCTATTGGAAGAACAGGCTTCAGAAGAGTTGCAGCAATTCATACGCAGTCTCGAAGAGCGGATTCAGGATTCAGAGCGCGACCTGCAATTAGACAAATATAAAACACTATTAAAACAACTCGATCAGGAAATAGCTGAATATCTAAAAATGAACCTACCTGCCACTTATGAAAAAGGAAGGCTGCTTGAAATTGGTTCAAGGGTAAAAAGAGGCATCGTGCAGAAGCCGACAGAGGAAAGTAAAGCACTCTCCCAACAGGCGGCAGCAGTATATGACCAGCTGTCGTTATTTAACCGGGCGTATAAAGTCCAGCTGGATCATGCGCTGGATCTGTTCCTTGAAAGAAAATATGAGGAAGCGCTGGACTTTTTGCGGGATAAAAAACAGCATTATTTATCGAGGACAGTTGTTGCGGATCCGCTTGTTCAAATTGAGTCGGACTATAATGAAGCAGTTTATTTATATGCAGTTGGGAAAAATGAAGAGGGGACGGCGTTGATAGACGAGTTACTTGCTTTTACGAAGAGACGCAGTATTTTTCATCAGATGGATGATATATACCGGATCGCGGCATTTAACTCACTATTGACAGGTGATGAAGATAAATTCCTTTACTATTTGAAGAAATCCCGCCAGTTTGCTGAATTTAAAGAAAGCAAAATGGAGATTGAGAGTGCACAGTTTATTGAGATTCATTGGCTTAATGAATTTAAAAAGGAGCATAATAAAGCCCTAAAGATGCTCGAACAGATTGAAGAAAAAAGTGGGGGAGAGGACCCCTATGTATACCTCGAAAAAGGACGAGCGTATTTTGGGTTGGGGGAAATCGATAATGCGCTTAAAGAATTGAATAAACTTGAGATGCCGAAATACTCTCACCATCCGTTTGACCTCTCTATGTTAAACACTGCCTACGCCTACCGTGCCCTTTGCCTAGCACACAAAGGACAATGGGAAGAAGCTATGAAGGATGCAGATCTTGCAAAATCAGCAGTCAAAGATTTTCCACATACGCCGTATCGTGATTTTATTTATGACACGTGGGAAAGGGTTCATCAGCAATCTTTATCCTGACATAAAGGTTTATATTTATACAGAGCGGAAGAAGTCATTCACACGGCTTCTTCTGCTCTTTTAAAGGTTGGGAAAATAGTGAATTAGTCACGAAAAATAAAACATATTCCGCACAATTAAAACGTGATATTTATAAGGTTAAAGTGTATAATTACCTATATAAAGATCCTTATTAATCGTGACATAAGAAGGGTGTTATGGATGTATCTCACAACGAAAGAATTAGCTGACTATTTAGATATGTCTGAACAATCGGTTTTGAATTTAATTTATCAGAATAAAATCAGGGCCGTTTATGATGGCTCTCAGTATTTAGTGAATAAAGAGCAATTTAACCAGCACTTAAAGCAGGTTGAGAAAATGAAGCAGCTGCTTGAAGAGTGGAAAAATGAACCGATTCCGGAGAGTGTGGATGTGAAGGATGAGGATTAGTGAATGGAGGTGGCGTAATGATACCGTGTGGAGAAGGTAAAAAGCTGGAAGAGCTGGTGGAGAAAGCGGATTTGGAGCAGCTTTGGCCCGGATTTACTTTGACTGCTTACGCTTTATACAACCGCGAGCACGTTTTTTTATTCAGACACCCGAGCTGTGAGGGGAAGGATCAGCCAGTAGTATTTGAATGGGATAAGCGCTTTGTCGGAAATACACTTCTGCTTTTTGAAGATTATCCTACTGCGATTGTGAATATTGAGCATGTATCAGGTATTGAAGAAGTCTATCCGCTACTTATGCATGAACTTTTTCATGGCTATCAGACTTTAATGGATGAGAAACGTTTTCCAGACGAACTGATCGGTGTTCAATATCCTGTATTGAAAGAAAACATCTATTTGTGTATCCGTGAGAGAATTCTTTTACGCGAAGCCCTCGATACGAATTCTTCAGTAGAGAGACAGTCTCTCGTTTCACGATATGTATCGATCAGGGAAAAACGTCGCGAAATGCTGGGCGAAGCATTCAGTTATGAAACACTAATTGAAACAGTAGAAGGTCCTTCCTGGTATGTAGAAATGAAAGCCTTTGCTTCAATTCATAATGGTAATGAAGCGGAAGCTGAAAGCCGTTACAGGGAAAAGCTTCTCGAGCACGAATATGCGAGCCTTAACTTGAGAGGCAGCTGCTACAGCTCAGGTCTTGCATTATGTCTTTTGCTAAACAAAATTAAACCATCCTGGAAAGAGCAGTATTTTAAACAGGATAAGACGCTTTATGACCTTGTAAAAGAACAGGTGCCTGTACAGCTATTAGACGACAAAATTGAATCTGCTGAATACGAAAAAGAAGCAGCAAGAATTTTTAACCTTGTAAAACAAAACCGCAGACAGAAAATCAAAGCATTTTCAAAATTTGAGGGCTACCAGCTGACTATTGAAGGGCCAATGCGTGCAGTATTTTTTGATCCGATGAACATGGTGAACGTCGATCATCAGCTCTTGCATCAGTATTTCGTCAAGATGCAGATCAAGGAGCGGGAGTACTTAATTAACCAGCCTGCCCTGACTTATTACGAGGACTCTGTGCTTCAGGCTAAGCGACTTCAACTGAACCTCACAGAAAAGCCTGTTGTGAATGGCGGATCAGTCAATATTCCCGGTATCGGTGAAATCCAGGGCGCCTACAGCGAAAACGGACGCCACCTTCATCTTGTTGTTTCCAACCAATAAAGCTTCCCTCATTTGCAGGGAAGCTTTATTTTATAGATTACATGTCATGAACCGTTCCGGGTCATTCCTTTCCTTTGTCCAGCTCCGGCGGGCCAGACGGGGAAACAAAACTCAATCCTCCACAGCATCTTTTTTCACAAACTCATGACCGCCGACAAACTTGTAGTCATCAGGATGGCCGAATTCATCCGGAACGTCATCGAGATATTCGTTCGCATCATCGACAGGTGCATAGCCGAGCGGATTATCAGGATCAATTTTGAAGAAGCTTTGTTTGTTGTTAGAGATCCCGTAAATTGTGACGACCTCTTGAATGTCTGCCGTGATTGATTTTTCAACAAGCTGTGTTAAATCGGCGTAACTCAGCCAGATCATCAGGTGTTCTCTTGAATCGGGTTTCTCCACACAGCCGCAGATTCTGAGGTTGACGACTTCCATGCCGAACTTATCGTGATAAAGCTTCCCGAGATTTTCGTTATACACTTTGGACAGACCGTAAAAGGTATCTGGTCTTGTTTCAGTATGGATATCGTATGGGGCGCCTTCAGCAGGAAGGAACCCGACCGCATGTATACTGCTGGCAAAAACGATCCGTTTCGCACCGGTTTGTCTGGCTGCCTCATAGATGTGATAAGTTCCTCTGATATTGGCATCCAATATATCCTCGAACTCATTTTCAACCGGCAGTCCGCCGAAATGAAGAACGGTTTCAATATCATGCTCCTTAAAAATAGCAAGTATAGCCTTGTAATCGTTCAGATCTGCTTTGATAAATGGAACATCTTTTGGCAACTCATCTGATTCAGAACGATTTGTCAGCACGAGTTCAAATTGATCTTTCAGTGCATGGGCAAGCACGGTTCCAAGTCCTCCGGAAGCGCCGGTTAATAATACTTTTCCCACTTCAATCACAGCCTTTCCTGTCATTCTTTTACTGCCTTTCCCTCTTTTTTCTGTTTACAACCCATTCCTGCCAAATTTTCTGAAACTAAAGGGTGACAGGGCTTGTATAGTCTTGTATACTTGTCAATAAAATTCTATCTACAAAAGACAAATGTTCTTCTGATAAAAACAAAAAGGAGTTTTGCCTTCATGAAAGTTGTAAAATTTGGTGGAAGTTCAGTTGCAAGTGCCAGCCAGTATAAAAAAGTAGCGGCGATTCTTGCCGCAGATCCTGAGCGGAAAGCGGTCGTTGTTTCTGCCCCGGGAAAACGTCATGAAGGTGATACGAAAACGACGGATTTACTCATTCGTCTCGCTGAAAGCGTTGATGATAAAAGCTTTAATGAAGAGGCGTTTCAGGCAGTTGTAGCCCGTTACCGCGATATTGTAGAGGACCTTGAGCTGGATGTGAGGTTCATGACTGAAGTGGAATCGCATCTGCACGAAGTCATTTCTTTTTACCGCCATTCGAAGGATCGTTTGCTCGATGGTCTGAAGGCGAGTGGAGAGGACTTAAATGCCAAGGTGATGACGGCTTATTTGAAATCGCTCGGACGGGAAGTGACTTATGTTTCCCCGAAAAAAGCTGGAATGATTGTAACGGATGAACCTGGGAACGCACAAATTCTGCCGGAAGCGTATCCTGAGATTGCGAAGTTAAGAGATCATCCGGGTCTATTGGTGATACCGGGCTTTTTTGGTTATTCCTATGAGGGAAATATCGTCACATTTCCGCGCGGGGGATCGGATATTACCGGTTCTATTATTGCGGCAGGGCTTGATGCAACGGAATATGAAAATTTTACGGATGTGGATTCCATTTACTGCGTGAGTCCCAAAATGGTTCAGCAGCCACGCGAGCTGAAGGAGCTGACATATCGTGAAATGCGGGAGCTGGCCTATTCAGGATTTTCAGTTTTTCATGATGAGGCCCTACAGCCGGTCGTTCAAAAAAAAATCCCTGTTTGTGTAAAAAATACTAATCGTCCAGAGGCACCGGGTACAAGAATTGTGCATGAGAGAAAGCTGGATGGCAGACCTGTCATTGGGATCGCGAGTGATGAAGGCTTTTGCAGCATTAACATTACCAAATATCTGATGAACCGTGAGCTCGGTTTTGGGCGAAAACTGCTCGCCATTCTTGAGGATGAGGGCATTTCGTATGAACACACTCCGTCAGGAATTGATAATATGTCTGTCATTTTACGGGATCATCAACTCTATAACGGACAGGAGAAAAGGGTGCTTGACCGCATTCGAGAAGAGTTGAAAGTGGATGACCTCTATGTGGAGCGGGATCTTGCCATGATTATGGTTGTTGGAGAAGGCATGAATCAGACGGTAGGGATTGCTTCAAAAGCAACTACAGCACTGGCTGAAGCTGGAGCGAATATTAAAATGATCAACCAGGGATCAAGTGAGGTCAGCATGATGTTCGGCGTGAACGTGAAGGATGTGGAACGTGCCGTGCAGAGCCTGTACCGGATTTACTTTCCAGTGAAAGAGACAGTGTGAAAATGAGTTATTTTTAAACAAAAAAGCAGACCGCGGTCTGCTTTTCTTTATTCTTCAGGTAATGCCCAGACAGAGACGCTGCCGGCATTAACAGGGAATGTTCCGTAGCCTTCTTCATCAATTGTCATATGCTCTTCACGTGAGTTGGTATAATCTCTCCACTGCTCGCCTGCACGATGTTGCCCCACGAACATGCGTTTTTCTCCTTCATCTCCGACGGTTACCACTACAGCACAGCCTGAGCCTTTGATCTCTTCGACGCCATGTCGAACCCAACCGATTGTAGCCGGATGGTCAAAGTAGTCATCCTGATCGCCGTACGCCTTGTGATAGCGTGCATAAATAAGAGGATCAATCGCTTCACGTTTATCTTCAATCGGCTCTTCACCATCAATGCCGAAATAATCGCCGTAAAAGACGCATGGATAGCCGTCTTTTCTCAGCAGAATAAGGGCGTAAGCACTCTGTTTAAACCAGTCCTGAATCCAGGATTCCAGCGATTCACCAGGCTGTGAATCGTGATTGTCCACAAATGTGACTGCATTCATAGGATACTCTTTCACTAAAGTACCATTAAATAAGGCTGATAAATCAGCATCCCGGCCTTTTTCTGAGACTTCGTGAAGCTTATAGTGAAGTTGTACATCAAACAGATCAAGCTGATACTCTGTTTCTTCAAGAAAATTCCCGCATGCTTCAAGGTCTGTATTCCAGTACTCACCAACGATATAAAAGTTTCCATCACGATGAGCCATCATAGATTTAATAAAGTCGTTGATAAAGCTTGAACTGATATGCTTAATCGCGTCCAGACGGTATCCGTTATGCTGAAGCGTATCAATCATCCATTTACCCCAGCTGATCATCTCATCCCGGACCTCCGGATGGTTGTAATCAATGTTGGCAAACATGAGATAGTCATAGTTTCCAAACTCTTCATCTACTTCATCGTTCCAATCTTTATTCTCTCCGACAATTTTAAAGAATCCGGTTCTCTCTTCACGTGCATCATAGTCGGTGCCGTTAAAATGGTGAAAATTCCACTCGAAATCGGAGTATTTGCCTTCCCGGCCCGGAAACGTGAATTTCGTCCAGCCTTCTATTTCGAACGGATCTGAAATTTCGTCCAGTCTGTTTTCAGCATCGACCTCAATGACTTCGAACGTTTCTTTTTCATCAGCGCCTGCTTTATGATTCATCACAATATCTACATAAACCTGAATACCCTGCTCTTGACAGGCTTGGATGGCTTCATGCAGCTCTTCTTTCGTACCGTATTTTGTCCGTATAGTTCCTTTCTGGTCGAATTCACCTAAATCATAAAGATCATAAACCCCGTACCCTACATCTGCATCTGATTCGCCTTTTGTGACAGGGGGAATCCACACGCCATCAATGCCCTTTTCTTTTAATTCCTTTGCAGCATCACGCAGCCGCTTCCAGTGATCTCCATCTGCTGCGATGTGCCATTCGAAAAATTGAAGCATGGTGTGATTACGTTCCATCCGGCATTCCTCCTGAGTGTTGTGCATCTTGAATAGATTGATTATAAAAGGTATTGAACATTCTGACAATTATTTGTTGATGTTTCGTCACGCGAAAAAAGTAGTGGTTGTTCATAAAACTTGCTGTAAAATAGATGAGTAGTGCAACATGATTCTTTAAAAAAGGAGGCATCCCGTTATGCTTCGGCGATTTTTCTCTTATTACAAACCCCATCGTAAGCTGTTCGCTGTGGATTTCAGCTGTGCGGTGTTAGTTGGTATTTTAGAGCTGGGCTTTCCGCTTGCAGTAGCCTGGTTTATCGATGACCTGCTGCCGGAAGGAAACTGGCAGGCAATTACCTGGGTCAGCTTTTTACTCTTGTTTCTCTATCTCACAAGTACCTCTCTTCAGTACGTTGTAAACTACTGGGGCCATAAACTTGGCATTAATATTGAAACGGATATGCGGCAGGAGCTGTTTGAACACGTTCAGCGACAGTCATTCTCGTTTTTTGATAATACCAAAACGGGACATATCATGAGCCGTATCACAAACGATCTTTTTGATATCGGGGAGATGGCTCACCACGGGCCTGAGGATTTATTTATTGCGATTATGACCTTTATCGGCGCGTTCTGGATTATGCTGACGATCAACGTTAAGCTGGCACTCGTTGCGATCATTGTTGTGCCGTTTCTAATCTGGCTGATTACATATTGTAATGTACGGATGAATAAGGCGTGGAAATCCATGTACAGTAACATTGCAGAGGTCAATGCACGCGTGGAGGACAGCGTATCCGGCGCGCGTGTTGTTCAATCATTTACAAACGAAAAGCATGAAATCAAGCGATTCACGACTGATAACAAAACGTATCGTCAGTCTAAAATAGGTGCTTACAAGGTAATGTCGTTCAGTCTGTCAGGGATTTATATAATGACAAGGCTGATCGTACTGATTGTGCTTGTGTACGGCGCGTGGCTCAGCTACACAGGTGAGCTGTCTTACGGTGAGCTTGTCGGATTTGTGCTTTATGTGAATGTGCTGTTCAAGCCGATTGATAAAATCAGTGCACTGCTTGAAATGTATCCGAAAGGAATGGCCGGCTTTAAGCGTTTTACAAGTTTACTGGATCAGGCGCCGGTGATCAAGGATCGTCCTGATGCGAAAGCGGTCAGCCATTTAGATGGGGACATTGAATTTGACCATGTATCATTCAGTTATGATGAGAAAAAGCCTGTTTTAAATGATATCTCACTTTCTTTACGCAGCGGAGAAACGGTCGCTTTTGTCGGACCTTCAGGAGCAGGGAAAACAACGATCTGTTCACTCATTCCACGCTTTTACGATGTGGAAAAGGGGTCGATCCGGATTGACGGAACCGACATCCGTGACATGACGACTGAATCCCTTCGTAAACAAATTGGGATTGTACAGCAGGATGTCTTTCTGTTCACTGGTACTTTGCGTGAAAATATTGCGTATGGAAAGCTCGATGCGACAGATGAAGAAATCGCAGAAGCCGCAAGACGAGCAAACCTTGAATCCGTCATCGACTCGCTGCCGCTTGGCTATCATACGCAGATAGGGGAGAGGGGTCTGAAGCTCTCGGGCGGGCAAAAGCAGCGTATTGCACTCGCGCGGATGTTCCTTAAAAACCCGCGTATTCTGATTCTCGATGAAGCGACTTCCGCACTGGATACGGAAACGGAATCCATTATTCAGGAAGCGATTGAGGAGCTTGCAAAAGGAAGGACAACCCTTGTCATTGCCCACCGTCTTGCTACGATTCGTAAAGCAGACAGGGTCGTAGTTGTAACAGAGGATGGCATTGCAGAGGATGGCACGCATGCCGAACTGCTTGAGAAGGATGGTATATTTGCAAACCTTCATCGCGTGCAGTATGAGCAGGTGTAAATATGGTGAAAACGACCGTAGCAGGGCTGCGGTCGTTTTTTTATGGTGGTGTGAGGGAGGTTCGCAAAATTATACGGGTGGTTCGTAAGATTTGGCTGAAGGTACGCAACATATGCGGGTTGTTTCAAAGGATATTCGCCTTCGTTCGTAAAATGTCAGCTGTGTTTCGCAGGGTTGTGACGATATACTCACCTCGTGATCCGGATGGAAGTTCAATAAGGATGACGCGGAGCAGAGTGCGGTTGTAACGATTCCGGTTCCGCGGCAAACAGGGGGGAGAGGGTTCGCAGAATATTGCGAGTGGTTCATAAGATTTGGGGTAAGGTTCGTAAAATATGCAGGATGCTTCGCAGGATGTTGTGAGCCTTTCGCAAGGTTTCAGCTCAGTTTCGCCGGATTGTGAGAAAATCCTGCTATCTGCTCTGTCGAAAAAAACTCAGGCTGCTGCGGCAAACTACCAAAACAAAAACAGGCGAAAAAGCCAAAATTGACTCTTTCACCTGTCTAAATTACCTAAAAATGCGGCTTCAAAATATTCCTCAGCACATCAGCGCTTTTATGAAACTGCTCTTTTTCGGTTTCATTCAGATTCAGCTCGGTAACTTCACGTACGCCTCTGCGATTAATCACAGCAGGAACCCCGATATAAACATCCTTCTCATCATACTCACCTTCAAGCAATGTCGATACGGTCAGGATGCTGTTTTCATTGTGCAGAATGGCTTTTGTAATGCGAACAAGTCCCATCGCAATACCATAGTAGGTAGCACCCTTGCTATTGATGATCTGATAAGCGGCATCACGGACGTTGATGAACAATTCATCAAGATCATCCTGTTTGAATTTTGGATTCTTTTTGATCATATCCATTACGGATACGCCGCCGATATCAACTGAGCTATAGACCGGCAGCTCGCTGTCGCCGTGTTCGCCGATAATATAGCCGTGGACATTTTGCGGTGCGACTTCAAAATATTCACCGAGCAGGTAGCGGAATCGTGCTGTATCCAAAATCGTACCGGAGCCGATGACGCGTTCTTTTGGAAATCCGCTGTACTTCCACACAGCGTAAGTGAGGACATCAACAGGATTCGTTGCAACAAGAAAAATCCCGTCAAAACCGCTTTCAACGACCTGAGTAACGATAGAATGGAAAATCTTCAGGTTTTTTTCCACGAGCTGCAGTCTCGTTTCACCAGGCTTCTGGTTAGCACCGGCACAAATCACAACGATATCAACGTTTTTACAATCCTCATATGTACCAAATTTAATATTCAGAGGATTAGCTGCAAATACTTTCCCATGATTTAAATCGAGTACATCACCTTTTGCCTTTTCCTCATTCAGGTCAATCATGACAAGCTCATCGGCCACACCCTGATTGAGCAATCCGAATGCATAGCTCGATCCAACAAAGCCTGTTCCAATCAGTGCAACACGATTTCCTTTTACCATTTCCATTCTTACACGCCCTCTCATGATCAGATTCCATCCCTTTCCATTATTATAAATGGAGTGAGGGGGAAGTCAAAGATTGTAAGGCTGTTTAGCAGGGGAGGTTCATAGGATTTTGCTGTTTGTTCGCAGGATTTTGAGGGAGTTTCATGTGATATTGAAGGGTGTTCAAAGGATTTTTAGGCAGGTTCTCAAAATGATAAGGCTGGTTCATCGAATAAGGTATTAAGGCCTACTCCACCGGCTCGCCATTCTCCACAAAAATACCGGAATGAACAAGTCATTCCGGCATCAAAACATTACTTCAGTTTTCCATCCTTCAATAACACCATACTGCTCAAGCCTTCTACCTGAATTTTATCGCCGTTCTTCACTGAAAGAACCTTTGTACCGGCTTTTTCACTGTTCACAAGTACTTTCCAGATACCTTTACCTGGAAGGTCAACGGTTACTGCGTCTTTGTTTGCATTATGCACAACAAACAGGTGACGGTTTTTCTTTTCCTGGAGTGTATAGGCAACTGTGTTTTCTGGTGATTCGGCAAATGTCAGGCGCTCTTCAATTGCTTCTGCATCTGTTAAACGGAAGGCTTCATATTTGTTGCGAAGCTTAATGAGCCCCGTCATGTAATCGACTTCGTCATCAAATGCTGCGCGGCGCTCCCAGTCAAGCTGGTTCACAGAATCAGGAGACTGATAGCTGTTATGGTCGCCGCCTTTTGTTCTCATGAACTCCTGTCCGGCATGGATAAAGGAGATTCCCTGAGAAGTCAGGACGATTGATGAACCAAGCTTGTGCATTGATTTCATTTCTTCTTCGGTTGCATCAGGGTTTGTTTTTTCGAGTTTATCCCAAAGTGTCAGGTTATCGTGTGCTTCAACATACTGAACAACCTGATCCGGATCGCGGTAGGTTGCGAAGCTGTCGTCATAAGCAAGTCCGCCTGCCACACTCTGGCGCATAATGTCTTCCATGTCCTGTTTACCATTAATAAATCCTGGATCAGCATCCTCCCAGACGCTTCCTTTTGCACCATCGCGAAGAGTGTCGTTAAAGTGGGCAACGCGCTCCATATCTTCAGCATTTTTCTGGTTTGCTTTCAGCTCAGGATCAAGTGGCGTATTCAGGTCCCAACCTTCACCAAGCACAATAATAGATGGATCAATGTTATCAAGGGCAGCGCGCACCTGATTCATAGTCTCAGTATCATGAATACCCATCAGGTCAAATCGGAATCCATCCATCTGATATTCATCAGCCCAGTAAGAAACAGAGTCCACGATAAACTTCTGCATCATTTTACGCTCAGAAGCCGTATCGTTTCCAACACCTGTTCCGTTAGCCAGTGAACCATCCTCGTTGTAACGGAAATAGTAGCCCGGTACAAGCTGATTAAAGTTTGATTCGTTTACAGCGTACATATGGTTGTAGACAACGTCCATGATCACACCAAGATCCTCTTCATGAAGCGTCTGGATCATTTCTTTCAGTTCCTTCACGCGAACTTCCGGGTTATAAGGATCCGTTGAGTAAGATCCTTCAGGCGTGTTGTAGTTCTTTGGATCATAGCCCCAGTTAAACTGTGGTGTATCAAGCTTTGATTCATCTACTGTACGGTAATCATAAATCGGCAGAAACTGAACGTGTGATACGCCAAGGTCAAGAATATGGTCAAGGCCTGTTGATTCACCTTCAGGGCCTGTTGTACCTTTTTCTGCTACGCCAAGATACTTACCTTTGTTTTCAATGCCGCTTTCAGGTTGAATAGAAAGGTCTCGGACGTGCAGCTCATAAATAATCGCATCCTCAGGATTGTCAGAGGCTTCAAAGCGCTCATCTGACCAGCCTTCAGGGTTTGTACGATCTAAATCAATCACAGCACCCTTGTCTCCATTAACAGAAGTGGAGCGTACGTAAGGGTCAACGGCTTCCCGCCACTCATCCCCAATTTTTACTTTGTATGTGTATAACTGATTGTGAAGGTCGCCTTCAACACTTGCAGTCCATGTACCTTTTTCAGATGCTTCCATTGTTATTTCTTCACCTGAAGTTGCGTCCCATGAATCATATAGAACAAGCTTTGCTTCACCGGCAGTCGGAGCCCAAAGGCGGAAATCTGTTTTTTCCGGTGAATACGTATTTCCTAAATCGTCACCTTCGTAAAAGTACATCTCATCAAAGGCTTCTGTTCGAATCACTTTACCGACCTGAACCGTTGCTTCACCAAAGAAATCCGTTTCGATTGTATAAGTTTTAGTTAAGTCAATTTCTTCAGTCGTTTCGATCGTTACTTTATTTGTAACAGGCTCTTCGCCTTCAAATGGACGGATTTCTGCGATTTCAAGTCCGCCTGTTAAACGGATACCCGGATCTTCAGAAGCCGTATCGATTGGCAGATTAGTCGTTAACGTAATCTCGTTTACGCCGTCAATCGCTGCGCTGATAATCCGTGGCGTTGAATCGATATATTTCGTATCGTAATAAATCCCCTGATCGCTTTGCACAATCCAGATTTCAGCCGTACCATCTTCATTAATCTGTCTGATGAAGCGGTCACCGAATTCCTGGTCAGCCCAGGCATTATCACCTTCACGTTTTTTTACAATAAATCCAACACGGTCAAATAACTCATCGCTTGATACGGTGAAATTCGCTACTTTACCGAAATCATCTTCCTCTGTAAATTCGATTTCCTGACCGTCAGCACCATTTGGCCATGCCCACAGGTTCCAGCCTTCATAGTTTCCATCAAAACGGTAATAGTGCAGGGTAACATCTACTTCATTAAATTCAGGAAATTCACGGTATTCACCATCGGGTGGCTCTGTATAAACCGTATCGTCCCCAGCCTTAATCCAGACTTCAGCAACGCCGGCTTCAACTTCAGCCCAGCGGTCACCACCATCTTTTTCCCATGCATCTGTACGGACGATAAATCCAATGCGTTCATGAGAACCTTCGAAGTCAATTGTGGCAATTTTACCGAATTCATCCTCACCGGTAAACTCATAGGCAGCGCCATCGCCACCCTCCGGCCATGCCCAAATATTCCAGTCGAGAGTTGAAGCAGGGTCCTGTTGGTAATGCACGATTAGCGTAGAATATGTAGTCCCCTCTGCTTTAGCTGTTGGAGCAAACGGTTGCACAATCGGTAATAAAGAAAGCACCATTATGATCGCTAACCAGCCTGCTAAAAACTTTTTACTTTTCAATGATTTTGACCTCCTTAAAATTGGTATCACAAGCATTATAAGGTTTAATCAACATTAGTGAAAGCGTTTGCACAAAAGTTGCACAAAACACACCGAATGGACTAGTTTAAATTTTGTGAATATTTACATCGCGTCTAATATTACAATTTGTGATTTGAAAATAAAAAAGAAACGGTGAGTTCCGCGCCAGGCGGACGCTTTCCGCGGCCGGGCGGTGGAACTCTAAGCCGCTTCGTACCTTAATAAGTTTTACCAGCCCTTCTCTGCCACAGGAGTCACCGCCTTCAACTCCACTCGCCTGAAAAATTATAGAAATATTATGTTTGTATAGAATGAAGAGAATGCACACTAGTCCATCATAACTATTTATCATGATTAGAATGTACTCACCAGCCCTCATGCAATTCCTTCACTGTCTTAATAAATTCCTTTCCTGCATAAGTGACATAACGGTTTTTTGCGAGGATCATGCCGAGCACCCAGGGGAATGGTTTTGAAAGATGAACCATTCTGACGTCAGGGTCTGTAACGCGGCGGCCGATTTGTTCAGGCATAAGGGTCACACCGAGATTTTTTGAAACCATTCCCACGATAAAATCCCATTGTGAACTTTCGTATGCGATTTTTGGTGTGAAACCTGCGTTAATGCAAACTTCAATCGTACGGCTATTCAGCGTAAATTCCTTGCTTAACAACAGAAAAGCATCCTCTTTCAATTCAATCAGGTCAATCTGCTCGCGATCTGCAAGGGGATGGGACTTATGAACAAGCAGTTTAATTTCCTGGTGAACAAATTCAATGACATCAAATCTTTCCTCATCAACAGGCAGCAGTACAAAGCCGAAATCTACTTCACCTTCTAGTACTTTCTGTTCCACTTTTTGAGCACCTACTTCTATAAGTGAAATCGTCACCTCCGGGAATCGTTTCTGGCATTCAGCAATGATCCTTGGAAAGAACAGGGTGCTGATCACAGGAGGAAGACCGATTGTGATTTTTCCTTTTTTTACATTCATCGTGTCATACAAAGAAACAGAAAGGTCCTCAATGCTGTTGATCACTTTTTGTGCCTGTTCAAAAACAATCTCACCGGCATCTGTCAGTGAAATGTTTCTGGCTGTACGGTCTATCAATGTTACTTCAAGTTCATCCTCTAAATTTTTGACCATTTTACTCAGTGTAGGCTGTGTGACGTGAAGCTGTCTGGCTGCTTTAGTAAAGCTGCGCTGCTTTGCGACTTCACTGAAATATTGTAGCTGACGGATATCCATATGATCCTCCTATAACTTTTATCTATGAGTATTATAATTATTATTCATTTTACCTATTGAAAAAGACAAGGTACACTGAAAAACGTAAAAACGTCATAATTTTGCCACAATTCATGTGGCTTTTTGTTTACATCAAAAAGAAAGCGTTTGCAAAAGGGGCGGATCATATGAAACCGATTTATCATGATTTTGATGAAGCTGTAAAAGAAGTGAAAGACGGTGCAACCATTATGGTTGGAGGGTTCGGACTCGTGGGTATTCCGGAAAATCTGATTCTGGCACTGCAGAGATCCGGCGTGAAGGACTTAACAGTGATCTCCAACAACTGTGGTGTGGATGACTGGGGTCTCGGTCTTTTGTTGAAAAACAAGCAGATTAAAAAAATGATTGGATCCTATGTTGGTGAAAACAAAGAGTTTGAGCGTCAGGTGCTTTCAGGAGAATTAGAGGTTGAGCTGACACCTCAGGGTACTCTCGCTGAAAAAATCCGTGCAGGCGGAGCGGGTATTCCAGCCTTTTTCACTCCTGCTGGTGTAGGAACGCCTGTAGCAGAAGGTAAAGAGATCAGGAGCTTCAACGGTAAGGAATATGTACTCGAAGAAGCGTTGACAGCTGACTTCAGTTTTGTCAGAGCAGCAAAAGCGGATCATGCGGGGAACCTGGTCTATAACAAAACTGCACGTAACTTTAATCCGATGATTGCAGCGGCCGGGAAGGTCACAATTGCTGAAGTGGAAGAGCTTGTGGAGACAGGGCAGATCGATCCGGATCGCATTCATTCGCCCGGTATTTATGTGCAGGGGCTGATTCAGGGAGATCAGGAAAAACGAATTGAGCGTATAACCACACGTCAGGGATAGGAGGAACCATACATGGCTGTAGAATTAGATAAAAAAGCGGTGCGTGAGAAAATTGCCCGCAGAGCGGATCAGGAAATACAGGACGGATTTTACGTCAATCTGGGCATCGGTATGCCGACATTAATTGCGAATTATATTTCAGACAACAAACAAGTTGTGCTGCAATCAGAAAATGGACTTCTTGGCATCGGTGCCTACCCGACAGAGGATGAGCTTGATCCGGATCTGATTAATGCAGGGAAAGAAACGGTAACAGCGATTAAAGGAGCCTCTTATTTTGACAGTGCAGAGTCTTTTGCCATGATCCGCGGCGGACATATTGATATCGCGATTTTGGGTGGAATGGAAGTTGCTGAAAATGGGGATCTGGCAAATTGGATGATCCCGGGGAAAATGATCAAAGGGATGGGTGGTGCCATGGACCTCGTTCACGGTGCACGGAAGACGGTTGTTATTATGGAGCATGTGAATAAAGCAGGCGAATCCAAGATATTAAAGGAATGCACTTTGCCGCTCACAGGAAAGAGTGTTGTGAACCGGATTATTACGGAACGTGCGGTCATGGATGTAACATTTGAGGGGCTGGTACTGATTGAAACAGCTGAGGGATGGTCAGCTGAAGAAGTGAAGGCCTCAACTGAAGCTCCTTTAAAGCTGCATGCTGATTTTAAAGAGAATGCTTATTGATTGAACCGGACAAGGGGGAACGAACATGCTTAGTATGATTGGATTGATTGTGGGATTGGGATTACTGATCTATTTCACTATGAAGGGGATGAACCTGTTAGTGGCCGCGCCGTTATGTGCGCTGTTTGTCGCACTGATGAGCGGACTGCCATTATTTCCGCAGCTGGTGGAAGAAGGCGGGGTTAACTTTTTAACGAGCTATATGGGTGGATTTACGAGCTTTATTATGTCCTGGTTTCCGATGTTCCTGTTAGGAGCGATTTTTGGAAAGGTAATGGAGGACAGCGGTGCTGCAGACAGTGTATCGAAAGCGCTTGTTAATGCATTTGGATTAAAGTATGCGGTCCTTGCGATTGTCATCGCCTGTGCTGTGTTAACGTACGGCGGAGTCAGTTTGTTTGTTGTAGCATTCTCCGTTTATCCAATGGCTCTAAGTTTATTTAAACAGGCTGATCTGCCACGCCGTTTTATTCCGGCGGCATTGGCATTCGGATCAGTAACGTTCACGATGACGTCAGCAGGATCACCTGAGATTCAAAACTGGATTCCGATGGATTACCTGGATACAACACCTTATGCTGGCTGGGAGGTCAGTATTTTAGTCGCTGTTCTGATGATGATCTTAGGATATTGGTGGCTGAAGCGGATGATCAATAAAGCGGTTGGTAAAGGAGAGCGGTTTGAAGCACGTGAAAATGATCCGACTTCACTTGAGCGCGATTTGCCGAACCCGTGGATGGGTCAGATCCCATTGTTTGTAGTCCTTGTGATCAGCTTTATCTTCCACCACGACCTTGGAACATCTGCGTTGATTATCGCTTTATTAGGCGGTGTTATTACGACTTACGTATTAAATCGCCGCTACTTTACCGATTTCAGTAAGGCTTTATCAGATGGAACGATTGGTGCATTAATTGCCATTGGTAACACGGCAGCAGTTGTTGGTTTTGGCGGCGTGGCGAAAGCCGTTCCAGCCTTTAATGTAGCCGTTGATGCGATGGCGAGTATTCCTGGGAGTCCGCTGATAGGTGGAGCGATCGCTGTCAGTGTCATTGCAGGAATGACTGGATCTGCTTCAGGCGGGCAGACAATTGCCCTGCCACTGCTTGCGCCAGGCTATATTGATGCAGGTGTAAATCAGGAAGCGCTTCACAGAACGGTTGCGATTTCATCAGGTGCGCTTGATTCGCTTCCGCACAATGGATATGTGGTCACAACGATCCGCGGAATCTGTGGAGAGACCCATAAGGATGCTTACGGACCAGTGGCTGCCGTAACCGTAATTGTACCGTTAATCGGTCTTGCTGTTGCGATTGCATTATTTTCACTTGGACTTGGGATTTAACAATTTGGAGGGATTGTCATGGTGAAGGATAAAGTCGTTTATATCACAGGGGCTGCAAGTGGAATCGGCTATGAGATTGCCGTCGAATTTGCAAAGGCTGGCGCTAAAATTGCCCTCACAGATATTAATGAAGAAGCAGTTGTTCGTGCGGCAGAACAATTAAGTCAGCAGGGTTATGAAAGTATCGGTTTAACGTGTGATGTCACAAAAGAGGAGCAGTTAAAAGCGACGATAGATGAAACGGTCTCTCATTTTGGACGGCTGGATGTACTGATTAACAACGCTGGAATGCAGTATGTCTCATCTTTAGAGGATTTCCCGACAGAGAAATTTCAGCTGTTGACAAATATCATGCTGACAGCCCCATTTGTTGCTACAAAGCACGTATTTCCGATTATGAAAAAGCAGGGTTGGGGCCGTATTATTAATATGTCCTCTATCAATGGCCTTGTTGGTTTTGCAGGTAAGGCTGCCTACAACAGTGCCAAGCATGGCGTGATCGGCTTAACGAAGGTAGCGGCTTTGGAAGGAGCTGCACATGGCATTACCGTAAATGCGATGTGTCCTGGATATGTGGATACGCCACTTGTACGTAATCAGCTGGAGGATTTGGCGGTAAATAGAGGAGTTTCACTTGAAAAAGTACTCGAGGAGGTCATCTATCCACTTGTCCCTCAAAAACGTCTGCTTGATGTTCAGGAAATTGCAGACTATACGATGTTTCTTGCGAGCGATAAAGCCAAAGGGATTACAGGGCAGTCGGTCGCACTCGACGGAGGGTATACAGCTCAATAATTTTTGATGCGCTTTTGGGGACCATCCTCAAAAGCGCTTTTATGTATTAAAAAAATGATCGTCATTCATATGTACGTGAAAAGCAGCACTGTCATCTTCTACAATAGGCTGTTCCTGGAAAAAACCAATCACAAACTCCATCAAATCCCCTCTAAAGGCAAATGCAGCGATTAAAATAAGCAAAATAGTAATAATAGCTGCATAAAATGAAGTGACCAGCCATCTGTTGGTTTGTTTCATCATCACACTCACTCCTTTTTTCTTGTCATATCTATTAGACGGATAAAAAAGGAAAAAGTTTCAGTATTGTCAGAAAAAAGGTAACTGTTTATTTTTCATGTGAAATCGAATAGGATAGAAGAAAACTGACAGCGAGGAAAGACAATGGAACGTTTATTCATTCCGGCAGCAGCTGTTGCCGCGGTTATTGCGCTCATGTTTCTTCTGCGTGATTATAAAAAAGTAAAAAGATCAGCCTGGGAACGCTTTTTATATATCAGCTTTCTGATTTATCTTGTAGCAATTGCTCATTTAACACTCGGCTACTTTCATCTTCCGCCTGAGGAAAATGCGCCGATGCGGATACAACTTGAGCCTCTATACTTTATTGACGAATGGCAGACCTATGAGGACTTCTACAGCTCGTCTTTCTTTAACAATGCGAGACTGACATTCTTCAACTTTATTATGCTGATGCCGCTTGGGGTTTATCTGGCTGTTTTATTTCAAATGAAGCCGTTTTGGAAAGCCTTTTTTATGATTTTTACGGTGAGTCTGACGATTGAATTGTCTCAGCTTGTTCTGTCATATGTAGGCATTGCGTGGATGAGAGGCTTTAACACGGATGACCTGATTGTGAATACAGCTGGAGGCTTTTTGGCTTACTTGATTGCAAGGATCTTTCGAGGGTTGATACGCTTGTTAGGGAAATAGGTGTTTGGCTTTGGGAATCCGGGCCGGACTCATCCTTCGCTTTATTGTCTAGCTCCGACGCGCAGGGACTAGCAAACTTCCCGTCCTCTCGTTCGATAAGTCAACATCAGCTTACTGCGTTCACTGTGTTTCCTTTATCTTCGTCGAGGCCGGTCCAGTTTGTACGTCCCTAAGCGCCCGTCTCCGCTTTTCTATGGCCGCGCGGTGAACCAGCTAGTGCTTCGCACTACGCTGTTTCACCTGTCGCTTCTCTGCCGCAGGAGTCTTCGGATGAGTCCGGCCCTAAATATAGAGTTAATCATACTGAGTTAAAATTAACTTTGCCTAGGGGAGTCTATAAGTGTCCCTGGCCCTTTTGATGGAAATGTACAAAATGTAGTGCCGCTGATAGAGTGACTCTTGATGTTGATAGAAACTTGAAATCTGTGTCTGGTTTTTTTGCGGCATGAGTCTGCAAAAAAATCAGGCACTTTTTGTTTATTTATTGCTTATCAAGAGATGCCCTATTCACGGGCGTATTTGCGGCACTTTTCGTTTTGCGATAAAATGCAAAACAACGAATCTATTTAAATAGGAGGCGTTTGGATGAAGGTATCGTACTATCCGTTAGGAGATCAGGCGGTTTTGCTTGAGTTTGAGCAGGAAGTGAGCCCTGAGATTCTTTCGGATGTTCAGTGTGTGTATCAGGAGATTAAATCAGACGCTCCTGAGTGGTTAATTGAAGCGGTTCCGGCCTATGCTTCGATTACGGTTCATTATGATTTGAAACAGCTGCTTCATGCAGAGGATGCAGAAGCTGTCGTGATTGATTATGTGAAAGAAAAAGTAGCTGCTTCAAAGAATAGTGAGCCACCGGAGAAGCGAATTGTGCGGATTCCTGTTTGTTATGGAGGAGAGTTTGGACCTGATCTAAATGAGGTGGCAGAGTATCATCAGCTTGCACCGGATGAGGTTGTAAAACGTCATACGAACGGAGATTACACGGTTTATATGCTTGGGTTTGCCCCTGGATTTCCATACATAGGCGGTTTGGATGCTTCGATCGCCACACCGAGAAAAAAGAATCCGCGCAGTGCTATTCCGGCAGGATCAGTCGGCATTGCGGGACAACAGACAGGCGTTTATTCCATTGAAACACCTGGTGGCTGGCAAATTATTGGCCGTACGCCTGAGAAACTGTTTGATATAACCAAAAACCCTTCTTTCCTTTTGAGAGCAGGGGATAAGATTGAATTTTATCCGATTACAGAAAAAGAATATGAGGAGTGGCAGGAATGATAAAAGTAATTGAAGCCGGCCTGCTATCCTCCATTCAGGATAAAGGCCGGACAGGCTATCAGGAATCCGGTGTGATTCAGTCCGGTGTCATGGATTCATTTACATTACGGATTGCCAATACACTGGTCGGAAACAACGAAAGTGAAGGGGTGCTGGAACTGACATTAACAGGTCCTACGCTGGAATTTACAGAGGATCATCTGATTGCGTTGTGCGGAGCAGATTTCTCAGCCGAAATCGATGGTGAACCTGCTCCGCTGTGGAGACCTGTCGTCGTGAAAAAAGGCAGTACCCTTCATATGCGATTTTCCAAAACCGGCTGCAGAGGGGTGTTAGCTGTTGCTGGCGGATTTGATGTTCCTGACGTATTTGGCAGTAAGTCCACCTATCTGAGGGCAGGAATCGGCGGTTTTAAAGGAAGGGCACTTGATAAAGAGGATGTTCTTCCAATCGGAGATCCGGGTAAGGAATCAGAAGCGATTTTTAAGCGTGCTAAAGAGTCGCCGTTTACCTGGTCAGTATCGGGTGCTTACACAGACAGCGTGTATTCACCAGAGTTTATACATGTAATGCCGGGTCTGCAATTTGACGAATTTACAGAAGAGAGCAAACGGACATTCACAAGCTCTGTATATAAGCTGTCCAAACAGTCTGACCGGATGGGATTCCGGATGGAAGGAGAGCCTCTGGAACGGACGGTGGATGAGGACATTCTCTCAGAAGGAGTCTCGTTTGGAACGATTCAGGTGCCGTCAGATGGACAGCCGATCATTTTACTTGCAGACCGTCAGACACTTGGCGGCTATCCAAAGATCGGACAGGTGGCCTCTGTGGATCTGCCTGCCCTGATTCAGAAAAAGCCGGGTGAAAGCGTCCGTTTTAAATGGGTCACTGTGAAAGAAGCACAGCAGCTCTTTAAAAAACGCGAGCAGGAATGGCAGGAATTAAAGTGGATCATGAACAAAAAATTGAAGGAGGCATAAGAGCATGCTTAGAATCGATTTAAATTGTGACATGGGTGAAAGCTTTGGCGCCTGGCAGATGGGGAATGATGAGGAGATTCTGGCCTCTGTATCCTCAGCCAATATTGCTTGCGGATTCCATGCAGGGGATCCGTCAGTTATGAGAACAACCGTTGAGCACGCACTTGAAAAAGGGGTAGCCATTGGCGCGCATCCAGGTTTTCCCGATCTCAGCGGGTTTGGACGGAGAAATCTATCCGTCAGCGAACAGGAAGCCTATGACTTCACGTTATACCAGGTAGCAGCACTGTATGGCTTCGTAAAGGCACAGGGCGGCAAGATGCAGCACGTGAAACCTCATGGTGCCCTTTACAATATGGCAGCGAAGGATCCGTTATTAGCAGGTGCCATTGCAAGGGCGGTCCGCGATCTGGACGAGGAGCTGATCTTATTCGGGTTATCAGGTGGAGAACTGATCCGTGCTGGGAAGGAAGCCGGGTTACAAACCGCTTCTGAAGTGTTTGCGGACAGGACTTATCAGCCGGATGGCAGTCTTACACCGCGCACACAGCCAAATGCACTCATTACCGAGGATGAAAAAGCCGTGGCCCAGGTTGTCCGCATGGTGAAAGAAGGCATCGTGATGGATGCATCCGGAAATGATGTCCCTATTGAAGCGCATACGGTCTGCATTCACGGAGACGGGGAACATGCGCTGACTTTTGCCCGGAAAATTAACCGGACGCTCGCTGATGAAGGAATTGAGATCAAGTCATTAAAGTAAACTTATCCGGGTCAGTCAGGTGAGCCTGGCTGACCTTATACCAGCCCTTCATGCCTTTGGGCAACAGCACTGTTACCTGAAGGCATCAAGAGCTTGAATCCATCATGAAGGGAAGACAGACACGATGAAAAAGCAGGAATCAACCCGCAGTATTTTGCTCGGGGCAGCATTTTTAATGGCAACATCCGCTATCGGGCCTGGGTTCCTTACTCAGACCACGACGTTTACCCAGACGCTCGCTGCAAGCTTTGGTTTTGTTATTTTAGTATCCATTATCATTGATATAGGCGCACAGATGAATATTTGGAGAATCATTACGGTATCGGGCAAACGTGCCCAGGAAATTGCAAACGAGGTACTGCCGGGGCTCGGTGTGTTTCTCGCAGCCCTCGTTGTGATCGGGGGACTTGCCTTTAATATTGGTAATATCGGAGGTGCCGGGTTAGGGACGAACGTATTGTTTGGTGTCTCGCCTCAGGCCGGAGCAGTATTCTCAGGTATCGTAGCCATCGGTATCTTCCTGGTGAAAGAAGCGGGCAGACTGATGGACCGTTTCACCCAGGTACTTGGATTTCTGATGATCGGCTTAACGATTTTTGTCATGTTCCAGTCGCAGCCGCCAATCGGTGAAGCAGTGACGCGGACATTTATCCCGGAAACGGTCGATTTTCTGGCGATCGTGACGCTTGTAGGAGGAACGGTCGGCGGTTATATTACTTTTGCAGGTGGACACCGTCTTCTTGATGCAGGAATCAAAGGACAGGAAAACCTGCGTCAGGTGACGACAAGCTCTGTGTCGGCAATTGGAATCGCTTCTATCATGCGAATTTTCCTGTTCCTTGCGACCTTTGGGATTGTCGCACAGGGGCTGCAAATTAACCCTGACAACCCGCCTGCATCGGTATTTCAGCTGGCGGCGGGAAACGTTGGATATAAAATCTTTGGTGTCGTGATGTGGTCAGCCGCCGTCAGTTCTGTTGTCGGAGCGGCTTACACATCTGTTTCCTTTATTAAAACGTTCAGCCCTGCCATTGCACGCGTTGAAAAATGGGTCATTATCGGTTTTATCACCATTTCAACACTCGTCTTTGCTTTGATCGGTCAGCCAGTGACCATTCTGATTCTTGTTGGTGCGCTAAACGGGCTCATCCTGCCGATTTCACTTGGCGTAATGCTTTTAGCTGCACACAATAAAAAAATCATCGGTGATTACAAGCACCCGATCTGGTTAACGGTATTTGGCGTGTTAATTGTAATTGTGATGGCTTATATGGGTGGTTACACGATGATTAATCAGCTGCCTACTTTATTTTCTTAATGTATTAAATATTTCCCGGAATTCGTATTAAAGAAAGTATTTCGTCTTACTCAGATCAAAAAATCCGGAAAGGCTGTCAGCCATTCCGGATTTTTTTATTGATCTAATCTCTCGCTAAACCATTCTAAAAGCTCCTTGTTCACAATATCCTGAGATGAAAAAGGTACGTAAATCAGGTTCTGCTTACGGAACGTTTCACGAATCTTAGTAAGATGAGGCTTTTCATGCTTCTTCCGTTCAGCCATAAATGAACCCTCAACCTCGTCAGGAAGCACCTTATTCACAATAAGTGTTTTCACATGAAGGTCATACTGACTAAGCAGCTTCAAAGCTTTTTCCGTTTCGAGAATTGGCAGCCTCTCGGGGTTCAAAACGAATACAAATCCAGTTTCCTTAGGGTTCAAAAGCAGCTCTCTGGCACGGGAAAAGCGGTCCTGGCGTGTTCTTAATACATCATAAATCGGATCCTCCACCGGCTCTCCATCGTTCAAAAGGGCAGAATAATTCTCGTTCGTTTTGCGGCGTTTTTCGAGCAGTCCTTCAATCCAGATCCCCATGAGTTCGGGCAGGGTGAGAAGACGGATCGTATGGCCGGTAGGAGCGGTATCAAAGACAATTTTGTCGAAATGCTCACGTTCCTCGAGTACAATCGAAATCAATTTATCAAAAAGGGCTGCTTCATCCGCACCGGGAGAAGCTTTTGCTGTATCCAGTTGACGGTGAACTTCCTCCATCATGCCTGCATGAACGACACCCTTGATATTCGCTTTTACACCTTTAATATAATTGGCTGTCTCCATTTCCGGATCAATCTCAAGTCCATACAGGTTAGGGGCAATTTCTGTGTTTTTACCACCGATTTTCCGGTCAAATATATCTCCTGTATTGTGAGCCGGATCGGTTGACACAAGCAGTGTGCGATAGCCTTTTTGTGCAGATTTCCATGCGATCGCTGCGGCTGATGTCGATTTGCCGACGCCACCTTTTCCACCCACAAATAATATATTGTGCTTTAACAAATCCATTTTAAAAACTCCTTTTAACAGCAGCGGATACCGGAGAGCGGAGACTTGTCCATTCCCATCCGTAAATGCCAGTCGTGAAATTTCTCAATCATATGCGGATAAAGTTCGAGCGTGTAGTAATAAACCGGATTTGGAATACCGATCATCTCAGAATAAAGCAGGAGCAGAAACAGGTCGTCTTCATTTCTCAGTTCACGGGCAATTTCCTGTCTGTGCGGCATGCTGAGCACTTCTTCGTAATAGGCGATCAGCTGTTTCATCTTGTCGATCATCAGAAATCACTCCTTTAGTTATTTCCATTGTCTCAAGTTTAAGAAATGGTGACAACATTTAGAAAAGGCTGGAACATTCAGCTTTAAAAGTGAATGTTCCAGCCTGATCAATTAATTATTCGTTTGGATCAAGCTTCGGCAGATTTTTGTTTAATAGTGCAGATACAGCTGTAATGCTGATCCACAGGGCAAATCCAAGAATGATTGCACCAAATACAAACAGCAGTGTACTTGACGATTCATTCCAGAAAGCCCACTCTGTGAAGACCTGAATGATCATCGCATACAGCGTCATAAACATCAGGAAAATCATCGGGATCAGCGTGATCAGATAGTTTCGTCCAAGACGTTTCAGCCAGACTGAAATGAGAAGCAGGTTAATTCCTGCAAGCAGCTGGTTGGACGTTCCGAATAACGGCCAGAGCAGATATCCACCTGAGCCGAAACCATTTGGCCCTTCAGGAATCAATACAAGGGCAGCACTTGAAACGACAGCAATCGTTGTCGCAACATGTGTTTTCTCAAGAGCCGGTAACTTATACTCAGACCCCAGCTCTGAAATGATATATCTCATGAGACGCACCGATGTATCAAGCGTAGTCGCAGCAAAGCTGACCACAATAATGGATACAATAGTAGCCGCGATATCTACAGGGATCCCAAGTCCGGTTGCGAGCTGGCTCGCACCCTGAACGAAGTTTCCAAGCCCTCCACCACTTGCAGCACCGAAGCTGTTGTAAGCTTCTTTGAATGCATCAGCTGTCGGGAAAAACGTGATAACAGCAATAATTGAGATTAACGCAAGTACACCTTCACCAACGGCCCCAAAGTAACCAACAAAACGGGCGTCCGTTTCCTTATTCAGCTGCTTTGAAGAAGTACCGGAGGAAACAAGGCCGTGAAAGCCTGAAATGGCTCCGCATGCAATTGTGATAAAGAGTAGTGGAAACCATGATTTATCAGTTGCAGCCGAATTTGTCATTGGTGCTGTTACCTCAGGATTCGTAAACAAAAGTCCAAGGTATAAGATACCCAAACCTACAACTAGCTGATGTGAATTAATAAAATCACGCGGTTGAAGCAGCTTCCACACCGGAAGCGTAGACGCGATATACACATAAATCATTAAAATGATAATCCAGATAAAGAACGCACTTGAAATCGCGCCTAAACCAAACAGCCCTGCTCCATCCTCCCCGCCGAAGTAGCGTACAAGGTCAATTTGCAGTACCTGATATTCAGCAGCCAGAACCGCAACAAGATACATAACGGCAAGTGCGATTAAAGATGGGACAAGCATTTTAGCATTCTTTTTATAAACGGCATGACCAATCCAGATTGCTAAAGGAATCTGAATGAATACAGGAAGAACGCTTGATGGGAATGTGACAAACAGGTTGGCAATAACCCAGGCAAACACAGCGTTAACCATCAATACAAGAATCAGAATAATAAACAGGAACAGAATTTTCGCACGCTGACCAACGAGCTTATTGGCCAGTGTCCCCATTGATTGCCCTTTGTTTCTTACTGAAACAACGAGTGTTCCGAAGTCATGCACCCCCGCTGCAAAAACTGTTCCGAGTACAACCCACAGAACAGCCGGCAGCCATCCCCAGTACACGGCAATTGCAGGTCCAAGAATCGGTGCGGCACCTGCTACAGAAGTAAAATGGTGACCCCACAATACAAACTTGTTCGTCGGTACAAAATCCACGCCGTCTTTAAAACGGTGCGCCGGCGTTACATAATTCGGATCCAGCCGGTAGATCTTTTCAGCCACGAATTTCGAATAAAAGCGGTAACCAATAACAAAAATGAAAAGTCCAATCGCGGCTAATGCTATTGCATTCATCTGACAACCCCCTCTAAATATGTATAGTAGCTGACATTAGAGATATGAAATGGATGAAAAGGCTTCCAATGTCATTACTCATCATAGTGTATTGTGAGAATTGTGTAAATATTTTAACTAATATTTTTTAGTAAAACGAATAATAGGGAAAAATGTCGCGGTTTTTTGCTAAATTAAGCTAACTGAAAGTTATTAAAAATCAGTTTTTTATCTTCAATTAATATAAGAATTAATTTATAATGGAAAAAAGTGTTACGGGAGGTATGCGTATGGAAGCAGTTCAACAATTTGAAACTTGTCACTCCTGCGGAAAATCAATAGACTACATTCCGGGTTATGTAAAGTGGTGTGAACACTGTTTAGACAACTTGAATCCTTTAGATCAAAAAGAGAAACAGACCTGGATGCAGAGAAAATATGAAGAGCTTGGCAGGCGCAATGGAGAAAAACTGTTAGAGCAGGTGATTCATCAGAATGCTGAAAAGCCATCGCTGACGTTAAGCACGGCCGCAGCATATGTTTTATCAACAGGGATCCATCTTGTAAGTGCTCTGTTTTTACTTACTTCTTTGTATTTGCTCCTGTTTCAGTGGGATCATATTGCAGGACTAATTGGTGGCGTTTTGCTTATGGGGATTTCATGGCTGACGCGACATCGCATTCCCAAACTTAGTAAAGACGAGCATGTATTAACAAGGGAGGACTTACCCGCGCTTTTTTCATATCTTGATCAGCTGAGCGGTGAGATCGGAACAAAGAAAGTGGACGGGATTGTACTAAACGGTGAATACAATGCCTCAATCGGAACCGTCGGCTTGAAACGTCAAGTGATTATGAGGATCGGTCTTCCGCTTATTGCGTCGCTTGATAAAAATGAATTGACCGCACTGCTTTCTCATGAGTTAGGTCATTTAGTAAACGGTGATCTGGCGAGAGGGACTTATATTGGAACGGCACTTTTTACGGCTTATACATGGTGGGATTTAACGGAGCCTGATGATGCTGATGGTGAGTTTGAAGATCCGTTTCTGGTCTGGGTGAGTATCGTCTTTCAAAAAGGACTGGCATTTTTCCCGAAAACGTTATTCTTCACATTGCTGTACCTGCTGTTTTTCAATTCCCAGCGTGCAGAGTATTACGCTGATGATGTGGCAGTGAAGCATGCAGGCGCAGATGGGGTGAACGGTCTTTTGACAAAGGTCCAGTATGATCAGACATATATGTATGCTGTCAGAAAGGCTGCATTGTCACCAGGAAAAAGTTCGTTCTTTGATCTTCTAAACGAGCAAATGGTAAACATGCCCGATAAGGAAAAGCGTCGTATGTTGAAAATTGCAGAGCTTGAAAAATCAAAGGTGGACGACACGCATCCGCCTACTTATTTCAGAATGAAGTATGTGGATTCCAGGAGAGGATCCACTTCTGGAAGAGAGCCTGACGTTCGTACAGAGGAGCAGGTTCAGCTTGAGCTTGCGCCTTATCAGCAGGATGTTGAAAAAAGGCTGATTGAGGATTACAGGTATTATACTAGCTGAAGAATGTTGGGAGCCGGAAAGCGATTGTTTTCCGGCTTATACTATGTGTTAAAGGGACGTTCGCTTTAAACTCCGGACGTGTCTGTTAGCTGGCGATTTCCTATTAACAGTAATTCTGCTGCTATCAACATTTTGGGATGCGCGATCGATAGAATTCAGGTGTCTATCAACAATACTCAGACTGCTATCGACGATTCAGGCTTTCTCCAGAAGTCTATCGACATAAATCTTCTTCCTTTCAACAAAAATAGCTGAGCGATCGACATTAATGAGTGTGTTTATGACATAAAAAAATCATTCTTTGAAACTGATGATATCATTAACTAATGACCTAGTCTGACTTTTGATTGCTGGGTATCATATTAGTTAAGAAATAAATTTTCTCAAAATCTTTATTGTTATTGTTTTCTGCCCGGTAACTATCCTCGGATGAAGACTTGTATACGCTCAAATATTGCTCTGGGTTTAGCAAATAATACTTTGCCCCACCCGTTTGATGGATGTCCAGATCCTCTAACTGTACCCCTGCGAATGCTGGTAAAGTGTCAATAATACCAAACTCCACAAACAATCCATCTTTAGCAAACTCATGTTCATGTAAATCAATCAAACGATAGTCCATTGAAATCATAATGCGAACAATCTCATTCCAGTTGTGAATATTTAATTCAGGCGATACTTCCCACCCTCTCTTATCACCAGGTACATGAATATCCAGGTCTTGAGCATCCCAGCTCTTATCAGTCACGACTTCTAAACCAACTGAGCCCATCAATAATGGGATGATGCCAATGTCATTTAGTTTCTTTGCAATGTGGATAAACTCATTAAACTTTTGATTAACCATTTCATCCTCCATTTTTGGTTCATTTCATGATTCGTGTTAATTTTAAATTCGTGCGGGGTCATTCGCGGCAGTGGGGCGTCTGCGGAATGACCCCGCACTTTTGTAAACATGCATACAGGAATGATGTTTTAGGTACGGAGAGAGTAGGTCTTTTGGCACAATCTCGCGAACTTGTGCGGAAATCTTGCGAACCATCACCGGAATCCTGCGAACCACCGTGAAAATCTTATGAACCCCGGCCAAAATTCTGTGAACCTCCCCCAAAATCCCACGAACCTCCGCTGCGGACCAACCGCACACTTGCTTCAGCATTACATCTCCTCAGGCGCTTCCAATCCAAGCAATCTTAATCCTTCATCAAGCACTGTCACGACAGCCTTCACCAAAGCCAGTCGTTCAGCGGAATGTTCATGGTTCAGGATCGCTTCATGTGCGTAATACTGGTTGAATGCCTGTGCAGTTTGCACGACATATTTCGCAATAATAGAAGGATCAAGCTGGTCAAAGGCTTGCGCGATTTTGTCTGGAAATGCGGCCAGCAGCTGTACGAGTGGACGTTCTGCTTCGCCAAAGGAAGAGAATGCTTCAGCAGTTGACTGTCCTTCTGCTTTACGCAAAATCGCGCTGGCGCGTGCATGTGTGTACTGCACATACGGCCCGGTTTCTCCTTCAAACCGCAGCATGTTCTCCAGTGAAAATTCAACATCATTCTGACGGAACACCTTCAGATCGTGGAAAAAGACGGCGCCGATTCCGACCTGTTTTGCCACCTTTTCTTTATTTGGCAGGGAAGGGTTTTTCTCTTCAATTGTTTTCGCTGCAAGCTCAATCGATTCCTTCAATACATTTTCCAGTAAAACGACTTTGCCTTTTCGTGTTGACATTTTTTTGCCGTCCTTGAGCATCATGCCAAACGGGATATGTGTCAGTTCATCAGCCCAGTTCTCCCCAAGTCTTTTCAGTACTTCCTTCAGCTGTTTGAAATGCAGGGACTGTTCATTTCCAACAACATAAAATAATTTGTCAGCCTTTAATGTGTTTACACGATAATAGGCTGCGGCTAAATCACGAGTCGCATAAAGAGTGGCTCCGTCGGATTTTTGGATGAGGCATGGTGGAAGGTTCAATTCATCCAGTCTGACCACTCTTGCACCGTCTGATTCCTCCAGTAATCCCGCCTCGTCAAGCTTTTCCACAACCTCATGCATCTTATCATTGTAAAAAGCTTCTCCCTGATAGGAGTCAAAGGATACGCCCATCAGCTCATAAATCTGTTCAAAGGCATCGAGTGAAACATCACGGAACCACGTCCATAGACGAACAGCCTTTTCATCGCCGTCTTCGAGCATTTTAAACCAGCTGCGGCCCTGCTCGTTCAGATTTTCATTGTTAGTGGCCTCATCATGGAAACGAACGTACAGCTTATGGAGTTCGGTAATCGGATCGGCTTTGACCAGTTCTTCATTTCCCCAATGGGTGTAGGCAGCCATCAGCTTTCCGAACTGGGTACCCCAGTCTCCAAGGTGATTGATCTTTTCGACCTGATAGCCTGATTTGGCAGAGATCAGGGACATGGACTGACCGATGACGGTTGAACGCAGGTGGCCCATGGAAAAGGGTTTAGCGATATTTGGTGAAGAAAAATCAATCGCAATGATTTCTCCCTTTGAAGCAGCTGTTCCATAATCAGCTCCCTTCGCTAAAATCTCTGAAAGTACAGACTCAGCCTGTGTTGGAATATGAAAATAAAAGTTCACATAGCCGCCGATCGCCTTTACTTCCTGTACACCGCTGCACGTGAATGACTCAGCCAGCTCTGCAGCAATCTGTGCAGGATTTCTTCTGAGTGCTTTTGCCGGACGGAAGCAGGGGAAGGCAAGGTCGCCCTGCTCCTGAAAACGTGGTGCTTCGAGCAGCTGTTCAATGTCATGCTCCGCTAAATGCGGGGGTAATTGTTCTTTCAATGCTTGTGCAATATGCTGTTTCATTAACATTCCTCCTGAAGATTGATTCAATAAAAAAGCACCCGTCTCTGCCATAAAGGCAAGAGACGAATGCTTACATCCGCGGTACCACTCTTATTGAAGAGACTAATGCTCTTCCTGCTCCCGACGTTATCGCTGCCGTCTGCGGGAAAACCTACTGAATTCAGTTTTCCTTCTCACAGGTGCGCTTCCAAAAACGATGTGTGTGTCAGCTCCCACCAGCCCTGACTCGCTTGCCACCATCTGATTTTGTACTCTCCTGATCCTTGAATCATTTATAATTTTTAACAGTATACGCTCTGTCGCCAGTCAGCACAACCCTAAAATTAAAAGTGGTTAATAAAGCCGCCTTCTGAGTGAATCGTCTGCCCGGTGATCCACTGTGATTGCTCACTTGCCAGAATACCTGCAAGCTTTGCGGCATCTTCGGGGCGGCCGAGTCTACCCTGAGGTGAACGCTCGAGCAGCACTTTCTTCAGCTCTTCATTCATCCATCCTGTGTCAGTTGGCCCCGGGTTAATGCAGTTAATCGTAATCTTTTTAGCTGCCAGCCTTGGTGCGAGTGTAAAGGCCAGTGTGTCCATTGTGGACTTTGTTAACACGTAAGAGAGCTCGTCCGGCATTGGTCCGACTTCCCAACCTGTTGTGATACAAATAATGCGGCCATATTCGTAATCGAAATGCTTTAAAAAGGTCTGTGTCAAAAGCGTTACGGCTCTTGTGTTAATCTCGTAATGACGATCAAGCCCATCCGCTGTAATTGTCTCGATAGAATCATTAATCGATACAGCTGCATTATGAACAAGAGTATCCGGATAACGTCCGAAAACGGTCATGCTGTATGCGTATAATTCCTCAATGGAACGTGGATCTGCGAGATTCAGTTCAATGATTTCTGCACGCACACCAAAAGCGCGGCAGGCCTCTCTGATTTTCTCCGGATCCTCACTGCGTTCATGTTGCATGACTTCCCGGTCATAAGCATGCCAGTAGGTAAACAGTATGTCCATGCCATCTGCCGCAAGCTGCTTGCAAATCGCAGCACCAATGCCTTCTTTACGGCCGACGCCTGTGATAAGTGCTAATCTTTTGTTCATGTTGATCTACCTTTCGTGATAAAGTTTTAAGCTGTATTCCCGCATATTTTGTTCCGTTTGCAGGTCGTAAGGATACCCGAGCTCTGTCGCGAGTTCCGTGGCCCAATCATGATACATATCCATCATGTGAAACAACGCGCGCCAGTTATCCTCGAGATCCGGACCTGCATATGTCCGCTCAATCCGCTCCCAGTCCTCTTCAGATAAATACCGCTTGAACCAGCGGCCCATTTTATTCGGATTCACGCTCCAGTCATGCTTGGACCCGATTCTCCATTCAATGAGCGGCTGGAAGAAGTTCAGCCGCAGCGCACTTTCTGAAATGAATTTCGCAAAAAACAATTCATCTCTGCGCAGACTTTTAGAAATATAGGATGTATCCCACCAGAAGCTGTTAACCGTTTCTGCGAACTCAACCTCTGTTGGCGGCTGGATCCGGTAGGCCTGATGAGTAGGATCCGGCATATTTTTGAACACACCTGTCTTATCGAGCAGAATGCGATAACCGAGGTCATACTCAGGTGGCAGGGGGTTTAACGTTTGGCTGAATGAAACGTGCAGAATCTGAAAATCCACTTTTGTTCCATCCTTAAACAGGGTCAGCCGGGTCATGTGCTCCTCACCTGGTTCCGGCATTTTAGGAACAACGGCCATAAGCTCACCAAAAACATTCAGCCAATGATCAGTCTTAAATAAGTTGAAATCGTTTACAAAAAACTCTATATCAAAATCAGTCCATTCATCACGAAACGCATGGGGATTTGCCCGTGAGCTCGTGAGCAGAACACCTTCAATAGCCGGTTCTTTTTGAGCAAAGGGGAGAAGAATCCGTAAAAACTCCTTTTCATTTACCATAAGACATCTTCCTTTCTGCCTTATTCTAGGATACCATGAAGTTACTGAAAGTTCAGAGTTTCATAAAAAGTGAGGTTATACATATGAGTAAAGTGACATTAGTAAAGCCATCTGCAGCACTGGCAGATGCGTATCAGCAATATCAGGAGGAATGGGTGCAGGCAGGGGAGAAAATGATTCCAACGGCGACTCAGCCTGCACCTGTTCCATTTGCAGAACGATTGATCAGCTGGCATAACGAAGAAGAAGGAATCAACATTCCGGCTGGATGGGTAAAAGCTTCTTTATTTTTTCTTGTTGATGAGAATAATCGTATTTTAGGCGCATCCCATATCCGTCATGATCTGACAGAGGATTTATTCAAGATCGGCGGTCACGTTGGATACGGCGTCCGTCCAAGCGAGCGGAAAAAAGGATACGCAACAGAAATTTTGAAACAATCACTCGTAGAAGTCCGTAAACTAGGAATAAAGGAAGTTCTTGTCACGTGTAATGATGACAATACCGGATCTGCCAAAGCCATTGAAGCAAACGGTGGCGTAAGGGATCAGGACGAAATAGAAGAAGACGGTACAGTCATTAGAAGGTACTGGATTAAAGAATAGAAGGGAGTTTTTTGATGGAGCGTCAGGAAGTCATCCGGCTCGAAAATGTAACGAAAAGGTTTGGGGATAAGCTTGTTTTGGAGAACATTGATCTGTCCGTTTATGAAGGGGATATTATCGGGTACATTGGACCGAACGGAGCAGGTAAAAGTACCACGGTGAAAATGATGCTTGGACTTGTTGATGGATACGAGGGCAAAATCTTTATCTTCGGAGAAAATCTGAAATATCAGGATCATACATACAAGAGAAGGATTGGTTACGTGCCGGAAAATGCGGAGCTCTATGATTCACTGACGGCACAGGAATACCTCGCATTTATTGCAGGGCTTTATGGTCTTGATGAGGGGCTGGCGCGTGAAAAAGCGTATCGTTTAATGATGAAGTTTGAGATCGATCACGTTATGAATGCCAGACTGTCCTCTTTTTCTAAAGGAATGAGGCAAAAGGTGCTGATTATCTCAAGCCTGTTGCACAATCCGGATGTCTTATTTCTCGATGAACCGCTGAGCGGACTGGATGCGAACAGTATGCTGATTGTAAGAGAGATTCTTGCCCAGCTGTCGGCTCAGGGGAAAACAATTTTTTACTCTTCGCACATCATGGATATTGTCGAAAAGATCAGCAATCGGATCGTGTTGATTTCGGGAGGACATATTGCTGCTGACGGTACCTTTGATGAGCTGAAGGAGCAGAATCAGAAGGGATCTCTTCAGGATATTTTCAATAGTCTTACCGGCTTTAATCAGCATAAGGAAATCGCAGAAGAGTTTGTGGCTATCGTTCAGGAGGAATCTGCATGAACGATTTTGCCACGCTCAGACTGCTCGACCGTTTCGCCCCGCTTTTCAGACGTGCAGGGATCGATTATCCGATGCTGCGGCTGATTCTTGGCATCAAGCTGACGATGGATACGAGAAGGGTGCCGACCGTTTTCGCCCAGTCAAAGGTGAAGGATGGGAAAAACTACTTTATCAGATCACTCTGGGTTTATGCGTTATATGGACTAACGATTATTCCATTTTTATTTTTCGATGATTATTTCTTTCAGATGAGTGTTATTTTTGGCATTTTGATGTTTATTCTGATGACCTCAATGGTCTCTGACTTTTCATCTGTTCTGCTTGATGTCAGAGACCGTAATATGATGGTGCCAAAACCGGTGGACCAACGCACGATCAGCACGGCGAAAATGCTTCATATTACTTTGTATATGTCCTTATTAACAATTGCTACGGCTGGCATTCCGTTGTTTGTCTCACTTTATGTAAATGGTTTTGGCTTTTTCCTGCTGTTTCTGGCAGAGCTGATCCTGCTGAATTTTCTCATCCTGATGATGACTGCTCTCGTTTACTTTGCGATCCTTCAATTTTTCGATGGGGAAAAATTGAAAAATGTCATTAACTTTATGCAGATTGCTTTAACACTCGGCATCATTATTGGCTACCAGCTTGTGGCACGTTCTTTTCAATTAACAGAGCTGGACTGGACCTTCCAGCCAGCCTGGTGGCAGCTTTTTACCCCGCCTGTCTGGTTTGGCGCACTGCATGAAGCGCTGTTAAGTGGAGAGAGGAGCTTATTTGTCATCGTGCTGGCGGCTTTAGCTGTAACTACCCCTGTGATTTCCATGATTCTTTATATCAAATTAATTCCTTCCTTTGAATCATCTCTTCATAAACTTTCTACGGTTGAGCAGGGGAAAGAGAAGCGGGTAAATCGTTTGAAGCAGGCCTTTCTTCGCTTCATCGCACCTGATCAGGAGGAGAGGAATTTTATGAACTTCTCTTTTGCGATGATGAAAAATGAACGTGAATTCAAGCTCAAAGTTTATCCCCAGGTTGGATTTACATTCGTGATTCCATTTTTGTTTATGTTTACAACAACTGAAGACGGAGCTTTTGAAGCACTTAGAGAAGGCAGTTCCTATTATTTGTTTTATTTTACGCTGCTTGTGATTCCAACCGTTATTTCGATGGTGAAATACTCAGGTACCTATAAAGGGTCCTGGATTTATGCCGCCATGCCTTTAAGAGATCGCGTGTTAATTGACAGAGGTTTGACGAAAAGTGTGCTGGTGATGTTTTATTTGCCGATCATGCTGATTCTTGCGCCTGTTTTCATCTGGATTTTCTCCGGTAGAATCTGGCTGGACCTGATCGTGATCATGGCGACTGCGATTCTGTATGCTGCGATCTGTACCTTTGCACTAAACGGGAAAAGCTTGCCGTTCAGCCAGCCTTTTTCAGTCGCGCAGCATCAGGAGGGTATCAAGGCATTTATCATGATGCTTGTGATCGGTGGCTTCTGTTTAATCCACGTCCTGTTTAAGAACTGGGCATATGGGCTTGAGATCTATGCAGTGATCCTTCTGATTGCTATTATCATTGTATGGACACTTGGCTTTAGGAGGATCCGATTTGAAACATGAACCAGCTTTACTGACTATTTTCCATGATCCTTCAGGACACATTACAGAATCACTCGCGCAGGTAACAACAGACGTGGCAAATGCTTATACGGATAAATATGTTTTATTGAGCGAGCAAACCCATCCTTCTGTTGAGTACCTGTTATCGAAAGCGGGTTTTCACCTTCGGCGTATTCCGAAAAGAGGGGTCGCTGATGCAAGAAGACGTGCTGCTGAGTGGGCATCTGTGCTTCCGCACGACTACTATCATTATTGCGACCTTGATCGTCTCGTCACATGGTTTCAGACAAATAAGCAGGAGATTCCGGACATAAAGCGAAACATAGTAAAGAGGGATTACACGATTATCGGACGGACGGCAGAAGCATTTGCTTCACATCCGGTAGAATGGCAGGAGACAGAAAAGATTGCCAACCGTGTATTTTCTATTGTTTTAGGTAAAGACGCAGATATAACAGCCGGTTCCTGCGGCTTCAGCAGAAGGGCAGCGGAACTGATCACCAGTCAATCTGAAGCCATGATGACGGACGGGGAATGGCCGATGCTCATTTTAAATCAATGGGGTCTGTCCTCCATTGGTACGTATGAAACGGCCGGTCTGCAGTACCTTGAACAAAATAAAGGGAATTCCCAGTCTGACATCGATGCATGGACCGTCAGACTGAAGCTTGCATACATCATCAGTGACTCTATCTCAGTATTAACCCGAAAGGAACAATCAACATGAATCATTCACCTCAACCTTCACGAATGGATGTATTAAAATCACGTGAAAAAATCTTTCTCGGTCTTCTGATCGGTGGCGCACTCGGTCTGAATTTCAGACTGATCAACGTACTGATGAAGGATGACATTACGATGCAAACCGTCAGCAACGTTGAACTTGGCATCTATGTGCTGTTTTTCATTGTGGCTGTCTCGGGCATGTTCTGGATCCGAAAACAGAAGAAGATTGAAATGGAAAAGAATCCGGAGAAATACGAAAATTGATCAGATGCGGAACGGATGCCGGCAGGCCTGTTAGACCTGCCGACATGGCTCCGCGTCTGTTTTTTGTTTGAAGGAAATAATGGCGGGAATGATGGAATCCCAATGTTGAAAAGAGGGGATCCGCAATTGTATTGAAGGGAAAATGAGCTTCAAAAACTGTTTTGAAGGAATTAAATTCCGGAAAGAAGGAAATGTAATCTGGAAAGCCTTAAAAAAATCCTGAAAAGACTGAATCACTTCGTCTTGTGAAGGAATGACAAGAAAACCCTCGGACAGCCTCAAACAATCATTCATATTCCTCTGACTCAACCCAATCTTTACATCTCCTCAATAAAAACTCCTCTTCCATCTGTTATCATAATAAAACACCATGGTCAGACCATATTGAAAGATTTTTAAATATAGATATAAACATCGTTAAATCAGGGTAAAGATGAAGAAAGAAAATTAAGTACGCAATGCTCCGGCACATTTATTAAGAGTGAAAACGACATAGTAAAGGGTGAAGACATTGACTGCAGAGATTCGTTCTATTAATCAGCATAAAAAGATAATCGTTCTCGGGGGAGACGGCTTTTGCGGCTGGCCAACGAGCCTTCATTTATCAAAACAGGGCTATGAAATAGTCATCATTGATAACCTGTCACGACGTAATATTGACAATGAACTTGAAGTGGAGTCCCTGACACCGATTCAGCCTCTGGGTGCGAGAATTCAGGCCTGGGAAGAAGTATCTGGGCAAAAAATGAAGCATATTAATATCAATCTTGCAGAGGACTATGACCGTTTTCTACAAGTGCTCCTTGAAGAAAAACCGGATGCCATCGTTCATTTTGCCGAACAGCGTTCCGCTCCTTATTCAATGAAATCTCCGCGGCATAAACGTTATACAGTGAATAACAATATGAATGCAACACACAACGTCCTATGTGCCATTGTGGAAAGCGGGCTTGATATCCATCTTGTACATTTGGGAACAATGGGTGTATACGGCTATGGAACAGCAGGTGTCAAAATCCCGGAAGGGTATCTCGATGTGGAAGTTAAAACGGAGTCAGGTGAACGGGTGGAGCAGCAAATCCTTTATCCAACAAACCCAGGTTCTGTGTATCATATGACAAAGTCACAGGATCAGCTGCTTTTTCAATACTATAATAAGAACGATCAGCTTCGGATCACTGATCTTCACCAGGGGATTGTCTGGGGTACGAACACTGAGGAGACGAATCTGGACGATCGGCTGATCAATCGTTTTGATTACGACGGTGATTACGGTACTGTTTTAAACCGTTTTTTAATGCAGGCGGCACTTGGACATCCGATTACGGTTCACGGAACGGGCGGTCAGACTCGAGCCTTTATCCATATTCAGGATACCGTGAGATGTGTGCAGCTTGCGATTGAAAACCCGCCTGCAGCAGGTGATCTTGTGATGATTTTTAATCAGATGACAGAAACCCACCGTGTCCGTGATCTGGCTGAAATGGTAGCAGAGATGACAGGCGGGGAGATTGCATATGTCCCTAATCCGCGCAAAGAAGCAGCCGAGAATGAGCTGCACGTAAAAAATGAACTGTTTTTATCAAAAGGATTAAATCCAATCACATTAAATAAAGGGCTGCTTGAGGAAGTAACGGAGGTTGCCAGAAAATATGCTCACCGGGCTGATCACTCGAAAATTCCGGCAAGAAGCACATGGACGAAACAGCAGCAGCCGGGTGTGCCTGAAAAAAAGAAACCATTTACTGAACAGGCCGTGCAGAGCTGATGTCACAGAGGGAGGAAAGATTATATGAAAATAGCCATCATAACAGAAACCTTCCTTCCCTCAACAGACGGCGTTGTCACAAGACTAAGCGCATCCATCAGGTGGCTGAAAAAGCAGGGGCATGAAATCCTTGTGATCGCACCGGATCTTGGTGTGTCTGATTTTGAGGGAGTCAAAGTGGCGGGTGTTCCCGCTTATACTTTTTTTCTGTACAAGGATAAAAAGCTGTCCTTTTTTTCAAAAAAGGTAAAGGCTTATTTAAAGGATTTTCAGCCCGATCTTGTGCATGCTGTCAATCCTGCTTTTTTGGGCGCTACAGGCATTTATTATACGAAAAAGCTGAAGCTGCCGTTGATGGCATCTTATCATACCCACGTTCCAAAATACGCGGATTACTACCACTTTTCCTTTTTGAAACCCGCGATGTGGAAATACTTTAAAAAACTCCATGATCAGGCGAGCCTCAACTTATGTACATCGAAAGCGGTGCTGAAAGAGTTGGAGGATAAGAACTTTCATAATCTGCATCATTGGAAACGCGGAGTTGATACAAAACAGTTCCATCCATCATTTTTCTCGCAAGATATGCGGAATCGTCTAAGTAACGGACAACCGGAACAAACGCTGCTATTATTCGTTGGCAGGCTGGCGCCAGAAAAAGAAGTGGAAAAAATTAAATCTGTTTTGGAGAAATCCAACGATTATTGCCTTGCGATTGTAGGAGACGGTCCACATCGCAACTTTCTTGAAAAGCATTTTAAAGGCACCAATACGATATTTACCGGTTTTCTGCATGGGGATGATTTGGCAAGTGCTTATGCATCTTCTGATTTATTTGTATTCCCTTCTACAACTGAAACGCTGGGACTTGTGTTAATGGAAGCAATGGCAGCGGGTCTGCCGGTTATTTCTGCAGACAGCGGCCCTACAGGGGAACAGATTGAGGACGGAGTGAATGGGCTCCTGTACCATTCAACTCATCCGGACGGCTTGTTTAACACGGTTGAAAAACTGAAAAATAAGGAAGAGCGTGTTAAAATGGGCGTGCGTGCACATGAAGGCATTCAGTCTGTCGGATGGGATGATCAGTCCAGTCAATTGTACGACTATTACATGCAAACTCTGGAACTGCACCATAAGGCAGTGAAATGACTTAAAAACAGATGGTGTGATCAATGAAGAACAACCAGGGAATGACCCAATTTTATAAATACAGTCTGATTGGACTCAGTTGTGCATTAATTGATATTGGCGTATTAAACACCTTGCTTTTTGCCTTCCCGACGCAGGATGCGGGTTGGCTGACCACGTTCAATACAGTAGCTTATACAGCGGCGATTTTGAACAGTTATGTGTGGAATTCGCGCTATACATTTAATGTGCAAAAAAATAAGAAGCAGTTCGTGGGGTTTATTTTGCAGGCAACGGCCAGTCTTTTTATAGCGAATGGCGTTTTTATCGGAGGCATCTGGATCATGGATGCACTCGCGATTTTGCCGGACTGGGCGGAAACGAACACAGCAAAAGGGCTTTCGATGCTGCTGTCTTCTTTGTCGAGTTTTTTCTTCATGAAGTGGTTTGTGTTCAGACGATAAAAAGCGGAGCAATTTGCTCCGCTTTTTGTATGGGTATGATTAGTGAAGCCGTGCCGGTGATATCCTTCCACGGCTTCACTATGAGCCTGGGTTTCCCTGATGGTCAGGTAGTGTTTTTTAAAAAGTATCAAAAAACAGCTCGGTGAAAAATGGCTGGTTGTCTTCGTTAAAGTCAACGCCAATGCCGAGATAACCGTAATCAGACTTCAGGATATTCTCACGGTGTCCAAGGGAATTCATCAGTCCTTCATGGGCGAATACGCTGCTGTACTGTCCGTAAGCGAGGTTTTCGCCAGCTATGGCATACTCAATCCCATCCTCATCCATCCGGTCAAAAGGAGACTGACCCTCCAGATTATCATGGGAAAAGAAATTATTTACGGCCATATCCGTACTGTGTTTTTTTGCAGTACCGCTGATTGCTTCATCCCATTCCAGTACTGACTCTCCGTGAACAACGCGCGCGGCATTTGTCAGGTCGAACAGCTGATATTTAAAGCCTTCTTCCAAATCAGCAGAAGGCTCAGCATAAAGCGTTTCGCGCTGATCCTCAAGACGGTCGTTGATAATTTGAATAGCGGTCACAGTCTGTTCTTCATGTAAATCATAAAATACTGTTATATAGGCTCCGTTGAAGGCGAACATATCATATTCTCCGTCCGTTTGAAGCTGGTAGCGGACCATTCCCTTTTGCAAATAAGTTAATGGTTCGCCAAGCTCAGCACGGACCTCCTCACGTGTACTTCCCATCTGTAAAGGCAGGGAAGAAGAGATTAGATCCTGATTTGTAAATAATCCATTCACTTCTCCATTTTCATTATAAGAAGCCATGAAGAAGTTTTGATAATTTTCGTGGTAAGTATGCCATTCCACACCAAATTCATTCATTGACATCCGGTCAGCCTGTCCTGCTTTCTCCACTACTGAGCTCTCAGAATCACCAAGCTGAACATTATGAACAGAAAAAATTTCGCTCGTGGGCACCTCTAAATCCGGCCGTGCTACAGCAGCCGTTTCATTTTCAGTCGATATTTCAGGCGCATTCTGTACAATCTCATTTACTTCTACAATAAATGAAGTAACCGATTCGAGCATTGAATTCCATGAATTCTCTATGGTACTGCCATTTACAGCAGAAACAACACTGCCTGAAATCTTATCCATAAACGACAGGTTTACCGATTCCGGTACAGCTTCTTCCCAGAACGGCTTTGTGAGAAATAGGCCAAGGACGATGACAATCAACAGCAGTAATTTTCTCAAGGCACTTCCCCCTAACTCTCATTATTTTAACGCATGACAAGGGGATCGAGAAAGGAAAACGGTGATCAAAAGGTGTCCGTTCGTTAAAGCGATATGACTTATAATACCCATAAACCGCCTTCGGACAAACCCGCAGTACCATATTGACCATCAAAAAACCGCACCCGGGAAGGATGCGGTGATCTGTTGACAGTTCTTTTAATGCTATATACAAATTGTAAGATAAGATCGACAGCTTTCAAGTGACTATTAACAAATACAAAATACAGGCTGCTTAAACAGTCTATCGACATGATAAACATGCTAAAAGTGCCAGGTCATTCCGAAGACTCCTGCGGCAGTGAAGCGACAGGTGAAACCGATGTGCGGAGCACAACGGGTTCACCGCGCGGCCGCGGAAAGCGAAGGAATGAACTGGCACGGTTTAAAGAATCATCTATTTATTTCGCTTCTTCAAACGCCGGATCGTGAAACGGGTGGGCTACCCAGCCTTCTTTTTCAATAAAAAGACGTACAGCAACAACCTCGCGCTCATCTGTCAAAGTAAAGAAGTGTGGTGTGTTAACCGGAACTGAGATCACATCTCCCGGCGTCAGGTTCACATCAAAGTAACCTTTCTCCTCACTCTTAATAATGAAGATTCCGGATCCGGCAGTGATGGCACGTACTTCGTCTTCTGTATGAGTATGAACCTGTTCAAACTTCTTAAGCAGGTCATCAAGGCCCGGTGTCTGTTCATTTAGTGCAATGACGTCCCAGTTATGATAGCCGCGACGCTCAGCAAGAGAACGGATTTCTTCATCAAATACTGATAGCACGGTTTCTTTATCTTCGTCATTTAATCCTGTTTCGTTTTGCAGTGCAGAAGGGAGTTTTGATGGATCCCATTTTTCATAAAGAACGCCCTGTTCAGCTAAAAATGCGTGTACCTGCTCTTCACCTTTAATAACTTCCTGAGTATCTCTGATTGTGATTGTTGCCATGTGATATTCCTCCTTGAGTGTGTAGTCGTAAGGCTAAATGTGTCTCAAATAGAAATTCGAACGCTTCCAGATGTTTTTTGGCTTCAAAGGCATTACGCCCCCAGGCTGTAATGCCGTGGTTGCGAATCAGCACGCCATAGATGCCATCCTCAATCCTGCCAGCAAGCTGCTCAGCCAGATCAGGAATATGGGCCGGGTTTTCAATAATCGGGACGCGAAGTATTTCCTCTTCATCCCAAAGATTAAAAGCTTTAATCAGCTCCTGCCCCTGAAAGGTGATTTCACCCTGCGCGGCATAAAGCTCGGAAATGACATTGTTGCTGACAGTATGAACGTGAAGCGAGCAGCCGGCATCTGTGAGCTCATATACTTTCTGGTGCAGCAGCGTTTCAGCGGACGGCTTTAAATGAGTATCATGAACCGGACGACTATTTGAATCTACTAACAGAAAATCTTCGTCAGTCCTTTTGTATTTATCTTTCCCACTTGCTGTAACAAGAAACTGAAGAGGGGAATCTGAGACTTTAATAGATAAATTACCGCTCGTCCCGGGAAACCAGCCGCGCGCGCCAAGCGTATCCTTTACATCCGCCAGTTCATTCCAGCGTGTCGTCACATCACTCATCGCTGCACCACCTCCTGTTGCTGTTCGAGATACTGAATGATCTCATTAAAATCTTCAAACCTTTGATAGGGAAGGTTTAATTCCCGGCATTTTTCTTCCAGATAATCACCGCAGACAAAGACAAGATCCGCCAATTTAGCGGCTTCAAGGTCCGTGACAGAATCGCCAATCACGATTTTCTGTACATCATCCCCGGCGAGCCTGCGAATGATACTTGGTTTACAGCAGCCGCAATCGTTGGAGCATTGGCTGTCACATGTGTGGGGCCAGGTAATCCGGATCGTGTTGTCTGAAAAGTCACTGCCGTTACAATACAGCTGGTTATCAAGGTGATACGGAGCAAGCATCGGTTTCACAAAGAAATCAATGCCTCCGCTTACAATCTTTAAAGGGACATCTTCTTTTCTTGTATAGGCGACAAATTCCCCGAAGCCATCACGAATTTCAGCTGTTTCGACAACGTATTGAATAATGTCCTGTTTCAGTGATGAGGGGAGCATGGCAAACATATTTCCCACCCCTTCCCGGATCGTTATTTCCCGGGAAAGAATTTGGTCTTTAATCGGTTCCCAGCCAGGGGGATTAAAGTGACGCATGATGGAAATAATGTTGTCTGATTTTGTAATCGTCCCATCAAAGTCACAAAAGATCATTTTGGTCATGCATTTACCCCCAAAGTGCCAGTGCTTTTTCAAGCTCCGGAGATTTAGAGGCAGCTGTTTGAAGGCTGCCGCCTGCAATGACTTCATCAATCGCATCACGGAAGGCTTTTGCTCCGGCAGCTGCTCCGTCCGGATGACCGTGAATACCGCCGCCTGCATTGATAATTGAATCTGTGCCAAAGTCCTGAATCAGCTGTGGGACAAGCCCAGGGTGAATACCTGCTGATGGCACAGGGAATGCCCGATTCAGCCTGCTGTCGGTGCGAAGTGCATCTCTGATCGCGAGTGTCTCACTTTTCTCCATAGCCACACTGCCGTATGGAGAAGGGAACAGGACAAAATCAGCTCCGGCAAGTCTCAACAGCTTACCTAACAGTACTTGATTGGAAATACCGTAAAGTGGTGAAGCAGTCAATGCACCGGACACAGCAGGGTGCGCCATGATCGGCACATGAATGTCCGGGTCTTCAGCGAGACTCTGCAGGGTGTCAAGACCGTAAGCAAAAACGTTAAATAGTAACGCGTTCGCTCCAAGTTCAACCGCACGCTTCGCTTTGTCTTTTAAATCAAACGTTCTTCCGGAAAGATTGACTGCATACAGTGTACGGTGGCCGGTACGCTCATATTCCTCATTCAGTACCTGAACGCCAAGTTCCACCCGTTTTTCAAATGGTGTGAGTGGGTTGTCAAACAGAATTTCATCATCTTTTACAAGGTCAACACCGCCGGCAGCCTGTGCGCGGAGTTGTTCAGTAAAAAGATCAGTGCCGCGTCCAATCATCCCCTTGAAAATGCTCATCAAAAGCGGACGGTCGTGAACATTCAGTGTTTGTCTGATGGTATCAATGCCAAACTGCGGTCCCGGAAACTGCTGTTCCAGTGAAGGATCCAGCTCGATATCAATCAGCTTTACTTCGCCGTCCAGGGACAGCTTTCCGAAAATCGTTGTTAAAATTGCCGGAATATCCGGGCTGAAGTTTGCAGCCGGATACGCAATTTTGATCAGGCCTGCTTTTCGTTGTCCTAAATGAGAAGCTGATTCCAGTGCGGGAACTTCCTGAACAGAAAGCACCTCACCTTTATGTTTTTTTAACTGCTCCTGATCCACAGCCGGAAGGTCGGTCCATGATCCAACCGTTAAGCCGAGTGCAATCGACTCTGCCTTTTTTTCTAAGTTGCCTTTCGCATCGTGTACAAGGTATGTAGCCGTAATCTGAGACATGATAAGCATCCTTTCAGTGATAAAATCGGTTTTTTGTGAACGGGAGGGCGGGCTGAACGATACAATGATGAGTTGGAACGATACAAATATGATCCGAATCAGTACAAAAACGGTGAGGAACATTATAAAAATGAAGGTGTGAAGTCGTATCAGTACAAAAAAATGTTCATTCGATTGAAATAAACAGTGAAACAGTACAATAAAAAGCTGATTCGATACAATAACTCACTCAAACAGTACAAATCCCTTCGGCCTTTTCCACCCACCTGACTAAGCAGGACCCAGCTGACTTCGTTCACCCACCTGTTTAAAACAAATCCATATACGCGTTCATTCACCCATCACATTTAGAGAGAACAAAAAATCCGCTCCAAAAGAGGAAGCGGACATTTACAGTAAACGTTCTTCCTCTTATCCTTCAGCCATTGCTGTGAGAATTAGCACCTTGAATCAGCGGTTAAGCTGAAACAGGTTGCCGGGTTTCATCGGGCTCGTCCCTCCACCTGCTCTTTATAAGAGTACATACGTATTCAGTTGGAATTAAATTCATGTTTCGAATTATCGCAAAAAAAATTCTGCAGGTCAATAACTTTTCAGAAAAAATTTTTTATTTAAAAAATGCGTTGACAAAATGGAATCCTATTCCGTAAACTTGCAATTATGAATTTCAAATGAACCAGAAAACACCAACTGAATACCTTCTCTTATCGAGAGTTGGCTGAGGGAATTGGCCCTGTGAAGCCCGGCAACCGGCCCTGTTTACCATTTTGGTAACAGGGACACGGTGCTACATCCAACAGACATTTTTTGTCTGAGAGATAAGAGGTCGAATCCGATTTATTCTGCCTCTTTCTATCATGGAAAGAGGCTTTTTTTATTTCATACATTCACCAGGAAAGGAGCTGCCGGATGGGAAAAGCAGAGCGTTTGAAAAAAGCAAAGCCACCCGTACAAAAAGACACATATGGAGGCCGCCTTCCACCGGGACAGACCCTGACAGAAAAGTTTCCGATTCTTCATGAGGGAGAGGTGCCGGAGTACGATCTTGGGCAGTGGGATTTCCGTCTTTTCGGAAATGGCATAAACGGAAGGCGATTTACATATGACGAGTTAATGAAACTTCCCCAGACGACGATTGTCAGAGATATCCACTGTGTAACGAGATGGTCAAAGTTTGATAATACGTTTACAGGTGTGACTATACGTGATCTGTTGAAAGGGTTTGAAATACCGGAAAATGTGAAGCACGTGATGATTTATGGAGATTACGATTATGAAACGAATTTACCGATAGAGGATTTACTGAAGGAAGATATACTGCTTGCTCATTCCTATGATGGTAAACCTTTAACGCCGAAGCACGGTTATCCTTTCCGTCTGATTGTTCCGCATCTGTATTTCTGGAAGAGTGTGAAGTGGATCAGAGGCATTGAGTTTCTGACTGAGGACCGTCCCGGTTTCTGGGAGCGTAACGGTTTTCATAACTATGGAGATGTGTTTGAAGAAGAGCGATTTTCCGGAGAGGATTTAGATATTCCGGAGGATGAATGGCATAAAAAAGAATTTGATTAAAGGAGCGAATCGCACCATGACAGTACTGCAGGAAAAAACGTATCAGCCCTTTACAGAGGAATCAGTCCTCGTTTACTTAGAGCATAAAGGATTAATTAAAGATCGCAAGGAAGCTGACTGCAAAGAGGTCGGTGATGGCAATTTGAATTATGTGTTTATCGTCCGTGACAACACGACAGATCGATCCATTGTGGTGAAACAGGCGTTGCCATATGCAAAGGTTGTCGGAGAGAGCTGGCCGTTGTCACTGGACCGTGCGCGAATCGAGCGGCAGGCATTGCAGGAGGCTGCAAAGCATGTCCCTCATCTTGTGCCTGAAGTGTATGACTATGACGATATTTTTGCAATTACGGTCATGGAGGATCTGTCTGATTATGTGATTTTGCGCAAAGGCCTGATTGAAGGAAACCGTTATGTGAATCTTGCAGAGCACATTGGACGGTATCTTGCAGAAACACTTTTCCATTCTTCGGACGAGGCACTTGGGCCGGTTGAAAAGAAGAAGCTTGCGCGTCAATTTGTGAATCCGGATTTGTGTGATATTACAGAAAAGCTAGTATTCACGGATCCTTACTTCGATGCTGAATCGAATTCGTACCCTGATAATCTTCAGGAGTCAGTAAATGGGCTGTGGCAGGACAATGTTCTGCTTTTCGAAGTCGCAAAATTGAAAAAACAATTCCTGACGGAGGGTGAGGCATTGCTGCATGGTGACCTCCATACGGGAAGTGTGTTTGTCACAAGTGACCAAACGAAAGTCATTGATCCGGAATTCGCCTTTTTTGGACCTGCCGGGTTTGACGCCGGTGCATTTCTGGCCAATCTTACGCTGAACTTTATTGCCCAGCAGGAGCGTTCTTCAGAGGGAGATCGTCAGGAAATCAGTGCTTATCTGCTTGAGGCAATCGAACAAACGTGGGCAGTGTTTGAGCAGCGCTACCGTGAGCTGCTGAAAGAGCATGCAGTGGAAGAACGCTACAAGTCAGATGAATATGCTGATTTCATTGTGAAGAAAATCTGGCAGGATACGCTTGGCTTCGCAGGCTGTAAAACGATTCGCCGCATTATCGGACTTGCACATGTAGAGGACATTGACGGGATTGAGGATGAGCAGGAGAGACTTCGTGCTCAAAAACGTGCGATTGAAACAGGTCGTCACTTGATTTTCAACCGTCAGCAGTGGCAATCTCCATCAGACTGGACTGCTTACTTAAAGGAGCTGGTAGAGTCATGACAGTGAAGCAGGATTTTATTAAGCCGGTTATCTGGGAAGGAGAATCGATCAAGCTGTTAAATCAGCAGAAGCTTCCCGGGACTGTGGAATATATTTTTTTAACGGAAGTGGAAGATGTGTGGGACGCGATCGTTGAACTTAAAGTGCGCGGAGCTCCTGCTATTGGCATTACCGCGGCTTACGGTCTTGCGCTGTGGGCAAAAAACAGTGAACCAACCTCACCTGGTGAACTGCTTCAGGAATTGAAAAAAACAGCAGACTATCTCAACTCAGCACGTCCTACCGCAGTCAATCTGGCATGGGCGCTTCAACGGCTTGTCAAGGTTGCTGAGCAGCAGACTACCATTCCTTCCATCAAAGGAAAGCTGGAGCTTGAAGCGATTGCGATCCAGCGGGAGGACGAGGAAACGTGCCGCCTGATCGGGGAAAACGGCTATTCTCTTTTACCCGAGGGAGCAAATGTGTTAACCCACTGTAACACGGGTGCGATTGCGACATCGAAATACGGAACTGCTCTTGGCGCGTTTTACATTGCAAAGGAACGTGGCAATGAAATCCACGTCTATGCGACAGAAACGAGACCTGTTTTACAGGGAGCAAGACTGACTGCCTGGGAGCTTCAGCAGGCTGATATTGACGTCACGCTGATTACGGATAATATGGCTGCCCACGTGCTGAAAACGAAAAATATTGATGCGATCATTGTAGGCGCTGACCGGATTACCGCAAATGGAGATACGGCTAATAAAATTGGCACTTACGGTCTTGCACTTTTGGCAAAAGCCCACGACATTCCATTCTATATCGCAGCACCTTTATCTACGATTGATCTGAATACTGCAACTGGTGATGATATCGTGATTGAAGAGCGAAAAGCGGAAGAGATAACGCATCTTGGGGGTAAGCGCATTGCTCCGGAAGGCGTTAAGGTATTTAATCCCTCGTTTGACGTCACGCCAAACGAACTGATCACTGCCATCATTACCGAAAAAGGCGTGATCAGAGGAGATTATCAGCAGGAATTACAAAAATTATTTTAACAATAGCACGGGATGGGACTCTTTTTCAGGTCCTGTGCCGCCTGACACTTTAACCAATTAACCTTTTAAAGGAGAAAAGACCATGAAAAAAACAGCACTTTTACTCTTACTCATTTTCACGCTGGCGCTGGCAGCCTGCACCAACCAACAGCCTTCTTCACAAACAGAGGAAGAGCCGCCGGCAGATACAGAAGTGGCGGAAGCAGAAACAGAAAATACAGAGGAGCAGTCATCGCAGGGTGCAACGGCTGACATTCCGGAAGCTGTTGATCGACCACTTAAGATTGCGGCGATCATGGAATTCTCTACTGGAACGTTTGCATCTCAGTATGTAAGCGGACTTGAATCTCAAATCGACAAGTTCGGTGGCGAGGTTCAGGTTTACAACGCGAGTAATGATCTGTCTAAAATGGCCAACCACCTTCAGACAGCGATTAATCAGGGAGTCGATGGCATTCTGATTGATCATGGACGTGCTGAAGCACTGAATCCAGGCGTTCAGGAAGCGCTGGATAAAGGAATTCCGGTTGTCACGTTTGATAATGACATTTCGCTCGAAGGCGTAACCTCGATCAGTCAGGATGACTACAGTCTTGCGTGGGGCACGTTAAAGAAAATGGCACAGGATATTGATGGCGAAGGAAATATCGTCTACGTATGGGCAGGTGGATTCACGCCGATGGAAAGACGTAACGTGATTTATGAGGCGTTTTTAGAGCATTATCCAAATGTTAAGGAAATCGCGCGTTTTGGAAGTGTCAGCAATAATACAGCACTTGATTCACAAAGCCAGATGGAGGCCGTTTTAAAGAAGTATCCTGAAGAAGGTTCAATCGACGCTGTTTTTGCTCCATATGATGAATTCGCTAAAGGTGTTACGCGTGCAATTCAGCAGGCGGGACGCGATGAGATCAAGGTTTATGGCATTGATTTAAGTGATGAGGACCTTCAGATCATGCAGGCTGAAAACAGTCCGTGGGTGACCACAGCAGCAACGGATCCTGCTGAGGTAGCGGCCGTTCAGGTACGATTCCTTTATCAGAAAATCGCCGGAGAAGAAACACCATCCATCTATTCGCTTGATCCATCTGTCGTCAATGTAAGTGATCTGCCTGATGAGCCGGTGACGATGGCGAACGTTGGAGAATTTATTGAAGGATGGGGCTCACCGAATGTAGCGCGTTCCCCATGGATGGACGCACTGGAGGCGAAAAACGCACAATGAGTTATCTACAGGTTCAACAGCTGACGAAATCATTTGGTCCCGTCAATGTGTTAAAACAGGTGGACTTCTCCGTTGAGCCTGGAGAAGTTCATGCCCTTCTCGGTGTAAATGGCGCCGGGAAGAGCACGCTGGTGAAAATTTTGTCCGGTGATTATGAGAAGGACGGGGGAACGATTCTCGTAAACGGTGAGGATGTTCATTTTACAGCGCCTGCCGATTCACAGAGAAAAGGCATTGCGATTGTCGTTCAGGAGGTAGATACGGCACTGATTCAAAACCTGTCAGTCGCTGAGAATGTCACATTGGATATAACGGTAGAAGGCAAAAACCTGAAGCCAATCAGCTGGCGCAAAAGAAAGCAGCTGGCAGAAGAGCGTCTTGAAAAAGTGCAAACGCAAATCCCATTAAACAGACTTGTCGAGGACTGCAGTTTATCTGAAAAACAGATGATTTTGCTGGCGAGAGCGATTGCCTCCAATGCAAAGCTGATCATTTTCGATGAACCAACTGCTCCTCTAAGTGAAAACGAAACAGCTAAATTGTTTCACGTGATTAGTGAATTGAAGAAACAGGGCATTGCAATGATCTATATTTCTCACCGTATGAATGAAATTCATCAGATTGCTGACCGGATGACGATTATGCGTGACGGGAAAGTGGTAGCTGTTCATCAATCAGGTGCAGTATCCACTGAAGAAATTATTCAGACGATGCTTGGCAGACAGCTGCACAAAGCGGACTATCAGCAGCGCGGCTTCAGCAGTAAAATAGCGCTTGAGGTCAAAGGACTTGAGGTGCCGGAGACGAACAAGACCATCGATCTTTCAGTAAGATCAGGTGAAATTTTAGGCATCGCAGGACTGGTGGGAGCAGGAAAGTCAGAAACCGCGAACGCTCTGTTTGGTGCATCCGGTGCGAAAGGTGATTGGAGCGTGAAAGGAAAGAAGCAAACCATCAAAAATCCCCGCCATGCTGTAAAAGCCGGTATTTCCTTTATCCCTGAAGAGCGCCGCAAAAGTGGTATTTTAATTGACTTTTCTGTTCAGGAGAACCTGTCACTCCCGGCTCTAGAATCCTATACAAGGGCAGGATGGATCAGCCGTTCCAAAGAGAAAACGACTGCACTTGACCAGATCAAGGAGCTTGGCATCGTTGCTTCCTCCCCCAAAGCCCTTCTTAAGCATTTGAGCGGAGGGAATCAGCAAAAAGTCTCGATCGGGAAATGGCTGAATAGAGACAGTGACGTTTTTATTTTTGATGAGCCGACAAAGGGAATTGATGTCGGGGCAAAAAATGATGTGTTCCGCCTGATCACATCACTGGCAGATCAGGGAAAAGGCATCATTTATTTTACAAGTGAATTTGACGAGCTTCTGCAAATTGCTGACCGGATTCTCGTTATGGCAGATGGGGAAATCGTCGATGAAGTAACGAATCAGGAAGCGACTCAGGAGCGCCTGATGACCGCAGCAACAGGAGGGAATGCCGATGAAACAGCTCAATATCAGCGATTATCCGCAGCAGGACACCATCAGTAAAAAGGAGCGGATCGTCAACTTCTTTATGAAGTTCGGCACCATCCTTGCACTGGCGCTGATTATCCTTATTTTCAGCTTAACGAATGAACAGTTTTTAACGTATGGCAACATTACTGAGATTTTAAGGTCGATATCGATCGTGACGCTTGTTGCAATAGGGGTCACTTTTTCGATGATTGTAGGTGGATTTGATTTATCGGTAGGTTCAACAGTCAGTCTAGCAACAGTAGCGAGTGGTGCACTGCTCGTCTGGTACAGCCAGGAGCTGTTGGTAGTCCTCATTGTGCCCCTGATTTTAGGCGCATTAATTGGGCTGCTGAATGCTTTCATTACTGTAAAAATCAGAATTCCTGATTTAATCGGGACGCTTGCCGTCATGTATATCATTAACGGCGTCCATTTAACGTATACAAAGGGTTACTCCATTTACAGCAATATGCCGCTTCCGGATGGCAGCGGGACGGCACCGGGTATTTTTATTCCCGCTTTTCAGTTTATCGGGCAGGGTGAAATTTTTAATATCCCGTTTCCGGTTATTCTGATGGTGGTGATTGTGGCACTTGTTCATTTATTCCTGCAGTATACCCGTGCCGGCCGTCTGTTCTATATTACGGGAGGCAACAAGGAGGCAGCGCGACTTTCCGGTGTTCCTGTGAACCGTTACCGGACTTATGCCTACGTGATCAGTGGTGTGTTTGCTGCACTGGCCGGTATTGTGCTTGCTGCCCGTATCGGAACGGGGCAGGTTTCAGCAGGTGATCCGCTGCTCATGGACGGAGTGGCTGCTGCATTGATTGGTTATTCTGTGTTTGGCGCAGGGAAGCCGAATGTCATTGGTACGTTTATCGGGGCGATTATTATCGGTATTCTGTTAAACGGGTTGACGATGATGAATGTGCCGTATTATGCGCAGGATATAATTAAAGGTGGGATTCTTGTTGGTGCGCTGGCGCTGACTTATTTCAGGAAGAAAGATTAAAAAACCGTGCCGGGTCAGTATCCGGCACGGTTTTTTATCTGGCTGCCCCAGGATGGATTGACGCTTTCCATAATACGAGCATGCTCAGAATCAGAAAAGAGGCAGCCAGTATAGAAAGGCTGAGATAATTAAGTGTGATATGGATAGGCATCATACCAAGCTCCATATCCTTTACAAACCAATCAATTACTTCGGTGCGAAGAGATTCAATAAGAATAGTAATAAATAAGAGAGCTACAACACTCAGTCCGCCAACCAGGCCGAACCTGTGAAATACTGTGCTAAGAAAGAAGCTGGCTATCAGGGTGATAAAACTAAACAACATTAGTAAACCAAATTCAGCAAGCATCGTACTTTGAGTCCCGATCATATCGGATATATTGATCAGCTGAACATGTGACCACCCAATCCACTCCATTAAAGCAGAAAAAATCATGTTAATGATGATCCCTGTGCTGCTCATAATAAATGCTAAAACAGCTGCGAAAATAACTCCGGAGATCGCATATTCTAGACGTGTTACCCCTAACCTAATGGTGTAGGAGAATGTTTCTTTCAGTAAAATAAAACCTGAAATGCCACAGAATATAAGAATAGCAATGGTAGAGGAAATATAAACATTTCCTTCAGCCGCAGCAGATAAAACACTTATCGGGATGAGGCTTATCATGTAAATTGACCAGAATAGCAAAATCGAAAAACGCATATCAATCAAGAAAAAACGAATGAGCGCCATCATTTGTTTAAACATACAATTTTTCCTCCTTTTCCGTTAAATGAACCATCAATTCCTGAATAGAGCTTCGTTCTGTCAAAAGCCCCATTGCTTTTGCTTTATTAAGGTCAAGTCCCTCACCGTATAAGAGGGCAGTTTTCTGTCCCATGATTTCTGCAGCGTGAATAACCTGTCTGCCTTCAATGAAATCATCTACTTTTGCTCTAGGACCGCTGATCTGTAAGCTTTTAAGCTTTAACTCTTCTGCAGATTCATGCGTTAGAATTTTTCCTTCCTTCATTAGGATGATCTCTTCAAACAGGCTGCTCACTTCATCGATTAAATGAGTAGATATGATAAACGTTCTCGGATAGGATTCATACTCTTCCAGAAGCACATCATAGAACTTATAGCGTGCACTGGCATCCATTCCGATATAGGGCTCATCAAAGATCGTAATGGAAGTATGGCTCGAAAGACCAATCGTAATACTTAATGCAGACTCCATTCCTTTAGATAACCCTTTTGCACTCATACCCGGATCAAGATTAAATGTCTTCAATAGCCGTTCAGCTGTCTCCTGGGACCAATTCGGGTAGAAACGGCTGACCGTTTTTAATACTTCACGAATTTTCAGCTTTCGCTTGAAGTTATTTGCTTCGCTGATCAGACATATATGCTGAAGTGCTTTCCGGTTATTAAAAGGTTCCAGGCCGTTGATTAGAACACGGCCGTCTGATGGCTTGATATGTCCGGCTAAGATCTGAAGCATGGTTGTTTTTCCGGCACCGTTTCTTCCAAGTAAACCAACAATTTTGTTTGGTTCAATTGTCGTGCTGACGGACTTTAACGCCTGCTTGGATCCATATGACTTTGAGGTTTCCAACAGCTCAATTTTCATCACGATCACCCTTTCTGATCCAGTCATTTAGTTCATCCTCTGAAATGCCTAGACGTGCAGCTTCGGTTCTTAACGGAACAACATAATCATGATAGAAGCGTTCTTTCCGTTTAGACAAAATAATGTTTCGTGCGTTATCCCCTACAAACATTCCAATTCCTCTTTTCTTAAAAAGAATTTCCTGCTCCACCAGCTGATTAATGCCCTTGGCTGCTGTTGCCGGGTTGATCTGATAAAACTTTGCAAATTCGTTTGTGGATGGAACACGATCTCCGATGCTGTATGAACCCTCCAGGATGCCTGACTCAATCGTTTCGGCGATCTGTTGAAAAATAGGTATATCATCTCGTAATTTTTCGTCCATAATCTCGCCTGCCTCTTTGGTTAGTTACTTATGTAATTAACCATAAAACCATACGGCTGAAAAGTCAATACATTTGGAAAAAATTATTTTTGCACATGAAAAAAGACGCCCCAATAGGAGCGCCTTACTTCATTAACTTCTGCGATCGTCGTCAAAATCATCCGGGGCGAACGGGTTTTCATTCCGTTTGTCTTCTTCCGGGAAGTCATCTGCACTGTTTACGTCATCCCAGGCGGATGTATCGTTTGAGAGATCTTCGTTCGAATCATCCCAGGCAGAGGTATCATTTGAGAGATCTTCATTTACTTTTTCATCCTGTGACCAGTCATTGACGACAGGACGGTTGTCATGATCCGATGTGGATTTGTTTTCATAACGAGCGGATTCTTCACGTGTTTCACGTTTGATATCCTCCCGTGTCTGCTTTGCTTTTTCTGTATCAATTTCTGTGTTGGCTGCTTTTCGCTCAAGCTTATCGAGATAGCGTGATGCATTGTCACGCCCGCCAAGTCCAAAGGCAAGGCCGAATGCCAGCGCAACAGCTCCAAGAATCAGAATGAACGCAGAGTTAACGATTGTGTCTGCTACACCCAGCTGATCGAGCGCCATAAACAGTGCCAGTGCCATAATCGCATATTTGGCAACAGAGCTGAGCATGGAAAGCTCTGATCCGCTGAACAGACTGTCCAACACACGCTTGACGATGTTGCCTAAAATAATTCCGAGTCCGAGAATCACAATCGCTGTGATGACGCTTGGAAGGAAGGCAAGTACAGCTGTTCCAAGGTCTACAAGGAAGCTCAGGCCTACAACATTGAAAGCCTCTACAACAAACAGAATAACAATCACAATTTGAACAAGATATCCAACAATGTCAGCAGGGGTCATACTCGTTCCTGATGCTTTCCAGCCCCCTACACGAAGATGACTCGTGACGTTATTAAAGCTGAGTCTTGCCAGCAAATCTGACACAAAGCGGCGAGCCCATTTTCCGATCCACAAACCTACAAGGATCAGGATAATCGCGATAATAATGTTCGGAATCATCGCCATGGCATCATTCAGCATGTTAATCGCCGGTTCAGTAATACCGGCAATCTGGAGCTGATCCAGAGCTGAAACAGTTACAGGAATCATGATCAGAATAAAGACAACCGTTCCGATGATTGAAGAAATAGACGTATCCTTCAGGAAATTGCTTAATCCTAATCTGCTTCCTAATTTATCTGTACCAATTGCATGAAGAAAATTAGTGATAATATCGCGGACGATTTTAGCGACAATCCAGCCGATGACAAAGATCAGTGCAGCGGCAACGAGCCTTGGAATAAATGCCAGGAAGCTTTCCAGCATGCCGCTGAAAGGACCGGATACTGCTTCAATGCCAAGTGCACCGAGAATGCCAGGCAGGAACATTAATAGAACAATATAGAACACTATCGTGCCTGCGTTTTCGACATAGCTTTGAAGGTTGGATCTGTCTTTTACATATTTACTTTCCTGGACTTTACGGTTTTTAACAAGACGGGATCCAACTTTAACAACCAGAAACTTCAGTACAAGCGCAATCACATACGCTAAAAGAAGAATCAGCGCAGCAGTCAGGACATTTGGAATAAAGGCAAGGATTGTACTCATCATATCGACAAGTGGGGAAGCGATAATATTCAGGTTAAGTATATTAAAGAATAAGATAAAGACAAAGACCATCAGAATCCAGAATACAATCTTTCCGGCAATCTTTTCAGGCGGCCATTTGTTTTTCTGCTCACCTTCTTTTCCTTCACGTGATGCGGTGGTCACGCGGGAAGAGCTGCGTGGAGAGCCGTATTTGCGGATCACACCGGTTTTCTTCAGAAGCTTTTCGACTGCTGTTCCAATGGCTTTCGCGATAAAATAACCGATAATCAGAACAATGACAGCCAGTAAAAGGTTTCCAAGTGAATTTAAAAAAGCACTTGTATTAAATCCGCCATCGTAAAACAGGTTGTTCATTCTATCCCTCCTTGAAAGTGAGTAATCACCTTTTTAATTCCCTAGTGCTGACAAATAGAAACAAAAATTGATCGTTTTTTATAAATTTTGTTAGCAGCTTTAGAGGAGTAAGTCTTTTAGCATAATTCTATGAAAGACGCATGAAATTCTGCGAAACGGGGACAAAATCTCGCGAAACCGGCGTCGTATTATTCGAACCGCCATCAAAATTTTGCGAAACATTCCCAAGATCCTGCGAATAGCCATCTGCATATCACATAAAAAAACCGGCGCACCAGGCACCGGTTATTTCAATCCTTCAATCTCTGATTCAGTTAACGGGCGCCATTTTCCCAGGGGAAGGCTGCCAAGTTCAATATGTTCAATTCTGACACGTGTCAGCGTCACAACCTCATTCCCGCAAGCACGGCACATTCGCCGGATCTGACGGTTCAGACCCTGCATTAATATGATGCGAAAGCTGAAATCATCGATCTTCTGAACGGTTGCGGGTGAGGCGGCACGTCCTTTGATCAGGATGCCGCCGGCACGCATATTTTCAAGCATATCTTCTGTAATCGGCCTCTTAACCGTTACGACATATTCCTTCTGCTTCTGCTGTTCTTCCCTCATCAGTTGGTTAACGATTGCGCCATCATTGGTTAGCAGCAGGAGCCCGTCTGAATCCTTATCGAGCCTGCCTACAGGGAAAATCCTGGTCGGCCAGTTCAGGTAATCAGACAAATTTCCTTCAACAGAGGGCTGAGCTGTGCAAGTAATACCGCGCGGCTTGTGAAAAGCGAGATAGACAGGGTCAGCGGGAGAAGGCAGGGGCGTCCCGTCAACAAGAACAAGGTCGGATTCCCCTACAGTGCTCCTCTCATGACCGGTTTCGCCGTTAATTGTCACGCGCCCCGCTTTTAAAAGACGTGCAGTTTCTCTTCGTGAAAAAGCGCCACACTGACTTAAGTACGATTGAATATGCACAGCCTGACCCCCGTTACAGGATAAATTTTTCGACTACATGGGCTACACCGTGATTCATGTTGCTTTCCGTGACAAAATCGGCTGCCTCGCGAATATCCTCAGGTGCATTACCCATCGCAACACCAAGACCTGCGAACTTGATCATCTCAAGATCATTGTAGCTGTCACCGCAAGCAATGACTTCCTCACGTTTGATCCCCAGCTTTTCGATCAGCTGAGACAGGCTGGAGCCTTTTGTCACGCCGTCTTCTGTGAACTCAAGGAAATAAGGCTTTGAACGATAAACGGCAAGCTCACCCTCAAGTTCTTTTTTCAGTGTTTTTTCAACCTCAGCGAGAAAAGGACCTTCCTCAAGCATTAACACTTTTACAACCGGCTCCTGAACCGCTGCTTTGAAGTCTTCAACAATCTCAACAGGAAGCCCGGTGATATCGGCTTCGATCTGAGTATAAGGATTATCCTGTTCCGTCACGATGGCATCCCCAACGTACGTCTGAATCCCTACGTTTTCACGTTTGCTCAGGTCGTACAGACGGTGAACCGTTTCAGGTGAGAGTGTACTTTTAAACAAAAGCTCTTTTGTTTTGGCATTAAAAATATTTGCGCCGTTGAATGATAAAATATAGCTTCCGTAATCAGCCAGCTGCAGTTCGCGCGCTGTATCCCACATTGCATAAGTCGGGCGTCCGGACGCTAGCACTACCTTTACTCCCTGCTCTTGTGCCTGTAAAAGCGCATGTTTTGTGCGCTCGGAAATCGTATGATCATCCTGCAGTAATGTGTCATCCATGTCTAAAACAATCATTTTATATGTCATAATAAGTAGCTCCTTCTTGTCTATACAATCTCTATATTGTAAGGCAAAAGGGGGAGAGAGGACAAGAGAGAAGCCCGGATCTCAATGAAGATCCGGGCTTCTTTTATCCATGATTTATTCAGGCAGCGGATAATGATTAATGCCTTTCATGCTGATGGTGTAAAGGGTGTCATCAACATAAATCATTCGCTGAACCATTGATTCGTAATCGTCATACATCTGGTTCGGGTCTTTTTCCTGAATATATTCTTCAGCAAGCTCGATGCCATCTGTTGTAATCTTATACACCATGGCACCCTGACCGACGAATTCCATTTCGCTGTTCAGGTCTTTCTGGTTATACAGGCTGATTGGAAAACCGTACAGATTTCTTTCTTTATGCTGAAATAGCGCTTTGTGGTCGTGCATAATGGGTGAATACGTTCCGCGGCCACCGATAACTTCCACGTCTTTTTCGACCGGGTTCGAAAAGTCGGTGACATCAAAGAGTGAAATTTTCATCCCTTCTTGCAAAACGAGTGGTGGCTCACCTGGTTTAGTCGCCGCAAGTGACGTTTCATTGCCAAAGCCGATCAGATGATTTTCATCAAGCGGATGCAGATAGTTACTGAAACCTGGAATCTTCAGCTCACCGAGTACTTCAGGGTTGGCAGGATCGGCTGTATCAATAACAAACAGCGGGTCCGTCTCACGGAAGGTGACCATATACGCTTTATCACCCATAAACCGTGCAGAGTAAATTCTTTCACCGATTGCCAGATCTTCAACGGAGCCTGTAATGTTCATACCCTCATCTAAAATAAACAGGTTATTGGTTGAATCCCGATTCTCACCAAACGTGGAACCATCTGTCGTCACGATGCGGAAGTATCCGTCATGCTCATCCATTGAAAATTGATTTAAAATCGTTCCGCGAACCGTACCCTCTGCCACGAATTGAACATCGAGGCCGTTAATCGCAAATTTATAAATCTTCGTGTTGGCGTTAAAACGTCCGACAGGCATGATATCCATCGTGGAATCAGCGTCAGAAGTGGCTGCTGCGTTTTCAGGAATATCATATGAATAAGCCGCCATATACAGGTGACTTTGTGACATATAAAGTTCTCCGCTGCCGCCAAGGTAAGATTGAGTTTTAGCCGGTAATGTCAGATCCGCAACATTGACGGAAGTGATCGTGGAGTAATTTGTCTCCTCTGATTCAGGGAACACCTTAATTGATTCAGCCGCCGTCTTCTGGTACTCCTCTGATACAGCAGAATCCTTAAAGAATGGCAGTACTTCAACCTTCTCAGGCTCTTCCTGCATGAGCCACACATCAGGGTAATGACCGGTAATGAAATAGAGGTTGTCACCAATCATACGTGCGTTTACCATATGTCCCTGTGCGGCAACCTCCCTCTGAAGCTGAGGGTTCGCCGGATCGCTGACATCGTAAATATAGGCACTTGTAACCCCGGAATGCGCCGGGAGTCCATTCTTTGCGACTTCACTCCATGCATCTCCAAGAACAACTAACGTATTTTCATGTAAGAACAGCTGATTGCCGTAGAAATTTGCCTGCTCAAATGAAAGTGCCTGAATCCTTTCTGTCTCACCGGAATCTAGAATGCGGTGAATCAACAGATCCTGATTTTGATTCAAGTGATAAATGTAGGAGCCGTCTGTTTTGACAATATCTGCTTCGTTCACACCTTCCACCTGATTGTTGGTTTCAGAATGTCCACCGCTACCTTCACCGCCGCTCGAGGCCATATCGGAAGAGTTGCTTGTGCTCTCGGCAGCTGATTCTTCAACAGTCACATCTGACTCCATAACCACTCTTTGTTTTTCCATCGCAGCAGCAAAGTAATTCTTTACATCCTCTTCTGATTGAAAGGAAGGAAGATCATCGACAATTGTGAAGCTGAAGGAAGACTCTTTCATTTTCAATCCGAGAGAGGATTTCAGTTCGTCTGAGAAATGCATCGTGTATGTTTGCCCGACCATGTATCCTTTTTCAGGAGGAGCCACTCTCAACGATCGATTCTCATTGATCAGCGTCAGGGAGACCTCAATCTTGTTTCCTTCTGAATCTTCAATGAACACTGTATCTTCGTTAATCGACTCACTGTTCATCTTTTCGGTGAAATAAAATGTCCAAGTATGATCCGGGAACACCATTTTAGATGATGCACTTGTTGCCGTACCTGTCAGTTCAGGTCTTGAGGTAAGCAAAAAGGCGGTAATTCCCCCTCCTGCGATCAGCAACACCGCAGCAGCAAAGAGCCATTTTTTATTAACCATCGTTAAGATCCTCCTGTTGGAATGATTTGTTATAAATATGACGAACAAGTAACAGATAAAGTTACATAATTGATTTGAAAAGGTTTTCAGCGTACGCTTGTGGAAAAGGAGGCGGATTTTTATGACAAAAGTGGCGATTCAATTATGGTCGGTCAAAGAAGCGATGGAAGAAAACCTTGAAGAAACGTTAAAAAAGCTTAGCAAAGCAGGTTATGAAGGGGTGCAGCTTGCAGGTGACTATGGATTAACGAGCAACCGGTGGAATGAATTATTCCATGAAAATAACCTGAAGCCTGCGGGTATTCATGTTCCCGTGGAAAACTTTCAGGACCCTGAAAAATTTAAGAAGTGGATCACGTTCTCCAAGGAGATTGGAAACACAAAACTGATCATGCCTTATTTAGATGAGGACTGGCGCACTGCCGATAAATATGAGGATGCAGCCCGACTGCTAAACGAGACCTCGCAGGCAGCTGAAAAAGAAGGAATCTATATAGGTTACCATCATCATGACTTCGAGTTTGCGAAGCTTGAAGATGGACGTACCGGGTGGGAGATCCTTGAGAAGCATACAGCTGATCATCCTGTTTATTTCGAAATTGATGTGTATTGGACGGAGTATTCGGGTGTGAATACATATGATTTACTGGAACGCCTGCGCGGCAGGATATTCTCTATTCACCTGAAAGATCTGGAAAAAAGAGACGGTGAAACGCGGACTGCGGCGGTTGGTAAAGGCTCACTGCCTCTTCAATCGTATGCAGGTGCCGTGCAATTAGACTGGCTGGTCGTTGAGCAGGAGCATTTTGACGGAGAACCGGTTGAAGAAGTGCAGCCAAGTGCTGCGGTTGTGAAGGGCTGGTTATAATAGGTGTAAAGCTGCAGGGGTATATCTCCTGCAGTTTTTTAATGTTTACAAACAATTCGATTGTAAAGTAGCACGTTATACTGTATAGTTTTCTTAATTTGATAAAAGAGAGGAAGATGGTTCGATGGGAAGGAGCTAATACGAATCGGAACGGTTGCAAAGCGCAGTGGTCTTTCAACCCGGACGATTGATTACTATACACAGATGGGGCTCTTATCTTATTCGCGCTCTGAAGCAAACTACAGATTATATCCGGAGTCCGTTCTGGATAAAATTGAACACATACAGAAGCTGAAAGAGGCCAGAATGACTTTACATGAAATTAAAGAAATCATGGCTTGCAAAGAAGAGAAGACGACAGCTCCAACATTAAATGAAGTGAATGAAGAGCTTGAGCATTTGCAATCAAAACTGGCATCACTTCAGTCTGAGCTTGAGCATGCTTCTCCTGAAGAGAGACGCTATGCTGCACAGGAAATTCAGCTGAAAATGGTACCTGTCCTGCAGATGATCACGACTCTGTTAAGTTGAAAAATTTCGGAGGTGAATCCCCTATTTCAGGGGAACTTATTGGACATATTGTTATTAATTAATTTGACTTTGCTTGTTGTATTGATTTTAGCTACTGCCTTTTTCGTAGGATCGGAATTCGCAATCGTTAAGGTTAGGATGTCACGTGTAGATCAGCTACTGGCTGAAGGTAATAAAACGGCTGTTGTTGTGAAGAAAGTTGTATCAGATCTTGATTATTATCTTTCTGCATGTCAGCTGGGTATTACTGTTACGGCTTTAGGGCTTGGTTGGCTAGGTAAACCGACCGTCGAAATTCTTTTGTATCCTTTATTCGACACTCTTGGCGTCCCTGCGGCTGTATCTTCTGTTATTGCATTCGCGGTAGCATTCTCTGTTGTAACGTTTTTACACGTTGTCATTGGGGAACTGGCACCGAAAACACTCGCAATTCAGTTTGCTGAAAAGATGACTCTGTTACTTGCGAGACCTTTGTTCATATTTGGTAAGATTATGTTCCCGGCCATTTGGCTGTTAAATGGATCTGCACGAATTTTATTAAGAGCTTTTGGTGTTCGCCCGGCAAATCATGAACAGGCGCACTCTGAAGAAGAACTGAAAATTATTATGGCTCAGAGCTTTCAAAGCGGAGAAATTAATCAGGCTGAGCTTGCCTATATGGAAAATATCTTTTCATTTGATGAAAGGGTTGCAAAAGACATTATGGTCCCGAGGGTTCAGATGATCAATTTGGATTTATCAATGTCAAAGGCTGAAATTGTCGGATTAGTAGACGAATATCAGTTCACCAGATATCCTGTAACGTCTGATTACAATAAAGATGAAATACTAGGATTTATTAACGTGAAAGAAATGCTTCATAAAATGATCCGGGATGAAAAGAGTCAACTTACTGACTCTATGCAAACAGTGATCTTTGTCAGTGAGCAATCTTCATTGCAAGAGACAATGATGAAAATGAAGAGCGAACGGAAACATTTGGCAATCGTCATCGATGAATTTGGTGGGACGTCCGGATTAATAACACTTGAAGATATTCTTGAAGAGATTTTCGGTGAGATTCAGGATGAGTTTGATGAGGATGAGAGACCTGAGATTGAAGAGAAAAGCGAGCTGGTTTACGCGATAAACGGAAGAGTGCTGCTTGATGATCTGCAAGATCGCTTTGGTATTCAATTTAGTGAAGGCGATGAATTTGATACGATCGGTGGATGGATTCAGTATAAGCATCAGGATACTCAAATAGGGGAAGAAGTGTTGAGTGACCCTAAACATAAATGGACAGTTAAAGAAATGGACCAGCACCAAATAATGATGGTAGAGCTTGAAATCATAAATAAATAGAAATAACCCGGAGGTGAATCCCCTATTTTAGGGGAACTTATTGGACAGTATATTAATATTGAACCTTGTGCTCGTAGCGGTATTGATCGGGCTCACAGCTTTCTTCGTTGGATCAGAATTTGCCGTTGTAAAAGTAAGAATGTCACGTGTGGATCAGTTGATAGCAGAAGGAAATAAAACAGCACCTATTGTCAAGAAATTGGTGACGGACCTTGATTATTATTTATCAGCCTGTCAGCTCGGAATCACAGTTACTGCTCTGGGACTTGGTTGGTTAGGTGAACCCACCGTCGAAAAAATTCTTCATCCGGTATTTGATAGTCTTGGTGTCCCTTCTTCACTTTCAACAGTCGTAAGTTTCGCTGTAGCTTTCTCTTTGGTAACTTTTTTACACGTAGTTATTGGTGAGCTGGCACCTAAAACTTTGGCCATTCAGTTTGCAGAAAAAATGACATTGTTATTGGCGAGACCACTATACTGGTTCGGTAAAATTATGTTTCCTGCCATTTGGACTTTAAATGGTTCTGCAAGAATTTTGCTTAAAGCTTTCGGGGTAAAGCCGGCTGGACACGAACAGGCTCACTCTGAAGAAGAGTTGAAAATCATAATGACTCAAAGCTATAAAAGTGGAGAAATTAACGAGACTGAACTATCTTTTATGCAGAATATTTTCTCTTTTGATGAGCGGGTCGCAAAGGATATTATGGTTCCCCGCATTCAGATGGAGACGTTGGATGTCAGTATGACAACGGAAGAAATTCTTCAAATGATAGATGAGCATCAATATACAAGATTTCCTGTTACTCAGGATTACAATAAAGATACAATTATTGGTTATGTTAACGTAAAAGAGTTATTGACTAATATTGTAAAAGATAAAGCTTATAAAATGGAGGATGCTCTCTTACCGATTGTCTCCATTCATGAACAAACCCATCTCCAGGATGTGATGGTTAAAATGCAATCAGAAAGAAATCATATGTGCCTGATCATGGACGAGTATGGTGGAACTGCGGGTTTACTGACGCTTGAAGATCTACTTGAGGAAATTGTTGGTGAGATACAGGATGAATTTGATGAAGATGAAACACCGGATATTGAGGAAATGGGAGATTTAAAGTATCGAATCAATGGTCGTATGCTGCTTGAAGATCTGGAAGAGAGATTTGGAATCGAATTTCCGGATGGAGAGGAAGTCGATACATTAGCAGGCTGGCTTCAACACCAAAAGTATGATGTTGAAGAGGGAGACTTCTTCCACAGTGACGAGTTACACAGGTGGTGTGTCGATAAAATGGACAATCATCAGATTCTTGTCGTAAGACTGGATATAATGAAGCGTTAATAAAAGCTTCTCAAGTGTAAGTGTTGTGAAAATGGGAATAAAAAAGGCCATTAAATTTTTTATGGAGGTTATTGCTCTTGACAGTCGCATTAGTGACCTTAGTTGTGTTAATTCTGGTGAACGCTTTTTTTGCTGCATCAGAGCTGGCGCTTGTAAACCTAAATGATAATAAAGTAAAAAGAGCAGCTGATGAAGGTGATCCTAAAGCGAAGACGCTTTATAATCTTATTTCAAAGCCGAGCTTGTTTTTAAGTACCATTCAGATCGGTATTACGCTGGCCGGGTTTTTGTCCAGTGCTTTTGCCGCTGATTTCTTCGCAGGACCTCTCGCCGAGTCGCTTGTAGACTGGGGGGTACCTTTATCAATTGGGGTTCTTAATACAATATCGGTTGTAACCATCACGATCATCCTCTCGTACTTTACACTGATATTTGGAGAACTCGTACCTAAACAGCTGGCATTACAAAAAGCAGAGGCGATTTCAAGAGTTGCTGCTGGTCCTTTATCCTTTTTGGCTAAAGTCAGTGCCCCAATCGTAGCAATTCTTACATTTTCGACCAACACTGTCGTCCGCCTGTTCGGGGTGGATCCGAATGCTAAAAATGAAGAAGCAACGGAAGAAGATATCCGGATGCTTGTAGATGTGGGACGTGAAAGAGGCACTATTAATCCCGAAGAAAAAACGATGATCAATAATATCTTTGAATTTAACGATAAAATTGCATCAGATATTATTACGCACCGCCGCGATATGTCTGCACTGCCGATTGATGCGTCGTTTGAAGACGTGCTGGCTCTTGTTAATAAAGAGCGTTACACGCGTTTCCCTGTATATGAGGGGGAAATTGATAAAATTGTCGGAGTGCTGCACGCGAAGGATCTTTTTCAGTACGTGGGCCGTGACGAACCGTTTGATTTAAAAAATGTCATCCGCAAGCCATTTTTCGTTTTAGAATCCCAGCCGATCGACGTATTATTTGCTTCCATGCAAAAAAGCAATACACATATCGCCATCGTGATTGATGAGTATGGTGGTACAGAGGGCCTAATTACGATTGAGGATGTCATTGAAGAAATTGTTGGAGAAATACTCAGTGAGAGCCTTGAACCCGGTTTTTCTGAACAGGAAATTACGGAGCTGACACCAGGTGAGTATGAGGCAGAGGGAACCTTCCGCTTGTGGGAACTGGAGGAAATCATTCATGTAAGTCTGCCATCAGAGGATCTGGATACGATCAGCGGATTTATGATTCATGAGCTTGGTTATATTCCGTCAAATAATGAGAGGCCGGTAGTTAAGTACAAAAACACAGTGTTTAAAGTGCTTGAGGTTTCAGAAAACCGTATTGAAAGAGTTCATATTAAAGTAGAAAAAGAAAAACATGACGCTGCTTCTGAAGAAGTGTAAAAATCAGACTGCCGATTTGTCCGGCAGTCTATTTTGGTTTCGAAATAGAAAATTCTGGGGAGAATAAATCATATGGGTTTATTCTTAATCTCTTTGAGGGAGTGAATACATAATGGTATTCGTCTGGTTTGTGCTGGCGGCTGTTGTAACGGTTTATGCGGCGATGAAGCTTTCGTCCTACGCTGATGTGATTAGTACGAAAACCGCAATGGGTGGCCTGCTGGTCGGGACGCTCCTGCTTGCGGGAGCAACATCGCTGCCTGAGGTGACGACGAGCCTTTCAGCGGTGCTGATTGGCAACAATGATATTGCGATTGGAAACGTACTTGGTTCAAACTTGTTCAACGTCTTTATCCTTGCCTGTTTTGATTTGTATTACAGGAAAAGAAAGCTTTTCCTGCAGGCGAGTAACGATCACTTATATACAGCGGGTCTCGGTTTACTGTTAACCCTGCTGGTCATGACTGCCTTAATTCTGCGTCTTGATTTTACGATCATTGGTATTGGGCTTGATTCACTCCTGATTGCCATCATTTACGTTGTTGGGATTGTGGTGATTGGACGGATTTCAAAAAATAATCAGACTGTTGAACCGGTTGAGTCACACGAACCGATCGATAAGACTGCGTCTAATTTCACGATGACTGTAAGGCATGCTGTGATTGGTTTTATTATAGCTGCGATTGTCATCATGGGTGCAGGAACCGTTCTATCCATTATGGGTGACCAGATCGCCGTAATTACAGGGCTTGGTTCAAGTTTTATCGGAAGCTTTCTAGTAGCGGCAACCACCTCGCTTCCTGAAGCAGTATCTGTATTCGTAGCATTAAGGCTGAAGAACATCAATCTTGCTATGGGCTCTATTCTTGGAAGTAATATCTTTAACATGCTGATCCTTGCCGGTTCGGATGTCATTTACCGTGAAGGTGCGATTATTGCTTCTGTATCAGATTCGCATTTACTGACAGCTATTGGCGTAACGGTGCTGTCAATCATTGCGATTTGGGCAGTCCTGATGAAAAAGGCAACGTCCACGATTAAATACATGCTGCCGTCCATCCTGATTGTCATAGTTTACTTTACAACTTCATATCTGATTTTTATTAACAGTTAAGCAAAGCCGGACATCCCAGTGTTATTCATGGGCATGTCCGGTTTTTTGTATGTGAACAGATGAATAAATATCCTTTTGAATAACATAAAAATAAATTTTTTCTGCATCCATTTACCAAACTATTTTCCTACACGAAATAGTTGATATATCGCGATTTAAAGCCATCATCCATTCCTTCAGAACCCATCTGTACCAACTAAAAACAGTCCTTCCTTCATTTGATAGATCATGATTATTTTGCTATAGTAGTTTGAAAATTATGATAGTTATCCTGTTTATTAGAAAGAGAGAGAAGAAAAGGGGATTAAGGGGATGAAGGTTTATTTGTCTGTGGACATGGAAGGAATCACAGGCCTTCCGGATTATACATACGTGAGTTCGAATGAAAAAAACTATGAACGTGGACGATTGATCATGACACGCGAAGCAAATGCCGTCATTGAAGCGGCTTTTGAAGCAGGAGCCACTGAGGTGGTCGTCAATGATTCTCACTCAAAAATGAATAACATCATCATTGAGGAACTACACCAGGAAGCGCAGCTGATCACCGGAGATGTTAAGCCGTTTTCAATGGTCCAGGGACTTACCGCGGACTTCGATGCGGCTATTTTTGTTGGCTATCATGCAAGGGCAGGACAAAAGGGTGTGATGTCGCACGCGATGACTTGGGGTGTGCGCAATATGTGGATTGATGACCACGTGATTGGAGAGCTTGGGTTTAATGCGATGGTAGCCGGTCATTATGGTGTTCCGGTTGTGATGGTAGCCGGGGATGACTGTGCGGCTGAAGAAGCGCATAAGCTGATAGAAAACGTGAAAACGGTCGCCGTGAAAGAAACAATATCAAGGTCTTCTGTTAAAAGTCTGACGCCGGCAAAGGCGCGGGAGAAGTTAAAGCTCGCGACGGGGGAGGCTTTATCAGGACGCAAATCCATTCAGCCTGTCACTGCATCAGATGCTCCAGTGCTGAAAATAGAGTTTACCAATTATGGTGAGGCTGAATGGGCAGCTTTAATGCCTGGGACCGTGCTGGAGCCGGGAACCTGCATTGTGTCATACAAAGCAAAAAACATCTTAGAAGCGTATCAGGCGATGCTTGTCATGACGGAGCTCGCGATGCGTACAACATTTTGTTAGGGGGATCAGTCAGTGACTACATATATTGTTAAAAGGTTTTTTATCATGATCATCACCGTGCTGGTGATTGCAACGCTGACTTTTTTCCTCATGAAAGGCATTCCGGGTTCGCCGTTTAATCAGGACCGTGGAACGAGTGAAGCGGTTCAGGCGAACTTGGAGGCTCATTTCGGTTTAGACCAGCCCTGGTACGTGCAGTACGGCGTTTATCTGAAAAGTATTGCAACCTTTGACTTCGGACCATCTATCAAGAACCCTGATCAGACGGTCAATGATCTGCTGGGACGCGGCTTTCCGATTTCATTTGAGCTTGGGATCGTGACGGTTCTGGTCGCACTCGTGTCAGGTATTACGTTAGGGATCATTGCCGCATTAAAGCACAATGGAATTGTCGATTATATGGCGATGACGCTCGCTGTGTTGGGTATCTCCATCCCGAACTTTGTACTGGCAACACTTGTGATTCAGCAGTTTGCTGTTAACTGGCAAGTACTTCCTGCTGCCACGTGGTCCAGTCCGATGCATATGGTTTTACCGGTGATTGCCCTGGCAACGGGACCGATGGCAATCATTGCGAGGCTGACACGTTCCAGCATGCTCGAAGTATTGACGCAGGATTACATAAAAATGGCGCGTGCCAAAGGATTGACACCTTTTAAAATTGTCGTCAAGCATGCGCTGAAAAATGCCATGCTTCCCGTTGTCACGATTTTAGGTACGTTACTTGCAGGAATTTTAACAGGAACCTTTGTCATCGAGAAGATTTTTGCCATTCCCGGAATGGGTAAGTATTTCGTCGACAGTATTAATAACCGTGATTATCCGGTTATTATGGGGACGACGGTGTTCTACAGTTCCATTCTGGTCTTTATGCTCTTCCTTGTTGATGTGGCATATACGCTGCTTGATCCGAGAATCAAGCTGGCGAAGAAGGGAGGAGAGTAGGAATGAGACAAGTATCTTCTCAGGACACACATAAAAAACAAATTCCGGACGACTGGTTTAAGCCGGTTGGGAAGGATCGCGAAAAAGCCGAGGAGGTTGTTCGTCCTTCCCTCTCTTACTGGAAGGATGCCTGGAGGCGTCTGTTGAAAAACAAGCTGGCAATGGCAGGGTTAGTCTTTTTAATCGGACTTGCTTTTATGGCGGTTTTTGGACCGATGATGACCCCTCATTCACCTACAACACAAAACTTACCTAACCAGAACCTTGCACCGAACAGCACGCATTGGTTTGGAACTGACAACCTCGGCCGTGATGTTTTCGCCAGAACCTGGTACGGAGCACGGATTTCATTATTCGTGGGTCTGATGGCTGCTTTAATTGATTTCTTTATTGGGATTATTTATGGAGGCATTGCAGGTTATAAAGGTGGCAGAACGGACAATGTCATGATGCGTATTGTGGAGATCCTGTATGGACTTCCTTACCTGCTCGTTGTTATTCTGCTGCTTGTTGTGATGGGGCCGAGCCTTGCCACGATTATTGTGGCGCTGACGGTTACCGGATGGATTGGAATGGCCCGGATTGTCCGCGGTCAGGTCATGCAGATTAAAAATTATGAGTTTGTGACGGCTTCACAGTCGTTTGGAGCAAAAACGTCCCGTATTATCAGAAAAAATCTTCTGCCGAATACGATGGGGCCGATCATTGTACAGATGACGTTAACGGTGCCAACCGCTATTTTTGCGGAAGCGTTTCTAAGCTTTCTTGGGCTTGGTATTCAGGCACCGCATGCCAGTTGGGGTGTGATGGCCAATGATGCATTAGGTGTCATTATTTCAGGGCACTGGTGGCGTTTGTTCTTCCCGGCGTTCTTTATTTCAGTCACCATGTTTGCTTTTAACGTATTAGGTGACGGCTTACAGGATGCGCTGGATCCTAAATTGAGAAAATAACAAAGTGGGGTGAAAAAATGACTTTAATCAAGGAGCAAAGGAAGCAGTACGGAAACGCTAAAGCAGATCTTCCGGTATTAAGTGTGAAGGATTTGCAGGTCACGTTTAAAACGTATGGAGGAACAGTCCAGGCGGTCCGGGGTGTAAGCTTTGATGTGTTTCGGGGAGAAACGCTTGCGATTGTAGGCGAATCCGGCTGCGGTAAAAGTGTGACGTCCAGCGCGATTATGGGACTGATTCCATCGCCACCCGGTGAAATCACGGGTGGACAGGTGGTGTTCAAAGGAAAGGATCTTACCTCACTTTCAAAAAAGGAAATGCGGGAAATCCGGGGTGTTGATATCTCTATGATCTTTCAGGATCCGATGACAGCTCTTAACCCTACATTAAAAATAGGGGATCAGCTGACAGAAGGAATCCGTCAGCACCAGAAAATCTCCGGAGCTGAGGCGAAGAAAAAAGCGGTTGAGATGATGAAGCTGGTGGGCATTCCAAATCCTGAAGAACGGCTGAAACAGTATCCTCACCAGTTCAGTGGAGGGATGAGACAGAGAATCGTGATCGCGATTGCCCTGATGTGTGAACCAGAACTGTTAATTGCCGATGAGCCGACGACTGCACTCGACGTGACGATACAGGCGCAGATTCTGGAGCTGTTTCAGGAGATTCAGGAAAAGACAGGTGTATCCATCATTTTAATTACACATGACCTGGGTGTTGTAGCGAAAATTGCCCACCGCATTGCAGTCATGTATGCAGGAAAGATTGCAGAGACAGGCACGAAAAGAGAAATCTTTTATCAGCCTCAGCATCCTTATACGAAAGGGCTGTTGAATTCCGTTCCGCGGCTGGATTTAAAGGGTAAGGCGCTTGAACCGATTGAGGGAACGCCGCCTGATTTATTTTCACCGCCTGTTGGCTGTCCGTTTGCCGCCCGGTGCCCGCATGCCATGGTCGTGTGCGACAAACTGATGCCCGAGACAGAACAGCTCACATTCACGCATAAAGCAAGCTGCTGGCTGCTGGATGAGCGCGCAAATCCGGCCTGAAAGAGACGTGTCTGATTTGATGACAGACAGGCTTTCAGGCCGGAACCATACATAATCATTAAAGGGGGAAAACAGCATGAAGAAATGGGGAATCTTTTTATTTTCAATCGTCATGGTGCTTGTACTGGCAGCATGTACAGCAAATGAAAATGCCGGTGATGAATCGCCGGAGCAGGATGTAGAGGGTACTGAGAGCGAAAGCGGAGAAAAGGTGCTTCGTATGAACAACGGTGTGGAGCCGACGTCAATGGATCCATCTATCGGCTTTGATGCTTCATCATGGAATATTTTAAATAATGTGATGGAAGGCTTAACGCGTCTTGGTCAGGATGATCAGCCGCAGGAAGCAATGGCCGAGTCATGGGACATCTCTGAGGATGGTTTAACTTACACGTTTAACATTCGTGAAGATGCGAACTGGTCAAATGGAGAGCCTGTAACAGCAGAGGATTTTGTCTACGCATGGACTTATATGCTGGATCCGAATACTGCTTCTCCGGCAGCATTCCTTGCTTACTTCATCGAAGGGGCGGAGGAGTTTAACGCAGGTGAAGGAGATGCATCATCTCTTGGCATCACAGCTGTAGATGAAAAAACACTGGAAGTAAAACTGACGGCACCAACAGGGGCGTTCCTGAACATTATCTCAAACCCGTCATTCTTCCCGATTCATAAAGCAACAGCAGAGGAAAACCCTGAGTGGTACGCAGAGGCAGATACATTTGTAGCAAACGGACCATTTAAAGTGGAATCATGGGCACATGACAGCGAGCTTGTCATGGCTAAAAACGAAGAGTACTGGGATGCTGACAATGTAAAGCTTGATCAGGTTCACTGGGCAATGGTGAGTGACACGAATACAGAATATCAGATGTTCCAGAGTGGAGATCTTGATATGTCTGAAATTCCTGCCGACAGTGCTGATCAATTGATCGACAGCGAAAATGTTGTAATCGAAGATCAGGCAGGACTTGCTTTCTATCGTTTTAACGTAAATGAAGAGCCGTTTCAGAACAAAAAGATCCGTCAGGCAATTGCGAAAGCAGTAAACCAGCAGGAGCTTGTTGATTTTGTAACGAAAATGGGTGAAGTACCGGCAACCGGTTTTGTATCACCAGGTTTTGAAGATGCAAGCGGCAGTGACTTCCGTGAAACAAACGGAGATCTTCAGGTATTTGATGCGGATGAAGCAAAAGCCCTTTTAGCAGAAGGAATGGAAGAGGAAGGCTATGATGAGCTACCGGCGATCACGCTTTCATACAGCAACACCGAATCAAACCGTGTCGTAGCAGAAGCGATCCAGCAGATGATCAGCCAGAACCTTGGTGTTGAAATGGAGCTTTCAGCCGTTGAAAGTAATGTCTTCCTTGATGAACAGCGAGGCCTTCAGCATCAGCTGTCACGCAGTTCATTCCTGCATGATTATGCGGATCCAATCAATGCACTTGAAAGCTTTGTTACGGATTCATCCATGAACCGCACAGGCTGGTCCAACGCAGAATTTGATCAGCTGATTGCCGATGCAAAAGCTGAAACAGATGAAGCGGCACGTTACGAGCTTCTGTACCAGGCAGAGAAATTGCTGATGGACGAAGCACCGATCTTCACACTTCACTATTACAACCAGGTTTATCTATATGCTGACAATGTAAAAGACGTTGTCCGCCACCCGGTTGGCTATGTGGAGCTGAAGTGGGCAGATAAGACGGAGTAAGGTTCTGATTTAACTCTTATCTTTAAAACATAGGATAAATAGAACCAGTTACTGATTATAAAAGGTGAGCGGAGCAGAAGGCGGCGACTCCTGCGGCATAGAAGGGTCAGGTGAGATACCGAAGTGCGAAGCACTTGGTGGCTCACCGCCCGGCCGCGGAAAGCCCGGCGCGCAGCTCACCGGTTTTATTTTTAAAAATGGACGTCAATCAGCAAGTTTATCGCAAAAAATCATACACTTTTCTTGATTGTGGAAAAGATTCTTCCGTCCTCTTTTCCAGAGTTAAGAAAGGAGCAATAAATATGATCACACCAAAAGCATTGAAACCGGGAGATACGGTTGGCTTTATTGCGCCGGCGAGTCCGCCGAATATCGCACAGATGGAAAAATCAATTGAATTTTTTACTTCCCTTGGACTTAAAGTCAAAGAAGGGAAACATGTGAGAGATGTGTACGGATACCTGGGTGGAAAAGATGAAGACCGTCTTCAGGATCTTCATGAGGCGTTTGCTGATCCTGAAATTGACGCCGTGATTTGTGCAGGTGGCGGCTACGGTACAGCCCGACTTGCTGCACGGATTGATTATGAGCTGATTCAACAAAACCCGAAAATTTTCTGGGGCTACAGTGACATTACGTTTTTACATACTGCTATCAGGCAGGAAACAGGACTTGTGACGTTTCATGGTCCGATGCCCGCTTCTGATATTGGCAAGGACACGTTCCACGATTTATCTAAACGAATGTTTGACCAGCTCTTTGAACCGAAGGAATTACATTACACAGAAGCCATTTCCCCACTTTCCGTTGTGTCTGAGGGTGAATCTGTCGGAGAGCTGACAGGAGGCAATCTGACCCTGATTACAAGCTCGCTTGGCACGCCGTGGGAGATTGATCTGAAAAATAAAGTGCTGCTCATTGAGGACATTGATGAAGAGCCGTATCGGGTGGATGGTATGCTGAATCAGCTGCGGATGGCCGGAAAGCTTGATCAGCTGTCCGGAATAGTCATCGGTGATTTTAAAAATGCCGTACCTACTAACGGAAAGCCGTCTTTATCGCTGGAGGAAGTGTTGGGTCATTATCTGGGTGACCTTGGTGTGCCGGTTTTATCCGGGTTTAAAATCGGCCATTGCGAACCGCATTTTGCCGTACCGCTCGGTGTAAAAGCAAGGTTATCCTCCTCAAGAAAATCTCTGACGCTTCTTCCGGGGGTGGAGTGATGATTCGTTCGATTGACACCTTCAGGGTGAGTGTTCCATTAAAAAAACCTTTTAAAACGGCTTTAAGAACGTTGACAACAGCTGAGTCAGTTATCGTGAAAATAACGGATTCAGAAGGCCGTACCGGCTACGGAGAAGCGCCGCCGACACATGTCATCACGGGAGATTCGCTTTCAGGTATTGAGGCCGCGATTAATGAAGTGATTGGACCGAAATGCATCGGCCAATCCGTGCTGTCACGCGAAAATCTTTTACATATCATCCATACATCCATGGTGGGTAATACCAGTGCAAAAGCTGCGCTTGATTGTGCCGTTCATGACCTGCTTGCCCAGCACGCTGGACTGCCGCTCTATCAGTTTCTTGGGGGAAGTCGGGATACACTTGAAACCGATTATACAGTCAGTATCAACGAACCGGATGAAATGGCTTCAGATGCATTACAGTTCGTTCAGGACGGTTTTTCCATTTTGAAAATAAAAGTGGGTATTGGAGCGATCGAAGAAGATCTAAAGCGTATTCGTGCCATCCGTGAAAAAGCACCGGACTGTACACTGCGGCTGGATGCGAATCAGGGCTGGACGGCGAAAGAGGCGATTTATGCGATACGTAAAATGGAAGACGAGGGACTGGATATTGAGCTCGTTGAACAACCGGTCAAAGCACATGATATTGATGGGTTAAAAAGAGTGACCGATCACACGTTCACGCCGATTATGGCAGATGAAAGTGTGTTTTCACCGAAAGATGCAATCCGGGTTCTTCAAATGCGGGCTGCTGACCTGATCAATATTAAGCTGATGAAAGCCGGTGGGATTCATCAGGCGCTGACGATCGCCAAGCTGGCTGAAAGTCATGGGATTGAATGTATGACAGGCAGTATGATTGAGACAAAGATCGGGATTACGGCCGCCGCCCATTTTGCAGCAAGCCAGCGAAACATTACACGATTTGATTTTGATGCGCCGTTGCTGCTTGCTGAAGATATCGTGGTTGGAGGCGTAAGCTATCAACAGTCTGAAATGAAGCTGGCTAATACGCCGGGGCTCGGAATCCTGACGATTCAAAATCATGCCGTCATTTAGGAGGAGAACATCATGAAAACAGCTCAAATTAACGTTACAGTTGCGACTTTATGGACAGGTCCTGACTCCCCCAGAGATCTGGATCAGGGAGCCATTGAACATCCTGTACAAATTGAAAAATGGTTGAACGGGATGTCGGCAGAGGAACGTAAACAGCTGCTCGATAATAATAAAATACAGTCACAGGTGCTATATGGAGAAACAGTTTACGTGCTGGAGGAACAGGATGGGTGGTCGCATGTCCTTGTCCCTTCCCAGACGAGTAAAAAGAATGAAGGAGGCTATCCGGGCTGGATTCCTTCTGTGCAGTTAACTGACGTTTCAGAGGAGGATGCCGAGGGAGAGCCGGGTCAACTGTTTGCTATGGTAACAGCAGACTTTGCTGATCTGAAAAATGAGAACGGAGAGCAGATCCTTCCACTCGTTTATACAACCATTCTACCTGTACTTGAAGAAGGAGAGCGTATTGAAGTACATACACCGCATGGCAGCGGGTTTTTAAAACCGGATGATGTAGAGCTTTATCGTAGTCAAAAGGAGCAACGCAGCGGTCGGGAGCTTGCGACTGAAGGGGAACGCTTCAACGACCTGCTGTATCTTTGGGGAGGAATGACGCCTTACGGCTATGATTGCTCAGGCTTCAGTTATTCCATACATAAAGCAAGCGGTTATATCATTCCACGTGATGCCTCAGATCAGGCAGCTTCGGGAGTAAAGGTTAAAAAGGAAGACGTGCAGCCTGGTGATCTTCTGTTTTTCGCTTATGAAGAAGGCAAAGGGCAACTTCATCACGTCGGGATTTATCATGGAGACGGTAAAATGATTCATTCCCCAACACCGGGTAAACGGATCATGATCCAGGAAATCAAAAGCTCCTTTTATGAAAAAGAATGGTGCGAAACGCGTCGATATTGGAAGAAATGAGGGGAACATCATGACACAGCAGAAGCTGCTCGAGGTCAAGGGCTTAAAAAAACACTTTGATTTAGGAAAAAACCAGCTGTTAAAAGCAGTGGATAGCGTCAGCTTTGACGTGTATAAAGGCGAGACGCTCGGACTCGTTGGAGAGTCAGGCTGCGGAAAATCCACGACAGGCAGAACCGTTATGGGTCTATACAACCTGACAGATGGGGAAGTTCACTTTGATGGGCAGAACGTTCATCAGATGAATGAAAAAGAGCGTTTTTCTTTTTTACGGAATATGCAAATGATTTTTCAGGATCCGTATGCATCACTGAATCCCAGGTCCACGGTTCTTGAGATCATTGCGGAACCGATGGAAGTACATGGTCTTTACAAAAATGCTAAAGAAATGAAGGAAAAGGTGTATCAGCTTCTTGAGGATGTTGGTCTGACCCGTGATCATGCCAATCGTTATCCGCATGAATTCTCAGGTGGTCAGCGTCAGCGTATCGGGATTGCACGTGCCCTTGCGCTTGATCCGGATTTCATCATTGCGGATGAACCGATCTCTGCGCTGGACGTATCAGTGCAGGCGCAGGTCGTCAATCTGCTGAAGTCCCTCCAGGACGAAAAAGGGCTTACCTATTTGTTTATTGCGCATGATTTGTCCATGGTCAAGCACATTTCAGACCGGATCGGGGTCATGTATCTTGGTCATATGGTGGAGCTCACAACGAGTGAGAAGCTGTACGAGGATCCGCAGCATCCCTACACAAAAGCGCTGCTGTCAGCCATTCCGATTCCTGACCCGGATATTGAGGAAAGCAGGGAGCGGATCCTACTTGAAGGAGAACTGCCAAGTCCGATTGATCCACCAAGCGGATGCGTATTCAGAACCCGCTGTCCTCTTGCAGATGAACGCTGTGCAGCTGAGAAACCTGAGTGGCGCGAGGTCAAAACAGGACATTACGCTGCCTGTCATTACGCCTGATCCTCATGTTTGTGTATACTGAAATCAGGGAATACCTATAACTATATCCCGTTTTCAGGAGGAGATTGTTCATGAAGAATTTAATTAAAAAAGCCATTAAATATGGACCGATTGTATACCCGATTATCCGAAAGCTGATGAATAAACGGAAAGCCGGACGATATTAATCGATCCGGTTGTTTCGTTTATTCGACTGAAATATCATCGGTTTCAGGCGGGAAATAAATAAAATTAATTTAATTTACCTCTCGCTGAACCGTTAGCACGACTAGGTTAACCGCCGTAAATGCGAAACCTGTCGGAAAATATAGTAAAGAATAATTTGCTATTTATACGAGTGCGTGCTAGTATTAACACATGCTTAATACGTAACAACCATCTAATTCACATGTTATCAGGGATTTTACATTTCCGATCATGTAAAATTCGTGCTAACATGTGAATTCTTTGTTTTTACTCAGCTATTAAGTAAAACCAAGAACAAAGTGGAGGAATTACCCATGAACGAAGGTACAGTAAAATGGTTTAACGCAGAAAAAGGATTTGGATTTATCGAAGTTGACGGCGGCGAAGACGTATTCGTACACTTCTCAGCTATCACTGGCGACGGATTCAAAACTCTTGAAGAAGGTCAAAAAGTTAGCTTTGATATCACTCAAGGCAACCGTGGCGACCAAGCTGCTAACGTTGTAAAATTATAATTTTTACAATTTCAAACACCTGTTTCTCTTAGGAGATGCAGGTGTTTTTTTGTCTTTTTGCTGTCTGCTCGCGCGGAAACAGGATTGATTGTTTATGTAGACTGGTTACGCGTATGCAGAGGGTAACCGGAGTAGGTCAAACCTCACTGAACTCACGAACTTTTTTGTAAGCTGACGAACTCGTGGGTTAAGCTCACAAACTCCCCTGATAAGCTGATGAATTCCGGATGTATCCTCACGAATTAACCACCCAACCTCACAAACTCCAAACTCAAAAAGAGGATTCACACTCTTTTATACATATATCCCGTTTCAAACAGGACTTACAAAGGGAAAAGCAGAAGAATATAAGCATGGAAAGTTGGGATGCGGATGGAACGGATTCCTTTGGATCAGTCTTTTTATGAAATAAGTGCTCTGGAGCTTGCACCTGCCCTTTTAGGTAAGCTGCTTGTGAAAGAGACGGCAGAGGGACTGGCATCCGGTATCATTGTGGAAACAGAGGCATACATGGGGGCTGAGGATCGTGCTGCTCACAGCTTTGGTAACCGGAGAACACGAAGAACGGAGATTATGTTTGGAAAAGCCGGCTCTGTTTACACATATCAGATGCATACACATACTCTGGTGAATGTTGTGGCAGCTGAGATTGATACACCTCAGGCCGTGCTGATCAGGGCGGTCGAACCTGTTGATGGACTGCATTTAATGGAGCAGCGGAGAAAGGGGCGAAAGCAGCTTGAATGGACGAGTGGTCCTGGAAAGCTGACCAAAGCGTTAGGGATTGCGATGTCCGATTACGGAACTCATTTTACAAGACGGCCGCTTAAGATTTGTGAGGGCTGGCCGGAGGGTTCTTTTGAAGTAGTGTCAGGACCAAGAATAGGGATTGATAACACAGGTGAAGCGCGCGATTATCCGTACCGTTTCTGGGTGAAAGACAATCTCTATGTATCAAAATAGCAAAGGGGAGAAAATCATGTCGTTAACATTTCAGGCAGTGATGGTGGACTTAAAAGATGATCAGGTAGAGGCGCAGGTAAAAGAGCTATCTGAAGAAGATCTTCCAAAAGGGGAAGTGCTGATTAAGGTTGCATACTCAAGCGTGAATTTTAAAGATGGACTTGCTGGATTGAAGGACGGGAAAATTGTTCAATCGTATCCGTTTATTCCGGGAATTGATTTGTCAGGGACGGTCGTTTCCTCAGAGGACGACCGTTTTAGTGAGGGCGACCGGGTAATTGCGACGAGCTATGATATTGGTGTCACTCATTTTGGCGGGTACAGTGAATATGCGAAAATACCTGCAGACTGGGTCGTGCCATTGCCGGATGATTTATCACTCAGAGAAGCCATGATTTTTGGAACTGCCGGTTTTACGGCTGCATTATCTGTACATAGACTTGAGCAGACAGGTATTACCCCTGAATCCGGAAAGGTTCTCGTGACCGGATCTACAGGCGGTGTCGGCAGTATGGCTGTGGCGATGCTCGCTAAACGGGGATATGATGTTACTGCGAGTACAGGAAAACAGTCAGAGCATGATTTCTTAAAAGCCCTGGGAGCAAACGAAGTGCTGTCACGCGATGCAGTGTATGATGGCGGAAAAATCCGGCCGTTAAGTAAAGGGAAATGGATAGCGGCAGTGGATCCGGTTGGAGGAGACAGCCTGGCTGCGGTGTTGAGTGAAATGAAGCAAAATGGTGCAGTAGCTGTAAGCGGTCTGACAGGTGGAACTAAAATTCCGACTACGGTGCATCCATTTATCCTGAGAGGTGTCAGTCTGCTTGGAGTTGATTCAGCGTATTGTGCGATGCCTCTGCGTAAAGAGATCTGGGCACGTCTCGGTCAGGATTTGAAACCTGATGATCTGGAGCTGCTGGTCAATCGTGAGGTTCCTTTGAAAGAAGTTCCGCAGGCGATGCAGGATATTATAGAAAGTAAAATTCGAGGTCGTGTGCTGGTGAAGGTTGAGGCATAAATAAGAAAGTCTTGGGTTATAAGATAGAGAAACAGTGGACTCCATCAGGAATCCACTGTTTTTTAACGGCTATTCAGCCAGTCGCTGAACAGACTGACTGATAAGCTGGGAAGTCAACTCTTCAAATGTTACTGGAGGACTGTACAGGTAGCCCTGATAAAAAATAGATTCTCTCGTGGCGAGATATTTTCTCTGATCCTCAGACTCCACTCCCTCAGCAATGACTTCAATTTCCAGCTGCTCCGCCATATTGATGATCATATCCACAACAGCCTGATTTTTGGGGCTGATCAGCAGAGATTGTACAAATGATTTATCAATTTTAATAATATCCAGCGGGAAATCCTTTAAGTATTGAAGGGATGAATAGCCTGTCCCAAAATCATCAAGCGAAAGTTTAATGCCCATTTCCTTTAAGCTGTGTAAGGTCGGAAGGGACTTTTCCACATTCTGAATAACCGTTTCAGTCACTTCAAGGACAAGGCAGTGGGGAGGCATGCCTGTTTCTTCTAAGACTTTGCTTACGAGCTGTGGGAAATTCTCCTGCTTAAACTGGATGGACGAGATATTCACAGCAAGGTGGCCGGGCATGTAATTTGATTTTTTCCACTCTGTAAATTGCGTGCAGGCCTTTCGCAGCACCCATTCGCCGATCGGTAAAATCAAGTTCGTTTCTTCAGCTAAAGGAATAAAATCTGCGGGAGGTACTGTACCCAATTCTCTGCTGTGCCAGCGGATCAGCGCTTCGACTCCATTAATCTGATTATCATGAATAGAGACAAGCGGCTGATAATAGACCTCCAGTTCTTCATTCATAATGGCTTTTCTTAAACCGGATTCCATCTTCATTTTACTTGAAATTTCGTCATTAATTTCACTTGTGAAAAATTGAAAATGTGCCCCGCCGAGCTCTTTTGCTTTGTACATGGCCATGTCTGCATGCTTAATGAGCTCATCAGCAGTTATGCCGTCCTGTGGATAAAGGCTGATCCCGATAGACGGAGACATGAAAATCTCTGTATTCCCTATTAAAAAAGGCTCTTTAAAAGCTGTTAACACGGCATTAGCCTTTGTGCTGATCTGAAAAGGAGAACTGGCAGGGGAGAGGATAATAAATTCATCTCCACTTTGTCTTCCAATCAAATCCTCATATTTTAGCAAATTACTCATTCGATCCGCCATAGCCTTCAGCAGCAGATCCCCTGTCTGATGTCCGTAAACGTCATTCACCTGTTTAAAGCGGTCCATATCGATAAAAGCGGCGGCGACTTCCTGACCTGCGTTACTTGCTGAGTGGATCATCTTTCCAAGCTCTTCATTCAACATACGCCTGTTAGGAAGGTTCGTCAGTGGATCCTTATAAACAAGCTCTTCAATCTTTTTCTGCTGTTTGACTCTCTCGGAAATGTTTCTGATTATCCCTGTGTAGTAAAGCTGACTTTCATTTTTTACAGATGAAAACGACAGTTCAATCGGAAAAGTCTCATTATTCTTATGTTTTCCTTTAAGAACAAGGGTCTGTTTGTCATTGTCCGTTGAAAGTTCGTAACCTGGCAAAATGATGGATAAGGGTTGATCCATCATCTCAGACTTTCCATATCCGAAAATCGTTTCTGCAGCCTTATTCCAGGAAAGAACAGCCCCGTTGGCATCAGTGGTGATGACGGCATCATTGGCAGCATCCATAATTGAGCGGTATAGCTGATCAGTCATTGTCAGCCTCTGATTTGCCAGCGCCATTTTTTTATCATAAAAAATGACGATAAAAACAAAAGATAAAATGACCAGCATGGCGATGGCAATAATAGAACCAATCGCATTTTGATCCAGTCCGGTCACGTCCTCTATTGCGTGATGCACAGAGTGATCGAATGTTGCTGAAGCCATTCCGGTATAGTGCATGCCTGAGATGGCGATTCCCATGATTACCGCGCTGATAGCAGGTCCAATAAAGGCACTGCTGTTTTTCTGGAACGAAAAATAGATGAAAATTCTCAGTGCTGCATAGGAAGCAACGACCGCAATCAGAGCAGATAGTGCAACAATCCACAGGTTATACACAATATCAGCCTGCATTCTCATGGCTTCCATTCCTATGTAATGCATAGATAAAATACTGATGGAAATGAAGACGGATCCAAAAATAATCACTCTTGACGTGATGACTTTCTTATTTAGTAGTAGAAAAGCGGTAAAGCTGGAAATAGCGGCAAAAACAATGCTGAGGAACAGAAGACCTGGATGATAGGAGACGGGCATGTCCAAATGATAGGCAAGCATCGCCACAAAGTGCATGCACCAGATGCCAGCCCCGAAAATGAGGCTTCCTGATGTCAGCCACAATCCTTTTCGGTTTCTTTTGTTTTCCTGAATCATTTTTTTCACAAGGAGTAAGGCGGCATAAGAGGAAAAGATCGCGATAAGCAGTGAGCCTGTAACGAGAAACAGATTGTATTCTCCCATGAAAGATCCTCCAGTCTGTGGGGCTTGGCTGTGTTCGGGTGTAAACAGGAAAATAATAAGAAATAGTCCTTTATACGTAATAAAATAATAGTTCATTATTCTCTGATAGACAAGCTATTTATTTTGCATTTGAAAATAATTGAAATTGAGATAAAAAAGTGCCTGGTCATTCCAGCGCTTTTGGAGTTGCGCGTCTTTGGAATGATCAGGCACTTTTGTTTTTTAAAATTTATATCCCTTAATGTTAAAAAGATCCAGTCTAAGAAAATGGATCCTCTGGTTTCCATTCTCGAAAAATAAAATAGGCAAGCGTGACCAGGATGAAGGTTGCAAAAGGAAAAAAGAAATTCCAGGATGAGAAGCTTACTGATTCTAATTGAAAATATATCAGTGAATACCAAGCTTCAAAAATCATGTTCAAAAACAATTAATCACAGGACCAACCCAGAGCTTTTTAAAATACCAAGAGCTAAGGCATCCTAAGCTGATTGTAACACTTGGAACAATAACGAGTTGCCAGATAAAAGGATCTATCATTCCTTTACTCCTACATATCCCGTTTCTTCAACAATCCACTGTCCTTCTTCAGAAACAATCCAGTCAATGAGCTTTGTTTCGTTTTCTGTACGTTCCCCGACTGTGATCGCATAAAATTCAGATGCGATAGGATAAGATCCATCACGAATTGATTTTTCTGAAGGAGGCACACCATCAATGGCAAGCAGTTTGATATCTCCATCACGATGCATTTCTGTAGAAAAGAAGCGGAATGAATAACCAATGGCATTTCCATGATTTCGATAATCAGAGGTTTCACGTATGATCCCGCCCATACCGGAAACAATCTCTTTAGCAGGAGCCTCCATTAATGGAATATCTCCCATCAGATTTTCAAGTGCTGTCTGACTCCCACTATCATCAGGACGCTGAAAAGCCTGAATTTTTTCATTTTCTCCGCCAACCTCATTCCAGTTTGTAATTTCCCCGGAGTAGATCTTCTGTACCTGTTCCATCGTTAGAGAGTCAACAGGATTTTTGGCATTAACGAAAAATACAAATGCTTCCCGGCCGATTGGCGTCATTTCTAACGTATGTCCTGCATCTTCAGCTGCTTTAATCTGGCGCTCGGATGGTCCGGCAACGAAAATAATATCCGTTTCTTCCTTGATAAGACGTGTGTAAGCTTCGTCGGTTTTTGTGGATAATACAATTCCGTCAGTATTATTCACATGTGGATAATGTTCCTCAGGATAAACTGCCTGGGCAAATGCGGAATACACAGGATATAGTGCAGTTGCCCCATCCAGCTCTGGAAGATCACCTGAAAGCCCCAGTGAAGCCGCTTGTTCTAACGAGACAGCTTTTGTTTCTGATCCGAACGGTTCATATTCGGTCAAGTCTACCTCAGCTGAGTTTGTAATACGTTCAATATAAAGATCATAGCCGTACCGACTTATTAACACAATTATGCACAAACCTACAAAAGTGCTCACTGTGATCCCGAATTTTTTCCCTTTTAGTTTTTCAAATATCCCCATCACTAAGATGAAATAAAGCATAAAAGAGGTAATCCATATGAATATAACGCCTGTTGAACCAAAATTAAAATAAAGTGTAAAACTTAAAAATACGGTTATAAACAGTAATCCCATTGCTAAAATGATTGACACAAACGTTTTCCAGATCATAAGTGTCCCCCTTTATTGTATTAACTGCTTAAAACGTTCCAGTGCTTCATTTTGATCAAACGTGCTGTACCAGCGAAAGTGCTGCTGATCAATGATGCGGTAATGCTGACTGATCAGGTTCTGCTGGAGAGTGTAGCCGTTTTGTGAATCGATTTCTCTCCACCAGACCTTACCGCCCATCGTTTTTCCGTAAGGCTCTTCCGGTTTTCCAAATGTAACAAGGCGAATCACCTCAAGCGGTTCGTTACCAAGCGTATTCTGCAGAATCTCGCTGTTTTCGAATAGTGCCGTAAAGCTCACCACAACATTCCATCCCGGCAGCGTTCGTTCTTTTTCAATCTGGACGAGTGTTTTTTTTGAAATGCCGAGAATTTCCGCCATCCGATCCTGAGAAAGTGACTGCTCTGTTCTGATCAGTTTCATTTTTTTTGCAATGTCCTGTACAACCTGTTCTTTTTCCATTTTCATTACCACCTAATTAGGGTTAAAGTATACTTATAGTGTAATTTTACACTAAAAATCACTTTGGTCAATATCTTTTTGGAAAAAATTATAATCCTACATCTGTTGGATTCAAGTATGATCCCCCTGAAAAAGCATATTAAAGAGTGTCATTCAATACAGAATAAAATGACTTTGTTACACGTGAATAAAAGCTATCTTTACAATGATTTAATGACCATTCTTACAAAAAATCATGATACACTAGTACCACAATTTACGAACGAAATGGTAAGACTGGAGCGATCAAATGGAAATCGATAACTTGGAACAATATTTGGAAGAGCAGTATGACATTATGGACGTGAGTCTGCTGGCCGGGAAAATTATGCTTGAAAGCGGAGCGGAGACCTACCGGGTTGAGGACACGATGATGAGGATTGCAAAAAATTACGGGATCAAGGAATCCCACAGTTATGTGACACCGACAGGCATTATGTTTTCCATTGAAACAGAAGAGCCAACGAAGACGAAGCTGATCAGAATCTCAGACCGAACGACCGATTTGAAAAAAGTGATGCAGGTTAACAGTATTTCACGGAGGATTGCCAATGGAGAGCTTGATGTTCAGCAGGCTTACCGGATCTTAAAACGGATCCAGGTAGCAGAGGAAACGTATCCATTGAAAATCCGGATTGCTGCGGCTTCGATTTCAAGTGGCTGTTTTTTAATGATGTTTGACGGGTCCTGGGCAGATTTTCTTCCTGCAATGGTCATTGGCGGAATTGGTTTTGCCAGTGTTGTGTACTTTCATGATTTAATTCTGCTTAAGTTTTTCTCTGAATTTATGGCTTCTTTAATCATTGGATTGCTTGCTGCCATCAGTGTGCTGACGGGACTTGGGCAGGAGCTGGATAAGATTATTATCGGCTCAGTAATGCCGCTTGTTCCGGGATTATTAATTACGAATGCCGTTCGCGATCTGATTGCCGGTCATTTTATATCAGGATTGTCCAAAGGAGCAGAGGCATTTTTAACGGCTTTTGCTATTGGATCAGGAATCGCTGTGATTGTGACGTTCTTGTAAGGAGGGGAGAAAAGGATGGATATTTTGATTCAAATCATTACGAGCTTTATTGCAGCGGCGGGGTTTGGCATTATTTTTAATGCTCCGAAGGAATCTTTGTGGAAATGCGGTTTTGTTGGAATGATTGGCTGGATGACCTATTTTCTCCTCTTTACGTTTGGGATAGGGGAAATACCGGCAACGGTTACAGCAGCCTTTTTAATTGCTGTGATCAGTCAGTTTTATGCGAGAGTATATAAGGCGCCCATTATTATTTATATTGTATCCGGAATTATTCCGCTTGTACCTGGTGGAACCGCCTATAATGCGATGCGTGCTTTTGCGACAAATGATTATAATACAGCGGTCCAATTTGCTGCTAAAGCTTTTTTGATTTCAGGTTCCATTGCAATGGGGATCGTGTTATCTGAGGTTATTAACCAGCTGTTAAAGCAAAGCAGGCTGAAGAGGATAGGATAAGTATGAGATTGTCTGATAAGACTGTCTCATTTTTCTATTTTAAATGGAATTTTAAGAATAATTGGTAAATAAAGTGATTTTATGTTAAGATTATCCTTGAAGACAACGAGAGGGATTGTGCATAAAGGAGAGTCGACATGAAGCATAAAATTGTTTTTTACATGGCTTGTCTTTTTGTTATGCTTCCATTGATTTTGTGGAGCACAATGAATGCTAACACAGATCTCAGGTTTACCTTATTAAATGGTCCATTCCCCTTCAGTCATTTGGGAGGCGGTCCGTTCCAGCTTGCCTTTTACAGCAGCTTGGTCATGATAGGGGTGCTATTATTTGGCGCTGGTGTCAGACTTAAGAATTTACAGAAATAGATGAACGAAAGGCTGCTGATGCATCTAATTCAGCAGCCTTTTTAATTGTGTTTGAAAAACCGCTCTCCAAATGGAGCAGCTTTTTGATTTTTTCGGGTTGGATACTAGGTATATGGACATGATCCTGCGAAACTCACACGAAATTCTGTGAACGTCTAAATCAAAACCACCAGTTCTCACTGGTGGTTTTGATTTGAATGTAAAATGACCAATTTTATAAGTCTATTATAACATACAAATAAATCCATTTTAACCCTGTTTTTGTTTTGATCTGCCGGGTAAGATGGAAGATGGGAAGGGCGTGTCTGGATGAAACTTGGATTATCGAGGGATGAGGTACGAATTGTACCATATACACATGAGTGGGAAGTTGAATTTGAACAGGTGAAACAGTCCATTTTAGGACAGATGGATGGAGAAGAGTTACAGGTTGAACATATTGGAAGCACAGCGATTCGTGGTATTAAAGCTAAGCCGGTTATTGATCTGCTAATGGGTGTAGATAATCTGGATGACGTTGAACCGTATATATTTAATGGATTGAAGAAGGCGGGTTTCTTAAGATTGAGAGTTGAAAGACCTGGCGAAATCGTTTTTGCCCTTTTTGCCGATCCTGACTATAAAATTAAAACGCATTACCTTCATTTAACTGAGTACGACCGACCTTTATGGCGAAACCTGATCTTTTTTCGCGATTATTTAAATGAAAACAAAAATGCCAGGGATCAATATGGAGCGATTAAAAATGACTATGTGAGTGAGTGTACAACGGGGATCGAGGCTTACACCGAAGCTAAAACAGCCTTCGTAAAAAGCATTTATCAATTGCGTCCGGGAGCAGGAAAGGTGAATAAGCCGTTTGGCGTCTACGGGGTCAACGTGGAGAACGGTAAAATACTTGTGATTCGAAAAAACAGAGGTCCTTATCAAAACCGGTTTGACTTGCCGGGTGGCAGTCTTGAAGAAGGAGAGGCCTTAACGAAAGCGCTCCATAGAGAAATTGCGGAGGAAACGGGCCTGAGTGTACTTTCAGCAAACCAGATTGGCACATCAGATTTCTTGCTGCCCTCACACTGGCAGGAATTCGATTGGATCCATCATATTGCTGTGTTTTATGAGATCAGCACAGGTGGAGACCTGGTGGCGCCAGAAATATTTGAAGGACAGGATTCTGAAGGAGTTGTCTGGATGGCATTGGAGGATCTGACGATAGAAAATGCATCACCGCTTGTATGTAAGGCATGCAAATGGATTCAGACAGGGATTTTTGAAAGTGAGCGGGAGGAGTATTTGGGGTGGAGGGTGAAGGAGAATGAATAAAAAAGTGTGAACCTCACCGGAGATTCACACTTTTCTTTCATTCAATCCACCTTAAAACGTTTAATCTGCTCTTCAAGTGTCTGTGCTTTTTCGCGTAATTCCTGAGCCTGGTTAGAAATGTCACCAACAGTGGCTGTCTGTTCTTCGGCTGCTGCAGCAACCTCTTCGGCAGCCGCAGCTGTCTGCTCGATCACGCTGGCAATCTCCTGTACATTTTCAAGTGACTCTGCTGCACTTTTTTGAAGCCTGTCAAATAGTTCATTGATAACTTCAGTATCCTTTTCACCACGTTCGGCTGCTTCAAGAATGGCCCGCAGTGCGCCGGAGGCTGAAGACATCATGTCAGCCTGTTGTTCAACGAGCTTCACGTTATGTTCCATCATACTGACGGTTTCATGCGTTTCAGTCTGAATTGTGTGAATGAGATCAGCGATTTTTGCTGCAGAATCACTGGACTGCTCTGCCAGTTTTCGTACTTCCGATGCTACAACAGCAAACCCTTTACCGCTGTCACCTGCTCTGGCTGCTTCGATTGCTGCGTTTAAAGCAAGAAGGTTTGTCTGACCGGCAATATCTGTGATGGTCGTAATAATGCTGTTAATTTCGCCCGAACGTGCTCCAAGCTGCTGAACTGCTTGAGAGGACTGATGAACGCTTTCCGTTATTTTCTCTAAATGGGTGACGGATTCATTAATAACATCATTACCGCTTCTGGCCAGACGTCCGGTATCGCTCAGATTATCGATTGTACTGAGAATGCTTGAGTGTCCGTCTACTGCTATTTGGTGCACTTCTGTGCTGGATTCAAGAATGGTGTTGGACCGGTCAGCCTGAGTCGTTGATCCAGTCGCAACTTCCTGAATGGATACAGCAATCTGCTCAGAGGTCATACCTGTTTCCGTCGCTCCTGTTGCTAAAGATTTAGCTGTCTGGTTTGTATCCACGGCGGTTTGACTTATGAGCTGAATCATCGTTGTAAATTGAGTCCGCATATTCAAAATGGATGCAGCAATGACGCCAATTTCATCCTTACGATGAGCGTAATCCTGAGCTGCATCATTTTTCTTTGTCGTTAAATCATAACCGGCAAGCTCTTCCACCGTTCCTGATAAACGTCTGATTGGCTTAACAATGGACCTGAGGCTGATCGCATTATAAACGACTGAGGCAACAAGTAAAAAGATTAATACAACTAAAATCGTATTGAGAACAGCCTGCCGATCCGTTGCTGCCGTTACTTCAGCAGATGTTCTGGCATCAAGGATAGCGAAAAATTCGTCAATGGACGACATAATCGTCGCTTTTTCAACGTGATAAGCGGTATCATGCATGATTCGTGCTGCAAATTCACTATTTGATTCACCTGGTTCCTTTAAAACTTCTGCTTCAGGCGTAACAATGTCTTTTACAGCATTCATGGCAATGACTTCCGTATTAACAAGTGTATTAGAGTTTGCTTCTGCTTCTGCAAGTTTTCCCATCTCTTCTTCGGTAAAGCCTGCATCAATCATAAGCTGATTAAGGGAGCGCTGAACATCGCTGTCTGGACGCGGAGCCTCACCGGATGCAGCATAGAAATCCCAGTAGATGCGCTCATAGTTTTCCGGACGTGGCACCTCACCGTTCCTGATCGCTAAGACGCTGAAATACATTTCTTCATAAAACGGATCTCCTGTGATGACATATGTACGTGCTAATCTAGTGAGATCATCCGAACTTTGCCGTAACTCATCCGCTAACAAGTATGACTCAAACCGGTTTTCGTTACTTTCCGCAATTTGTGCATTATTCTGTGAGGAAAAAAACGAAAATAAAGCGATCGCAATAATATTTGCCACCAGCAGCCCCGTCATCATCCAGCTTTTCTTTTGAATGCTCAACAAAAATCCCTCGCTTTCCTAAATAGTTATAAAGTTGTAGTTCTTTATAATTAAAAATACCCGCTACAGCTTACTGTAAACAGGTTGTGTATAATGAAATAAATGTAATAGTACTTAAAAATGCGGCTGCATACATTAGATTTTTCGTCTGACTCTGGATAGCAGAAGTCTGTAAACATTTGAAATATGACAAAATATCAGATTCCCATTACGATAAAAAGATCAGTTATTTAAAAATGAACGTCTGTTTTTTATTCAAGTAGTATAACGAGGTGGAAGGTTATGAGGAAGTGGGGATGGATCGTACTTATAGTGATCATCCTGGCAGGTCTGATTATACTAAATCGCACTGTACTGGATTTATCACCTGAACGGATCCGCAATTGGATTTTATCATTTGGTATGCTGGCACCACTTTTATATGTTCTATTTTATTCGGCGAGACCTTTCATTTTATTTCCAGCATCGGTTCTTTCTCTGGCAGGAGGACTGGCATTTGGGCCCGTGTACGGTACGCTCCTGACCATTACGGGTGCAACAGCAGGGGCTATTCTTGCTTTTATGTTTGCAAAAAAAGCTGGTGCAAGACGGATTGAAACAAAGCTTGGTGATAGAGGGAGGAAGTTGCAGGATCAGTTGGAGCACAACGGCTTTTTTATTGTATTGCTATTGAGGCTTGTACCCATATTTAATTTCGATTTAATCAGCTATGCAGCAGGCGCTTCTAAAATCAGACTGCTTCCTTTTTCTTTAGCCACATTGATCGGGATTATTCCGGGAACGTTTGCATACACATTCCTGGGCTTCAGTGCAGGTTCGGACAGCTCCGGAACCATTGTATTGGCAATTTCGATCTTCGCTATTGTTTTTATTGTTCCAATGCTTTTCAGAAACAAAATCAAAGCTTACCTTCAGAATCGAGCATAAAAACCAGACAAAGAATGTTCTTTGTCTGGTTTTTGGTTTAAATATAGATCATTTCAGGTAAAAGGGTAAAAATACTCAGAAAAGAATCATAAATAGTGATAAAGTTTTCGTTTTATCATTTTTTCATGTTTGAAAGTATTCAATGGATTTACTCGTGCAGAGACATTATGACTAAGGAAAATACATCTGAAGAAAAGGTGGTGTTTTTTATGATCAGGTTTGGTATGAAGCAGGAAGACGTAAATTATCGGTATGCAAGAATGGTGTTCGGTGTCTGTTTTAAGGATCAGCATTTCCTATTGGTTAGGAATGACAAAGGTGAATATTTTTTGCCTGGCGGGGAAATGGAAGTGAACGAACAGGAAGCTCAGTGTTTGCTTAGAGAGTTTGAAATTGAAACAGGTTATAAAGCATTTTTGAGTAAGTGTATCGGCAGGGCAGAGCATCACTATGATCAGGATGGGGAGAACATCCAGCAGGAAGCCTCCTTTTATGAAGTGTCACTGAAGAGAAGAAATAAGATTGCTGCTGGATATGATCTGACATGGATGACAAAAGAAATGGCTAGGGAAAGACTGCTTTTGGAGCATCACAAATGGGCGATTGAACAGGTAAATCATTTTTAAATGGAAAATATCATCCAAAAAGCAGGAATGATGAGCAGCCCCGAAGAATGTAATAAATAGAATAGATAAAGGGAGCTGAATCGAATGACAACCTATACGGTGCTGCTCATCTTCTATCCTGCTGCATTTTTTATGATGGGCATTTTTCTCGGACTTATATTGAAATCTAAGATGTGGAGTCTTCCAGCGGGCTTATTTATTGGATATGTACTGTCAAATGTGGGCTTTTTCTTTCTGACAGAAGGAGGGTTTCCAGGCATTGAGCAATGGGATGATGGAAACGGATTTTCTGTTTTTCAAGGGATCGAATTTTATGAATGGTTATCCATCTTATCTACTCCAAACTTCTTTACCTTGTTCTATATCGGCCTTCTGTTATGGGGGACGCTGATCATACAAAAGTTTACCCGAACGATAAAAGCATCCGGCTTTAAAAACAGAGAGGAAGTTCGTTCATGAAAAAATTGTTTTATTACAACTGGCAAAAGAGACAGGAATGGTTCGAGTGGGCTTCTGAGCTTTCAGAGGATGAGTTGCTGTTGAGACGAACAGGCGGAATCGGGAACATTCTTGAGACGCTGCTACATATTGTGGTGGTAGAAATCGGTTGGCTGAAGGATTTAAAAGGAGAGCGGTTTGAAGATGATCTTTCGGAATTTACAACCCTTCAAAAAGTAAGGGAGTTAAACGACCAGTATCATCATGAAATCAAAGAATATGTGGAAAACTGGTCAGCAGACCGGGAAGATCAGCTGATCGAAATAGAAGGAGAATCCTTTACTGAGGGAGAGGTGTTGAATCACATGATTGTTCATGAGGTTCATCATTCAGGCCAGCTGTCTATCTGGTCAAGGGAGATCGGGAAGAAACCGGTTAAGGCTAATTATATTCACAGGGGATTGGGTGTTTAACCGATTTAAGGATTAGCATTATAGACTAAAAAAATTATGGATGGAGGGATTTCATGTTCAGAGTAGGCAGTATATTTATACCAGTCACAAATATGGAACAATCATCAAGATGGTACGAAGAGAATTTTGGAGTGAAGATCATCGATGTGTGGGAAGGTGGAGCGGGGTTTTATTTCCCTGATAGTGACACGCAGCTTGGACTGGTTAAGGTGGATTCTCCGCAGGTGTCTGAATTTACAACCAGTGAGAATCAAAGGAACGGATACTTTAACTTTGTAGTTGAGGATATTGATGAAACATACCGATCACTTCAAAATAAGGGGATCAGAACTTCTGACATTGGCGAGTTCGGAGGGATGAAGTTTTTTGATTTCTTTGATCCGGATGGAAATCCGTTCAGTGTAGTCAATGAGGTAAAAGGTTCACCCTTCCACCGGGACAGCGTGAGAAAAATGCAGGTGAAATAATGTGAGAGCTGTTCTATTTTGAAAGTACATATTGAGTAGTGTGAAGAATGATTTAAACAAAAAATGGGCGGCCATTGTATCAGCATGGACGTCCATTTTTATATTTATTTTCTGGCATCTAATGTATAGAGCCTTTCCATGCCTGTAATAATAGGGAGCGTTTTTGATACAAGTGTCCGTGTGACGTCCATATTTAAGGATTTTTTATGGGCGTCCTCACTTGCCCATACTTCATAGACAAATACTGCGTCGGGATCTTCATCTGATGTGCTGACGCTGAAGATTTCACATTCCTTATTCTTTACCATGTTTCTTGAAGCTTCAGTTAAAAGGGCAGCTAGCTCTTCTCTTTTCCCCTTCTCAGCAACGATTTTTCCGTACCCACCGTATAATGTCATCTGATTTTCCCCTTTTAGTCTGATTATACACTTTTTGGCAATAGGTAAGATAGAGGAAATAATAAGCTTTAGTAAAAAAACATCAATTTTATTCATAAAAAAAATATTTTGAGAGCGATTTAGTTTTATATTTTATCAGAATTTTCCCAACATTAAAGATTGATAAACACAAAAAGTACGTGTGAAGTGTTACATATAAAGGGAATGATACCCCTTTACCGTATCATAAATACGTTAATTTTCCCGATAAACAATATTCTCCCCCTCTGTTAGGATAAGTCTATTCACAAAATATTTTGACAAAAAGGAGTCGGGGGAAATGAAGAAATCGAGAAGTATCGTTATGAGTTTATTATTGGCTGCAAGTTTGGCAGCGCCAGCGGGGGCAAGTGCTGCACCGGATGCTCAGGTTAACAATGCTGAGAAGTTCCGAGTGTATGTAGAGGTAACAGGAGATTCTGCACAAAAAACAAAAGCGTCACTTCAAAAGCAGTATGATGCGCGCTGGGAGCTTAGTGCGAATGGATTTTCAACTGAAATGAATGCCGCACAATTTAAGGCCCTTCAAAACAATAAAAATCTTAAATTAACGAAAGTGGAAGAGGTTCAACTTGATACATATAGAAGTAAAGAAAATGTGACCGCAGCATTTTCAGCACCTGCTGACCAGACGCCTTGGGGCATTCAGGCAATTTATAACGATGCAAATGTAGCTTCAACGTCAGGTGGATCAGGCATCAATGTAGCCGTTTTGGATACTGGTGTATTCACAGGGCACCATGATCTTGCAGGAACGGTCGAACAGTGTAAGGATTTCACACAGGCAACACCGCTTGTCAACGGATCTTGTAACGATGTAGACGGCCACGGAACACACGTGGCAGGTTCAGTACTTGCGGATGGCGGCAGTGATGGCACAGGAGTTTATGGTGTTGCGCCAGATGCAGATCTTTGGGCATATAAAGTGCTTGGTGATGACGGCTCAGGTTACTCAGACGATATCGCAGCAGCGATCCGTCATACAGCTGATCAGGCGGTTGCTACTGGAACGAAAACAGTTATTAACATGTCACTTGGATCGTCTGTAAAAAACAGTTTAATTGCTGATGCGGTTGAATATGCATACGGGAAAGGTGTTCTAGTAGTAGCAGCTGCGGGTAACTCAGGCTTCCGCGTAGGGTCAATTGGTTATCCGGGCGGTCTGCAAAATGCGATTGCGGTAGCAGCTCTTGAAAACCGCTTTGAAAATGGTACGTATCGTGTAGCTGACTTCTCATCACGCGGTGTTCGTGGAGGAGCTGGTGACTACCTGATCCAGGAAGGTGACGTTGAAATCTCGGCACCAGGTGCAGCCATCTTCTCAACATGGCCAAATGGCGGTTATAACACAATCAGTGGTACATCTATGGCGTCACCACACGTTGCAGGACTTGCAGCAAAAGTGTGGGCTGAAAACCCTGGCTTCTCTCATGTACAGCTTCGCACAGAACTGCAAAATCGTGCGAAAGCAAATGACATCCTTGGCGGACGAAGTGCAGCGGCTGGCGATGACTTAGCATCAGGATTTGGATTTGCAAAAGTAAACTAAACGATGTACAAGCCCGGGGTGAAGACTCCGGGCTTTTGGTTCGCTTAAAAGAGAATGTCAGGTAGTGTGTGCTCAGATGAAATCCTACGCAGCATTTAAAGATCAAAAAAACCGGAAAACAAGTTTTCCGGTTTTTTCGATCTGTTTAACTTTCCAGTGTATACAGTCTTTCCATGCCCGCAATCACCGGACGTGCCTGCTGAATCATCTTCTGTGTTACATCCAGCTGAAGAGAGGCCTGATGAGCCTCTTCATTTTCCCAAACCTCGTATACAAAAACAGCATCCGGTTCTTTTTCAGTAAAGCTCACACTATATACATAGCATTCCATGAGCTTTTCCATTTCCTCAGAAGCCTTCTTCAATATTTTTAGTAGCTGGTGCCGCTGCCCCTGTATGGCAGTGAGCTTTCCGAATAATACAAATTGATTCAATCTGATCACCTCAGCTGTTTTAAGATAAAAGTGCAAAAAGCGGTACCATACCAAACAAGTAAGCACTGCCAATCAGCGAAATGACGTATCGGCGTTTGTCTCGTTCTAAACGCCACTCAAAAATCGCTCGTGTTGCATGAACAAGTGCCAGACCGACCGGAATTGCATAGATAACGGATGGAAAAGGAAATAAGAGAAAGATACCAGCATAAGCTCCAACCAGAACCATAAGCTCAGTCATCAACTGGTAACGGTGAGCCCGTTTATAAAAGGGGCCTTTATCTCTTGGAATATCGAGCCGTTTAATCAAATACCACTCCGTTAAAACCATAAAAAGTACATAAATACTAAATACTAAGAGGATGTCCCCGATGGTCAAATCTCCCTTCAAGCATTCATTTTTCTTTATCATTTCATTTTATGGTAAAAAAATCAATCAATCATTAAGCTTCCTTGACGACTGAGCATTCCCGGTCAATCATTTTTTCCTTATACATGGAATAATCAGCCTGATGAAGAATTTCATCCATTCCCCGTCCATTTAATGGGAACACTGCATGGCCGATCGATGTCCGGAGTTCAATCAGTCTTCCGGCGACTGGTCGTTCACGTTCAATCGTCATCCTGATCTTTTCTTTAGCGGACTGGATTTGATCTGATGTGCTGATCCCATGCAGAACAATTACAAATTCATCCCCGCCAAGCCGTGCAGCAAAATCCTCCTCACCAAGTGTTTCCTGGATGGCATCGGACATCATGATTAAGACGCGGTCTCCAAATCCATGTCCATGCGTATCATTGATTTGTTTAAATCCGTTCAAATCCAACAGAAACAATGTAAAAGGTGTTTTAGTTGAAAGTGACCGGTCTATTTTTGAATGCAGATATTCGTTTAAGTATTTACGATTTGGAAGCCCGGTTAAATAATCGTGACTGGCAATTTTCATCATACGCTGGTGAGCTCGGTAGTTAACGGCCAGACTTAGACCGTATGTCCAACCGATAATCCAGAGGATGATGACCATAAATAAGTAGGTATTATAAACGTGATCAACACCACTGTTAAAAGCACCCTGACTTGCTAAAACCATTCTTCCCACAAAGAAAGCGCCAATAATCGTAAAGACAACTGCCGAAAGTCCATAAATTTTTCGCTCAATACCTGTTGTTCGCCACATCAACACGTATGCTGACAAAAAGAAAATGGCAAGGGCAAGTGAGTCATGAAACAGATAACGTGTTGTAGTGTCATCCTTATTGATAAAAGCAATAGTGATAGCATATAAAATGACAGATATCATGATTCCCATTCTCCATTTTTCTTTACCTAAGTGACGGAACCTCATGATTCCCTCCAGTATTAAAAGAGGAGCGGCAATAGAAGCCACATTGTTTATGACAATAGCATAAGTACCAATTGTGGGCATGATCAACATGACCATAAAACCAAGTCCCCCGATTATGGCTCCCCATGCCCAAAAACCAAGACCTTTTTCATCAGAGTTCATTCGCCAGGTTAACGTCATGACAACTGCCGAAACAAGAGCCAGCATGCTGATGACTAATGCCAGGGTGATCGTATCAAGGCTGACCATAAATACCACACCTTTATTATAAATTTTTACAAATAAACTTACTTTTATTATAACTTAAATGGTATAAAAGTTATAGGTTAAATGTACTATATATTTGATAAAAAATAAAAAACCAGTGTGTTACTGGTTTTAAATTCCGATAAAATGTCCGTTACATCTTATTAAAGGCAACCACTCCATTGATGATGGTCGTGACAACTTGATAGTTTTCATTCATCACAACAAAATCAGCATCTTTTCCTTTTTCAATACTTCCTTTTCGGTCAAAAATCCCTAATTGCTTTGCCGCATTTTCTGAACTTATTTTGACCAGCTCTTCGTCCGTAAGCTCTATGATATCGGTTATATGCTGAACCGCTGTTTCCATCGTCAGAACACTTCCTGCCAGTGTTCCATCAACGAGTCTAGCTGCCTTTCCAAGAACCTCGATCTTTTGCCCGCCAAGGTCATACAGACCATTCTTCAATCCCTTTGCCCTCATTGCATCTGTAATCAGAATCAGTCCGTCTGCTCCTTTTTGCGACCAGGCCAAACGCACAGCATCCGGATGGACATGAACCAGATCCACGATTAATTCAGCTTTCAGCTCTGGATGCAGGAGGGCGGCTCCTGTTACTCCTGGATCCCGGTGATGAAAAGGACTCATCTGATTATACAGGTGTGTTACCTGTGATGCGCCGGCTTCAATAGCATCCAATGCATCTTGATAAGAAGCATTGGAATGCCCAATTGACATCACAAGCTCTTTGGCATACCTCCTGAAAAAAGCAATTCCTCCGGCAAGCTCCGGAGCAGCTGTCACGACTTTAATAGAGTGACCCGATAATTTCTGAAGGGAATTAAACCAGTTTTCATCCGGTTCTGTCATAAGCTCACGGTTCTGTGCACCAGCTTTATCAGGAGATAAAAAAGGGCCTTCCAGATGAATACCGAGAAGTTCTGCACCTGAAACTTGCTGGTCCATAAACGTCCCTGCATTTTTTACAGCGTTTAAAATTGCTTCCTTGCTCTGTGTCATCGTCGTTGCAAGAAACGACGTAACACCTTCCCTTACCAGACCGTCTGCAATTGTCTGAAGCGCTTCGGAAGTCGCATCCATTACGTCCGCTCCGTAAGCGCCATGGATGTGTGTGTCGATGAAACCAGGTAGAAGGTGATATCCATCAGGTACCTGCAGAACATCACCAGCCATTCCTTCTGTTTCATGACCCAGACGAAAAATACGTCCGTTTTGAATTTGAATAAACCAATCTTTATTATTCTTTTTTGTTTGTATAATTAAAGGTTGAGTCATGTAAGGCTCCTTCTATCAGTAAATTAGAATAAATATCTGCTGAAAGTAAGATATATTAAGAACCGCACTGATTACAGAGATTTTACACGTTAAATTGGATAAAGGCTGACCTTATAAACTTATTGCGCATAAACTAACCATAAACCCACAGAAGGGATTGAGGTTAATATGTATAGTCAGAATGATATGTATCAGTATCCCTACCAGTCAAACAGTATGAATGAAGGTTCTTTTTATCACTATCCATCCCTACCCATTCCAAACCCGCCACTATCAGACCAGGGTCCGAACCCCTTCACGATCAACATCAACCAGGCTACACTTCAAAACACGGCTTTCCGTCGGGCTTTGTGGACAGGGAGTCGGCTTCAGGTGACGCTGATGTGTCTGAATCCCGGTGAAGACATTGGAATTGAGATGCATTCTGATGTGGATCAGTTTCTGCGCATAGAGCAGGGACAGGGAATAGTGATGATGGGCAAGTCGAAGGATCAGCTTGATTTTCGGAGAATGGTGATGGATGACAGCGCGATTCTGATTCCAGCCGGAACATGGCATAACCTAGTCAATACAGGAAGCATTCCGCTGAAGCTGTATTCTATTTATGCACCACCGAATCATCCTCGAGGAACGGTTCATCAGACAAAAGCAGATGCAGAGGCGGCGCATCACGAGCCCGATTCAGTATTCGGCAAAACACCTGATGAGTGGGTTATGCATACCTCCTACCTTGTAAAAGAAGGTCTTGAGGACGTACGGAAAGGTGTGAATGCACTTCATATTCTCCAGGAATTTATTTTGATGGGCGTATTGGTCGGCAAAGGATATACGCCTGAAAACGCTTATAAAACAGTAGAAGATTGGGAGCGGACAGGGAAGTCAAAGCTGCTTCAGCAGAGTAAAAAATTATGAGTAAAGAAAGCCGCTAAAACTCTAAGGTTCTAGCGGTTTTTTTTGAAGTCAGGGTGGCTTTTAATTAGGCATTAAAATATTTATACCCTGCTTTAAGGTCTGGAAGCTCGTAACGTAAATTTATATTCTTCACTTCTGAAGTGGTTCTCACTGTATTCAAAAACAGTACCATTCTGGAAAAGGCTGTATGATTGAATCTTTAATATTGGTTTGTCTCTGGTGATCTTTAATGCTTCTGCGATCTCCTCATCTGGCAGGATGGGGATTACTTCCTGAAAACTTTCTTTAATTTTTGTTCCAACCTCTTTTTCAATGTAGTCATACTTAGAACCGGTCATAATTTGATACGACAAATTAGGAAATAGTGAAACAGGGAGATAAGTATCTTCCAGTACATATGGAATATCGTCAACCAGGCGCTGTCTGCGAATATAAAATACCTGATCATCCTCTCCAAGTCTGAGCATTCGCCTCACATGGTCATCCGGTTGTATTAGTTGAAAGTAAAGAACTTTATTAACAGGCTCTTTATCCAGTCTTCTCATTTCCTCAGTAAAACTGACGAGCTCAAAAATATTATGTTCAATCTTTTGTTCTTTTACGTAGGTCCCGCTACCCTGTATTTTTTCGAGCAAGCCTTCATCTACCAGTTGTTTAATTGCCTGTCTAACGGTAACGCGTGAGGCTTTATACAATTCGGATAAATGCAGCTCCGTAGGAATTGCTTCTCCTTCGTTCCATTTCCCGCTGCTGATTTCTTCTTTAATTTGTTGTGCAATCTGCTTGTAAAGTGGAGCTCCCATTTCCTTGCCTCCTCCTTCTTTCTATAGACCTATTATATCGAAACAAGCACATAAATTCGATACAAAATGTTGACGCTGTCAAAAATTTATCTTATATTTGTATCAAATTAATTTTAATACAAATAAGATACCTATTGGAGGCTGGTTTAGATGAAAAAGCAAAATTTAGTCGTAATCGGTGGAGGTAGCACTTATACGATCGGTATGGTCATGAGTCTGGTTGCAGAAAAAGAGCAATTTCCACTTCGCTCTATCACCTTTTATGACACGAATGCTGTGCGCCAGGAAAAAATAGCGAAGGCTAGTGAAATCATCCTGCGTGAGAAATATCCTGAACTTGAAGAGTTTCGCTATACAACAGATAAGAAGACCGCTCTAACAGATGCTGATTTTGTATTCGTTCAAATCCGCACGGGTGGCCTGGCAATGCGTGAAAAGGATGAGCAAATCCCGCTTAAGTATGGAGCGGTTGGCCAGGAGACTTGCGGACCGGGTGGCATGGCTTATGGGCTGCGTTCCATTAAAGATATGATTCAGCTGGTTCATGACATCCGCCATTATTCACCTGATGCTTGGATTTTAAATTATACAAATCCTGCAGCGATTGTAGCTGAGGCACTTAGAAGAGAATTCCCGGAAGACCGAAAACTGCTGAACATTTGTGATATGCCGGCTGCGATCATGGTCAGCTATGCAGGCATTCTGGGTAAAGATGTGTTTGATCTTGTACCTGAGTATTTCGGGTTAAACCATTTCGGATGGTTTACAAAAGTGCTGGATAAAGATGGACATGATCATACAGAAACGATTAAACGGGCGATAACTGAAGATGGTTTCATACCTGAAGACGCTGAAATTGCCAACGATCCTTCATGGATTAAAACATTTAAACAAGTAGAACAAATGCTGTCAGATTTTCCGGAATATCTCCCTAATACGTATCTTCAGTATTACTTGTATCCTTCACAAATGGTTGAAAAAGAAGATGTGGATAACACACGCGCCAGACAGGTAATCAATGGACGTGAAAAGCGTGTTCATGAGCTGGCTGATCAAATCATCGCTGACGATACAACGGCTCATGCAGAGCTGGAAGTAGATATTCACGGGCGGTATATGATTCGTGTAGCTGCCTCTATGGCCTATAACAATGGAGATATCTTTATTGTAATGGTTGAAAACAATGGGACGATCGCAAATTTACCTGATGATGCCATGGTGGAAGTGCCGGCTATGATCACAAACAGAGGACCAAAACCTTTCTCTGTAGGACATATCGATACATTTTATAAGGGGATGATTGAGGGTCAATTAGCATATGAAAAGCTTGTGGTAGATGCATACTTTGAAAATAGTTATGAGAAAGCACTTCAGGCACTCACTTTGAATCGGACAGTCGTGGATGCACCACGGGCGCGTAAAATTCTTGATGACATGATTGAAGCCAATAAAGATTACTGGCCGGAGCTTTATCACAGCAGACGACTTACTGTGAATGCCTGATAAACAGAACCCGGGCACGTATTGCCTGGGTTCCTTATAAAAACAAAAAGTAAGCGGTTACGAGGAGGAGAAACAGTGAAAAACATATTTGGAAGCCTGCAGAAATTCGGAAAATCTCTTATGGTTCCTGTTGCGCTTCTGCCAGCTGCCGGTATTCTTTTGGGGCTCGGCGCGGCATTAACGGGTCCACTCGCAGATTCCTTAACATTTCTGCAGAATGATACTGTCCAGACAATAGGGAATGGAATGTCTGAGATCGGGATTAGCATCTTTAACAACCTGGCTGTTATTTTTGCCATTGGTGTCGCGATCGGTCTCACGGGAGGGTCGGGAATTGCTGCGCTTGCAGCTTTGCTTGGTTACGTAATTATGAACCAGACGTTATCCTTTGCTCTTGGAATTACACCGGAAATGGTTGAAGAGAGCGGAGAATATGGGATGGCTGTCGGAATACCGACTCTCGAAACAGGGGTTCTTGGCGGAATAGTGGTAGGCCTGCTTGCTGTTTGGGTTTACCGTAAATTTCATGAGTTTGATCCGCCAGAAGTACTTGGTTTTTTTGCTGGCGATCGTTCAGTAGGGATTGTTATGGTATTTGCTTCAATTCTGTTGGCTTTTGTCATGATGATGGTATGGCCACCTATTCAGGGTGGAATCAATGCCATTGCCAATGTGATCGCAAATGGTGTAACGAATCCTTTATACATCGGTCTGTATGGATTTCTTGAGCGTGCATTAATTCCAACAGGTCTGCACCATATCTGGTACGCGCCATTTCTCTGGACTTCCCTTGGAGGTACAGCGGAAGTGGCAGGAAATACTGTATCAGGAGATCAGTATATTTTCCTTGCTCAGATTGCTGCCGGTGTCGATGTAACGGCGGGAAGATTCATGGCCGGGAAGTTCCCGATCATTATGTTCGGTCTGCTTGGCGCAGCCCTTGCGATGTACCGTCGTGCCGATAAAAAGAATCAGCCTGTCGTAAAAGGGATGCTGATTGCAGCAGCAGGTACGGCGTTTTTAACAGGAATCACCGAACCAATCGAATTCACTTTCCTGTTCGTTGCACCACTGCTATTCCTATTTCATGCCTTACTTGCTGGTATCTCCTTTGCAGTTATGTATATGCTTGATGTACACCTCGGATGGGCAGGCGGCTCAGGTTTAATTGATTTTATTCTGGTAAATGCTCTGCCGGGTACTGAGAACTGGTGGGTAAATCTGATTGCTGGTGCGATTTTCTTCGTAATTTACTACTATTCATTCTCCTTTGCGATCAAAAAGTGGGATCTTGCTACACCGGGTCGTGGTGGGCAGGAGAATAAACTGTATACACGAAAAGATTTTAATGAGAAGAAAAAAGGTTCCAAGTCTTCACAGTCAAAAGAAACTGCAGCAGCCATTATGGAAGCACTTGGAGGCGAAGAAAACCTGAAACATGTAGATGCCTGCTTTACACGGTTAAGAGTAGAAGTAGAAGCGGTAGATAAAATCGATGAGGACCAGCTTAAATCGCTTGGAGCAGCTGGTGTAGTAAAAGTGGGTCAAAACATTCAGGCAATCTTCGGAGGTCGTTCAGATTTATATAAAAACGAAATTAATCGCCTGTTAAAGCAATAACAGTTGTACTTTAAACTAAAACGAGCCGGCAAATCAATGCCGGCTCGTTTCTTTTACATTAACATAACCAAACTTGTTGCCATCACAATCATACCGGCAACCATTCCGTACATTCCGTGGTGCGCCTTTCCGTATTCACGTGCAGCTGGAAGGAGGCCGTCGAGTGAAATAAAGACCATGATGCCTCCAACTGCGGCAAAAACAAGTCCGAGAATCGTATCATTTAAAAACGGCATTAAGATCAAGAACCCAATCAGTGCGCCGGCAGGCTCTGCAAGACCTGACAGGAACGACAACTTGAATGCCTTCCTTTTAGATCCGGTTGCATAATAGATTGGAACTGATACCGCGATTCCCTCTGGAATATTGTGCAGTGCCACAGCTATCGCAATCGCCAGGCCAATTGCCGGGTCATCCATCGCTGATATAAAGGTTGCCAATCCTTCAGGGAAATTGTGAATGGCAATGGCGAGCGCCATAAAGACACCCATTTTTTTCAGTCTGTTCGTTGCTTTGTGAGAAAGACCTGTTTTTTGAACATCCGCGTTTGCTACAGCCGATTCTGCTGCCGCGCTCCCAGTCGCAGACCCCGTTTCAACATACTTACTTTCATGTGGATTTCCCGCCGTAGGAATGAGCTTATCGATCAGCCCGATCAATAGCATTCCGGCAAAAAAAGCAATGACTGTATAAAGTGTTCCGGATTGCTCTCCATGAACAGCGACGAGCTCATCCAGTGCTTTTGGGAAAATCTCAACAAAGGAGACATAAATCATCACCCCAGCTGAAAATCCGAGTGCTACAGATAAAAAGGCTGTATTGGTCCGCTTGGCAAACAGGGCGAGCAGACTTCCGACCCCGGTAGCTAATCCGGCAAAAAGCGTTAATAGAAAAGCATATAAAATCGCATTATCCATGGTCATTCTCCTTTAGATTAAAATAATTATAATGATAATATATCATATTTTTTACCTAAGGCAACTTTTTTGTTTGCATGTAATAAACATGTTTAGATTAAACACTTGTGCCTCAAGAAAAATATCCGTGCAAACAAGATATTCAACCAGTAGAAAAAGGGTTCATGTCAAAGTCAGATGATTTGTTTGTTCTGTTTGGATTATAATGGAATTGTTATGGAGGGAAGAAAGTAGTTTGGAGGTTGGTTTTGTGAAAGAGTCCGAAAGAGAAATGTTTCAGCAAAAGAAGAAGTCGTTACGGATCGTCGTGTTTTTGTTGCTCATAAACATGAGTATGTTTGCCATTTATCCTGTACCTATTTCCGATTGGTTATATCTTTTCACGACAATACTTGTTCTTAGTATTGTAATTTGGTTATTAAGTATGATTTACACCGAAAAAGAAGGTGGCATGGTGTTTATTCTTAGTTTGTCAGGTACCTTGACCGGTTTTGTAGGAAGACTGTTACTTGAATGGGGTGAGGTAAGCGTGACTCACCATATGAACATCTGGAATGTTGGATTATATGTCATAGGGATTCCGATTATGATTTTGGTATTGCAGCAGGTGATTAACAGGGTTTTGATCAGGAAGGAAATAGTATAAACAGGGGACGGAGCGGGTGTTCCTTTTTGCGAAAAAGAACACCCGCTCCGTCCCCAGCTTGAAAATGCCGTGAGATTTGTTATAATGCTAAATAATATATATGCTTTCTAGGGTTCCGCAGCGCTCGCTGGTCTGGTCCGAGAGAAGGCTCACGAAAGCGTAAGCTGCATTCGTGCCACGGAGGGACAAAAGCCCGGGAGATCACTGACAAACAGGATCTCCCGGGCTTTTTTATTTTGAATATAAGAAAGGATGAATAGAAAGTGACATGGATTAAAGTGTTAATTGCTGCGGTTTTTGAGGTGTGCTGGGTCATTGGCCTGAAGCATGCAGAGGGTTTATGGGAATGGAGCGGAACGCTTATAGCTATTGCGATCAGCTTCTATTTACTGATCAATGCAAGTAAGGATCTGCCTGTTGGTACGGTGTATGCAGTATTCGTCGGACTTGGGACAGCCGGAACAGTGGTCGTTGATATTTTACTATTTAACGAGCCGTTCCAATGGTTAAAAGTAGGGCTGATTGGGGTTTTATTAATTGGGGTAATCGGTTTGAAATTAGTTTCAGACGGTCATGAATCAGAAGGGAGCAGGGCATAATGGCTTGGATTTATTTAATATTAGCAGGATTATTTGAAATGACAGGTGTCCTGATGATGAACAAATTAAATCAGGAAAAAACGATCCGTGCCTTTCTGTATCTTGCAGGCGCATTTGCAGCAAGCTTTCTTTTACTTGCTGAAGCCATGAAGACATTGCCGATGGGAACTGCCTATGCGATTTGGACAGGTATCGGTGCATCAGGCGGAGCGATACTTGGTATGATTTTTTATGGTGAACCGAAGGAAGTAAAACGAATCTTTTTTATTGCCTTAATCCTGGCAGCTGCAGTTGGATTGAAGCTTGTTTCCTGATTAAAGGGGACGGAGCGGGTGTTCCTTTTTTGAAAAAAGAACGCCCGCTCCGTCCCCGCTTCAAACTCGCCAAATACACTCCATTTGATTAAAATAAAAAAAATAAAACAAAGTTGGAGGAATCGTCATGGCAGAAGTTTTGTTAAATGAGCAGTTTGATCGGTCAGAGCTTCATTGTGATTTGAAATGGGAGAATGAACCGGCTGAGTGGAAGGTTGATCAGGAAAAGGGTCAGCTTGAGTTTAAGACGGATGAAAATACGGATTATTGGCAGCGGACTCATTACGGTTTTCAGGCGGATAACGGACATTTTTTAGCTTTTGAGACCAATGAAAACTTCCGTATGACAACTAAGGTAAGAGCAGTGCCGCAGTCAAAATATGACCAGGCTGGATTAATGCTTCGTTTTTCAGAGGATGTCTGGTTGAAAACATCACTTGAATACATCCCTGATGGTCAAAGCAAGCTCGGGGCAGTCGTGACGAACAGGGGCTTTTCTGACTGGTCAACGCAGTTTGTAGATATTGAAAAAGTAGAACTTTATTTCAGGCTATCCCGAATTGGGCTAAACGCATATGCCGACTTTTCCTGGGACGGTGAGACATGGAATCAGATCAGGATTGCTCATTTGGATTTGCCGGAAGGTGCTGCATTAAAGGCTGGCCTTTACGCGTGCAGTCCTCAGGGTAAAGACCAGCTTGTTCAATTTGACTATTTAAAGATTGAGAAGCTGTCGGATGATCCATCTGAGGCGTATTTATAAGCGAGAGGAACCGGTTTGCCTTCGAAGTTGAAGCAGCCGGTTCTTTTTTGAGGAGAGCTTCCGTCAACCTTTTGTTATACTGTGTTTATACAAGATTTCAAAGGAGTTTGCCATGAACATCATGATCACAGGTGCCACTGGTTTTGTAGGCACAAAGCTAATGCATTCATTACTTGAAAAGGGGCATAACCTTTTTCCGGTTGTTCGGAATGAGAAGAAACTAAGTGATTTTTTAACAGGGCTTGAGAAAGAAAAGAAAGACCGGATTCGTCCGGTTTTTGGAGATATCACACAGCCAATGTTCGGGCTGTCTGAAGAAGAAGTAAGTGAACTGAATAGCAAAGTGGATATTCTTTATCATACAGCAGCTTATTTGTCGTTTGATCCGGATGACCGGGAAAAAACGTTTTTTGTTAATGTTGAAGGAACTAGGCATGCGCTTGATGTTGCCAAGAAGCTTGCGATTCCGCGTTTCTATCATGTCAGCACTGCCTATACTGCAGGACTTGAAAATGAAGCAGATGAAAAATTGCATGCTAAAAACCGTGAATTCGTCAATGATTATGAAGAAAGTAAAAATCATGCCGAACACCTCGTAATGGACAAGAAAGACGAACTGAAGGTCAGCATTTTCCGTCCGGCTATTATTGTAGGCGATTCTGAAACGGGGGAAGCAAATACAACGTTTGCTTTATATGGTTTATTAAAAGCAGTTGCTCTATTGAAGAAATTAATCCGCCGTGGCCGAGTGAATGCGTCAGACACGATTCGCCTGTTCAGTGATCCGGGGGCATCGAATAATGTCGTGCCGGTCAATCACGTGGTTGATGTCCTGACAGCGGGAGCAACGCATGCTAAAGAAGGAAACATTTATCACATTTCTAACAATGAAGCGCCTGAAAATAAGAAGGTCATCGAGTGGATCAAGGAGAAGAGTGGTGTTTGGAACCTTGATATCACAGGTGACCAGGATGCGCTGTCAGACAAGGATGAAGTGATTAACGCACCGATGAGCGTCTTTCACACCTATCTTTCCAGAACAGTGATTTTTCATAATCAAAATACAAAACAGCTGCTGAAAGATGCCGGTTATCCGCCTTTTAAGCTGACCGATGATCAGTACAGGATGATGATTGGGAAATACTTCGAATAAAAAAACAGAGTCCTTAAGGGCTCTGTTTTTATAAAGTGGTGAAAAGGGTTAATTCCTCTTTATCTCCGGGAATGATGAGCGTACCGGATTCAACCATGCCAAGCTTCTTGAGCAGTGCCGCTGATCCGTAATTATCTTTTGTTGTGAAAGCAACGATTTTAGAAAGGTGAAGTTTATCCTGAGCGTAGTCCAGCACACCTTTAGCGGCTTCAAAGCCGTAGCCCTTACCCTGATGCTCCTTTGTAAATGCAAAGCCAAGATCGAAATCATCCAGATAGTCACGTTTGATAAGTCCGCATAAACCGAGAGGCTTTCCGGTTTGTTTTAATGAAACAAGACATAATCCGACGCCATATTCCTTATACATGGCTGCAGGCCCGTTCTGGATATATTGTACGGCATCTTCGGCTGACTTTATTTGACGGTCTCCGATGAATTGAATCCATGTCGGATCATTTAACAGCGTGAAGATGAAAGGAGCGTCCTGTGGAGTCAGCTTTCTGATGACCAGCCTTTCAGTTGAGAGCGTCTGCATATAGAGTAAACCCCTTTTTCAATCATTGTACCGTGAACGATTTATTTTGACGAGAAATGAGGAAGATATGATATGAAAATTGAGCAGTTAACGTTAGCATATGAATTTAATGGGCAGCTTCAGAAGGTTTATCCATCACTAATTCAATCGGAGAACGAACTGGTATTAGTCGATTGTGGATATGCAGGTATGCAGGAGGCGCTGGAGCAGGAAATCAATCAAAAAGGATACGATGCAATTCAGCTGACGACTATTTTCATCACACATCATGATGATGATCACATGGGGGCACTTGCAGAATGGATATCTAAGTATCCTCATATTAAAGTGGCTGCTGGTAAAGGTGAGAAGGATTATATTTCAGGGGATAGAAAATCATTAAGGCTGATACAGGCAGAAGAAATGCTCGAAAAGCTTCCTGAAGAGGAGAAGTCCTTTGGTGAATGGTTTATTGCTCAACAAAAAGCCGTTCAGCCTGTTAAAGTTGACCTCATTTTTAATGAAGGAGAGACCTTTGCCGGGTGTGACATTATCCATACGCCTGGCCATATGCCTGGTCATACTTCGTTATATAACAAAGAATTAAATCTTGTTATTACCGGAGATGCCGCGGTAGTGGAAGATAACAGGTTAGTCATTGCGAATCCCCAATTTACTTTAGACAGAGCAGAAGCAGAACGATCATTAAATAAACTGCTCAGCCTGCCGGCGACAACGTACCTTTGCTATCATGGCGGAACTTATAAAAGATGAGTCCTTTGTTAGTGAATATGTGCCGGTCTTCCTGTAAAGGAGCTCTGAAGTCTGCTTAAAAAGAAGGATTATGTTCAAAATAACCAGCATTTAATAGCGAATCCTGAATCCTGCTGTTAAACTGACTCAAAAACAGCTGAGAGGATTTTTATGAGACTAAGAAAAAAGAGAGTGGCGGGTGCTTTATTCATTATTTGCTTTTTATTTATTCAATTTATGTATCCTTATTCCGTTTTCAGTATGAATAAAGAAGTTTCTGTTAAGACGGAAAACGAGGAGATTGAGGAGTTTACAGAAGATCTGACGGAGGTTAAAAACCAGGCAGATACAGATTATAAGGCTCAGATTGTGAAAGCGCTTGAGAAAAAATGGATTACAGAAAAAGAGACAACGATTACCCGGGATCATCTTGAAGATCTGAGAAATGAAATTGTCCGGGTACGGGAACAGCTTCACCAGGAGTCAGCGATGATCGTTGAACAAAATGCTGCAGAAACTCAGCTTATTGCTTTTATGCAGGAGGATTTTCTTGTGTATGAGGCTGAATTGAATGAACTGCTGGACCAGCCCTGGAAAACAAGGGGAGAATTGAAGGACAGACTGACAAAGCTTCAGCAGAATTTGCACACATCAGTGAGAAAGCTGAAAAATTTGTAGGAGCGGGACGGAGCGGGTGTTCATTTTTTTGAACACCCGCTCCGTCTCATTGCGTTATGATAGGGCTGGGGGGTGCTTATGAAAACAACACGTGATCTATGGTATTTGACAGCAGCCGGTTTTGTTATTCTGGCCATTATTATGGGGGTTGGCCGATTTGTCTACACGCCTGTTTTACCTTATATGGAACAGGAGGGGTTAAGCAGTTTACAGGCAGGTCTGCTTGCAACCATCAATTATGGCGGTTATTTTGCAGGAGCTTTATGGGCAAGAAATCTTAACAAAAAGATGAATCTGATTTATGTAGTGGTTTGTGTCAACATTTTAACCACTATTTTGATGGGCGTAATAGATGGTCTAATAATGTGGTATGTTTTGAGAGCTGTATCAGGGATATCAAGCGGGGCGGGTTTTGTGCTTGTTTCAAGTCTTATTTTGACGAAGCTGAGTAACCAGTCATCATTTATGCCTGCATTTTTGTATGGCGGTGTCGGATTCGGCATTTTTTTATCCGGAACATTAACAGTGCCGGTCTATTCTGTGTGGAATGCTTCAGACAGTGTCTGGATCGTTTCAGGACTCATCTGTCTTTTCATTTTTCTGATGATCGTGCCTTTTATCAGGGACAGTCAGGATAAGGCCATTGTTTCAAAGGTTTATGAAAAGCAAAGAACAGGCCTCAAGAAAGTGTCCTCTTTACATATTGCTTATTTTTGCGAGGGATTCGGTTATATCATCTACGCCACCTTCATCATTTCCATTTTGCAAAATACAGCCTCTTTTCATTGGGAAACACCTTATGTATGGGGAGTTGTCGGGATTGCCTGTATTCCTTCCTGCCTGTTCTGGCTGATGATCCAGCAAAAAGCAGGGCAGATGGCTGCGCTGAGATGGGCATTTGTGATGCAAATCATAGGTGTGATGATACCCTTATTTTTTGAACACATTCTCTGGATCATCATCAGTGCATTCTTCTTCGGTTGGACCTTCATGGGCATTACCATGCTGACCATGACAGCAACACGTACCCGATTTCCGCACAATGCACAGCAAATAATCGGCAGTCTGACCGCTCTATACGGGGTTGGACAAATTGCAGGACCCCTTGCAGCAGGAATTTTACTATCTGAGCAGCAATATGATCTGGCTTTTGTGATGTCTGGCGTAGTATTAATCATTGGATGGATCAGTTTGATAAGGGGACGGAGCGGGTGATCCATTTTGGAAAAATGAACACCCGCTCCGTCCCCCTGTTTCTTACCAGATTGCTTCTACATACTCCGGATTATCAATAAACGGGTTACGGTTCCCTTGATAGTCAGAGAAGATTGTTTCGTTACGGTTACGCTCGAAGGCATCAACCGGATCCTGCTCGTGCCATTGTTTCAACGTTGAAAGTTTACCAAGGTATGGACCTGCGACGTTGACGGAGTCGAGAACTTCGAGGTCTACTTCACCGGCATCTCCTTCGTAGCGAACAGCCATGTAAAATACCATTCTGGCAATATCCCCTTTCACTTCATCGCGCGGCTCCCATGAATCTGAATCATAGAATGTGTCCGGTGCTTCAGGATGAATTCTTCCTCCGTTGTCAAAATCGAGGTTTTGACGTGAAGAGTTGACAGTTACATCCGTTGGGCGCAAAGCATGGAGATCCGTTCCTGTTCCCATTGTAGTGCCGAAATCACCTTTTGATTGTGGCCAAACGTGCTCGCGGTTCCACTGGTCAACCAGTCCCCCGTTTTCAAATTTAGATATAGATTTACCTGTGTATAAAAGAATCACGTTGTTACGGTTTGCAGGATCTTCGTCTGTATTGCGAAGCGCATCCCACGCGTTGGCATAAGAAATTTCAGTATGGTCATCAATAATATTATGTAGTGCCTGTTTTAATGCTGCACCAGTTAGTCCTTCAGCATCTGCGTAATAGCCGCTTCCAGTACCAGGATCCGGAGATGGTTCACCTGCTGCAGAACGGGTGATAGATGTGACAAATTCAATTCCTTCATGTGCAAAATAGTCATCACGTGTACCGTTTACCTGAATGTAGTCTCCCATATTGGAAGGATTACTCATCAATCCAAACTCACTGCGATATTGAGAATCCAGCTTGACGAAAATCATATCTGCTTTCTGTGTTTCATTTGGATCGTCAGCTAACGCCAGGGCGAAATCACTGGTAAATCCGGATTGCTGAACGGTTGAAGTGGAAACAGGAACCCCCACAATGTATCCTCCAACTGATACATCTGTTCCGTTTGCTTTCGTCATGGCATCCTGAACGCTTAACAAGGTCGCAGCTGAAACGATTGGACCTCCGATCAAAAGCACAAGACTGAGTACAAGCAAGAGAGCTTTTTTCATTCGATGTACAACTCCTTAGATGTTTTAGATTGCCAGCAGGCACTGACATTCTTCACCATCTTAAGCGAAATACCTTCTAAAAAAAGTGAATTTACAAATAAATAATAAAATACTAATGTGTTATTTACTTTTATTTCAAATCGATTTTCTGATACAAGCCCTGTTCTATCCTTTTGGGATCCTGCATAAAATATGTGTGATGCTGAAATAGAGAGGGGATTCGTCATTGGAGACACAAGTACTGTCCATTGCTGAAAAATATGTAGAGACGTATTTTCCTGACTGTGAAGTGGCTTTATTATCCGGAAGCTTTGCCAGAGGAGACCAGACCGCTTCCTCAGATCTTGATCTCTTCATTCTGGATCCGAAACAATCATACAGGAAATCCGCTTTTTTTGAAGGGAAGCCGGTAGAGGTTTTTGTGTATTCAAGTGAATCTCTACCTTATACGTTTTATATAGAAAAACAGCAGGGAATTCCGTTAATCATCAGAATGTGTTCAGAAGGGATCATTCTTCGCGGTGGAACAACGGCACAAAATCTGATTGATAAAGGAAAGCAGCTGCTGATGGAAGGACCGGACGAACTTCCTTCCTACAGGGTTGATGAATTGCGATACGTGATTTCAGATATGCTGACAGATCTTGAAGCATCATCACATCGTATGGAAAATGATTTTACGGTCTGTTCACTGATTGAAGTGCTTCACTTTTTTATCCTGAGAATGAATCGTTGCTGGACTGGAGAAGGAAAGTGGGTCTACCGTTCACTTAAAGCTTTTGATCCTGCACTCTGTGAATCTTTAAACACCTGTTTGAATGACTACTTTAAAATACAAAATAAAAACAGTCTGATTCAATTTATTGATCAGCAGCTCGCTCCTTACGGAGGCAGGTTGTTTGATGGATATTCAGGATAACAAAAGGTCAACCATCCGGATCTATACCGGATGATTGACCTTTTTGTTTTTACTTGAAATAGGCTGCTCCAACAATAATCAACAGAATAAACAAAACAACGATCAACGCAAAGCCGCCGCCGTACCCATATCCATGTCCGTAGCTCACTGATATCACCACCTTTATAACAGGATATGTTCAGTGAGTGATTTTGGCAGGGCGGATTTGATTTGATATAATTGGAAAAAGAGACGTGGGAGGGAATGCGATGAAGGCTGTCATATTAGCAGGGATTGTTTGTGTTTACTTGTATGTAGTCGTTGAACTGACAGGATTGGTTGGGGAATGGTTGTTTTACTTTATCAATATTATTTTTATTCTATCCATCATTCTGGCAATGAGGAACATCAGACAGCGTCATGTTGTTGAGCAGCTCTTGTTTTCTTCTGGCCTGGTCGCGCTTTTATACACTTTGTATGTGGATTTTGTACCTGGAATTATATTAACCTTTGTCATTATGTTTTCACACTTTTTATATTGCGTTACATTATACGCTTTTAAGGATCCTGAAGAAGAAATAGTGAGTCCGAAAGAAGAGAAGGCAAAGCGCTGGCTGATGAAAAATCTTCTGTGGATCGGATTGATATTATCTATAACAGGAGCTGTCCTATTCTATTACCTGAATTCAATCCTGTTACTTGCATTTGGCATCATTACTTTGTACTGGGGGATCAGAGGGGAAATTGAAAAGAGAAAAACGTTAATGGGTGGATAAATAATCACGAAAATATACAATTCATTTGGGAAATATGCTACATTGGCGTAATACCTATTTTTATAGGTCACATTACGAGGAGTGGTCATCATGTTTTCCATGCATGAAGAAATGTTAAACCGGATAACAGGATTGATTAAAAAAGACGATCGTTTTATAGGGCTGCTGGGGGCAGGTTCCTTGCTGACGGGAGAGATGGATGAGTTCAGTGATCTTGATTTAATTTTGGTGTATCAAAACCGTTATCAGGAAGAAGTTATGAAAAACAGGAAAGAAATTGCTCGAACATTTGGATCGCTGTTAACCTCATTTACAGGTGAGCATGTTGGGGAACCAAGACTATTGATTTGTCTATATGAAGACCCTCTGATCCATGTAGACTTGAAATTTGTGAATTTTCAAGAGGTGAAAGATGGGATAGAAAAGCCTGAAATCATCTGGGAGCGTGGAAACGAGATTCAAACTCTTATCGCTAAAACGAATTACACGTTTCCTTATCCGGATCAACAATGGATTGAAGACCGGATCTGGGGCTGGATTCACTATTGCTCTCTTAAATTAGGTCGGGGTGAATACTATGAAATCATTGAATCCCTATCATTTTTAAGAACAGGAGTCTTGGGACCTCTTATTCTAATGAAAAATAACCAGCTTCCGAGGGGAGTACGGCGAATTGAGGAGTATGCTGGAAGTTATCTGGACAAGCTGAACAAAACAGTAGCACAGCCTGAAGCGGAAAGCTGTTTTAATGCCTTGAATCATGCTGTGGAATTATATTTACAGTTAGTTGATGAAGAAAAAATTGTCCGCAGATACAAAGCGCAACAAGCTGCATGCGATTATCTGAACACTATTTATAAAAAAACAATCAAGGGTGAAATACTTTAAATCTTTCGTTATTTCCCGGGAAAAGATTGTCGAAAAGCCTTTCCTTTTTGTACAGGGAAGGCTTTTTTTTCGTCAAAATCTCATAAAATGATAATTCTCGATATCTTTTTGTAAAATATGTATTTATTATGCAATTTTAATAGTAGAATAGGTCTATTAGATGGTTAACTTCAGGAGGATTATGATGACAACAGTCGTAACAGGATTAGGGATTATTGGACCGGGATTTAACAATGTGAATCAATTATCAACAATTTTAAAAAATGTAACAGTCGTTTTAAAGCTGGAGAAGCTCAAGCGTCTCGAAATTTATACAGGAAGAGTCAAAGATGAAGAGATATCGATGAATTTGTTTCCTTCCATGTTTAAAAAGCTTCCAAAAGCAGCAAGACTCTTACTGCATGCTTGTCATGAAGCTGTCAATATGGCAGGCTTTGACGTCGAGGACGGCCGAACTGCTGTGATCATTGGAACGTCGGGTGGAGCAATTGACGAGACGATTCAACTCGCTCGAAATCAGGAACAGGAGACGTCTGTGTTTCATATAGGAAATATGAACAGCTATTCGTTAGCTTCAGCAGTCAGTGCAGCGTTTAAAGCAAATGGACCTTCTTATTGCCTCACTAACAGCTGTCCCTCGGGCTTACAGTCTATCGAGCTTGGGAAAATGATGATCGAGTCAGGACAGGCTGACCGTGTGATTGCCGGGGCAACGGATTCAACACTGGAGTCCCTAATTCTTGAAAGCTTTTCAAAACTGAATGTGTTACATAATGATTCAGCTATACAACCAGGTCCTTTTAAAGGAACGGGTTTTTCAATGTCAGAAGGGGCAGGTGTGCTCATTTTGGAAAATGAAGACCTTGCTTTAAAGCGTAAGGCAAGTATTTACGGGAAAATCGGTGCCTGCATATCTAATCAGGATGCGAAATCTCCGTATAAGTCTGATAAAAATGGAAATCAATTGTTATATGCAGTTGACCGGTGTCTGGCAGAAGGATATCCTAATTATATAAACAGTCAGGCATTAGGCATAACACAGAATGATTCAATTGAAAAAAGTATTTATCAGCAGCGATTTGCTGAAAGAGATATTCCTATCACGTCTATTAAAGGAATGGTTGGTCACTCGATGGGAGCATCCGGCATGTTTCAGGCTGTATCGACACTGATCAGCATCAACGAACAATTTATTCCGCCTGCTGTAAACTGTGATGAACAGGTAATAGAATCACTTAATATTGTAACGGACCGAATAGATCAACCTATCAATCATGTATTAATCACTTCCCAGGGATACGGAGGAACGAATAGCAGCATGGTGATAAAAAGGGAGTGAGACCGTGGAATTTATATTATTAATCGCCATTTCGCTAATACCGGCAATTGTAGCCGCATCCTTGCCTTTCTACTCAAAAACTGAGGTTACGAAGGCATTATCATTATTTTTAATGTTCTTATGTTTATGGCAGATTGATATTGCTTTCTTATATGCATACGAATTTTTCAGTGAAACCCTTATCGGAACCGTTTTTCGTCTGTTTCGTATCGGTCCGATTATGATCATGCCGTTAATGTATTACTTTGGATACTACCTGGTTAAGAACAATCCGGAAGTAAAAGGCTACAAATGGTTTTTTAACCGCACGGGTTTTTATGTTCTTCTGAGCTTCAGTATCATTGTTTACCTTGTGAATTTTACAAACCTTGGTGTAACCGGATATACGGTTGTTCCTGAGACAGATATTGCTCCTCAGCACCTTATTCCGATCTATGGAACATTGAATTCAACCTTTTTAATTAACATTTTACTTGTGTTTATCAACACATTCTTTTTACTAAACGTAACCGTCAAGCTCAATGACCATTATTTCAAGGTTTTTTACACAAAGCTTGCTTTTGGTGCGGTGTTTGTATTTTTGAACGGAATTATCAGCGGTTTCGGCGTACTGCCACTGTATTTCTCAAGCTTCAATTCCATTCTTGTGGCCATATTATTATTTTTAGGGTTCTTTGAAATGCAATCGAATAAGCTGAATGATGCCAATACAAGATTGTCTAAACAGAGCAGCCTGTTAGAAACGATTATGAACATTAACCCGAATTATCTTGTGGTTCTGAATAAAGATCACCACATGATTCGATTAAATGATTCAATTTGCCACCTTTTGTCTATAAAAAAAGAGGACATGCTATGCAAGGATTTCAGTAAACTGAAACAGGACTTTGCGCTGATGATAGAAGATAACTCCCTGCAACGCATCATGCGTCCAACAGGAGAGGTTCACTTTGTTCAATGGGGCTTTAAAGATCTTGAGCTGAACGATGAAGAAAATTATACATTATTTTATGGTGTGGATTTTACGAACCAGAAGGAAAACGAAGAGCTTCTTCTTTCCACCGAAAAAACCAAAGTAGTAGGAGAGCTTGCAGCCAGTATCGCACACGAAATCAGAAACCCTTTAACAACAGTGCGGGGATTCATCCAGCTGTTAAGTGAGCGTAATATCAACAGTGAACACGAACATATCATCCTTGACGAAATTGACCGGATTGATGAAGTGCTTAAAGAACTGCTATTACTGGCTAAACCCGAAGCAGCGATTTCACAAACTAATCCGGATGATTTGAAAATTGATGTTATGCAGGAGATCTCCAATGTGAAACTGTTGTTTGAACCTGTTGCCCATGAACAAAACAAACAGATCTCCATCATAAACAAACTGCCGGACCACACCTTTACAAAGATGCAAAAATCACACTTTAAACAGGTCATGATCAATACAGTGAAAAACAGTCTTGAAGCACTGTCCACCAATGGGTGTATCAAAATCAAAATCGATGCATTTGAAGAATGCGTGCGCATTAGAATCATTGACAACGGCAAAGGCATATCACGTAAAAGAATGTCACGCATTGGTGAACCATACTTCACAAACAAAGAAAAAGGAACCGGAATCGGTCTCGCCATCTGCTTTAAACTTATTAAAGACTATGAAGGTAAAATGACCGTGAAAAGTAAACAGGGATGGGGAACGACTGTTACTGTGCTTCTGCCGAAAAGTGAGAGGTTGGCTGGAGATCAGGAAAGGAAACACGGGGACGGAGCGCCTGTTCCTTTTTAAAGGATCTGTCCCCAAAAGGAGAGGGAAAATGCCGACATGTAAAAAGTGTGGAGAAAACTGGACGTTTGGATCATCAATCAAAAAAGCACTCTTGTATGCCAAGGGAACAAAATGCGCCTATTGTGGAACACCTCAATATATATCTTCAAAATCAGGAAAACGGACAAATCTTATATACGTCATCGCATTACTAAGCGTAGTGCTTGGCCGGCCATTATTTGACCTGGCCGGCATTCCTTATCTGATGCTTGCTATACCAGTTATCATGATCGTCATGGTCATTGTGCCATTTTCGATTGAATTATCAAATGAGAAAGAACCATTGTGGTGAAAACACATGGGGACGGAGCGGGTGTGCCTTTCAGTAAAAAGGAACATCCGCTCCGTCCCCATGAAACTTTTTCCTTCCAATCAAGTAGAATAGTAAAATCAATTTCTACATAAAGTAAAATTAAAGTCGAGGTGATAGAGAATGACGGAGTTTAGTTCGGGAGATGTTGTTTTTCAGCTTTTTATGATGTTATTGCTAATTCTTACGGTTGTGACGATTGCAATGGTGATAAAATCTTTGCTTGGCAGGAAGAGTCAATTGAACAGGATTGAGGAAAAGCTTGAGGAATTAGAGAGAAAGACTGGAAATGACTGAATTTAGGAATTTGTTTCGATAAATGAAGGATTATCGTGAGTACATATAGAAGAAAATCAGGCACAGGCTAAATACCTGTGCTTTTTTCATTTGAAAATGCTTGTAAACTGGAAAGGAGCGATCAGGTGATTTGAAAATCAGAGAGGCAAATGAGGACGATATAAAGGGAATCGCCAGGGTACACGTGGACAGTTGGCGAACAACATACAAAGGTATTGTACCTGATACCTTTCTTGAAAAATTATCATATGAACAGCGTGAACAGCTGTGGGAGAAAAATATAAAACAACAAAACCATCTTACACTCGTTGCGGAAAACGAGCATGGAGAAATTGTAGGATTTGCTGACGGTGGGAAAAGACCGGAAAACCAAACAGAACGGACTGCAGACCTGACCGCTATCTATTTACTAAAAGACTATCAACGTCAGGGAATTGGACAGGCAATTCAACAAAGGCTGTTCCTTCATTTTAAAGAACAAGGCTATGACTCTGCGTTTGTTGAAGTATTGGATGACAACGCCTCTAAATATTTTTATGAATCCTCTGGCGCTTCATTCGTCCGTGAAGAGGATATTCAGATAGGCGGGAAGCCTTTGAAACTGCTGGTTTATAAATGGAGTTTTTGACAGGGGGACGGAGCGGGTGTTCCTTTTTCAAAAAAAGAACGCCCGCTCCGTCCCCATTAAATCTGAAGGCAGGGAAAACATGACATTAATCAAAGATGTTTTTACAGAAGAATGGGTATCTAAGCTTGGCCATCGGCTCGGTTTTGAACAGGAGTTTTGCCAGAAGTCTTATTCGACTGACTGGGATGACCTTTCTTTTAAGGAACGGGTTCGCAGGTTGTCTGTTACAATGCATGATTTTCTTCCGGATTCTTTTGATCAGGCGGCTGAATGGCTTGAGAAGAACGCGCCTGATTTTAATGGGCTGGCGGGAATCGTGTTTCCTGATTACATAGAAGTCTACGGGCAGGAGGATTGGGATAGGTCATTAACTGCCCTTGAGATACTGACTTCATTTTCGACATCAGAATTCGCCATTCGTCCTTTTTTAATAAGGGATCAGGAACGATGCTTTAGTTACATTGAAAAATGGACGGGAAGCGGTAATGAACATGTCAGGCGCCTTGCTTCAGAGGGAACAAGACCAAGATTACCATGGGGACAGGCGATTCCCTCACTTATTCAGGATCCGTCCCCATCTCTCCCGATTTTGAAAAGACTATTAAAGGACCCTTCATTATATGTAAGAAAAAGTGTAGCCAATCATTTGAATGATATCTCAAAAACGCACCCGGAAGTCGTGTTAAGTATTGTAAAAGCTTATCAGGGTCAGTATCCGCATACAGACTGGATCCTGAGACATGCCTGCAGAACCCTTCTGAAAAGGGGGCATCCGGAGGCGTTGAAGCTGTTTGGTTTTAATCAGACTGATGGTGTGAAGGTGGAATCGTTTCTTGTGCCACGGTCCGTTGAAATAGGGGAATCGCTCACCTTTGGATTAACTTTAACGATTGCTGAGTCACAAAAAATCAGGCTGGACTTTGCTGTAGACTATGTTAAGAAAAAAGGAACGCGCAACCGAAAAGTCTTCAAATTAAGTGAAGGTGAAGCAAAAGCGGGAAAGAAACAGTTTAATCGGAAACTATCGTTTGCCGACCTCACCACGCGCAAACACTATCCGGGCACTCACACACTCACCATTTTGATCAATGGCATTGAAGCAGCTAGTGCTGATTTTGAAGTGATGTGATCGGGGGGACGGGGCGGCCGTTCCATTTTTCAAAAAAGAACACCCGCTCCGTCCCCACTTCCATGCCTGATTTTCGGCGGCACATCCAGATCAGGTTCATTATGATAAAGGTATCAAACGTAAATCAGAGGTGTTGAACATGGAGAATCGTGAGCGTGAGTATTATCAGGCACTGGTTGAGCGGAATCGTGAATATGAAGGGGTATTCTTCGCAGGGATTAAGTCGACGGGGATTTTTTGCCGGCCGACGTGTCCTGCGAGGAAGCCGAAGTTTGAGTCGTGTGAGTTTTTTTCAGATGCTAAAGCGGCGTTACTTGCTTCTTATCGTCCATGTTTGAGGTGTAAGCCGCTTTCTCTCCCTGACCAGACGACCGATGTGATTGAAAAGCTTATTAAAGCGGTTGATCAACAACCGGAAAAGCGTTGGAAGGAAGCAGACCTTAAGGAGCTTGGTATCGATTCTTCAACGGCGAGAAGACAGTTTAAAAAACGGTATGGGATGACTTTTGTCGAATATGCCAGATCCAGAAGAATGGGGATCGCGCTTGGTGAAATTCGTTCAGGCAAAAAGATTATTGAGGCACAGCTGTCTGCCGGCTATGAATCAGGTAGCGGGTTCCGGGATGCATTCAGCCGCATCATGGGTGCACCTCCTGCCAGATCAGATCAGGAACCATTTTATGCAACCTGGCTTGACACACCTTTAGGGGCAATGCTTGCTATTGCTGATGATTCGGCATTATGGCTGCTTGAATTTACAGATCGCAGGGGTCTTGAAAAAGAAGTGGAACGTTTGAGGAAGAAAACAGGTCGTGCGATTTTGCCGGGTGAGAATTCCGTGACTAAACAAATTCAGGATGAATTAGCCGCGTATTTTGATTGTTCACTAACTCAATTTAAAACACCCGTAAAAATGATCGGTACACCATTTCAGCTAAAGGTCTGGGATCTGTTAGTGCAAATACCGTGCGGTGAAACAATATCCTATTCAGAACTGGCCATCCGTGCAGGAAATCCGGCAGCAGTCCGGGCGGTTGCGCGGGCAAATGGTACAAACCAGCTGGCTTTAATCATTCCATGTCACCGCGTCATTCAGCGGGACGGAGGATTAGGTGGTTATGCAGGAGGAATCGCAAGAAAAGAATGGCTGTTAAAACATGAGAAGGGAGAAAAATGATGATTCGTGAGCTTGAAATAAAGGATGCTGAGGCATTTTTAGCTTTAAGTAAAAGAATAGAAGAATCCGGTATGATGCTGTTCGAGCCTGGTGAAAAACAAATGACGGTTGAGCAGCAGAAAAAAATGATTGAGAATATCTCCAATGATGAGCACTCCAGCTTTTTTGTGTCTGAAATTAATGAGCAGCTGGCGGGATTTTTAGCGGTGATCGGCAATAGCGTGAAGCGGAAACAGCATACTGCGATGGTGGTTGTCGGAGTCGATGCGGCCTATCGAGGGCAGGGGATTGGCACAAAGCTGTTCGACCATCTGTCAGGATGGGCTAAACATAAAGGATTAAAGCGTTTGGAGTTAACCGTGATCAAACATAATGAGGCAGCCTATCAATTATATTGTAAACAAGGATTTAAGGTAGAAGGTGTAAAAGAGGGCTCGCTGATGATTGATGGAAGGTTGACGGATGAATATTATATGGCGAAGCTGATTTAAATGAACCATGTATATGTTATTACAGGTCCTGCCGGTGTTGGGAAATCAACGGTTTCAAACGCTCTTGCTAAACAGCTAAAAAACAGTGCGTATATTTCAGGGGATCTGCTGCACCATATGCATATCAATGGAAGGAAAGCTCCATGGGATGAACAGGAGACTATGCTGACATGGCAGCATATTTTAGCACTGACCCAAAACTTTTTGCGTGCTGGCTGCGATGTTGTCATTGACTACATCGCCTTTCCAAATGAAGTGGCATGGTTAAACGAAAAGCTGAATAGGTCAGCTGTTCTCCATTACACGGTGCTGTGGACTGATCCTAAAACACTTGTGGAAAGAGACCAGTTACGCATTCCTGACCATCAGATGGGTGAAAGAAGCCTGGAATTGTTAAACGAGTTTGAGGATAAGGGACTGTTGTGGAAAGCGGTTCTTAAAACAGGAGGCAAGCCGAAGGTAGATATAGAACTCATCGTGAACGAGATTATGTCAGATGACAGATTTAAATGGGAGATTGTGAGCTTGTGAGTGGAATTCGTGAGGTTAGGGTCTGAGTTTGTGAGGATCCAGGCTGAATTTGTGAGCTTAGGGAACGGATTCATCAGCTTAGGCATGAAGTTTGTGAGGTTAGTGACAAACGACCCGGGAACAGGGGGACGGAGCGGGCGTTCCTTTTCACAAAAAAGAACGGGCGCTCCGTCCCCAGAGCACCCATCTTTTCAATTATTCACCATAAATCGAAACAGAACCGCCATTTACAAAGAATTCTCCCCAGCCGTCGTTGTTGATGGTGACGGTGCGGGTGGAGTTGCCTGTTTTGTCTCTCCAGACTTCGCCGGCGTTGCGTGTGCCTACGTACATCCATTTGCTGCCGCCCGGGCCGTCTGACAGGATGGTTGCAAGACCTGATTTAGCTCGGTCTGTTACGCCTTCACGTGTCCAGCCAATGACGTCCTGATGGTTCAGGTAGTCGTGCTGCGTGCCGTAAGCCAAATCTTTACGCGCTTTTAGAATCGGATCAAGCTTGGCTGAGAGATTTGGAATTTCACGACCGCTGTTTCCTTTCGTTCCGTAAAAATCTCCGTAAAACAGTGTTGGATAACCCTGCTGTCTCGTCATGATCATAGCGTAAGCGAGAGGTTTAAACCAAGGTGCTACAGTTGACTCCAGTGACTGTCCCGGCTGTGAGTCATGGTTATCAACAATCGTCACGGCAAGTGTCGGGTGCTGTTTCACAACAGTGTTATCGAAAATCTTAGACATATCGTAGAAGCCGCCGCTGTTACCTGCCTGCTGGAAGTTATAGTGGAGCGGGACATCAAAAACAGAGTGTGTATAACCTGTTTTAGCTAAATAGTTATTGATGGCGCCAAGGTCATTCTGCCAGTATTCAGCCACTGTAAAAAGCTGTTTACCAGTTGTGCGCCTTACATCTGTCAGCCATTCCTGAATATAATCATGTTTGATATGCTTCACTGCATCCAGACGGAAGCCATCAAGATTCAGCGTATTGACATACCATTTACCCCAGTTTTTCATTTCCTGTTTGACTTCAGGATGTTCAAAATCAACGTCAGCATACATTAAGTAATCATAGTTTCCAAACTCACCGGAAACCTCGTTATCCCATGCTTTACCGTCGCCGCGGAATTTATAAATACGGCTGAGGCTGCGTGACTGGTCCCAGTCGGTTCCGTCAAAGTGATACCATCTCCATTTAAAAGAAGAATGGGTATTGTTACGGCCCGGGAAGTTAAAGCCTGTCCATGCAGAGATCGTATAAGCGCCGGACGTTTCCTGATTCCGGTTATTCGGATTTACTTCAACAGCCTGAACCTGTTCAGTGTAATCAGCGCCACCTTTGTGATTCATCACAACATCGCCATAAACGCCGATACCTTGATTTTTCAGTGAAGTAATCGCGGACTGCAGCTGCGCGCGTGTCCCATATTTGGTCCGCGTAGTGCCTTTCTGGTTAAACTCACCAAGGTCATACAGGTCATAAGCGCCATAGCCCACATCATTTTGTGATGTCCCCTTATAGGCAGGCGGAATCCAGACGGTTGTAATACCAAGGTTCTTCAAATTTGTGGCATCCGTATTCAAACGATTCCAGTGTGCGCCATCATTAGGCAGATACCATTCAAAATATTGCATCATCGTACCATTTTGAGGCGTAGCAGCTTGAGTGGCCGGTTGAAACGGGAGCAACATAAAAGCGACAAGTGCGACAAGAAAAATCCGTACCTTTTTCATTCGTTCATCCCCTTGTTCTAAATTTGTGCTATCTTTATGAAAGCGTTTGCACGAATTAATTATCAGATAATTCAATGTAAAAGAAAAGCATTTTTACAAAAAGAGGTAATATGTCATATCGTTTTTTACTTATTTATCAAAAATGGATGAGAACTGGGGGACGGAGCGACTGTTCCTTTTTCAAAAAAAGAACGGGCGCTCCGTCCCCATCAAAAGAGTTTGGGAGTGATAATATTGAAGCTTTATCAATTGTCGAAGGAAAAGGGACGCTCTATTGAAGCGTATGATTCAAATTTTATTCTGACTTCAATTTTAAGAACGAATGACCCGGTTCAAATCAGCATGATGCATTTAGATAGAGGTGGGGTGATCGGGTATCATCAGGCTTCTATGCCGCAGCTGCTGGTTGTTGTATCCGGACAGGGGGAAGTGCGTGGCGCTGAACATACATATGTTGATATCAGTATAAATGAAGCGGTTTTCTGGGAAAAGGGTGAATGGCACGAAACGAGGTCAGAAGAAGGGTTGACCGCCATTGTGATTGAAGGTCCGATGCTTGATGTTACTGCTCTTAGGGAAGAAAAGTATGATTAAGATCAGTTGGGTGGGCAGTGAGCAGCATTATATTGATCAGCCGCACATTCAGCAACTAGGTGAATTACAACTGGCACGATTCGGAGGAAGCGCCGCTGCGGGTCAGACGAAAAATGAAGATGGTTGTATCATTTGGGCAAACGATGATTGGGAAATTGTCATGATTCTTGATGCTCATCAAACTGCAGAAAGCGCTGAATTGATTGTGAGTATGTTTGTGGAGTATGAACAGGAACTGACAGCGATCATGAGTGGTAAAGCAGTGAACTCTCTTTTTCAAAAACTTGAAAAAGCGATAATGACTCTTTTCATGAATGAAGTCTTCAGAGAGAAATGCAGAAAGGTTCAGGGGGAAACATCCTGTTTGATTAGTGTCCGTAAAGGGCAGTTCCTCTGGTGGTTTTCAGTGGGAGACTGCATGCTATTCCTGTTACATGATGACCTTAAAAAGCTTGGCCAATTTCAGTTGAATCAGCGTCAGTTTTTTGAATGGGTCGGAAGAGTGAATACATTTGATAAAGTGGTTCCCTGCTATACCACAGGCAGGCGTGAACTGAGAAAAGGAACCAACACCATCTTCATCACAACAGACGGGCTGATTGAGTGTCCGGAGGCTGGGTATCACAATCCGGAAAAGCTGTACGAGGTATTTAAACGGGATCCGGCACCACTCGAGAAACTCCTGAATGACAGCCAGCGGTTAAAGGTCAGAGATAGCGTCACGATGGTCAGTTGGAGTGTTGATGTGAGGAAAGAGGGGAGTATGCCTTCAGGATCATAGGGGACGGAGCGACTGTTCCTTTTTCAAAAAAAGAACGGGCGCACCGTCCCCCAAAAAATGCCGGGAACCAAAGCTCCCGGCATTTCTTCATGATCTTACAGCCACCACATATCTGTTGGCTGTTCTTTTATATTGACTGATTTCAGCGTTTGAACGGCACGCTGGAAGCCTTCTTCGATGCTCATGATTGGATCTTCGTGCTCGATGCTGACGACGTGGTCGTAGCCGTATGTGCGCAGGGCACTGATAATGCGGCCCCATTCGTCAGCAGGGTGTCCCATTCCGACTGAACGGAAGCTCCATGCACGGGTTTGAATGTTGTCATAGGTCTGCATATCTGTCAGACCGTACATGTTGACATTGTCCTGATCAATATACGTATCCTTGGCGTGGAAGTGGTGGATCGCACCGGCCTTTCCAAGGATTTTGATCGCACCGACCGGATCGATTCCCTGCCACCAGAGATGACTTGGATCAAGGTTTGCGCCGATGTATTCGTTTGTTGCTTCGCGCAGCTTCAGCATCGTGTATGGCGTGTGAACGGAGAATCCTCCGTGCAGTTCAAGACCGATTTTAACATCCGCCTCTTTAGCGATTTCCGCAATCTCTTTCCAGTAAGGGATCAGCTTGTGCTCCCATTGCCACTTGAGAATATCGCCGTATTCATTTGGCCATGGTGCAACCGGCCAGTTTGGATGCTTCGCTTCAGCGTCAGCGCCAGGCGTACCTGAGAATGTGTTAACAACCGGTACGTTCAGCAGCTGAGCCAGACGGATTGTTTTGCGAAGCGCCTCATCACTTTCTTTTGCAAATGCAGCATCAGGGCTGACAGGATTTCCGTGACAGCTGAATGCGCTAATGGTTAGTCCGCGTGAGGTTACTTTTTCAAGGTATTCTTTACGCTTGCCCTCATCCTCTAACAGTTCGTCAATTGGACAGTGGTTGTTGCCAGGATATCCGCCTGTACCGATTTCTACGGCATCAAGGCCGGATTCTGCTACATAATCAAGCATGTCTTCAAAAGATTTTTGTGCAAATAAGACCGTAAATACGCCTAATTTCATGAGTATTGCCTCCTTATGAGAATCGGACGGCTTGTCCGGTTTCGCTGCTTTCGTAAATGGCCTCGATGACCTTTGAAACGATAAGTGCTTCCTGTGGCTTCACAAGCGGCTGCTGATTACCGCGACAGCTCTCCACAAAATTGATGGCCTGAGGGATACCCGGGTTTTCATCGTCTGAAATCCAGTAAGCCTCCTGATCAAGAAGCATTCCGTATTTTGCCTGATAAAGCTTCAGTGGATAAACATCAAGTCCGCCTTTTGTGCCTGATACTGAGACGGTTTCCTGGTCATCTGCCAGGTTGGCTGCCCAGGATGTTTCAAATAACAGGGTAGCCCCGTCCTTAAATTTAATATAAGCGGTCGCATGATCGTCGACTTCGAATGTTGCCGGATCAAAGGTTCCCCATTGATTGACGATATCATTTTGACGGCTGAGTTCATTATAAGTAGCGCCTGATACCTCTGCGATTTCAGGGAAGTCCATGAGGTGCAGAGCAAGGTCAAGGAAATGACAGCCGAAGTCAATAAGGCTGCCTCCACCCTGAAGATCTTTATTCGTGAAAACGCCCCAGCCGGGAACCTTGCGGCGACGAATCGCCTGGGCACGGGACACAAGTGGACGGCCGATTTCGCCACCGTCAATAAAGCGTTTAGCTGCACGCGCTTCTTTTGTATGACGGTAATGATAAGCGATCATCAGGATCTTACCCGCTGCATCCGCTGCCTGAATCATGGCTTCACATTCTTCCGTTGACATCGCCATCGGTTTTTCGCACAATACGTGCTTACCTGCCTGAAGAGCGGCAATAGCAATATCAGCGTGGAATTTATTCGGTGTACAGATCGTGACTGCATCCACATGATCAAATATTTCTGTGTATTCATTTGTATGGAAAGGGATCTGGTAGTCTTGTGCAACCGTTTCCGCACGCTCTGCATTCACGTCACAAACAGCTGTTACTTCTACATCATTTCCAAGAGCGAGAAAGGAGGGGATATGCCTTGAAACGGCAATGCCTCCAACGCCGATAATGCCTACGCGAAGTTTTTCCATGTTTATCACCTATAGTTTCACGATTTTTTTCGTTTCGTTCGACTCAAGGGCACCAAGAATAACTTGCAGTGATTTTTTCCCTTCATGTCCATCAATCAAAGGCTGTTTGCCTGACAGGATTGAGTCAACAAAATGATCAATGACACCGGATGAGCTTTGTCCGCCTTCATCATTAGACTGGATTTTACCAAGAGCCAGCTCTTCTTTCGTTCCGTCTGTTTTGTGGTAGATCACAGAGTAATCCTCATCGTCTTCCAGGCGGAGAACACCGTTTTCTGCGTAAATGACTGTAGAGTTATCCTCAGCATTGTAGGACCAGCTTGCTGCTAAAGTACCGATAATGCCGCTCTCTGTTTTAAGAATCAATGCTGCTGTATCATCCACTGTTGCGTCTTTTTTCGAGCTTGTCTCGACCATAGCCGCTACTTCTGTCATTTCTTCACCAAGTATGTAGCGGATCAGGTCTGTTTTATGAACGCCAAGGTCACCCATGGCTCCAATAAACGCCTCATCTTTTTTGAAGAACCAGCTGTCCTTGCCGTCAGCACTCCAGCCTTCAGGTCCAGGGTGTCCAAATGCAGTACGGAAGCTGAAGATCTTACCTAATTCTCCTGATGCCACAAGCTCCTGCGCTTTTTGATGTGATGCAACAAAACGCTGGTTATGTCCGATCATCAGAAGTTTTCCCGCTTTTTCAGCAGCTGCGATCATGTCATCGGCTTCTTTGGCACTTGTAGCCATCGGTTTTTCACATAATACGTGCTTTCCGGCTTCAAGCGCTGCAATGGAGACAGGTGCATGAAGATAGTTTGGTGTGCAGACACTTACTGCATCAAGGTCTTCCTTTAAAAGCTCATTGTAATCTGTAAACGTCTTTTTAGCACCGAATTTCTTGGCCATTTCTTTTGCGCGCTTTTCATTAATATCACAAATTGCAACGAGTTCAACGTTTTCATTGTTTGCATATTCAACTAGGTGACGGTGCTTAGCAATACTTCCCGCACCTACGACACCAACTTTTAATTTTGCCATGAATTAGTCCTCCTTATAGCCTTCGAGTTTTTCGATTGGTTTTGCGTTTCCGTATACCGGGTAGTCACGCTTTGTTGGAGCTGCCCATTTGACACCGTTTGCAATAACCTGTTGAATTTGTTTGTTATGATATGTCGGGTGTGTTTCGTGACCCGGACGGAAGTAGAAGATCTTTCCGTTACCACGTTTAAAGGTAGCGCCGCTGCGGAATACTTCTCCGCCCTGGAACCAGCTCAGGAAAATCAGCTCATCCGGTGCCGGAATATCAAAGTGCTCTCCATACATTTCTTCTTCATCAAGCTCGATATATTCACCGATGCCGTCTGCGATCGGGTGGCTTGGATCTACAACCCATAAGCGCTCACGCTCATTTGCTTCACGCCATTTTAAATCACAGCCTGTACCCATCAGTTTTTTAAAGATTTTTGAAAAGTGGGCAGAGTGAAGAACGATCAGTCCCATGCCTTCCCAAACGCGTTTCTGAACTTTTTCCACAATCGCGTCATCTACTTCATCATGTGCAAGGTGTCCCCACCATAAAAGAACATCTGTGTTATTAAGTACCTCGTCTGTCAAACCGTGTTCAGGCTCATCCAATGTAGCCGTTTTCACGTCGTACCCATGCTCTGCAAGGGCATCTGCAAGGACGCGGTGAATGCCATCCGGATAAATTTCCTTTACGGCATCATGCTTTTTTTCGTGTCTGAATTCGTTCCAAACTGTAACGTTCATGCCAAGTAACACTCCTTTAATTATCACTGTAAGCGCTCTTAAAATAGAGCAGGTTGTATATGCAACCGCTTCCTCTACTTTAACAGATTTATCACCGAAGAAGAAAATATTTGCACCGTTTCCTTCAACTTGAATCATAAAAGAGGGCCGGGGACCCTGAAAGGACCCGGCACACTGATGATTATTCTTTTACAGAACCGGAAGTCAGTCCGGCAACAATTCTTCTTTGGAAAATCAATACGAGTATAACAATAGGAATCGTCACAAGAACAGTCGCAGCTGAAATATCCCCCCAAGGAATGGTGAACTGACTCTGGTACAGGGAAATTCCGACTGGTACCGTGCGCCAAACGTCCTCAGTGTTGATCGTTAACGCAAACAGATATTCATTCCATGCTGCGATAAACACGAGAATTCCTGTTGTGAAAACCCCAGGTGCCGCAAGCGGGAAAATAATTTTTCTGAATGTCTGGAATGGAGTTGCCCCATCCAGCTTCGCTGATTCTTCAAGTTCCCATGGAATCTTCTGGAAGAATGTGGACAGAATCCAGATTGCGAGTGGCAGGGAAACCGTGATATACGGAATCACAAGACCCATGTAGCTGTTACGAAGACCTACAGCTGTAATAAAGTTGAAGATCGGCGAGATGATCGCGATCTGCGGGAACATAGATGCTGCAAGAATAATCCCGAGGATTAATCCTTTAAATTTAATCGGCAGACGCGTTAGTGCGTATGCTGCAATTGATGCAAAACCGATCGCAATCAATGTTGTCAAAGTCGATACAACGAAACTGTTCCACATATAACGAAGGAGTGGACGGTTGTTAATCGCATTTTCATAAGAAGCAAGGGACGGGTCAGCCGTAAACCAGTTAAAGTTGTTGAAAATTTCGCCCGGCGGTTTGATCGACGTGAGGAAAACCCAGATGAAAGGGAACATCACGAAAAATACAAACACGACGAGAAAGATGTAAAAACCAATTCCTGCACGTTTGTTCATCTTGATTCCTCCTTATCGACCCGATCTGCCTGCAAAAAGATCTGAACCGATGAATTTGATAAATAGAACGGAAATAATCGCTACCGAAACAAATACGATTACTGAAAGTACAGAACCCGCACCAAAGTTTGATTGAGAGAAGAGGGTAATGTACGCATAGATGGAAATCGACTCCGTTGAGTTCGCAGGTCCACCACCTGTTAATACATAAATCAGGTCAAATACACGGAAAGCATCGAGTGTACGGAATAAAAGCGCAACAAGGATAGCTGACTTCAGCAATGGCAACGTAATCTGCCAGAACTGCTGCCATTTACCGGCGCCGTCCACTTCAGCTGCTTCATATAAAGAACCTGGAATGGTCTGAAGTCCTGCAAGTAAAAGTAAAGCCATATAAGGTGTTGTTTTCCACACATCGGCAAAAATAACAGAGAACATACCACCTGCTCCTGTTGACAGGAGAACAGAGGCGTCATCAATTAAACCGAACTGCTCAAAATAGTGAGCGACAATACCGGTTTGTCCGTCATACAGAAAGCCCCACATCATCGCGGCTACCGCTGTCGGGATTGCCCACGGAATCAGTACAGATGCACGAACAATTCCGCGTCCGATAAATGCCCGGTTAATTAACAGGGCAATCATTAGACCGAGAACAAGCTCTGCTCCAACAGAAACAATGGTGAAGAGAAGGGTGTTCCACATTGACTGCCACATCCGGCCGTCTGTCAGATAGCGCTGATAGTTACTGAAGCCAATAAAATTCGACTCGATCAGCGTTGTATCGACTGTGCCGAGCGTACCGCTGATATTGCCTGCAGTAGTCGCAAATTCTTCACTGTCTGTCGAGTCAGCTAAAGCTGTCAGTTCAGCCTGCGCCTCATCAAGATAGTTTTTGTAGTCATCAGCAAGATCGTTATCAATGTCTGCATATTTCAATTCACTATCAGAAATCGCGGTAAAGGAAGCCAGCATTTCTTCTACTTCTGCATACTGATCCTCAAGTCCGTTTTCTGTGATCAAAGAGTCATGATAACCTTCAATTTCAGTTCTGATAGAAGCGGCAGCATCAGCTGTCTCTCCATCAGGAGCCTGACTTTCGAGCAGCTCCAGATCACGTGATAAGTAAAAGTATTCATTTGCATAACGCTCAAGGTCGACGTTAGATGAAAGGAAACGCTCGGACCTTGAAGGGTCATTCAGACGGTAATCAAACAGACTGTTATAAAATGATTGGGCAACCGGCCATAGCGTAACAAGTAATACAAGAATCAGTGCCGGTGCAACCATCAGATAACCCAGCTGTTTTTCATTCAACTGAAACTTCAATGGGTTCACCTACTTTTTTATAAGGTTGAGTTGAGATTGCTAGAGTTAAAGAGATTAATAAATATTTTTGAAGAAAGTGACCAAATTGATGCGGAAAGTGACCAAATCGCGATCAAAAGTGTCCAAGTTGAGCCCAAAAGTGACCAAGTTGGCAGGGAAAGTGTCCAAGTTCCTATCGAAAGTGACCAAACACCCGCTTACACTTTTCCTGGTGTCCAGCTGCGGCGACTAGCCCCTCGAGGTCATAAGTCAAAGCTGAACGAGGGCGAAGGTCAGCCCTCTTTTCATCTTCAACTTATGCTTGTCGGGGCTGGACGAGTCGCCTCCGCTTTTCCTTTTATACAAAGAAAGGGAGGTGATTACTCCACCCCCCTTTAGCAGTCAATTATCATAGAACAGCTATTGGCGTGCTGTAAAACGCTGGTTATGAGTGCAAATGCATGATCTTTATAGAATTCTCTAAAGAAGCAGGGCAGAGAAACAGCTGATTTGAATCACTCAAACCAGCCGATCCCGAGCCTTGCAATTGCTTATAAACCGTTTCGTGTTGCACGTCAAACAGTCCATCCCCATAAACCGTCAAACGCTGATTATTCTTCCATTGCCGCCATTATTTCTGCTTCCATGTTAGCCGCTGCTTCTTCAGCTGTGATTTCTCCAGCCAATGCTTGTGACAGCTGAACCTGCATGATATCAGAGATACGTGGATAGATTGGTGATACTGGTCTTGGTACTGCGTTTTGAAGTGTTTCTACGAACTGCTCGTTAGCAAATAGAGCCGCTGCATCCTGAACTTCACTGTCTTCATATAGTGCTGCGATTGTTGGAGCACGTCCACCTTCAACTGCACTGATCTTCTGTCCTTCTTCACCAGTCATGAACTTCACAAACTCCCAAGCTTCGTCCGGATGCTCACTGTAACGGTTAATCATAGACATCCATCCGCCAAGTGTTGCAGCGTTTGTTCCGCCTTCACCAGCCGGAAGAACTGCAAATCCTACGTTACCTGCTACTTCAGATGCTTCTTCGTCATTTGAAGTAGACTGCATGTAAGGCCAGTTACGGGCAAATACAGCCTGTCCGCCAACCCATGCGTTGTTTGTTTCAGTTTCCTGGAAGCTTAAGATATTGCTTGGTACGAAATCAGAATTTACGAAGTCGATCATCTTCTGAATTCCAGCAATTGTTTCAGGGCTGTTAACAACAACCTCGTTATTTTCATCTACAACCTGTCCACCGTGAGAAGCGATGAACTCGATTGCGTTTGTAATCATACCTTCGTACTGGTTAGCCTGCATCAGGTAACCGAATTCTGTACCGCCTTCACCCTGAAGCGTACCTGCTGCTTCAAAAAGCTCATCCCAAGTTGTCGGAACCTGATCTTCACTTACGATATCTGTTCGGTAGTAGAGAAGTCCGGCATCCGTAAACTTCGGCATTGCGTACTGACGGCCGTTAAAGTTTCCTGAAGCAACCGTTCCAGGGAAGTACTGCTCCATATCAATTCCGTCTGCTTCAATATAGCGGTCAAGCTCAAGTGCATATTGTCCCTGTGCAAATTCAGCTGGCCAGATTACGTCGGCATCAAATACGTCAACCTCAGCACTCTGAGAAGAGAACATTGTTACATATTGGTCATGAGAAGCACCTGTATCTGCAGGCATCTCACGGTATTCTACGTTAATATTCGGGTTCTGCTCTTCAAATGCTGCAATTAGCGCTTCTGTTGCACCAGTTACGTCAACACCTGCTGCATACGTGATGGTTACCTGCTCTTCTTCGCCACCTGAATCGCCGCCTGTGTCACCACCAGTGTCTCCGCCAGTATCTGTCGCTTCGTCGTCTCCGCTACAAGCCGCTAAAAGCATACTTAGTGTCAATACTGTTGCTCCTGCAACTTTCTTGTTCCAAAGTTTCATTAATGAAGCCCCCCTAATTGTTTATGTTGATTGTCTTTCAATTAATTGAATCGGGAGTAAGATATCTGTTGAATTATTTTTGCGTTTGCCCTGAACGATCTCAAGCATAACTTTCATTGCTGTTTCCCCAATATCAGAAGTGAATTGATTAATCGTTGTAATCTGTGGATCAAGAAGAGACGCAATCGGCTGATCATCAAATCCGATGACCGCTAAATCATCCGGAACCTTCCACCCGTGAGTCTGGGCTTCTTTGATGACGCCTGCTGCCACCTCATCACTCCCCGTAAAGAGAGCTGTAGGTGCATCATTCATGTCCGCAATTCTTCTGAAAATGGCACGTCCATCGTCAATCGTAAAAATATTCTTAAACATCCAATCAGGATTCGGTTCAATTCCGGCTTCTGTAACCGCTTTCAAATATCCCTTGCGTCGGTTCACAGAAACGCTGCTGTCATTGCCCTGACAATACCCGATTTTCCGGTGTCCTTTGTCGAGTAAGTGCTTTGTACCAATATAGCCGCCCTCAACCTGGTCAAGTCTGACCCGGGTTACGGAAGCGTTGGGATCATATTCATTGCAGTAAATGATCGGGCCGTATTTTGTATAAGGCTCAATAACACTCCAATCATTTTCAACCGACGCCATAATAATGCCATCGACCTGCTTTGATTTCAGAAGCTGAAAATATTCAAGCTCCTTCTCCCGGCTGATTCGTGTGTTGCATAAAATCAGCTGATAACCGTGTCTTGCCGCTTTCTGTTCCATGGCATCAACGAGCTGGCTAAAGAAAGGGTTTACAATTCTTGAAATGAGAACCGCGATCTTTTTTGTCTTTATGTTTCGCAGCCTTTGCGCAGATGAATTAGGGACAAACCCAAGCTCATCCATCGCTTTTTGAACAGCTCGTTTCTTGTCTTCACTGACATACGGATGATTATTAATCACTCTCGAAACGGTAGCCTGTGACAACCCAGCTTTCAACGCAACATCTTTAATGGTGTACACGCGCTAGCCCTCCTATAGGAACACCCCCATTTGTCATGAAATGATATGAAATCGTTTTCACACTTTGACTATATTACAGAATTATGACGAATGCAACCCTATTTTAAAAATTTCATAATATTTTTAAAATTTAGATAAATGAATGAGTATTCAATCAGCTGACCGCCGGGAAAAGGTCTGTAACTGTCAATATAAAATGATGTTCTGGCTGGAGTAAGGTCGTTTTAAAGATGAAAAACACCCTTTGTGAAAATGATGACTAGATCCATCAGTTACTCACAAAAGGTGTATTGTATGTTTATTCATCCTGATTCTGTTCTTCTTCAAACGCTGCTAAAAGCTTAGCCTGCTCAAGTGCAATGGCTTTCTCTAAAGATAAAGGCATTGCTTGTGGCATTCTCCATCTTACGTGAAAAGGAAAAAGCTCTTTCATACTTTCCGTATAAAGCGAGCCGTCCTCAGGAATCTGATGATCTATCACGATTCCGTCTTCAATAATCAGCTTCACTGCAATAGAAGCACCACCGCCAATATCGTTTTGTTCTGTAATAAATTCTTCAAAGGCATACCATACATAAATTTCTTCCTCATTGCCACCGTATACTTTAAAGGCATCCGTCACGACTCCGCCTTCGTTTGTCCATGCAATCTCATTTTCCAGATATTCTTCCGCCTCAGCATGATCAAAAGAAGGGGTCCCGACAAATACATATAACACAAAAATGGCCAGCACTGAGATTCCGATTACCCATAATCCCCGCTTCGCTGATTTTTTCAGTTTCATATATGTACATCTCCGATCTGTCAAACTTTTACATGAAAGATTCGCGATATGACAGATGAAATCCTCTAACCGTTCGATAAAATTTTTTCGTCAAGTTATACTAAAAGCAGTAAGTGAAGGGAGAAAGACTATGACATCAACTATAAAACTCATTGCACTTGATATGGACGGAACACTTTTACGTGACGATCATTCTGTATCAGATGAAAATCGTGCTGCGATTAAATCCGCTCAGGATCAGGGAGTGAGCGTCATGATCAGCACGGGTCGGCCACTCGTTTACTGTCAGGAAATCGTGGAATCACTTGGTCTTGCAACCTACTTAATCACGGTAAACGGCAGTGAAATCTGGGATCAGCATCTGAATCTGATTGACCGCACAAAAATTGATTCATCCCATATTGAATTCATGTATAATCTTGCTCAAAAACATAATACAAACTACTGGTCTTCAACGGTAGAAGGTGTATGGAATAAACGCACGAGCTTCCCGGAAAACATTCATGACTACCAGTGGTTGAAGTTCGGATTTAACATAGAAGATGACGAAATCCGTGAGACGATTAGAAAAGAGCTTGAAAGTCGAAAAGTGCTCGAAATCACGAACTCCAGTCCAACCAATATCGAGGTTAATGCAGCGGGTATAAACAAAGCAGCGGCCATTCGTAAAGTATGCGACCGTCTAAATATCACGATGGATTCAGTCATGGCAGTCGGTGACAGCTTAAACGATCTCGCGATGATCAGGGAATCCGGCATTGGTGTTGCAATGGGGAATGCTCAGGATGCTGTGAAAGACGAGGCTGATTGGGTGACTGATACGAATGAACACGATGGCGTAGCAAAAGCAATTCGTAAGTTTGTCCTGAAGTTTTGACCGATTGACATGTTTTACAGGCTGGAAAATCGGGCATGTTCAAAAAGTGGAAGTCATTGTGCTAGATTTTCAGGGATCGCCTGTATATACTATGCAGGTACATATTTCGAATTTCGAAAGGAGCTTTTAACATGGACTACGTTACTTTAAACAACGGGCTGAAAATGCCTCAGATCGGACTTGGTGTCTGGCAGGTGGAAGATCACCAGACTGGTGTAGATTCAGTGAAAAAAGCAATCGAAACCGGCTATCGTTCAATTGACACAGCCATGATTTACAAAAATGAAGAAGCGGTAGGCGAAGGTATTCGCGCTGCAGGGGTTCCTCGTGAAGAATTGTTCATTACGACTAAGGTCTGGAACGCTGACCAGGGATACGACAGCACAATTGAAGCATTCAATACAAGTCTTGAAAAGCTTGGACTTGATTATGTGGATCTGTATCTTGTGCACTGGCCAATGCCTGAAAAAGACCGCTATGTAGATACGTACAAAGCGATGGAAAAGTTATATGAAGAAGGCAAAGTGAAGGCGATTGGTGTCTGTAACTTTGAGATTGAGCATCTTCAGCGCTTATTGGATGAATGTACAGTAAAGCCTGTGCTGAACCAGGTCGAGTGCCACCCATACCTTGCTCAAAACGAATTGAAGGAATTCTGTGCGAAGCATGATATTTTCGTAGAAGCATGGAGCCCGTTGATGCAGGGTGGAGCCGTTCTTGAAGACGACATCATCCGCAACATTGCAGAGAAATACGGCAAGAGCCCTGCACAAGTGGTCATCCGCTGGCACCTGCAAAGCAATTCAATCGTCATTCCAAAATCAGTAACACCATCACGCATTGAATCAAACTTCGATGTATTTGATTTTGAATTAACTGAAGATGAAATGAAGAGCATCAACGACCTTGATCGCGGCGAGCGAAAGGGTCCACATCCAAACGATATGCACCACGAATAAAAAAGATAAATCCGGAGGCCTTAAATGGTTTCCGGATTTTCAGGTTGTTGAATTTCTAAATCGTGCCAGGTCATTCCTTCGCTTTTCTTTGTGTCTAGCTGCGGCGACTAGCCCCTCGAGGTCATAAGTCAAAGCTGAACGAGGGCGAAGGTCAGCCCTCTTTTCATCTTCGCCTTATGCTTGTCGGGGCTGAACGAGTCGCCTCCGCTTTTCTAAGGCCGCGCGGTGAGCCAGCTAATGCTCCGCATTACGCTGTCTCACCTGTCGCTCCTCTGCCGCAGAAGTCTATGGAATGACCTGGCACTTTTCAGGTTAAACCCATCCGAATGTGGCTTTTAAAAAACATGAAACAGGCGTAAAAAGAAAAGGAAGAACATATCAACCTGATTTTTTAAAAGAGGAATCAATTTCTTTACTAGAAAAATATTCTCCAGCAATGGCGTCTATGATCTTAACTGGTAAACGGAACTAGTCCCTTAGCATGAATTTCCACATATAGACACACGAAATTGTTTTAACCTTTTACAGGCAGGGTATTTCCTTACTATGTGATCGCAAATACTTGCACGACCCATTAAGGAGGAAATGAAAATGTCAAAAGGTTATATAGAAACATTTCATTCAGAGCAGGATGTATTGCGTAAAATCGAGGATTTAAAGTTACAGGGTTACAAAGAAGAAGATATGTATGTAGTGGCGAGAGACAAAGATGAACTGTCTCTTGTACGCGGCAGAACTGATGCGGATGTGGAGTCTGTTGAAGGTAACTGGTGGGACAAATTTAAAGCATTTGTTTCAGGTGATTCGTCTGTTCGGGAAGCATTTGACCGGATGGGGATGGAAAAAGAAGATTCAGAGCGTTACTATGATGAAGTGAGAAATGGTGCGTTTTTATTATATGCAGATAATGAATACGCCGATTCAGATGATCGCTATATGCGTTCCGGAAATAGCCTGCCACTTGAAGACCGAAATGCGGAACATAAAGTGACCGGCACGAATTTTACAGCTGAAAATGATCGTTATGTCGATCCGAATCTCGACAATCCGGAGCCTACTCGACCTGTAAATGATCATCACGAAAAGACGGCTGCGGTACCGAACGAGATTGAAAACGATGATCGTGAATATCGTGCTGAAGGGGACAGAGGTAAAATTCTCGAGCCTTCTGAACATGATAAGCAGCAATTTGGCGGAGGCACGCACGACTCCATTTCATCAGATGCCGTTGACGCCGGAACACCAAGAGGGGCAATGAGACCTGATCAGCCTAACTATCAGGGAGATCCTTCTGAACCGTATCGGCATAGAGAAGTTGAACCGAACGAGTCAACTTCAGGCAGCAACCGCAAAGTAGTGGACGGACAGGAATCCGTCTGGGTAGACCGTACACAGGAAAACTCAAACAGACATGTGGATGCTGAAACAGATGATAAAAACCGTCTATACGGTGGCCAGCCTGTGTCAGATGAAAACCCGAACGAATACCATCATCAGGACGAAGAAAACAAAAAGTACGCCCGCGATGCCCGCAGTAAAGCAGCAGAAACCCGCGCCAACATGGAAGGGCGCCGTCCGCTTTAATAGAAACAAAGACTGGGACTCCATGTTCCAGTCTTTTTTATGTGACGTGAGCTTGAGGTGAGAGTTTGTGAGGATAGATGACAGATTCGTGAGTTTAAAAGCAAAGTTCGTCAGGATCAAGCAAAAGTTTGTGAGCTTAAATTACCAATTTGCCAGTTCAGTCACTTATGGCCTATCGCTCAATAAAAAATTGTTTGACGCGGAATCATTCAAACTATTCATCCATAGCTTTTCCGCGACAAACTTTCTTTCAAACCAAATAAGCAGTAATTGAATAGATAGAAGACATTGTTAAGGTGTGGTGGATTGATTTTTGAGAGATTGATTAATCATAGAAAGGACGGTCCTCACCCGAAGACTCCTGTGGCGGAGAAGCGACAGGTGAGACAGCGTAGTGCGAAGCACTAGCTGGCTCACCGCGCGGCCACGGAAAGCGCAGGGTGAGGACCGTCCGGCACTCTTAATCAAAATTAAACAAAAAAACACGCACATCAGCGTGTTTTTTTCGAAAAGCCCTCCTGATCAAGATAAGAAGCAGCCTCCTCATAAGTCGTGAAAATTCCATCAAGCATCTCATCCGCATACACACTCCACGTATCCGCATCTTCACGTGTAAGCACGAGTTCCTGTCCGTTCTCATTCACCCACGGCTCATCTGTAAACGGCTCGAAATCAGCAAGTTCTTCAGTTAGTAAAGAATCCATTGATGCCTGAATAATCGAGCGGAGCTCCTCTTCAGAGAAATCACGGATATTTGTCATGCCTTTTGCGTCTGAATCAAAGTCGTTCAAGTGCGCAGTAAAGACAAAGCCATTGCCGTTTGGATGGAGATGATAAACGACTGTTTTCTTCTCGCGAATGCTTTCTTCGAAGTGAAAGTTCACGCGGCCGAGGGATACGTTATGTCGGGTCAGGCGGTCGAATGATTCGATTACCTTTAGTTTTTCTTCAAATGTCAGCATACTGTTTGCCTCCGATTTTCTATTCGTGTCGCTTATTATAGCACATCTGTTTCGGAACGACATGAACGTGGTTTTGTTGATTCGGTGAATGTCCTGATTTGCTTTATAAAACCGGGCCGGGGCGCATCCTGCGCTTTCTATTGTATAGCTCCGACGGACAGGGACTTGCAAACTTCCCGGCCTCTTGTCCGATAAGTCAACATCAGCTCACTCCGTTCGCTGTGTTTGAATTTATTTGACAACTATTAGGGGTTATTTAACCACTTGTTCGGGTTATTCGACCACTCTTTTAGGTTATTTAACCACTTTTTTCGATTATTTAACCACTCTATCCAATGATTTAACCACTCTCTTAGTAAAGCTGGGCCGGAGGGTATACTTTGATACACACTAAAATGCCAGTTCATCTCTTTATTTTATGAGTCTATCAGATAATGCATGAATGAAAATTCTCCGTCCGGATTTGAATGTCCGAACGGAGAATGATTGACACTTATTTACCCATCAGTGCCACGAGCAGGGCTTTTTGGGCGTGCAGTCTGTTTTCTGCTTCGCGGAAGACGACGGAATGAGGGCCTTCCAGGACAGCTGTGCTGACTTCCTCTTCGCGGTGGGCGGGGAGGCAGTGCATGAAGATATAGTCAGGATCCGCGAGGGCTGTGAGCGCTTCGTTTACCTGGAATCCTTCGAATGCTTTTAAACGTTCGTTAGCTTCTTGTTCCTGTCCCATGCTTGCCCAGACGTCTGTGTAGACTGCGTGAGCGCCGGCAACAGCTTCCGCAGGGTCGTTTGTTAACCTGATGGCAGCTCCAGTTTGTTGACCAACCCCTTGTGCGTAGGTAAGTATTTCTGCATTCGGCTCATAGCCTTCCGGACAGGCAATGGTAAAATGCATACCGACTTTTGCCGCGCCGATCATGAGAGAGTGAGCGACGTTATTGCCATCCCCGATGTAAGCGAGTTTTTTATGCTTAAAGGATCCGAACGTTTCGTGGATCGTTAAGAGATCGGCGAGTGTCTGGCACGGGTGATAGTCATCCGTCAGCCCGTTGATGACGGGAATCGTACTGTGTTCAGCCAGTTCTTCCACGATGGACTGGCCAAATGTACGAATCATGATGCCATCGAGATAACCTGACAGGACACGTGCTGTATCAGCAATCGTTTCCCCGCGTCCCATTTGAATGTCTCGCGTGCTTAAGTACATGGCGTGACCGCCGAGCTGCAGCATGCCGGCTTCAAAGGAAACGCGTGTACGTGTGGATGATTTCTCGAAAATCATTCCGAGCACCTTTCCCTGTAAGAGGGGCAGGTGCTTGTTTTCTGGTTTTTTCAGCTCAGCTGCAAGCTCAATCAGTTCCAGAATTTCGTTAGATGTGTAATCTCTCAGCGTTAAGAGGTCCTTGTGCTGCAGAGTCGGAATTAATGTATTCATACGAACGCTCCCTTTCGTGGTGATAGCGTGCCGAGAAACGCCTGTGCCGTCTCCGGACGTGTCCAGATGTGCAGTCTGTGAATGGCCGCCTTCTTAATAAGAGGTGTGTCAGATTCAAAGGAAAGCAGTGCTTTTTTATCTGAACGCTTCATCCACTCGTCAAAAGAAAGCTCAGAAGGCGTGAATACGTGCATTCCCTTATCTGTCCATTCACCAATTAATGTGTCATTAGCGGTTTCTGCAGTCATATAAATGCTCCCTTTACCAGACCAGAGATCGGCTAACTGCTGGCTCGCGCCGGTCAGTGCTTTTTGGATTGCGATGTCCGGATTACTGTCAGAGCCGATGACTTCCCCGGTCGATGTCATAACTGGCGTCAGGGCAGGGGAGAGGTCCGGCAGTTTGATATGCGAGAAGACTGGCGCTTTTACAGTGAATCCTCGCTGACCGTTGAAATTCTTGTGAATGCCAAGGTCATTAAATTCAGTTCCAAGCATCAAAGCGGTTGCGTGCTGTACGAGTGGAACGTTCGTCACCTTACTGCTGATCGGAACGGTACGCGAAGCACGCGGGTTAATCTCAATCACATATAACGTGTCTTTTTGACATACGAATTGAATGTTGAACAATCCTGTGAAAGCAAGGTTTTTTGCAATGTGCATCGAGACATCACACACATGATCCAGCATTTTAGCCGGAAGGTTCAATGGTGGTGTGATTGAAATACTGTCTCCTGAATGCACACCGGTTCCTTCAATATGCTCAAATACAGCAGAGATCCAGGCGTTTTTGCCATCTGACAGCACATCAACCTCGACTTCCTTGCCTTCGATAAATTTATCAACAAGGACCGGGTATTCAATCTGTGCTGAAGCCAGATACGTTTCCAATTCTTCATCGCTGTTCAGCTTGATCATGCCGCTTCCCCCGATGACATAAGAGGGGCGCAGCAGGATGGGGTAACTGAGATCGTCAGCAGCCTGCCAGACTTCAGCGGGCTGATTAGCGGAAAAGCCCGGGATAACCGGAAGTCCAATCGATTCAAGAAACGTATAAAAACGGTCACGATCCTCCATTTGATCGAGCAGTTCAGAGGTGGATCCAAGAAGCGTGATGCCTGATTCCTCAAGCTCTTTCGCTACATTAATGGAGGTCTGTCCGCCAAACTGGACAATGACCTGATCAATGCCTTCAGCCTCCAGTACGTTTAAAATATCTTCTGATGTTAATGGCTCAAAATACAGGGCGTCCGCCGTTTCATAATCGGTGCTGACGGTTTCAGGGTTGTTGTTAATGAGAACGGCCTCATACCCGAGTTTCTGAAGTGCTATTACACTGTGTACGCAGCAGTAATCAAATTCAATTCCCTGACCAATTCGGATCGGACCGGAGCCGATGACAGCGACTTTAGGTTTCACAGATTCGCGCTGATCGGTTGAGCCGCTCCAGGTCGAATAAAAGTAGTTCGTTTTCGCTTCAAATTCAGCAGCACACGTATCTACCATGCGATAGGAAGGGGTGATTCCCCACTTTTTACGCTGCGTTCTGATCAGGTTTGCCGGAACGTTCCAGAGGGAGGACAGTTGCTGATCGGTAAAGCCGAGCTTTTTCGCGTAAGCCAGTCGATCCTGTGTGATTTCGGTCCAGGTCATTTCGCTAAGGTCCTGATGCGAATGGATTAATTTCGAAAGAACGTGAAGGAAATAAGGTGAGATGCCTGTTAAATTCACGATTTCCTCAGCGGTCGTTCCTCTTTTTAAAAGCTCAAGCATTGCAAAAAGACGTCTGTCATCCGGCTCTGTGAGAATCTCTTTTAGAGACTGAACCTCCCATGAAGAGAAGGCAGGAAGAAAGAGTCCGTCAAGCTTCATATCAAGCGAGCGGATCGCTTTTTGGAAAGCGGACTCCATCGAACGTTCGATCGCCATGACTTCACCGGTTGCTTTCATCTGTGTGCCGAGTTTGCGGTTTGCCTCGCTGAACTGGTCAAACGGCCAGCGCGGGATTTTCACCGTGACATAGTCAAGGGCAGGCTCGAAGCTTGCAAATGTCGTTCCGGTAACCGGATTTTTCAGCTCATGCAGTGAATAGCCGACCGCAAGCTTAGCAGCAAGTCGCGCAATCGGATAGCCGGTCGCCTTGGATGCAAGGGCAGAGGAGCGGCTGACACGCGGATTTACTTCAATCAGGAAATATTCCGATGTCTCAGGATGAAGGGCGAACTGGATGTTACAGCCGCCTACAATGCCAAGTGCTTCGATAATGTTAATAGATGCAGTGCGCAGCATATGGTATTCCTTATCATGCAGCGTCTGGCTCGGCGCAACGACGATGGAGTCCCCTGTATGAACACCAACCGGGTCGAGGTTTTCCATGTTGCAAATCGTGATACAAGTGCCGGATGCATCACGCATTACCTCATACTCCACTTCCTTATAGCCGGCGATACTTTTTTCAACGAGGCACTGATGAATCGGGCTCGCTGAAAGTCCCTGTTCAACGAGTGAGATGAACGCTTCTTCTGTGGAGGCAATCCCACCGCCGAAGCCGCCAAGCGTATAGGCAGGACGGACGATGACCGGGTATCCTGCTGTGTTCGCAAAAGCCAATGCTTCTTCCACTGTATAGATGATTTCGCTGTCAGGAACAGGTTCATTCAGTTTTTTCATCAAAGAGCGGAAAGCATCACGGTCCTCAGCCATTTTGATTGATTCGATTTCTGTTCCAAGCAGCTTCACGCCGTATTCTTCAAGAATGCCCTGGTCTGTTAGGGCCATCGCAAGGTTCAGTCCGGTTTGTCCGCCTACTGTTGCCAGCAGACCGTCCGGCTTTTCTTTTTCCAGAATCGCTTTCACGCTTTCGACCGTCAGTGGCTCGAAATAGACGCGATCAGCCGTTGTCTCATCGGTCATGATCGTGGCCGGATTGTTGTTGATTAAAATGACCTCAATGCCTTCTTCGCGGAGTGCCGTACAGGCCTGTGTACCTGAATAGTCGAATTCCGCCGCCTGTCCGATGACGATAGCACCGGATCCGATGACTAATACTTTTTTTATTTCCTGATGCTTAGGCATGGGTGGACACCTTCTTTTCAAATGGGATTAAATCAAAAAACGTATCGAATACTTCATGATGCTCAGCCGGTCCCGGTGAAGCCTCAGGATGGAATTGAACCGTGATAAAAGGAAGCTCGTTATGCTGAACCCCTTCTATGCTGCCATCGTTTACATTCTGATAAAGGACTGACAAACTGTCCGGAAGAGAGTCTTTTTTCACCACGTAGCTGTGATTTTGAGAACTCATGCTTACGCGGTTTGTTTTCATATTCATCACCGGATGGTTCGCTCCGCGATGACCGAATGGCAGCTTTTCGGTTGAAGCTCCAAACGCTGAAGCAAGGAGCTGGTGACCAAGACAGATACCAAGGGACGGGTAGGTCGTTGCCCATTTTTTATAGTCTGCGAGTTTATGCTCGAGAGAAGCGGGATCCCCGGGACCATTTGAAAAGAGGAGACCGTCCAGCTGATAATCTGACAGCTCATCTGTTGTCACAGTGTAAGGAAAGACGGTTACTTTACATCCGCGGTCCAGCAGTGCCTGTAAGATCGATTTTTTATAGCCAAAATCAATCAGCCCGATATGAGGAGAATCATCACCATGTGTTGTGATCGCTTTTGCTGTCACATGTGGTACAAGAAACGTTCGGATCGGCTTCCATGCAGGTAACGGCTTACCTTCAAGCTGCATGACCGCCTGCATCGTTCCGTCCTCACGAATGGTTTGGATGACGGAACGTGTATCCACTCCTGACATGATTGGCACATTGTGCTGAAGAGCAAAGTCAAAGAGTGAAATCCCTTTTTCAAGTGCACCTTCATACAATTCGGTTACGATAATGCCGGCTGGCTGAATGGATTCGGATTCCAGGTGGGCAGTCTGAATACCATACTGTCCCATTAACGGGTAGGAAAACACGATGATCTGCCCGTGATAGGAAGGGTCTGTTAATACCTCTTCGTATCCTGTCATCCCCGTGAAAAATACGATTTCTCCCTGTACATCTTTAGCTGCACCCTTCCAGATGCCTTGAAATGACTGTCCGTTTGAAAGTGACAGTGTACCCTTCATCGGTTTCTCCCCCTTGTATAAATATAAATTATTGTGTAATTTTATTCATTTTTATTCAAAAAAATAGGAGTGTGCATTTTATATCGTGATCTGCAGCCTGCCTTTTAACAGGCTGCAGAAAAGTTTATGACTTCACTTTGGAGTGCTCGTGAATCGTTTGTATTAAAATGGCTGCTGCTTCTTTAAGTTCCTGTTCAGTCACAGTCAGCGGCGGCAGCATTCTGATGACGTTTGGTCCGGCTGGTACAAGGAGCAGACCGTTTTCTTCAGCCTGCTGCACGATCGGCGCAGCTTCGTCATGCAGGACAACGCCAAGCATCAGACCTTTTCCAGTCAGCCCTTTGACTTCAGGAAGGTCAAGGAGAGGGGCCAGCTGTTCACGCAATACATGTTCTTTCTCTTTAACTTCCTGTAAAAATGATGCGTTAAAAACATGATCCACTACCGTCTGCGCAACAGAAACGGCAAGCGGATTGCCGCCAAACGTTGTACCATGTGTACCTGGTCCAAAATGCGTTGACAGACACTCTGTACCAAGCATGGAACCAATTGGAAAACCACCTCCAAGCCCTTTGGCCAGCGTCACGATATCAGGAACAAGCGGTGTCTGTTCAAAAGCATAGCGTGTGCCTGTGCGCCCGATACCGGTTTGAACTTCATCTATGATAAGTAAGACGCCTGTTGAATCACACAATTCCTGAATTTCTTTAGCGAAAGAATCCTGAATGACGTTGACGCCGCCTTCTCCCTGGATCACTTCAAGCATAATGGCAGCCGTATCTTCTTTGACTGCCTTTTTTAATGCTTCAACGTCATTGAATGGGACGGTTCTAAACTCCGGCATTAACGGTCCGAAGCCCTGTTTGACTTTATCCTGACCGGTCGCTGCCATCGCCCCGGTTGTCCGGCCGTGAAACGATTGTTCAAATGTGACGATGACATGCTTGCCGGTTGCTTTACGTGCGAGCTTAATGGCGGCTTCATTTGCTTCAGCCCCACTGTTACAGAAAAAAGCACAGTCGAGAGGGATGTCAGCCGTCAGGGTTCCAGCAAGCTTTTCCTGAGCGGGACTTTCAAACAGGTTTGATATGTGCCACAGCTTTTCACTCTGCTCCTGAAGTGTTTTCACGATCGAAGGGTGGGCGTGTCCCAGACTGACAACCGCAATGCCACTTGTGAAATCAAGATAGGACTTGCCGTTTTCATCCTTTACAACAGTTCCTTTTCCTTCCGTAATATGAATGGATCGCCGTGCGTAGTTTTGGAAAAGTGCACTCATCGGACAACTGCCTCCTTTCGTATCGTCGTTCCGTTTAATGCTTCATTGACAATTTTGACCGAAGGAATACCGCTTTCCAGACAGCCAGCAGCAGCCTGTACTTTTGGGATCATTCCCCCGTATATCGTACCGTCCTCAATCCATGAGAAAATATCAGACGGTGTCGTTTCTGAAACCGGTAAGCCGTTCACTTTGATACCGGCTGTGTCTGTAATAAACAATAGCTCATCCGCTTTAATCACTGAGGCGATCTTTTCAGCCGCTGTGTCTGCATTGATATTCAGCGCCTGCCCGTCAGATGTTCTGCCGATGCAGGAAATGACAGGAACGGTTTCTATTAAAAGCTCCAACAGTGATGGCCGGACGGCTTCGACTTTACCGACGAAGCCATATAGATCTTTATCTAAATAAGAGGCCTCAATCAGCCCGCCGTCAAAGCCGTTCAGTCCAATCGCCTGAATGCCTGCAGAATGAAGCTGATGGACAATCCATGGATTCACCGTTCCGATCAGCACGGACTGTACGATACCAATCGCGTTTTCAGGCGTGACGCGAAGTCCATTCACAATGGGCGTATCCACCCGTGCATCCTTTAAAGCCCGGTTAATGGCAGGACCGCCACCGTGAACAATGACAACGCGTTGACCTTTGTCAATCATCTCGCGGATGCCGGTGAAAAAGGAGGGGGTCAGCCGCTCAAGCAGACTGCCACCAAGCTTAATTACAGTTGTATGATCAGGTTCGGTAGCTTGCATTGATTTGGACGTAGTCATACGTGAGATCACACCCCCATGCAAGTCCTTTTCCGTTACCCTGATTGACATTGACCTTCAGTTTTATTTCTGGCTGTTTTAAGTACTCAGTGAGCTCATCCTCTGAAAAAGCAAGTGGTTCACCGTCACGTACTACAGGTGTCGACCCGATCAGAATCTCGATTTCGTTCGGATCAATCGTCATGCCGCTGTAACCGACTGCCGCTAAAATACGGCCCCAGTTGGCATCACAGCCAAAGGCAGCTGTTTTAACAAGTGGCGAACCGACAACGGTTTTCGCAATTTTACGCGCTTCTTCATCTGAAATCGCTCCGTTGACTTCCACTTCAATCAGCTTGGTTGCGCCTTCCCCGTCTTTGGCGATCATTTTCCCAAGGTCCTCACAGACGTGAAGCAGGGTTTGGACGAAGACAGCCCAGTCCGGATGCGCTGGAGAAAGGGTGTTGTTTTCCGCCAGTCCGTTAGCCATTACGAGCACCATATCGTTCGTTGAAGTGTCCCCGTCAACTGTAATGGAATTAAACGAGCGGTCCACAACAGATTTAAGCGCATGATGCAGGTGATCGGATTCAATTGCTGCATCAGTGGAGATAAAGCCGAGCATCGTAGCCATGTTTGGATGAATCATACCTGAACCTTTAGCTGTTCCGGCAACGGTCACGATTTTGCCGTCGATTTCAACCTGATAAGCCGTATTTTTAGAAACGGTATCAGTGGTTAAAATGGATTGGGAAAAATCGATGGAACCCTTTAATCCGGCGGTTGGTTCAAGCTTTGGAATACCGGTTTTCAAACACTCCATCGGCAGCTTTTCGCCGATGACACCTGTTGATGCAACGCCAACAAGGTGAGGCTTAATATCCAGCAGCTCAGCTGTCAGGGTCTGCATCGTCTGGGCATCAAGATAACCCTGTTTTCCGGTACAGGCATTGGCATTTCCTGAATTCACGATGATCGCCTGCATTTTATTTTCAACCGCAAGCGATTCTTTTGTGACTTTTAAAGGAGCGGCCTGAACGGCATTCGTTGTATAAACACCTGCTGCATTGGCAGGAACCTCACTCACTAAAATAGCCAAATCATTTTTTTTATGTTTAATGCCGCAATGAAGACCGGCTGCTTTAAATCCGATTGGTGAAGCAATATTATTTCCTGAAATATATTTGATGGATGGATACACGGTCGTCATGATACTCCTCCTTTAGATAAACGAAGGGACAAGGTCAAGTCCCACAGATTCCTCAATGCCGAATTGTACATTCATATTCTGAACAGCCTGTCCAGCTGCCCCCTTCACCAGGTTGTCGATCACTGACACGATCGTGACACGGTTCGTCCGCTGATCTACGTAAAGCTGAAGATCACAGTAGTTTGAACCATACACCTGATTTGTACCGAATTTCGGTCCTGGAGGGATGAGCCTTACAAAAGCTTCGTTCTCATAAATGTCCTGGTAACATTCCTGCAGATGTTTTTCCGTTACACCGTCAGCAAGCGGTGCATATGCTGCGGACAGAATTCCCCGTGTCATAGGCACGAGATGAGTGCTGAAGGTGATGGGTCGTGTACCACCCGCAAACGCAGAAAGTCCGCGTTCAATCTCAGGAATATGCTGATGCCTGTTTACTTTATAAATAGACAGGCTTTCATTCGTTTCGCTGAAATGAGTCATCTGATTCGGCTGATTGCCTGCACCTGACACACCACTTTTTGCATCAATGATGAGCTGTGATGAATCGATGAGTCCATTTTTAACGGCCGGCAGCAGGCTTAGTAACACCGCAGTAGGATAACAGCCTGGATTGGCTATCAGCTTCGATTCCCTTATCGCATCCCGGTTCCATTCCGTTAACCCATACACCGCCTTGTCTAATGCTGTTTCAGGGGCAGGCTCCTTCCCGTACCATTCCCGGTATTCATCACCAGTCAGCCGGTAATCACCGGATAGATCTATGATACGTGGTCCTTTTCCGATAATCGGCGGAAGAAGCCGGCTCGTCACCCCGCTTGGTGTACTCGTAAATAAAACATCCAGTTTTGCTAAATATTCGATCTCAATCCGATGCAGCGGCGTATCATAAATATTCAGTAAATGTGAATATTTATGAGAAAATGGTGTTCCTGCATCAGATGAGGTAAATAGGTCGATTGACGAAATTTCCGTGTGACGATGCAAAAGCCGTATTAGCTCAAGTCCGCCATATCCGGTTGCTCCAATAATTCCAACTTTCACATCCATCACTCCAAAAAAATTGATAGACATATTATATGTATGTATAAAAATAAATGCAACAGTATTTTTATAAATAATTATTAATTCGAAAAATGATAACGCTTACAAGATGAGGTTAATTGTTTGGGGGATGTGCGGCAGGTCGAGGTGTTAAATAGAGAGGGTAAGTTGTGTAATAAGCGCTTCAAGTTGTCAAATACCATAGAAGAGTTGTCGAATAATGATAAAAAGTTGTTGAATCAGAAGAGTAGGTTTTCAAATGCAAGATTATTCTTTCTCACAAGCGTCAGCGTCCCAGCGGAATGCATTTAGGTACCTGAGATCTTGAAGAGCCCCCGGTCTTTGCCGGGATTGTTCTTGAAGGTGACCAGACTGAGAATGAATGTGTCCAAGTTGAGGGAGGAAGTGACCAAGTAGCAGTTGAAAGTGTCCAAGTTCAGCTGAAATGTGACCAAGTTTGCTCCATAAGTGTCCAAACCCAACGCCCGCTTCCACATTTCTAGTGTCCAGCTCCGGCGCCTAGCCCCTCGAGGTCATAAGTCAAAAATGAACGAGGGTAAAGGGCAACCCTCTTTTCATTTTCGCCTTATGCTTGTCGGGGCTGAGCAAGGCGCCTCCACCTTTCTAATGTCCAGTTCCAGTTCGCAGCGGCTAGTGCGCTTCCCTCAGCTCATTTCGATAAGTCAACATCGCCTCGCTGTCGCTCTCCGTGTTTCCTTTATCTTAATCGCTTCAGTCCACCGCATACGCCCCTAAACGCGAACTTCCACATTTCTTTATGTCCAGTTCCGGCGGGCAGGGACTAGCAAACTTCCCGTCCTCTCGTTCGATAAGTCAACATCAGCTCACTACGTTCGCTGTGTTTCCTTTATCTTCGTCGAGTCCGGTCCAGTTTGTACGTCCCTGAACACCCGCCTCCACATTTCTATCATAAATTAACCGTAAATTGATAAAATTTAGTTTTCTTTAGGTGATAAGTTCGGTACGATTAGGGAAAGGAGGGGCATTGTTTTGAATGAACACTATGACCAGCAGTTTGCCTCGTTTTATATGCGTGATTTGGAGTTGTCTGAACCGCATAAAGGGATTATGGATTATTTTCGACTTCAGGATGAATTGAGAACGGCTGTTTTAAATAAAAATTCTTTTGAAGCGCTTGAGCATTTGAAGCAGCTTCAGTCTATTCTGCTTAACCGGGCATCGGGTGATTATATAAATGCTTTGCAGCGTTTTTATTTATCACAGATGGTGCTGATTGCGGATGAGATGAAGCAGATGGGGATTTCCCCGATGAAGATTTTTTGTTTCAGCTCTGCATGTATTGATATGATTTATTCGTGGACAGAGAAAGAGGATTTGATTAAGGGCGGCGAATGGTTTATTCAGACGCTGATCCGTCATATCGAAGAACGTTTTCATCCAACTTATGAGCATCCGTTGATCAGACAGGCTGTAAAGGTTGTCAACCAGCGCCTGGAGGATGTTGTCGAAGTTGAATCGATTGCACGTGAATTGTCTGTCAGTCCGAGTCATTTGGCGAAGGTTTTCAGACAGGAAGCGGGAATGACATTGAAGCAGTTCTGTCACAGCAGGAAAGTAGCTGAGGCTAAATATTATCTTCATTATTCTTTCGTTCCGATATCAGATATCTCAGAGCGGTTCTCGTTTTGTAACCAGAGTTATTTCACAAAAGTATTTAAAGAACAGACAGGCATGACTCCGTTACAGTATCGCCGCCAGATGCAGGAAAGAAGGATGACTGGAGCATAAAGGAGTGATGAGACATCAATCAAATCGCCTCGCACCGCTATATTATGATCACGAGAAAAATTGAGTGGGAAGAACAGAAGATCATTGAACATGAAAAATTTCTTCAATTATATGATGATAAACTATCAGATGAGATCAATGATTTTTTTCTCCATGAAATCCTCGACCTTTCATACAGAGAGGGCTCCAGAAATTTTGGGTTACTGTATGTTCATACAACGAAAGGGTTATATCCTTACAAGGTAAGGGAGCATCCTGCGTCTTTTATTGAAACGGTAGAAGGACATCTGAAGGAGTGGAAGAAATGAGTTTTCGTATTGAAGGCATCGATCATGTTCATATAACGGCTCCTGAAGGTTCAGAGGATGAAGCGCGCCGGTTTTATGGTGATCTTCTTGGTATGATAGAAGTACCAAAGCCTGAAGTATTCCAGCATAATGGCGGATGCTGGTTCCAGTTTGGAAATCAGCAGGTTCATATAGGGATGCTTGAACCGTTTCAGGCACCAAGGAAAGTGCACACGGCTTTTATGGTGAAAAATCTTCATGCATTGCGAACCCGTTTGGAAGAGTTGCCTTACCCGGTTCAGGAGGAAGCGCCGATTCCCGGGAGAACCCGGTTTTTTGTAAGAGATCCTTTCGGAAATAAGATAGAATTTCTTGAGTATGACGCGTAACCACTGATATAAAAGGGTGCATGGAATTTTTTCCAACAACCTTTGACAAACAGGTCCAAGTACGAGATGATAGACGAGAACGGATATTCGATATTCCGTCAAGTTTTTATATGCCAGAATTGCATATTAGGAAGTTTTCGTTCATTCATTGATTGGTAAGTGACCGTTTTGTTTATGGAGAAGGTTAGGAGGAATTCCACATGCAGCGTATCATGATTATTGAGGAGAACGCTGACCTTCGCTTGGATCTCACGGAGCAGGTCTCTGATCTGGGGTATCAATCCATACCGGTCACAGATTTTGAACGGATCATCGAGCATTTTATCGAAGAAAAGCCCGATTTAGTGCTTCTGGATGTAAAACTGCCTTTTTTCGACGGTTTCTACTGGTACCGTCAAATCAGAGAGTATTCCACGTGTCCGATTGTCTATCTGTGGCATCACGAGGATGCAACTCGAGGGTTACAAGTCGCAAGAGAAGGACGCCGCAATGTTTCAGATGTACTGCCACTGACGTCAGAGATGCTGACAGCCACATTAAAGAAACAATTGCAGGAGCGTTTTAAAAAATAATATATTACCCCTTGCCTGATCGAACGGCAAGGGGTTATTTGTATTTATAAAGAACTTGAAACCATTTCAGGAATAATTCGTAAGGTAAATAAAAGAACAAAAGTGGTGTTAATGATGACTAAAGCAAAAAAAGCATTGGCAGGCGGCATGGCGGCGGCAATCGCATTGTTTGTTTCAGTAAGTCTGATTGATTTTGACTGGGCGTTAAGGATGGCTGTTCCCATGACGATGGTTGCGCTGTCTCCTTATTTGATTGTCAACTCGAAGGAAAAACAAAAGCTTCTCGTTTCCGAAGCTTCCCAGTCAGATGGCAGGTCTGTGATGAATGAGTCCGAATGGATTTTTCAACGGGAATCAACGGTGACGTCCCAGCTCACGATTTTAAATAAAGAAGGACAATACATAGGCTGTTACCGTCTCGTGAATAATTCGCCGTTAAAGAAAGGAGCATCGCTGATTTTTTCTGGCGCAGATGCTTATTATTCTTTTACGGCAGGTTTATTCGATTCTCATGGAAAACCTGTATTAGGTTTTCAAAAGCGAAAAGAAGATGGGCATACGATTCTCGAGGTTCGGGATCAGCAGGCTGAAACAGTTGGATTTTTTAAAGAAGCCCGCTTGCAGATGATCAAAATGGCAGGAACTTTTCAACTGGCAGACGGGGCAACGTGGTTTCGGGCGAAGTCCTCCTCAATGGTCGGGGATTTCACCCTTACAGACGAATCCGGGCGATTTATCGCTTCATACAGGCATGGATATTTTGATTATGCACTTAAGGAGCCTTTTAAAAATCATACGCCGGGATATGACCTGGTGAAAGTGAATGAAAATCTGACTGATCATGAGAAAGTGCTCGTTGCAGCAGTAATCAGCTACTGGATGAGCTACCTGCTTCGCGGAAGGTAAATAGGTGGAACGCCCCTCTGATGTCCGGTACACTTGTGTTAAGGATAAACGAAGAGGGGATTTTTTTATGAAAAAAGCAATGTTTGCCGGAGGTTGCTTCTGGTGCCTTGTCCGTCCACTCGCTGAGCGGGAAGGCATCGCCAAGGTTGTGTCAGGTTACACAGGCGGATCAGCAGAAACCGCAGTTTACTCAAAAGTGAAGGCAGGCGGGACCGGTCATGTCGAGGCTGTGCAAATTGACTATGATCCTGAATTCGTTTCTTTCAATGAATTGCTTGATATTTACTGGACATTAACTGATCCGACTGACGATGAGGGTCAGTTCACGGATCGTGGTGATGCGTACCGCTCGATTATTTTTGTGTATGAAGACAGGCAGAGGCAGGTCGCTGAAAAGTCCAGAGCAAAACTGGAAGCAAGCGGCAGGTTTCAAAAACCGATTGTCACTGAAATTAAACGGGCTCAACCGTTCTACCCGGCTGAAGATTTTCATCAGGATTTCGATTTAAAAAACAGCTTCCGCTACGCGTTGTATTACCGTGGTTCCGGCCGTGAGGCGTTTCAGCGGGAGTACTGGCCGAAGGACCGGACTCATCTGAAAGAGAAGCTGACGGATATGCAGTATTTTGTGACGCAGGAAAACGGAACAGAGCCTCCCTATAAAAATGCTTACTGGGATAATGAACGGGAAGGTATATACGTGGATATCGTGTCCGGTGAGCCACTTTTCAGCTCGCGTGATCAGTATGATGCAGGCTGCGGTTGGCCGTCCTTTACGAAACCGATCACTGATTCAATGGTCGAGGAAAAGTGGGATGTTTCGACGAAAAACACGCGAAAAGAAGTGCGGAGCCGTGAAGCAGATTCGCATTTAGGGCACGTATTTGAGGATGGACCCGCAGATAAGGGTGGATTGAGATATTGTATCAATTCGGCTGCGTTGCGGTTTATTCCGAAAGAAAAGCTTGAAGAAGAAGGGTACGGAGATTTTAAACTATTGTTTGCGATCAGGCAGGGAGGATCATCAGGGTGAAAAATACAAAAGTCGCATTGCTGCTGTTTGGCAGTCAATTTTTTTATGTGTTGTTTGTGCCGATCTGGTTTACCTTTTACGGCGTAACCATAGTCAATATGGAGCAGGACGGATCTTTTGCAGGAAGGGTACTGTTGTATCTGGTCGGATCTTATCCGATTGTCATGATTGCCAGTATTGTTATTGCATGGATGTCCTATCACCGCTACCAGTGGAGAAAAATGCTCCTCGTTAATGGCGTGCCGATCATTTATATCGCACCCATTTTATTTATGATAATTATTGCGACGGTTTTTGCAGGATAATGCATCGCCAGGCCGCAAAGCTCATGGTTGGTAAAAAAAAAGAGAGCAGACTAAAACATCGTCTGCTCTCTCTTTTTTTATTTATTCTGTCCAAAATTCGGCTGAGTCAGTCCTTTGTGATAGAGCTGGTTAAACCAGATATCATAGCCAAGATCGTTTGGATGAATTTTATCGTTAAGCGTATCTTCCAGAGCAAGCTCGCGCTGGGTGATTTCTTCTGAGATATACATATTCGTATCAAAATAGTTCCAGCCGTTTTTCGCAGCGAGCTCTTTAGTAAACTGGTTGTAGTCGTTAAAGGTCAGATCAATTGCGTTTAAACCTGATTCTGTCAGGTTTGTTTTTAAGATCGGATTTGGTGAAATAAACAGGATTTCAATACCAGGAATCCTTTCCTTAAATGTGCTGTATAGCTCTTCGAGAGAGGCTTCCGTATTTTCAAGGGTTACATTCTGACGATAATTATTAATGACTGACGTCTCAAGGATTAATAGATCCGGACGGCTGTCAACCACGCGCTCGATGACTTCAGGGCGAAGTAATTTTTCTGACGTATATCCTGAATGTCCGTGATTTGAAATCGTCACATGCTGCAGTGGGCGGGATTCGCCTCTGATTTCACTTTGAAGAAGGGCGCGCCAGGTGTTGGATGGTGCACTTGCTCCGACTCCTTTTGTCACGCTGCTTCCGAGGGTGGCTACCCGTGCAGAACCATTTTTAAGAACGCGGTATGTCAGAAAATCTATATAGGAAATATCTTTGTTAATAGCAGGATTCAGTTTTTCAAGCTGTTGAGCAACAGCTCCTTGCTTAGAACGGTATTCTCCTCTCACCATACCGAGGAGTAGCACAAAGACAGAGAGAATGACGGCAGCTTTCAATAATCGCTTTGGCAATAAATTCATTCCTTTCTAAGTCAAAAGCTCGTGAAATAGTCTGAATATAAATGTAACATAAATGTAATAATGTCTCAATAGGTCGACAGGCAGATTAAGATTTCATCGAAAGAACGCCTGATTCAGCAGTTTTTGTCCAGAAACGTTATAATAGAACCAATTATGGATTGGTCAGGAGGAGTATCAGTGGGAGCATTGAATCAAACAATGGTGATTAACCGCCCGGTTGAAGAAGTATTTGCAAAAACTGTACGAATGGAGAATTCTCCTCAAATTATGGATCAGGTGGAGGAAGTCACTAAATTAACGGAAGGTCCCGTTTCAAAAGGAACCCGTTATGAAGAGATCCGAAATCTTGGTGGGCGCCGGGTCAGATCGGAGCTGCTCGTAACGGAGTACGAACCGAATCGTTCTTACGCCGTTTCCAGTGAACAAAATGGCGTGCAGATTACGTTCCGCTATACATTTCGTCCTGAAGGAGATGGCACGTTTATTACCTTTGAAGGAGATATTCAGACGAAGGGATTGGCGCGTTCTATGTTTAAAGGGATGATTGTGCGGATGATTTCCAAGGAAGAATTATTTCATTTACAGCGATTGAAAAAATACATCGAGAAGCAGGATGCAGGGAGCGATCAGGTTGAAGAAAGTCAGCATTAAAAAGAAATTTACCGAGAAAATCCGCCAGGGATATCCTCTTTTACTCACAGAGATGATTGAAGGTGACATTCCGGAGGAGGGTTCGGTTGTACAGGCAGAAGATATGCGTGGAAGTTTTTTGGCAACGGGATACATTGGGAAGCAGAACAAAGGTTCAGGCTGGCTGTTAAGCTGGAATCAGTCTGAAACAATTGATCAGGAATTTTTCAAACTGAAAATAACAGAAGCAGCTGCCTATCGCAAGCCGTTTTTTGAGGATACGGAGACGACTGCTTTCAGGTTATTCAACGGTGAAGGTGATGGAGTAGGCGGCCTGACGATTGATCATTATGCCGGTCACTATTTATTTACCTGGTACAGTAAAGGGATTTATGCATTCAGGGATATGATTCTGGATGCATTTGAAGCTGTTCTGCCGTATGACAGCATTTATGAGAAAAAGCGTTTTGATTCAAAGGGTCAGTATGTGGAGGATGATGATTTTGTCCGTGGAGAGCGGCCGACCTTCCCGATTGTGGTGAAAGAAAACAGTGCCCATTTTGCGGTTTATCTGAATGACGGTGCGATGACAGGGATTTTTCTTGATCAGCGTAATGTCAGACAAGCAATTAGAAACCAGTATGCAGAAGGAAAAAATGTCTTGAACACCTTTTCCTATACAGGGGCTTTTTCGGTGTTTGCAGCCCTTGGTGGTGCAGTGAAGACAACGAGTGTGGATCTGGCAAACCGGAGCCTGCCAAAAACAATTGAGCAGTTCAGTATGAATGCCATTGACTATGAGGCGCAGGATATTCTGGTAAGAGATGTGTTCAGATATTTTGATTATGCTGTTAAAAATAACGTCACGTATGACCTTGTTATTATGGATCCACCAAGCTTTGCGAGGTCTAAAAAGCATACGTTCAGCGCTGCAAAGGACTATAAAAATCTGATTAAACAGGCGATTGATCTGACAGAGAAAAACGGTGTGATGGTCGCTTCAACAAATGCGGCTTCCTTTGATATGAAAAAATTCCGTTCATTTATTGATAAAGCTTTTAAAGAGAAAGGGAGACGATATAAGATTATTGAAACCTTTTCACTCCCGGATGATTTCCGGACGACGCCGGCATTTCCGGAAGGGGATTATTTAAAAGTTTGCATGATTAAAGCCGGTTAAAAGGGGGAGTTGCGGATGGAGACTGTTTCACTGTCTGCGCGCAGACTGGCTGAATACGTGTATCGCGGCGGCAGCATTGATGCGACGATTGGCAGTGCGAATGCGATGATGGAGGGGACCCGAATCCATCAGGCCGTTCAGAAAGCGTATGAAGACGGGGATGAGAAAGAAAAATTCCTGTCCCGTTCACTTGAGAGGGACGGGATTCAGTTTGTTTTGGAAGGCCGTTGCGACGGTCTTTTATTTCGTGGAGATCAGGTGATTGTTGATGAGATTAAATCGACCTCCAGATCACTGGATGAAATAGAATCGCCTGTCCCTGTCCACGAAGCGCAGGCCATGGTATATGCATGGATCATTGCAGAGGAACAAGACCTTGAGGAAATCCGGATTCAGATGACGTACGTCCAATCATCAAGCCGTGAGGAAAAGCGGTTTATGAACACTTATCAGAAATCATTTCTGTTTGAGCAGGTTGAAAAAATGGTGGCGATCTATGAACCGTTTGCGCTACTGATGCACAACCGCCGTAAAAAACGGGATGATTCGATTGCAGCGCTGACGTTCCCTTTTGGCGAATTCCGGCCTGGACAGCGTCAGTTAGCAGGTACTGTTTACCGGACGATTGAGGAAAAAGGGAAGCTCTTTGCACAGGCTCCGACAGGCATTGGAAAAACGATCTCGACCCTTTTTCCAGCAGTGAAAGCGGCTGGGGAAGGTAAAGTGAATCAGATTGTGTATGCTACTGCGAAAACAACCACCCGCACAACAGCAGAGGAAGCGTTCAGGCTGATGAAAAACAGCGGGCTTGAAATGACCGCCGTTTCCATGACAGCGAAGGATAAAATCTGCTTTAAGGAAAAGACGATCTGTCAGAAGGAATACTGTGAGTTTGCTGACGGCCACTTTGACCGGATCAATGGGGCTGTCATGGATATTTTAGAGAACGAGGATCTCATGACACGTGAAGTGATCGAGCAATACGCGATGAAGCACCGGGTTTGTCCGTTTGAATATTCCATGGATCTGTCCTATGTAACGGATGCGATGATCGGTGATTATAATTACGTGTTTGACCCGAGAGTCTCACGAAAAAGAATGGCAGGCGAGCAGAAGCGGTCCTCCGTTCTGTTAGTGGATGAAGCACATAATCTGCCGGATCGGGCAAGCGCGATGTATTCAGCTGCGATCATGAAGGCTCCTTTTCTGGCGCTCAGCCGTGTGGAGTCCCTCAGTAAATCGATACGGGATGCCGCTAAACGTGTCAATAAAGCATTTTTAGCGATAAAAAAAGAACTCGAAAGCACTTATGTTATGACGGACACATGTCCTGAAGAATGGCTTGAGGCGGTTCGTGAGTTTTACGAAGAGGCTGAGCGTGCGGTGCACAGCGGAATCAGGGAAGAGGGCGTGCTTGAGCTCTACTTCGCCGTTCGCCAGTTGATTGCTGTCACAGAGCAGATGGATGAGCGTTTTTACATTTACATTCAAAAGCAGCGCAGTGATGTGATGCTGAAAATCGTGTGTATGGATCCATCAGATTTTATTGCCGGATCAGCAAAGGGCTATAGAGCGTCTGTCTTTTTCAGTGCCACACTTTCTCCTGTACCCTATATGCGGACCATGCTCGGCGGTGTGCCGGAGGACTATGGGTTGGTATTGCCATCTCCGTTTTCCAAAGAACAGATTGATGTCAGACTCCTGCCGGTTTCCACTAAATACAGGGATCGTGAAGTGACGATCAGTGAAATTACTGTGACACTCGCTGAAGCAATCCGTCAGCACAAAGGAAATTTCCTGATTTTCTTCCCATCCTATCAGTATATGGAGATGGGCTATGATGAATTTATGCTGGAGGATGAATGGGAAGACCTTCATATCCTGAAGCAGTCAGCCCGCATGACAGAGGAAGAGCGTGACGAATTTTTAGCTGCCTATCGTACTTCTGATCGCCAGGTGATCGGCTTTGCGGTGATGGGTGGTGTCTTTTCCGAAGGTGTTGACCTGCCGGGGGATCAGTTAACAGGTGTAGCAATAGTCGGTGTAGGCCTGCCTCAGATGAACCCGGAGCGAGACGAGCTGAAAAAGTATTTTCAGGCTCGCGGGTTAAATGGATACCAATATGCTTACGTGTTTCCTGGCATGAATAAAGTGCTGCAGGCGGGAGGAAGGCTGATCAGAACCGAATCGGATTCAGGCGTCCTGCTGCTGATTGACGACCGCTATCTGACCCCGCAATATCAAAAACTGCTGCCTGAGGAGTGGAAGTGAATGAATGACGCGGTTATGGATGTGTGGATACTGTAGGATGTGTCCGCGTCAAACTGTTTTGTGTTTGTGGAGAGGGAAGGAAATTGAAGTGAAGGAATCCTTCGCTGAAATGAAGGAATCATGCTGTTGGAAAGAAGGAATAGAGCTCTGGTTTGAGGGGAAAAGTCAGCGTCAGACCCCTTGTGAAGGAATTAATTTCTGATTAGAAGGAAATATTTTCTGGAAAGACTTAATTATTTTTTCAAACGATTGAATAAGTCAACATAGTGATGGAATTCCAAAAAACATCTGGAAGCGGTTTTCTTATATAGGGTCAATCATGATCAACCAAGGGCACGATTCTTATATATAACCAATAAAAAAGGACCCAAACAGGTCCTTTTTTATTTTACTCATATACCTTTTTCACTCTGCCAACCTGGCCGTCCGTCAGACGCACTTTAATACCGTGTGGATGGGAAGGAGAGTTCGTTAAGATGTCCTTGACGACACCGTTTGTCAGATTGCCTGATCGCTGGTCTTTCTTTAACACGATATCCACCTGCTTACCGGGTGAAATATCTGCCCGTTTTTGTCCATTCATGATAATAAGATCCTCTTTTCCGAATTTCCCTTATCATAGCATGAACAGATCAATTGTTTAAGGTGAAGCCCCCTGATTACATGTCAGCTAACAGACGTTTGGCAATCTGCTGGTACAAATCGCGGTCAATGCCCGGTGCGAATTCTTCCGGAAGATCATTCAGATCAGGGATCGGCGCACCTTCAGGAATGCCTTCCTGCACGACCAGAGGCTGACCGTTCGCAGGATTCGTTCCTTTCCAGATCTGGCGAATGTCCTGATAATCCCCATCACTCCATGTAAACAGAACATTTCCGACACCCTGGTCCTCGTATTTACGGGCATGGTCAAACACGCGGTTATCGAGATTTGGCACCGGCAGCATTTTTGTCAAATCGGTACCGGTTGCGATTTCAATTGCTTTGGCATAAGCAAGAATATGAACGCCGCCACGTACAAGCAGGTAACCGATCATTTCACGGGCAGTCGGATGATCCGTCATTTCATAAACGCGCATTTTATGAGTTCGTGCCCCAATTTCCAAAAAGAAGTTGTGAAGCAGATCGAGAATCAGGTTGCCGCTTGAAAAAACATAATCCCCGCGCCATGCATTTCCCATGGAATCTCCGGCAAGTGACGTTTGTGCAGTTGCGATAAAAGAATAAGTATTTCGTTTATCCTTGGCATTATGCAGAGGTGTTAAATCAGGTTCTGCAGTAAAAGAAGTCCCTTTGTTCACCAGGTTAATCGTGTTGCTGACGAGCTCAACATGACCGAATTCCTCAGCTGTAATGCTGGCGACAAGATCATAAAAAGGCTTAAGCTTCCCTTTTTGTCTGAAATTAAAGGATTGATACATATAGTTGTTCAATGTGGACATTTCACCAAATTTACCGCCAAGAAGCTCCTGTACGGCTGCGGCCGCGTTGGCATCGCCGTATTCAGGAGCGGGAAGATCAATTAACAGCTTATTCACTCGTTTAAACATAAGGTTCCTCCCTCAGAGTGGCATTCCTGCTATATTTATGCGGGAGGAGTGATCAATATGTCAGGCAGGGGAGACCCAGACAACTTCCTGTGTGCGGATGAAAAATGGCGTCTGATTGATCTCAACAACGAAGTGATCTGGCGCTACACTTTTTAACATACCCTGCACCGGGTTTTTAGTTGTCTGAACTGTAATAGGCTTTCCGATAAGTGTATTCAAAGCCTGAAATACGTACGGATCATACAGAGAGGTAAAGACAGTTTGCTGACCATTCATAAAAAACCTCCTTAATTTTTCGGAATGATGTAGTGTATGATTGATTTTTTAAAATGGGACCATAACAAAAATAGATTGACGTCTATCTAAACTTACTTTAATCTTATGTTAGATGAAATTCTAATGTACCTAAGGAGATGACGATTGTGCTTCGTGAAAACATTCTTTCATCCGTATCGTTTAAACGGAATGAATGTGTTGAGTTTTCGATTGCTTTAAAAGTAATTGGTGAAAAAGAGAAGCTGTTAAAGATTGCGAATGAGATGGGCTTCAGTGTGAGAAAAGAAGACGAGGCGTTAATTGAGCAATTGGACGGATCTGTTTCGCAATTCCTGAGGCAGGAGCTTGAATATTTTTTCAGCATCTGTGATATTGGGGTGCTGGGCACCGCTTTTGCTCTGGACTACGATCAGTCAGATGATGTCAAAGCCTTACTGTCGCTTATCTCTTCGGCAGAGGAAGCTGAGATTTGTCATTATCTCGGATCTATATTTATATCAAACCTGATTCCTGCAACGGAAGATATGTGGGAAGAAATGAATCGAAACGTGAGTGGTATGATTCAATTCATTGAAGAGTCAGATGTGGAAGATGAGCTGGCAAAGCAACGTGTTCTGGAGTGCCTGAGAAATCCGGAAGAGACGAAGCAGCGAATTGCCTTTTTGTATCGTCAATTTTACGAAAAAGCATATAAAAACATCGAGGGTCAGGTGTTTGAAGAGATCGAGCATGAGCTGAACCTTTATCAGCAGCAATTCGAGGAGCATCCGGTACAGTTTTTGAATCAGTACTTTTATCAATTATTTCAACCGGAAGAAAATCAATGGCCGTATAAGATTCATATACATCTGAGCTTTTTTCAACAGGTGGGCTTCTGGTCCATGAGTATTCATGATTATCGTGAAAAAGCCGGTTGGGTTGCGCTTGGTATACGTTCAAAAGAACATCATGCCCAGAGAGAATTGCGGGATCTTGTAGACGATTTTTTGAAGGCGATTTCAGATAAAAAAAGAATTAACATTATTAAGATGCTTGCTCAGAAACCCCATTATGGTTATGAAATTGCGAGCTTACTAAAACTGACACCAGCTACAGTCAGTTATCATATGAACCTTATGTTCGAAACCGGTATTGTCATATTAGAACGGCAGGATAACAAAGTGTATTATCTTCTGGATAAGCAGCGGTTTAAAGATATGATGGATGCAAGTGGAAAAGTGCTTCTAAATGAAATTTAGAAGCATTTTTTTAAAAATAAACATTAGATATTTATCTAATGTATAAAGTTAGAAGAAAACGGAGGTGTTTCACATGGATGGTTTAGCACTCAATCACCAAGGTCAGGTTTCTTTATTTCGAAATAAAAATTTTATGCTGCTGTTTTATGGAAAGTTTGTTTCTCAATTGGGTGATGTCATCTACAATATCGCAGTCGGATGGTATATTTTATCGATCACAGCATCAGCAATTGAAACAGCTGTATTTATGGCTTTAGGCGCTGTAGTGTATTTATTGGCGGCACCTTATGGAGGAGTCATGGCTGATAAGGTAAGCCGGAAATGGCTGATGGTGATGACAGACCTGATCAGGGGTGGGGTGATGGGTATAGCCTGTCTGATCATGTTTATAGGCATTGAATCCATTTGGATTTTTTATGTACTTGCCATTATTTTAAGTGTTTGCGGAGCACTCTTTGTTCCGGCGTCGAATGCACTCATCCCGCTGTTAGTCAAAGAAGAGCAGCTCACAAAGGCCAATTCGATGTCTGCCTCCATTCAGAGTGTGACGAATATCTTCGGCTTGATTGCTGGAGGTGTGTTATACACAATGCTTGGGGTTGTAGGTGTGTTGATGTTGAATGGACTATCATACACATTAAGTGGAATTTCGGAGATGTTTATTGAGGATGTGCAATCAAGTAACAATGAAAAACCACAGCGGTCATCTGTCTTCAGAGATTTTGGTGAAAGCATGATTTATTTAAAACAGAAGGAGGGCTTTTACTCTTTAATCCTCGTCTTTGGTTTAATTAATTTGCTGATTACACCGGTTTTTGCAGTTTACACACCTTATATCTTCAATCAGATATTAAAGACAGACCCCCTGCAATATTCGTTTGTAGGAGTGGCGGCTGCTGTCGGCTTTTTGATTGGAGCTGGTGTGTTATCTGCCTTGAAAACATCTGGTGTCATTCATAGAAAAATTAAAATGGGTTTGCTTCTTCTCAGCATGATTTTTGTTTTCATTTTAGGTCTGATGATCTTTTATTCTTCCGGTTTTATAGAAAGCTCATCTGTTGTCACTTTCTTTATTGTAGCTGCAGTTATAGTGGGGTTTAGTGAAGCTTTTATTTTTATTCCAGTCAATGTGGCTGTTCAAAAGCTGCCGAATCATCTGTTGGGCAGAATCTCATCACTCATCCAGACGCTTGTGATGATCTCTGTTCCAATTGGTCTGGTGGCAGGGGGAGTTGTAACAGACCTGTTTGATATGACAACAGTTCTATTGGTGACGACAGGTCTGTTTATTTTACTGACGGTCAGCCTGTTTAAAGTAAAGTCAATATCCTCAATATAAAAATGCAGGCCCGCTATGAAGTGAACTGCACCCTGTCAAGTAGACAGTAAAAAAGAAAAAAGCTTAGAACTACGCTACGGCCTGGTACCGATACTCTATCGGTGCCAGG
>NZ_SORW01000011.1 GCF_004405105.1 Jeotgalibacillus sp. R-1-5s-1 | reverse complement strand
TTTCCGTGTAAGCGAAGCTGTGATGACGAGGGAAATAAAGTACCGAAGTCTTTGATTCCACACTGCCAAGAAAAGCCTCTAGCGAGATGCAAGGTGCCCGTACCGCAAACCGACACAGGTAGGCGAGGAGAGAATCCTAAGGTGAGCGAGTGAACTCTCGTTAAGGAACTCGGCAAAATGACCCCGTAACTTCGGGAGAAGGGGTGCTCTATTAGGGTGCAAGCCCGAGAGAGCCGCAGTGAATAGGCCCAGGCGACTGTTTAGCAAAAACACAGGTCTCTGCGAAACCGTAAGGTGAAGTATAGGGGCTGACACCTGCCCGGTGCTGGAAGGTTAAGAGGAGTGCTTAGCGCAAGCGAAGGTGCGAATTGAAGCCCCAGTAAACGGCGGCCGTAACTATAACGGTCCTAAGGTAGCGAAATTCCTTGTCGGGTAAGTTCCGACCCGCACGAAAGGTGTAACGATCTGGGCACTGTCTCAACGAGAGACTCGGTGAAATTATAGTACCTGTGAAGATGCAGGTTACCCGCGACAGGACGGAAAGACCCCGTGGAGCTTTACTGCAGCCTGATATTGAATTTTGGCACAGCTTGTACAGGATAGGTAGGAGCCTTAGAGACCGGAGCGCCAGCTTCGGTGGAGGCGCTGGTGGGATACTACCCCCGCTGTGTTGAACTTCTAACCCGCACCCGTAATCCGGGTGGGAGACAGTGTCAGGCAGGCAGTTTGACTGGGGCGGTCGCCTCCTAAAGTGTAACGGAGGCGCCCAAAGGTTCCCTCAGAATGGTTGGAAATCATTCGTAGAGTGTAAAGGCATAAGGGAGCTTGACTGCGAGACCTACAAGTCGAGCAGGGTCGAAAGACGGGCTTAGTGATCCGGTGGTTCCGCATGGAAGGGCCATCGCTCAACGGATAAAAGCTACCCCGGGGATAACAGGCTTATCTCCCCCAAGAGTCCACATCGACGGGGAGGTTTGGCACCTCGATGTCGGCTCATCGCATCCTGGGGCTGTAGTCGGTCCCAAGGGTTGGGCTGTTCGCCCATTAAAGCGGTACGCGAGCTGGGTTCAGAACGTCGTGAGACAGTTCGGTCCCTATCCGTCGTGGGCGCAGGAAATTTGAGAGGAGCTGTCCTTAGTACGAGAGGACCGGGATGGACGCACCGCTGGTGTACCAGTTGTCAAGCCATTGGCATCGCTGGGTAGCTATGTGCGGACGGGATAAGTGCTGAAAGCATCTAAGCATGAAGCCCCCCTCAAGATGAGATTTCCCACACGCAAGTGGTAAGATCCCTGAAAGATGATCAGGTAGATAGGTTCGAGGTGGAAGCATGGCGACATGTGTAGCTGACGAATACTAATCGATCGAGGACTTAACCAAATTAGGTGATTCTCGAAAAA
>NZ_SORW01000054.1 GCF_004405105.1 Jeotgalibacillus sp. R-1-5s-1 | reverse complement strand
AAAAAGATCTGTTTTTTCTCTTGACTATAATATAGCTGACTTTCCGTGGCCGGGCGGTGAACCCGCTGTGCTTCGCACATCGGTTTCAGCTGTCCCTTTCCGCCACAGGAGTCTACGGAATGAACCGGCACTATGTGTACTTAACTAAAATAAATGTTTTCTGTTCATAGAAATTAAATATATTCTCATATCCACTTCCATAAAGCCTACAGGATTCTCCAACTCCTGTTCCGATCAACTTTTTGCAGTATTTAAAACACTTATAGGGATATTCACCCCAAAAAGTTAAAGATATTTAAAACCCCGATTTACTTCTTGTATTGAATGGAGTAAATGTCGTGTCTGCGGTCTTTTAGCTGGCGGACGGTTCCGCTTTGGCGCTGGCGTCGGAGGATTTCTAAGTCGACGTCTCCGATCATGACCATTTCAAGGTTTGGATCTGTTTCTCCAACGATTCCGTCACGGGCGAATTCGAAATCTGATGGTGCAAAGATGCCGGATTGTGCATATTGAATGTCCATGTTTTCTGTATCAGGAAGGTTACCGACTGTTCCTGAAATGACCGTGTAGATCTGATTTTCCACGGCACGTGCCTGCGAACAGTATCTTACACGCAGGTAACCCTGACGATCCTCTGTACAGAATGGTGTGAAGATGATTTTCGCGCCCATGTCTGTTGCGATACGGGCAAGCTCCGGGAATTCGATGTCGTAACAGATCTGGATGGCGATTTTACCGCAGTCCGTATCAAATACACGGACGGTATCGCCAGGACTGATTCCCCACCATTTACGCTCGTTTGGCGTGATATGCAGTTTGTACTGCTTTTCAATCGTGCCATCACGTCTGAACAGGTAAGCGATGTTGTAGATCTCATCGTCATCCTCTTTCACAAAGTGGGAGCCTCCGATAATGTTGACATTGTAGCGCACTGCAAGATCTGTAAAGAGTTCGATATATTCCTCTGTGTATTCCGTCAGCTTTCTGACAGCCATACTTGGTGATTTTTCATTCAGGAATGACATGAGCTGTGTGGTGAAAATTTCAGGGAACACTACAAAATCGGAATGCGCGTCTGAAGCCACATCCGTGAAATATTCAACCTGATTTGCAAAATCAGTAAACGAATCAATTTGACGCATCATGTACTGAACAACACAGATTCGAACCGGATGACTCGTTTTGAAATGGCGCTTTGATTTCGGACGGTAGTCCACATTGTTCCATTCCATTAAAGTCGCATATTTATTGGACTGCTTATCATCCGGAAGATAGTTTGGATTGATTCGCATCAGTGTAAAACCGTTGATCAGCTGAAAAGAAAGAACAGGATCATAGATTTTATGCATTTGAACAGAATCCACATATTCACGTGGGGACATTTCGCCTGCGTGTTTATGATAGTTCGGGATCCTGCCTCCGATGATGATACTTTTCAGATTATATTCGCGTGCAAGCTCACGTCTTGCCTCATACAATCTGTGACCAACCTTCATACGTCTGTAATCCGGATGCACCATGACTTCAATGCCATAAAGGTTATAGCCGTCAGGATTATGGTTCGTTATATATCCTTCGTCCGTTACATCATCCCATGTGTGACGGTCATCATATTCATCAAAGTTAATGATCAGGCTCGAACAAGAACCGATTATATCACCATCGAGTTCAGCAACAAGCTGTCCGTCCGGGAACATGTCCAGGTGGCTCTCCAGGTGCTCCACCTTCCACGGGGTCATGCCGGGGAAACAAAGCTTCTGCATGTTGATAATATTGTCTATGTCTGAATGATTCATCTTACGAATAATCATTTTTTTCTCAAATTGAGAGAGATCCAGTTTCTCTGACATACGCTTCACTCCTTCATAAAAAAGTCTCACACTTTATTATAAACGGAATTGCCATTTATGAAAAATATTGAGCTGACTCCTGCCAAAGTTTAGACAAATAAAAAGGTATTTATTTCGTTTCCCGTAAACCCTGCTTGTTTTATTTCCCATGAACTTTTACAATTTTGATAGTATAGAAGTGAATTAATGAGGAAACGGGGCATTACTTATGACCAAAAAAATTGAAAACCTGCTCTTTCTCGCATGGGCTGCGTCGTTTACCGCGACAGTCGGATCTCTGTACTTTTCAGAAATCAGAGACTTTGTCCCATGTGATATGTGCTGGTATCAGCGGATTTTCATGTATCCAATTGTGATTGTGCTCGGGGCAGCGATCATCAAAAAAGACGCAAAAGCCGCACTGTATTCAGCTCTGCTGTCTGGAATTGGCGGATCCATCTCTCTTTACCACTACGGGATTCAAAAGCTGGATTTCCTGTCTGAGAGTGCTCCTGCTTGCGGAGTTGTGTCATGTACGGGACAATATATAAATTGGCTCGGCTTTATCACAATCCCATTCCTTGCGCTGACGGCATTCATCATTATTTTTATTTCAAGCATTGTCATTCTTAAGCAATCGAAAGGAGCTCCATCTAAATGAAAAAAATATTAATCTTCGGAGGCATCATTGTCCTCATTTTCGCAGCAATTGTCATTATTACGAATATGCAAAATGCATCTAAACTCGAAAACAACCCATATGGAACAGACGATCTCGATCAGGCAACCATTGATCTGCTAGATGATGAAAACTATCAGAATCAAATTCTGCCGGATGAATTAGATGAAAGAATTACTAGTGGTGAGCCGACAACGGTTTATTTCTTCAGCCCGACTTGTCAGTTCTGTATTGAAACAACACCAATGCTTACGCCACTTGCAGAAGAAATGGATGTTGATATGGTGCAGTTAAACCTTCTTGAATTCAGTGAAGAAGGCGCAAAATACGGTATTCAGTCTACGCCAACTCTGATTCATTTTGAAGACGGTCAGCCTGTTGACGGAATTGTCGGAGCTGCATCAGAAGAAGAATACCGCTCATTCTTCGAACGTAACGTAACTGGATCCTAATCCTGATCCACCACCAGAGAAGCCCTTTTGGCTTCTCTTTTTTATTTGGTCATTGTTCAGTTTCTTATTACTATCTTGCCATCCAAAACATTTTATGTGAAAGTATCGTTATGAACATAACTGAGGAGGACAACTGATGGGATTTTCGCTTACAGTCACAGAAAAATGGAGTGGATTGACGCTTGAGGCTGTTTTACGTGACGAGCTGGCTTTCAGTAAAAAAACCATTCACCAGTGGCGGATGGAAAAAGGTATACATATTAATGGCGAACTCGTGCCATGGAAAAACACGCTAAGCGAAGGAGACACCCTGACATTTTCGCTGGATGATCCCGCTCCCTCCTACCCTCCCTTCCAGATGCCTGTAGACATTCTATTCGAAGACGATCACCTGATCATTGTAAATAAGCCCGCACAGATGGATACGCATCCTAATGAACCTGGTCAGAATAACACGCTTGTAAACGCCGTTGTTCATCATGAGCTGCAAAGTGGACGAAACGGTTACATCCAGCCGATTCACCGCCTTGATCGCGATACGACTGGTGCAATTCTGTTCGCTAAGCATAGTGCTATTAAGCCATTACTTGATCAGATGCTTGAAAAAAGAGACATACAGAGAACTTATTTGGCGATCGTACAGGGAGAAGTAAAAACACCAAAAGGTACAATCAATCAGCCGATCGGAAAAGACCGGCACCACGCCACACGACGCAGAGTTTCTCCCGGCGGACAAAAGGCTGTCACACACTACAGAAAAGTCCGTTTTGATGCGTCATCAAATACAACCATCATGGAATTATCGCTCGATACCGGCAGAACACACCAGATCCGTGTTCATTTATCATCGATTGGACATCCGATTGTCGGAGATACGCTCTACGGGGCGAAAAAGGCTGGTCATTCCTATCAGGCCTTGCATGCAGCCAGACTGTCATTTATTCATCCGTTCACAGGAGAGCACATAAAGGTCGAAGCATCTGATCCTTTACATCGATTAGCTTAAAAAGGAGAGTCCGTCATTTTGACGGACTCTCCTTTTTTACTTATCCGTTATGGCCGGCTTTAACCCATTCAGCAACCTGAACGGTCCGTTTAGCCTGGTATTTCACGCCATCTTCCACGTTTTCTTTCATGTTCCCGTCCTGATCAACCGTGACACTCGTTCCGTAAGGATTCCCTCCGGATGCAAATGTAACAGGGTCAGAATAACCAGGGGCCGCAATGATCGCACCCCAGTGCATCATTGTCGTATATAAATTAAGGATAGTGGCTTCCTGTCCACCGTGAGGATTTTGTGCCGAACTCATACCACTGACAACCTTATTGACAAGCTTTCCATTAAACCAGAGTCCACCTGTTGTATCGATGAAGCTTTTCATCTGTGCAGGCATGGTACCGTAACGAGTTGGAATACTGAAAATGTAGGCATCTGCCCATTCAAGATCATTTAACGTGACAGTCGGGACATCCTTCGTTTTCTCATAGTGCTCTTTCCATGCCGGGTTCGATGCGATTGCCTGCTGCGGAGCTGTTTCCTCTACTTTAAGTACCTTTACCTCTGCCCCGGCTTCCTGTGCGGCTGACTCTGCCCATTTCGCCAGCTGATAGTTCGTTCCGGTTGAGCTGTAATAAATAATTGCCAGTTTAACATTCGACATCAAATCGCTCCTTTAAATGTGTTGTTTTTTAAAAAACCTGCCTTATACAATATCCCCTCAAATTGTAAAAATAAACATATCTCGAATTCAAAATAACTGTATCAAACATGTCAGTCTATCATAGGATTAATGTTACAATGTTCAAATGTAAAGGAGGAATACGATGAGTTTATTAATTATCAGCGGGAGCTCCCGTGAAAACGGCAATGCCGAATATTTAGCAAAAGAAGCTGTCGCGTCTTACAAGGGTGAGGTTAAATGGATACAGCTGCGAGAACATACCATTCAGCAGATTACCGATCAGAGACACGATGCAAATGGATTTGAACACGTAAATGATGATCATTCATCAATTGTTGAAGAAATGATAAAAGCAGACGAGATTTTATTTGCCACTCCTCTATACTGGTACGGCATGAGCGGTCACATGAAAACATTCATTGATCGCTGGTCTCAGGCACTGCGCGATGACAGCCTGAATTTCAAAAAAAGCATGTCCGGCAAACCCTCTTACGTGATTACATGCGGAGGAGATCAGGTCCAGTTGAAAGCTCTCCCGCTCATCTTGCAATTCCGCCACATTTTCGAATTTATGGGAATGGACTTTAAAAAGTACTTTATCGGAGAAGCCAGAAAACCTGGAGATGCGGCAGATAATGTTGAACAATTAAAGAAAGTGGCTGACTTTTTTATATAGAAAAAGTCTTCATTAAATCAGCTTGATCCAATTTTACTTTCTTTAAATGAGTCAGGTAGCAGACTACAATAGGGCCGGGGCGCATCCGAAGACTCCTACGGCAGAGGAGCGACAGGTGAGACAGCGTATTGCGTAGCAATAGCTGGCTCACCGCGCGGCCGTGGAAAGCGAAGGATGCGTCCCGGCCCGGTTTTAAACAAGAACAGGGCCGAAAACAAAATAAAACGTCTCCAGTTTTTATTAAACAATTCAGCACATTAATCCGAGCAAGTTGGTTGACATAAAGATCCTCCTATACTATCATGTTGACTGTTATTGATAACTAAAAGTAACCAACTATATAAACACTCAACTACAGGAGGATTTTACACATGTCAGTTTCAACTTTAGAAAAAAACGTACTGGATGTCATTAAAGAACGCCGTGCTACAAAGCAATACGACCCTGAGGCAGAAATTTCACGCGAAGAGTTAATGGAACTGCTGCAGGTGATGGGTGAGGCACCTTCTGCATGGAACCTTCAGCACTGGAGCTTCCTGGCTTTTCATAATAAAGAATCACAGGAAAGACTTTTACCAATTGCTTATAACCAGCAGCAAATCACTGAAGCATCTGCAGTAGTAGCCATTCTTGGAGACCTTCGTGCAAATGAAAACGTGGACGCTGTTTTCGATCCTGCTGTTGAAGAAGGCGCAATGTCAACAGAAATCAAACAGGCGCTGAACGGACAAATCCAGGGCGCATACGAAAACGAGCAATTTGCACGCGATGCTGCATTTACAAACGCTTCACTTGCCGCAATGCAGTTTATGATTGCAGCAAAAGCAAAAGGCTGGGACACTTGCCCAATCGGTGGATTCAACGCTGCCCAGTTCGTTGAGGAATTTGAGGTTTCAGACCGCTATGTACCGGTTATGCTTATTACAGTTGGAAAAGGCTCAAAAGAAGCACGCAAATCAGGCCGTTTGAACATTGAAGATTTAGTATCATTCGTATAATGATGAAAGAGCCCGGGATCATTCCGGGCTCTTTTTTTGAAGGCATTTGACAACTCTTTTAGTATTTTAGACAACCCTTTGAGCTTATTGAACAACTTTTTCACTTTATTTGACAACCTACATACTTTATTTAACAACTCTTCCCCAAAAAGCAGCTCAAAAAAGAGGAACCACCAGGTGATCCCTCCTTTTACGATTATTTATTCACCCGCTCCCGGACTGACACGAGGTCCAGTGCGAAGTCGCGGATCAGCTTTGGCAACACGCCGAATGTATACGGCTTATACACGCGCTCTGTCCACTTATGTCCATCGCGTCCGTAAACTCCGATGTTAATGGACGGAATATTGAGCTCTCTTATCAGGTCAATTGGAACAGGATACAGCTCTTTCATCCTCGGGATGTTTTTCTGCAGTACGTCAACGGCTTCCTCTGATTCATGCAGAGACAGAAAACTGCCGTCTGCTAAATATGGGAAAAATCGCTTCGTGGTAAATACTTCACCAGTAGCTGCAGAAGTTTCCTTCAAACGAAATTCCAGCTTCTCGATAATTTCAGATCCGAACTGATTCTTCTCACTTAAGTAATTGTGAGGAAGAAACGGCGGTGCGAAAAAGAGAAGAACTCTTGGCTTTTTCTCAGGATCAAGCTGCTGAAGCGCTTCAGCAAGGGCAAATGCCGCTTCCCGTTTATCTCGGCCTTTATAATGTTCAACAACCTTATCGAGTTTACTTTTCACATCGATCCCTTGCCGAATTAACTCATCCTCCAGTTCGCCAAACGTGCAGACCTCCACTGAAAAATCCCATTCACTTGACGGAAAACCGTGTTTTCTTCTGAAGTCGTGATATTTCCTGCTGCTTTCAACTGCCAGCTCCTTAACGGCTTCCTCAGTGATCCCACGTAGCTTTTCAATGACATCCTCCGCAGTTTTTTCAAACACAAAGTAATTGAAGTACAGATGAGCGCTGATCGCCGTCTGAACATTATAGTCCTTTTTATCATCCTTAAAATGAAGACAGGCAGGCGGCAGAACATATTCCCCCTCAAGGTCCTCGGCAAGCTCCGTATTCTGATTAATCCTTCTGTTCAGCTCCGCACCTATCAGCGTCGGGTCCACAGACGTCAGCACATCCCCTACATGAGCCTCACGCCCGTATATATAGAAGCAGGGAAGCACTTTCCCAGCCGCTCCTGTGTATATATATTTGGTCGTATCCCCATCGAACATCGGAGCGATGAAATCATTATTTACAGCCGCTACAAACTCCAGGCCTTCCTGTTTCATCCGGTGTAATTCCTCAAGTGCCGCAAGCATACCAGCATGCTCACTCTCCTCATCCGGATTAAAAAGAAATAGCATGGTACCATCGAGATCTTCCTGACTGCCTGACATTTCGAGCAGATTCACTAAATGAACCGCTGCACCGCTCTGCATATCAAGTGAGCCCCGTCCAAACAGCCAGTCCCCTGAACGCGCCTCCTCCTGCACCCTCAGATCACCTTTATGATTTTTAAAAAACGCCTGCAGCTGATCCGGATCATGCGCGATCTCCTGCAAAGAACCAAAATCGTCTGTCCCCACAGTATCAATGTGACTGTGAAATAAAACAGATCGCGTCCCCTTCCCCTTTAAACGTGCCCAGACATTTTTTCGTCCAAGAGGATCATGCTTGATCTCCTGAATCCAGACTTCCTCCGGATGTTCTTTAAAATATGGAAAAGACGCGATGATATCATAAATCGCTTCTGCTTTAATCCTTTCATTTCTCGTACCTGTATAGCTTTTTAATGACACTAAATACCGCGTCAGTGTTTCGGCCTGCATTTCCGGTGTTAAATCCTGAAGCTTTTCATACATGACAAGCACTCCCAACCAGTCTTTTTCTTCATCTTAACGAATCGTCTGAAGATTGAAAAGAGAATGTCCGCTCATTTTGGAAATTAATTTTAAAAAAGGGGTTGTGCTCAGACCTATAAACGAATATTATATTCTTTGTGGTTTTTAAACGTTCGTATTTATTCGTTATTTACTCATGTACAGATTGCACAAAGTTGACTCGCTACTTAAAAGCCGGACCGGAAGCCCCCTTCGCTTTCCGTGGCCGGGCGGTGAACCCGCCTGCGCTTCGCACAGTCGGTTTCACCTGTCCCTTTCCGCCACAGGAGTCTTCGGGGGCTTCCGGTCCTCTGAGATAAGTTTAACGAACTTGAAAGAATTTCGAATTTAAATCTGATTATGTTGAAAACCTTCTAATAAAGACTGTTAAAAACTTAAAAAAATGATCTCTCTAACCTTTACATCTTTTCAGTTGTTAAAAATCAGCTTATTGATTGTCATATTCAAAGGGCCGGCCTCATCCGTAGACTCCTGCGGCAGAGGAGCGACAGGTGAGACAGTGTAATGCGAAGCATTAGCTGGCTCACCGCGCGGCCGCGGAAAGCGAAGGATGAGACCGGCCCGGTTTTAAGAAATATTAAGAATCTCATAAAATACATAAAGGAATGATTATATGTTTCGTTTTCATTTGAAGGAAAATAACACAACGGTAAAAACGGAGGTTTTGGCCGGTTTTACAACGTTTATGACGATGGTTTATATCGTGGTTGTGAACCCGATTATTTTATCGAGCGCCGGGGTCCCGTTTGATCAGGTGTTTTTGGCAACGATTATTGCAACCGTGATCGGAACACTGTGGATGGCGCTGTTTGCAAACTATCCGATTGCGATTGCACCAGGTATGGGGCTGAATGCGTATTTTGCTTTTTCGGTAGTTGGCACGAATACGGCGATTACTTATGAAGTAGCTTTTGCCGCTGTTTTTGTGTCAGGAATTCTTTTTACGATTTTATCGCTGACACCATTTAGAAAGAAATTAATTGAAGCGATTCCTGAAAACCTGAAGCATGGAATTACGGCTGGTATTGGATTGTTTATTGCGTTTATCGGAATGCGAATGACGGGGATTATTGTGGCTCATCCTGACAATTTGGTTGCGCTTGGAGACCTGCACTCGATGCCTGTGATTCTGGCGTTCAGCGGGCTTGCGATCACGCTTATTCTGATGGCGATGAATGTAAATGGTGCGTTATTTATCGGGATGGTGTTAACAGGAACAATTGCTTATTTCACGAATCAGCTGACGTTTGATGGGATTGTCGCGATCCCTGGGCTTCCTGAGGGAATTATCGTGGCTAACCCGATCGCTGCGTTTGGGGATGTTATTCAATATGGGCTCTACGCAGTTGTTTTCTCTTTTCTGCTGGTTACCATTTTTGATACGACAGGGACGATGATCGGTGTTGCTCAGCAGGCGGGTCTGATGAAGGGTAAATCGATGCCCCGTGCGCGTCAGGCGCTGTTAGCGGATTCTGTTGCGGCAACGGCCGGAGCCATGGTAGGGACGAGTCCAACTTCTGCCTACATTGAGTCTTCTTCGGGTGTCGCTGCAGGGGGCCGTACCGGATTGACCACTGTCACGGTTGCTGTATTATTTATTATCGCTGCTTTCTTTGGTCCGCTCGTTGGTGCTGTTTCAGGTGTATCAGCGATTACAGCACCAGCATTAATCATTGTGGGAAGTCTGATGATGGGAAGTATCTCACAGATTAAATGGGGAGAAATTGATGAAGCTTTTCCGGCTTTTCTCATCATCCTGAGCATGCCGTTAACGTCAAGTATTGCCACTGGTATTGCACTCGGATTCATCTCCTACCCGATTTTAAAAGTGGTAAAAGGCAAATGGAGAGAAGTCCATTTCCTTGTATACCTGTTTGCTGTGTTATTTGCTTATCAGCTTGTGTTCTTGCCACATTGATCAAGATAAGAAAATGGACCGTACAAATCCTTCTGTTTAAGAAGCACTGTACGGTCCTATTTTAATGTAAAAATGATCATCCACCTCATCCGGATTACCTTCAGTCCTTACTTTTCTTTTTGCTTTAAGAAAAACTTCAGTGCATCCAGCACGTCTGTTTTTTTTCGTAAAATCGTGTGCCGGATCCTGTCGTGCTCTGTTTTTTTATAGACAGACATTAACGAAGACTGTCTCTGATACTGGCTTACTTCCCCGTAGCCGAATAAGTTACAGTGCTCGGCCAGTTCCTGTATGACAGGCAGACACCTCTCATTATCAGACGTTAAATTATCCCCGTCAGAAAAATGGAAGGCATATACGTTGTAACGGTTGATCGGATATTCCTTTTTGATCATATCAAGCGCTTTTTTATAAGCAGAAGAACAGATCGTCCCACCGCTCTCCCCTTTAGAGAAAAACGTTTCCTGATCCACTTCTTTCGCTTCTGTATGATGGGCGATGAATCTCATTTCCACGTGAGAATATTTCCCTTTCAAAAAACGGACAAGCCAAAAGAAAAAGCTGCGTGCCACATATTTCTCAAACGCGCCCATCGAACCACTCGTATCCATCAGGGCAAGGACAACGGCTTTCGATTCGTGGGTGATAGAATCATTCCAGGTTTTATATCTGATATCTTCAGGCAGAATCGGATGGAAGCCTGCTTTCCCTGCCATCGCATTACGCTTAAAAGCGGTAACCATCGTCTTCTTTTTATGAATGTTTCCGACCAGCCCTTTTGGTCTGATATCGTTAAACTGGATGCCGTCACTAATTTCCTCGGATTCTTCTTTCCGTTCAAAATCAGGCAATTCCAGCTCTGCAAAAAGGGCCGTTTCGATCTCTTCGATGGAGACTTCTGTTTCTACATAGTCTTCCCCCGGCTGATCTCCAGCTTCCTGTGCGCCTGACTCGTCTTTTTTTCCGCGTGCGATGACATCTCCTACCTGGCTGTCTCCATTTCCCTGGCCGATATGTTTCTTTTTACCGTAATCATAACGGATTTTGTATTCATCAAGTGATCTCACTGGAATTTTCACAATTTCTTTGCCGTTTGAAAGAATCACATTTTCTTCTGTAATTAATTCGGGCAGCCGGTTTTTGATTGCGTCCTGTACTTTATCCTGGTGTCTTTTTTGATCCTCTTCCCCTTGCTGATGAAGAGACCAGTCCTCCTGTGAAACGATGCCTGCTGAATCGGAATATTCCATCGTGCGGACACTCCCCCTTCTTCCGCTCTTTTTTTAGTGTATGAAGGGGCAGGAAAGAAATTGCAGGAAATGTGAATGTTCTCGAAATAAAAAGTCCCGGGTCCTTTCTTTTAGCAAGTGGTCAAAAAAAAATCCGCATGGGTGCGGATTTTTCAGCTCTTTTCCAGAGCGGTTGAGCGTGATGCATCGATGAGAAGAATGATAGAGGTAACAAGGTGCATGATAAAACCGACAAATGGAATGATGCCGATAATACTTGTTACAATGCCAAAAATACTACCTGTTTTCGAGGTGAATTCTCTCATAGCAAAGATCAGTGTCACAATATGAAGGGCAAGCATAATCCAAAGCGGCGTCCAGGCTGTAAAAGCGATAATTGAACCACCCAGTACAGGAATCGCCCAAAAGGCTTCTAGCCCGCCTGTGATCCATTTTAAAACAGTTGATATTCTCAACGTCATCAGCGTCCTTTCCTTTATTCATGGTATAGACTGACGGCCGATTTTTCAAACCTTACTACTTATACGGGTATCATCTAAAAAAGTTTCACTAAACATGTTCAAACCGAAAAAAATGACCAGCTGCTGTGCTGATCATTTTTTGTCATCGTATTGAATCGGATCCGATAACCGTTGACTGACCTTTAATTCACCGCCAGAACGAATCTTTTCCATCTGCTTGCCAAGGAGAATGAGTTCTTCCATATTGTTGGCCATGCTGCCATTGAACGGTTCAAGCTCTTTAAAATAATCTCTTCCCGGCATACGATCACGCTCCCATTTTGATTTCATTGTAACACTTTCTGAAAATTCAGTCAAAAGTCGTAGAAAAAGTACGTTTTCATAGTATGCACGAAGTTCGTGATTGTAAAACGTAACATTTGATGTAAACATCTAATGAACATTGTGCAATGTTTTACGAACGAAACGAAAAAACGGAGAGCACCAACATGAGTGCCCCCCGCCTTCATTAACGTTATTCATGTTCATCCTGCTTCGTTCCGGATTCCCTGTTTTTCAGCTGTTTAGCCGTTCTCATTTTATCCATCTGCTTTCCAAGCTGATCCATTTCCTCGAGATCTGATGCCATCGAGCTGTTTTCAGGTACTTCCTGTTTCATCTCTTCTTTTTTACGATCTGTCATGAATCTCACCTCAAAGTGATTTTACCCTGAGGAGCTTTTCATAAACGTCAGCGGTTCAGCAGACTTCCGACATAGCGCAGGAGGTCATTGGCACTGACTGTATTATAGCCATACTCATCAATCAATCTGGCAATGACTTCATTCATTTTCTTCAATTGCTGTTCATCCGGCGTTTTGGACGACGTTGTAATTTTCACAACATCCTTCAGATCGGAAAACAGCTTTTTCTGAATGGCTTCCTTCAGGCGGCTGTGAGACTGATAATCAAAACGCTTCCCTTTTCTCGCAAATGCAGATATACGGATCAGTATTTCTTCACGGAACGCTTTTTTAGCATTCTCAGAAATGCCGATCTGCTCCTCAATCGATCGCATGAGCCGCTCATCAGGCGTCATTTCTTCACCAGTCAACGGATCGCGTAATTTCGATTTATGGCAATAAGCCTCAACATTATCGAGATAATTATCCATTAAGGTCTTAGCTGATTCCTCATAAGAATACACAAAGGCTTTCTGCACTTCTTTTTTTGCCATTTCATCAAATTCTTTCCGCGCTAGTGAAATGCAGGTTAGATAGTGCTCCTTTAAATCCTTTGAAATGGAGGCATGCTGACCAAGTCCTTCTTTAAGTGAGCGAAGAACATCAAGTGCATTAATGGATTCCATTTCCTTGCGGATGATGGTAGAGGAAATCCGGTTAATCACATAACGCGGATCCACACCGCTCATCCCCTCATCCGGGAATTCCTTATGAAGCTCCTCAAGATCAGCGTCCCCAAGCCCTTCAACAGAATCGCCGTCATACAGCTTCATTTTTTTAATAAGATCAATATCTTTGCGGTTTGGCTCCTTCAACCTTGTCAGGATTGTAAACACAGCAGCCGTCCTCAGCGTGTGAGGAGCAATGTGCACATCTGATACATCGCTTTCCGAAATCAGCTTTTCATAAATCTTTTCTTCCTCTGACACCTTCAGATTATATGGAACCTTCATAATGATCATACGGGAATGTAGTGCTTCATTTTTCTTATTGGCGATAAAGGAGCGGTACTCCGTTTCATTCGTGTGGGCCACGATCATCTCATCAGCTGAAATCAGCGCGAATCGTCCGGCCTTAAAATTCCCTTCCTGAGTAAGCGATAGCAGATGCCACAGGAACTTTTCATCACATTTAAGCATTTCCTGAAATTCCATCATCCCTCTGTTCGCTTTGTTGAGCTCCCCATCAAAACGGTAGGCCCTTGGATCTGATTCTGACCCGAATTCAGCGATCGTTGAAAAATCAAGGCTTCCGGTTAAATCAGCAATATCCTGTGATTTTGGATCTGACGGGCTGAAGGTACCGATCCCGACCCGTTTATCTTCTGAAAAAAAGACTCTTTCCACCGGCACCTGATCGATTTGGCCATTGTACTCTTTTTCGAGTTTCATCATATTTAAGGGAGAAAGGTTTCCTTCGATTCTGATGCCATATTCCTGAAAGAAATCCTCCCGCAATGCCTCAGGAATCAAATGCAGAGGGTCCTCATGCATGGGACAGCCTTTAATGGCATACACCGCTCCCCGCTCCGTACGGGTATAGGCTTCAAGTCCTCTTTTCAGCATCGTCACAAGCGTTGATTTACCTCCGCTCACCGGCCCCATCAGCAATAAGATCCGCTTTTTCACGTCAAGCCGTCTTGCTGCAGGGTGAAAATACTCTTCAACCAGCTTTTCAAGCGGCTCCTCCAGACCAAATAACCTTTCTTTGAAAAACTGATAATATTTCTTCCCGTTGACGGTTTCAACGCCTGCGTCCTGAATCATGTTATAGATGCGCGCATGTGCGGATTGAGCCACCCAGGGCTTTTTTTCGAGAAGCTTCAAGTACTCTCCGAAGGTTCCTTCCCACTTCAAGGCAGATTCTTTATGTTGGTAATCCGTTACTTTTCTTAGCATATCCATTGGTACTCCCCCTCTTAACCGTCCTCTATAACACGGTATGCAAAAGGGGAGCTGATCATGTGTCTTTTCAGCCTGCCTGAACAATCGCTGTCTTTAGTTCAATAAGGGATGATTCCATTTCTTTAATTTTTCCGGTTTCCTTCGTAATATTATCCTGATAGTCCTGCATCTGTCTCATCGCTTCTTCGTTTTCAGAAACGAGGCTTTCAACAGTCGATGAAATGACGTTAAATTCATCCTTCAGCTGTACAGAATCATTTCTCGCAGACTCTATTTCGCGGTCGCTTTGCTGAACACCTCTAATAATTTCGGTAAAGTGATGATTCATATCACTGATTTTACTGATATTTTTATTGATTTCCTCCGCTTTTTGTCTACTGTCAAAAGCGGCACTCTCCGTTTTCAAGACGATTTCATTTACAGACTGATCAATGGACCTCGTGGCTTCACCCACACTCGAAGCCAGCTTTTTCACTTCGTCTGCCACGACAGCAAAACCTTTCCCATGCTCTCCTGCTCTTGCCGCTTCTATTGATGCATTAAGCGCTAATAAGTTTGTCTGTTCAGCTACTTCTGAAATGACCTGAGACATTTTTTTAGTGGATAGAATCTCTTCTTTCAGCTGGTTAAAATACTGATCCGTTGTTTTCACATATGATTCGATTTCTTCCACTGTTCCCGCTGTTTCATCAGCAAGCTTTATTCCTTCCCTAGAATAGCGGTCAATCGAAGAAAATGCTTGTTTAACATCCTGCATTTTATCTGCTGTTTTATCTACTTTTCCACTAATCATATGTATGATCGCTGCAATCTCCTGATAAGAGGATAACTGTTTTCCGGATCTGGAATAGATCAAACCGAATTTCCCTGTATTATCAGTCATATTTGTTGTGATGGAACCGATTGAATGGCTGACTGAATCTGATGTCGCTGCAACCTGCTCCTGCTGAGAAGCTTTCATCTGGTGATTAAGCTCGATCTGGTCAAATAATTTATCCATTTGCCCCGCTAAATACCCAAGCTCATTTTTCGATTTGGACTGAATTCTCGCCTTCATGTCCCCCTGCTGAAATTTCTTTGTCGTTTCAATCATTTTCTGAATTGGACGCAACATCATACTGCGGATCGTCAGACCGATTAAAATCGTTGCAACAATGACATTCATAAAGTTATTCAGCCAAATACCAATCACGCCGAGCTCAATTCCCGTTGACTGGATCGCCTGAATAATAAAGCTTGAAATGGTTGTATTAAACACAAGCACCGCAATCAGAACAGCAAGAAATCGAAACGTTAAACGATTCAGCATTTTCATACTTTAACACACTCCTTTTTTCCTAGTTCTATAGGACTTATATACACGTGGGTTTATCTGTTTAAACCTTTTTTCATCGATCGGTCTGATTTTTGATAATATTGTGCTGTTTATGATAAAGTGATGACAGTTTTAAGTTAATCGTAAATTAACTGCCTCTCCTTTATTCACAATGATGTGAATGTCGGGTATACTAGACAGTAGTTATCAATCCGAACGCTTACAGGGAGGTTATATTCATGGGTACAGTACTTATTTTAGGTATTTGTGTAGCATTTCTTGCTGCTATTTTCTCTGCTGGCTATAACGATAAGCCGGGCTCTCATAAGGAATAATAAAAAGACCGTACAAAAGTACGGTCTTTTTATTATTTCCGGGCAAATTTTTTCTTTTCCACGAAATCCTTCATATACATTCTGCTCTTACGACTGAGCATACCGGCCATTTGCTCGGTCCATTTATCCGAACGTTTGCCTTCTGTTCTCTGGTGATAGTAACTTGAAATTACATCATTATATTCCTCAAGCTCTTTACGAACCACTTCCTCCTCGGACTGATACGTATTCTCATGGTAAACCGTTTTAAATGGATACCTCGGTTTAACAGCGGTTTCCTGATCAGGCACACCTACTGTCAGTCCAAATAGCGGAATGACATGTTCGGGTGTCCCGAGAAGCTCACTTACCTCATCGAGATGATTCCGGATACCGCCTATATAACAAATACCCAACCCCATTGATTCAGCCGCCACGGAAGCATTTTGCGCAGCCAGTGATGCATCAATGACAGCCACCATAAACTTCTCCATAGATTCCAGCGAATCATTGACATCAGCACCGTCCCACTGTCCAATCAGCGAATGACGGTATAAGTCAGCACAAAATACGAAAAAATGGCCTGTCTCTGCCACATAGCTTTGGCCACCTGCAAGCTCCGCAAGCTTCTCTTTTTTCTCCTGATCCGACACTCCAATAATGCTGTAGGCTTGAATAAAGCTCGAGGTTGAAGCACTCTGAGCAGCCTTCACAATCAGCTCAATCTCTTCTGCTGTCAAAGCTTCATTTTTAAACTTTCTCACTGAGCGGTGCTCAAGCATTGTTTTAATCGTCTCATTCATACATCCATCGCAACCTTTCATTCATGTCTACTGATAAGTGTACAAAAATTGAGAAAACGATGCGAATTATTCAGCTTAACGAATGATTATATTTTCACCACCTGATTGAAAGCTGTCCCATTGTTTGAGACAGCTTTCAATCAAATCATGATTTTTAAAAACCGTGCCGGGTCATTCCTTCGCTTTCCACGGGCGCGCGGTGAGCCAGCTGTGCTACGCACATCTGTCTCACCTGTCGCTTCTCTGCCGTAGGAGTCTACGGAATGACCCGGCACTGATGGTATTAATGCACAAAAACAATTTCTCAAATTCGTTAAATGAAAGAGAAGTTCGATAAAAAATGCACACATTAAAAAACCTGACTTCTTATGAGTCAGGTTCCTCTAAAATGTTATCCAAGCCCAGGATAGCCCTGCTGCCTTAAAGCTTCATAAACCAGGATGGCTGCTGTGTTGGAAAGGTTCAATGAACGCACATGACCATTCATTGGAATGCGCAATGCGCGGTCCTTGTTATTTTCAATGACATCGTCAGGCAGCCCGGATGTTTCGCGGCCAAAAATAAAATAAAAGTCTTTATCTGTGTTTGAGTAATCAAACGTGGAATGAGGCTGCGTCCCATACTTCGTTAAATAGAAGTACTCCCCGCCTTCACTCGACTTATAAAAATCATCAAGCGAATCATGATAATGGAGGTCAACATGCTCCCAATAATCAAGACCTGCCCGTTTCAGCATTTTATCATCCGTTGAAAAGCCCAATGGACGAATTAAATGAAGTGCCGTTCCTGTCGCAGCACATGTTCTTGCAATGTTTCCTGTGTTTGCCGGTATTTCCGGCTGAAATAATACAACGTGTAAACCCAATCTATTTCACCTCAACGATTTCTATCAGTACAATCTTTCTTATTCTATCATGAAATATGAAAAAAATAATAGCGGATATTCGGGGTATAGGCTGCTGAATCCCGATACGCCCAATTCCTCATCCGGCTGTCGTTTGTGTGGGCGTTAACCAGGGGAATGCCGTTTGAAATGGCTGTAATGATCGTTGTATGATCCACTCTGCCATCCCCGATAAAGTCATAACAAATCACATCGCCTAATTCAAGCTGATTGACATCTGATACCTGCGTTGCGATTGACGGGAGAAACCAGCGCATTGAGTGAGCAACTGCCCAGCTGAAACTCCAGCTGCCGTTCATCATCCACCAGCCGGAAGCCCGGTTTGGATATCCTCTCATTTGTATGCCACCAGCTAACAAACACTGTGATATAAAATTTGTACAGTCTACTTCAAATGAAGGGAACGCAGGATTTCTACCGTTCCACCACTTTTCAGCATACTCAACTGCCTTAGCCCTGTTATACAGCCTGATCACACCTTTCAGGATTCCTTCTTTAAAAGTTGTAACCCCTTTTCAATTTCATTTAAAACGTCCTGATCTTTTTCAACTGTTTTTTGCTTCAGCAGTGCTTCTTCTGCTTCCACACCACCGATTTTTCCGGCTGCCCAGGCTGCTGTCCCTCTCATGACCGGGCGTACATCTTCATTCAGTACGGTCAAAATCGCAGGTAATGCTGACGTTTCTTTAAAATGCGCCAACGCAATCAGCGCGTTTCTCTGAATCGGTTTTTTTCCACGCCATGAACCTGACATGTGACCATACTTTTCTTTGAAGTCACGATTACTGATCGTAAGAAGTGGCTCCAGCAAAGGCTTTGTCAGCTCCGGTTCAGGCTCGAATTCCTCATGCAGATGAAGATCTATGCCTTTATTTTTCGGACAAACGGTCTGACATGTATCACATCCATACAGCCTATTCCCGATTTTGGTCCGGTATTCATCCGGTAAAAATCCTTTTGTCTGTGTTAAGAATGCAATACATTTTTTCGAATCAAGCTGTCCCCCCTGAACGAGCGCCCCCGTTGGACAGACATCCACACATATATTACAAGTTCCACATTGATCTTCCATCGGCTGATCAGACGTAAATGGCAGATTCGTAATCATTTCACCTAGGTACACATAGGAACCATATTCAGGAGTGATAATGGAACAATTTTTCGCACTCCATCCAATCCCAGCTCGTTCAGCCACCGCTCTATCCACAAGCTCTCCTGTATCGACCATTGATTTAAATCTTGCATGGGGCACTCTTTCCTTAATAAAGTGCTCAAGGCGTTCCAGCCTGTCCCTCAGAACAGTGTGATAGTCTTCTCCCCACGAAGCTCTTGCAAAGATCCCCCGTCTCTCACCTGCCTTACTGCGCGGTGCGTCTTTCATTTTAGAGGGATAAGCAAGTGCAATAGAAATAATGGAACGCGGTTCAGACAGCAGCAGAGATGGATCCGTTCTCTTATCCACATCCGGCTCCTCAAATCCTGACTGATAATCGAGTTCCTGCTGTCTGATCAGTCTGTTTTTCAATTCAGAAAAGTACCCTGCACTTGTAAAACCGATTTTATCGATTCCAAGAGACTTTGCATGATCAAGAATTTCCTGTTTCAACACATCATAATTCATGCTACCCCTCCTTCCCTTTCTTTCATGGTAAACTGTATATATTTCATCTAAGGAGCTGTCTGTTATGGAAAAACCCATTCATTCTTCAATCGGTGCGCCATTTTCTTTTGGCATTATCAACTATCATAATATTGTTGTAAGTGAATCCCCTCAGATGTTAAAAGGAAGATTACAGCTGTTTCAGGAATCTCTGTTTTTTGACTTACAGGATAAGTCTCCTTCGAGCTTCCGGGGCGTGGCAGAATGGCGTACATTATTTAAGGATCATGGTAAAGATCCAAACCGCTATCGTCACAGCACAGAAGCACTTTTAAAAAGAATCCAGAAGCAGAATTACCTGACCAGCATCAACTCAGCGATTGATCTTAATAATTTTTTCTCACTGCAGTATGAGACGCCTATCGGGATCTACGATTCAACTAAGATCGAAGGTTCCATCGAATTGCGGTTAGGATCTGAAAACGAAACGTTTGAAGGACTTAACGGAAGAACCAATTCTGCACATAATCTTGTCATTGCAGCAGATCAAAACGGCCCATTCGGCAGCCCATTTGTTGATTCTGTTAAAACATCTGTTTCAGAAGAAACGACAGAAGCTCTTCAAATTATTTATTTCCGTCCTTCCTTATCAGAAGAAAATAAAGAGAAGTTTTTAGCATCTCTCAAAGAAATGTTCATTCAAGTGAACGGTGGTTCTGCAACAACGCGGATTATATCTTAAACATATTTATTTTAACATGGTGCCGCCTAAAATGAGCTGCACCATGTTTTTTGATAAAAGTGGCGCATAAAAAAACGCAATGCTTCGTTATAGTAACGAAACACTGCGTTGGTTATGTATGTTTGGAGCGGGTGATGAGAATCGAACTCACGACATCAGCTTGGAAGGCTGAGGTTTTACCACTAAACTACACCCGCAATTCTATAATAAGTACCGATGGCCGGGGTCGAACCGGCACTCCCGAAGGAACACGATTTTGAGTCGTGCGCGTCTGCCAATTCCGCCACATCGGCACGTTGGAAACTGTGCTTATCGTTTAAAAATGTAACATAATTGATTTCTTCATTCAAGTAGTAAATGGAGGCGGCAACCGGACTCGAACCGGTGGTAAAGGTTTTGCAGACCTCTGCCTTACCACTTGGCTATGCCGCCAAAAACAATATGGAGCGGAAGACGAGATTCGAACTCGCGACCCCCACCTTGGCAAGGTGGTGTTCTACCACTGAACTACTCCCGCAAAGCTGGGCTAGCTGGATTCGAACCAACGCATGACGGAGTCAAAGTCCGTTGCCTTACCGCTTGGCTATAGCCCAATGTATATATGGGGCGACTGATGGGAATCGAACCCACGAATGCCGGAACCACAATCCGGTGCGTTAACCACTTCGCCACAATCGCCATTGTGAAAAATTAGATTTAAATTGGCAGGGGCAGTAGGAATCGAACCCACACCGGAGGTTTTGGAGACCTCTGTTCTACCGTTAAACTATGCCCCTGTAAAATGGTGGAGGGGGGCAGATTCGAACTGCCGAACCCGAAGGAGCGGATTTACAGTCCGCCGCGTTTAGCCACTTCGCTACCCCTCCATATATAAGTGAAACATGGTGCCGGCAAGAGGACTTGAACCCCCAACCTACTGATTACAAGTCAGTTGCTCTACCAATTGAGCTACACCGGCTAAAATGGTGGCTTTGGACGGAATCGAACCGCCGACACATGGATTTTCAGTCCATTGCTCTACCAACTGAGCTACAAAGCCAGATAAGCATTTAATATCATACTATGTATAGAATTGTTTTTCAATACATGTGTTAAAAATGGCGGTCCCGACCGGGATCGAACCGGCGATCTCCTGCGTGACAGGCAGGCATGTTAACCGCTACACCACGGGACCAAAGGTAATTGCGGGGGCAGGATTTGAACCTGCGACCTTCGGGTTATGAGCCCGACGAGCTACCGAGCTGCTCCACCCCGCGACGATATAAAATTTATAATAATGGTGGAGAATGACGGGCTCGAACCGCCGACCCTCTGCTTGTAAGGCAGATGCTCTCCCAGCTGAGCTAATTCTCCGTGGGATAAAATAAAGTATGTAATGGTGACCCGTACGGGATTCGAACCCGTGTTACCGCCGTGAAAGGGCGGTGTCTTAACCGCTTGACCAACGGGCCATTTGAAAAATGGCAATGGCGGAGAGCAAGGGATTCGAACCCTTGAGACAGCGGTAGCCGCCTACACGATTTCCAATCGTGCTCCTTCGACCTCTCGGACAGCTCTCCATGGCTCCACAGGTAGGACTCGAACCTACGACCGATCGGTTAACAGCCGATTGCTCTACCACTGAGCTACTGTGGAATAATAAGCCTAGCGACGTCCTACTCTCACAGGGGGAACCCCCCAACTACCATCGGCGCTGAAGAGCTTAACTTCCGTGTTCGGCATGGGAACGGGTGTGACCTCTTCGCTGTCATCACTAGACTTTATCACTTTGCAGCGACAAGATTTATTATACCACTTTATGAAGGTGAATTCAACTCTTTTTTCAGAGAAAATTCGCACCCTCAAAACTGGATACAACATCAAACAACCGCAAGGTTTTTCCGAGAATCACCTATTTGGTTAAGTCCTCGATCGATTAGTATTCGTCAG
>NZ_SORW01000053.1:196977-361103 GCF_004405105.1 Jeotgalibacillus sp. R-1-5s-1 | reverse complement strand
CCATCTGATCCACCTTCATTATACAAATAAAACATGTATAACAGAGGAACCAGAGAAAAATCTGGTTATCTATACTATACGAGCGCAGGGGGAGGGCGGTCCGGCTCTTTGTAAAATCCCCCACTCAATTGTTTTCAGAAAAATTAAACTTCTATCTTTTTCATGAATAACTATTGCATCTTCATAAAAACGCTGATATGATACATTCATCATAAAGAGAATAAATATACATTATTATTAATAAAAATACGAAAGAGGATGATATACATGTCAAACAAAAAAGTAGTTCTTGCATACTCAGGCGGACTTGACACATCAGTAGCAATTCAATGGTTAAAGGATCAGGGCTACGACGTAGTCGCATGCTGCCTTGACGTAGGCGAAGGAAAAGACCTCGATTTCGTAAAAGAAAAAGCATTAACGGTTGGAGCCGTTGACAGCTATGTCATTGATGCAAAAGATGAATTTGCACAGGACTTCGCATTGATTGCTCTTCAGGCACACACGATGTATGAAGGAAAATATCCACTCGTTTCAGCATTATCAAGACCGCTGATTGCAAAAAAGCTTGTTGAAGTAGCTGAAAAAACAGGTGCATCAGCTGTTGCGCATGGTTGTACAGGTAAAGGGAACGACCAGGTACGTTTTGAAGTTGCCATTAACGGCCTGAATCCTGAATTGGAAGTTCTTGCACCGGTTCGTGAGTGGGGCTGGTCTAGAGAAGAAGAAATCGACTATGCGAAAAAACACAATATCCCGATTCCGATCAATCTGGACAGCCCGTATTCCATTGACCAGAATCTTTGGGGGAGAAGTAATGAGTGCGGTATTTTAGAAGATCCATGGGCTGCGCCTCCTGAAGGATCTTACGATCTGACGGCATCCCTTGAAACAACACCAAACTCACCGGAAACGATTGAGATCACATTTGAAAACGGAGTGCCGGTTGCGTTGAACGGTCAGGGGATGGCACTGGCTGATATGATCCTGAAGCTCAATGAGGTTGCTGGTAAGCATGGAGTCGGAAGAATTGACCATGTGGAAAACAGACTCGTAGGGATTAAATCAAGAGAAGTATACGAGTGTCCGGGTGCGATCACATTGATGAAGGCGCATAAAGAGCTTGAAGATTTAACGCTTGTAAAAGAGATGGCTCATTTCAAGCCGGTCATTGAGAAAAAGCTGACTGAAATCATTTATGAAGGACTTTGGTTCTCCCCGTTAACAGATGCATTGAAGGCGTTCCTTGAAGAAACGCAGCAGTATGTAAACGGCGTTGTAAGAGTGAAGCTGTTCAAAGGACATGCCATTGTGGAGGGAAGAACGTCACCAAATTCCCTATACAACGAGAAGCTTGCGACTTATACATCAGATGATGAGTTCGATCACTCAGCTGCTGTTGGATTCATTAAGCTGTGGGGACTTCCGACAAAGGTTCACTCCATGGTTCAAAAAGAAAGCAAAAGTGTGAAGAGCTTATGAGTAAATTATGGGGAGGCCGCTTTTCTCAATCCCCTGAAGAATGGGTAGACGAATTTAATGCTTCCATCGGATTTGACCAGCAGCTTGTCATGGAGGATTTGGAAGGTTCGGTGGCCCACGTTACGATGCTTGGGGAATGCGGAATTTTAACGACAGAAGAAACAAATGAAATTTTACATGGACTGTCTGTATTGAAAGAAAAGGCAGCCGAAGGAAAGCTGCCGTTCTCGGTACAAAATGAAGACATTCATTTAAACCTTGAGCACTTTCTGATTCAGGAAATCGGACAGGTTGGTGGAAAGCTGCATACAGGACGAAGCCGGAATGATCAGGTTGCCACTGATATGCACCTGTATTTGAAGCGTCGCGTACTTGAAATTCAGGAGCTGATCCGCTCCGTACAGTCTGCGATTTTAAAGCAGGCAGGTGAGCATGTTGAAACCATTGCGCCGGGATACACGCATTTGCAGCGGGCCCAGCCGGTTTCATTTGCCCACCACCTGATGGCTTATTTCTGGATGCTTGAGCGCGACTACGGACGATTTGCCGATTCGATGAAGCGTATTGATCTATCACCACTTGGTGCAGGAGCACTTGCCGGGACAACCTTTCCGATTAACCGTCAGCGTTCAGCAGAACTGCTTGGATTTTCTTCGATCTATGAAAACAGTATGGATGCAGTCAGTGACCGCGATTTTATTATCGAATTTTTATCCAATGCATCGATGACGATTATGCACTTATCCCGTTTTGCAGAGGAAATGATTATCTGGTCCAGTCAGGAATTTCAGTTTATCGAAATGGCGGACGCTTTTTCTACCGGAAGCAGTATTATGCCTCAAAAGAAGAATCCTGATATGGCGGAGCTTGTACGTGGGAAAACAGGCAGAGTGTTTGGAAACCTGTTCTCACTTCTGACTGTGCTTAAGGGGCTACCGCTTGCCTACAATAAAGATATGCAGGAAGACAAGGAAGGCATGTTCGATACGGTTCACACACTAATGGGATCCTTAAAAATATTTGCCGGCATGATCGATACGATGAAGGTCAAGACGGAAAGACTGAGTCAGGCGGTCAACGAGGATTTCTCAAACGCGACAGAGCTTGCTGATTATCTCGCAGCAAAGGGGCTTCCATTCCGGGAAGCGCATGAAGTCGTTGGAAAGCTCGTGCTTACGTGTATTCAGCAGAATATTTATTTGAAGGACCTTTCATTGAAAGAAATGCAGGAGGCCTCTTCACTCATTGATGAGGAGGTATTTAACGTACTGGAACCTTCTGAAGCAGTGAAAAGAAGAGAGTCTGAGGGTGGCACAGGATTCAGCCAGGTGCGAAACCAGATTGAAAAAGCAAAAATCATACTGGAAGCATAAAAATGGGACAGGCATCGCGCCTGTCCCTCTGTTATTTTTAAATGTTGTATTCTTCGGTGTGTTCTTCTTTTTCAGGAGGTTCATCCGTCCGGACAACCAGCACATCGCATTTTGCAGCACGGACAATATGCTCAGAAATACTTCCTATCAGGAAACGTTCCATGGCATTTAATCCTGTGGCACCGCAAATAATCAGATCAGCTTCGACTTTCTGGGCGAACTCTTTTGGCACAAGCACTTTCGGAGATCCGTACTCTACAAAAATATTAACCTTGTTAACACCTTTGTTTAACGCTTCTTTCTTGTAATCTTCGAGCATTTCCTCTGCAAAAGATTCTGCGCGTTTTGCCACACTTCTGTCATACGCCTCAACAACGGCGAAAGAACGTGTGTCAATGACGTGAAGCAAATTCAGTGTTGCATTGTTACGTTTGGCAATCCCGATTGATTTTTTAAACGCCCACTCAGCTTCCTTAGAGCCATCAACTGCAACGAGAATGTGATCATAGCTTAATGTCATTGTTATCGCCTCCTTAGTTATATATTACCCCGGAGAGCGACAAAATTCCTGCTTATTTTTTTGAAATTACAGACATTTTGTGACTTTTTATGTTTTTCGTGATTTAAGTCCTGCATATAAAAGAGAGGCTGCGAGAAATACCGTGAAACCGGGTGATGCCTGATCAGGGATCAAGAGATAAAGTGGAATACATATGATCACGGTCAATAATGCAGGTGTATTGGCCAGTGATGTTCCTGTCATCAGTTTCAGTAAGTCATCTTCCTGAATAGCCAGACGTTTAAAAAACAAATAGTCCGTAACAATAATTGCTGACAGCGGAATAATGGCTGCCCCTAACAGTGAAATATAAAATTCTGCCTGTTCTACAATGACTGGAAAAAGGCTCAGCAGCGTAGCCGCTATGCCGAACAACATCGCACTATTGACCCGTCCAATTCTCGGAAAAGCATTCAGCAGACTGTAACCTCCCGTGTATGCATTACTGAGATTAATGGAGATCATGGAAATAACGGCGCCGGCTGCAATCAAAAGAATCAGTAGGGTGGAGTCCGTTAATTCACTTGCTGTTACAAACGGATTCACAGAACCGAGTGATGCGGCATAAAGCGTCCCGATCAGTGCAACAACTGTAAAGCCAACCGCATTTCCAATGAAGACGCCTGTAAACCCTTCGCCTGGGCTTTTAGCGTAACGGGTAATATCCGATGATGCACTGACTCCTGAAACATACTGAACAAAGGCAAGTCCTGCGAAAAATAAAAACATACCGGATGAAAACTCACCGGTGTTCATGTTAATCGCATCGGCGGAAGTCATATAGCGGATAATTAAATAAATCATCAGCCCCTGACTCAAAAAAAGTACAGGGATAAACCATTTAATCGTTTTTTTAACAGCGTCAAACCCGATCAGTGCAAGGACCGTCATCATAATTGAAAAGAGGGATGTCAGTAACAGTAAAGGAACGCTAATGTTAAAATACTCCCTCAAAATAAACTGAATCACCATTGAACCGCCGATGGTCTGGACACTGAACCAGTAAAGAGAGGTGATCGAACGGACTGGAGAAGCAAAGTACCTGGACAGTCGAGTACCAATCATCGTGCGGATGACGTACTGAGCGGGAAGTCCGTGGCGGGCTCCAGGTAAAGAGAGTAGAGAAACGAGTAAAAAAGCAAGCAATGCTCCGGACATGGTGGAAGCCATTGCCCATCCGGCTGACAGTCCTCCAGTCAAAACAGCCAGTGCAGGCACAAGGACATTCCCTGTATTGACCGAAAAAGCGATCTGGATAAACGCGTACTCATACCAGCGGGTCTGCTTCAGTGAAGAAGGGACTTCATCTAACCCGATCTTTTCGATTTGTATTTTTCGAACTGCATTTGTTTTTTGCATAAGAATCTCCGTTAAATTTAATTAGCTTGTCTAAACAATAGTTAGTTTAACACACTAAAGGAAGTACGAAAACGCCATCAAAAAGTGCGAATAATTTGTTAATTCAGAAGCGTGAAATAAGTAACGACAAGGGATTGCGGATTTGTTAAAATGGAACTGGACATTTACAGCCTGATTAATACGGGCTTTTCACACAATTTTATACAGAGAAATGAAGGAGGAACAATCATGCGTATTGGTATTCCAATGGAAATTAAAAACAATGAAAACCGAGTTGCCATCACTCCATCAGGCGTGTACAACTTCGTTAATCAGGGACACGAAGTACTGATTGAAGATGGAGCGGGACTGGGATCCGGTTTTACAAATGAGGATTATACAGCAGCAGGAGCTTCTATTGCCTCAAGTGCATCAGAAGCATGGGCATGTGACATGGTCATGAAAGTGAAAGAACCGATTGCGAGTGAATACGGATATTTCCGTGAAGGATTAATTCTTTTTACATACTTACATTTAGCACCTGAGCCGGAACTGACTAAAGCACTCATTGATAATAAAGTGGTTGCGATTGCGTATGAAACTGTTCAGCTCCCTAATGGATCTCTGCCGCTGTTAACGCCAATGAGTGAGGTTGCAGGAAGAATGGCCACTCAAATCGGTGCGCAGTTCCTTGAAAAAATCCACGGCGGAATGGGCATCCTTCTAGCAGGAGTTCCAGGCGTTGCACGTGGTAAAGTAACGGTTATCGGCGGAGGTGTTGCCGGTACAAACGCAGCTAAAATGGCAGTAGGCCTCGGCGCGGATGTAACCATTCTTGACCTCAACCCTGAAAGACTGCGCCAGCTTGATGATCTGTTCGGTAATGACGTAACCACGCTTATGTCCAATCCGCTGAATATTGCTGAAAGTGTCGCGCAGGCAGATCTTGTTGTAGGTGCTGTATTAATTCCGGGTGCCAAAGCACCTAAATTAGTCACAGAAGACATGATTAAAGCGATGAAGCCGGGGGCAGTTGTTGTTGATATTGCAATTGACCAGGGTGGAATCTTTGAAACGACTGATAAAATTACAACGCACGATAATCCGACCTATACGAAGCATGACGTTGTGCACTATGCGGTAGCGAACATGCCTGGTGCGGTTCCGCGTACGTCAACGATTGCGCTGACAAACGTGACGGTTCCGTTTGGCATCCAGATTGCGAATAAAGGATATAAGCAGGCGTGCCTTGATAACGAAGCGCTGATGATGGGGATCAACTGTCTTGAAGGTTTTGTAACGTACAATGCTGTTGCGGAAGCGCACGGCCTTGAATATGCGAATGTTCGTGATTTGCTGACTCCTTAATTTTATTTACCGGGATCTGCGCTTTGGCGTGGGTGCCGGTTTTTTATTTCAAAGCCGGGCCGAACTCATCCTACGCTTTCCGCGGCCGCGCGGTGAGCCAGCTGTGCTGCGCACATCTGTCTCACCTGTCGCTTCACTGCCGCAGGAGTCTTCGGATGAGTTCGACCCTAATGATTTTTATAAAAAATTTATAACGAATCCTTTCATCCAAATGGATGAGGTTCATAAGATTTTGTGGAAGGTTCGCAAAAAAAGCGGTCTGTTTCGCAAAATATACGGTGAGGTTCATGGGATTTTGCCTCTGTTTCACAAGATTTTGCGAGACTTTCGCAGGATCGTGTCAATTTGCTTGTGTGGGACAAACTTTATTTAGTCGTCACTTCCTCTTCACATCAATAAAACAAGCTGCCTTCACGATAAAGGCAGCTTGTTTTGTTTAAAAGACCTGTAATGTTTTCGGGAATTTAGTCAGCGTTTCATAACCGTCTTTTGTTACGAGTACGTCATCTTCAATCCTGACGCCGGCTATGCCGGGAACATAGATGCCCGGCTCAATGGTAAAGGTCATGCCTTCTTCAAGAACCAGGTCGTTTTCTGATGTGATGGACGGATATTCATGCACGTTTAAGCCTAAACCGTGACCAAGGCGGTGTGGGAAATAATCTCCGTAACCTGCTTCTTGAATTACTTTACGCGCTGCAAGATCAAGCTCTTTTACCGCAACGCCTGGCTTAACCATTTCAAGCGCCGTCATCTCTGCCTTCAATACAGTATCATAAATTTCTTTTTGTTTATCGCTGATTTCACCGAACGCAACGGTTCTGGTGATGTCAGAGCAATAGCCTCTGTACACGACACCGAGGTCAAAGAGGACAAGGTCTCCCCGCTGAACTTTCGTCAGACCAGGTGTGCCATGTGGAGATGAAGCGTTTGCTCCGGTTAACACCATGGTTGAAAAGGACATCTCTGTGATGCCTTTTTTCTTCAGCTCGAATTCAATAGTTGCGAGGATTTCAAGCTCTGTTTTTCCTTCAGCGAGCTCCCGGCAGGCTGTTTCAATTGCGAAGTCGGCTAGTCTGGCCGCCTCACGCAAATACTGGATTTCCTGTTCGGATTTAATTACGCGCATAGAATTCAGCAGGCTGGATGCATCGAGAATCTCCCCATCTCCAAATACAGTCCGGATAGCTTCAAGTCTTTCAACGGTCAGATGATTTTTTTCAATCGCAATACTTTCAGGTGCACCTGTTACTTCATACAGCATAACCAGAGGGTTTTCAGTATCACTGTAACCAATGATCTGACCTTCCCATCCAGCCTTGCGTACATCTTCTGTCTCCATTCCGGGACAGACTAAAACAGGTTCACCGGATGAAGGGACATAGACAGCCAGCCACCTTTCGTGCGGATTGCTTCTGAATCCCGTCGTATAAGCTACATTTTCAGTGGAGGTTAGAAAAGCCGCTCCGATTTTATGTTCTTTTAAATAGTCCTGAATTTTTTTATACAAAGCTGCACGATCCTTTCTGTTTATCTATTTATCAAATTAGCACGATTCCAAAAAGAAGTAAACGCATTCAGACGTTTCTCGGAAAACAGAATAGGGTATCATGAAATGGTGTAAAATACTTATCCGGGAGGAATCAGACGTGCACATATCCTATCATGGACATTCAGTTGTAAAGATCGAAACGAACGGAAAAAAGATTTTAATTGATCCATTTATCAGTGGGAATGAATTGACGGATCTCACAGCATCAGATGAAACGCCGGATTTCATTATTCTGACCCATGGGCATAACGACCACGTAGGGGATACAGTTGAAATCGCGAAAAGAAACGATTCCCTTGTTATCGCACCCTTCGAACTGGCAAACTATATGGAATCACAAGGTGTTAAAGCACACCCGATGCATATTGGCGGTGCTTATCAGTTCGAATTTGGTAAGGTAAAGTTTACTCAGGCTTTCCATGGTTCGTCCTTTACAGAGGAAAATGGTAATGTCGTTTACACAGGTATGCCTGCAGGCGTTCTCGTAATGGCAGAAGGTAAAACGGTTTACCATGCCGGTGACACAGCTTTATTCAGTGATATGAAACTGATCGGTGACCGTCATCCGATTGACCTGGCATTCCTGCCGATCGGCGATAATTTTACAATGGGACCTGAGGATGCAGCCTACGCAGCAGAATTGCTTCAGGCTAAAACAGTCGTCCCGATCCACTTCAACACATTCCCGCCAATTAAACAGGACCCGGACAAATTTGCCGCATCCCTCAAAGAAGGACAAGGCAAAGTCATGCATGCCGGAGACTCAATCGAACTATAAAAATTACAACCAAAAGACTTCCATTCACTGGGGGTCTTTTTAAATGTTCTTTGATATAAAGACTGGCTTAATAGAGACTAAAGAGTAAGTTGGGATTTATGTTGTTAATTTTGAAATCAATTAATTTTAATGGCATTATATTCGAATATCTATGTTTATAGGATTTAAAATAGATTTCCCCATATAACTTGGAAGGGTTAATGATTGCACGTAACTTTGAAAAGTAGATTAAATGTTATAAATATTATAGGGTCGGATTCCCCCGAAGACTCCTACGGCAGAGAAGCGACAGGTGAGACAGCGTATTGCGGAGCAATAGCTGGCTCACCGCGCGGCCGTGGAAAGCGAAGGGGGAATCCGAACCGGTTCTCAACATTCACATTGAACCTTCTTCCGATAAACGGTTATAATAAAAAGACGAACAAATGACCGTATGGAAAGAGAGGACGAAGCCCGTGGCAACTAAACATGAACAAATCCTGCTTCATATTCATTCGCTTCCGGTTGGAAATAAAATATCCGTCCGGCAGATCGCGAAAGATATGACCGTCAGTGAAGGGACGGCTTACCGTGCCATTAAAGAGGCGGAAAACAAAGGGCTGGTCAGCACGATTGAGCGTGTGGGAACGATCCGGATTGAAAAAAAGGAACGCGAAAATATTGAACGTCTCACCTATGCCGAAGTCGTTAATATTGTAGATGGGCATGTTGTGGGTGGAAGAACCGGACTACATAAAACATTAAATAAATTTGTAATTGGCGCTATGAAGCTTGAAGCGATGATGCGTTATACGGAAGCCGGAAACCTGCTGATTGTCGGAAACCGTACAAAAGCACATGAGTATGCGCTGAATGCAGGTGCAGCTGTTTTGATTACCGGAGGTTTTGATGCAGAGGAATCGATCAAGAAGCTTGCAGATGAGCTTGAGCTTCCGGTTATTTCAACGAGCTATGATACGTTTACCGTGGCGGCGATGATCAACCGGGCGATTTATGATCAGCTGATCAAAAAAGAAATTGTCCTTGTCGGCGATATTTTAATTCCTGTTGAAAAGTCCTACTACCTCACATCTAAATCAACAGTGAAGCAGTGGGGGGAACTGAACACTGAAACGAAGCACAGCCGATTCCCTGTTGTTGATCCAAATTCAATGAAGGTACTTGGCATGGTAACATCGAAAGATATACTGGGTCGTAAAAAAGACGAATTCATTGATAAAGTAATGACCCGGCATCCACTTACTGTCAGCATGAAGACAAGCGTGGCTTCAGCTGCTCACGTTATGATCTGGGAAGGGATTGAATTGCTCCCGGTTGTGAATGAGACAAATCAGCTTCAGGGTGTCATCAGCCGTCAGGATGTACTGAAGGCGATGCAGATGATTCAGCGTCAGCCTCAAATTGGTGAAACGATTGACGATTTAATTTTAAAGGAAGTCAAAATTGAAAAAAATGAGCAAAAGCGTCAAACCTTCCAGGTTACGCCACAGATGACGAATCATTTAGGGGCGATTTCGTACGGTGTATTTACAACACTTGTGACTGAATCAGCCAACCAGCTTTTAAAAGAATATAAGCGCAGTGATCTCGTTGTTGAAAATATGACCATATACTTCATCAAACCGGTCCAAATGGAGAGCATGATTGAAATTGTGCCAAGGCTGCTTGATGTCGGCCGCAAGTTCGGGAAGGTGGACGTGGAAGTATTCAGTGAAGGGAATCTTGTAGGAAAAGCGATGATGATGTGTCAGCTTCTTGAAAAGTAAAAAACCGGCGGTCAGCCGGTTTTACTTTTTCTCAAATTCAGCCCAATCTTTTTCTTCCTGGGCTAACAGAGGCGTATAATGTTTGTAAGCTTTAAAGCGGGCAACGGCACTCGTAAAACCGATCACCATGAATAGCAATGCAATAATGTAAGTGAAGATCAGGTCAGAAGCCAGTTCGAAATTAAAAAGAAACAATGTATTTAATCCGACTAATCCCATTCCAACTCCCAGAGCCATACCGGCCCGGCTTTTATGCCACATTTTTTCAACAGGGCGCGGAGTGCGGATCTGTTTGGTTTTAAAATAAAGATAGGCAACAGCTGACATAATAATCAGGAAAACAAAAATAGGCATTCAAATTCCTCCATCAATAAACTACCTTTTATTGTAGCGGGAGTGAACAATAAATTCCACTGTTGGATGTAAAGGAGCATATAAATGAAACAGGAAATTATTAATTTGATTAAACAATATGAAACAATTATTTTACATCGTCACGTCCGTCCAGACCCGGATGCATATGGATCACAGGCAGGCCTCGGAGCCATTATCCGTGAAACATTTCCGGAAAAAAAAGTGTATCTTGCAGGACAACCGGAGCCAACACTGAATTTTCTGGCAGAGCTTGATGAGATTAAGGATGAAACATTTGAAGGTGCGCTCATCATTGTCTGTGACACGGCCAATACGGAGAGAATTGACGATCAGCGTTATCTGAAAGGTGCCAAAGTAATTAAAATTGATCACCATCCTAATGAGGATCCATACGGTGATCTCCTTTGGGTCGATACTTCTGCAAGTTCAGCTAGTGAGATGATTTATGAATTATATTTATCAGCTGATGGTGAACTGAAAATGAGTGATGAAGCAGCCAGGCTCATTTATGGAGGCATCGTAGGAGATACAGGGCGTTTTCTTTTCCCGAGTGCGACACAGAAAACGTTTGATTATGCAGGGGAATTAATTAAGTATAACTTTGACCGTACAGCCCTTTATAACGATTTATATGAAATGGATGCGCATGTTTTGAAGCTTCAGGGATATGTCCTTCAAAACTTTGAGATGTCCGAAAACGGTGCAGCCTATTTAAAGTTAACAAAGGAGAAGCTCTCGGAATTTGGTGCACTCCCTTCCGAGGCATCATTACTTGTCAGTACATTAGGCAGTGTAAAAGGTATTAAAGCATGGGTGTTTTTTATCGAAGAGGATAAGGAAATTCGCGTACGCCTTCGCTCGAAAAAACCTGTCGTCAATGAACTGGCGAAGGAATATAACGGCGGTGGTCATCCGCTCGCAGCAGGTGCTTCCATTCAGGAATGGTCTGATGCTGATATCATTATCGAAAAGCTGGAAACACTTTGCCGTAACTAAAAAGAGGTGAGGAACGATGTCATTTGTTCATTTACAGGTTTTAAGTTCATACAGCCTCCTCAGCAGCACCATTACCATTCCGGAGCTGATCAGGCGGGTAAAGGAACAGCGGATGTCTGCTGTCGCGCTGACGGATCATAATGCAATGTATGGCATGGTTCCTTTCTATAAAGCGTGCAAAAAAGAAGGCATTAAACCGATTGCCGGATTAACAGCAGACATACAGACAGAGGATGGCCAGACATTTCCACTCGTTTTGCTTGCTGAAAATCAGGAGGGCTTCCGCAATTTAATTAAGATTTCCAGTGCCATACAGACGGCATCCGATCAGGGTCTCCCAATTAAATGGCTGAAGTCCTATCGCTCAGGACTGATTGCACTTACACCTGGAACAGAAGGGGAAATAGAACATTATCTTGAAACCGGAAACCTGGAAAAAGCGATGGAACGATCGGTCTTTTACAGTGAACTATTTGGCGAACAACATTTTTATCTCAGTCTGCAGGCACAGGCATCAGCTGAATCGAAAATAAAAATGGCAGATCTTTCGGAAAAGACGAATATCCCCTTAGCTGCTGCAGCAGAAGCGCGGAGCCTGTCAAATGAAGAGAAGACCTCCCTTGAAGCGTTGTTCGCTCTTCGGGACGGCTTACTGCTCGATGATGTTTCGATCCAGTCGGATTATTCGTTCCGGTCAGCAGAGCAGGCAGTCAGCGAGCTTGGAGATTATCCTGAAGCGCTGGAGCAGACACTGAACATTGCAGCGCGGTGCCACTTTGAAATTGATCTGGAAGGTTCTCATTTACCTGTCTATCCGTTACCTGATGATGTGTCATCCGGTGAGGTGCTGTCGCATTTATGTAAAACCGGCCTCGGGAAACGAGTGCCCGGTTTTTCTGACGTTTACCGTAAAAGGCTTGAATACGAACTGCAGACAATTGAACGGATGGGGTTTAATGATTATTTCCTGATTGTCTGGGATTTTATGAAGTTTGCAAGAGACAATCAGATCCTGACCGGACCAGGGCGGGGCTCGGCTGCGGGCTCACTTGTCGCTTATGCACTGTACATCACCCATGTAGATCCGATTGAGCATGGGCTGTTGTTTGAACGGTTTTTAAATCCTGAACGGATTACTCTCCCGGATATTGATATTGACTTTCCTGACCACAGGAGGGATGAAGTGATTCAGTATACCGCAGAGAAATACGGGATCAGACATGTCGCGCAGATTGTGACGTTTGGCACTCTTTCAGCAAAAGCCGCAGCACGTGATACAGCAAGGGTATTCGGAATGTCTACAGGTGAGATGGAAGTAATCTCAAGATCCATTCCGTCAAAACCGGGTATTAAACTCGATCAGGCTTTTGCTGAATCGGAGCCGCTCAGAAGATTTGTGAATCAGTCAGCACGTTACATGAAATGGTTTGAAACCGCCAAAAATCTTGAGGGTCTTCCCCGGCATACGTCCACGCATGCGGCAGGTGTCATCATCAGCGGGCTGCCACTTGCTGAAATCGTGCCGCTTCAAAAGGGAACCGATTACGCTCATCTCACTCAGTGGCCGATGGGAATATTAGAGGAAATCGGCCTTTTGAAAATGGACTTTCTTGGACTGAGAAACCTGACGATACTTGAGCGGGTTATTCAATCCATTAAGAAAGCTAACCCCGGCTTTACACTTGATCGAGTTCCATTTGATGACAGTAAAACCTTCGAGCTTTTGGGAAAAGGGTGGACCAGCGGCGTTTTTCAATTTGAAACAGAGGCGATGCAGAAGGTTTTGACTGCTTTAAAGCCGACGGAATTTGAGGATCTAGTGGCCGTAAATGCCTTAAACCGTCCCGGACCGATGGAATTTATCCCTCAGTATATCCGCAGAAAGTATAAGCAGGAAGAGACGGTTTATCTCCACGAAGACCTGGTGCCAATCTTAAAACCTACGTTCGGTATTATTGTGTATCAGGAGCAGATTATGAGGATTGCAGCCGTTTTTGCAGGTTTTTCACTCGGTCAGGCAGATATGCTCAGAAGGGCGGTCAGCAAAAAGAAAAAAGAAGATCTTGATCGTGAACGGAGCCGTTTTGTGGAAGGCTCTGTTAAAAAAGGCTATACAGCAAAAACAGCAAATGAGCTGTACGATTTAATAGTCCGTTTTGCTGACTACGGATTCAACCGGAGTCATGCTGTGGCATACAGTATTATTGCCTATCAGCTTGCCTACCTGAAAGCCAATTATCCGGCCGAATTTATGGCTGCCCTGATGACGACGTCTACAGGGAATGAAGATAAACTTGCAATTTATATCCGTGAGTCCAAACGGTTAAATATTCTCATACAACCACCGTCTATCAATCACAGCATGCGATATTTTAAATGTTCGGGAAACAGTATTTTATTCAGTCTGAGCGCCATCAAGGGAATCAGTTCCGCTGCTGCTGCAGAAATCATTGAAGTACGGAAGGAAAAACGATTTATTGATCTTTTTGATTTCTGTGCAAGAATGCCAGCCAAATATTTAAATAGAAAGTTTCTTGAATCACTCGTGCTGTCCGGTGCGTTGGATGAATTCGGAAAAGATCGCTCCGTTTTACTTGCCACCATCGATGTGGCGATTGAGCACGCGTCCCTTGTGCGCTCAGATGGAGACAGTCTGTTTGAAGATCTTGACATCCGTCCGAAGCATATTCAGGCTTCACCTATGCCTGCGATTGAGAAGCTCACTTTTGAAAAAGAGGTCCTGGGCATTTATTTATCTGCACATCCGTTATCCGCTTATCAGGACAGTCTGAAGAAGATGAGTACAGTTTCCATTTCTGAATTAAAAGCAGGGCAGAAGACTGTGACGGTTGGAGTGCTTGTCTCTTCCGTCAGGGTGATTCGTACGAAAAAGGGAGAAAATATGTGTTTTGCTTTACTGGGAGATGAGACAGGTGACGTTGATGCTGTTGCATTTCCCGAAGCCTTCAGAAAATATTCTGCTGTCTTACAAAAAGGGCAGCTGCTCGTTGTAAAAGCAAAGATTGAAGACCGTGATGGAAAGCTGCAGCTGATCTTACAGCAGGCACTTCCCGCTGAGCAGTTCAGGGAGATCGCAGAACAGAAAACCGTTTATCTGCGTATTCCTGCAGGTGCTGACCGCGAACAGATTAAGCTTGAAATACTGGCGCTCAGCAAAAGGTACAGGGGTAATCAGAAGGCTGTTATATTTATTGAAGAAACGGGTGAGAAAACGATTCTCCAGGGCCATAACGGAATCAGTGCTGACGCTGACAGTATCGCGGAATTTAAAAAGTTACTCGGCAGCCGTCATGTTGTTATCCAATGAATTGCAATACATTCTCTATATTTGATATAGTTAGAAAGAGTTTTATGTGGTCAGACCAATTGTAAAATACAGGTTAACTTTTTGGAGTTATGAATATTAATCTTTGTTAAAGCCATTGCTGCTGATCCGTTTCCTTTATACATTCAGCACAATTCCATTTAGCACAGCAAAATTTAGGAGTGAAAACCGTTGTCTTTAAGAGATGAAGCACTGCATATGCACAGAATTAATCAGGGAAAACTAGAATCTAAATCAAAAGTACTCGTTCGGAATGCAGAAGAACTAAGTCTTGCGTATTCCCCGGGAGTAGCTGAGCCCTGCAAGGAAATTTACGACAAACCGGAAACCGTCTACGATTATACGATGAAAGGCAATATGGTGGCGGTTGTTTCTGACGGCACTGCTGTACTTGGTCTTGGGAACATTGGTCCTGAAGCCTCTTTGCCGGTAATGGAAGGGAAAGCGGTTTTATTTAAAAGTTTTGCAGGAGTCGACGCATTCCCGATCTGTCTGAATACAACAGAGATTGATAAAATCGTTGAAACCGTTAAACTGATGGAGCCAACTTTCGGGGGAGTGAACCTTGAAGATATAGCTGCTCCACGCTGCTTTGAGATTGAGGAGCGTCTGAAAAAAGAAACGAATATCCCGATTTTCCATGATGATCAGCACGGCACAGCGATCGTTACCGTTGCAGGACTTGTGAATGCGCTGAAAATTACGGGAAGAGAATTTTCGTCAATTAAAGTTGTCATGAACGGTGCCGGCGCAGCCGGGATTGCGATTATTAAACTTTTGTACAGCTATGGTGTCCGTGACATTATTATGTGCGATTCAAAAGGTGCTATCTATGAAGGTCGTCCTTATGGAATGAACGAAGTTAAGCATAACGTCGCTAAAATTACAAACCGTGAGAAGCTTGATGGTTCCCTTGGTGATGTAATCAAAGGCGCTGATGTATTCATTGGTGTATCTGTTGCGGGAGCTCTGACTGAGGAAATGGTGTCAGAAATGAATGATGATGCCATTTTGTTTGCAATGGCAAATCCGGTTCCTGAAATCATGCCGGCATTGGCTAAATCTGCAGGCGCACGGGTAGTTGGTACCGGCCGCTCTGATTTTCCAAACCAGGTTAACAATGTACTTGCATTCCCGGGAATTTTCCGTGGGGCATTAGATGTTCGTGCTACACATATTAATGAAAAAATGAAAATTGCAGCCGTTGAAGCGATTGCTTCCCTCATTTCAGAGGATCAGCTGAATGAGGATTACGTAATTCCTGCACCGTTTGATCCGCGTGTGGCACCTGCCGTTGCGGCAAGTGTAGCCAGAGCAGCGATGGAAACGGGTGTAGCGCGTATAAAGGTTGATCCTGAAGAAATTCGGGAAAAGACGGCGCGGCTTTCGTTAATTGGAAAGAGTGAGTGAGAATAGTTTGAATCAGTCAAAACCGCAGAAAAAAGTATTTATCTCTGTTGTTCATCAGCTTAAGAGTATCATTCAGCAGGACCGTTTAACGGCTGGGGATCGTCTGCCGTCAGAACGTGAATTATCTGACCGGCTTAATGTGGGAAGGTCATCAGTCAGGGAGGCTTTACGTGCACTTGAACTGCTTGGCCTGATCGAGACCCGGCATGGAGAAGGGACGTTCCTTCGGGATTTCCGTGACCACCATCTTGTGGATCTGCTCGGCATGTTTATTCTACAGAGCGGTCGTGCTGAAGAAGATGTTGCTGAGGTTAAACGCTGGATTGAAGAACAAAGTCTCTATCAGCTTTTTCAGCTCTCTGATGAGAAAAAAAATCATTTGTTCGAACAGATATTTAGAAAGTTCGATCAGGGATCCATTCAGCATGCTTCCCAGCTTAAAGCAGAGCTGGTGAATGGTGCAGGCAATCAGCTGGCATTTAAAATCTGGCTGGTGCTTAATGACTTTTACCAGCTTCAGTACGATTCTGAAAAGCTTACAGCCGAAGATCTTCAACACTTACAAAATTATCTAATGTCAGGCACGCCTGAAGAGGCGCTGAGCCTATTATGCAGTCTGGTTAAGAAACAGACTGTCCGTTAAATCCAGATTGGGGAGGATGCTACGTTGCTGAAAGATATTTTTGCCAAAAAGAAAAAGTATGCAACAATTCCATCTGAAAACGCCAAAAATGACGTGCCGGAAGGAATTCTGACGAAATGTCCTAAATGTAAAAAGATTGTCTATACAAAAGAAATTCATAAAAACCTTAAAGTATGCCCGGGTTGCGGCTATCATCATCCAATGAACGCACAGGAGCGGATCAGCAGCCTGGCAGATGAAGGTTCCTTCAAAGAAATAAACCGTGAATTAACTTCGGGAAATCCACTTTCATTCCCTGATTATGAGGAGAAGGTTGAAAAAGACCGTGTGAAGACGGGATTGAATGAAGCGGTTGTGACAGGATCCTGCACGATTGAAGGCCATAAAGCAGTACTGACTATCATGGATTCAAACTTCCGTATGGGAAGTATGGGTTCAGTAGTAGGTGAAAAAATTGCCGCAGCTGTCAAACTGGCAGAACAGCAGCAGGTTCCATTTATCATTTTCACCGCAAGTGGTGGAGCCAGAATGCAGGAAGGCGTATTATCCCTGATGCAGATGGCGAAAACGAGTACGGCACTTAAAAAGTTCAGTGATGCCGGCGGACTGATTATCTCTGTTATGACGCATCCAACAACAGGTGGAGTGTCGGCAAGTTTTGCTTCACTTGGAGATTACAACTTTGCAGAACCGGGCGCACTGATCGGCTTTGCCGGAAGACGTGTGATCGAGCAGACAGTACGTGAGAAGCTGCCGGATGATTTCCAGACGTCTGAATTTCTGCTGGAGCATGGACAGCTTGATCGTGTTATTCCGAGAAACGATATGAAACAGCAGCTGACAACGATTTTATCACTGCATGAACGGGGGGCTAAAGCGTGGTGAATGAACTTGAATTTGAAAAGCCTCTGGTACAGCTGAAGGAAAAGATCAATGAACTGAAGGCATTCACAGCAGACTCAGACGTTGATTTATCCTCTGAAATTGAGCGTCTTGAAGAACGCCTGGCGAAACTGGAGGAAGATATTTATTCATCCATCAAGCCATGGGACCGTGTTCAAATTGCACGTCATCCGGAGCGCCCATCAACTCTCGATTACATAGAGGTGCTGTTCGATCAGTTTATGGAAATGCATGGAGACCGTTTATACGGTGATGACCGGGCGATTGTAGGCGGAATTGCTTACTATAAGGGTAAGCCTGTAACCGTAATCGGACACCAGCGTGGTAAAGACACAAAAGAAAATATTCTTCGTAACTTCGGTATGCCGCACCCTGAAGGTTACCGGAAAGCACTTCGTCTGATGAAGCAGGCTGAAAAGTTCGGACGTCCGATTATCTGCTTTATTGACACGAAAGGGGCTTACCCTGGAAAAGCGGCGGAAGAGCGGGGGCAGAGTGAAGCGATCGCAAGAAACCTTTTCGAAATGGCAGGATTGACCGTACCGGTTGTCTGTATTGTCATCGGAGAAGGCGGAAGCGGTGGTGCACTGGCACTTGGAATCGGTAATCATGTCCATATGCTTGAGAACTCCACTTATTCAGTGATTTCCCCTGAAGGAGCGGCTTCAATTCTCTGGAAGGATTCAACTCTTGCAAAGCAGGCGGCAGAATCAATGAAAATTACGGCACCTGACCTGAAAGAAATGGGTATCATAGACGAGATCATCCCTGAAGTGAAGGGCGGGGCTCATAAAGACGTTAAATCACAGGCGGAATACATCGATGCAGTGCTGTATCAATCCTTAAAGGAACTGACACAGATGGATGAAGAAACACTTGTGATGCACCGTTACGAGAAATTTCAGGAGATCGGGAAGTTTAACGAATACTCAAATGTGTAATAGATAGAAAGCAGAAGAAACAATCCTGCAGCAGCTAGAATGTACCCGGACTTATCCCAGGAGCATACTGCTGAACACCAGGATTGTTTTTCTTTTCCTGAGGTGTGACAATATTGTGACGGATACTTTCGTATAAAGCGTTTTCATTCGAATGATTATTTCGTCTTTTCTTATCCACTGGTACTAATGATTGAGAAGCGGTATGCTTCATGTTATTTTTAAGAAGATGAATTTTACTTGTACATGCAACCTGATGATTTAAAGAATGAACGAGTATAGAATGTCTATTTCTTTCTGTGAAATAGTTAACATATAAACTTAATAAAGGTGGGAACATCCATAATGAAAAAAATTGGCGTGTTAACAAGCGGAGGAGACGCACCCGGCATGAATCCGGCTGTGCGTGCAGTCGTTCGTAAAGCCATCTACCATGGTCTTGAAGTATACGGCATTTATCAGGGCTATCAGGGCCTGATTTCAGGGAATATCGAAAAGCTTGAACTCGGTTCTGTAGGTGATATCATTCACAGAGGTGGAACGAAGCTGTATTCAGCGCGTTGCGAAGAGTTCAAAACACCAGAAGGTCAGAAAAAAGGGATTGAGCAGCTGAAGAAATTTGGCATTGAAGGCCTTGTTGTGATCGGTGGAGACGGTTCTTATATGGGTGCAAAAGCACTGACAGAGCACGGTTATCCATGTGTTGGTGTTCCGGGAACAATCGATAATGATATTCCTGGTACTGATTTCACAATCGGGTTTGATACAGCTCTTAATACAGTCATTGATGCAATTGACAAGATCCGTGATACAGCAACATCTCATGAGAGAACGTTCATCATTGAAGTAATGGGACGCAATGCAGGGGACATCGCTCTTTGGGCAGGTCTTTCAGGCGGAGCGGAGACGATTTTGATTCCTGAAGATCCTTATGATATGGAAAAAATTGCTGACCGTATTCGTAAAGGTCATGCCCGCGGTAAAAAACACAGTATTATCATTGTAGCTGAAGGCGTTATGTCCGGTGGTGATTTTGCTAATCTGTTGAAAGATAAAACATCGATTGATACCCGTGTGTCTGTTCTTGGACATATGCAGCGCGGAGGTTCTCCAACAGCGGCAGACCGTGTCCTCGCGAGCCGCCTAGGTGCCCGTGCAGTTGAGCTTCTGATGGCAGGCAAGGGTGGCCGCGCGGTTGGAATCCAGCGCAATGAACTCGTGGATTATGATATTATTGAAGCACTAAAAATGGAGCACAAGGCAGATTTGGATCTGTACCGTTTATCTAAAGAATTATCAATTTAATCGAAACATCCTTCAGGAGGGTATAAACTAATGAGAAAAACAAAGATTGTATGTACGATTGGACCGGCAAGTGAAAGCGTAGAAAAACTGACACAGCTGATGGAAGCAGGAATGAACGTTGCTCGCTTAAATTTCTCTCACGGAGATTTTGAAGAGCATGGAGCACGCATTAAAAACATTCGCGAAGCAGCTGAAAAGCTAGGCAAAAATGTCGGAATCCTGCTTGATACAAAAGGGCCGGAAATCCGTACAAACACAATGGAAAATGGTGCGATTGAGCTTGTGGCAGGTAACGAAATCATCGTATCCATGCAGGAAGTTGTAGGAACAACAGACAAGTTCTCCATCACTTACAGCGATCTTGTAAATGATGTAACGACGGGATCAAAAATTCTTCTTGACGATGGTTTAATTGGACTTGAAGTATTATCTGTCGACGCAGCAGCTGGTGAGATTAAGACGAAAATTCTTAACACAGGCGTGCTTAAAAACAAAAAAGGTGTAAACGTACCAGGCGTTTCAGTAAACCTTCCGGGTATCACTGAAAAGGATGCCAATGATATTCTGTTTGGCGTTGAGCAGGGCGTTGACTTCATCGCTGCTTCATTTGTCCGCAGAGCGTCTGACGTGCTTGAAATCCGCGAGCTTCTTGAAAAGAATAACGCAGCAAGCATCAACATCATTCCTAAGATTGAAAACCAGGAAGGTGTAGATAACATTGACGAAATCCTTGAAGTTTCTGACGGATTAATGGTTGCCCGTGGTGACCTTGGCGTTGAAATCCCTGCAGAAGAGGTTCCTCTTGTTCAAAAGCAGCTGATCCGTAAATGTAACGCAGTTGGAAAGCCGGTTATTACAGCAACGCAAATGCTTGATTCTATGCAGCGTAACCCGCGCCCGACACGTGCTGAAGCATCTGACGTGGCAAATGCGATTTTCGATGGTACAGATGCAATCATGCTTTCAGGTGAAACAGCAGCAGGGGACTATCCTGTAGAATCAGTTCAGACAATGAACAACATTGCTTCACGTGCTGAAGAAGCACTCGATTATAAAGCCATTCTTTCAAAGCGCAGCAAACGTTTTGACCGCAATATGACGGATGCAATCGGACAGGCTGTTGCTCACACAGCACTGAACCTTGAAGTGAATGCCATCATTGCACCAACAGAAAGCGGACATACTGCTAAAATGATTTCCAAGTACCGTCCGGAGGCTGCTATCGTTGCTGTAACATCTGATGCAGCAGTATCACGCCGTATGGCTCTTGTGTGGGGCGTATACCCGCAACTTGGACGTCAGACGTCTACTACTGATGAAATGCTTGATATGGCTGTTTCTGAAAGCTTAAACAGCGGCTGTGTTAAACATGGTGATCTTGTGGTTATCACCGCAGGTGTTCCTGTTGGTGAATCAGGTACAACAAACCTGATGAAAATTCACATTGTCGGAGATGTGCTGGCTAAGGGTCAGGGAATTGGCCGCAAATCAGGATTTGGACGCGTTGTGACAGCTTCAAACGCTAAAGAAGCACTGGATAAAGTGACAGAAGGATCTGTACTTGTCACGATTGGTACTGATAAAGAAATGATGCCTGCTCTTGAGAAGTGCTCTGCACTGATCGTAGAAGAAGGCGGATTAACAAGCCATGCAGCAGTTGTAGGCTTGAATCTTGGACTACCTGTAATCGTTGGTGTAGACAATGCACTTTCACAGTTTACAGATGGCCAGGAAGTAACAGTAGATGCTGAACGTGGCGATGTATATAACGGACACGCAAGCGTACTGTAATTTCAAAAAACGAAGGTGGGACAGTTCAATCTGTCTCACTTTTTCTTTGAAACGGATCTTTTCAGTGTACAGTCAGGTTATGATACAATTGTCTTAACCTGAATAGAAGGGTGCAATGCTGAATGAAATGGCTTTTTTTACTGATTATAATTGTTCCTGCACTTGAAATTGCCCTCTTGATCACAGCGGGTAACTGGATTGGTGTCATTCCTACCGTGCTGTTAATCATCCTGACGGGAATTCTCGGTGCATATTTAGCGAAAACCCAGGGGATGCAGGCGTTGAGAAAAATTCAGACTCAGCCATTTACCGGCCCACCAGGAGATGCTATTATTGACGGTCTTTGTATATTAGTCGGAGGGGTTGTGCTCTTAACACCGGGTTTCATAACAGATGCAATTGGTTTTTTATTGCTAGTTCCAGCTACCAGAAAAATGTTTAAACCGCTGATTTATAAATGGATCAAAAGAAAAATGAGTAATGGCAGTATGATTATTCACCGATAAATAAAAGAGGGAGAACAACCGAATCAGGTTGTTTTACCCTCTTTTTTTATGTATTCAATCATCAGTTGAAAAATGCCCATTTTGATCGAAACGGCTGCAGTAATTAATATAGCTGGTGCCCAGAGCACCCCCTGCCAGCCCCCTGCTCGGACAGACAGGTAAAGGATAAGGAAAGCCGTAAATGGGTGTATGCCCAGCCGCTGACCAATGATCTTCGGCTCGATCAGCTGTTTTACAATAAAAATGATCACATAGACTGCCATGGCCCCTGCTGCCATGCCGGCTTGTCCAGTCAGCAGGCAGTAAATGATAACAGGAGCAAACAACAGCAGGGATCCCGCTATTGGAATAAGATCAGCTGATGCGACAAGGAAAGCTAGAAGCAGTGGATGCTCAAAATGCAAAATGATCAATCCAATCAGGCAGAGCATAAATGTAATAAGCGACAGAATCAGCTGAGCACCGACATATCCGGCTGTTTCGCGGTAAAGCTGATGAGCGGTTGTGTTAAATATTTGGACGATCTTTTTTTGGTTGGTTCCGGACAAAAATCGAATAAAGAGAGCAGGGTCGTTTGTCAGAAAGTAAGCCGTAAAGAACGTGACAACACATGTGAACGCTAAAGAAGGGAGCGAAACAGCTAGAACTGACCCCTCGTTTAACACAAAGGAACCAGCCTGAATGGACAGCTTCTCAATCATCGGGAAACTTTTATGTTTTATGTAATCTCTTGCTTCTACCGGTAGAAGTCTGAACCAGCCGGAGAGCTGTTCGGAAAAGGGGAAGTCTCCCGAATATAGCCTGATGTGAAGATCGTAAATACGTTCGGGCAGCGTTTTAATCAATGACTGCGCCTCATTGATTAAAAAGTAGCAGATGATAAAAATGATCGTTCCTGCAAACGTGACAAACAAAATGATATTCAGGAGAATACAAAGAGAAAATGGTATTCCTGTATAATGATTAATGCGCTTGGATGCAGGATATAAAAAAAATGAAAACACGATTCCGAAAAATAATGGAGTCAGCCATTTAATCAGCATGTAAAGCAGGATAAGGATGAATAATGCAGCTAACAAAACAGCCAGCAATCTTTTAATATTGAAGGAAGTCATGGCCTCACCTGATCAGTGTTTTTCTCATGATATGATGGTGAAAATAAATTATGAAAAGAGGTGATCGAATGATTGATCAGGCACTCATCTTTTTATTGTTACTGCTCGGGATCGGATTTTTTGCTAAAAATAATTCTTTGATCATTGCAGTGCTCGTTCTGGTTATTCTAAAAATAGCCGGTCTTGATGAAAAGATATTTGGTCTTATTCAGTCGAAGGGTATTAACTGGGGTGTTACCATTATCACGATTGCCGTTCTTGCACCGATTGCAAGTGGGGCAATCGGATTTAAAGAATTGACGGATGCAGTTAAGTCTCCATATGCCTGGGTTGCCCTTGCCTCCGGTATTGCTGTTGCACTGATTGCAAAAGGAGGCATTACTCTTCTCAGAGACGATCCTCACATTACAGTGGCACTTGTATTTGGGACGATTTTAGCGGTAGCCCTGTTTCGCGGAATCGCTGTTGGACCGCTGATTGGAGCGGGGATCGCATACAGTGCGATGAAGGTGTTTGAGTGGCTGGGAAAATGGTGAAATACGGTGGAATGAAGACTGCGCGGGCAGGTTCATTCCACAAATTTTTCAGTCAGAGTAAAATTAATACCAGTAAATTAATGCGTTTTCATTCACAAAGTTCAGATTATTGATTATAATGTGTTATGTAAGCGCATCCTTTGTGACAATATGTTGAAATAAGTTTTTTCCTGTCACGGAACTGAGCAGCCGCTCGGCGCAGCTGATGCGCAGGATTGTGCGTAAACTCTTCTGTATCGTGCTTATTCAGCCCGGAGCAGAAATTAATTATACGAAAAAGGAGAGATTTTGATGACAGCAACCCGGGGATTAGAAGGTGTCGTTGCGACAACCTCATCCATTAGTTCAATTATCGATGACACGCTTACATATGTCGGCTATAACATTGATGACCTCACAGACCACGCAAGCTTTGAAGAGGTTATTTACTTATTGTGGCATCTTCGACTGCCAAAAGAGAACGAGTTAAAGGAATTAAAGCAGCAGCTCGCTGAAAATATGTCTTTACCTGAGGAAGTGATTGCTCAGCTTAAAGCCATGCCTGTAAATAGCGTACACCCGATGGCGGCAGTACGTACGGCTGTTTCTGCACTTGGTCTTTACGATGAAGAGGCAGACGTGATGGAAGAAGGCGCAAACTACCGTAAAGCGATTCGTCTTCAGGCGAAGATTTCCTCGATCGTCACTGCTTTTGCACGTATCCGTCAGGGAAAAGAGCCGGTAGCTCCGAAGGAAGAGCTGAGCTATGCTGCCAACTTCCTTTACATGCTGAATGGTGAACTGCCTGAGGATATTGAAGTGGAAGCGATGAACAAAGCGCTTGTTCTTCACGCTGACCATGAACTGAATGCATCTACATTCACTGCACGTGTTTGTGTAGCAACACTTTCTGATGTTTACTCAGGTGTTACTGCAGCGATCGGTGCGCTTAAAGGGCCTCTTCACGGCGGTGCCAATGAGCAGGTAATGAAAATGCTGACTGAGATCGATTCTGTGGAAAATGCAGAGTCTGTCATCCGTAAAAAGCTTGAAAATAAAGAGAAAATCATGGGCTTTGGACACCGTGTATATCGCCAGGGTGACCCGCGTGCAAAACACCTGCGTGAAATGTCAAAGAAACTGACTGAACTTCGCGGTGAATCAAAGTGGTACGAGATGTCTGTTAAAATTGAAGAAGTCGTTACTTCTGAAAAGAAACTGCCACCTAACGTTGATTTTTACTCTGCATCTGTATACCACAGCTTAGGAATTGACCATGATCTGTTCACACCAATTTTTGCAGTGAGCCGCGTATCAGGATGGCTTGCGCATATTCTTGAGCAGTACTCAAACAACCGCCTGATCCGCCCGCGTGCAGATTATACAGGCCCTGGCATGCAGGAATATGTGCCGGTTGAAAAAAGAGGCTGATTGAAGATCGTTTACAAATCATCAATTTATTGATGTAATGAAAAGGTATGACATGCAGCGAACAGAAAAATAAAGCCATTAATTGAACAATTGAGTGAAAATCCACGAAAGCGAAAAACAACGGTTCTTTAAAGAACGGTAAGGTTTTCGTCCGCTAAGAGCGGGTGGATTTTCTCTGTGCGGTTTCAGGCTGTTTTCTTTCTGCTGAGACAAAGTTAAATCTGGAGGGAATTATTCATGACACAAGGTGAAAAAATCACAGTAACGAACGGAAATCTTAACGTACCAAACCACCCGATCGTACCATTTATCGAAGGTGACGGAACGGGTCCAGATATCTGGGCATCAGCTTCTCGCGTTTTAGATGCTGCAGTTGAAAAAGCGTATAACGGCGAAAAGAAAATTGTATGGAAAGAAGTACTGGCTGGAGAAAAAGCATTCAACGAAACAGGCGAATGGCTTCCTCAGGCAACACTTGACGCAATCAACGAATACTTCATTGCGATTAAAGGTCCTCTTACAACACCAATCGGCGGGGGAATCCGTTCATTAAACGTGGCGCTTCGTCAGCAGCTTGATCTGTTTACATGTCTTCGTCCTGTGCGTTACTTTGAAGGTGTACCTTCACCAGTAAAGCGTCCTGAAGATACTGACATGGTCATCTTCCGTGAAAATACAGAAGATATTTATGCAGGTATTGAATTCGCAGAAGGCTCTGATGAAGTGAAAAAACTGATCAACTTCCTTCAGGATGAAATGGGTGCAACAAACATCCGCTTCCCTGAAACTGCTGGTATCGGTGTGAAGCCGGTATCTAAGGAAGGTACTGAGCGTCTTGTGCGTTCAGCGATCAACTATGCACTGACTGAAAACCGTAAATCTGTCACACTTGTTCATAAGGGTAATATCATGAAGTTTACAGAAGGAGCGTTCAAGAAGTGGGGTTACGATCTTGCAGAGCGCGAATTCGGGGATAAAGTCTTCACATGGAACCAGTATGACAAGATTAAAGACGAGCAGGGCACAGACGCTGCAAACAAAGCGCAAAGCGATGCTGAAGCTGCCGGTAAAATCATCATCAAGGATTCTATTGCGGATATCTTCCTTCAGCAGATCCTTACACGTCCAGCAGAGTTCGATGTTGTTGCAACAATGAACCTGAACGGTGACTATATTTCTGATGCACTTGCTGCACAGGTTGGTGGAATCGGAATTGCGCCTGGAGCAAATATTAACTATGACACTGGACACGCTATTTTTGAAGCTACACACGGAACAGCTCCAAAATATGCAGGTCTTGATAAAGTAAATCCATCATCTGTAATCCTTTCAGGTGTACTTTTACTTGAACACCTTGGATGGAGTGAAGCGGCTAACCTTGTCACTTCAGCAATGGAAAAAACAATTGCATCTAAAGTTGTTACTTATGACTTTGCCCGTCTGATGGATGGCGCAACAGAAGTTAAATGTTCTGAGTTCGGAACAGCTTTGATCGAAAATATGTAAGTCACCTGAATGAGCCGTCCTGTACGGCTCATTCTCGTACATAAAAAAATCCAGAGCACGTTCAAGGAGGAGTTTTTGATGGGCTTTACACGTAAAAAAATCTCAGTAGTAGGTGCCGGTTTTACGGGAGCAACAACAGCATTATTCCTTGCACAAAAAGAACTTGGAGATATCGTTCTGGTTGATATTCCTCAAAATGAAGGGCCGACAAAAGGGAAAGCACTCGATATGCTTGAAGCAGGTCCTGTTTTTGGCTATGACGCACATATTAAAGGGACCTCGGATTATGCAGACACTGCAAACTCCGACCTTGTCATTATTACGGCCGGTCTTCCTCGTAAACCGGGTATGAGCCGTGATGATCTCGTTCAGACAAATGAAAAAATCATGAAGTCAGTAACAGCTGAAATCGTGAAACATTCACCTGAAACAACGATTCTTGTTCTATCCAATCCTGTAGATGCCATGACCTATACCGTTTTTAAAAAATCCGGTTTTTCAAAAGAACGTGTTATTGGACAATCAGGCGTTTTGGATACCGCACGTTTCAATACATTTGTGGCAGAAGAACTGAATCTTTCTGTTAAAGATATTCAGGGATTTGTTCTCGGTGGTCATGGCGATGACATGGTGCCGCTCACCCGCTATTCAAATGCGGGAGGCGTGCCACTGGAAACACTGATTCCTAAGGACCGCCTTGATGAAATCATTGAACGCACAAGAAAAGGTGGCGGCGAGATTGTTGCCCTTCTCGGGAACGGCTCCGCCTATTACGCACCTGCAGCAGCCCTGATGGAGATGGCAGAAGCAATTTTAAAGGATCAAAAACGTATTCTGCCATCCGTTGCCTACCTTGAGGGTGAATACGGCTTCGATGGCATTTACCTAGGTGTCCCGACCGTGCTTGGCGGAAATGGTATTGAAAAAATCATCGAGCTTGAACTGACAGACGATGAAAAATCCCAGCTTCAAAAATCAGCTGACTCCGTTCGCAACGTGATGGGTGCATTATCCGGTAACGAACAGGCGTAATAAGAGTAAGCTGATCATTTTACTTAAAGTGCCGGTGATATCCAAAGACTGCGGTAGGGAAGCGACAGCTGACGCAACGCGAAAAAGTGAAGGATGTCACCGGCACAGCTTTAAATAAAGTGTAAGCGGTTTCTTTTAGCTGCAGATAAATTTTCTGAAAAATGGTACAATAAATCAACAACAGTCAAGAGGGGGAGTTACGGATGCTTCTTGGTAAAAAGAGAAAGCTCGGCAGACAAATAGAAGATATGTCGATTGGTGAGAAACTGACATTAACTGAAAAAATAGAGGATAAAGACCTTCTCCTGTTTCTTGGATTAACCAACGATTCTAATCCTTTATATATTCAACATGATTATGCATCACAGACGCCATACAAAAAACCGATTGTTCCATCTATCATGCTCACAGGTTTTGTTACTTCTGCGGTTTCAAAATATATGCCTGGTCCTGGATCGCATTTAAAAGAACAGAATCTGCGTTTCCCAAAACCGCTTTATCACTATGCGACGATAGACTATACATTTGAAGTTAAGTCCATTGACCGCCCGAATTACGAAGTTGAAATCGCCGTACAGGCGGTTGACGAAAGCGGAGACTTAGTATTGAAAGGAACCGTCATCGTCTGCCCGCCACATAAACTCGAACGCTTTGAGGGCTCAGCGCTCGATAATTTTTAGTATTAGTTTTATACAGAAAATGCAGGGTCATTCCCGCAACCATGACTGTATCAACACGAATCAAAGTGTTGATACAGTTTTTTTATTGTGATAAAGACTGAATTTGCAGCTTGAAAGATTCCTTATCGCCTCACGAAACAGTTTATACTATAATAAAGTTGGGTGAATGGATCGAAATATAGGGGTTAATTACGTTCCTGGAGGTTTAACATGAGTAAAAGAGTCCTTGTAGTAGACGATGAACAGTCAATCGTAACACTTCTAAAATATAACCTGGAGCAGTCCGGGTATGAGGTGTTGACCGCTCTTGATGGCGAGGAAGGATTCAATCAGGCGCTTGAAGGTAATCCGGATCTGATCGTTCTGGATCTGATGCTGCCTAAAATGGACGGGATTGAAGTCTGTAAAAAACTTCGTCAGGAGCACGTGGATATTCCAATCATCATGCTCACAGCTAAGGATGATGAATTTGATAAGGTGCTTGGGCTGGAGCTTGGCGCTGATGATTATATGACAAAACCGTTCAGTCCCCGGGAAGTTGTGGCTCGTGTTAAAGCCATTTTAAGAAGAACGAAACATGCTGAAGTGAAACAGCCGGAACCGGATGAAGCTTCACATTCCATTGGTGAGGTAAAAGTATTTCCGGATCAGTATGAAGCGTATTTCCGGGATGAACCGATTGAATTAACGCCAAAGGAATTTGAGCTGCTTGTTTATCTGATTGAAAACAAAGGACGTGTCCTGACAAGAGATCAGCTGCTTCAGGCCGTATGGAATTATGATTTTGCCGGTGATACGCGTATCGTAGATGTTCATATCAGTCATTTGCGCGAGAAAATTGAAGAAAACACAAAGAAGCCTGTGTACATCAAAACAATTCGTGGCCTTGGCTATAAAATGGAGAAACCAAAAGAAGCGTGAAGATTTCATCCTTTCGCGGAAGGCTTCTCTTTGCGCTTATCACACTCATTTTTCTTGTGCTGATCGGACTCGGCATTTTAATCGGCGAGCTCGTGAAATCATATTATTTAAACGCTTTGCATTCAAGGCTTGAGCGTGAAGTTGATATTGTTATTGACCAGACAGAACGGCAGTCATCTTTTGAAGAACTGAGCTTATCGGAGTTTAATCAGCTGAGCGATGTTCTCGATACCCGGATCTCTATTTTGGATCAGGAGGGTGTCATAATCTATGATTCCGGCACGGGTGTATCCGAGACGGTAAACCATGAGGAAATATTGGAAGAAATCAGTCAGTCATTCCCGGATCGCGAAGAAGGAATTGTTCAGTTTCCGCAAATTGACCAGACCTTTTATTATGCAGGGGCAGTTGAGACGGCAGGAGAAAGCGGTTATGTGATCATGGCAACCTCCTTTAATGAACTTGGGGATGTCTATAGACAAATTTGGATCATTTTGGCCATCACGCTTGGAATCGCGATGCTCATCATCATTTTCCTTGGTGCCAGAATTACTAGTCAATATACGAAGCCGATTGAATCAGCAACCAAAGTGGCGATTGAGCTCGCTAAAGGCAATTATAAAGCGAGGACTTTCGAGGACCGTGTAGATGAAACGGGCATGCTGAGCAATGCGATTAATGTTCTTGCCCGCAATCTTCAGGAGATGGTTAACGATCAGGCAGTACAGCAGGACCGGCTTCAAACCCTGATTGAAAATATGGGAAGCGGACTGATCATGATTGATAAGCAGGGGTATATTGTGCTTGTAAATCGTCCGTTTTTATCATTCTTTCAGATGGATTTGACGGAAATCTTAAATGAACGCTATAAAGATGTGTTTCATGATCCGCGTGTCAGGGAAATCGCAGAAGAGGTTTTCATGACAGAGCAGCGCGTCAGAAAACAGGTCTATACTGAAAGTACGATCCCAAAAAGACATCTTGAAATCTACGGAGCTCCGATCATCGGTGAAAGAAGTGCGTGGCAGGGGATTGTACTCGTCTTCCATGATATCTCTGAGTTGAAAAAACTAGAACAGATGAGAAAAGACTTTGTCGCAAACGTATCCCATGAGGTTAAAACACCGATTACCTCAATAAAAGGGTTCACTGAAACATTACTCGACGGTGCAATGAATGACCGTGACGCCCTTGATTCATTTCTGACAATCATCCTGAAAGAAAGTGATCGTCTGCAAATGCTGATTCAGGACCTGCTTGACTTATCTAAGGTTGAACAGCAGGGCTTTAAACTATCACTTTCTGAGGTGAATTTGGCAGATCTGCTCGAAGAGGTAAAAATGGTCATCGGTCAGCGCGCGGCAGAGAAAAAGATGCATATTGTATTGGAACTCGATCCGAAGTCTGTTATTGAAGGAGATTTTGACCGGCTGAAACAGGTATTTATTAATCTTCTGAACAATGCTATTACCTATTCTTACAATGAAGGCGAAATAAAAGTCAAAACCGTAAGACGCGGTGACAGAATGCTGATTCATGTCATTGATAATGGAATAGGGATGGAAAAACAGGAGATATCCCGAATCTTTGAACGTTTTTACAGAGTGGATAAGGCAAGAAGCAGGAACTCCGGCGGGACCGGACTGGGACTTGCTATTGTTAAGCATATTGTAGAAGTGCATCATGGAGAAATCCAGGCAGCGAGTCAGGTTGGAAAAGGGACCACTTTCACGATTGATCTGCCAGTTGAACAGGATAAATGGAATTAAACGTTCTTTACGTTAAATTTACATCTTTAAGACATTTTCTTAATATTCAATTGATAAGATACAAAGTGAAAACCCCTTCATCCAAGGAACCCCGAAAAAAGCGTGAACAGACCCCGTTCACGCTTTTTTCATGTCCTTTTTTGGAAATCTGTGATTCATTTATCTAGTTATCATCAGTTTTGACATTTTTCTGAAACCTTTCTGTTACATAATCGTATTATAGGCAGTACATAAAGAAAGGAAGAATGAGATGAGCATAAGACGAATAATGGCCGGGATCGGGATTGTGTTTGGTTCTGTCATCCTCCTTATTATATTGTTTACATCCTGGTACACCGTTGATGAATCCGAGCAGGCACTCGTTTTAACATTTGGTGAAGCCAATGAAACCATCACCGAGTCAGGCTTGAAGTTCAAGCTGCCGTGGCCTATACAGCAGGTGGAGGTATTGTCGAAGGAAACCTTCAGTCTGCAGTTTGGATATGAACAGGAAGGCGGAGAAATTCAATCATTTCCTGAAGAAACCGTGATGATTACAGGTGATGAAAACATTGTATTAACGGATCTGGTTGTTCAGTGGAAAATTACTGAACCGCGTGATTACCTGTTCAATGCGGAGGATCCGCGGGAGGTTTTATACGATGCAACGTCCGCTTCCATCCGGAGTATTATCGGAAGCTCCACCATTGATGAAGCGTTGACATCCGGAAAAGCGGAAATTGAAGCAGAGGTTCGGGAACTGCTGGCATCATTGATGGAGAAGTATGAGGTAGGGATTTCAGTGCAGGCAGTCCAGCTGCAGGACGTAGAACTGCCGAATCAGGAAGTGCGTCAGGCATTTACGGCTGTTACGGATGCGCGTGAAACGATGATTACAAAAGAAAATGAAGCTGAAAAATATAGAAATCAGAAAGTGAATGAAGCGCAGGGGGAAAAGGATGCGATTGAATCCCGTGCTCAGGGTGAAAGAGCAGCCAGGATCGAACAGGCACGTGGAGACGTTGCGATTTTTAACGAAATCTTTACCGAGTACCAGAACAATCAGGAAATCACCCGTCAGCGTCTGATCCTCGAAACACTTGAAGAAGTACTTCCGGGAACGAAGCTGTACATTATGAATGACAATGGAGATACGCTGAAGTACCTTCCACTGCAGCCTGACAGTCAGCAGCCGGTTCCGCCACCAGCTGAAGAGAGTGAGGGGTCGTCAAATGGACAATAATGATCAGAATAAAGTTTTTGATTTTAATAAAAAGCCAAAACAGACTAAAAAACATATCGATATTGACTGGAAGAAATACCGTAAAGCAGGGATCATTTCATTTCTTCTCATCTTCCTTCTGATCATTGCCCTTTTGAATGTGTTTATCGTAAAAGAAGGGGAATACCGGGTAATCCGGCAGTTTGGAGAGGTTGTTAATATTATAGAAGAGCCGGGATTACACGCAAAAATTCCATTTGTGCAGTCCGTCACTACACTTCCTAAATATCAGATGACTTACGATGTATCTGAAGCAGAAATTAATACGATGGATAAAAAGCGTATTATTATCGATAATTACGCTGTCTGGCGCATTACAGAACCGATCAGCATGATCTCTAATGCAGGTACGATGGTCAATGCAGAGTCAAGGATGGAGGAATACATTTATTCAGTCGTCCGGTCCGAGCTTGGCCGGTTAAATTACGATGAAATCATTAATGATGAAAACTCTTCAAGAGGAAGTTTGAATGACCGTGTAACGGAACGGGTCAATGAACTGCTCGATCAGGAACAGTTTGGTATTGAAGTTGTGGACGTAAGGATGAAGCAGACGAACCTGCCTCAGGCGAATGAAGAGTCCGTCTATACGAGAATGATTTCTGAGCGTCAGTCAACTGCCCAGGAGTATTTATCGATGGGGGATGCGAATAAAAACCGGATCGAAGCGAATACGGATCGTGAAGTGAGGGAGCTGCTGGCAAAAGCAAATGCCGAAGCCGACGTAATTCGTGCGGAAGGTGAGGCAGAGGCCGCCAGAATCTATAATGAAGCCTTCTCGAAGGATCCTGAGTTTTATGAGCTGTTCAGAACGCTTGAGTCCTATAAAACAACGGTGAATGATGAAACGATGATTATTTTACCTTCAGACTCACCGTACGCTTCCCTCCTTCAGGGAATAACTGAATAAAAGTGTGCAGGTGCCGCTGTTTTCCCTTTCATTTTGGAAATGCTAAAATGAAGGAAGGACAGCGGCTTTTTGCTGTAATTGAACCGGAAAAGGAGTGGATCAGCGTGTCAAAAAAGTTGATGCTGATTGATGGGAACAGTATTGCATACCGTGCTTTCTTTGCTTTACCGTTACTGAATAATGATAAAGGAATACATACGAATGCCATTTACGGCTTCACAACCATGCTAATGAAATTGCTCGATGAGGAAAAACCGACTCACTTAATGGTTGCTTTTGATGCAGGGAAAACGACCTTTCGGCATAAAACCTTCTCAGAATATAAAGGAGGACGTCAGAAAACACCACCTGAATTGTCTGAGCAATTTCCTTTTATCCGCGATCTGCTGGATGCCCATAGTATCGAATATTATGAGCTTGATCAGTACGAAGCGGATGATATCATCGGAACACTGTCGGCACAGGCTGAAAAAGAAGGCTTTGAGACGGTGGTTGTATCAGGAGATAAAGACTTAACGCAGCTCTCCTCTGATAAAGTCAGAGTGGATATAACGAAAAAAGGAATTACAGATCTGGAAAAATATACGCCTGCACATATTGAAGAAAAGTACGGGCTGACACCGGATCAGATCATTGATATGAAGGGACTTATGGGTGACGCATCCGATAACATTCCAGGCGTTCCCGGGGTCGGTGAAAAAACAGCGATAAAGCTCTTAAAACAATTTGGCACGCTGGAAAAAGTATTCGAATCGATCGATGAGGTAAGCGGGGCGAAGCTGAAAGAGAAGCTCGCAGATAATGAGCAGCAGGCAGTCATGAGTAAAAAGCTTGCGACGATCACAAGAACCGCTCCTGTCACAGTAAAACTTGATCAGCTCGGAAAAAAAGAAGCAGACGCTGCGAAGCTGATTAAGCTTTATAAGGAGCTCGGTTTTAATTCACTGCTAGAAAAGCTTGATGGTCCGGCAGAAGAAAAAGTGGAGCTGAAGGAGATAAAGTGGGAAACCGTTTCTGACCTTGATGAAAACAGCCTGCCTGATGAGGCAGAATTATATGTAGAAATGTTCGGAGAGAACTATCATACTGCTCAAATTCTCGGTATATCTCTGCATTTTGATGGAAAGACTTTGTTTATTTCTCCGGAAGACGCTGCAGCATCCACTCATTTTAAGGCGTGGGTTGAAAATGACGCAGTGAAAAAGTCTGTCTATGATGCGAAGCAGTCGATCGTAGCGTTTGGTCGTTTAGGGATGCAGCTGAAAGGAATTGATTTTGACCTTCTCATCGCTTCCTACGTCATTGACGCTTCTGAAGCGGCTGATGATTTTGCCTCCATCGCAAAACGTCACGGAGCCGATGCTGTTCCAACGGATGAATCGGTCTACGGAAAAGGAGCTAAAAAAGCAGTACCTGACAATGAGACGCTTCAGCAGCATGTGGCGAGAAAGGCTGCTGCGATTGGGAACATTAAGCAGACTTGTATTGAAGCTTTAAAGAAAAACGAGCAGTACAGTCTGTTTGAGGAGCTTGAGCTGCCGCTGGCCACGGTTCTCGCTTCCATGGAACAAAAAGGGGTCAAGGTGGATATCGGCCGCCTGAAGGAGATGGGCGTTGAACTGAAGGAAAAGCTTGAAGAAATAGAGCAGAATATTTACCGGATTGCAGGGGAGGAATTTAATATTAATTCCCCAAAACAGCTCGGTGTGATTCTGTTTGAAAAAATGGGGCTCCCTGCACTTAAGAAAACGAAAACAGGATATTCCACTTCTGCAGACGTGCTTGAGAAGCTGAAGCCTGAACATGAAGTGATTGAACACATTTTACATTTCAGGCAGCTTGGCAAACTTCAATCAACCTATATTGAAGGTTTGCTGAAGGTCATTCATGAGGATACAAATAAAATTCACACCCGTTATAATCAGGTGCTGACTCAGACCGGACGACTGAGTTCAACGGATCCAAACCTGCAGAACATTCCGATCCGGCTTGAGGAAGGCCGTAAAATCCGTCAGGCTTTCGTGCCATCTGAAGACGGCTGGGTGATGTTTGCAGCAGATTATTCACAAATTGAATTGCGTGTACTTGCCCACATTTCAGATGATGAAGGGCTGAAGGAAGCATTCCACCAGGGAATGGATGTTCACACTAAAACCGCCATGGATGTGTTTGGAGTGACTAAAGAAGAGGTTACATCCGGCATGCGTCGTCACGCGAAAGCGGTCAATTTCGGTATTGTGTACGGCATCAGTGATTACGGTCTTTCACAAAGTCTCGATATTCCAAGAAAAGAGGCTGCTGAATTTATCAAACGCTATCTGGAGAGCTATCCGAAAGTAAAGGAATATATGGATGATATCATTCATGAAGCAAAGCAAAAGGGCTATGTGGAAACGCTGCTTCACCGCAGAAGATATATTCCTGAAATCACAAGCCGTAATTTTAATGTAAGAGGTTTTGCTGAACGTACGGCGATGAATACGCCGATTCAGGGAACAGCAGCAGATATCATCAAAAAAGCAATGATTGAAATGGATGAAACATTAAAAAACGAAAATCTGAAAGCGCGTATGCTGCTTCAGGTGCACGATGAACTTATTTTTGAATGTCCGAAGGATGAGATAGAGAAGCTTGAAAAACTTGTACCTGAAGTGATGGAAAAAGCTGTTGAATTATCCGTTCCCCTAAAGGTGGATTACTCATATGGCGACACCTGGTACGATGCAAAATAAAGTGGAAGGAGCGGGTAAGGATGCCGGAACTTCCCGAAGTAGAACATGTAAAAAGAGGACTCGCACCTAAAATAACGGGATTGAAAATTGTGGAAACCGTGTTTTCCGATACGGTCATCAACGCCCATGAATCAGGTAGAAAAGCGGTTGTTAAAGGAGAAGGTCTTGACTATTTCAGAAGCTCAGTTATGAATGCCGAGATTGAAACAGTAGACCGGAGAAGTAAATATTTATTATTCAGGCTGAAAAAAGAAGAACGTACTGAATGGATTTTATCTCATTTAGGTATGACCGGCGCCTGGTTTGTCGTGAATACGGTGGAGGAGATTGGGGAAATCAGGTTCCGGAACCATGTTCATGTTATTTTTACGCTCTCCAATGAACAGCTGCTGGTGTATTCGGATATCCGAAGGTTTGGGGAAATGAGGCACCTTAAAAATCAGTCAGATCATCCACCTTTACTGGCTATTGGACCGGAGCCTTTTGATGCCGATACAGAAAGCCGGTTTTTAACCGCACTCGAGTGGCCAAGGTTCAGCCAAAAGCCGATTAAGGAATCGATCATGCATCACTCTGTCATTGCAGGGTGCGGTAATATATATGCCACAGAAGCACTGTTCAGAGCGCGGGTGAATCCGAAAAGAAAAACAGAGCGGTTAAGCCTGCAGAAGAAAAAAGAGCTGTTCCATCATATAGTGGACGTTTTGAAAGAAGGAATCGAAGCGGGAGGCAGCAGTATTTCGGACTACCGTAACGTCAATGGAGAAGCAGGCGGAATGCAGGAAAGGCTGCAAATGTATGCAAAACAAGCGTGTCCATTATGCGGATATGGGGTCAAAAAAGCCGTTATCGGGGGGCGTACCTCTCATTACTGCCCGAAATGCCAGCGTTAACAGAAAGGGTTGTGTCACATGATTATTGGTCTGACCGGAAGTATCGCCACCGGTAAAAGTACGGTAGCAAACGAATTAATGAAAAGAGGTTTTACCGTGATTGACGCAGATCAGTCAGCTAAAAAAGTCGTGGAACCTGGACAGGAAGCAAGCCTGAAAATCAGGGAAGTGTTTGGTAATGATTTTTTCCTTGAAAACGGCGAACTGGATCGTGTCAAAATGGGAAATGAAATTTTCAGTAATCCTGATCAGCGTCAAAAGCTTAATGAGATTGTTCATCCAGCTGTCAGGCAGGACATGCTCAGACAAAAGGATGAAGCACTTGCTTCAGGTAAGACCACGATCTTTTTAGACATTCCATTGCTGTTTGAGAGTGAACTGCAATGGATGGTTGAAAAAATCCTTGTTGTGTACGCGGAAGCGGCTGTGCAAAAAAAGCGTCTGATGGATCGCAATGGATACTCAGAGCAGGAAGCACTGGACCGGATACAGTCACAGATTCCGGCTGAAAAGAAAAAACAGCTGGCAGATGCTTTTCTTGATAATAGCGGTAGTCTGTCTGAGACGATCAGACAGCTGGATGAAGTGATTACGCAGTGGGATCTGCAACCATAATATTGAGATTTGGATTTACGCACATTTAAAAGCCGGAGCCGACTCTTTTTGAGCGGTTCCGGCTTTTTTAATTGCGTAGCATAAGATTGGCAAAATCGTGAAAAATACCAATTAGGTCTTTGCAAACGCTTTTAATATGTTATACTATTTTTAGTTATTTTGATTATAAGTATAACATTATTAGGGGGATCCTCATGAAAAAAACGAACATTGCCATTAATGGATTTGGCCGAATTGGCCGAATGGTGTTTAGAAAAGCGATTATGGAGGACAATTTGAATCTTGTAGCCATCAATGCCAGCTACCCTCCGGAAACACTTGCGCACCTCATTAAATATGATTCCACTCATGGAGCGTTTGCGGCTGAAGTAACCGCTGACGAGGATTCATTAACTGTAAACGGAAAGAAAATACTCCTTGTAAATGACCGTAACCCGGAAAATCTTCCGTGGGCACGTCTTCAAATTGATATTGTGATTGAGGCTACCGGTAAATTTAATGCGCGTGATAAAGCGGCTCTTCATTTAAACGCTGGCGCTAAAAAAGTTGTATTAACAGCACCTGGTAAGCAGGAGGATGTCATGATTGTGATGGGCGTTAACGAAGACGCACTTGATGTTCACCAGCATGATGTCATTTCAAATGCTTCCTGCACGACAAATTGTCTTGCTCCAGTAGCAAAAATTCTCGATGAAGAATTCGGTATCGAAAACGGTCTGATGACGACTGTGCATGCCTACACGAACGACCAGAAAAACATTGATAATCCGCACAAGGATCTTCGCCGTGCACGCTCATGCGGTCAATCTATCATTCCGACTTCAACAGGTGCAGCTAAAGCTTTAGGAAAAGTTTTGCCGAATCTTCAGGGTAAACTTCACGGAATGGCACTGCGCGTTCCAACACCAAACGTATCGCTCGTTGATCTTGTTGTAGATGTAAAACGGGAAGTGACGGTGGATGAAGTGAACGCTGCGTTTAGACGGGCTGCTGAAAACGAGCTTAACGGAATCGTGGCATTTACAACAGAACCACTTGTATCCATTGATTTCAACACAAATCCAAACTCAGCGATCATTGACGGTCTGTCCACAATGGTAATGGGCGCTACAAAAGTTAAAGTACTTGCATGGTACGATAACGAATGGGGTTACTCATGCCGTGTAGTTGATCTGGTTCAGCATCTGGCACACCAGATGGATCAGTCACATAGAGAAGTAACAGCTTCATAAGGTGAAACTCCTGCCAAACGGCAGGAGTTTTTTAATGAATTGATTTATTGGTGTGAGAAGAAATTTTCTCCTGAGACAACCGGTGATTATGGGGTACATGAACCAATGTGATATTCCTATCAACAGACAAAAATAACCTTCAAATATCTCTGTTTCAAAACAAGTTATTGCAAAACCCTTCAAAAAAACGTATACTGTTTTTCGTGATCTTATTTCGGTTCCACACAACATAACTTTCTGCTTAAAGGGTTAGGACCTCATCGGACTAACTTTCCCCCGTGGCAGTCAGTGTCTGACCAACCGGATGAGTTCAAATTTTGTTAAGGGGGAACGATCAATGGAAACTATGGGTCGTCATGTAATTGCAGAATTATGGGGCTGTGACTTTGAAAAGTTAAACAGCATGGAGTTAATCGAACAGACATTTGTCGATGCTGCTCTAAAATCAGGAGCAGAAGTCAGAGAAGTGGCATTTCACAAATTTGCACCGCAGGGAGTAAGTGGCGTTGTGATTATTTCAGAATCACACCTTACAATTCACAGCTTCCCGGAGCATGGTTACGCGAGTATTGACGTATACACATGCGGGGATCTGGATCCGACAATCGCAGCAGATTATATTGCTGAAGCGCTTGGTGCACAAACGCGTGAAACCGTTGAAGTGCCAAGAGGCATGGGTCCTGTTAAAGTTGGTAAACCTGCTATTAGTGCCGTTTAATAGAATATTGACCGTTCATGAGGATGCCTTTGTGCATCCTCTTTTTATATATTGATTAAATGGTGAAGCCGGGCTGGACTCACCCTACGCTTTCCGCGGCCGCGCGGTGAGCCAGCTAGTGCTTTGCACTACGCTGTCTCACCTGTCGCTTCTCTGCCGCAGGAGTCTGCGGGTGAGTCCAGCCCTCTTTGAGGCGTATTTCATTTTCTTAAGACAGAGGTGGTAATAGAAGAATAAAAGGCCGACTCTTGTGGAATCTTCAAATCTCCTGAATTTAAGAAAAGGTGAGGGGGAAAACGGACAAGCAATGATTTTTAACCGTACATATAATTTGAAATGGCTTTTGTGGAGTTTTGACGTCTGTTTTTATTTATTCGACAAAAACTGATAGAATGGATATACAGAGTTTAGAGGAGGAATGACGTTGGCGGGTTTAAAAGGAATGTTTAAACGATTCAGTTCTGAGTGTGAGACGCATGATACGCATGCGGATAAAGAGCTGGAAACGCGTTATTACAAAGCATCATTTGACAAAGTATATGATCAGGTTAAAAAGTATTTTTCGGGTGAAGGATACGAAATTTCGTCGGAATCGAAGGATCACGGAGAGATAATGATCAATCGTACAAAGAAGCCTTCGATGTTTATTATTGCGACTGTTGTGAGTACAAGACCGATTCACACTGCGCTTGACTTAAAGATTTCCACGGACCAGACGATTGTCGGAGGGGCTTATCCGAAATTGAAAGAGGAAGTGCTTGCCTGTTATCAGGCGATGTCAAAAGAATTGAGGGAATCAGATCGTTAAGGGCACCTTGTGATTTCCGTCCATTTTGGCTATCATAGTAAGAAATAGACCCAATTTGGAGCTGGTGAAATGAAATGTCCTTCGTGCCATGAAAATAATACGAGAGTAATTGACTCCCGTCAGATTGATGAAGGCAGATCAATCCGGAGAAGAAGAGAGTGCGAATCGTGTCACTACCGTTTTACGACGTTTGAAAAAGTGGAGGAAGTTCCGCTCATCGTTGTGAAGAGAGATGGCATACGTGAAGAATTCAGCCGCGATAAAATTCTCAGAGGTCTGATTAAAGCATGTGAAAAGAGACCGGTGCCGTTTGAGAATCTGGAGAAGATTTCAGGAGATATTGAACGGGAGCTGCGCAATCAGGGGATTTCAGAGATCCCGTCTGTTGATATCGGCGAGATGGTCATGGACCGGCTGTCAAAGGTTGATGAGGTTGCCTATGTCCGGTTTGCATCTGTCTACAGACAGTTTAAGGACATCAACGTGTTTATTGAGGAATTGAAAGAACTGATGAATAAAGAACGTACATAAGAGAGTGAGAGGTCTTCCTCTTCTCTTTTTTTGTCTGAAAGGAAAGGGTCTGAGTGTATGACAAACAGATGGAAAGAGATACAGCCTTCAGATGAATATAAAGTCCAGCTGAACGGACAGCTGAACAGTCATGATCGGGAAATCCTTACATTTTTGTATCAGCCGCTGGTTGGGCCGGCAGCAGTCAGCCTTTATAATCTTTTATGGATGGAAGTAGACAAAAATCAGCTGGAGAGTAGTGGCTATAGCCATGGTTCTCTGATGGCTATGCTGTCATTTTCCATTGATGAGGTATTTCAGGCAAGAATGCGTCTTGAGGGGATGGGACTGTTGAAAACCTATCGTCATGGAACGGCTGACAGGAAATCCTACCTTTATCAGCTTCAGCCACCTTTAAGTGCACGTCTATTCTTTGAGGATCCGATGCTGAGTGTTTTTCTTTATAAACAGATTGGCAGTACCCAGTTTCAACGGCTCAAAAAGTACTTTTCCGTTCCTTTCGAAAGTCTTGATGGTTATACAGAAATTACGAGGAGTTTTCAGGATGTTTTTGAATCGGATATGAAGCTGTCCCCTGTAAAAGCTGAAGCTCCTGATAAAAACACAACGGTAGTTTACAGGGCTGAAAATGATGGGGTACCTGCAGATTTTCAGGGATTTGATTTTCAACTGCTGCTGGCAGGTTTATCAGAAGCGATGATTCCCCGGAAAGCACTTACTTATGAAGTAAAACAGATGATCGTGAAGCTTTCCGTCCTTTACGGCTTATCTGAAACTGACATGAAAAATCCGATATTATCTGCGCTGAATGAAGAGGACCGGGTTGATGTACATGAACTGCGTAAGGCTTGCCGTGACGTCTTTCAGCTACGGAATAAAGGGACTTTGCCCGGAATTAAAGCAAAAACAGCTGAAAACACTGCGCACGAACCTGTTGAGGAACTGAATACAGAAGACAGTCTTTTGCATTATCTTAAAACGACATCTCCTGTAAAAGTGTTATCAGATGCCTCGAAGGGAGTGGACCCGACAAGATCAGAACTTGAATTGATCGAGACGCTTCTTTACGAAAAAAAGCTTCCTCAGGAGGTCGTAAATGTCCTTCTCCAATTCGTCCTGCTCCGAACAAATATGAAGCTGACGAAAGGCTTCGCTGAACAGATCGCCAATCACTGGGTAAGATCGGGGATTCAGACAGCGGAAGCAGCAATGGATGAAGCAAAAAAAGAGTATAAAAGCTATATGACCTGGAAAAAGTCGGGAGGAAAACAGCCGGCTAAAAAAGGCAAGACAATCCGCAAAGAGAAACTTCCGGACTGGTTTACTTCAAAAGCTGATTCAGAAGAAGATGAGGCCGATCCGGAATTCTTAAAAGAGCGGGAACGGTATTTAAAAGAGCGTGAAATGAAAAAACGCATGGCAGGTGATGAATAATGGATCCAATTAACCGGACGATCAGGCGCCTGTCAGGTTCCGATCAGTTCCAGCAGAGATATGAAATGATGAAAAAAGAGATTGCAGCCAATCCCGAGGTTCAGCATTTTCTTCAGCAAAATGAAGAAAATCTGTCACCGAATGCTGCGGATCAGGGGATGATCAAGCTTTACGAATATATGAATCGCTCTGTAAAATGTGCGGATTGTCCGAGCCTCGGGGAATGTAAAAATACGATGCAGGGATATGAGCCGAAGCTGATCATCCAGAATGGATTTATTGACCTTCAGTATGCACCATGTCCAAGACAGCTGGCAGCCCGGGAGCAGAAGGAAACGGAAAAGCTGATTCAAAGCATGTACGTTCCGAAAGATGTTCTGAAGGCAACCTTTGATCAGGTGGATATAGACAGTCCATCCCGAATGAAGGCGCTGCAAATGGCTGAAGATCTTGTGAAAAGGCTGACAGAAGACCCTGAACATTATAAAGGTCTCTACCTTTATGGACAGTTTGGTGTGGGGAAAAGCTATCTGCTTGGGGCAATCGCCAATGAATTGAAAAATAAAAATAAAGCAAGCTTCATTTTATATTTCCCGGAGTTTCTGAAGGAAATGAAACAGTCATTAGGAGATCAGTCGTTTGCAGGTAAAGTAGATGCCGTGAAAAAAGCATCGATTCTTATGCTGGATGATATCGGTGCTGAATCAATTTCAAGCTGGGCGCGTGATGAGGTGCTCGGTACGATTTTACAATACAGAATGGCAGAGGGGCTTCCGACTTTCTTCACCTCCAATTTCGATTATGAAGGGCTTGAACATCACCTGACATTCTCACAGCGTGGAGAGGAAGAGCCGGTTAAGGCAGCGAGAATCATGGAAAGAATTAAATTTCTCTCTATACCTGTTGAAATGAAAGGGAAAAATAAACGCAATTCTTAAAAAAAGCCTCTTGCTTTTGGAAAAGGACTGCTCTAAAATGTCTTTATACATTTGAATTAGATATTTCTAAAGGCACTGATGGGGACATGAATCATTTTGGCTGATTTTCAGAGAGAGAGGACATGGCTGCAAGCCTCTCATGAAGCGGAATGACTTTACCACCCTTGAGCCGTACGAGTGAACCTTACAGTAATTTGTACCGGATGCAGCCCGTTAGCTGAACCAGAGATTCTGAATGCAGTCTGTTCAGAAAAAAGGGTGGAACCGCGGGTTTGATAAAACTCCGTCCCTTTCCAGGGATGGGGTTTTTTTATATGCATAAAAAGCATGAAGGCGAGAATCCATGCAAAATGAAAAAGGAGTGTTAATGATGGAAGAAAACATGCTGATTACATTTCCAGATGGTAATAGTCGGGAGTATCCGAAAGGAACATCTGTTGAGAAAATTGCTTCCTCCATTTCTTCAGGACTGAAGAAAAAAGCGGTTGCAGGTAAAGTGAATGGGGACCTGATCGATCTTCGCACACCGATCGAAGAAGATGCGACAGTCGCAATCTTAACGCCTGATGATGAAGAGTCTCTTGAAGTCATGCGTCACAGCGCGGCCCACTTGATGGCACAGGCTGTTAAACGTCTGTACCCGGATGCGAAGCTTGGTGTCGGTCCTGTGATTGAAGGCGGATTCTACTACGATATCGATACAGAGTCATCAATTTCAACAGAAGACCTTCCGCGTATTGAAAAGGAAATGAAAAAAATCGTCGGCGATAACATTGATGTGGAGCGTGAAGTGGTCAGCCGCTCAGAAGCGGTTCGCCGTTTTGAAGAGATCAATGATCCTTACAAGCTGGAGCTGATTGAAGCGATCCCGTCTGATGAAGACGTGACAATCTATAAGCAAAGTGAATTTTTCGATCTTTGCCGCGGTATCCACGTTCCTTCAACAAAGCATATTAAAGAATTTAAGCTGTTAAGCGTTGCCGGTGCCTACTGGAGAGGAAACAGCGATAATAAAATGCTTCAGCGTATTTACGGTACGGCTTTCTTTAAGAAAGAGGATCTTGATCACCATCTTCAGATGCTTGAAGAAGCAAAGCAGCGTGATCACCGTAAAATCGGGAAAGAGCTTGACCTGTTTACAAGTTCTCAGCTTGTTGGTCAGGGGCTCCCGATCTGGCTGCCAAAAGGTGCGACCATCCGCCGTACAATTGAACGCTATATTGTCGATAAAGAAATTTCGCTTGGCTATGACCACGTGTACACACCTGCATTAGGCAGTGCTGAACTCTACAAAACAAGCGGTCACTGGGATCATTATGAAGAAGGCATGTTCCCGCCAATGGAGATGGATAATGAAACACTTGTCCTTCGTCCGATGAACTGCCCTCACCATATGATGGTATACAAGCAGGATATTCACAGCTATCGTGAGCTGCCAATCCGTATTGCTGAACTTGGTCTGATGCACCGTTATGAAATGTCAGGAGCCTTATCCGGACTTCAGCGTGTGCGTGCGATGACATTAAATGATGCGCATATTTTTGCGCGTCCTGATCAGATCAAGGAAGAATTCCAGCGCGTTGTGCGTCTGATCGAAGAAGTGTATAAGGACTTCGGCTTAAATGAATATAAATTCCGTCTTTCATACCGTGATCCTGAGGATACAGAGAAGTATTTTGATGACGATGAGATGTGGGAAAAGGCTCAGGCAATGTTGAAGGAAGCCATGGACGATATGGGCCATGACTACTTCGAAGCAGAAGGTGAAGCAGCATTCTACGGGCCGAAGCTTGATGTTCAGGTGAAAACAGCGATCGGTAAGGAAGAAACGCTTTCAACTGTTCAGCTTGATTTCCTCTTACCGGAACGTTTTGATCTGAATTATATCGGGGAAGACGGTAAGCAGCATCGTCCGGTCGTGATTCACCGCGGAGTTGTCTCCACAATGGAACGATTTGTTGCCTTCCTGATTGAAGAACATAAAGGAGCACTTCCAGTATGGCTGTCTCCAGTTCAGGTTCAGGTCATTCCGGTTTCACCATCGATCCACCTTGATTATGCGAAAAAGGTACAGGAACAGCTTCAACTTGCGGGTGCACGTGTAGAGGTGGATAGCCGTGATGAAAAGATGGGCTACAAGATCCGTGAAGCTCAGATGAAGAAGATCCCTTACATGCTTGTTGTGGGAGATAAAGAAGCGGAAAATAACGAAGTGAATGTCCGTAAATACGGAGAACAGGATTCTGAAACAGTTTCCTTAGAGGCGTTTACAGAAGTTATTAAAAGCGATATTAGAAAATAATAAAGGTTTGACACATAAAACCCGGCACTGAACTTGATCAGTCAGCCGGGTTTTTTTTATGCTTCTCGTTCATAATCTTTTTCTGTACCGTCTTCGAATTTAATTTCAATTTCGATAGACTGGAAGCCTTCTTCAATCTCAAACCCTTCGATCACAGCATCTATCACTTCCTCATCGGGTGTATCTACTGTAAATTCAAATCCGCTTAATACAGGCTGCATTTCTTGAAATGCGTCATCCCCTGAGAGCATCATCATATTCTGTTCATCTTCAAAGGAAGCCTCAATCGTTTCACCCTCAGCGTCATAGGTTGTTTCAAAGTCGTTGTCATTACCTTCATAATCCACATCAACATCGAATTCAAGATAAGGGATGTCGGTGTTATCCTGTGGGGTTCCGCCGTCTGTCTGCTGATCGGATTGGCCGTCTTCTGCAGGTTCGGGATTGCTGACAGTTTCATCATCACCGCAGGCTGCAAGAAGAAAAGTCATGGTAGCAATAGTGGTAAAGGTGTATGTTAATCTCAATTGTGTGCCTCCGTTCTGGTTGGTTTACAGTCAGTTTAGCCTGTTTCAGCAAATTTAAACGCAGTTTGAGAAGGAAGACAGATCATCCATCATGATTTTAAGAACATGATAGATCAACTTATGAAAGACTGCTCAAATATCTGGAACACCCTTCGTCAAAAAAATCCAAAAAACTATTGCGTGACCTGAAATGATTTGATATGATCAATCATGTTGATTTAATTACGAACAAGGATTGACAGCAGACTTTTGCTGCGTTACAATAGCAAGAGTGAATTGAATACGAATTTGTGTACAAGAAGAGGCACCCGCTTCTCACCTGACCGGCACAGCAGTAGCTGACAGGTAACACGCAGTACGTGCATACATGAAGTATGTATCGGCATGCATGGATGCGGGGAACTAATGTGGTTTCCGGCTTTTTTTATGTCTTAAAGCACTTATCTTATACGCAAACCGAGTATTCTCAAATCAATCCGGAGGTGGATTACTATTAGCAAAGACGTAATGGTTAACGAAGGAATCCGTTCACGCGAAGTACGCTTAATCGATCAAAACGGCGAACAGCTTGGTATCAAATCCAAGAACGAAGCCCTTGATATTGCAGCGCGTGTAAACCTTGATCTGGTTCTTGTTGCACCAAATGCGAAGCCGCCTGTTGCACGTATCATGGATTACGGTAAATTCAAGTTCGAGCAGCAGAAGAAAGACAAAGAAGCACGTAAAAATCAAAAAGTGATCAATCTGAAGGAAGTTCGTCTAAGTCCTACGATTGAAGAGCATGATTTTAACACGAAGCTTCGTAATGCACGCAAGTTCCTTGAAAAAGGGGATAAAGTAAAAGCGTCCATCCGTTTCCGCGGACGTGCGATCACGCACAAGGAAATCGGACAACGGGTTTTAGAGCGTTTCGCTGAGGAATGTAAAGACGTTTCAACAATCGAGACGAAGCCTAAAATGGACGGCCGCAGCATGTTCTTAATGCTTGCACCAACGAACGAAAAGTAATGATTTAAGGAGGATACTACTCATGCCAAAAATGAAAACTCACCGTGGATCAGCTAAGCGTTTCAAAAAGACTGGATCTGGAAAGCTTAAGCGTTCACGTGCATACACTAGTCACCTTTTCGCTAACAAGTCTACAAAAGCTAAGCGTAAGCTTCGCAAAGGTTCTCTTGTGTCTTCAGGCGATTACAAGCGCATCAAAAACATGATCTAATTTTAAAATACAGAACAAAGATTTATTAGGAGGTAATCACTATGCCACGTGTTAAAGGTGGAATCGTTTCTCGTAAACGTAGAAAAAGAGTTCTTAAACTCGCTAAAGGATATTATGGTTCAAAACATACGCTATACAAAGTAGCTAACCAGCAGGTAATGAAGTCAGGAAACTATGCTTTCCGTGACCGTCGCCAGAAAAAGCGTGATTTCCGTAAGCTTTGGATTACTCGTATCAACGCAGCAGCTCGTACAAACGGACTTTCTTACAGCCGTTTAATGCACGGACTTAAGCTTGCAGGTATCGAAGTAAACCGTAAAATGCTTGCTGAGCTTGCTGTAGCTGACGAAAAAGCATTCACACAGCTGGCAGACGCTGCAAAAGCTGAACTTAACAAGTAATAATGTCAGGGACTGTTCCGATTGATGGAGCAGTCCTTTTTTATTTTAAATGCCTGGTGATCTGTTTTATACTAAGAGAGGTTAAGGCGCATTGATTATATATAAAGAAAGGGAAAATAAATGAACCAGCTATTCTTTGGATACTTAATTTTAATGAATATTGTGGGCTTTGCCACCATGGGGATCGATAAAAAGAAGGCTCAGAAAAATGAGTACCGTATTTCAGAAAAAACATTGTGGCTTGTTGCATTCGCAGGAGGAGCACTCGGCAGCTGGCTTGGTATGCAGCAATTCCGTCATAAAACCAAACACCGCACCTTTTCCATGGGACTTCCATTTCTTGTGATCGTATATGGAGGACTTGTGATTTATACTTACTATTGGCAGTAAAAAAGATAGGAATTTGACGATGTATCAAGTCAAATTCCTATCTTTTATTTTGTGTAATGAAATTGCAGAATGTGATTATATAGATGTGTAGTCTCTTATAAATAACAGACTGAGATGGATCTTTATTACATAAACCTCAGGTTCGCTTTTGGAGAACCGAATGCTGAATGATCTATTGACAGATTGTCAGATGCTATCAATGGATTTAAAAGTGCGATCAGCAGTAATCAAAGATCTATCGACATGATTTTAAGTGCTATCAACAAATCAAGCCGGGACAAGAATAAGGCGAAGATGAAAAGAGGGCTGACCTTTGCCTTCGTTCAGCTTTGACTTATGACCTCGAGAGGCTAGTCGCCGCAGCTGGACAAAGGAAAGAGAAAGGGGAATACGTCCCGTTTTTTAATCCATGTGATCCTTTTCAAGCAGCTCCCTGATTGGACTTTTCCAATCAATCCTGGCATGGGGATAATTGCTGCGAACCTCCGTTTCAAGAAAGCGGAAATCCTCAATTGTAAACCCCTGCAGCCTGGAGGGGTCATGCGGCCAGATGAAAATCGAAACAACATCAAAAGAACGCTCTGTTTCGCCCAGATATTTTTCGCCCTGAAACATCAAACCTTTATAAGTAATAAAGAAGTTTTTACGTGGGTTATTTGAATCATCATGAAAATAATATTCTGCTTTTTCGTGGGCAAGCTCCAATTTCCTTTTCGGATCAAACAAATATTTAAATCCTTTATAAATAAGATAAAGAACAACTGCAAGTATAATCAGTCTCAGTACTAAAACAATCATTTTAACGCCCCCCAACAATCCTTGTCTTCTATACGTACCGGGGGATAGAAAGGTTCCAATTTTCTTTTCTTTTTTTGTGTTTTTGATACACTGAACAGAGAAGGAGAGGGAAAATGATGAACTGGACTAAATTGTATGATATGCAACATGAACTTGACCGCTTTATTGAGCGTGAAAATAACATTGAAAATCAGGAAGTAACGGATAAAAAAATACTGGCGCTGCTCGTTGAAGCAGGAGAACTGGCTAATGAAACGAGATGTTTTAAATTCTGGAGTAAAAAAGGCCCTTCTGAGAGATCAGCAATTCTTGAGGAATATGTGGACGGGATCCATTTTCTTTTGTCTATCGGGCTCGATCTGGAATTAAGATATACAGAGCAGGCAGAAGTGCATTCAGGCAGTGATTTGAGTGATTTGTTCCTTGACTTTTATCATTCAGTTACTCAATTCAGAAGCTATCAAAGCCAATTTAATTACGACGGAATGTGGGATCGGTATTTGAAAATCGGGACCGTACTCGGCTTTTCAGTTGATGATGTCATGAGTGCATATACTGACAAAAATGAAATCAATATTAAGCGTCAGCAGGATGGCTATTAATCAGCTTTGTGAATAATCTGACGAAATGGTATAATTTTGACTGATTGAAAAATTAGGGAGGCGAAGAAATGGCTGAATACAATGAACAGCTGACGATGCTTAAAGACTTAACGGATGCTAAAGGTATTCCGGGTAACGAACGTGAACCGAGAGAGGTTATGAAAAAATACATAGCACCATTTGCCGATGAAGTGACAACGGACGGAATCGGCAGTCTGATCGCCAAAAAAACAGGTGAGGCAAATGGACCGCGTGTGATGGTTGCCGGTCACCTGGATGAAGTCGGATTTATGATCACGCAGATTGATGATAAAGGATTTTTGCGCTTTCAAACCGTAGGTGGCTGGTGGTCACAGGTTATGCTCGCTCAGCGCGTAACGATCGTAACGAAAAAAGGGGATATTACCGGGGTCATTGGTTCTAAACCACCTCATATCCTCCCTCCGGAAGCGCGTAAAAAACCGGTTGATATTAAAGACATGTTTATTGATATCGGTGCTTCTTCCCGTGAAGAGGCAATGGAGTGGGGTGTCACACCTGGTGATATGGCCGTTCCTTATTTCGAATTTACTGTCATGAACAATGACAAGATGCTTCTTGCGAAAGCCTGGGATAACCGTATTGGCTGTGCGATTGCAATTGATGTGATGAGAGCATTGAAGGACCAGCAGCATCCGAATGAAGTGTTCGGAGTAGGTACGGTTCAGGAGGAAGTGGGCCTGCGTGGTGCACGTACGGCGGCAGCAACAGTGAAGCCGGATATCGGTATTGCGGTTGACGTAGGTATTGCCGGAGATACGCCTGGTATTTCGTCTAAAGAAGCCAGCTCTAAAATGGGTGACGGTCCGCAGATTATCCTTTATGATGCATCGATGGTTGGTCATAAGGGGCTGAGAGATTTTATTACGGATATTGCTGATGAGCATGGTATTCCGTATCAGTTTGATGCGATTGCAGGCGGAGGAACGGACGCTGGATCGATTCATCTTTCTGCGACAGGTGCACCGTCGATTGCGATTACGGTTGCTTCGCGTTATATTCATTCGCATGCTGCGATGATTCATAAGGATGATTATGAGAATGCGGTGAAGCTGATTGTGGAAGTGATTAAGAAGCTGGATCGCGATGCTGTGAATAAGATTACGTTTGATTAAGTGAAGAGAGGTTGTCGGGTGGTAAATGTGCCACTTGGCAGCCTTTTATTATTGGCAAGCGTGCCCCTGCGCTCCAGACGGCGCTTTATTGTCTAGCTGCGACGGACAGGGACTAGCAAACTTCCCGTCCCCTCGTCCGATAAGTCAACATCAGCTCACTTCGTTCGCTGTGTTTCCTTTATCTCCGTCGGGGCCGGTCCAGTTTGTACGTCCCAAAACGCCCGCCTCCGCTTTTCCTAATGTCTAGCTGCGGCGACTAGCCCCTCGAGGTCATAAGTCAAAGATGAAAGAGGGCAAAGGTCAGCCCTCTTTTCATCTTAGCCTTATGCTTGTCGGGGCTGGACGAGTCGCCTCCGCTTTTCGGTAGCCGCGCGGTGAGCCAAGCTTTTGCTTCGCATTACGCTGTCTCACCTGTCGCTTCTATGCCGCAGGAGTCGCCGTCTGCAGCGAAGGACCACTGATGTGGGTTTTAGAGAGTGTGTGGAATTCACCATAATTGTAGTGGTGAAGGAAAAGACAAGGGAAAACATGGCTCTCCGCTGCAGGAGTCGCTGACTTTCGCTCCGGACCATTAATGTGGATTTTATAGAGGTTGTGAAACTATTTTGCTGTTGGTTCGTAATGTAGTTTATACGAAGTTTGAGTGATGAGGGAGTGTATGGGTGTGGAATTGGTTGAATATGCGCTGATATTTTTGGCTGCCGCTACGCCGTGGCTGGAAATTGCATTGGTGGTTCCTTTGGGGATCGTGAGAGGATTGTCGCCATTCTGGGTGATGGTAACCGGGTTTACAGGGAATTTGTTAACGGTCTTTTTATTAATTGTTTTATTCCAGAGGGTAAGGGAGTATATGGAGAAGAGAAATAAAAGTGAAAAGAAAGAAGGGAAGAGGCAGACGAGAGCGCGTAATATTTGGAATAAATACGGGCTGCCGGGGCTGTCCCTTCTTGGGCCTATTCTGATTGGTACTCATATTGCCGCGTTTATCAGCATGTCACTTGGTGCGGATAAAGCAAGAGTGTTATTCTGGCAAATCGTCAGTATTGCCTTATGGACGCTGATCTTCGGGTATGCTGCGATTGCAGGCGTTGATTTCCTGATTCGTGAATCTTAATGTTTTAAGCCGTTTTCCAGAAGCTCAAGCATTTTCTGCTGGTCTTCTCCTGAACTTTCTTTCCAGATAATTTCAAACAGGACGCCGAGCCCTGGGAGTAATTCTTCCTTTTTGCGCTCGATGGAATCGGAAATCGTGTCCTCAAGCTGGGCGGTTGAATTATCCTTTACATTGTGAATAACGGTTTCGCGGATGTTTAAATTCATTTTGATTCCTCCTCTCATATGATCTGAACTATTTTTCCCTGGAATTGTTTTGTTTATGCGGAAAAACTCCGCTATAATGAGGAAATCGGATAATCAGAGGAGAGAATGGTATGAGTGTGATTCAGTCCATGCAAAATGGGAAGGTAAAAGAGTGGAAAAAGCTTTTGACGAAAAAGGGACGGGATAAATCCGGTTTATTTCTTGTTGAAGGATATCATTTGATTGAAGAAGCAATACTTGCGGGTGCAGTTTCCGAAGTGATTGTTCGTGAAGGTGTGGAGATACCTGAAAAAGCAGATGAGCTCCCGGTTTCGATCGTGACAGAGGAAATCAGTGCAGCCCTCGCCGAAACAGAGCATTCACAAGGTGTATTTGCTATTTGCAGACAGCCCGCTCTGAATGTGGCAACGCTGACAGGGAAGCAGCTGCTAATCCTTGATTCCGTTCAGGATCCCGGAAATATCGGGACGATGATCCGGACAGCGGACGCGGCGGGAATAGATGCTGTCATTTTAGGAAAAGGGACGGCGGATCCTTATAATGCTAAAATCCTGCGTGCTGCCCAGGGAAGTCATTTCCACCTTCCGATTGTTAAAGAGGACATTCCATCTGTTCTTGCGTATTGTAAAAACAACGGTATTTCTGTTTTCGGTACGTCACTGCAAGAGGCACTTCCGTATAGAGAAGTGGACAGCCAAAAAGAATTTGCCCTCATCATGGGTAATGAGGGAGCGGGAATGAAGCAGGAACTGCTTGAGCAGACCGATCAGAACCTGTATATTCCGATCTATGGAAAAAGTGAATCATTAAATGTGGCGATTGCTGCAGGTATTCTACTTTATCATTTAAAGGGATAGAGATTCCCTCTTTTAATAATGGGCGAATTAGTATATACTTGTTGAGGATAAATCATAAAGACTTTGACGGAGAAAAGTAATCATGTGTGACTGCAAAAAGGGAAGGCGGATCATAGACTGAAAATCTGCCTGCACGAACGATGATGAAGTTCACCTCCCGAGTCGGCATCGGGACCGCTTGGTTTGAGCGTAAAGATGCACCGGCTAAACGCCGTTATCAGTCAATTGAGAGGATCAGTCTTATAGATAAGCCTGATCAATCAGGGTGGTACCACGGAATCAAAGCACTTCGTCCCTAGTTTTAGGGGAGAAGTGCTTTTTTGTATGGAAAGCTTTGTTATCAGTTGTTGACAGAGCCATCAAAAGGAGGAAAGACAATGGAAGAACGCTTAAAAGAATTAAGCCAGCAGGCGCTGGCGCAGGTTGAAGAAGCGCAGGATCTGAAAGCAATCAACGATGTACGTGTAGCGTATCTCGGAAAAAAAGGTCCCATTACGGAAGTATTAAAAGGAATGGGTAAGTTATCTGCAGAAGAACGCCCGAAAATGGGTGCATTGGCGAATGAAGTGCGCGACGAGATTGCAAAAGCCATTGAAGTTAAGCAGGAGGAGCTTGAAAGACAGGCAGTGGAAAAACGTCTTGCAGAGGAAGCGATTGATGTTACCCTTCCAGGCCGCCCTGTGCCAGCAGGTCATGCTCATCCGCTCACGACAGTGATCAGTGAGATCGAAGACCTTTTTATTTCAATGGGTTATACCATTGAAGAAGGACCTGAAGTGGAAAAGGACTATTATAACTTTGAAGCACTGAACCTGCCGAAAGGCCATCCGGCTCGTGATATGCAGGATTCATTTTATATTACTGAGGACATTCTGCTTCGCACGCATACATCCCCTGTTCAGGCAAGAACGATGGAGCGTCATGCAGGTAAAGGTCCTGTAAAAATCATCTGCCCGGGTAAAGTGTACCGCCGTGATAATGATGATGCGACGCACTCACACCAGTTCATGCAAATCGAAGGCCTCGTAGTGGATGAGAATATCCGTATGAGTGATCTGAAAGGAACGCTGAACGTATTTGCCAAAAAGATGTTTGGTGAAGACCGTGAAATCCGTCTGCGCCCAAGCTTTTTCCCATTTACAGAGCCTTCTGTTGAAATGGATATTTCATGTAAAATCTGTGGCGGTAAAGGCTGCAGCGTATGTAAAGGAACAGGCTGGATTGAAATTCTGGGTGCCGGTATGGTTCACCCTAACGTACTGCGTATGGCAGGATTTGATCCTGAAAAATATACCGGTTTTGCATTCGGAATGGGACCGGAACGAATCGCGATGCTGAAGTATGGCATTGACGATATCCGTCATTTCTACACAAACGATTACCGCTTTTTAGATCAATTCGGACGAAAAGAAATTCGATAAGGAGGGCTCCAGATGTTTGTATCATATAAATGGTTAGAAGAATATGTAGATCTATCGGGCATTACACCTGAGGAGCTCGCAGATAAAATCACCCGCTCCGGCATCGAAGTGGAAGGAGTCGAGGTTCCAGGTGAAGGAATCAGCGGTGTTGTCGTTGGACACGTGCTGTCATGTGAAAAACATCCTGAGGCAGATAAACTGAATATTTGCCAGGTGGACGTTGGTGAAGAAGAGCCTGTACAGATTATCTGTGGCGCAGCGAACGTTGGCGCAGGTCAGAAGGTTGCTGCAGCTAAGGTTGGAGCTGTTCTGCCGGATAATTTTAAGATTAAAAAAGCGAAGCTTCGCGGTGAAGCTTCTCACGGAATGATTTGTTCCCTGCAGGAACTCGGTGTTGAAGGAAAGCTTGTGACAAAGGAGTATTCAGAAGGAATTTTCAACTTCCCTCAGGATGCTGAAGTTGGAGCGGATGCGATTGAAGCGCTGATGCTTGATGATTCTATCCTTGAACTTGGTTTGACACCGAACCGTGCGGATGCGATGAGCATGATCGGGGTAGCGTATGAGGTCGGTGCGATTTTAGATCGTCTGGTAAAGCTTCCTGATTTGAGTTATGACACGGTTTCAAAACAGGCAGCTGATGACGTTAAGCTGACGGTTGAGGCGAAAAAAGAAAATCCTGTTTACCTGGCGAAGGTCGTAAAAAACGTAAAGGTAAAGCCATCACCACAATGGATGCAGAATCGATTAGTTGCAGCTGGTATTCGTCCTCATAACAATATTGTGGACATTACCAACTATATTTTGATTGAATATGGTCAGCCTTTACATGCATTCGACCTTGATCAGGTTGGCACAGGTGAAATCCTGGTCCGCCTCGCAAATGAAGGCGAAAAAATTAAAACACTTGATGAAGCGGAGCGCACACTTCAGTCTCATCACCTCGTTATTACAAACGGCAAAGAGCCAATCGCGATTGCCGGTGTGATGGGCGGCTATGACAGTGAAGTAACGTCTGAAACTGTGAATGTTGTCATTGAATCAGCCTATTTTGCTCCGTCATCGGTCCGCCAGACTTCAAAGGATCTTGGACTGCGCAGTGAAGCAAGCTCCCGCTTTGAAAAAGGTGTGGATCCGAAACGTGTTGCCCTTGCTGCAGAACGTGCTGCCCAGCTGATGGCTCAGTACGCAGAAGGGGACGTTTCAGAAGGAACCGTTGCCTTTGATGAGCTTTCAAAGGAAGAGAAGAGAATCTCTGTTTCTCTTGAGAAAATCAATCGCGTAACAGGAACGGACCTTTCGGAAAATGAAGTTCTTGATCTGTTCCGCCGCCTGCAGATTACGGCAGAAGAATCAGATGGCGTGATCCATGTTTCAGCACCAACTCGACGTGGAGATCTGGAAATTGAAGAAGATCTGATTGAGGAAGTAGCGAGACTGTATGGATATGATCTTATTCCAATGACACTTCCGGTTCACGCGACAAATCCGGGCGGACTTTCTGCGAGACAGCAAAAGCGCCGCTTAATTCGCCAGACAGCTGAAGGAGCAGGCCTTACACAGGCTGTGACGTATTCTTTGACAAACGAACAGAAAGCGACTGAGTTTGCGCTTGATACGACTGAGACAGTGAAGCTGTTAATGCCTATGAGTGAGGAGCGCAGCCAGTTGCGACTGAGCATCATTCCACAGCTGCTTGAGAGTGTCTCCTATAATCGCGCAAGACAAAAAGACTCTTCAGCCTTTTATGAAATTGGCTCAGTGTTCTTGAAAACAGCTGATCAGGAGCTTCCAAAAGAAGAGGAGCATCTTGCCGGAGCACTGACAGGCCTGTGGCAGCTGCATCCGTGGCAGGGTGAGAAGAAGCCTGTTGACTTCTATGTAGTAAAAGGAATCCTTGATGCGATCTGGGACCGTCTTGGGATTAAGGAAGAGATTCGTTATGAAACAGCCAAAATGGATCAGCTTCATCCTGGACGGACTGCAGCGATTTACTTTAAAGAAGAGCAGATCGGTATCGTTGGTCAGGTTCATCCGGTGAAAGAAAAAGAGCTTGATTTAAAGGAAACGTACGTATTTGAAGTGAAGCTTGAATCTGTGTATGCACACGATGCGGAACCTCTTAAATACAGTGCCATTCCGCGTTATCCATCTATTACACGTGATATTGCACTTGTAACGGATCGCACAGTAAACGCAGGCACGCTTGAGACCATCATTAAAGAAGCGGGTGGTAAACTGCTGAAATCCGTTCAGCTGTTTGACCTTTATGAAGGGGATCGTATGGAAGAGGGCAAGAAGTCACTTGCTTTCTCACTTCTGTATATGGATCCTGAACGTACACTGACAGATGAAGAAGTCGGAAACGTTCACAACCGTGTTCTCGAAGCGGTAAAAGAAAAGGCAGGAGCAGAACTGCGTTCATAATTAAACGAAAACAGAGCCCGTACTCAGATGAGTGCGGGCCCGTTTTATGTTATATCAGCTTTTTCGCCTTCTGGGTATTCGCAAAATGAACCTTCGCAAATGTGTACAGCTCTTCTTCGCCAAACTTTCTGATCAACTTTGCGGCAGCCTGGTCAACCTTTGCGCCGGCACCTTTAGGAATCGTAAATCCTGCTTTTTCGCTGAGCTGGTCCATTGCTTTAATGAAGGCATAGCGGGCGATGATGGAAGCTGAAGCCACTGCTAAATGAATCCCTTCTGCTTTCGTACTGAAATACACATTCTGACGATAGATTGTTTTTTCATTTTGAATATGGCGGTAATACACCTGCTTTTCTGCAAACTGATCAATTAATACACCTTCAGGCTTTTCCTGATTCATTTTCTTCAGTAAATGAAGAATGGCCTGGTTATGTAGTACGGCTTTAATCTTCCCCTGACTCCAGCCCTGTGCCTGCTTTTCGTTATATTTCTCATTCGGGAGCGTCAGGAGACTGTAGGGAATGGTGCGGATCAGATCCTTGGCGATTTTGACAATCGTTTCATCCGTTAAGTGCTTGGAATCCTTTACTCCAAGTTCCTTCAAAAGAGGAATCTGCTCTTTTTTTACATAAGCTGCCACAACAGTGATTGGTCCGAAATAGTCACCTGTTCCAACTTCATCCGTTCCAATCAGTGACATCGTTGCAATGTTCTGAGGCAGATCAGCCGATGAGGCCGCCGCTTTGACAGTCCGTTTGGCATCGGCAGTTCCCCACTTTGCTGCTTCAGTCTCCCCGTCCTTGCCCTGAAACAATACTTTTCCGGATTTATAGGCGGTTACTGAATAGGTAGGTGTTTTTGCTGCAAAAACGGCACCTTGAGGTGGATTTGATTTTAAACTTCTTTTATAATAGTCCTGCATCTTCTGCAGATCGCTTTGTGAAACAGTTAAAACAGTGTTTGGCATTTGGAAACTCCTTATTGTCTATTTGTACAATGTTGATTCAGATAAACCATGATATCAATGGACTTTAGATCGTCACTGTCAAAAACCGGATTGGATAGATTCATAGGATGATAAGCCTTTATTTTAAAAGTATCATGCAGTCCAGTGCTGAATTTGTCAGTTTGTGAATTGAAAATCCAATAAAAAGTAAATAATATCAACTTTTATTTTGATCTGCAAAATGAACATGTTATGATAGTGATTAGGATTCTTGAGAATGGGGGCAGCTGCGTTGTCGAATAACGGTAAAAATCGAATAAACGTTGACATCTATGGACAATCATACTCCATCGTCGGCAGTGAGTCCACGTCTCACATCAGACTTGTTGCCTCAATGGTTGATGATAAAATGAGGGAGATCAGCTCGATCAACCCTTCACTTGATACATCAAAACTGGCCGTTTTAACGGCTGTGAATGCTGTCCATGATTTTTTAAAGTTAAAAGAAGAAATCGAAGAATTAGAGAACGAATTAAAAAAACTAAGGGATTGAATGCTTGATGCTGGATTTGCTGCTGTTAGTCTTTCTTGTGACCGGCTTTATCATCGGATTACGCCGGGGCTTTATCTTACAACTTATTCATCTGGTCGGCTTTTTTATTGCCTTTTTTCTGGCTTACAAATACTACAGTGTTCTGGCACCGAAGCTGACGTTGTGGATACCTTATCCTGCTTTTGACGCCGGGTCACAGCTGGCCTTTATTGCAGACACGGTTAACTTTGAAGAGGCCTACTACCGGATCATTGCTTTTGCCATCATCTTTTTCGGTGCGAAAATTGTGATGCAGCTGATTGGATCGATGTTTGATTCCGTGGCTCAATTCCCTATGTTACGCCCGCTTAATATATTTGGCGGTGGGATTTTAGGGTTTGTTGAAATGTATGTGATCTTATTTGTCCTCATTTATATTGCGGCCATGGTTCCGATGAATTCAATTCAGGATACTTTAGCCGGTTCAGGAATTGCAGAATTTATTTTGCAGCAGACGCCGGTATTTTCAGAACAGGTAAAAGATTGGTGGCTGAATGCACAGGAGCCTTCATCGTAACATTTTCAAAAGCCCGGAATTCCATAACAAGGATTCCGGGCTTTTTTAAGAGAAGATAAGGTAAATTGACTATAAAAGTATTTTATAAGGAAAGGAACCTGTCCCATGAACAAAAAAGAAATCATCAGACTGCTTGAGAAAATTGCGGTATATATGGAGCTGAAAGGGGAGAATCCGTTTAAAATCAGCGCGTTCAGAAAAGCAGCCCAGGCACTGGAGACAGATCAGAGAAGCCTCTCACAGATTGAAGATGTTAAAGCCTTGAAAGGAGTCGGTAAAGGCACGGCTGCTGTCATTGAAGAATACATGGAAACCGGTCAATCATCTGTCCTTGATTCGCTTAAGGAAGAAGTGCCGGAAGGGTTAATTCCACTATTAAAACTTCAGGGGCTTGGCGGAAAAAAGATTGCCCGCCTCTATCAGGAGCTCGGTGTGGAATCCGCCGAAGATTTGAAGCGTGTCTGTGAGGAAGGCAAGGTTCAGCAGCTATCCGGCTTCGGGGCAAAAACAGAGGAAAAAATACTGGCAGCGCTTTTGAATGCCGGCAGCCGCCCGGAGAGACTGCCGATTTCAGCAGTATTGCCAATAGCTGAAGAGTTGGATGGATTTCTTGCAGGGATTGATGAGATCAGCCGCTTTTCACGTGCCGGCAGTTTAAGACGAAACAGTGAGACCGTAAAAGACCTTGATTATATTGCCTCTACAGATCAGCCGGAGAAGGTTAAAGATCAGATTTTAACCATACCAGGTTTAAAGGAAGTACTGTCAGCAGGAAACACAAAAGTTTCTGTCGTTCTGGAACGTGAGTATGAGCTGTCGGTCGATATCCGGCTTGTAGAGGATCAGGCATTTGCTACAACGCTCCATCATTTTACGGGCTCAAAGGATCATAATGTAAAAATGCGCCAGATAGCGAAAGAACGCGGTGAGCGGATCAGTGAATATGGCGTTGAAAACCTTGAGACAGGAGAAGTGAAAACGTTCGAAAGCGAAGAAGCCTTTTTTGCCCACTTTGGCATGACATTTCTTTCGCCTGAACTGAGGGAAGATGGCACGGAAACATCCCGGCATGAAGAAGCTGAAGCTCTGATCACCCTTGATGACATCAGAGGTGATCTTCACATGCATACGACCTGGAGTGACGGTGCTTATTCTTTGGAGGAAATGATTGAAGCATGCCGCCAAAAAGGGTACGATTACATGGCTATCACAGATCACTCCCATTACTTGCGTGTTGCCAATGGGCTGTCAGCTGAACGCTTAAGAAATCAGATCAGTGAGATAAGAGCATTAAATGAAAAGTATGATGATATCGAGATTCTTGCAGGAATTGAAATGGATATCCTTCCGGATGGGTCGCTTGATTATGAGGATGAGCTTCTTAAAGAGCTCGACATTGTCATTGCCTCTATCCATTCCTCTTTTACACAGTCAGAGGAACAGATCAGGGAGAGACTTGAAACAGCTCTTGTGAACCCACATGTTGATTTTATTGCGCATCCGACCGGCCGTATTGTCGGAGAAAGAAAAGGGTATCGTGTCAATATGGACTGGCTCGTGAAAAGAGCGGCAGAAACAAATACAGGCCTTGAATTGAATGCGAATCCACACAGGTTTGATTTAAACAGTGAATACGTAGCGCTCGCTCAAAAGCACAACGTACCTGTATTCATTAATACGGATGCCCATGATACGATTCATCTGGAATTTATGGAGCTTGGTGTTAAAACAGGTCGAAAAGGCTGGCTGAAAAAAGAGTCCGTTATGAATGCAAAAACGTTTGATGAGCTTTCCCGTTTTCTGAAACGCCATCAATAAGGAGAGAAAGCAATTGAATGAAAAGACTTTAAAAACGCTTGAATTTATTAAAATCAGACAACAGGTGCTTGAATTCGCCGCTTCTTCACTTGGTGCATACCGTATTGAAAAGCTTGCGCCATCTTCAAATCTGGAGGATGTGCTGCGCTGGCAGGATGAAACGGACGAGGCAGCTACCATTCTGCGGGTCAAAGGCGGCATGCCGCTTGGCGGAATTTTTGATATCAGACCGCACATTAAACGCGCTCAGATTGGTGGGATGTTAAGTGCTGCTGAACTCGTACAGGTTGCAAGTACGATCCGGGCCGGTAAAAATATCCGAAACTTTGTTGATCATATGATGGAAGAAAGAGAAATCCATATTCCGATTATTCTCGAAAAAAAAGAGAGTCTCGTTGTTCTGACTCCGCTTGAACATAAAATTTTTGAATCGATTGATGAAAATGGCGAAGTGCTGGATTCGGCAAGCCATGAGCTCCGTTCCATCAGACAGAAAATCCGTACAAGTGAAAGCCGGGTACGTGAAAAGCTTGAAAGTGCGATTCGTTCAAAAAATGCGGCGACCATGCTGTCTGATGCGGTCATCACTATCAGAAATGACCGTTACGTTATACCTGTTAAGCAGGAGTATCGCAGTCATTATGGCGGGATTGTCCACGATCAGTCTTCATCGGGGCAGACTTTATTTATTGAACCCGAATCCATCGTACAATTTAACAATCAGCTCCGTGAACAGCGGTTAAAGGAACAGGAAGAAATCGAAAAAATCCTGCTCGCGCTGACCCAGGACGTTCAAGAGGAAGCAGACAGCCTCCTTTTAACAGTTGACATTCTTGGTGAACTTGACTTTATGTTTGCAAAAGCGAAATATGGCCGAAGTATTAAAGCCACAAAGCCTGAAGTAAACGGTGAAGGTATCATCAATCTGAATAAAGCGCGTCATCCGCTGCTACCTATGGATGAGGCAGTGGCCAACGATATATACCTCGGAGAAGATTTTTCCGCGATTGTAATCACCGGACCGAATACAGGGGGGAAAACAGTCACGCTGAAGACGATTGGCTTATGTACGCTGATGGCACAGGCAGGACTTCCTTTACCGGTTTTGGACGGATCAAAAATTGCCGTATTTGAGTCTGTCTATGCTGATATTGGAGATGAACAGTCGATTGAGCAGAGTTTAAGTACGTTTTCTTCGCACATGGTGAATATTGTGGATATATTAAAACAGGCAGATGAAGGGAGCCTTGTCCTGTTTGATGAGCTTGGCGCCGGGACAGATCCTCAGGAGGGAGCGGCACTTGCTATTTCCATTCTCGATGAAGTTCATGGAATGGGCGCACGCGTTGTGGCAACGACCCATTATCCGGAACTTAAAGCTTACGGTTATAACCGCGAAGGTGTTGTGAATGCCAGTGTTGAATTTGATGTTGATACGCTGAGCCCGACTTACCGTCTTTTAATCGGAGTGCCAGGGCGAAGTAATGCATTTGACATTTCAAAACGGCTTGGACTTAGCGACCATGTGATCAATCACGCAAAAACATTCATCGGTACAGACTCCAGGGCTGTTGAAACGATGATAGCCTCTCTTGAAGCAAGTCGTAAAAGCGCAGAGACGGATTACAGTGAAGCGCAGGAGCTGCTGAAGGACGCTGAAAATATCCATCGTGATCTTCAAAAGCAAATGGCTGATTATTATCAGCGAAAAGAAGATCTCTACGAAAAGGCCCGCATAAAAGCCAATGAGATTGTTGAACAGTCGAAGGCAGAAGCAGAAAAAATTATGTCTGAACTAAGACAATTGCGCTTCGAAAAGCACGCGGACATTAAAGAGCACGAGCTCATTGAAGCGCGCAAACGGCTCGAAGGTGCTGCGCCTGAGCTGAAAAAGTCAGGGAAGAAAAAACAGCCTGAACAAACTAAACGAAAACTTCAGCCCGGCGATGAAGTAAATGTATTAAGCTTCGGTCAAAAAGGGATTCTGCTTGATAAAACAGCTGATAAAGAATGGGCTGTCCAGATGGGTATTCTTAAAATGAAAGTGGAAGAAAAAGATCTTGAATTTATTAAGGGTGAGAAAAAACAGGAACCGAAGCCACTCGCTACAGTGAAAGGGAAAGATTTTCACGTCAGCCTGGAACTGGATCTGAGAGGAGAACGTTTTGAAAACGCCCTGATCCGCGTGGATAAATATATAGATGATGCGCTTTTGGCAGGTTATCCGAGAGTATCCATCATTCATGGCAAAGGAACCGGCGCATTGCGTTCAGGTGTTCAGGAAAAACTTAAAAATCACCGTTCTGTCAAAAGAGTTCGTCTTGGTGAAGATGGAGAAGGCGGCAGTGGCGTAACGATTGTAGAGTTCAAATAGCTTTTCAGCGACGAACAATCGGGAGGGGATGGACCTGTCACCTCCTGGGTTTTCAAATCGGTTTTGCGAATCTGTGAGATGCCCTGGACATTCGCATCTCTTAAATAAATGAAACAGCAGGTGAATAATGATGGAAGCCTTTTGGAGTCATCCACTCGTGGAATCAGCCGGTTATTACAGTGTCGTCGTTTTATGTATGATTTTATTTCTGGCTGTTTTTGAGCTGGTCACTAAATATAATAACTGGGAAGAAATTAAAAAAGGGAATATGGCTGTTGCCATGGCGACTGGCGGAAAGATATTCGGAATAGCAAACATTTTTACGAGCTCAATTGATCAGCATGATACCCTTTTGGCCATGATTGGCTGGGGCGTTTTCGGTTATGTATTGCTACTCATCGCTTACTTTATGTTTGAGTTTCTGACACCAAGATTTAACGTGGACACAGAAATTGGTAACGGCAATAAAGCTGTCGGGTTTATTTCAATGATTATCTCGGTTGGGTTATCTTTTGTAGTCGGCGCGAGTATCATGTAAAGGAGAACAGTAATGGAAACACTTTCAAAAATATTAATCGGCTGCTGCGCAGTTTTTATTGTCATCGGTATTGTATACTGGGTCACAATGTAAAAATGACACGGGAAAAGCTTTAGTTGAGGAAAAGTGCACCATTCAGAGCGCTTTTCCTTCAATCCAAAACTTTTTCTGTGTCTTTTTTCATAGAAAAAATTGTAACCGCTTTCTCTATTGGTTATAATGAAATCAGAAATGGGAATTTTCTAAAAATTATCTTAAGGAGGTTGTTCAATGTCTGCACAGCCATGGCTGAACTTATATCCAGACACGATTCCCACAACACTGCAGTATGATCCAAAACCTGTCCATGCATATTTGACAGAGGCAGCGGTCACGTACCCCGACAAAAAAGCTGTTCATTTCATGGGGAAGGAATTCACTTTTAAGGAAATGCATGAGTCATCCTTAAAAATGGCAAAGTATCTTCAGGATATCGGTATTAAAAAGGGAGACAGGGTAGCGATTATGCTGCCAAATACGCCGGCGTCTGTCATTGCCTACTATGGTATTCTGTATGCCGGGGGAGTTGTTGTACAAACAAACCCGCTTTATACGGAACGTGAAATTGAGTATCAAATGAAGGATTCTGGAGCAAAAGCCATTGTTACGCTGGATATTTTATTCCCGCGCGTGTCCAAGGTTTTTAACGATACTGACCTTGAGCATATGATCATTACAGGGATTAAGGATTTTCTGCCGTTTCCCAAAAACCTGATTTATCCTTTCATTCAAAAAAAGCAATATGGTATTACGGTAAAGGTGGAGCATGCAGGAAGCAATCATCTGTTAACAGAAATTCTTAAAACGGCTACCCCGGATCCGGAAGTGCCATCGCTGAATTTTGAAGAGGATGTAGCAATTCTGCAGTATACAGGTGGAACAACCGGCTTTCCTAAGGGCGTAATGCTCACTCATAAGAATCTGATTGCAAATGCGTCTATGTGTGATGCCTGGCTGTACAAAAATAAAAAGGGCGAAGAAAGCATCATGGGCATCCTGCCGTTTTTCCATGTGTATGGTATGACAACGGTCATGATTCTTTCCATTATGCAGGGATACAAAATGATCCTTCTTCCGAAATTCGATGTTGAAACAGCATTGAAGACGATTCATAAGCAAAAGCCGACGATTTTTCCGGGTGCACCTACCATTTACATCGGCATTTTAAATCACCCTGATCTTAAGAAATACGATTTAACGTCTGTTGAATCATGCATAAGCGGTTCAGCTCCTCTGCCGGTTGAAGTACAGGAAAAATTCGAAAAGCTGACAGGCGGAAAGCTGGTGGAAGGTTACGGTTTAACTGAATCCTCACCTGTTACACATGCCAATTTTATCTGGGATCAAAAGCGGATCAAAGGAAGTGTCGGTGTTCCATGGCCGGATACAGATTCGAAGATTGTATCGATGGAAACGGGACAGGAGCTTCCCCCGGGAGAAGTCGGTGAAATTATCGTGAAGGGTCCACAGGTCATGAAGGGATACTGGAATCAGCCGGAAGAAACTGCGGCAATTCTGCGTGACGGCTGGCTTTACACTGGAGACCTAGGTTATATGGATGAACAGGGTATGTTTTATGTAGTTGATCGTAAAAAGGATATGATTATCGCCGGTGGATTCAATATTTATCCACGTGAAATCGAAGAAGTGATGTACGAGCATCCTGCAGTACAGGAAGTGGTAGCTGTTGGGGTACCTGATGCATATCGCGGAGAAACGGTGAAGTTGTTTGTTGTTTTAAAACAGGGAGCGCAGGCAACCCAGGAAGAGCTCGATGAATTTGCCCGCAAGAATCTGGCAGCTTACAAGGTTCCGAGAATTTATGAATTCCGTGATGAGCTTCCTAAAACAGCGGTAGGTAAGATTTTAAGAAGAAAGCTTGTTGAAGAGGAAAAAGAGAAGCAGGAGCAGCAAAAATTCACGTCGTAATGGCCTGATTTTACATGCGATTTTGCTTGACGCAAATCGCATTTCTTAGTAAGATGAAAATATGAATGAATCATCATTCATATTTTCGTCTTTTATTTTGTCTGAAAGGTGATGGCCTGATGAAGAAAGATAAACCAAAATATAAAATGATTATTGATGCAGCCGTTGTGGTCATTGCCGAAAACGGCTACCATCATGCTCAGGTTTCAAAAATTGCCAAGCAGGCAGGTGTTGCGGACGGTACGATTTATCTGTATTTCAAAAATAAAGAAGATATACTGATTTCTTTATTTGAAGAAAAAATGGGTCAGTTTGTCCAGTCAATCAGGAAGAGAATGTCGGATAAAACCGATGCCATTGATCAGCTGAAAATACTGGTAGACAGCCATTTTAATATGCTTGCAGAGGATCATCACCTTGCTATTGTAACACAGCTTGAACTGAGGCAGTCCAACAAAGATATCAGACTCCGGATTAATAAAGTGCTGAAGGAGTATCTCGTACTCGTTGATGAGGTGCTTCAAAACGGCGTGGATAACGGGGTGCTGTCTGAGGACCTTGATATCAGATTGGCAAGACAAATGGTCTTTGGTACGATTGATGAGGTCGCCACGTCGTGGGTGATTAACGATCAGAAATATTCAATCACCGACCTGGCTCCGGGTGTACATACCCTTCTTGTTAAAGGATTGCGCAAATAAAGGGGGATAAGAACATGGGATTTTTACGATGGGAGAACAATGAATTTATTTCAACAGCGACGATCAGCCGTCCCCCGGCAAACGCTTTGTCGGGTGCGCTGATTGAAGAGATTGATTCGTGGCTTGATGCAGTGGAACATGATCAGGATGTAAGAGTCCTTCTCATCCACGGTGAAGGCAGATTTTTTTCTGCAGGCGCTGACATTAAGGAATTCACTGAGGTTCCTTCCGGGGCAGAGTTTACTAAACTGGCACAAAGGGGTCAACGCGTATTCGAAAGAATGGAAGCGTTCTCAAAACCAATTATTGCCTCTATCCATGGTGCCGCATTAGGCGGTGGACTTGAGCTCGCAATGGGCTGTCATATCCGCTACGTAAGCGACACGGCGAAGCTTGGTCTGCCTGAACTGCAACTCGGTTTAATTCCGGGGTTTGCAGGCTCTCAAAGACTGCCGAGATATGTCGGTTTTGCTAAAGCAGCAGAAATGCTTTTATCGAGCGATCCGATATCAGGTGAAGAAGCTGTGCGTTGGGGTCTGGCCAATCAGGCGTTCCCGGAAGAAGAAGTATTCGAAAAATCGAAAGCGCTTGCATTAAAGCTGGCCCAAAAGAGTCCTGTTTCAGTGAAAGCGGCGATCGAGCTTCTTCAATATTCAAAACGCGGTGAATTTCAGGCCGGTGTTGATAAAGAAGCTGAACTTTTTGGAGAAGTATTCGTATCAGAAGACGCAAAAGAAGGCATTGGCGCATTCATTGAAAAAAGAAAACCTGTTTTTAAAGGAAATTAATATAAATAAATTTTGATGAAAAATCGGAGGGAATAACATGAATATTTACGTACTGATGAAAAGAACGTTTGATACAGAGGAAAAAATCTCAGTTCAGGGTGGAAAAATTGCAGAAGACGGAGCAGAATTCATCATCAATCCTTACGATGAATATGCAATTGAAGAAGCAATCCAGCTTCGCGATGAGCACGGCGGAGAAGTAACGGTTGTATCCGTTGGAAATGAAGAAACAGAAAAGCAGCTCCGCACAGCACTGGCAATGGGTGCAGATAAGGCAGTACTGGTTAATGTTGAAGACGATCTTGATGAAACAGATCAGTTTACAACAGCAAAAATTCTTGCTGAATATCTAAAAGATAAAGAAGCAGATCTGATCATCGGAGGAAACGTGGCAATTGACGGCGGTTCAGGTCAGGTTGGACCACGTGTGGCTGAGCAGTTGAATATTCCTTACGTGACGACCATCACAAGCATCAAAATCGAGGGAGATACAGTCACGATCGTACGTGATGTAGAAGGAGATTCAGAAACGATTGAAACCTCTCTTCCATTACTCGTAACAGCACAGCAGGGTCTGAACGATCCTCGTTATCCATCACTTCCGGGTATCATGAAAGCAAAGAAAAAGCCGCTTGATGAGCTTGAGCTTGATGACCTTGATCTTGAGGAAGAAGACGTTGAACCGAAAACGGAAACAGTTGAAATTTACCTTCCACCAGCGAAAGAAGCAGGACGTATTCTCGAAGGAGACGTTGACGCTCAGGTAAGAGAACTTGTTGATCTTCTGAGAAAAGAAGCGAAAGTAATCTGATCAAATAATCAAAAAAATGGGCTGATAGACTCGGAATGTCAGAGTCAAAGTTAGTAATAAACATGACAATAACCAGGAGGTTTTATCATATGAGCAAAAAAGTAGTGGTTTTAGCAGAATCCAGAGAAGGTGCATTAAGAAATGTATCGTTTGAAGCAATCGCAGCCGGAAAAAAAATCTCAGATGGCGGCGAAGTTGTCAGTGTCCTGATTGGCAGCCAGGTATCAGGACTTGCAGATGAGCTTTTCGCATATGGAGCGGATAAAGTTGTAACAGTTGAAGATGCAAAGCTTGAGCAGTATTCTTCTGACGGTTACGCACAGGCATTGCTTGCAGTCATTGAGCAGGAGTCTCCGGAAGGACTTGTGTTTGGTCACACAGCACTCGGAAAAGATCTTTCACCTAAGATTGCCGGCAGACTGAACAGCGGACTTGTTTCAGACGTAACATCAATTGAAGACGGGCCGGTATTCATCCGTCCGATTTACAGTGGTAAGGCATTCGAAAAGAAAGTCATTAAAGATGGACTGACATTTATTACAATCAGACCAAACAACATTGCACCTCTTGAAAAAGAAGAAGGCCGTTCAGGTGAAGTATCATCTGTAAGTGTTGACATTAAGGACCTTCGCACAATCATTAAAGACGTTGTTCGTAAAGCAACGGATGGTGTTGACCTGTCAGAAGCGAAAGTTATCGTAGCAGGCGGACGCGGAGTAAAGAGTGAAGAAGGATTCGAGCCGCTAAAAGAACTCGCTGATCTTCTTGGCGGTGCAGTAGGTGCTTCACGTGGAGCATGTGACGCTGATTACTGTGACTACTCACTGCAAATCGGCCAGACAGGTAAAGTGGTTACACCGGATCTGTATATTGCATGCGGAATTTCAGGTGCCATTCAGCATATGGCCGGTATGTCAAACTCAAAAGTCATCGTGGCGATCAATAAGGATCCGGAAGCGAACATCTTTAAGGTGGCCGATTACGGAATCGTTGGAGACCTGTTTGAAGTCGTACCATTACTAATTGAAGAATTTAAAAAAGTAAAAGTTTCATAATTAAATAAATGGGTGGGGCTAACTCTCAACAGAGCGTCCTGCCCTTTTATTTTGAGTCCATGATGTTAAGCATAAAGGTGGCGAAACCTTTTTCTGCCTGCTATACTCATTTTAGATTCGGAACCAATAAGGAGGAATTACGAATGGCAATTGCACACGCAACTGATCAAACATTTACTGAAGAAACAAAAGACGGTCTAGTACTTGCTGATTTCTGGGCAACATGGTGCGGACCTTGTAAAATGATTGCACCCGTTCTTGAAGAACTTGATGCTGACATGGGCGATAAAGTGAAAATCGTAAAGCTTGATGTGGACGAAAATCAGGAAACAGCAAGCAAATTCGGCGTAATGAGCATCCCGACTCTAGTCGTATTCAAAGACGGAGAAATTGTGGACAAAGTAGTAGGCTTCCAGCCGAAAGAAGCACTAGAAGAGCTTCTAAACAAACACGCATAAAACAAACCAAAAACCGGGCCCAGTGCCCGGTTTTTTCAATTATGTTTGTTGATATAGAAAATTGTTTAATTACATACTCTTTACTAACAATTGGTGTTGAAAGGATTTTCGATTGTACATAAATTAAGGATGCCTCCAGCGCAGTTTATCATTGCAATGAATTATTTTTTTCGGTTTCTTATTTTTAAATATAGCTATTGATAGAGTCGAACCACATAGGGCAGGGGAGCATCCGCAGACTCCTGTGGCGGAGGAGCGACAGGTGAGACAGCATAGTGCGAAGCACTAGCTGGCTCACCGCGCGGCCACGGAAAGCGGAGGATGCTCCCCTGCCCGGTTTGCTATAAAGATAAATTCCTTTATTGTCCACATCATCCCCTCACAAAAAACAACTTTAATTTTTGATTAAACATAACACACTAAAGTAAAATGGTAGAATAAGCCGGTCATCCAAGACTCGCAGTAAACAAGAAAAAATACTTCGAAAACATTTACCAGGAGGCCATCGACATGAACGATTTACTCAAAAATAAACTGGCCGTCCTTCCTGACCAGCCGGGCTGTTATTTAATGAAAGACCGTCAGGGAACCATCATTTATGTTGGTAAAGCCAAAGTGCTGAAAAATCGGGTCAGGTCCTATTTTACAGGTTCGCATGACGGGAAAACCCAGCGGCTTGTATCAGAAATCGAGGACTTTGAATATATCGTTACTTCATCCAATATAGAGGCACTCATTCTTGAATTGAATCTGATTAAAAAGCATGATCCGAAATACAACGTCATGCTGAAGGATGATAAAACGTATCCATTTATCAAGGTGACTGCTGAGCGGCACCCGCGTCTTCTGATTACAAGAAAAGTTAAAAGAGATAAAGGGAAATATTTTGGTCCCTACCCAAATGCACAGGCAGCGAATGAAACAAAAAAACTCCTTGATCGCATGTATCCGCTGAGAAAGTGCTCCACACTTCCGGATAAAGTTTGTCTTTATTATCATATGGGTCAATGTCTTGCGCCGTGTGAGTTCAAAGTGGAGGAGAGCACATACCGTCAAATGACGGAGGATATTGCCCGTTTCCTTAACGGTGGGTTTAAGGAAGTGAAAAAAGAGCTGAAGGTGAAAATGGAAAAGGCTGCTGAGAACCTTGAGTTCGAGCGTGCAAAGGAATTCAGGGATCAGATTATTCACATTGAAGCGACAATGGAAAAGCAGAAAATGACGATGAATGATTTCACTAATCGTGATATTTTCGGCTATTCGGTTGATAAAGGCTGGATGTGTGTGCAGGTTTTCTTCATTCGTCAGGGGAAACTGATTGAACGCGACGTGTCACTTTTCCCGATTTACGATGAAGCAGAAGAGGAATTTCTCACCTTTCTGGGCCAGTTTTATATGAAAGCGAATCATTTTAAGCCAAAGGAAGTGCTTGTTCCTCAAACGATAAATCGGGATATGGCAGAGGAATTGCTGGAGGTAACAGTAAAGCAGCCGGTCAGAGGCCAGAAAAAAGATCTTGTAAATCTGGCTTCAAAAAATGCCAGGATTGCGCTGCATGAAAAATTCGCCTTAATTGAACGTGATGAAGACCGGACGATCCGTGCGGTTGAAAGTCTTGGAGAGGCGATGAATATTTATCCTCCTCTCAGAATTGAGGCATTTGACAACTCAAACATTCAGGGAGCGGATGCCGTTTCCGCAATGGTTGTTTTTCAGGACGGGAAGCCGGACCGGAAAGAATACAGGAAATATAAAATCAAAACGGTTCAGGGTCCTGACGATTATGAATCCATGCGTGAAGTCATCCGCAGGCGATATACACGTGTCTTAAAAGATCATCTTCCGTTACCCGATTTGATTCTGATCGATGGAGGGAAGGGCCAGATTGAAGCAGCACGGGAGATCGTGGAGGATGAACTTGGGATTGAGGTTCCGGTTGCCGGTCTCGCCAAGGACGACCGCCATAATACGTCGCAGCTGTTGTATGGAAATCCACTTGAGATCATTCCATTAAACAGGCGCAGTCAGGAATTTTATCTGTTGCAGAGAATACAGGATGAAGTTCACCGGTTTGCGATCACGTTTCACAGGCAGGTACGTGGAAAGAACTCTATCCAGTCTGTGCTCGATGAAATTCCCGGTGTGGGGCCTCAGAGAAAAAAGCAGATATTGCGTTATTTTGGCTCTGTGAAAAAACTGCGGGAAGCGCCGCTTGAGGAGATTGTTAAGGCGGGAATTCCTGCTGCGACAGCAGAGAAAATTGTGGAGAAATTAAAGGAATAGTGTTGCTGTCTAAAAAAAGCAGTGCTATAATAAGTGAAAATTATACACTTTTTCTAAAGTGGTGATAGAGGTGCGGACGTCAAAAGTAGCACAGCAGAGGATGATGAACTCCTTTGAAGCTGTGTGAAAGGGGCGGACCGCCGAAGTGATCAGCCATTCATCAAGCTGATTGCTGGTTCTGCATTTAAGAGGTGCAGGGCTGTCAGGACATTGACCTGTTCTGGAGAGCTATCTCACCTGTGCGATATACGGACGATGTCTGTTAAAAAGCAATGGGGATAGCCTTCCTCATTGCTTTTTTTATTTCGCGGAAGGCTGAGAAATACAATATGAGAGAAGGAAATTAAAGTGGGTTTAGTTGTTCAGAAGTTTGGAGGAACGTCAGTAGGATCAGTTGAAAAGATCCATCATGTAGCCAATCGCGTCATTCAGGAAAAAGAGCGCGGGAATGATGTGATTGTCGTTGTGTCTGCAATGGGAAAAACGACCGATGAACTTGTCAGACTGGCAGGGGAAATGACTTCAAGGCCTGAGAAACGTGAAATGGATATGCTGCTGACTACGGGTGAACAGATGTCGATTTCACTCTTATCCATGGCGCTTCAAAACAGAGGATATAAAAGTACGTCCTTAACGGGCTGGCAGGCAGGAATACGTACAGAAGCTGTCTTCAGCAATGCAAGAATTACAGATGTTAAGACGGAGCGGGTAAAGGGACTGCTGGCTGAAGGCCGTGTTCTTGTTGTAGCGGGTTTTCAGGGAATGGATGAAAACGGTGAAATTACGACACTTGGCCGGGGCGGCTCTGACACGACCGCTGTAGCACTCGCAGCAGCACTGCGCGCAGACAGATGTGATATTTATACAGATGTTGACGGAGTATACACAACAGATCCGAGATATGTGAAGGGTGCAAGGAAATTAACAGCTGTATCTTATGATGAAATGCTTGAGATGGCGAATCTTGGTGCAGGCGTTCTGCATCCAAGGGCGGTTGAGTTTGCTAAAAATCATCAGATTACACTAACAGTCCGTTCGAGTATGGAAGAAGTGGAAGGAACGATTATTGAGGAGGATGCACCAATGGAAGGAAATTTGGTTGTACGAGGAGTAGCATTTGATCAGGGGATTGTCAGAATGACCGTTGTCGGTTTGCAGGATGAATTAACAGGGATGTCATCTGTTTTCACCGTATTGGCTGACAATCATATTGATGTGGATATTATTATTCAAAGTAAAACAGATACAGGGAAGGTTAATCTTTCATTCTCTATCAAAGAGGCTGCATTGCATGATGCGCTTGAAGTACTTGAGCAGCACAGAGAGCAGATCGGATTTGATCAGATTGAGCACGAGTCAGGATTAGCGAAGGTTTCCATCGTTGGGTCCGGCATGGTATCAAATCCGGGTGTGGCAGCGAAAATGTTCAGCGTACTTGCCTCAAACGGAATTCAAATGAAAATGGTCAGCACGTCTGAGATTAAGGTTTCTGCACTGGTAGATATGGAGAAGATGCAGGATGCGGCACAAATTCTGCATGACAGCTTCAGTCTGAGTGAGCTTTCAGCCGGGCAGGCACAATAAAATAAAGCGCCTGAGTTTTGCTCCAGGCGCTTTTATGTATGCTCAGACGCGGCTGTTGGCCTTTCTGGATGGAAGAGAATAAGGATCTCTTGAGTCAGACTTCAATTCAAACTGCACTTTGTTTTTCTTCTCTTTCTGAAAGACAGCTTCTGTCTGATACTGCTTCATCATCGCTATTTGTTCAGCGAGGAATCCGGCTTCAAGTGAAAATTGGCTTTCCTTTATTTTTAATCGTTCCTCGACGATAGAGCCGGACAATTCAAAGTGCATCTCATCATTTTTCTGACGGGTGATCGTCAGGCTGCCCCAGTTTGCGCGTTCGAAAAAGGCGATCAGTTCACCTTCATTTTCACATGGATATTTCCGGGCCATATTTTTTCCGGCCCAATACAGGATGTCCTTTGTATGCGTACCCAGCAGATCCGGGATAAGCTCGTCCCTAATCATGGTGAAGCCGAAATAATCGATTGGTGTTTCGTGTTCATTTGACATAAATAACCCTCACTTTCCACACATTTATTATATCGGGTCTCTGTTGAAAGTGTAAGGGCTGAAGGTGGAAATGGTTCATTTTAATTAAAAGGTCGAGAGAATATGCTTTTTTGCGATAATAGATTGTGAAAAATGTTTAATTGTGAATTTTGTGTGAACAAAACGCCCGGAACATGCATGATGAGTGTTTTTGAAGCGCTGTAAAGACAGAGTGTTCAGAATCGTTTTTATGTATACGTTTTCTTGACGCTCTAAACATAGAGGAGTACAATAAATTTGTCACATAAATGTTATACTGTGCGAAATTTTGTTGTCTGTGTTTTAATCTGGGGAACATTGGCAGCAGCTTTACTTAATCAAGAGGGGGTTTCATTCGATGGCAGAAAATCGAGAGTTTTACTGGAGGAGGCTGCATTCCTTAATGGGAGTCATTCCTGTTGGGATCTTCCTGATTGTACACTTAGTCGTTAACCATTTCGCAACTCGGGGTGAACAGGCTTTTAACGACGCAGCACACTTTATGGAAAGTTTACCATTTAGAATTTTCCTTGAACTATTTATTATTTTTATTCCATTATACTTCCACGCAATCTACGGAGTATACATCGCATTCACTTCGAAAAACAACACAAGACGTTACGGAACACTTCGAAACTATATGTTCATGCTCCAGCGTCTGACAGGGATCTTTACCCTGATTTTCGTTACATGGCACGTTTGGGAAACGCGTATCCAGGCAGCAATGGGAGCGGAAGTTAACTTCAACATGATGGAATCCATCCTGTCGAATCCATGGATGTTGGCCTTCTATATTGCTGGTGTAGTATCCACAACATTCCACTTTGCTAATGGACTATGGTCATTCTTCGTTTCATGGGGAATTACAGTAAGTCCTCGTTCACAAGTGATCTCAACATATGCAACAATGCTGGTATTTGTTGCACTTACAGTAATTGGTATTCGTGCAATTTTTGCATTCGTATAAATCGATCGGTATAGAAGTTAAGGGTTGAAATCAGTAAGGAGAGTGACAAAATGAGTAAAGGGAAAATTATCGTTGTAGGCGGCGGACTTGCCGGACTGATGGCAACGATTAAAGCAGCTGAAGCCGGAATGTCAGTAGATTTATTCTCTCTCGTTCCAGTAAAGCGTTCACACTCTGTATGTGCCCAGGGCGGCATTAACGGAGCGGTAAATACAAAAGGTGAAGGGGATTCTCCTTGGGAACACTTTGATGATACAGTTTATGGAGGAGACTTCCTTGCGAACCAGCCTCCTGTTAAAGCAATGTGTGAGGCAGCGCCTGGTATCATCCACCTTCTTGACCGTATGGGCGTTATGTTCAACCGTACACCTGAAGGTCTGCTTGACTTCAGACGTTTCGGGGGCACACAGCATCACCGTACAGCATTTGCAGGGGCGACAACAGGCCAGCAGCTGCTATATGCACTTGATGAGCAGGTAAGACGTCATGAAGTAGCCGGCCTTGTAACAAAATATGAAGGCTGGGAATTCCTCGGTTCTGTACTTGACGACGATGGCGTATGCCGCGGCGTTGTATCTCAGGATCTGAAAACAATGGAAATTAAAGCTTTCCGTGGAGACGCGGTGATTCTTGCGACAGGTGGTCCTGGAATCATCTTCGGTAAATCAACGAACTCTGTCATCAACACTGGAGCAGCAGCTTCTGTTGCTTATCAGCAAGGCGTGTATTATTCGAATGGTGAATTCATTCAAATCCACCCAACTGCGATCCCGGGTGATGATAAACTTCGTCTCATGAGTGAGTCAGCACGTGGTGAAGGTGGACGTGTATGGACGTATAAGGATGGAAAGCCGTGGTACTTCCTTGAAGAGAAGTATCCTGCCTACGGAAACCTTGTACCTCGTGACATTGCCACACGTGAAATTTTCGACGTGTGCGTGCGTCAAAAACTAGGTATCAACGGAGAAAACATGGTTTACCTTGATCTTTCACATAAAGATCCTAAAGAGCTTGACATTAAGCTTGGTGGAATCATTGAGATCTATGAGAAATTCATGGGTGATGACCCTCGTAAAGTACCGATGAAAATCTTCCCGGCTGTTCACTATTCAATGGGTGGATTATGGGTAGATTATGACCAGATGACAAACATTCCTGGCCTGTTCGCAGCCGGTGAGTGTGATTACTCGATTCACGGTGCAAACCGTCTTGGCGCAAACTCCCTGTTATCTTCTATTTACGGTGGGATGGTTGCCGGACCGAATGCAGTGAAATATATTAACGGACTTGAGCAGACAGCTGAAGATATGCCGGAAGAAATCTACACACGTTTTGTGAAAGAAAAGCAGGACGAGTGGGATGAAATCATGGCAATGGACGGCGACGAAAATGCTTATGTGATTCACAAAGAGCTTGGTGAGTGGATGACGGACAACGTAACGGTTGTACGCTACAACGACAAGCTGCGTGAAACAGATGAGAAAATTCAGGAGCTTCAGGAACGCTTCAAGCGCATTAATATCAACGATACAGCGAAATGGAGCAACCAGGGAGCAGTATTTACCCGCCAGTTAAAAGGCATGCTTCACCTTTCACGTGTTGTGACAATCGGTGCTCTAAAGCGTGATGAGAGCCGCGGTGCTCATTATAAGCCGGAATTCCCGGAACGTAATGACGCTGACTTCCTTAAAACGACAATGGCGAAATTCAATCCTGCGACGAACGCACCTGAATTCCATTTTGAAGAAGTAGACGTGTCACTGATTGAGCCGCGTAAGCGCGATTACTCCAAGAAGAAAGGAGCAAAATAATCATGACAACAGCAGATACAATGACAGAAAATAAGGTGATTAAGTTTGAGATTCACCGTCAGGATGATGGTCAGTCAGAACCTTATTTCGAAGAGTTTGAGATTCCTTACCGTCCAAATATGAACGTGATCTCGGCGCTGATGGAAATCCGTCGTAACCCTTTTAATAAAAAAGGTGAAAAGACGCAGCCGGTAGCCTGGGACATGGGCTGTCTGGAAGAGGTTTGCGGAGCGTGTTCAATGGTCATCAATGGCAAGCCTCGCCAATCTTGTACAGCACTTGTTGATCAGCTTGAACAGCCGATTCGCCTTGAGCCGATGAAAACATTCCCGGTCGTGCGTGACCTTCAGGTTGACCGCAGCCGCATGTTCGATTCACTGAAAAAAGTAAAAGCATGGATCCCGATCGACGGTACGTACGACCTTGGTCCTGGACCACGTATGCCTGAGAAAAAACGTCAGTGGGCATATGAGCTGTCAAAATGTATGACATGTGGTGTATGTCTTGAAGCATGTCCAAACGTAAACAGCAAATCCGACTTCATCGGACCTGCTCCGCTTTCACAGGTTCGTCTGTTCAATGCTCACCCAACAGGTTCAATGAACAAAAACGAACGTCTTGAAGCAATCATGGGTGAAGGCGGCCTTGCAAACTGTGGTAACTCACAAAACTGCGTGCAGGCTTGCCCGAAAGGCATTCCATTAACAACGTCTATCGCTGCACTAAATCGTGATACAAGCTTCCAGATGTTCAGAAGCTTCTTCGGTAGTGACAGAGAAGTATAATTAAATATCAGATCAGCCGGTTTCCTTTTGGGAGCCGGCTGTTTTTTGAGTTTGTGAGTTTGGAAGAGAAGTTTGTGAGGTTAACGGAAGAGTTCGTGAGGTTAGCCGGTGAGTTCGTGAGCTCCTGGGGAGAATTCGTCAGCTTGTATGAGAATTTGTGAGTTCCGTGACTAATAGACCGGGTTATGACAGTCTGAATTTGTCATTCTGCTCGTGGTTCGCAAAATTTTAGTAATGTTTCTAAAAATGTGCGGTGTGTTTCAAAATATTTTGCTCTGGGTTCGTATGATTATCCTGTCCTTTCCTCAAATTTCAATCGAGTTTCACGGGATTGTGTAAATAGACCCGCTGCTCTTTCCGGCTCTCCACATTTAAGGAGGTAGAAGTCTGTGAACCCTCATCTAAACTAAGTACCAATATAAAACTGACCCGCTTCATCAAACCTGTCACTTCTAACAAGCCCCGGATCTTAAAAGACCACCAATTAACTCCTCATTTGATGAAAAGACTTTCAATATAAGCATATTTAAGGTAAAATCAAGAAAATGAATGATCATTCATAAAAAGGGGAATCAACCATGAAAATCAGTTATATTGAAGATTTTGAAGCCTGGCAAAAGGAATTTACCTTTTCTTATCCTGTAAAGGTCCGCTTTTCAGAGACAGACCTTTTCGGGCATTTAAATAATACGGTACCGTTTGTTTATTTTGAGCAGGCGCGTATTGAATATTTAAAATCACTCGGTTTCATGCAGGATTGGGTCAACCCGTCTAACGAGACGATCCCGGTCGTAGCCAATCTGCAGTGTGATTATTTAAAACAGGTATTTTTCGATGAAGACATCAATGTGTTTGTAAAGGCCAATTCAGTTGGAAATTCTTCTGTTGATATCCATTACCTCGGTTTAAACCGTAAAAATGTCCCGGTTTTTGTTGGTCGGGGAACAATGGTTCAAATTTCAAAGACGACCGGTAAAGGAGTCGCCTGGACAGATTCAGAAAAAGAGCAGCTTCGTCCAACAGAGCAGCTGCAAAAATAGACCCGTAATCGTTCACTTCTTTACCCCTCACCTCATAAACTGAAGAAACGGGCTTCGGCAGGTGAGGGGGATACAGATGATGACGAGAAAAACATCGATTTTAACTAAGCGTGAAAAAGAGGTTTTTATTTTACTTTTAAAAGATAAAACAACGAAGGATATTGCGTCCGAACTTTTTATCAGTGAAAAAACGGTGCGTAACCATATTTCCAACACAATACAAAAGCTTGGTGTGAAGGGCAGATCGCAGGCGATTGTGGAGCTTCTCCGGCTGGGAGAGCTTTCTTTATAAGAGGAATATCAAGCTGATCAGGTGAGAGCTGTCTTTTTAAGGCAGTTTCTTTTTATTTATATGAAGTTCCGCTAAAAAGATTCTTGATCTTTATCGGTAAAAAGGTGACAATGACAGTAGAATGAAACGTTAGGAGTGTGTATGCTGATGGAAACGAAAGGTACTCAGGAGCTTCACCCAAAAGAGGTTGTAGCGGATATTGAGAAGGATCTTCGCTATATTTCCGGCATTATTAAACAAAAGGGAAGAGAGATCTTAAGCCAATATACGATTACGCCGCCTCAATTTATTGCGCTTCAGTGGCTTTTTGAGGATGGGGACATGACAATTGGGGAACTCTCGACTAAAATGTATCTTGCGTGCAGTACAACGACAGACCTTGTTGACCGGATGGAGCGCAACAGCCTTGTCATGAGAGTGAAGGATGAGAACGACCGCAGGGTTGTAAGAATTCACCTTCTTGAAGAGGGAGAACGTATTATCGAAGAAGTGATCAAAAAGCGTCAGCATGATCTCAATGAAGTGCTTTCTGATTTTTCAACAGAAGAAGTTGACGCACTGGCAAAGGCTCTGAATAAACTGCATGGTGAAATGAGATAAGAGTGAGGCGCTAGTATTGAGTAAAGCAATCGGAATTATGGATTCAGGCGTTGGGGGACTGACTGTTGCAAAAGAAGTGAGTCACCAGCTGCCAAACGAGACAATTTATTATCTTGGTGATACAGCACGCTGCCCTTATGGCCCGAGACCGGTGGAAGAGGTCAGGAGATATACATGGGAAATGGCGGAGTTCCTTTACCGTCAGGATATCAAAATGCTGATTATTGCCTGCAATACAGCCACGGCTGTTGCGCTTGAGGAAATTAAAACCGCTTTCGATATCCCGGTTATTGGTGTCATTTCCCCTGGAGCGAGATCAGCGGTTAAGTACACAAAAAACGATACGGTCGGGATTTTAGGTACGGTTGGTACGATCAAAAGTAAGGCGTATGAAGAGGCCCTTAAAGATTTGAGGCCGACAACGGTTACATATCCTCTGGCCTGTCCGAAGTTTGTGCCGCTCGTGGAAAGTGGAGAGTACAACAGCTCAATGGCGAAAAAAATTGTCGCTGAAACACTTTACGGGCTGAAGCAGACGAACATCGATACGCTCATTCTCGGCTGTACACACTATCCACTGCTGCAACCGCTCATTGAGCAGTATCTTGGGGGCGGTGTAAAAGTGATCAGCTCCGGTGATGAGACGGCAAGAGAAGTCAGTGCGATCCTTGCATACAGGGACGAACTGAATTCCCGACACGAAAAAATGAAAAACAAGTATTATACAACAGGCTCCCCTGTCATTTTCGGACAAGTTGCCCGGGAATGGATGAATGACCAACATATGACCATTCAGCAGATTAAATTACCGTGAGCCGATCACGGTTTTTCTATTTAAAAAAAACCTCTTAAAAGGTTGCGTATATACGTATAGAGTGGCTGAATGAAGCGAAAATAAAGGGAATCAGATTAAGTAGGAGGAATCATCATGCGTCCTGATGGAAGAAAACCGGCAGAGCTGAGAGAAATTAAAATTGATAAGGATTACCTCATTCATCCCGAAGGATCCGTGCTCATATCTGCAGGCAATACAAAAGTGATCTGTACGGCAAGTGTAGATGATCGGGTCCCTCCATTTATGAGAGGGCAGGGAAAAGGGTGGATCACTGCAGAATATTCCATGTTGCCTAGAGCGACTGGTCAACGTACGATCCGTGAATCCTCAAAAGGCAAGGTCGCCGGTCGAACAATGGAAATACAAAGGCTGATTGGAAGAGCGCTGCGTTCAGTCGTAGATCTTGAAGCACTTGGTGAGCGTACAGTCTGGATTGACTGTGATGTCATCCAGGCAGATGGTGGTACGCGAACAGCTTCTATTACAGGTGCTTTTGTGGCGATGACGCTGGCCATTGCGAAAATTGCTGAAGAAAAAAAGCTCGAGACGTTCCCTGTAAAAGACTTCCTCGCAGCCATCTCAGTCGGCATGACGGAAGAGGACGGAGCAGTGCTTGATCTTAATTACATTGAAGACAGCAAGGCAGATGTTGATATGAATGTCGTGATGACCGGAACAGGTCAGTTTGTTGAGCTTCAGGGTACGGGAGAAGAAGCGACTTTCTCTCACCAGGAACTGCTTTCCATGCTCGACATTGCACAAAAAGGTATTCAAGAAATTATTAAAATACAGGCTGAAAGCATCGGGGAAGCTGCTGATAAAATCAACCCGGGTGTCAATATATGAATACGATCATCGTTGCCACAAATAATGCAGGTAAAGCAGCAGAATTTGAAGCCATGTTTGCACCGCTCGGCTTTCAGGTAAAGACCTTAAAAGACTTTCCTGAGCTTGGTGAAGTGGAAGAAACAGGTGTCACCTTTGAAGAAAATGCCGTTCTAAAAGCTGAAACCATCGCAAAAAAGCTCGGCATCCCCGTTATCGCGGATGACAGCGGACTTTTAGTAGATGCACTCGATGGTGAGCCGGGTGTTTATTCAGCGCGTTATGCAGGTGAAGACAAAGATGATGAGGCGAATATTAATAAGGTACTCTCGAAGCTCGAGGGTATTCCTGATGAAAAAAGAACAGCCCATTTTCATTGTACGCTGGCCTTTGCATCACCCGACGTGCCAACCCGTACCTATACAGGCGTTTGCTCAGGCAGAATCACGCATGAAAAGATTGGGCAGGAAGGCTTCGGCTACGATCCGATTTTCTGGAGGGACGAAGAGCAAAAAACACTTGCCCAAATGACAAAAGATCAAAAAGCTCAAATCAGCCACAGAGGTAATGCCCTTAAAGAATTGAAAAAGGACCTGCAAAATCTGCTTAAATGAGGTGTTTGAATGAAAATACTTGTTGTGAGCGATAACCATGGTGACCGCACGATTCTTCAAAATGTGAAAGACTACTGGCGAGATCAGGTCGACTGGATGTTCCATGCCGGAGATTCTGAACTTCCGTTTGAATCAGAGGAAATGAGCGGCTTTGAAAAAGTCAGGGGGAACTGCGACTTTGACGTGATGTATCCTGAAGAGCGTGTAGTGGATACTGGACATCTCAAGGTATTTATTACCCATGGACATCTGTTTGGTATTAAATCATCTTTGAACAAGATCAGGTACCGGGCGGAAGAAACAGAGGCAAATATTATCTTATTTGGTCATTCCCATATGCTCGGAGCGGAGCTTGTGGATGGACGTCTGTATCTGAATCCGGGAAGCATCCGCCTGCCAAGAGACCGCAATGAACCAACCTATGCCGTCATTTCCGTAGAAGGGTCTGCGGTTGAAGTGGATTTTTATACAGACAAACATGAAAAGCTTCTTGATTGGAATGGAGAGTTAAGGGTAAACTGATAACGAGTCATTTCAGGCCTGCTGTATCAGGTCTGAAATGATCCATTTCATGAAGAGAAAAACAAATTGATAAAAGGTATTGACTTTTAAATGCTGTATTAATATAATAATAATTGTCCTTAACGGACGCCTACATAATGTCCCAGTAGCTCAGCAGGATAGAGCAACGGCCTTCTAAGCCGTCGGTCGGGAGTTCGAATCTCTCCTGGGACGCCATTATAATATCACTAACGCCTGCCATGCAGGGTTACATAAAGATCAAAGCGCTGCCGCAGGATAATCCTGCGGCAGTTTTTTTATAAAGTCAGTATTTATTGTTACGTAATGCAGACAAAAATAAATTTGTTTATATTTAAGCTTTTAAAGGGGAGATTCGGGTTGAATGATCAAAGTGCACAGAATAAAAAAGCCTGGGAATACAGAGCTTATGAATTTTGGATCCGAAGAGATGGTTTGCCGGAAAACAAAGCCCGAGAGATTTTAATTAATCCAATGTTACAGCTGAAAAAACATAAAATGTATTTCGCTGATGCAGCTGGAAAAAGGGTCGCTAATCTTTGCGGTTCTAATGGAAGAAAAGCTGTTCCACTCGCATTATTAGGTGCTGAAGTCACTGTTTTTGATCAATCCGAAGAAAATAAAAAATATGCTCTTGAATTAGCAGAGCACGCAAATACGTCTATAGAATACATCATTACTGATATTTATGACATTGACCTCAAAAAGTATACCGCCTATTTTGATATGCTTTATTTAGAAGGAGGGATATTACATTACTTTCATGATATTGAAAAGCTGATGTCTAAACTCTTTTCCCTTTTGAATGTAGGAGGATCAATCGTACTGAGTGACTACCACCCTGCTGGCAGATGTATTACCAGGAATTTAGACAATGAAAACAATTTTCACTTCAGTCCTTTTTATTTTGATGAAAAAATACAGCACGCTGATATTTCTTACAAACGTTTTTTTGATGAAGAGGAGCAGGAGTTCTTTCCGGATGTGTTAATCAAGCAGCACACTTTAAGTGATATCATTAATGCGTTGATTTCATCTGGTTTCACACTTAACAAATTTGATGAACATAAAGGCTGGGGTAACGAAAATATTCCGTGGGAGTTTACAATTATAGCTGGCAAGGAGGAAATGTCTTGAAGGTAAAAGCACTTTTCTTAGATTTTTACGGCACTGTCGTACATGAAGATGATGTCATTGTCAGAGATATTTGCAATCGGATTAAAGAAAGCTCGAATACCAACGCAACTGTTTCTGAAATCGGAGGTTACTGGTGGAAAGTTTTCTCTGATTCATTTACACAAAGTTTTGGTGATGATTTTCAAACACAAAGAGACCTTGAAATACAATCATTAAGACAGACACTCGCCCATTTCGATTCATCATTAGATGAAATTACGCTAAGTGAATGGATGTTTGAGCATTGGCAAAAACCGATGATCTTTACTGATGCAATCGAGTTTATTGAAGGTCTTCAGAATAAGCTTCCCGTTTACATCCTCTCAAACATTGACCGGACAGACATCTTATCAGCAATCTCTCTTCATCACCTGCCCTTTCAAGAAGTGATCACAAGTGAAGATGTAAATTCATACAAACCCCGCTCCGAAATGTTTGACTATGCGCTCAAGAAATATAACTTGTCGGCAGAAGAGGTTCTACATATAGGTGATTCCTTAAGAAGTGACATTGCCGGTGCCCAGAACCTTGGAATCAAAACCGTCTGGATTAACCGGACAAATAAACCCTCAGCAAAAAACATACAACCCGACTTCACAATTTCAAAACTGACCGAGATCCTGAACATTATCTAATTTGCAGGATCTTTTAAGGATTTACCTGTGTAATCTGACTGTGTAGTAGTCATTTTTCAAAAAAATCCTTAAGAAGTTTATCTATACAGAGGGCTGGACTCACCCGTAGACTCCTGCGGCAGAGAAGCGACAGGTGAGACGGCGTAGTGCGAAGCACTAGCCGGCTCACCGCGCGGCCGCGGAAAGCGAAGGGTGAGTCCAGCCCGGTTTTAAAAATCCATTTAACTCAAGCGAACTCCCCTATACTCAGCGCATTTCTGGATTTTTATTTTACCCAGTGCTACACTCAATGAACAGATAAGATTGACACGGAAGGTGGATCCGGTATGGATGATCAAACGAAATTTAAAGAAAACGTCATTCCGTTTCCAGGGTTAAAAGAACGTCTGGTAGAGCAGGCGCTGGAGCTTTTGCAGGGGCAGTACCATACAGAAGCGATACAGCTTTTAGAACAGGCAATAGAGATGGACCCGAATGACCAGGCTGTATGCACATCGCTTGCAGTCGCCTACTACGAAGACCGTCAATGGATGGATTCAAAATCAGTTTGCGAACGGATGCTGCGGGAAGGAATCGGGGAATACGAAGAAATTCTCGAGCTTCTTGTTATGAACCTCATACAATTAAGGAAACATGATGAAATCAAATCACTCATTCAGCCTCTGATTGATGAAGGAACACTTGCGGGTGAGCGTGCTGAACGCTTTACTCACTTGATGAACATCAGTGAAAAGAAAGCGAATGATTCCGAACGCGAGGAGAAATCGTTCGAATCCTTTCATTTAGAGAAAGGACTTGAACAGCAGACCATTCAGCTCGCTGCCTTATCAAGACAAAACATTCATCCGATCAAACAGGATCTGATTGATGCAGCTGAACACGATGATACACATCCCTTTATCAAAACTATGCTGCTTAACATTATGAGGGAGCAGTCGGTGAATGATGAAGTGGTTATCCGTAAATGGGGAATTGAGATTTCGGTTTGCCCGTCAGAACTCGTTGATCCATTTGATCAGGAACAGATTGATCGTGCAATCAGGTTGATTGAAGAGGAAGGACAGGAGCCTCATCTCGTCAATATTGCAATAGATCTCTTGAAGAAACACATTTTCCTGCTCTATCCTCTTTTATGGAGAGAGACGAAACCAGAGGCGATCGCTGAAGGATATGTTCGTCTTGCGAAGGAATATCTCGGGACTGAGGATGCCTGGGACGGCTATCAATTCAGTGGTCTGAAGCAGGAAATACAGTCTGTTGAAAAAGAAAATGACCTGTAATGGTTTGCGGTTGAAACACGTATAACCTGTGTTATAATTAAATGGTTGCATAATGGGATTCTTGATGTCAAAATTCAAAGAATCATTGATTTCATGAATTAAACATGAAACCATTAACTTAATAATAGATGTTTTGGAGGGAATTATTTATGTCAGCAAAATGGGAAAAGCAAGAAGGAAATGTAGGAGTTTTAACGGTTGAAGTTGACGCTGCTACTGTAAACAGCGGATTAGACGCTGCATTCAAAAAAGTTGTTAAACAAATCAACGTACCTGGATTCCGTAAAGGGAAAATGCCTCGTCAAATGTTCGAAAAGCGTTTCGGCGTAGAGTCTCTTTATCAGGATGCTTTAGATGAAATTCTTCCTGAAGCGTATGCAAAAGCTGTTGAAGAAACGGGTATTACACCAGTGGATCGTCCTGAAATCGATGTTGAGCAGATCGAAAAAGGCAAAGAACTGATCTTTACTGCTAAAGTAACAGTAAAGCCAGAAGTAAAACTTGGTGAATACAAAGGCTTAGAAGTGGAAAAGATGGATACTGAAGTGACTGATGGGGATGTTGATGCTGAACTGAAGGCACTTCAGGAACGTCAGGCTGAGCTTGTTGTGAAAGAAGAAGGAAATGTTGAAAACGGCGATACTGTTGTTCTTGACTTTGAAGGTTTCGTTGGAGACGAAGCGTTTGAAGGAGGTCAGGCAGATAACTACTCTCTTGAAATCGGTTCAGGTTCATTCATTCCTGGATTTGAAGAGCAGCTTGTAGGTCTTGCAGCTGGAGAAGAAAAGGACGTTGAAGTAACGTTCCCTGAAGAGTACCATGCTGAAGAGCTTGCTGGTAAGCCTGCAGTATTTAAAGTGAAAATCCACGAAATCAAAGCGAAGGAACTTCCTGAGCTTAACGATGAGTTTGCTAAAGATGCAGACGAAGAAGTGGAAACACTTGCAGAACTGAAAGAAAAGACGAAAAAGCGTCTTGAAGAAGACAAGAAAAACGCTGCTGAAACAGAGCTTCGTGACACGCTTGTGGAAAAAGCTTCTGACAACGCAGAAATCGACGTTCCAGACGCAATGGTTGACACTGAAGTTGACCGCATGATGCAGGAATTCGAACAGCGTCTAGGCGCACAGGGCATGAATCTTGAGCTTTACTTCCAGTTCAGCGGTCAGGACGAAGCAACACTTCGCGGTCAGATGAAAGAAGACGCAGCAAAGCGTGTTCGTGTGAACCTAGTTCTAGAAGCGATTGCTAACGAAGAGAACATTACGGTTACAGAAGAAGATGTAAACGAAGAGCTTTCAAGCATGACACAGCAGTTCAATATGACAGTTGATCAGATCAAAGCAGCGCTTGGTGGATCTACTGAAATCCTTGAAAATGACCTTCGCGTTCAAAAAGCGATCGATTTTCTTGTAGATAACAGCAAAACTGTTGCATAATAGTATATAGAGATGAAGCAAGGCGCGATCATATCGTGCCTTGTTTTATAACATAAGACCTACAATTGTTATACATAACTCGTTTTTTGGCAGCATATTGAAGAAATCATGTTAGTTTCGTCTTAGGTTTCACTGTGGTACAATTCATGCTACAGACAGTCACGGAGTTCCTGCGGCCTGCGGATCAAGATCCTGGCTGCGCGTCATACTGCGGTATGAGACTGAAAAAGGGGTGAATGGAATGTTCAAATTTAATGATGAAAAAGGACAGCTGAAATGTTCTTTTTGCGGAAAAACTCAAGAACAGGTTCGAAAGCTTGTAGCTGGTCCTGGCGTATATATTTGTGATGAATGTATTGAGCTTTGCACAGAAATCGTGGAAGAAGAGCTTGGTACAGAAGAAGAAGTGGAATTTAAAGACGTTCCTAAGCCAAAGGAAATCCTATCTATTTTAGGGGATTACGTAATTGGTCAGGAACGGGCTAAAAAGTCCCTTTCTGTTGCTGTATATAACCACTATAAACGGATTAAATCCAACAGCAAGGTTGATGATGTAGAACTTGCGAAAAGTAATATCTGCCTGATCGGTCCAACCGGTTCCGGTAAGACTCTGCTTGCGCAGACGCTGGCCAGAATTCTTAATGTACCTTTCGCAATTGCGGATGCAACATCACTGACTGAAGCGGGTTATGTTGGTGAAGATGTGGAAAACATTCTTCTGAAGCTGATCCAGGCTGCAGACTATGATGTGGAACGCGCTGAAAAGGGAATTATTTATATTGATGAAATCGATAAAGTGGCACGTAAATCTGAAAATCCTTCTATTACAAGGGATGTTTCAGGTGAAGGTGTACAGCAGGCGCTATTAAAAATCCTTGAAGGAACAACAGCAAGCGTTCCTCCACAGGGTGGACGTAAGCACCCGCATCAGGAATTTATTCAGATCGATACGACGAACATTCTGTTTATCGTCGGCGGTGCCTTTGACGGAGTCGATCAGATTATCAAACGCCGTCTTGGACAGAAAGTGATCGGATTTGGTTCCGGTGGCAGTAAAGATGATGTAACTGAACGTGAACTTCTTGCCAAGCTCGTTCCGGAAGACCTGTTAAAATTCGGTTTGATCCCTGAATTTATCGGACGTCTGCCTGTAACGGCAACGCTTGAGCAGCTTGATGAAGAAGCGCTAGTATCTATTTTAACCCAGCCGAAAAATGCTCTTGTTAAGCAGTATCAGAAGATGCTTGAGCTGGATGATGTTGAACTTGAGTTTGAAGAAGAAGCGCTGCGCGAAATTTCCCGTAAAGCCATTGAGCGCAAAACGGGCGCACGTGGTCTTCGCTCCATTATTGAGAATCTGATGCTTGACGTCATGTTTGATCTTCCATCCCGTGAAGATATTAAGAAATGTATCATCACTAAAGGGGCAGTGGATCAGACAGAGAGACCGATTCTTATTCTTGAAGATGGTACGAGACTCGAGCCTGATGATGAACAACGAACATCTGCCTAACGCTTAAGATACGAAAGCTGACTCGTTAAATTGCTTATCGAGTCAGCTTTTTTCTTCATGAAAACTCGTTTTGACGGATGTCGCATGCAATTAAGGGTAAAGTAACACTACTTGAGTTTTTCAGGCAGAATCGCCTGTTATGGAGGTGCCTTATCAATGACTGAAAAAAAACAATACACATTACCACTGCTTCCTTTACGCGGACTTCTCGTTTATCCTTCGATGGTTCTTCATATTGACGTCGGCAGAGAAAAATCCATTGCGGCACTGGAAAAAGCAATGATGGAAGATCACCTGATTTTCCTTTCAACTCAAAAAGACATGGCGATCGATCAGCCTGACGAAAATGATTTAGCTGAAATGGGTACTTTAACAAAAGTAAAGCAGATGCTTAAGCTCCCTAATGGCACGATTCGTGTGCTTGTTGAAGGGCTGGAGCGTGCCGCTATTACTTCTTACTCAGAAAAAGAGCCGTTTTTCACTGTGGAAATTGAAACGAAACCTGACGATCCTGAAAAAACACCAGAGCTTGAAGCGCTGATGAGAACGCTGACGGATTATTTTGAACAGTACATTTCTCTTTCTAAAAAGATTTCCAAGGAAACGTTAAATACCGTTCTGGATATCGAAGAGCCGGGGAGACTGGCTGATATTATTGCATCCCACCTGCCATTAAAGCTGAAAATGAAGCAGGAAATACTTGATACAACTAATATCAAGCAAAGATTAAACCGTTTAATCGAAACGATTAACAATGAAAAAGAAGTGCTCAGCCTGGAGAAGAAAATTGGTCAGCGCGTGAAGAAGTCTATGGAACGCACGCAAAAAGAATATTATCTTCGCGAGCAAATGAAGGCGATCCAAAAGGAACTTGGCGACCGTGATGGAAAAACAGGTGAAATTTCAGAGCTGACAAAGCGGATCCGTAAAGCTGAGATGCCTGAATCTGTTGAGAAAATCGCTATGAAAGAGCTGGACAGATACGAAAAAGTACCTGCCACATCAGCAGAAAGCTCTGTTATCCGTAACTATCTTGAATGGCTGATTACCGTTCCGTGGACGAATGCGACAGACGATGACCTGGACATCAAACGTGCTGAGAAAATTCTTGACCGTGACCACTATGGTCTTGAAAAAGTAAAAGAACGTGTTCTTGAATATCTGGCAGTCCAGCAAATGACGCAGTCACTAAAGGGGCCTATTTTATGTCTCGCAGGACCTCCGGGAGTTGGTAAGACAAGTCTTGCCCGTTCGATTGCTGAATCTATCGGACGAAAATTTGTCAGGGTATCACTGGGTGGTGTCCGTGATGAATCAGAAATCAGAGGTCACAGAAGAACCTATGTCGGTGCAATGCCTGGAAGAATCATTCAGGGAATGAAAAAAGCAACGACTGTCAATCCGGTTTTCCTTCTGGATGAAATTGATAAGATGTCCAATGATTTCAGAGGAGATCCGTCTTCTGCCATGCTTGAGGTGCTGGACCCTGAACAGAATAATACTTTCAGTGATCATTTCATTGAAGAGCCGTATGACCTTTCGAAGGTATTGTTCATTGCAACAGCCAATAACCTGGCGACGATTCCAGGTCCATTGCGTGACCGTATGGAAATCATCACAATCGCCGGTTATACCGAAATTGAAAAAATCAACATCGCTAAAAATCATTTATTGCCTAAGCAGCTGAAGGAGCACGGACTGTCAAAATCCCACCTTCAGATTAGAGATGAAGCGATCAAAGATATCGTTCGTTATTACACGAGAGAAGCTGGTGTACGTAGTCTCGAAAGACAGCTCGCAGCCATCTGCCGGAAAACGGCGAAAATCGTTGTCAGCGGAGAGAAGAAAAAAGTGGTTGTGACAACAAAGAGCCTTTCGGATTACCTTGGTAAAAAGAAATTCCGTTATGGACAGGCTGAAACTGAGGATCAGATCGGTGTGGCAACCGGACTGGCGTATACAACAGTAGGCGGCGACACGCTTCAGATAGAAGTTTCACTCTCTCCTGGTAAAGGGAAACTCGTGTTAACCGGGAAGCTGGGAGATGTGATGAAGGAGTCTGCACAGACAGCCTTTTCATTTGTCCGCTCTAAAGCAGAGCAGCTTAACCTTGAAGAGAATTTCCATGAAAAGCATGACATTCATATTCACGTACCAGAAGGCGCTGTTCCAAAAGACGGTCCTTCAGCAGGTATCACCATTGTCACAGCTCTTGTTTCGGCCCTCACGGATCGTCCAATCAGACGGGAAGTCGGGATGACAGGTGAAGTGACACTCCGTGGCCGCGTCCTGCCGATCGGGGGTCTCAAGGAAAAAGCACTCAGCGCCCACCGTGCAGGTCTGACAACCATTATTATTCCAAAAGAAAATGAGCGTGACATCGACGATATTCCAGAAAGTGTCCGTGAAGAATTAACATTTATACCCGTTACTCATGTAGATGAAGTATTAGAAAAGGCATTAGCAGGTGAATCAAAATGAAAATTACACAATCTGAAATCGTGATCAGTGCGGTAAAACCAGAGCAATATCCGGAAGGTGGACTTCCGGAATTTGCTCTGGCAGGCCGTTCTAACGTTGGTAAATCATCATTCATCAACAAGATGATTAACCGTAAAGCACTGGCGCGTATTTCATCAAAACCGGGTAAAACCCAGACATTAAACTTTTATCTTCTCAATGAAGCACTCTACTTTGTCGATGTACCGGGCTACGGCTACGCCAAAGTTTCTAAAACAGAACGTGCTGCATGGGGTAAAATGATTGAAACATACATGACCGGAAGACAACCGCTCAAAGCCGTCATCATGATCGTCGACCTCCGTCATCCGCCAACAAACGACGACATCATGATGTACGATTTTCTAAAGCATTTTGGAATTCCATGCCTGATCGTCGCAACAAAAGCCGATAAAATTCCAAAAGGTAAATGGCAAAAACACCTGAGCGTCACAAGAAAAACACTCGAAATCGAACCGGGAGACGAACTCATCATGTTCTCCTCAGAAACCGGCCTCGGCAAAGACGAAGCATGGAAATTTATCGAACGCAAAATGAAAGATAAGTAGAACAAGAGATTTCACAAGAGCATTATAAGAAGACAGTAAACTTAATGCCTTGTCGTGTCTGTCAGACAGTATCACTTCGATGATCAGAGATAAATATGTTATTTGTTTAACTTCCTTCTTTTTTTATAGGACTGATACGGAGAATTGCTACACCTTAGCGACGGGGACATCCGCAGACTCCTGTGGCGGAAAGGGTCAAGTGAACCCGAATGTGCGAAGCACAGGCGGGTTCACCGCGCGGCCGCGGAAAGCGGAGGATGTCCCCGTCGCGGTTTTTAGATAATAAACAAAAAGGAACAACGCCATAACAGGCTTGTTCCTTTTTTTGTTTCAATTTTGTCACATTCGGGCATACCTGTAACATAGAAGGTTCTGAAAATGAGCTGAACAGTTGAATTCAACATACCGGTCTGGTACTCTTGACTCAGAAGTCATCGTTATGCAGCCGTGCGAACCGGATTCAGTCCGGATGCTGCATAAGATCGTCAGTGAACGGGTTTCAATGCTTGTTCACATTTAAGCTCATGAAAGTGGTTACAGCATGTTATAATAGAAATAGTGATTAACTTCTGGGGGTGTCTTTCAAACATGCACATTTTAGTTGTAGGATTGAATTACAAAACGGCCCCTGTAGAGATTAGAGAGCGTCTTTCTTTTCAGGAAGCGGATCTAAGTAAAGCAATGACGGAGCTCCAGGCGAGAAAGAGCATTCTGGAAAACGTCATTGTTTCAACGTGTAACCGAACGGAAATTTACGCAGTCGTAGATCAGCTTCATACAGGTCGTTATTATATAAAGCAGTTTCTTGCTGACTGGTTTCAGCTTGATAAAGATGAATTCAGCCCTTATCTATTTATTTATGAAAAAGATGGTGCGATGGAGCACCTGTTTAAAGTAAGCTGCGGACTCGATTCTATGATCGTTGGAGAGACGCAGATTTTGGGACAGGTTCGTAAAAGCTTCCTTACTTCTCAGGAAAACGGCGCAACAGGTACTGTTTTTAATGAGTTGTTTAAGCAGGCGATTACACTGGCTAAAAAAGCACATGCTGAAACGGATATTGCATCCAATGCAGTTTCTGTGTCATATGCTGCTGTTGAGCTTGCCAAAAAGATTTTTGGCGATTTAAATAAAAAGCATGTATTAATCCTTGGTGCAGGAAAAATGGGTGAGCTTGCGATTCAGAATCTGCAGGGAAGCGGCGCAACAAAAGTAACGGTGATTAACCGCACGTTTGAAAAAGCTGTAGCACTTGCAGATAAATTTTCCGGAAGTGCAAAAGAATTGCGTGAGCTTCAATGTGCACTTGTTGAAGCGGATATTCTGATTACTTCAACCGGTGCAAAAGAAGCCCTCATTGATAAAGAAATGATGATTCACGTTGAGAGAATGAGAAAGGGTCGTCCTTTCTTTATGGTAGATATTGCGGTACCGCGTGACCTTGACCCATCAATAAATGAGCTGGACAACGTATTTCTTTATGATATTGACGATCTTGAAGGAATTGTTCAGGCGAATCTTGAAGAACGTAAACAGGCAGCTGAACAGATTGAAATCATGGTTGAAGAAACCATCGTTGCCTTCAAAGAGTGGCTTAATATGCTTGGTGTTGTTCCAGTCATTTCCGCTCTTCGTGAGAAAGCGCTGGCCATTCAGGCTGAGACAATGGAAAGCATCGAACGTAAGATGCCGAGTCTGACAGATCGCGAACGCAAAGTATTAAGCAAGCATACAAAGAGCATTATTAATCAGCTGCTGAAGGATCCGATCTTGCAGGCAAAAGAACTCGCTGCATTACCGGACGGTGACGAAAAACTTGAGCTGTTCATGAAAATCTTTAACCTGGAAGATCAGGTAAGAGATGCTGTTCAGCCGGTTAAATCTGTTGAAAAATCAACGTCAGCGGTTCGTCAGCCGGAGCTGTCCTTACAGCCATAGCTTGGGGGATTACAGATGTTTGAACTGTCCATGACCCGCCTTCATGAAGTCATGCTCATCCTTTATGCGGTGAGCGTACTGTTATACTTTATGGATTATCTGCAAAAAGACCAGAAGGCTAACCGTTTAGCCTTCTGGCTTTTAACGATTGTTTGGGTTCTTCAAACAATCTTTTTATTTTTATATATGATGAGAACAGGCAGATTTCCTGTTTTAACCTTGTTTGAAGGCATCTATTTTTACGCATGGGTGTTAGTCACACTGTCATTAGCGATTAATCGTGTAATGCGTGTAGACTTCACCGTTTTTTTTGTCAACGTCATCGGTTTTACTTTTATGGCGATTCATACTTTTGCGCCGGTTCAGGCATCCACCAATGCAGCGGCAGAGCGTCTGATGTCGGAGCTTTTACTGATTCATATAACGATGGCGATTGTTTCCTACGCGGCATTTTCGGTATCTGTCGTTTTTTCCATTTTATATTTGCTGCAGTACAGATTGCTGAAAAAGAAAAAGTGGGGACAGAAGCTTCAAAGAATTACAGATTTATCAAAGCTTGAAAAGGGCTCAGTTATATTAAACATAATCGGATTCCCGCTCTTACTTTTAAGCCTTATTCTCGGGGTTCAGTGGGCGGTCATTTCGTTACCTTATATGATTTGGTATGATGTGAAAATTATCGGGTCGTTTTTACTGCTTGGTATTTACGGTGTCTTTTTGTACCGGAGATTTGGCAGAGGGGAATCCGGCAGAACACTTGCCATTTTTAACACGATGGCTTTTCTCTGTCTGATTATTAACTTCCTGCTTGGAAGCCGATTATCGTCCTTTCATTTCTGGTATTCTTAAAAAAGCTTTATTAATCCGTTTACACAGGATATAAGGATAAAAAATTCTTAGTTGAAGATGAACAAAGTGGAGGTTTCTTTCATGCGAAAAATTATTGTAGGTTCCAGAAGAAGTAAGCTGGCCATTACACAGACAAAATGGGTGATTGAGCAGCTTAAACAGCTTGAGCCGGGAACAGAATTTGAAATTAAAGAAATCGTAACAAAAGGAGACCAGATTCAGAATGTCCAGCTTTCAAAGGTTGGCGGGAAAGGTCTCTTTGTAAAAGAAATCGAACAGGCAATGTATGACCATGAAATTGACATGGCTGTTCATAGTATGAAGGATATGCCTGCTGAGCTTCCTGAAGGATTGGTGATCGGCAGTATTCCTGTGCGTGAGGATGCACGCGACGCGCTGATTTCGAAAAACGGTGAGACATTGGCTGAGCTTCCTGCAGGAGCCATTGTGGGAACGAGCAGTCTTCGACGCAGTGCTCAGATTTTGGCTAAAAGGCCGGACCTGAATATTCAGTGGATCCGTGGAAATATCGATACGCGCCTAAAGAAGCTTGAAACAGAAAACTTTGATGCGATTATTCTCGCAGCTGCCGGTCTTTCCAGAATGGGTTGGTCAAAAGATATCGTTTCTGAGTTTTTATCTACGGAGGATTGTTTGCCTGCGATCGGGCAGGGTGCACTGTCGATCGAATGCCGTGAGGATGACACAGAGCTCCGCACACTTCTGGACCGTTTTACAGATCGTGAAACGTCTGCCACAGTGACAGCTGAACGTGCCTTCCTTCATAAAATGGAAGGTGGATGTCAGGTGCCGATTGCCGGTTTTGCTGAACTGTCAGGTAATGAAGTCACGCTCACGGCCCTCGTGGCATCTCCCGATGGACAGACGGTTTACAAAGAAGTGGTTTCCGGATCGGATCCAATGGAAGTAGGGTTAAGTGCAGCAGCGCTGATGACTGAAAAAGGGGCGAAAAAGCTGATTGATCAGGTAAAAGAAGAACAGGGAGAGTAAATGATGACAGGCTCCCTTTCGAACAAAACCATCCTGCTGACGCGTCCGATTGATCAGGCGAAAAGGGATCAGTTCATGATTGAAGAGCTGGGAGGAACAGCGTTGATTCTCCCAATGATCGAGACAAGAGCTTTGCACGGCAGCCATGGACAGTCAATGATTAATCAGCTCGGCACATTTGACTGGGTGATTCTGACCAGCCGTAATGCAGCGAAGTATTTCCTTGACCGGTTGACGGAAGCAGATGCTGTATCTGAATTACGGTTATGTAAAGTAGGAGCAGTTGGTCAAAAAACAGCTGCTTTTCTTTATGATCACGGGATAGAAGCTGATTTTGTTCCGTCGAGCTTCAAGGGTGCTGACTTTATTAAAGAATTTCCGGCTGATGAGGTAAGGGGATTGAACATGCTCTTTCCACAGGGGAATATTGCACGGGGTGAAATTGCTGCTGCTTTTGAGAAGGAAGGGGCAACCTGCAAAGTCTGGACGCTATACGAAACGTTCAAGCCAGACATTGACACAGAAAAGCTGTCGTCCATCACTCAAGTGGATGTTGTCACTTTTGCCAGTCCTTCAGCAGTGAGGCATTTTGTAGAAAGTGCAGAAAAAGCTGGTGCGCCGATTTTAACGCGTATGAAGGAAGGACGCGTTAAAATTGCCAGTATTGGGCCAACGACATCCTCAGAACTATTCAAAAGAGGTCTGCCTGTACATATGGAACCGGCAGACTATACAATAAAAGCGATGATAGAAAAAATAGCAGCGTGTATGGAATAACAGGAGGTTTTTGATGATGAAGGAACTTCAATTTGATCGTCACAGACGGTTGCGTTCTACTGATGGAATGCGTGCAATGGTAAGGGAAACCTGGCTTCGTCCTGAGGATTTCATCTATCCTTTATTTGTTGTGGAGGGTGAAGGAATCAGAAAAGAGGTTCCATCTATGCCTGGTGTGTATCACGTTTCCTTAGATGGTGTAATGGATGAGATTAACCAGCTGACTGAGTTGGGTATTCCTTCCGTCATTTTGTTTGGCGTGCCGAAGGAAAAAGACGCAGTGGGCAGTCAGGCTTATGCTGAAGAGGGAATTGTTCAGCAGGCAACCCGTTTAATTAAAGAGAAAGCACCTGAAATGGTCGTTGTAGCGGATACGTGTCTCTGTCAGTATACAGATCACGGTCACTGCGGCATTGTAGAAGGCGGAAAAGTGCTGAACGATCCAACGCTTGATCTGCTTGCTAAAACGGCTGTCAGTCAGGCGAAGGCAGGAGCGGATATTATTGCTCCTTCAAATATGATGGACGGCTTTGTTGCAGCGATTCGTCACGGTCTGGATGAAGCAGGTTTTTATGATGTTCCGATTATGAGTTATGCGGTGAAATATTCATCCAGCTTTTACGGACCGTTTCGTGATGCAGCGCACAGCTCACCGCAATTCGGAGATCGCAAAACGTATCAGATGGACCCTGCGAACAGACTGGAAGCGTTGAGAGAAGCAGAGTCTGACGTCCATGAAGGCGCAGATTTTCTCATTGTAAAACCTGCACTTTCTTACCTGGACATCATGAGAGATGTAAAGGACCGCTTTAACCAGCCGGTCGTTGCCTATAATGTCAGCGGTGAGTATTCCATGATTAAAGCGGCAGCAGCAAACGGATGGATCAATGAAAAAGAAATCATTCTGGAAAAGCTGACGAGCATGAAGCGTGCAGGGGCAGACCTGATAATTACGTATCATGCAAAAGAAGCAGCTGCATGGCTTCAGGAAAAGTAATCTATTCACATAAAGGAGCGGTACTATGCGTTCGTATTCGAATTCAAAAGAAGCTTTTGAGACAGCTTCAGCATTAATGCCGGGCGGTGTGAACAGTCCGGTCCGTGCATTTAAATCGGTTAATATGGATCCGATTTTCATGGAAAAAGGTAAAGGATCAAAAATTTACGACATAGATGGCAATGAGTATATTGATTATGTACTGTCATGGGGTCCTTTAATTTTAGGTCACGCAGATGATCACGTAGTCAGTGAAATTCAACAAACGGCTTTATCCGGTACAAGCTTTGGTGCGCCAAGCTTGTCTGAGAATAAGCTGGCACAGCTCGTCATTGACCGTGTCCCTTCTATTGAAAAAGTAAGAATGGTATCATCAGGTACGGAAGCGACAATGAGTGCCCTTCGTCTGGCACGCGGGTATACGGGCAGAGATAAAATCGTCAAGTTTGAAGGATGCTATCACGGTCACGGAGACAGCCTCCTGATTAAGGCGGGATCCGGTGTTGCGACACTCGGTTTACCTGATTCACCAGGCGTTCCGGCAAGCGTGGCGCAAAATACGATCACGGTTCCATACAATGATTTTGAATCCATTCAATATGTTTTTAAAGAATACGGCCATGAAATTGCAGGTGTAATTGTAGAACCTGTGGCTGGAAATATGGGCGTTGTTCCTCCGGTTGAAGGCTACCTTGAAGAACTGCGCAGCCTGACTGAACAGCACGGTTCACTGCTGATCTTTGATGAAGTCATGACCGGTTTCCGTGTCGGGTTTAATTGTGCCCAGGGCCATCTTGGAGTAACGCCTGATCTGACGTGTCTTGGTAAAGTAATCGGCGGCGGACTTCCAGTAGGTGCTTTCGGCGGTAAAAAGGAAATTATGGACCACATTGCACCGGCAGGGCCGATTTACCAGGCAGGCACCCTTTCAGGAAACCCGCTTGCGATGGCTGCAGGTTATGCAACGTTGTCTCAGCTGACAGAAGAAAGCTATGACCATTTTATCAAAGTGGGAGATCAGCTTGAGGAAGGCTTTACAAGACTTGCTGAGCAATATGGTATTCCACATTCTGTTAACCGTGCGGGGTCAATGTTAGGCTTCTTCTTTACAAATGAGAAGGTCATCAACTTTGAAACGGCAAAATCTTCTGATCTGAACATGTTTGGTGAGTTCTACCGTCTGATGGCGGAAAATGGTGTATTCCTTCCGCCTTCCCAGTTTGAAGGCTGGTTCCTGTCCACCGTTCATTCTGATGAAGATGTAGCAAAAACACTTGAGGCAGTAGAGACAGCATTTAAGCAGCTGTCAACAAAATAAAAAAGTGGGAAGAGAGTGAAACCGGCTGTTGGTTTCACTCTCTTATTCGTTTTTATATCATTCATCGGAGCATGCTCATTCAAAAATAGTTTGATACACTAAAAGAATACATAGCAGGAAGCGGGATGAATGACATGAAAGTTCGTTTTATTGTAACACTGGTTATCGCTGTGATAGCAGGATGGCTGTTTACTATATTAAATATATTTTTACCCTGGCTCCTTGGGCCCTTGATGGTAATGATCATCTTGAAGAACACGGTTTCTTATGAATTTGTCTGGCCGGATATCCTGCGGAGTATCGGGCTTGTGATTATTGGGATTCAGATGGGTACTTCTTTTACAGCGGAGGCAGTAAAGCTGATGGGTCTGAATTTGCCGCTAATGCTTGTCCTGACACTGCTTGTAACCGGTTTTGCCACGGTATGTGCGTGGTTTTTAGCAAGGCTCACCGGTTATTCATTTGAAACGGCAGTACTTGGCGGTTTTCCGGGAGGACTTTCACAAATGGTGTTGCTGAGTGAGGAGATTAAAGGGGCGGACGTATCGGCGGTTGCTTTTATGCAGACGATCCGGATTCTGATGGTTATTACCGTAGTTCCGTTTCTTGCAACCTATTTTTTCCCCGGTGGTTTATCATCTCAGGTGGATTCAACCGTTACAGTTATTCCCCAAATAAGAGATCTGATTATTCTGGGTGCTGGAATTACGCTGCTGATCCTTATCATGAAGAAGCTGCACTTTCCCATTCCCTTCATGCTCGGACCGCTTTTGGCAGTCACTCTTTTTAATGTTTTTATCGGAAATGAATTTCTTGTGCTGGATCCGCTCGTAGCAGCAGCACAGGTAATGCTCGGCACTCATCTCGGGCTTCAGATGACCGGCCTCAGAAAGCTGATCTCGGTCAAACCGCTGGCCTATGTTGTGATGATTAACCTGCTGCTCATTACATTTTGTATTTTTCTTGCGTGGGTGATGAATCAGCTGTTTTCTTTTACACTGATTGATACGTTTCTGAGCGCGGCTCCAGGGGGGGTTGCGGAGATGGCGATTACGGCTTATGAGGTTGGTGCAGATGTATCAACGGTGACAAGCTTTCATTTGTTCAGGATCTTTTTTATTTTATTTGCTGCAGCACCGCTGACTGTTTATCTACTTAAAAGGAGGAAAGTGGTCTGATAAAATCATCATGATTCCTTTCATTTGAACATAGATTAAAAGGAAATGTTTAAATGAGAAGGAGGATACGATGAACAAAAAAATGTCGTATACGTTGAGTGAGACGATCCGTTTTGATCAAAACCATATTCTGAGTGAGCTAAGATCCCTTTCTTTTGAACCGAGTGTATCCATTACCGAACACCAGGATCAGGTGCTGGTGGAAGGAACGCTATTACTCGCGGGTGATGGTCTGTTTCATCAGGGTGAAGACCTGTCCGAGCAGTACCGTTCAGCTGCTCTTGTACAAAAAGTAAAAACAGATGAAAGTAAAATGACCTTTGAGCATCATTTTCCGCTTTCGATCTCTATTGCTTCAGAGAGGGTAGCGAATAAGCACGATGTAGAGGTTTATATTGAGCACATTGATTATGAAATGCCGGTTGAAGGGATCCTTCATTTAACCGCGGAGCTGGCTGTTGAAGGGGTAGCTGAAAAAAAGGAAGTGCCGAAAAAAGAAGCAGCTGCCGAGGTGAGGGTGCTGCCAAATCCATTAAATGACTGGAATGGGGAACAACCAAAAACCCGTACAGAAGTGAAGCCTGAAGAGCAGGAGTCAGTAGCCCTCGAAGAATCAGCACAGGCAGAAGCTGAGCCTGAAGTGCAGGAAGTTGAACAGAGTGACTTCCAGGAAGAGCCTGTGACGAGTGATGAAGAAGAGCTGATAGAAGAAATAGTGGAAGAAGTTTTAGCAGAAGCTGAAGTTGAAGAAGCACTGGCACTCATTGCTGAGGAAGTCAGAGAGGCTGAGGTTGTGGCTGAGATTGAGGTCGAAGAGGAAAAGGAAACCGCTGACATAGATGAGCAGGAGGACAGTGCCTTTTCAAGATTTATTCATACGCTTGAGGATCAGCAGGCGCAAATAAAGATACATATCGCTCAGCAGGATGAAACACTTGAGATGGTCGCTGAACGATATGGTGTCACGCTGATTCAGCTCATGAAGACGAATCAGTTTGAGTCCAGAAGACCGTTTAATCGCGGTGAGCTGATCTGGGTGCCTTCTGTTCAGACCCATTCAAAATAAAGAACACAGGCGACTCCTGCTAAAAACGCCAGCAGCAGTACATCAAAAGTCGTTGGCAGAATAATGAGCCTTACACTCTGAAATACACAGAGCGGGATGATAAACACCTGGCATGTATCACGGCATTTTCTCCACCAGGGTGGCTTTGGTTTTGGAAACAGACGCTTTTTCCCCATTGTATCGATCCTTTCTATTCATTCCTTTATCGTATGATGAGAGAATGAATTTTGCGATTTTATTTGACTCCTGGATTGAAAATCGATTAAGATAAGGTATATATACGATGCATTGACCGGGAAGAGTAAGCGACCCATCGTTCTTCAGAGAAGAAATTCATTTGGTGAGAGAATTTCCAGATCAGATCCCGCTGAAGTCACCCGTTAGCAGCCTTGATGAAATGACTTGTATGGTCAGATTAGTTACAGGCCGGTTTGAAGCCGTTATTTGAATTAAGTGCACGGGCATAAGTCTGTGTAAAAAGGTGGTACCGCGAATCCAAATCCCTTCGTCCTTTTATGGCGAAAGGGATTTTTTTGTTTTTCCGGAATTTCCGTAAATGATGTTATGTACACAATTCAACTGAACTGGAGGAAGCAATATGACAATGAATGAGACAACCATGCCGACGAAATATGATCCGAAGGCAATAGAAGAGGGCCGTTATGAATGGTGGCTGAAAGAAAAAGTATTTGAGGCAAAGAGTGAAGCTGATAAAACTCCTTACACGATCGTCATTCCGCCTCCGAATGTAACAGGAAAGCTGCACCTTGGACATGCCTGGGATACAGCGCTTCAGGATATTTTAACGCGTATGAAGCGGATGCAGGGATACGATGTTCTATGGCTTCCGGGTATGGACCACGCAGGGATTGCCACTCAGGCGAAAGTGGAGCAGAAGCTGCGTGAACAGGGTACAACACGCTACGATCTTGGACGTGAAAAATTCCTTGAAGAATCATGGAAGTGGAAGGATGAATATGCGGGTCATATCCGCGAACAGTGGTCGAAGCTGGGACTTGGACTCGATTATTCACGTGAACGTTTTACACTTGATGAAGGCTTATCGAAAGCTGTTCAAAAGGTGTTTGTGAACCTTTATGAAAAAGGGCTGATCTACCGTGGTGAGTATATTATCAACTGGGATCCCGCGACTAAAACGGCTCTATCTGACATCGAGGTTATTCATAAGGATGTACAGGGTGCGTTTTATCACATGCGCTATCCTTTAACGGACGGCAGCGGATCGATTGAGATTGCGACAACCCGTCCTGAAACCATGCTTGGTGATACTGCGGTTGCGGTACACCCGAATGATGAGCGCTATCAGCATTTAATCGGAAAAACAGTTACGCTTCCAATCGTTGGCCGTGAAATTCCGATTGTCGCTGATGACTATGTGGATATGGAATTTGGATCAGGAGCGGTAAAAATCACCCCTGCGCATGATCCTAATGACTTTGAAATCGGGAACCGTCATGATCTTGAACGTGTTCTGGTCATGAACGAAGATGGCAGCATGAATGACAATGCCGGAAAGTATAAAGGCATGGACCGTTTTGAATGCCGCAAGCAGATCGTCAAGGATCTTCAGGAGTCAGGCGTGCTGTTTGAAATTGAAGATCACCTTCACTCTGTTGGTCACTCGGAACGAAGCGGAGCGGTCGTTGAGCCGTACCTTTCAACGCAGTGGTTTGTTAAGATGGAGCCGCTTGCCAAGCAGGCGATTGAACTGCAAAGTCAGGAGGATAAAGTAAACTTTGTTCCTTCGCGTTTTGAGAATACGTATTTACGCTGGATGGAAAATATCCGTGACTGGTGTATTTCACGTCAGCTCTGGTGGGGTCACCGTATTCCTGCCTGGTACCATAAAGAGACAGGGGAAATTTATGTAGGTGAAGAGGCACCTTCTGATTCTGAGAACTGGGAGCAGGACAACGATGTGCTTGATACATGGTTCTCATCAGCTTTATGGCCGTTTTCAACAATGGGCTGGCCGGATGAGGAGTCAGCGGATTATAAGCGCTACTATCCTACCTCTGCCCTTGTAACAGGCTACGATATCATCGCGTTCTGGGTATCCCGTATGATTTTCCAGGGAATTGAATTCACAGGCGGCCGTCCGTTCAAGGATGTGCTGATTCATGGGCTTGTCCGTGATGAAGAAGGACGTAAGATGTCCAAGTCACTCGGCAATGGGGTGGATCCGATGGACGTAATTGCTGATTACGGTGCCGACTCTCTTCGTTACGTGCTGACAACCGGCTCCTCACCGGGTCAGGATCTGCGTTTCTCTATGGATAAAGTAGAGTCCATCTGGAACTTTGCCAATAAGATCTGGAATGCATCCCGCTTTGCCCTCATGAACATGGACGGGCTGAAGTATGAAGAAATCGACCTTTCAGGCGAAAAGTCAGTGGCGGATAAATGGATTCTAACCCGTCTGAACGATACGATTGAAAACGTAACGAGTCTTGCTGACCGCTATGAGTTCGGGGAAGTTGGACGTACGTTATACAACTTCATCTGGGATGACTTCTGCAGCTGGTATATTGAGATGGCGAAGCTTCCATTAAACGGTGAAAATGAAGAGGCGAAGAAAACAACACGTTCAATTCTTGCTTATGTGCTGGACCAGACGATGAGACTGCTTCACCCGTTCATGCCGTTTATCACGGAGGAAATCTGGCAGAACCTTCCTCACGAAGGGAAGTCCATTACAGAGGCTGCATGGCCAACAGTGAACGAACAGTTTACAGATCGTGCTGCTGAAGAAGAAATGAAACTGCTGATTGATATTATCCGTTCCGTACGTAACATCAGAGCGGAAGTAAATACACCAATGAGTAAGCCGATTCAGCTGATGATCCGGACATCGTCTGAAGAGACGACAGACAGACTGAAGAAAAATGAAGCGTATTTAGAGCGTTTCTGTCATCCTGAAAATCTTCAAATCGGTACAGACATTCAGTCTCCGGATAAAGCTATGACAGCAGTCGTAACCGGTGCAGAGCTGTTCCTTCCACTCGAAGGTCTGATTAATCTCGACGAAGAAATTGCCCGTCTTGAAAAAGAGCTTGATAAATGGACAAAAGAAGTAGAGCGCGTGGAGAAAAAACTTAGCAACGAACGCTTTGTCAGCAAAGCACCGGAAGCTGTCGTAAATGAAGAGCGCGAAAAACAAAAGGACTATATGTCTAAACAGGAAGCAGTCAAAACACGTATTGCTGAACTGAAAAATAACTGATTTTTATGAGGGACGGACGGATTAGATGTCTGTCCCTTTTCCTGTAAAATTCAATGAATGTGAAAGGGAGAAATAAGATGATCACATCCTATGAGGAAGCAATCAACTGGATCCACGGGCGGCTTCGCCTTGGCGTTAAGCCAGGTTTATCAAGAATGGAATGGATGATGGAACGGCTCGGAAATCCTGAGAGGAAAATAAGAGCCGTCCATATTGGTGGAACGAATGGCAAGGGGTCAACAGTGACCTTTTTAAGAAATATTCTGCAGGCTTCAGGAAAAACAGTGGGAACCTTCACCTCACCTTATTTCGAAGTATTTAATGAGCGGATTGCAGTGAATGGGGCGCCAGTCCGTGATGAGGAATGGGTGAGCCTTACGCAGGACATTAAACGACTTGCAGATGAACTGGAGGAAACGGAACTCGGCGGGCCAACAGAATTTGAAGTCATTACAGCCATGATGTTTCACTACTTCGGCAACATCCGGGAGGTTGACTATGTATTAGTTGAAGTCGGTCTTGGCGGGAGACTTGATTCAACGAATATCGTTGTTCCCCTTTGTACATGCATTACTTCAATCGGTCTTGATCATACAGCGATTCTCGGTGACACATATGAGGAAATTGCTTTTGAAAAAGCCGGAATCATTAAGGAATCGGTACCGCTCATTTATTGTGTTAAGCATGCAGGTGCTAAACAGGTGATCAAAGAAACAGCTGATTCAAAACATGCAGCCGCTTATGAAGTCGGTGTTGATCCTGTACTGACTCCTTTAGACAAAGGAGGCCACGGTGAGTCATTCCTTTATCAGGATTCCATCCATCTGACAACAAGAATGAACGGACTTCACCAGATTGAAAATGCAGCGATTGCCATTAAGACGGCTGAAATTTTATCAGGAGCGGATTTATCCAAAGAGGCTATTCAAAAAGGAGTCGGGCACGCCTATTGGCCCGGAAGAATGGAAACGCTCAGCACCCGCCCACTCGTGATCATGGATGGCGCACATAATCCTGAGGGCATTGAATCATTGATTGACACAGTCAAAAGAAAATATGCCGATAAAAAAGTACACCTTCTTTTCGCAGCAGTGTCGGATAAAGATACATCAGGGATGATTCAACAGCTGGATAAGCTGGCAGATGAAATATCATTTACAACCTTTGATTTTCCAAGAGCGGCTAAGGCTGAAGCTTTATGTGAAAAGAGTACGCATCCTAATAAACGGATTGTCACTGCTGAGAGATGGATCAGTGAGATGAAGTCCGGAGAAGATCACTTATATCTGCTCACAGGGTCGCTTTATTTTCTTTCATCGGTTTATCACGAAATCAAGAAAATTCAAACTAGTGAAAATTAACGTGACGGAAGTCTCTTTTTTTGGTAATATCATTATATCGTGACTATTATCATATAAAAGCGGGGTGATATAAGATGAAAGATGTATCTGTAAAAGTAAAATGGGTATTATGGATTATGTGGGGTGTAATATTTCCGGCAGGTCTTTATTTTGCCTATCAGATCGACCCGATTGAACGTTTTGACTGGCAGATCGTTCTCAGTCTGATTGTCCTTGCTGTCATTTCTGCATATTTCCCTTTTAAAGTTGATAACTCGACCATCTTCATCATTCACTGGATCAACCTTGCCGCTTTTTTAATGTATGGGTTGCTGTATGAAATCATTTTAATGCAGCTCGTTCTGATTCCGCTTTTAATCCGTTCGAAAATGACGTGGAGGACACTTTACCGATTTGCTTTGAATTCAACCATGTTTATGATCATCAGTCTCATAGCCGGGACAGTTTTTTATGCAACCGGTGTTACTCCGGATGATCCTGTTCTGGCAGTCACGGCAGTATCTGCAGTCTATATTTTTATCCATATTTTTGTTAACCATATTTATTTATATTCTTTTCACTGGTTCGTAGGCAATCGCTATTCATTCTGGAGCTATGATACGAAGCTGGACTATGTGGCCACCATGCTGAGCATGCCGTTCGGTCTGGCGTATTTTTATCTTCTCATTACAATCGGAGCAGGTGCTACCTTTTTACTGGGTATCCCGTTTCTGGCTATTTCTATGATTTTACGTCTTTATAATACGTCTGAAAGAGTGAATACAGATTTAGCTAAATCAGCTCAAATCGGTCATCAGCTCGCTGAAAGATTAAAAGTAAATGAAGTGTTGGACTTATTTACAAATAAATTATCAGATTTAATGCCAATCGATTATTTGTATATTCTGGATGTTGAAACACAAAATAATCAGCTTGTTCTCCTGCGGAGAATGGAAAATGGCAAAATTGAATCGAACAACCTGTCACCTGTCCGTCTGGGAGAAGGGATTGCAGGTAAGGTTTGGGCATCTGGGAAAGCAAAGCTGTACAGTAAAAAAAGTGAATGGAACGAAGAAGTCGAGGGGTATATCCCTTCGGACATTGAAAGCATTATTTGTGTGCCGATCCAGAGAAATAAAAAAACAGTTGCTGTTCTGATGGCGGCTTCGAAAAAGAAAAACGCTTTTGGTGCTCATTTAATCGCAATACTTGAAATTTTATGCTCCTATCTTGCTGTAGCGATACAAAATGCAAGGAATCATCAGCGTACAGTCAAGCAGAGTGAGCGCTGTGCTCTAACCGGACTATACAATTTCCGTTATTTTGATGAAAAACTGAATGAAGAATTTGAAGCTTTACAGCGCGGGAAACTGAATGTGCTCTCACTCATTTTGCTTGATATAGACCATTTTAAGAGTATCAATGATACGTATGGGCATCAAAGTGGAAATGATCTGCTGCTCGAGCTTGCAAATATGCTTGTTGAGATTGCCGGGGAAGTAGGAGTCATCGCCAGATACGGCGGTGAGGAATTCGTCATCCTGTTGAGTGATATCTCTAAAGAAGAAGCAAAAATGATCAGTGAAAAAATCAGGAGAGAAGTTGAAAATAAAGTTTTTGAAATCAGGCATGACCTCAGTAAGAAACGGGAAAAATTGAATGTGAAATTCACCGTCAGCATTGGTGTTTCCTCTGCTCCGGGGGATACTGATTCAGCGAAGTCACTTTTAAGAAATGCTGATCGTGCGTTATATATTGGAGCAAAACAAAAGGGACGAAACAAAGTGGCAACTTATTCAAAATGAGCATTCAATCTATGGATGCTCATTTTTATGTATATAGAACTAAACATCTACTGTTGTTCGTTCTTTAATCACAGGATATACTAGTACCATAGTTAAATGTCTTTACATGTATTTATTTCCAAAAAATGAGCTTAAGGATTCATTCTCTATATTGATAATTTATTTCATGCAGAAGAAGTGTGGGTGAAGAAATGAACTGGTTAAAAATATCTATAACTATCGCTACTGCAATTACACTGGTCACGATGATTGTGATGTACCTTCATAACCCTGCATCTTATTCCAAGGCAGCTAACTCCTCCTTTTCATTAACAAAAGGGCCTTATGACGAAATGAAGGCTGATTTAACCAGTCAGATTGCAGAATGGAAAAACAGTGGAGATATTACTGTTACATATCAAAATGGATCATTTGCTGTATCGCGTTCATCATTTGAATTTGATTTAAGTGAGAGTTTTCAGACTATGAAAAACAGTTCAGAAAGTCCCTGGTATGCATTCTGGGACAGAACAGATGAAGTGGCTTTTCCTTTAACTGTTGAACTGGGTGATCTGCAAGTTTTAAATGAATACGATCAGGTCATTGATGTGGATGCGACTGTCGGGATGTTAAACGAAAACGCTTCCCGTCTGTCTTATGAAAACATTGCGGCTGTATCAGCAAGCGATGCCGATCAGCCCGGTGTTGTTTCGTTTTTTTCATTCAATACGCCTGATGCCGGCAAAACAGCTGACATTATACAGTCATTTGAAATAAGCGGTAAAACAACTTTTTCTTTTAATGAAACCTTTTCATCTGCTGATGATCAGTCTTTGCAGATTGCAGCGTCTTCACTGTACCAGGCTTTCTTAATGACGGATGCTTTGATTCAGGAGCGCCATACCATGTCAGAGCCGCCTGAATTTATCAAAGCCGGCATGGAAGCCTGGGTTTCTTCTCGGATGAACAGGGATCTGAAAGTTTATAATCCTTTTTCCTATCCGATGATGATAAAAGCTGACTCAGCAGGGGATCAGCTTGAGATTCAGATCAGCATGGTTGGAGGTACTCAAAAATATCAGGTTGAAACGACACATAATCAATTTATCGAGCCTAGAGTCATTCAGCGCTACAACCCTCTTTTGAAGCCTGGACAAAAAGTGAAAATCAGTTCAGGGAAAGAGGGGTTTCAATCTGAAACGATCCGTTACAGCCTGTTATCAGGAATTGACCCTGAAGTTGTGACTGCCGATTTTTATCCGCCTGTTCCTGCTATTACTGAGGTTTCACCTGAACAGGCTATACAGACTTCCGATGCACCTGTTGATGCTGCACCTGCACAAGGCGCAGTCAATGAAAGCCCATCAACAGGAGAAACGCAGTCAGGTTCAGAAGCAGATGAGGGTACAGTAACTTCCACGGTTGAGCCTGATGAAGAAAAAGTCACAGTTAAGCAAGAGGATCCTCCTAAATAGGAAAGGTTGAGTAGTAATGAGTATGGTAAATCGAAAGCGGCTTGGCGATCTTCTCACTGAGTCCGGTATGGTTACAGTTGAAGAAGTGAACAGAGCGCTTAATGAAAAGTCACAGAGCGAAAAGCTCGGGGACTGGCTGATTAAAGAGAGCATCATTACGGAACGGCAACTGATCGAGGTACTTGAATTTCAGCTTGGTATTCCTCATGTTGAACTAAACAGATACAAAATTGATACTGATTTAATACAGCTTATCCCGTCCGAACTGGCTAAGGAAAACCTCATTATTCCATTAAAGAAGGAAAGAAATAAACTTTATGTTGCAATGGCCGACCCGATGGATTATTTCGCAATTGAAGAATTAAGAATGGCGACGGGCTGTCAGATTGAACCGAGTATTGCTGCAAAAGACGATCTGAACCGTAACGTGATGAAATTTTATGATATTCAGAACTCAATGAATGAAGCACTTATGGACCTGGCTATGAATGAAAACGAATCGGAAGCCGATCTGACAAATCTTGATTCACCGATCGTCCGGCTTGTCAATCAAATCATTGCCGGGGCAGCGGCCCAGCAGTCAAGTGATATTCATTTTGATCCGCATGAAGATGAAGTGCTTGTCAGGTATAGAGTGGACGGCATGATGCAGACTGAGCGATCACTTCCTAAGCATATGCAAAATATTGTGATTGCCAGGTTGAAAATAATGGGCGGATTGAATATTACAGAAAGCAGGATTCCTCAGGACGGAAGAATTAAATCAGTGATCAATGACCATACGATAGATATCAGGATTTCTTCCCTGCCAACAATTTATGGTGAAAAGATCGTACTGAGAATTCATGATTTGAATAATGCTCTTACCGATTTATCTAAGCTTGATTTCACTACTGAAAATTACAGTCTTTTTCTGAATATGATATCTAAGCCAAATGGAATTGTATTAATTACAGGTCCTACAGGTTCTGGTAAATCGTCTACGCTTTATTCCGCCCTTCATTATTTAAACGAAGAGTCGGTTAACATTCTCACAGTAGAAGACCCGGTTGAATATCAATTGAAAGGCATTAATCAAATTCAGATGAATGAAGAGATCGGATTTACCTTCGCCTCCGGTTTAAGAAGTATACTTCGCCAGGATCCTGATATTGTCATGTTAGGAGAGATCCGTGACCAGGAAACAGCCGAGATTGCGATCAGAGCCTCACTTACAGGACATCTTGTTTTGAGTACATTGCACACGAACAGTTCAATTGAAACCGTTACCAGATTAATTGATATGGGCATTCAGCCGTTTCTGCTGTCTTCGTCACTAAGTGGAATAGTTGCACAAAGACTTGTCCGTAAAATCTGCCGGGACTGTAAAGAAAGTTATGTGCCCGATGAGAGAGAAAAAGCCCTCTTTGCAAAAGAAGGCGTGCACTACACTGAGCTATTCAGAGGAAAAGGATGTTCGTCCTGTAACGGAACAGGCTATAAAGGGCGGATGGCGATTCATGAGGTGCTTGAAGTGGATGATGAACTGAAGGATCTGATCATCAAAAAAGCCGGTTCAACCGCTATTAAAGCACATGCAGAACGTAAAAAGACTCCCTTTCTCGTTAAAGACGGTCTGCAGAAAGCAGCCGACGGTTTGACTACATTGAAGGAAGTTCTCCGTGTCACAACATTATCGTAGGGTGGGTTAACATGAGTCACTATGAAATCGATGATCTACTGATCAAAGCCTATAATCTTAAAGCTTCAGACCTGCATTTAACCGTGGCATCGCCTCCGATCTGCCGGTCAAACGGAGGCTTGAAGCCGCTTGGGGAAGCTACATTTATACCCGGAGATCTTCAGACGATAGCAAAACAGATGATTCCAAAGCACAGATACGAAGAATTTCTCCAAAAAGGGGAGATTGATTTCAGCTACAGTATCCAGAACGTATCAAGGTTCAGAGTGAATGTTTATAAGCAGCGAAACTCTATTGCCATTGCGATCCGCATCATTACCAATCTGATTCCGGATTTTACCGAATTGAAGCTGCCGCCTGTTATCAGAGGGTTATGTACAAAACCGCAGGGGCTCATTCTCGTAACCGGCCCGACCGGATCCGGAAAATCCACGACACTAGCAGCGATGATTGATTTCATCAATAAGCACCAGTCAAAGCATATTATTACTCTTGAAGATCCGATTGAGTATTTACATAACCATCAGCAGTCAATGGTCAATCAGCGTGAAGTCGGACTGGATACTCATACATTTGCCAACGGACTGCGGTCTGCTTTGCGTCAGGACCCTGATATTATTCTCGTTGGAGAAATGAGAGACCTTGAAACGATTTCTACGGCGATTACAGCAGCTGAAACGGGGCATCTTGTACTTGCCACTCTTCATACGAGCGGAGCAGCCCAGACAATAGACCGGATCATTGATGTATTTGAACCTCATCAGCAGGGACAGATCCGCACTCAGCTTGCCTCTGTTCTTCAGGCAGTCATCTCACAAAGGCTTTTTCCAAGTGCACGTGGAGACGGCAGAATGGCAGGGATTGAAGTGTTGATCAACCTTCCTTCCGTTGCAAACCTGATCCGGAGTGAAAAAACCCACCAGATCGCAAATGTCATTCAGACTGGACGTTCTCATGGTATGCAGTCGATGACAATGGCCATCCAGCAGCTTGTTCAATCCGGACAGGTAGATTATAAAGAGGTGCAGGCTTTCCTGACCACGGGTGATTACACATGACGGTATATAAATATACCGGCCGTACCTCTAAAGGTGTGCTGAAAAAAGGAACAATTGATTCCATTAATGAACAGGAAGCTAAAACAAAGCTGAGGGAACAGGGAATCAACGCAAGGGAAATAAAACCATCCAACAGCATTCTGCACAAGGAGATTTATTTAACTCCACCAGTCAGTCAGAAAGACTTCGTTCTTTTCTGCCGTCAGTTTGCAACGCTGATCAAAGCAGGGATTTCAATTGTTGAATCAACAGGAATCCTGGCCAATCAGGTCTCAGGAAAAGTGCTGAAAAAAACGTTGTGGCTCGTAAAGGATGAAATCCAGTCCGGTACGCCTTTTTCAACGGCTGTTGCCAAATATCCAAAAGTGTTTCCTCCAATTTTTATCAACCTCATCCGGGCTGGAGAGGCGACAGGGCGCATGGATGAAACGCTTGACCGGCTGGCGTCCTATTTTGAAAAACAATACACCCTGAAGAAAAAAGTGCAGTCAGCTCTCGCCTATCCAATTCTGTTATCTATTCTGACGGTCGGGGTTGTCATTTTCTTAATGACCACAATTGTTCCGAGATTCACCGTCATGTTTGAACAGGCAGGAAGTGAACTGCCTGCTATAACAGCTTTTATATTGTCGATCAGTGAGTTTATTCAATCGTTCTGGTGGCTCTTAGCCATCATCCTGATCGTAGTGGTTGGAGGTTCTGTCTATTTATATCAGTCCAACCCATCTGTAAGGTATTATGTCTCAGTATTTATCATTCGTATCCCGCTGTTTGGACCGCTTTTACAAAAAGCACTTATAGCAAGAATGGCAAGAACATTATCATCACTATTTTCAAGCTCTGTACCTATCTTACAGGCAATCTCCATTGTTCAAAGGGTCGTCAACAACCCGCCAATGGAAAAGGTGTTAGCAGAAGCCCGTACAAATCTTGAATCCGGTGGACGGCTTTCAGAGCCCTTTGAAAAAAGCTGGCTGTTTCCTCCTCTCGTTCATCAGATGACTGCAATCGGGGAAAAAACAGGGTCACTTGATTTCATGCTGGAAAACATCGCTTCTTTTTACGAAGCAGAAGTAGACAGAAGCGTGGACACGCTTAAGACACTCATTGAGCCCATCATGATCGTGATACTGGCAGCAGTGGTCGGAACCATCGTTCTCGCCATCATGATCCCGCTCTTCAGCTTATATAATCAGATCTGATCAAAACCGTATTTTAAGGAGGTGAACCTGCATTTCAAGGTCAATTGGATTTACTCTATGAATCTTTTAAAATTGCTGGAGGGGAAAAATATGAGAAAAATGTTTAAAACACTTAAAAACCAAAAAGGACTTACACTAGTCGAGCTGCTCGCTGTACTCGTAATTCTAGCCATCATCGCAGCCATTGCCGTACCAATTATTACAGGAATCATCAATGATTCACAAGAACGAGCAGATGCAGCAGAAGCACTAAACGTTATTCAGGCAGCAAAACTGGCTGAAAACGCCGGTGGGTTGGATTGTGCTGCTACCCCTGTAGAATGTACACCTGATGGTTTGGAAGACTATATTGATGCAGGTAATTTCACTTCTGTAACATCAAATGCAGCTGGTTTGTATACTATCAACGCGTACGTAGATTCTGATGGAGTTAACCAAGATTGGGATGAAAATAGATTAGCGGAAATTTTAGAATAAATTTTTTCGTTATTGATCTAATCTAGGCAATAGTATCAAAATCTTAATAAGTGGTTTCACACTATTTATTCCATTTTGAAATAGCACTTATGAAAGTTAAAACAATCAGTGCCGGGGACATCCGAAGACTCCTGCGGCAGAGAAGAGACAGGTGAGACAGCGTAATGCGAAGCATTAGCTGGCTCACCGCGCGGCCAAGGAAAAGCGGAGGCGGGCGTTTAGGGACGTGCAAACTGGACCGGCCCCGACGGAGATAAAGGAAACACAGTGAACGCAGTGAGCTGATGTTGACTTATCGGACGAGGGGACGGGAAGTTTGCTAGTCCCTGCCCGCCGCAGCTAGACAATGGAAAGCGAAGGAATGTCCCGGCACGGTTGATAAAATTCACCTTGATTAATAAAACACACCTAACTCGTCAGACAGGAGCGAATCACATGATTTTTCAAAAGAAAAAAACAGTCAGCATATTGATCCAGGATTACGTCATCAGACTCGCGATGACAGATAAACAAACATCCGGATCCATAGAAATTATTGAAAAAGTGATTCCCTCCGGTCTGATCGAAGAAGGTCAAATAACGGATGAATCGGGTTTTTATGATTTTTTTAAAAAACTAGTAGAGGAATGGGGCATAAAAAAACATAAAGTGCGTTTTTTTGTTCCCGATTCCTCTGTCCTGATGAAACCCGTTTCCATTCCAGCAGGGTTGAAGGGAACGGCAATCAGTGAACATTTCATGATGGAAACCGGACAGTCCATTCATTTTCCCTTTGAAAATCCACTGATTGATGTGATCCGTCTGGATTCACAGAGCAGAAGTGAGCCGGATGAAGTCCCGGGAATATTATTCGCTTCTCCGGAAGAAGATGTACAAACGTTTACCAATGTATTTGAAGATGTGAAGTTAATTCCCGAAGCGGCAGAAGTGAAAGCACTTGCTCTGCACCGCCTGCTTTTCTCTATGAATGCCCTCGACACAAGCAGGACGTATTTGATCAGTGACTGGTCGGTCAACGGATTGAATATAACGATCTTTTCAAATGGAATCATTGACTTTATGAGATACCAGCCAATTGAAACGATACTTGGGAACTGGGAGATTGAGCAGGACGGTAAACAAGTTCATATCAGGTTACCCGGCGATTCATTTTTATATGAGCAGCAGCTTGAGGACCGCATTACAGAACTGGAAAGACTGATGAATTTCTATCGTTTCTCATTACATAAAGGGGAAAAATCAGTTAATGAGCTGATTATTTCCGGAGATAATCCATTCCTTGAATGGATTACAGAAAAAGTGAATGAACGTTATGAGATCCCTGTGCAAATGATTGATCATCAGCGACTGCTGCCTCACTTTCAGGGGATGGAAGCGAAGCATGCCGCATTGCTTGGACTTTTTTTGAAAGGAGCAACCCGCTGAATGATTCATGAAATTAACCTTTTACCAAGAAAAGAACCTGCCATTACAGCAAAAAAACTGATTTTGATCATTGCCGCTGCTGTTTGGTTACTCGTCATGATCTTATTGGTTGTCAGCTTTTTCTCACATAAATCCGATATTCTCGTGCTTAATTCGGAACAGAGCAGACTGACGACAGAGCTGGCGCTGTTAAATTCAGCTGAACCGGCTGTGTTAACCGAGGGATCTAATTATTCAACTGCATTGAATGAGGCAGGGGAACTGGATAATGTGGTGTCTGTGTATTTAAAAGAGTTGGTACGCTATTTGCCGGAGAACGGGTATCTTATTCAATTTGAATGGAATGAAGATCTTTTAGTTGTTCAGCATCAGTTTGAAACACTGAATCATGCTACTTCATACATAAGCGGAATAAAAGAGTCTGACAAGTTTTCAAACGTAGCAGTGGAGAAATTGGAATCTTATTTCCCGGGTAATGAGCCGGAGGACTTTGATCAAATTCCAAGATATTTAGTAACACTGCACCTTACTATTCTTGAGGAGGAGGAAACAGATGGAGCTGAGTAAAAAAGATACCATCGTCATCATGTTAATTTTTCTCCTCTTTCTTCAATTAATTGTTTTTTGGCTGTTTTTTGTCCGTCCGCTTAATGAAGAAGCAGATAAACTGTCTGAACAAGTGGAAGGCCTGGAGGATCAGGTGGCGTTGAAAGGGCTTGAAAGTCAGCCGGCTGATCAAAATCAAAATAACACGCCTGTATCCATTGATAACAGGTTTCCTGTTACGCCTTCAGAAGAGCAGTTGTTGCTGGGAATGCAGCAAGCAGAATTAATGAGTAACACGAGGCTTGAGACAGTAGATTTTGTGATGGAGGACCCCGAGCTTACCGGGCTTGAAAGTGAGGAAGATTCTGCAGACCTGATTGATGGGGTAGTGCCGGATGACGATGTGACGGATTCACAGGAAGAAGATAAGCTTTTTAATCAGATGAATGGGTATGAGCAGTTAACATTTGAATCTGTCGTTTCAGCAGGTGATTACACGAGTCTTCTGATATTCATTGAGGAAATGGAGCGGCTCGAAAGGTTCATTCGCTTTAACGAACTTTATTTCACCCAGTCAACCTTGGAAGATATGCTCGTAAATGATTTGGATGAACCGATCATTTCATTGGAAATGGAAGTTTCCACTTATTATTACGGAAATGAACCTGGCCGGTAAAGGGGGGGCGAATAAATGACAATACTATTTACAGGTTATTTTACGGTCCTTGGGTTGATTTTCGGTTCGTTTTTTAATGTAGCCGGACTTCGGATTCCGAAGAAACAATCGATCGTTTCGCCCGGTTCCAGCTGTCCGGTTTGCAGACATAAACTGAGATGGTTTGAGCTCATTCCTTTTTTTTCGTACTTGATTCAAAAAGGGGTTTGCCGATCCTGCGGAACGCGCATTTCCCCGATTTATCCGGTGATGGAGCTGATCACGGGCATAAGCTTTGGTTATGCCTTTTATACAATTGGATTTTCACCCGAACTGGCAGTAGCGGTCGTTTTTATTTCTTTGTTAGTCATCATTTCTGTTTCTGATATGGCCTATATGCTTATCCCCGACAAAATCCTGCTGTTTTTTGCGGTAATCCTTGTACCTTTAAGGTTATTAGTTCCACTTGATCCATGGTGGGATGCACTTGCAGGCGCAGTGGCAGGTTTTGGCCTGTTGTTTCTCATTGCCGTTTTATCAAAAGGAGGCATGGGCGGCGGCGATATTAAGCTGTATGGTGTAATCGGCCTCGTACTTGGCGTGAAGCTGACGTTGCTTTCTTTCTTTTTCGCTACGCTGATTGGCACGGTGGCAGGCTTATTTATGATTTATTTTAAGAAGAAATCGAGAAAAGAACCTGTTCCTTTTGGTCCTTCGATTGCAGCAGGCTCGTTGATTGTTTATTTTTTTGGAGAGAAATTGCTTGAGTGGTACTGGTCTTACTTTATAATGTAATCGAATTATGTCACACCTTTTTCAGAACAGGACGACACGAGTCTTGTTCTTTTTTATTTTCTGCGTGTTAGGCTCTTGTTTACATGGACTAAAAGGAGCTGCTCAAATGAAACAGGGACCTCTCTCGAATCGAACAGAAAAGAAAGTCATCCGGTTTCCGGTAAACAGAAAACCCTCCACTCATAAAAAGAAATTCGTATTTATTCCAATTATTGCTGCAGCTGTCTGTTCAACTTTATTTGCCGTTCTCATTTTCAGTCTGACTGAATATCCGGACCAGGCCGAACCTGTCATTATGCTGTCAGAGCCTGGTGAAGCTGAGCCGGCAGTAAAGCAGGTATCTGAAACTGCGGAGATCCCGTCAATTGCTGTCTGGGTAGTGCAGGGTGGGGTGTTTAATGAAGCAGGAACAGCTGAGGAAATTTATCGTAAGCTCGCTGAAAAAGGTCCGGTTATCCAGACGATTCACGAGGAAAAATATGCGCTCTGGCTTTTTACAGGAGCCATTGAACAACAGGCGAAAGCATACGCAGAGAAAGTCGGAGGGGAAATTTATATAAAGGAAGTTCATAATCCCGCAGTCATGCTGACACTGACGGCTGAAGACAGACAATGGATGGAAGCTGCTTTTCAGGAGATCACAAGACAGCTTGCAGCACCTCAGCCATTCGAGCTGTCACTGAAAGATTATGAGCCTGTTCATCCTTCCCTTCAAACGCTGTGGACCAGGCTTACTCATCTGGAAAAATCAGATTCATCCACTCGCCATCAATCTCTGCTGGAAACCGTTAAGTCGATCTGGGATATGAAAGAAGAATGAAACGCAGGGGATATGCTATACTATAGCAGTCTCCTTTTTTAATTCCACGCAGAGGTGAAATCAATGATTATTTTAGCTTCACAGTCCCCCAGAAGAAAAGAATTAATGCAGCATCTGAACCTTCCTTTTACAGTGATTCCGTCATCGTTTGATGAGTCTTCCGTTACTGCAACATCACCGGAAAAGACGGTAGAAATACTGGCAGAGGAAAAAGCCCGCACTGTTGCAGCAGATTATCCCGAACAGATTGTCATTGGCTGTGACACAGTCGTATATGATCAAAAAATATTAGGCAAACCGGCTGATCAGAATCAGGCAAGGGACATGCTGCGGTCTCTCTCAGGAAATACCCACACCGTTTATACAGGCGTCTCAATCCAGAAAGGAAGTATTGTTAAAACCTTTACTGAAGCGGTTGACGTGACGTTCTGGCCTTTATCGGATCAGGAGATCGAAGACTACATCCTTACCTCCGATCCATACGATAAAGCCGGAGCTTACGGTATTCAGACAGGCGGCTCCCTTTTCGTGAAGAAAATTGAGGGGGATTATTACGCCGTTGTCGGATTACCGGTTTCCCGATTGAAAAGAGAACTTCTGCCTTTTCTTGACTGATGAGCCGTATGCCGTCAGGAGGAAACGATTTGGTATTAATTCCGCAATCCACACTGATGATCCGAGATTTTAAGGACGAAGACAGGCCCCGGGAGCGATTAAAAATGCAGGGGCCCCAGAGTCTGTCGAATCAGGAGCTCATCGCCATCCTTCTTAGAACGGGTTCGAAGCAGGAATCCGTCCTCACCCTTGCGAACAAACTTCTCCACGAATTTAATGGTCTCCGATCACTTAAAGAAGCATCTTTCGAAGAAATCACCACACTAAAAGGAATCGGTGATGCAAAAGCGATTCAGATTCTTGCCGCAGTTGAAATTGGCAGAAGAATTGCCAATATCACATTTGAAGACCGGTTCACCATCCGTTCACCTGAAGACGGGGCATCGATGCTGATGAATGAAATGCGGTTTCTCACACAGGAGCATTTCGTCGCCCTTTATTTAAATACAAAAAATCAGGTTATTCATCAGCAGACCATTTTTATCGGAAGCCTGAATGCCTCGATTGTGCATCCGCGTGAGGTTTTTAAAGAAGCTTTTAAACGTTCAGCAGCTTCTATTATATGCGCCCATAATCACCCGAGTGGCGATCCGTCCCCGTCAAAAGAGGATATTGATGTAACCAGACGACTCGTTGAATGCGGTAAGATGATCGGGATTGAGGTGCTTGACCATTTAATCATCGGAGAAAAGAAGTATGTCAGCCTGAAGGAAAAAGGATATATGTAACGTTGTTAATTTGGGTTCTGGTAGGCTATAATTAAAGCTATGGTTTTTGCCTTCAGGGCAATTTGTGGATTAGAAAGGGAGATACTCCATGTTTGGATCAAAAGATATTGGGATTGACTTAGGAACGGCAAATACACTCGTTTACATAAAGGGGAAGGGGATCGTATTAAGAGAGCCTTCTGTTGTAGCGTTGCGTCAGGATACAAGAGATATTGTAGCAGTTGGAAATGAAGCAAGAAACATGATCGGAAGAACGCCAGGAAACATTGTGGCACTGCGTCCAATGAAGGATGGTGTTATTGCAGATTTTGAAACGACATCAACCATGATGAAATATTATATGAACCAGGCGTTGAAAAATACCGGATCATTTGCTAGAAAGCCTTATGTGATGGTGTGCGTGCCATCCGGTATCACATCTGTTGAGAGAAGAGCGGTTGTTGACGCAGCCCGTTCTGCAGGTGCAAAGGATGCATTTCCGATTGAAGAGCCTTTTGCAGCAGCAATTGGGGCCGGTCTTCCGGTATGGGAGCCGACAGGAAGTATGGTCGTGGATATCGGTGGCGGGACAACTGAAGTTGCCGTTATTTCCCTTGGAGGAATTGTGACAAGTGAGTCCATTCGTGTAGCCGGTGATGAGCTTGATGATGCGATCATCTCTTATATCAGAAAGCAGTACAATCTGATGATCGGTGAAAGAACAGCCGAAGCGATTAAAATGGAAATTGGATCTGCTGTTGCATCAGAAAATGAAAGCTCTATGGAAATCAGAGGGCGTGATCTGTTAACAGGTCTGCCAAAAACAATTGAAATTTCTGAAGAGGAAATTCGCAAAGCACTTGCGGATACGATTGCCGTTATTATTGAATCTGTGAAAAGCACACTGGAGCATACGCCACCGGAACTTTCAGCGGACATTATGGATCGTGGTATTGTCTTAACAGGTGGTGGAGCACTCCTTAGAGGACTTGATCAGCTGATCACGGAAGAAACAGCGATGCCGGTCCATATCGCAGAGGAACCGCTTGATTGTGTAGCAATCGGAACTGGAAAAGCACTGGATAATATCGACTATTTCAAGAAGCAGAAGTAGGGAATACAGTTAATTGAGGTGTACAGGACATGCCATCGTTTTTTATGAATAAAAGGCTGATCGTGCTGCTTGTCAGTATTATTCTGCTTGTTGCACTGATCGGTTTTTCCACGCGGGAGAGAGAAAACATTTCATGGCCGGAGCAGTTTGTGAAGGATATTGTCGGATTTGGACAAAATATTGCCTCTAAACCAACCGGCTTTGCAGAAGGAATGGTTGAAAACGTTCAGGATTTGCTGAATACGTACACGGAAAACAAAAAACTGAAGGCCCGGCTTGAAGAATTGGCTCTACTTGAAACACAGGTGGCTGATTTAACGAGAGACAATGAAGAGCTTAGAGCCATGAACAACATCGACAGTAATATCCGTGAAATGGAAAGCGTTAATGCTACTGTTATTGCAAGAAACCCGGACCAGTGGCAGGAATCCATTATTATTGATAAAGGTCAGGTCAACGGGATCGAGACAGACATGGCAGTCAGAACGTCCGGCGGTATGATTGGACGCGTCAAGGATACAAGTCAGTTCACATCCACCGTTGAGCTGTTAAGCGCACGTAACGAAAACAACCGTGTGTCCGCTCTTATTCAGTCAGGGGAAAATAATATTTATGGACTTGTAGAAGGATTTGACCTTGAGCGGGATGAATTAATGGTAAGGAAAATTCCTTTTGACCAGGAAGTAGAGGTTGGATCCAATGTCATCACTTCCGGACTGGGAGGCGTTTTCCCAAGAGGGTTGCTGATTGGTGAAGTGACAGAGGTTACACCTGATGAGTACGGACTGACACAAACGGCCTATGTAAAACCGGCTGCGAGCCTGTATGATATCGAACACGTGATGGTCATTGAAAGAATGGCTGCCGGAGAAGATGAAATCGAACAGGAAGCAACAGAGGAGGAAGAGGAATGAGACGATTTCTTCTTCCTTTTCTCGCCACCGTGATTTTTTACAGTGAAAGTATTTTTGCCACGTTTTCCCCTGTAGAAATGTTTGGGGATACCCGGTTTCTCGTTCCCCGCTTTCTTTTTGTATTTTTAATTTTTTTGAGTATTTATTATCAGCGTAACGCCGGATACATATACGGATTTGTATTTGGATTTTTATATGATGTCTTTTTCACAGGCGTCATTGGTGTTTATATGTTTCTTTTTCCTGCTTTAATTTATGCCGCCAGATTTATTTTGCGCTACATTAATCAAAATATCGTTGTAACCGGATTAATCGGGCTGCTTTTAATTACTGCATTGGAATTTCTCGTTTATCAGTTTAATCTTCTGATCGGTATTGCAGGAATCAATTTTCAGACGTTTTTAAATCAAAGGCTTTATTCAACATTGCTATTTAATGCACTATTCATTCTTATTGCGGCACTTCCGCTGAAATACTGGATGACAGCACTGCGCAAAAGTCAATTTGATGATTAAATTGCTTAGGGTTTGGGGTGAATGATAATGAGTCAAAAGCGCCAGAACGTAATGATTAAAGGAACCAAGGATGGCTTTATTTTAAAGCTTGATGATCAGTGCGGTTATGATGTGCTGAAAGAAGAAATGGTTGAAAAACTGTCTGTTCAGTACAATTCCATTGAAGATCATGCGGTAAAAGCAAAAATCGAAGTGGGTAACCGCTTTTTAACAGATGATCAAAAAGAAGAGCTGAAAGAAATTGTCCATCGTCAAAAAAGTCTGATCGTTGAAGAAATCTACAGCAATGTGTTGACTGTCGAAGAGTCGAATCAGCTGATCAGAGAACGTGAAATGTCTTCTCTAACAGGGATTGTCCGTTCGGGACAAGTTATCGAAGTTGAAGGTGACTTTCTTCTGATTGGTGACGTCAACCCTGGCGGAATGATCATGGCCGGAGGGAATATTTTTATTCTCGGCGCACTCAAGGGAGTGGCACACGCCGGATGTTACGGAAACAATGAGGCTGTCATCGTCGCGTCTCAAATGACACCTGCGCAGCTGAGGATTTCTACAAGGCTGAACCGTGCCCCTGATCAGGATGATGAATCGCATGAAATGGAATGTGCCTATATAGATGAAAATGACCAGATCGTTGTGGATCGGTTACAAGTATTGCGTCATGTCCGTCCTGGAATGACCAAGTTTGAAGGAGGAAGATAACGTGGGTGATGCAATCGTCATAACGTCAGGAAAAGGGGGAGTCGGGAAAACGACTACCACTGCAAACCTGGGTACTGCAATCGCAATGCAGGGAAAGAAGGTCTGTCTGATCGATACAGATATTGGCCTTCGTAATCTGGATGTCGTGCTGGGGCTTGAAAACCGGATCATCTATGATCTGGTAGACGTCGTGGAAGGCCGCTGTAAGGTTCATCAGGCGCTTGTCAAAGATAAGCGTTTTGATGATTTACTATACTTATTGCCTGCAGCACAGACGAGTGATAAGTCTGCTGTAACACCGGAGCAGATGAAAGAACTGGTGGAACAGCTGAAGCAGGATTATGATTATATTCTGATCGACTGTCCGGCAGGGATTGAGCAGGGCTATAAAAACGCCATCGCCGGAGCTAATCGCGCGATCGTTGTGACAACGCCTGAACGTTCTGCTGTCAGAGATGCAGACCGGATTGTCGGCCTGCTTGAGCAGGAAGAGGTAGATCCGCCTGTACTGATTATTAACCGGATCCGAAATCATTTAATGGAATCAGGAGAGATGCTCGACATTGACGAGGTAACAACACACCTGTCTATTGATCTTCTCGGCATCGTAGTAGATGATGATCAGGTCATTACGGCTGCAAATAAAGGTGAACCTGTCACATTAAATCCTGACAGTAAAGCCTCAATTGCTTATCGCAATATTGCCAGACGTATTCTCGGTGAATCTGTACCACTGATGGCTATTGCAGAAGAAAAACCTTCTTTTTTCCAGAAGATCTTCAGTCTGATCGGCAAGAAGTAACATAAGATGAAACACTAAAACCGGCATGAGTTGCCGGTTTTTTCATATACTCTTGTAAACCAAATGGCGGATGAAAAGAGTGATGTGATGAATCGGACAACACCCTTAAAGCTGGAAATGGACAGGAAGCGCAGACAGAGATCCGTCCCGAAAAAAAAACATGATTTACGGTACCCGTTTGTTCAAAAACTGCTGGTGAAGATTGTTCTGTCTGGTTTGATTGTGGTTTTGTTCTCAGTGGACCATATGATCCCTTTACTTAAATCACCTGTGTCCGAGATGAGAAGCGCGATGCATTCAACCTTCAATTTTGCGGAAGGTTATCAGAAATGGGGAACACTGACCGGACTCGTAAATGAACAAACGGTAATGGATTCAGGGAGGTATGCCATCCCTGTCACACTTTCGCAGGATCAGGTGCTTGAAGCAGGAGCGCTGGTTTTTATTCCGGCAGAGACGAATGAACAGGTAATAGCATTGCGGGCAGGGATGGTTCTCTTTACTGGATTAATAGATGGAGAAGGAGCGGTTGTTATTCAGCATACTGATTCAAAACAGACGGTTTATACTCCGGTCATAACGAACAGTCTGAAACCGTTTGATTATGTGAAAACCGGACAGGTTATTGGAACATCTGCTGGTGAATCCGGCTTTCACTTCAAGGTCAGCGGGAGTGATTCATTGATTCATGATGTTGAAGTGCAGACGACATCGGATGAGTAGGGTTATCCCTAAAATTTCCATTCATCCATCACTGTGGATTTTTGCCCTTCTATCATTTCTGAGCGGACAATTTTCTTCCTTTTTCCTGCTCTTCTTTTATATCTGCCTCCATGAAATCGGACATGTTCTTGCAGCATGGCTCTTAGGGTGGAAGATTGAAAAAGTGGCGCTTTTACCTTTTGGGGGTCAGATGCAGGCTCGTGGTATTCTGGACAGGGAGATTCTGGAGGAGTCGGTCGTGACGCTGTCGGGTCCTTTTGTAAATGTGTTGATCATTGTAATTCTTTCCGTTTTTTTTCATGACTGGTCAGGTTTTCATGAAAGTATCAGAATGAATCTTCAGCTTTTAGTATTTAACATGCTGCCGATATGGCCGCTTGATGGTGGCAGGCTTGTCTATTTATTTGCGGCATCCTTTCTTCCGTTTAAAAAAGCGAACCTGTGGGTGTGCCGGATCAGTTTGTTCGGCATTGCCCTTTTATTTTTGATGATCCTGCAGCAATCGTTTCAGCTGCAGTGGTTACTTCTTCTTGGATATACCTTGTTTTGCTGTCTGGATCATCTGAAAAATCTGCCTGTGATCGAGCAGCAGTTTTTCCTTGAAAGATGGAAGTCTGATCAGGGGCGTGGTAAAATGATCCCGGAAATCGTTCAGCAGGAGCTGACGGTAAAAGATTTGGTAAAGAAATTAAAAAAGGGGAAGCGGCAAACATTTATTCTGACATGGAATGGGAACATCAGAAAAATGAATGACACCGAGATCGCCAGGATCTACTTCCGGCTGCCGCCCTCATCATACAGGTGATAAAATGTTAAAACGACTGTTAATCAGCACGCGGACAACTGAAAAAAAGTGGGCGCTGCTGTATGATCATAAACCCGAAAAAATAGCACTGTATCCTGCCTTCCGTCAAACGAAGATTGGAAACGTCTACAGTGGCTATGTGACAAGCGTAAAAGCATCGCTGAATGCCGCCTTCGTCTCATTTGACCATGGAGTAAACGGCTATCTGTCCCTGAAAGATGTGCCGGGCGGGAAAGTTCATCAGGGTCAGCGTTTGCTCGTTCAGGTAAAAAAAGATGAGGAAGGGACAAAGGGTCCAGTACTGACGGCTAACCTAGAATGTCAGGGAAAATGGCTCGTGTATTTTCCATACGGTGAAACGGTGCATCTGTCTAAAAAGATCACCGACCGGACTGTGCGGCAAAACCTGACAGACTGGGCGAAAACGTCTTTAACCAGTACTGAAGGGCTTCTTGTGCGGACTGAGGCTCAGGTCGCACCGGTTCAGGAGCTGATGGATGAGTTAACATCGTTACGCTCAACTGTGACAGGGTGGGAACAATCTTTTTCTTCTGGAAAAGGTGAATTTCTCATTAAAGAAGAGACACTGTATTTAAAAGAATTAAAAGAACTCATAAAAAAAGAAAATCCTGATGAAATCGTTTCAGATGACAGTGAAGTTGCAGTCAGGCTGAAAAACCTCACTGACAAAGAAATCGAACTTTATCTGGATGATGTGGATCTCTTTTCAGCTTTTATGAAAGATGATGTGCATGAGCTCATGACCAGACAGCACGTCTGGCTGGATGGAGGCAGTTCGATTGTCATTGATTCACTTGAAGCGCTAACGGTCATTGATGTGAACTCCGGTAAAAACGCCGGACAAAAGGAGCAGCAGCGAGCAATTATGTCCATCAACCGGAAGGCGGCAGCTGAGGTCATGAGACAAATCAGACTGCGTGATCTCCACGGAATCATGATCATCGATTTTATCAACCTTAAAAGTGAACGTGATAAGCAGGAGATTGAACAGCTGCTGAAGAAGGAATCTGAAAAAGACGATAAACATGTTCATTTCGCCGGATATACTGAGCTGAACCTGTATCAGCTGACCCGAAAAAAAACCCGGCCATCCTACGAATCCGTTTATCTCGTTCCTTGTAAAGCTTGCGGAGGGAGCGGGAAAGTCCGTTCTGCGGAAGCTGTCCTGCTTGAAATGGAGCAGGAGCTGCTTGAAAAACGCCGCACGCTGGACAAGGCGGTCATTTACCTGACTGCTGACTTACATGAATGCATGCAAAAGGATCCTTCCTTTATCAACTGGATTCGGGACCAATTAAATATTGACGTTACTTTTAAAGAGATCTCACATAGTCATCCTTATTATGAAATTATGCAGTAAAAAGCCGGTGACCATTCTGTGTCATAAAGAAAACGTTTTTGCCAGTCATGAAAAGTGAAATATCCGGAAAAGCACATTGACACCATGATTCCAATTGTGATAGTATTCATATGTTACTGTTTGTAGCACCCGTGCTACAACCGCTCATTACAGGTCTTAAGCGCTTTTAAAGCCACCTGGCAAATGGCGAGTCTGAGTGAATTGAGGAGGTGCATTGGAATGTACGCAATTATCGAAACTGGCGGTAAGCAGATCAGAGTCGTTGAAGGTCAAGAGATCTACATCGAGAAGCTTAACGCTGAAGCAGGCGAAGAAATCACGTTTGACAAAGTTCTTTTCGTAGGTGGAGACAGCGTAAAGGTAGGAAGCCCATTAGTATCAGGCGCTACAGTTACAGCTAAAGTTGAAAAACAGGGTCGCGCTAAAAAGATCACTGTATTCAAATACAAGCCGAAGAAAAATCAACACCGCAAGCTTGGTCACCGCCAGCCTTACACTAAAGTTGTAATCGGCAAGATCAACGCTTAAGGATTTCTATGATACGAGTGATCGTTGAACGAAATTCTGACGGTATGATTAGCGCTTTTCAAATGGATGGACATGCCGACTTTGCCGAACATGGCAAGGATCTGGTATGTGCCGGTGCCTCAGCAGTTTCATTTGGTGCGGTAAATGCTGTGTTCAGCCTTACGTCAGTGGAACCAGCCATTGAACAGGGAGAAGACGGCGGCTATCTCCGGGTAGAATTTCCGCAGCATATGGATCAGGCTGAAGCCGGTAAAGTTCAGCTGATTATGGAAAGCATGATTGTCTCACTTGAGACGATTCAACAGGAATACGGGCAATACATTAAAATAACCTTCAAATAGTGGGAGGTGGAGTACATGCTAAGATTAGATCTTCAATTTTTCGCATCGAAAAAGGGAGTAGGTTCTACAAAGAACGGTCGTGATTCAATCTCTAAGCGTCTAGGCGCTAAGCGTGCGGACGGTCAGTTCGTAACAGGTGGTTCTATCCTTTTCCGTCAGCGCGGAACTAAGATTTATCCTGGAGTCAACGTTGGCCGCGGAGGAGACGACACTCTTTTCGCTAAGACAGACGGCGTTGTTCGCTTTGAGCGTATGGGCCGCGACAAGAAAAAAGTCAGCGTATATCCAGCTGCACAGGAAGCGTAAGCATCCAGAAACTCTGGCCATTTTCGGTCAGAGTTTCTTTTTTTGTTTAGAAGTACCGTCATTCTTTTGATATACTAGACTACAAGTTAACATGACAGGCAAAGGAGGGGACCGATGAAACGTTCAAAGCAAAAGCTTGAGCTTCTGCAGCATAGCCGCCATGACTGGCTTAATAAACTGCAGATCATAAAGGGAAACCTGGAGCTGTCAAATGTAGACCGCGCTAGAAAAATTATTGATGATATCATCATTGAAGCCAGACAGGAAGCACACCTGACATCATTTGGTGTCCCGGGATTTGCTGAATGGCTTTTAACGTATAACTGGTATAGGACAGGTCCTCTTAAAATAGGGTATGAATTTATGGATCAGATGAATATTCCGGAACATTTTGATTCGGTTCTGCTTTCCTGGGCTGAATCATGTGCAGCCTCGCTTGAACAGGCAGCACCTGACTCAGTTGATCATGAACTTTACTTTATTTTTCAAAAAGAAGAGGATGGCTGTTTCTCAATCACAGTCGAATTTGACGGGGGAGAACTGCAGCAGCCGCCATCATCCCTTGTGCCGAAACCGGACCGGGCAGAGGTTGAATGGATTAGCGATTCACGCACATCCTTTACAGTACAGGTAAAGTTTAGTGATGAGAACACAGAAATTGAAAGCAAGAAATAGGAGGATTCATACATGTTTGTAGATCAGGTCAAGATATATGTAAAAGGCGGAGACGGTGGCGATGGAATGGTCGCTTTCCGCCGTGAGAAATACGTGCCGATGGGAGGACCTGCCGGCGGTGATGGCGGAAGAGGAGCTAACGTCGTATTCATCGTGGAAGAAGGCTTAAGAACCCTCATGGACTTCAGATACCAGCGTCATTTCAAGGCGCCTAAAGGTGAAAACGGAATGTCCAAAAATCAGCATGGCCGCGGAGCCGACGATATGGTCGTGAAAGTACCGCCTGGCACAGTCGTGAAAGATGAATCAACAGGTGAAGTAATTGCCGATCTGACAGAGCACGGACAGACAGCGATTATTGCAAAGGGTGGACGAGGCGGCCGCGGTAATTCCCGTTTTGCATCTCCTTCTAACCCGGCACCTGAGCTTTCTGAAAAAGGAGAGCCAGGGCAGGAACGCAATGTCGTTATGGAGCTGAAGCTGCTCGCTGATGTTGGTCTTGTCGGTTTCCCAAGTGTAGGGAAATCCACGTTGCTGTCAGTTGTATCAGCTGCAAAGCCGAAAATTGCAGAGTATCACTTTACAACGATTGCACCTAACCTTGGAATGGTTGAAACAGAAGATAACCGTACGTTCGTAATGGCAGATCTTCCGGGACTGATCGAAGGGGCACACTCAGGTGTCGGACTGGGACATCAGTTCCTGCGACATATCGAACGGACTCGGGTTATTGTTCACGTGGTAGACATGTCAGCTCTTGAAGGGCGCGACCCGTATGAAGATTATCTGACGATTAATAACGAGCTGAAAGAATATAATCTCCGTTTAACGGAACGTCCACAGGTCGTTGTGGCGAACAAAATGGATATGCCGGATGCAGAAGAAAACCTGCAAGCTTTCCGTGAAAAGGTCGGTGAAGAAGTTCAGATCTTCCCGATTTCAGCCATTTCACGTCAAGGCTTGAAAGAGCTTCTTTATACGGTTGCTGATCTGATTGAAAGCACGCCGGAATTCCCTCTTCAGGAAGCGGAAAAGGATGAAACGATCAACCGCGTTCTTTATAAGCACGAAGGGAAACAGGATGATTTTGTCATCACCCGTGATCCGGACGGAAGCTTCGTGATTACCGGTGATTCGATTGAACGTCTGTTTAAGATGACTGATTTCAGCCGTGAAGAGTCCATCCGCCGTTTTGCGCGTCAGCTGCGTGCAATGGGTGTGGATGATGCCCTGCGCGAACGCGGTGCTGAGAACGGCGATACCGTGAAGATTATTGAATTCGAATTTGACTTTGTAGAATAAGGCGGGAGTGAAGAAGGTGCCAAAGAAAACGATTGATGAAAAATTTTATCTGGTCCGGGAGGATGTCCTTCCGGAAGCGATGCAAAAAACGCTTGAAGCCAAACAGCTTCTTGAGAGAGGAAAAGCAGGCTCGGTATGGGAAGCAGTTCGCGAGGTGGATTTAAGCAGAAGTGCGTTCTACAAATACCGGGATACTGTATTTCCTTTTCATACCATCGTTAAGGAAAGAATCATTACTCTTTTCTTTCATTTAGAGGATCGTTCAGGCACCTTATCACAGCTCCTAGGTCTTGTCGCTTCCTGTCAGTGCAACATCCTGACGATTCACCAGACCATTCCGTTGCAGGGAAGGGCGAATGTGACCCTGTCATTGAACGTCACAGATATGAATGTCAGTTTGGACGAAATGCTGACACGACTGAAGAAACTTGAGTTTGTTGAAAAAGTGGAGGTTCTCGGTTCGGGTGCCTGATTTTGAAATAGAGAAGGTGTAATCGTGAAAATAGCTTACTTAGGTCCTGAAGCATCTTTTACCCACCATGCAGTAAAGAGTGCTTTCACAAATGAAGATTTAATTCCTTTTGCTACGATTCCGGACTGCCTGGAGGCGTTATCTGAAGGGAAGGTTGATCGCGCTGCAGTGCCGCTTGAAAATGCACTGGAAGGATCTGTACCGATTACGGTGGATTATTTATTTCATGATGCCGATCTTCATATAACAGCAGAGCTGGTCTCTCCAATTGAACAGCATTTAATGGTTCATCCCGACAACCTGTCGAGATGGCAGGATGTTGAAAAAATTCTGTCTCACTCACATGCGCTTGCCCAATGTCATAAATATCTCTACTACCGTTTTCGCGGTAGAGAGCTCGAGCCTGTTACATCAACGGCTGCAGCAGCTAAATATGTCGGTGAACATCCTGAGGAAAATATCGCAGCAATCGGCAACAGTCTTGCTGCCCATACATACGGATTAAAAATCGTAGAAGAAAACATTCATGACTTTCACTTTAACCATACACGGTTTGTTGTGCTCTCTAGAGATCCTGTAACTGAGACTTTAACGCTCGATGGAAGTGCTGCCAAGGCAACACTCATGATTACACTGCCATCCGACGACCGTCCCGGAGCCCTGCATCAGGTATTGTCAGCATTTGCATGGCGCCAGCTTAGTCTGAGTAAAATTGAATCAAGACCGCTGAAAACCGGACTTGGCAACTACTTCTTTATCGTAGATGTGGAACAGGCTGCTGACAGCATACTTGTTCAGGGAGCCATCGAAGAACTTGAAGCACTTGGCTGCAAAGTGAAAATTCTCGGCAGCTATAAAAAATATCCGATACAATCGTGATGAATGTAGCGGTTTATAAAAACAAAAGCGGAACAAACTGAATATCGTTTGTTCCGCTTTATTTTGTTTCTTGATTTTTCTTAAGTGGGCTTCACTCAGTAAGAGTAAGTTTTATGCAATAAAGGCCCGGGTTGAGGAAAGTCAGGAGGAAGCTTTTATAGCTAAGAACAGTTTCGATGTTTCTAACAACAAATCCGGAAGGGCTATCGACAGAAAATAGATGTCTATCAACATCATTAGTCATGCTATCGACGAAACAAGCTTTCTGAAATAGTCTATCGACATAAACTGCTTACCTAACGACAGAAATGGTCGTGTGATCGACATCAGCAATCGTTATTGACAAGGTTATTCTGCTAGAGGGTATGGCAGGGGCGGCTCTCTAATTATAAAAATGGTCTGGACAAACATGACAACGTTTGTCCAGACCATTTTTTATTCTTCAATCAGAATCCCTGCTTCAAGCAGCTCCTTTTCCACCTTTTCAATAATAGAAGCATGATCTGCTTCGATCTCGTGAAGGTGTATACCCTCGGTCAGCTCAGATAAAAGTCCAGCTTCGGTTTCCTTCACCTGCTCCATGAAGCGCTTCACCTCATTTGGTGAGTGCAGCATAAGTGAAGCAGTCAAATCTCCGTATAAGGGATGTTCAATGGATACATTCTTAACAGTCGCACCATTATTCACAATTATTAAAAGCTCAGTTTCTGCCTGAGCCGGGGTATGCTTGCATACAATTTTTTTTGTCACCCGCACAGATGGGGTGGACGGCATATATAAATAACCCTGACTCGTCGCCAGAATAGGTTCTTCTTTTGCTTTTAACAGGTTGATGTCACTGACAATCACCTGTCGGCTGACATTCATTCTCTCAGCAAGCGTACTACCCGTGATGGGACTGATCGAATCACGCAGTGTCAATAAAATTTGCTGGCGTCTCTGTTCACCTGCTGTCTTGCGGTCACTTGGCATTCCTCTAACCTCTTTCTTGTAAGTCTCTGACGATATTGTATCATAAATGAAATCTTTTCATAGGATATATGGAACGATTCATGGAGGTGGCAAAATGAAAATTCATATTGTCCAAAAGGGTGACACCTTATGGAATATCGCAAAACAATACAATGTTCCTTTCGATCAGCTGAAGGCAGCCAATACACAACTTGCAAATCCGGATATGATTATGCCGGGAATGAAAATTAAAGTCCCGTCAGCCGCAGCAAAAAAAGAACTGAAGATGGAAATGACCCACCCTTATGCAGAGGTGAAACCAGCCTACCCTGAGATGAAAGAGCAGATGCAATATCCGGTTTATACACATCCCGAAATTGATCTTCATCAGACTTACAACATTCATATGCAGCAGCTGGCAGGTCAAATGCCGTCCTTCATGATGCCGACGCCTCCGCCATTCCCGGCTCCGGTGCAGGCTCCGGAAATGGTGAGTGAAAAAGCAAAAGAAGAAGTGGCAGAAGAACCAATGGTGATGGGAGTGCAGGAAATGCCGTATGGGTGTCCGTCGGATCACTGCTGGCCAATTTCACCGGTCATGCCAGGCTCAGGCCTCGATTGTCCAATGCCATACGGCGTCCCATTTTCTCCAATGATGGGGCCGAACCAAATGGAGATGCCTCAAATGCAGGAAGTTGCAGGCGTCCAGCAGCAACCACCTTATAACGGACAAATGCCAATGCAGGAAGCCGCTCAATTGCAAATGATGCCATACCAAAATTCGCCGATGATGATGCCGCCTCAAGGCCATATGATGCCACCACATCACTACTGTCAATGCGGCTGCAACAAACCCCATCAAGGCATGCCATACCCAATGCCGTTTCGGGGATACTAAGCAGTAAATTGATATTAATTTATTAAGCAGTCATGTCTGTTCTATATTATTCAGAGGGACGGGGACATCCGAAGACTCCTGCGGCAGAGAAGCGACAGGTGAGACAGCGTAGTGCGAAGCACTAGCTGGCTCACCGCGCGGCCGCGGAAAGCGAAGGATGTCCCCGTCCCGGCTTTCGAAAAGCGGAAGCGACTCGTCCAACCCCAGTTTCATGAATAAAAAACAACATCAACCGCAAACTAAGTAACAAAAAAGCAGGTGAACACATTGAAGTATTTCATCCTATCAGCAGCCCTACTCACTATACTCAGCATTCCGCAACACACATCAGCCCATACCATCACCATTGATTTCGAAACAATCTTCCTCGACGGAGAAAAAGGAACAGAAACACGTCAGGAAAACTTTGAAGCCATGGAAGATTTCTGGTCCCTTTACGAAGGGTGGCAGCTGGTAGACATGTCAGAAGAGAAAGTCGTTCTCAGAAAAAGCAGGGAAGAGCTTTCCCCACTCAGCGCAATGAACGGCTATACACCGCTCATCACAAAAGAATAAAGGTGAAAACGAAAAGTGGTCCCCCGGGCCGCTTTTTTTTGTCTAGCTCCGGCGACTAGCCCCTCGAGGTCATAAGCCAAAAATGAACGAGGGTAAAGAGCAACCCTCTTTTCATTTTTGTCTTATGCTTGTCGGGGCTGGGCGAGTCGCCTGCGCTTTTCTAGATGTCCAGCTCCGGTTCGCAGCGGCTAATGCGCTTCCCTCAGCTCATTTCGATAAGTCAACATCGGATCGCTAACGCTCTCCGTGTTTCCTTTATCTTAATCGCTTCAGTCCACCGCATACGCCGCTAAACGCTCACCTCCGCTTTTCTCGATGTCTAGCTTCGGCGGGCAGGGACTAGCAAACTTCCCGTCCTCTCGTTCGATAAGTCAACATCGGTTCACTTCGTTCACCGTGTTTCCTTTATCTTCGTCGAGTCCGGTCCAGTTTGTACGTCCCTAAACGCCCGCCTGCGCTTTTCTTTAACGATTTCAACGGTTCGTGCGCTCTGTTCTGAAATCTGTTAAAATAGAACGGATGTTTCTATTTATCTTAAATAGTCAGATTTTAAAGCGTTAAAAATATGGTACAATGGAGAATGGACTGAAAGGAAGATACCTTGATGTATGAATATATAAAAGGCGAAATTGCATATATTGCAACCGAATATGTTGTGTCGGATCATCATGGACTTGGTTATAAAATATATATGCCAAATCCATTTATTATGGCGTCGAAAAAAGGGCAGACTGTTCAAATTTTTACATACCAGCATGTTCGCGAGGACCAGCTGACGTTATTCGGTTTCCCGACAATGGAAGAGAAGCTGCTTTTTACAAAGCTCCTAAGTGTTTCGGGGATTGGACCTAAGGGGGCACTTGCCGTTTTGGCTTCCGGTGCACCTGAACAGGTTATTGAAGCGATTGAAAATGAGAATGAAACACTGCTTGTAAAATTCCCGGGGGTCGGCAAGAAAACGGCCCGTCAGATGATTTTAGATCTGAAAGGAAAACTTCAGGATGTCGTCCCTGATTACTTCCCTAACCTGTTTACAGAACCGGCTGAGGAGAAGAATGAAGCTGAGACTGCACTGGAAGAAGCGATGCTCGCGCTTGAAGCACTCGGGTATTCCGAGAGGGAAACAAAGAAAATAAAACCTGTCCTGCTAAAAGAAGTGATGACAACCGATCAATATATTAAAAAAGGGCTGCAGCTCATGTTAAAACTGAAGTAAAGGAGGGGACAGCATGGAAGAGCGCATCATGACCGGTGAAGCAAACCTGGAAGACCAGACGCTTGAGCAATCAATCAGGCCACAGCTGCTGAGTACGTATATTGGTCAGGACCAGGTGAAAAAGAACCTTGAAATCTATATCGAAGCAGCTAAAAACAGGCAGGAGACTCTTGACCATGTCCTTCTTTACGGACCGCCGGGGCTTGGGAAAACAACGCTTGCCGCGGTTATTGCCAATGAAATGAATGTGAACCTCAGGACGACTGCAGGACCGGCGATTGAACGTCCAGGTGATCTTGCCGCCATTTTATCAGCGCTTGAACCGGGGGATGTTCTATTCATAGATGAGATTCACAGACTGCCGCGTGCGATTGAAGAAGTATTGTATCCTGCAATGGAGGATTTCTGTCTGGATATCGTGATCGGTACCGGTCCGAGTGCACGGTCAGTGAGACTGGATTTACCACCATTTACGCTGGTTGGTGCTACGACAAGAGCAGGTGCGATTTCTGCGCCGCTCAGAGATCGTTTCGGTGTCCTCAGCCGCCTGGAATATTATAATGAAGAGCAGTTAATTGATATAGTATGCCGTACAGCTGATATTTTTAATACGGAGATTGATGAACAGGGCGCTGCTGAAATTGCCCGTCGTTCAAGAGGAACACCGCGTATCGCGAACCGTCTGTTGCGACGTGTACGTGATTATGCACAGGTACGGGGAAACGGGGATATTACGCTTCCGATTGCACAATCATCTCTCGAACTATTGCAGGTGGACCGAATGGGGCTTGATCATATCGATCATAAGCTATTGACAGGCATTATTGAGCGGTTCCGGGGTGGCCCGGTAGGACTTGATACGATTGCTGCGAGTATTGGCGAGGAATCTACGACGATTGAAGATGTGTATGAACCTTATCTGCTGCAAATCGGTTTTCTGCAGCGCACACCGAGGGGCCGTATTGTAACGCCACTTGTTTATCAGCATTTTAATATGGAGGTACCCGAGTGAGTCTTCCAAAAATGATGATGGTTGCCGGTGCGGCTTTACTCATTGCAGGGTTTTTACTGCAATTTATAAAAGCGGGCCGTCTGCCTGGAGATATTGTGATTAAACGGGAAAATTTCACGGTTTATTTTCCGATCGTGACATCGATTCTGCTCAGTCTTATTTTGACGGGGATCTTTTTTCTGATCGGAAGGTTTCGATAATAAGGAGCTGTAAGGAAAATGAATATCAATGATTTTGATTTTGAACTGCCTGAAGAACTGATTGCACAGGTTCCGCTTGAGGATCGGACTTCGAGCAGGTTAATGGTTCTAGATAAGAAAACAGGTAAGGTGGAGCATCACTCATTTCGTGAAATACTGCAGTATTTAAACGAGGGTGACTGCCTTGTCCTGAATGATACGAAAGTGCTGCCTGCCCGCCTGATCGGTGAAAAGGAAGAAACGGGCGCGGCTATTGAAGTGCTGCTTCTGAAACAGATTGAAGGGGACAAGTGGGAAACGCTTGTGAAACCTGCTAAAAGAATCAAGCCGGGAACGAAAATCTCATTTGGCAACGGTTTGCTGACAGCTGAGTGTCTGGAGACAGGTGAGCAGGGAGGAAGAATACTGGAATTTTCCTATGACGGTATTTTTTATGAACTGCTGGACGAGTTAGGTGATATGCCACTGCCTCCTTACATTAAGGAAAAGCTGGATGACAGAGACCGTTATCAGACCGTTTTTGCCAAAGAGAGAGGTTCTGCCGCTGCCCCGACTGCAGGTCTTCATTTCACGGAAGAGCTGCTTGAGGAAATTCAGAAAAAAGGCGTAAAGCTTGCTTTTATTACACTGCACGTCGGTCTTGGCACATTCCGCCCTGTATCAGTGGACAGCATTGAAGAGCATGACATGCACAGTGAGTATTATCTGTTGTCTGAAGAAAATGCGGACATTCTGAATGTAACGCGTGAAAACGGCGGGCGGATTATTACCGTTGGCACGACCTCAACACGCACGCTTGAAACGATTGCGGATGAAGAGGGAAGGTTTAATGCTCAATCGGGCTGGACCGATATTTTTATTTATCCGGGGTATAAGTTCAAAGCGTCTGATGTCTTATTAACGAATTTTCATTTACCCAAATCCACACTGATTATGCTCGTGAGCGCAATGGCTGGAAGAGAACATACGCTGAACGCCTATCATGAAGCAGTAAAAGAAAAGTATCGCTTTTTCAGTTTTGGCGATGCGATGCTGATTAAGTAGAGAGGAGCATTCTCCATTGAGTGCAATACGATATGAACATATAAAAACATGTAAACAAACTGGTGCAAGGCTCGGAATCGTGCATACACCGCACGGATCATTTGAAACACCGACCTTTATGCCGGTTGGAACAATGGCAACGGTTAAAACGATGTCACCTGAAGATTTGAAGGAATTGAATGCGGGCATTATTTTAAGTAATACGTATCACCTCTGGCTGCGTCCGGGCCATGACATTATCAGAGAAGCAGGCGGCCTTCATAAATTTATGAACTGGGATCGTCCGATTTTAACGGATTCAGGCGGTTTTCAGGTGTTTTCATTAAGTAAATTCCGTGATATCAAAGAAGAAGGCGTGCATTTCAGAAATCATATTAATGGAGACAAGCTGTTTTTAAGTCCTGAAAAAGCAATGGAAATTCAAAATGCGCTCGGTTCCGATATCATGATGGCTTTTGATGAGTGCCCGCCTTATCCGGCTGAAGAAAAGTATATGAAGGATTCTGTTGAGCGGACAACCAGATGGGCAGAGCGCTGCCTTGAAGCGCATGCAAGACCTCATGATCAGGGGCTGTTCGGCATTATTCAGGGTGGCGAATATGAGCACCTGCGTCGTCAAAGTGCCCGCGATCTTGTGTCTATGGATTTCCCTGGCTATGCGGTTGGGGGATTATCAGTAGGTGAACCGAAGGACGTGATGAATCGCGTGCTTGAATTCACAACACCGTGGATGCCTGAAGATAAGCCGCGTTATCTGATGGGAGTCGGTTCTCCGGATTCACTGATTGATGGGGCAATCCGCGGAATTGATATGTTCGACTGTGTGCTGCCGACACGTATCGCTCGAAATGGTACCCTGATGACAAGTGAAGGAAGACTTGTTGTAAAAAATGCGAAGTATGCCCGTGACTTTGGACCGCTGGATCCTAACTGTGATTGCCATGTTTGTAAAAATTATTCACGTGCATATATCCGTCACTTAATTAAATGTGAAGAAACGTTCGGAATCAGGTTAACTACTTATCATAACCTGCATTTTCTGATAAACTTAATGGGGCAAGTCCGCCAGGCGATCAGAGAAGATAGACTTGGCGATTTCCGCGAAGAGTTTTTTGAACAGTACGGTTTTAACCAGCCGAATGCAAAAAACTTCTAATAGATAACTGCACGAAGGGAGGAGTTAAATCAGTATGGATATGTTATTGACGTTGGCACCGCTTATTCTGATGTTCGGTTTGATGTACCTTTTCTTAATCCGTCCACAGCAAAAGCGCCAGAAGAAAGTAATGGAAATGCAAAACAGCTTAAGCAAAGGTGATAAGATTGTCACGATTGGCGGTCTTCACGGTATCATTGATGCGCTTGACGAAGGTCAGGTTGTCATTAAGTGTGGAGACGGAAGCCGTTTAACTTATGATCGCAATGCGATTCGTGAGGTTGTAGAGAAAAATTCTGCTATGTAAATAGGGGATCGACTGCTTAAAGAAAAAAAGCTGCCTGAGGGCGGCTTTTTTTCTTTTTATATATTTTTAATACATAAACCCGGGGCTGGGGCACCCTACGCTTTCCTTTGTCTAGCTCCGGCGGGCAGGGACTAGCAAACTTCCCGTCCCCTCGTCCGATAAGTCAACATCAACTCACTCTGTTCGCTGTGTTTCCTTTATCTCCGTCGGGGCCAGTCCAGTTTGTACGTCCCTGAACGCCCGCCTCCGCTTTTCCAAGGCCGAGCGGTGAACCCCTTGTGCTCCGCACAATGGTTTCACCTGTCCCTTTCCGCCACAGGAGTCTTCGGGTGCCCCAGCCCCTCTGAATATCAAAAGTCCCCCTGCCTTAAGATATAATGTTTATTAATAAACCGGGGGCTGTGCGACTTTTCAGTGTATGGTATAGAATAACTGCAAGCTGTATTGAGTCTGAAGTGACTGATATTCAGGATTTGTTAAACAGGTTGACGCCGGCGACTCCTCCGGTGCAGGAGAGGAGGAGGAGGCCGGTGTAGTGGAAGAGGTGAGACCATTCAAACTGGATGGGCCAGGCTGTCCATATGGATAAGGTGATGAGTAAAAGTCCTGTGATGACGCCAACGATCCAGCCGTGACTTTTGGAGAAAGCGCCGCCTGCCATGCTGCCGATGACGGCAAAAACAAAGACGGATCCGTTGAGCCATTTTGATGCGGTTGTTTCGGTCATGGATGTGAAGTGGAGAAGGGTGGCAAAGAGACAGGATGACAGGAGTGCAAGGATTAAGATGGTAATGATTGCACCGCTTGTACCTTTAAAGACATTGATCCAGGAAGACATGTGATCCCTTCTTTCTGAGTAGTTTCTTAAATTTCGGGAACGCTATCGTTGAAGGATGGTGACCGTGATGATTGAGTTTTACAGTCTTGTTGCACTACGGGCCGTATTATTATATATATTGATTTTTATTATTTTCAGGCTCATGGGCAAAAGGGAGGTTGGGGAACTGAGCCTGCTTGATCTCGTTGTTTTTATGATGATTGCTGAGGTGGCTGTGTTTGCGATTGAAGATCCTTATATGAGTATGTTTCAGGCAGCCTTCCCCATGGTTCTGTTAATGATATTGCAGATTATTCTCTCCTGGGTTTCTCTTAAATCAAAGAGGATACGTGAGCTTTTTGATGGAAGACCTTCAATTCTAATCAAAGATGGCGAACTGGATAAAAGTGAAATGAGAAAAAACAGATACAACATTGATGATTTGATGCAGCAGCTCCGTGAAAAAGAAGTGTTTAACCTTCATGAAGTTTCCTATGCCATTTTAGAGCCTTCAGGCAGTTTGACGGTTTTAAGAAAGGGACGTGAAGAAGGCAGCCTTTCGCTTCCGTTAGTAATGGATGGAAGGGTTCAGCAAAGACATCTGGATCTGATCGGAAAGGATGAAACTTGGTTGAAAAATGAACTCGAGCAAATGGGTTACACATCCTGTAAAGATATTTTCTTTTGCTCTTTTGAGGATGGAAGATGGTATATCAGCTCTTCCTGAAAGACTTGCCGAAAATAAACCAGTCCTCTTTTTTTATAAGCTGAAGACCGGATGCGAACACGATGAAACATACCGTTAAAATGAAAATGCGTTCCGGAGAAGATGCATATGGAACGATTAACTGATGGATCAGGTAGCACAGCACGAGTAAAAACCCAGTCGCCACATACTGTCCATAAGGAATCGTCAGTTTGATCATCGTGCGTATGGAGTGAAAGTGTAAAAAGGTGACGGTGATCACACCGGCTGCTATCCCGATCGCCGCACCAATAATGTTTTCCATTTGCAGCAGTAAGATGGCCATGACGGCCAATTTGACAATTGCGCCAATAATGCTGTTGATCATGGCTGTTCCCGCTGCTTCGAATGCCTGCATGACAGCATGAAGGGGGCCCTGATAATAATAAAAAATGAAAAGCGCAGATAAAAGTTTTAATATATCCTGCCCGTTTGATGTGTGATAGAGCAGCTGAAGGAAATACTCTCCTTCCATAAACAGCAGCAGGGAAAACAGTGCACCGGTTACAAGTGAAATTCTGAGTGCCTGATGAACCCTGTGTTCAACGGTCTGCAGCTGCTTTTTTGCCAGAGCCTCACTGATCGATGGGACGAGAGCGGTACTGAGTGAGACCGTAATAAAAGATGGCAGTAAAAGGACAGGAAGAATAAATCCTGTCAGCAATCCGTATTGTCCTGTTACATATGATGCAGTTAAACCCGTCATCATCAGACATTTCATTACAATAATCGGTTCAAGAAACCACGCTGCAGAACCGACCATCCTGCTGCCTGCAGAAGGAAGCGCGATGCTGAGAAGTTTTTTTGATGTAGCTGTAAACATGACCGGCTTTTTCATTCTGACCGGTCTTTTTGTTATGTAAAAAACAGTTAGAAGAAAGAGTAGTGAAACGAGTTCACCTGCAACGGAGGCAATCATAGCCCCTGCCGCTGCATATTCAATCCCGCGTTCCATCAGTGCTGAAACAATCCATGTTAACAGGAATATCCTTACCAGCTGTTCAATGACGGACCCTGTTGCCGTGACACCCATTTTTTGTTTCCCCATGAAGTACCCCCGCAGGACAGCTGAAAAGGCTGCGATCGGTACAACCGGAAGTACGGCAATAAAGGGGATAAGTGTACGGTTGTTGTCCAAAAGCACATTAGCAATGAAGGGTGCGGAGAAAAACAGGACAGGTGTTAATAAACAGGCCAGTGATCCTGTAATCCACAACGATGCAGTCAGAATATTTCTGACTTCGTGAGGTTTTTTTTTGGCTTCCGCTTCGGATACATATTTTGAAATGGCGATCGGAAGACCGAGCTGGGTGACTGTAATGGCAAGCATCAGGGCAGGAAAGGTCATCATATACAATCCCACGCCCTCTTCCCCGGTCAGCCCTGCAAGCATAATCCGGTGAACAAACCCCAGTATTTTTGTAGCCAGCGCGGCCACCATCAGTAAAAGTGTTCCTTTAATAAATGTCGACACAGCGTCCTCCATCTTCTCAAACGTCGTTATTTCAGCTACAATGAATCATATGCACAAAGAGAGATTGGTTAGTACAACAAGATGGACAGGAGGAGAATGTGTGAATAAGGAAATGTCATTTGAAGAAGCATTTAAAGTGGCTGGTCCGGCACTTGTCAGTAAAGCGCAGGAATTACAGCTTTACGGATATGACTCGGCTACCCCTGAGCTTCTTTGGAAATACATACAGACAAAGAAGTGGAAAAGAGAACAGGGAGAGATCCGCATTCACCGCGCAATCAATGATATTTTAACAATTAAAGCCGGTGATTTTATGAATTTTATGGCGAATCAGGAATACCGCTCATTTTCAGTAGGAAATGGTCTCAATGATGACGAGGTAGAACTGCTGCTCTATGGAGAACAAAACGGAAACTTGAACAAGTCCTGACAAATTTTATAGGTCATTGACACGTGTTCTCAACTGTTACATAATAAGTCTGTTGCTGAAATTTCAGACGTTTTACAAGTTTGTTACAAGCCGGAGCAATGTTCTGGCTGAAGTTTTCTTGCACACCGTGTGCATGTAATTGAGGAGGATTTTTACATAATGATAAAGCGCAGCAGGATTGTCGCTTTTTTTCTATTAGTCATTCTAATAGGCGGCACAATGGGATTGACCTCTCAGACGATACTTAACAACATTAAGCTTGGACTTGACCTCCAGGGTGGATTTGAAGTTCTTTATGAAGTGGAGCCCGCTGAAGATGGGCAGGAAATAACGGATTCAGTTGTAGCCGATACGGCTCAAGCTCTTGATCGCCGTGTCAACGTGCTTGGTGTAAGTGAACCGGTGATTCAGGTTGAAGATGGAAACCGGATCCGCGTTCAGCTTGCAGGAATAGAAGATCAGAATCAGGCAAGAGAGATTCTCTCGACTGAAGCGAATCTGACATTCCGTGATGTTAATGATGAAGTTCAGATGACCGGTGCGGATCTTGTTGAGGGTGGTGCTACACAGACCTTTGATCCGAATACAAATGCGCCGATCGTGCAGGTTCAGCTGAAAGATGCTGCGCAGTTTGGTGAGATTACGACCCGTATTTTAGGTATGGCACCTGAAAATCAGCTTGTCATCTGGCTTGATTATGAAGAAGGTGACTCTTTCCGTGAAGAAGTTGGGAAAGAAGAGCCGAAATTTATTTCAGCACCAAATGTAAATGAAGTGCTGAATACTGATACGGTAACCATCTCAGGAAGTTTTACGCTTGAGGAAGCGCAAAACCTGGCAGACTTGCTTAATGCAGGTTCTCTGCCGGTTGAACTCGTTGAAGTGTACTCTACTTCTGTTGGTGCTTCATTTGGTCTGATGGCGATGGATCAGACGATTTTAGCAGGGATTATTGGTATTTCACTGATCTTCCTGTTTATGCTTGTTGTTTATCGTTTCCCTGGATTCATTGGAATCCTGACCCTATCTGTATACATTTACTTAATTCTGCTGATTTTTGACTGGCTGAATGGTGTCCTCACATTACCGGGTATTGCAGCCCTGATTCTCGGGGTTGGTATGGCGATTGATGCTAATATCATCACTTACGAGCGGGTGAAAGAAGAACTCCGCGTCGGCCGTTCAGTTAAAGATGCCTGGAAAAAAGGTAGCGGATCTTCACTTTGGACGATCTTCGATGCGAATATTACAACGCTTCTTGCAGGGATTGTGCTGTTTGCATTCGGAACAAGCTCCGTAAAAGGATTTGCGACGATGCTTCTGATCAGTATTCTGACAAGTTTTATCACTGCAGTTTTCGGTACCCGACTGTTTATGAGCCTCTGGGTGAAGAGTAAATTCCTTGAACAGCGGAAGAGCTGGTTTGGAGTTAAGCAGTCAGAGATTCTTGAATACAAAGAAGAGGAAGAGCCTGATTCACTTGATCTTCCTACGAAATTTGACCGTTTTGATTTCGTGAAAAACCGGAAGAAATTCTTTATTTTATCTGCTCTTCTTCTTTTAGCGGGGCTTGCTGTCTTGTCTGTTTTCCGTTTAAATCTGGGTATTGATTTCCTTGCTGGAACCCGGGTTGAAGTGATGGCTGAATCTTCTTTTGAAGAAGGACAGCTGGAAGAGGATCTTCAGCAATTCGGTCTGGAAGCATCAAGTATTGTGATTTCTGGTGAAAATCAGGAAATCGGGGTTGCCCGATTTACGGATGATCTGAGCCCTGATCAAATTGCCGAATTGAGAACCTTCTTTAACGAAGAATATGGAAGTGATCCGAACATTTCCACGGTTAATCCGGTTATTGGTAAGGAATTAACTGAAAATGCATTATATGCAGTAGGGATTGCCTCATTGGGAATCATTCTTTACGTAACTGTCCGATTCGAATGGCGAATGGCAGCGGCGTCTATTGTCGCTCTTGTTCACGATGCATTTTTCATCATTGCAGTGTTCAGTCTGACACGCCTTGAAGTGGATATTACCTTTATCGCGGCCGTTCTGACCATCATCGGTTATTCGATCAATGATACGATCGTTACATTTGACCGTATTCGTGAGAACATGAGAAAAATGAAGCGTATTGAAACGAAAGAAGAGCTTGCGTCAATTGTGAATAATTCATTGAGACAAACACTTGGGCGTTCGGTGAATACTGTTATGACGGTTGTGCTTGTTGTTGTTGCGCTGATTATTTTTGGTGCGACTTCGATTCTTAACTTCTCGATCGCCCTGTTGATCGGATTGATTGCAGGAACGTATTCTTCTGTGTTTATTGCTGCGCAGCTTTGGTATGTGCTGAAGAAGCGTCAGTTGAAGAAGAAGGGTGTATTGATTACGTATAAAGAGAAGCAGGATTGGGCTTCAGATGAGCCTGTTGTGTAAGATGAATAGATGATTTGAAACCGGGATGACTCTTGAGGGAGTTGTTCCGGTTTTTTACTAAAACGGGTCTGGCGTACCTTTCGCTTTCCGCTGTCTAGCTCCGACGGCTAGCCCCTCGAGGTCATAAGTCAAAACTGAACGAGGGCGAAGGTCAGCCCTCTTTTCATCTTTGCCTTATGCTTGTCGGGGCTGGACAAGCCGCCTCCGCTTTTCCTGATGTCTAGCTCCGGCGCGCAGGGACTAGCAAACTTCCCGTCCTCTCGTTCGATAAGTCAACATCAGCTCATTGCGTTCGCTGTGTTTCCTTTATCTTCGTCGAGGCCGGTCCAGTTTGTACGTCCCTAAACGCCCGCCTCCGCTTTTCCTGATGTCTAGCTCCGGCGCGCAGGGACTAGCAAACTTCCCGTCCTCTCGTTCGATAAGTCAACATCAGCTCACTGCGTTCGCTGTGTTTCCTTTATCTTCGTCGAGGCCGGTCCAGTTTGTACGTCCCTAAACGCCCGCCTCCGCTTTTCCTGGTGTCCAGCTCCGGTTCGCAGCGCCTAGTGCGCTTCCCTCAGCTCATTTCGATAAGTCAACATCGGATCGCTAACGCTCTCCGTGTTTCCTTTATCTTAATCGCTTCAGTCCACCGCATACTCCGCTAAACGCGAACCTTCGCTTTTCGAAATAGGGTTAAGAACACTCATATTAGGGTAAAAAGAAATAATTCTTTATACTGATAAAGGGTTTTTGACAAAATTCGCAGAATTAAATCATGTAAATAAAAATGGGGTGAGAAGATGAAATTTCAATGGACTTTAATTTTAGGGATTGTTTTTGCACTAATTGTTGCTATTTTTGCTGTTATCAATGTTGATCCTGTGACGGTTAACTTTGGTTTTGCTGAGACGGATCTTCCGCTGATTCTTGTTATTCTCGGGTCTGTTTTAATGGGTGGAATCATAATTGGTTCTGTTGGCTTGTTCCGTCTGTTTATTGCGCAGCGGAAAGTGAAGCAGCTGGAGGTTGAAAACCAGCGTCTGAATGACCGTGTGACAGAGCTTGAATCAAAAAATCCGGAACCGTTGCCTACGCGGACGGATTACAGGAAAACGGCTCCTGACAGTGCGGGTGACTCTGCAGCAGAATAAAGAAAATGTTTATTGATCAACAACCCTCTCAATGTCATGTCATTGAGAGGGTTGTTTTTGCTATTTAATCCTGATTGTATTAAGAGGATGATAAGGACGACCGATTGAAACACGTATTCGCCTCCTGTATAATAAAAGAATCTGACGAGGTGAATAAAATGCTAACATCTAAAACTAGATGGAATGTTAAGGAAACCAGCGGCGAACAATCCAAGAGGCTTGCTGAAGCACTTAACATTCCACTTTTTATTGCAAATTTACTTATACAAAGAGGCATAGCAGAGCCTGATGCTGCATCTGATTTCTTATATGCAGATAAAAAAGAAGTGCACGATCCGTTTCTGATGAAAGATATGGATAAGGCAGTGGATCGCATCAAACGGGCAATTAGTGAACAGGAAATGATTCTTGTGTATGGGGATTATGATGCGGACGGTGTAACGAGCACATCAGTATTACTGACGGCATTAAGGGAATTAGGTGCTGAAGCTGAATTTTACATACCGAACCGATTTACTGAAGGCTATGGTCCGAATGAAGGTGCTTTCCGCGATGCTGTTGCACAGGGGTTTTCATTAATCATTACAGTCGATAATGGTATTTCCGGTGTTCATGAAGCGCAGGTATTGAAAGAACTGAATACAGATCTGATTATCACGGATCACCATGAACCGGGTCCGGAGCTGCCGGAAGCTTTAGCAATCATTCATCCGAATCATCCTGAAAGTAATTACCCATTTAAAGAATTGGCAGGGGTCGGTGTTGCTTTTAAGCTGGCTCATGCGCTGCTCGGAAGGGTTCCGGATGAATTGCTTGATCTTGTGGCGATTGGTACGATTGCTGATCTCGTTCCTCTCCATGGAGAAAACCGGATTCTTGTTAAAAAAGGGTTAAAACAGTTAAGAGCAACAAGACGTCCCGGCATTCATGCCATTCTGAAAAAAGCAGGTTCAAATGTATCTGAAGCGGATGAAGAAACGGTCGGTTTTGCAATCGGACCGCGTCTGAATGCAGTAGGAAGGCTGTCTGATGCAGATCCGGCGGTTGATCTTCTAATGACTGAGGACACAGGTGAAGCAGAAGGGATCGCAGCTGAAATCGACAGGCTGAATAAAGAGCGTCAGTCTATTGTTGCTGAGATTACGAAAGAAGCGACAGAGATCGTGGAAGAACATTACCGCTCTGAAGGAAACCGGGTACTTGTCCTGGCTAAAGCAGGATGGAATCCGGGTGTAGTCGGGATCGTGGCCTCAAAACTTGTAGAAAAGTATTACAGGCCGGTCATCATCCTCTGCATTGATGAGGATAGCGGCAAGGCAAAAGGATCTGCCCGAAGCATTGAAGGATTTAATATGTTTCAGGAGCTTTCTAAAAACCGTGAAATCCTTCCGCATTTTGGCGGACACCCGATGGCAGCAGGAATGACTTTGTCGGCTGAGCATGTTGATCTGCTCAGGGAGAACCTGAATCGCCAGGCGGAATCAATGCGTGATGAGGATTTTATTCCTGTCACACATATTGATGTACCGATTAAAATTGAAGATACGGATTTGAAAGCGATTGAACAGCTCAATATGCTGTCTCCATTCGGGATGAAAAATGCGAAACCGAAAGTACTGGTTGAACAGGCAGCCATTTCTTCCATCAGAAAAATAGGTGCCAATCAAAATCATTTAAAAGTCACCTTAAAACAGGATGATTATTCTCTTGATGCGATTGCTTTTCAACTTGGGGAAGCGGCAGACCATATTTCGCCATTGGCTTCAATCGACGTAATTGGTGAACTTTCAGTGAATGAATGGAACAATACGCGGAAGCCGCAGCTTTTTATTAAGGATCTCCGTGTGAAGGAGTGGCAATTGTTTGATGTCAGAGGGATTACACAGCCGGCAAGGTGGGTGTCGCTCGTTCCTGAAAATGCAGTGGCTGTTTCCTTTAAAAAAGGAACGTATGACAGGTTTTGTGATTTATTTTCCGGTCACGAACTGCACCTGATTGAAGACCATGAGCAGGCAAAGCAAACGGATTTGATGCAGAGACCGCTTGTTCTGCTTGATCTGCCAGAAGAGGAGCGTGTACTGGTCAACCTGATTAATAATGAGCGTCCTTCCAGATTGTATGCTCATTTTTATCATGAAGATCCTCAATTTTTCAGTGCGGTTCCCGGAAGAGATCAGTTTGCGTGGTTTTTTGCATTTCTGAAGAAGAGAGGCACGTTCAACCTGAAAAACCAGGGACAGGCACTTGCTTCCCACCGCGGTTGGTCAATTGACACAATTAATTTTATGACAAAGGTGTTTTTTGAACTTGATTTTGTTACAATAAACGATGGATTCGTTTCGATAAATGAGCATATACAAAAGCGGGATTTAACTGAATCCCCTGCTTATCAGCGCAAGACACAGTCTGTAAAGATGGAGCAGGAGCTTTTATATTCTTCGTTTCATGATTTGAAGCGATGGTTTGAAGAGCGCTCCGGCTGGACGGGGCAACTTGAGGAGGAAAAGGTATGGATTTAAAACAATACGTGACGATCGTTGAAGACTGGCCGAAAGAAGGTATTCGCTTCAAGGACATTACGACTTTAATGGACAACGGCGATGCTTACCGTTACGCAACGGATCAGATCGTTGAATATGCAAAAGATAAGCAGATTGATTTAATCGTAGGACCGGAAGCGCGCGGCTTTATTATCGGCTGTCCGGTTGCTTATGCACTTGGTGTCGGTTTCGCACCTGTACGTAAGGAAGGAAAGCTCCCACGTGAGACAGTAAAAGTAGATTATGGATTAGAATACGGAAAAGACGTCCTGACGATTCACCGTGATGCAATCAAGCCTGGACAGCGCGTGCTGATTACAGATGACCTGCTTGCAACTGGCGGTACGATCGAAGCAACGATCAAGCTGGTTGAAGAGCTTGGCGGAGTAGTCGCAGGCTGTGCTTTCCTGATCGAGCTTACTTATCTTAACGGCCGTGAAAAGCTGAACGGTTATGATATGCTGAGATTAATGGAATACTGAGGTTAAGCAGCAAAGAGTCCTGATCAAAAGGGACTCTTTTTCATATCCCGAATCACATAATATGAAAGAAGACGATTAAGCCAGGATACATTTTTTTTTCAATCTTTAGCTGAACATAGAATTAGAAGTAAAATTTCGTTAATTTTACCGGCGGCTTTGTGCTTATTTTACGAAAACAGCCGGAATTGCTTTACATAAATTGATTTTTTATTAATAATAGAAACAATACTCAAAACTATTAAGAATGATAAAGGTGATAAAACGTATGGCAAATGATCGGGTGCTTACCGCGGAAGAAGTGTTCGAGATTACGGCAACCTATATGAATGATCAGCAGGTTGACCTTGTAAAAAAAGCCTATGAGCTGGCTAAAGAGGCCCATAAAGAACAGTTCAGAAAATCGGGTGAGCCTTACATCATACACCCTGTTCAGGTGGCAGGCATCCTGGCAAACCTTCAAATGGATCCCTCAACCGTTGCAGCAGGATTTCTGCACGATGTGATTGAGGATACAATATATACGTATGATGATTTACGCGAACGGTTCAACGAAGAAGTGGCAATGCTCGTTGACGGCGTGACCAAGCTTGGAAAAATCAAATATAAATCAAAAGAGGCGCAGCAGGCGGAGAATCACCGGAAAATGTTCATTGCCATGGCACAGGATATTCGGGTTATTCTGATCAAGCTTGCTGACCGTCTTCATAATATGAGAACACTGAAGCATATGCCGGTGGAAAAGCAGATTCGGATTTCGAACGAAACGCTCGAAATTTTCGCTCCTCTTGCTCACCGCCTCGGTATATCCGCTATTAAATGGGAACTTGAGGATACAGCGCTCAGATATTTAAATCCTCAGCAATACTACCGAATCGTTAACCTGATGAAAAAGAAACGTAACGAACGGGAAGAGTACGTCAATAACGTCATTGATGAAATTAACCAGCAGGTAAATGAAGTAGGCATTGATGCGGAAATTTATGGCCGTCCGAAGCACATTTATTCGATCTATAAAAAAATGGCGATGCAAAATAAACAGTTTAATGAAATCTATGACCTTCTTGCTGTGCGTGTTCTGGTTGACAGTATTAAGGACTGTTATGCTGTGCTCGGAATTATCCATACGTGCTGGAAGCCGATGCCTGGTCGATTTAAAGATTATATCGCCATGCCGAAACCGAATATGTACCAGTCTCTCCATACGACCGTCATTGGTCCAAAAGGGGATCCGCTTGAAGTTCAGATCCGTACGTCCGATATGCACCGCATTGCAGAATACGGGGTAGCGGCTCACTGGGCTTATAAAGAAGGAACTGTTGTCAATGAAGACAATAAACAGTCAATTGAAAAGAAATTAACCTGGTTCCGTGAAATTCTTGAATTTCAGCAGGATTCGTCTGATGCTGAGGAGTTTATGGATGCGCTTAAGTTCGATCTGTTCTCTGATATGGTGTATGTGTTCACCCCAAAAGGAGATGTTATGGAGCTTCCTGCAGGATCGGTTCCAATTGATTTTGCTTACAGGGTTCACTCTGAAATCGGAAATAAAACAATTGGTGCCAAGGTGAACGGTAAAATGGTACCGCTCGATTCAACGTTGAAGACTGGCGACATTATAGAAATCATGACTTCCAAGCATTCTTACGGCCCAAGTCAGGACTGGCTCAAGCTGGCACAGACTTCCCAGGCTAAGCACAAGATCAAAGCGTTCTTTAAGAAACAGCGGCGTGAGGAAAATGTGGAAAAAGGCCGCGATGTCGTTGACCGTGAAATCCGTGCGCTTGATTTTGACCCTAAAATTGTTTTAACAGATGAAAATATGAAGCGCGTTTACGAGAAATTTAATTTTGCCAGTGAAGAAGATCTTTATGCGGCTGTAGGATACGGCGGGATCACGGGGGCACAGATTGCCAACCGTTTAACGGATCGTCTCCGCAGGCTCCGTGATGAAGAAGACACGCTTGAAAAAGCAATGGCAGATATTAAACCGCCTTCTCCGAAGAAAAAGAAGGATGCAGGCGTAACGGTAAAAGGAATCGATAATCTTCTCGTGCGTCTGTCAAAATGCTGCAGCCCCGTGCCTGGAGATGAGATCATCGGTTTTATCACAAGAGGCCGCGGCGTCTCTGTTCACCGTCATGACTGTCCGAATATTCAGGGGGATTCAGAAGCGCGCTTAATTCCCGTCGAGTGGGAAGGTACTACCGATAACCGCAAGGAATACAACGTTGATATTGAAATCTCCGGTTACGACCGCAGAGGTTTATTAAACGAGGTCCTGCAGGCGGTGAATGAAACAAAAACCAATATCTCTGCTGTCAGCGGCCGAAGCGACCGTAATAAAATCGCGACGATTAACATGTCCATCATGATTCAAAACATTACCCACCTGCAACGGGTAGTGGACCGGATCAAGCAAATACCGGACATCTACGCTGTTCAGCGAATTGTAAACTGATACTGGAGGCTTTTAACAGTGAAAGTGGTCGTACAAAGAAGTAAAAAAGCACAAGTAACCGTTGATGGAAATGTAACAGGACAGATCCCTCATGGTCTTGTCCTGTTAGTTGGAATCAGTCAGGATGACAGTGAGGCGGACTGTGCTTATGCTGCTGAGAAAATCGCTAATCTGCGAATTTTTGAAGATAAGGACGGGAAAATGAACCATTCTGTCCTGGATCGTGAAGGGCAGATTTTATCCATTTCACAATTCACTTTATACGGGGATACGAAAAAAGGACGCAGACCTAATTTTATGGCTGCTGCGAGACCTGATCATGCCGAGCCTTTATACGAACATTTTAACGAATTGCTGAGAGAAAAAGGGCTTCAGGTGGAAACCGGCGTATTCGGTGCGATGATGGATGTATCTCTCACAAATGATGGTCCTGTCACACTCATTGTAGAAAGTAAATAACAAAGACCGTACAAGCTCTTTTGAATCAGGAAGAACTTGTGCGGTCTTTTAATTTTAGGCGAATTGATTTATTCATTCATGAAGCTCTTTATTGAAAAAAAGATATACAGCGTAAAGGTCCCGGTCAAACACCTGACCGGGACCTTTACCTGCCTTTAATCAGTTTTCATTACCTGAAAAATATTCTGTTAATCCATTGTAAATCCCGGTTGCGGCGATTTCCCTGAAGCGATCATTCGTTACAGACGCTTCCTCTGACGGGTTACTGATAAAACCGAGTTCAATTAAAGCAGATGGCGCTGTGTTATCACGTAAAACAAGGAAATTTCCGAATTGGACACCGCGATTGCGGATCGTCATCTGATCTTCAAGACCTGTATGAATCGCACTGGCCAGCTCCTCATCCGGGCCTCCGTAAAAATAGGTAGTGTACCCGCGAACACTGCGATCATCAACTGAATCATAATGAATAGACACAAATGCATCCGCATTATGCTCCTGTGAAATGGCCACACGCTGATGGAGCGCAATGTAGCGGTCATCCTGGCGCGTCATAATGACATTTGCTCCTGCACTTGACAGCTTATGGTACAAAATCTCAGCTGTGCGAAGCGTAATGGATTTTTCCAGTGTACCTGAAGCACCAATGGTTCCGCCATCACGGCCTCCATGTCCTGCATCAATCACAATGGTGGCATCAGCTATTGAAGTAACGGGTTCACTGTCATTCTCCGGTTCTTCAGTTACTCCGGGACTGTCAGCTTCATTATCGGGCTTGGCATCTGATGAAACGATCCAATTTGCAATAAAACCTGACGTTCCATCAGCCAGTTTAATTTCAATCCAGTCACCTTCATGTGAAAGAGCTGAAAAGACTTCCCCCGCCTGAGCGCGGTAGACAATTTCTGCATTTGTGGAAGCTTCGCGGCGGATATTGGAGCCGTTATAAAGAATCGTAATGCTCTCTTCCTGCCCGGTTGTAACGCTTGAGCTGCCTGCGTGTCTGCCGGGAGCGGTGTACCATGAAGCGATCCAGCCCTGCTCGCCTTCCCCAAGTTCAATCAGTATCCATTCTCCTGATTGATCAAGTACCGTGTACGATTCGTATAATGAAACCGTTCCGATTGATTCAGACGTTCTGTCAGGTTCGCTTCTGACGTTTAAGCCATCAGCTGTGATGTGTATATCTGACTGCTGTGGCTCATCAGCCGGGACTTCCTCTGAAGCATTGCTGCCCTGAAGATTGTATTCGACATATGACGAGCTGACCCAGCCTTTAATGGACGCGGTTTCGACCTCCAGCCAGCCGTACTGCTCATCCAATACATTTACCTGATCCCCGCTGTTTAACGTTCCGATGACAGCACCTTCTGCTGAGGCGTCACTTCTTACATTCAAACGGTCGACTAGAATGGTTCCGTATGCTCCGTCTGTTGAGTGATCTGATTCCGCTTCACCTGCATCCTGCACGTCTATGTATGCTGAAAATACCCATCCTTCAGTTCCGTCTGATGTCTTGATTTCAAACCAATCACCTTCTTCAGAAACGATTTGTAACGCTTCGCCTGCAGCAAGAACGGTCAGAATTTCTCCCTCTTCAGACGGTGTGCTTCTTACCCGGAGCTGGTCGGTTGTTACAGCTGAAGAAGCTGGATTCTCTGTATCTCCGGTTTCCGGCTGTGCCCCGGAAATTTCAGTTAACAGCCACTCGGCTATCCAACCCGTCTGTCCGTCTGACGTTTCAACCTGTACCCATCCAAACTCTCTGGCAATTTCGGTAAAACGGTCACCTTCTGATCCGGATGCTATTGGTGGATAAGCCAGCCCGGGGCCTTCTCTTATCTGGATAGAAGGGTAAGCGGGTGTTAATGTACCTTCTTCTGCAGATACACCCTGATACGGAACAAACGAACTTAATAGCAGAAGGATAATAAAAATATTAATCCGTTGTTTCATCACTTCACCTCAGTCTCTTGTTGCGGATATTCCTAATAGTCATTATGATATAGAAAATGATGCTTGAAGTCATTAGAATTTTCAAAAAAGAAGGATCTGTGGATTCCTCTTGACAACAATGGATTACGTTATTATGATTGATAACATCATTATAAACGCACAAACAGCTGTTGATGGAGAACAGTAGGTAAGATCCCGCATGAAAAGAGAGAGTCTGCCGCGGCTGAGATCAGACTCACATGACGCCTTATTGAATGAACACTCCGTAGGCTTTTTTCTGAACAGTGGATGATCACTTATTAGGAAGAAACGTAGGCAGGCGTTAACTGCTTAAAGTGGAAGCTTATGCTTCAATTAGGGTGGCACCACGGGAAATCAAATCCCGTCCCTTGTTTTCGGACAAGGGACGGGATTTTTTTGTGTTTGCTGGAAATTTAAAGGAGGAATTGATGTGACCATTAATATACCAAGAGGAACGCAGGACCTGCTTCCGGATGTGACAGGCCGCTGGCAACTGATTGAGCAGACTGCAGCTGAAATATGCCGCCAGTATCAATATAAGGAAATCAGAACCCCTATTTTTGAACACACTGAATTATTTGAGCGCGGTGTGGGAGATACAACGGATATCGTACAAAAAGAAATGTATACCTTTAAAGACCGCGGTGACAGAAATCTGACGTTGCGCCCTGAAGGAACTGCAGGAGTTGTCCGCTCCTACGTTCAGCACAAAATGCACGGTCAAGCCGTTCAGCCCGTCAAGCTTTTCTACAGCGGTCCGATGTTTCGCTATGAACGTCCGCAGGCTGGCCGTTTCAGACAGTTTGTCCAGTTCGGCGTAGAGGCGATCGGAAGTGACGATCCGGCGATTGACGCAGAAGTGATCTCACTGGCGATGGAGCTTTACAGCCGTATGGGATTGAAAAAACTGAAGCTTGTCCTGAACAGCCTTGGAGATACAGAAAGCAGACTGGCGCATAAAGATGCACTTATTAAGCACTTTGAACCGAGAATTGATGAATTCTGCTCTGACTGTCAGGTCCGTCTTAAGAAGAATCCTTTACGTATTCTCGACTGCAAAAAAGACCGGGATCACGAACTGATTGCAAATGCTCCTTCACTTAAGGATTTCTTAAATGAAGAATCGAAAGCCTATTTTGAAAAGGTTCAGCACTATTTGGACATTATGGGTATCGAGTATGAACTGGATCCTAATCTCGTTCGCGGACTTGATTACTACAACCACACTGCTTTTGAAATTATGAGTAATGCGGAAGGCTTTGGCGCGATTACGACACTCTGTGGTGGTGGAAGATACAACGGTCTTACTGAGCAGATCGGCGGACCAACTGCGCCGGGTATCGGATTTGCCCTCAGTATTGAACGCCTGATGGCAGCGCTTGATGCTGAACAGGTTGAGCTCGAAGTCAATGATCAGGTGGATGCTTATTTTGTAGCGATGGGTGAGGAAGCGAAGGACAAAGTAGTGGAGCTGAATTACACTTCACGCCGCAGTGGCCTCAGCACCGAAATGGACTTTTTGAATCGGAAAATGAAGGGGCAGCTAAAAGCAGCAGACCGTATTCAGGCGAAATATGTGGTCATCATTGGTGAAAATGAACTGCAGGAAGGCAAGGCAGCCGTTAAAAATATGCACGATGGTACACAGGAAACCGTACCTTTAGACGAAGTCATCAACTACATCAGAAAAGCGTGAGGAGAGGGATTAATATGTTTGGACGATCATTTTATTGTGGAGAAGTACCGGAAGCGGCGATTGGTGAGAAAATCACCCTAAAAGGATGGGTTCAGAAAAGACGTGACCTTGGTGGACTGATTTTCGTAGACCTGCGTGACAGAAGCGGGATTGTCCAGGTTGTTTTCAATCCGGATTTTTCAAAAGAGGCACTTGAAACAGCTGAAACGATCCGTAGTGAATATGTACTGAGCATTGAGGGAACGGTTCAGGCGAGACAGGAAGGAACCGTGAACCCGAATCTTGCAACAGGTGCCATTGAAATTCACGCAGAATCCGTGACGATTATCAGTGAAGCCAAAACACCTCCTTTTGCAATTGAAGATAAGGCGGAAACTGCAGAAGAGATCCGACTGAAGCATCGTTACCTTGACCTGCGCCGCCCTGTAATGGCAGAAACATTCAAGATGCGTCATGCGATTACAAAATCAGTTCGACGCTTCCTTGATGATGCACAGTTCATTGAGGTGGAAACACCGATGCTGACGAAGAGTACACCTGAGGGAGCGCGTGACTATCTTGTACCAAGCCGCGTTCATGAAGGAGAATTTTACGCACTTCCCCAGTCACCTCAGCTTTTTAAACAGCTGTTAATGGTCGGCGGATTTGACCGCTATTATCAGATTGCTCGCTGCTTCCGCGATGAGGATCTGCGTGCAGACCGTCAGCCTGAATTTACACAGATCGATATAGAAACGAGCTTCATGAGTCAGGAAGAGATTATGGCCATGAATGAGCAAATGCTGTTCGAGATGATGAAGGATGTAAAGGGTCTTGAAATTCAGCTGCCAATCCCAAGAATGACTTATCAGGATGCGATGGAGCGTTACGGTTCTGATAAGCCGGATACACGTTTTGGTATGGAACTGACGGATGTTTCAGCGCTGGTTAAAGAATCAGGCTTTAAAGTATTCAGCGGAGCCGTTGCCAATGGTGGTCAGGTTAAGCTGATTAATGCCAAAGGTGCAGCAGAGCAATATTCACGTAAGGACATTGATGCACTTGGTGAATTTGCAGGCCGCTACGGAGCAAAAGGGCTGGCATGGCTGAAAGTAACAGCTGACGGCATTGCAGGACCAATTGCGAAGTTCTTTAATGAAGAAGAGCAACAGGCGCTCATTTCAGCTGCTGATGCTTCTGAAGGAGATCTATTACTGTTTGTAGCGGATAAAAAATCAGTGGTAGCAGATGCACTTGGTGCATTGAGATCCAAACTTGGTAAAGATCTTGGCCTGATTGATGAGAAAGCATTCAATTTCCTTTGGGTGACAGACTGGCCATTACTTGAATATGACGAAGAAGCGGGCCGCTATTTTGCAGCGCACCATCCATTCACGATGCCTGTAAGAGAAGATCTTCCTTTACTTGAGACAGACCCGGGTGCTGTCCGTGCCCAGGCTTATGATATTGTATTAAACGGTTACGAGCTTGGTGGAGGCTCACTGCGTATTTTTGAACGTGGAATTCAGGAGAAAATGTTCGAGGTGCTTGGCTTCAGCGAGGAAGAAGCGCGTGAACAATTCGGTTTCCTTCTTGAAGCTTTTGAATACGGAACTCCTCCACATGGTGGTATCGCGCTTGGACTTGACCGTCTTGTCATGTTGCTTGCAGGCAGAACGAACCTTCGTGACACAATTGCTTTCCCTAAAACAGCGAGCGCAAGCTGTGTGCTGACAGATGCTCCGGGTGAAGTAAGTGAAGCTCAGCTGGATGAATTAAGGTTATCACTGAATCTTCAGAAAAATTAATGAATATAAATTGTATTATATATACTGTTATGCTATGATGAAATCACAAGGTAAGTCCTGAAGTGCACGTTACCCAAATCTTCAGTTTTGACCGAACACTTCAATAACCGGGAGTTCACGTTTTTCTGCGGCGTGCATCCCTTTGCGGGGAAACACCAATCAGAAAACAGGGCACCCACCTGCTGAGACCGGGTTCAAAACGTAAGATCCTTACATCTGACGGCACAATTGGGATTTACCGAACCGTACATAGCATAAAAAGTCCGGAGCATTCGTGCTCCGGACTTTTTACATGTTTAAGATGTCACAAAAGCGAAGGGCATTGAATCCATGTTTCATTTCTAATTCTTATTGCACTTATCGGAAAAATACGCTATTCTATTACCGCTAAAGAAACCATTTGGAGTTGATTAATATGCTTCACCAATTTTCAAGAAATGAACTTGCGATCGGCCGTGAAGGGATCGATCTTTTAAAAGGAAAAACAGTTGCAGTCCTCGGCATTGGCGGTGTTGGATCTTTCGCAGCAGAAGCACTGGCACGAAGCGGCGTGGGAAGGCTCATTCTCGTTGATAAAGATGATGTGGATATTACAAACGTAAACCGTCAGATAATTGCTTTATTGTCAACAGTCGGTCAGCCAAAAGCTGATTTGATGAAAGCACGTATTGCTGACATCAATCCAGAATGTGAAGTGATTTCACTGAAAATGTTCTATACAGAAGAAACGTATGAAGAATTTTTCAGCTATGGCCTGGATTTTGTAGTCGATGCGTCTGATACGATCGCCTACAAAATTCATTTGATGAAGGAATGTATCGCACGTAATATCCCTGTTATTTCGAGTATGGGTGCTGCAAATAAAATGGATCCGACAAGATTCCAGATTGCCGATATTTCAAAAACGCATACCGATCCGATTGCCAAAGTAATCAGACGTGAGCTTCGCAAGCAGGGCATTAAAAAAGGCATACCGGTCATCTTTTCTGATGAGAGCCCGATTGTCACAAGAGAAGAAGTGAACAAAACAGTCGGCAAAGAAAACGCCCCGATCCGTAAAGCCAAAATGCCGCCATCATCAAACGCATTTGTGCCATCCGTCGCTGGACTAGTTGCAGCAAGTCATGTCATTAACACTTTATTGAAAGATATAGAAATTAAAAGAGTACGGTAATTAGTAGGGCATCCCTGATAATAGGGGATGCCCTAACTTGTTAAAAAGTTTTTAAAGACGGCCTTGTGCCGTTTTTTTATTTTCCTGAAACTTTTTTCCAAGTAGTCCGTAAATAGGTTGAGCAACGAAAAAGGAGAGGTGAATATGAGCGGGAAAACGGTGGTTGAACTAAAAAATGTAACAAAACAAATTCGCAGCAAAAAGATTATCGACAACATATCTTTTAACGTTTACAGCGGCGAAGTATTCGGGTTTCTAGGACCGAACGGAGCTGGTAAAACGACCACAATCAGAATGATTGTCGGTTTAATGAAACTCTCAGATGGAGATGTCATCATTGACGGTAAAAGCATCAAAACGGATTTTGAAGGAGCGGTCCAGCATGTCGGGGCCATTGTAGAAAATCCGGAAATGTATAAGTTTATGTCAGGCTATAAAAACCTTGTGCATTACGCCAGGATGTATAAAGGCATTTCAAAAGATAAAATTGATGAAGTCGTCAAGCTTGTCGGACTCGAAAAGAGAATTAACGATAAGGTAAAAACGTATTCTCTGGGGATGAGACAAAGACTTGGCATAGCGCAGAGCTTACTCCATGATCCAAAAGTGCTCATTTTAGATGAGCCGACAAATGGACTTGACCCTGCAGGAATCAGGGAAATCCGTGACTACATAAGAAAATTGGCAAAAGAAAGAGACATGGCTGTGATCGTATCGAGTCACCTGCTCTCTGAAATGGAAATGATGTGTGACCGAATCGGAATCATTCAGGACGGAAAGCTTGTTGATGTTCAGACGGTGAACGACTTTATGTCTGAACAGACGCAGGTATTTAAGCTAGAGGTTGAAAATCCGGAGCAGGTCATCGGACGAATGCAGGCGATCTTTGAAGAATGGAAAATAGAGCTGGTTGACCAGTCACTTCTTATCAGCTGTACAAAAGAAGATGTTCCTCAAATCGTTAAATGGTGTGTTCATGAAAATGTTGATATTTATGGAGTCGCTCCTGCAGCTAAAACGCTTGAAGACCGATTCCTTGAAGTGACGAGCAGGAAGGGGGAGCCTGTCAATGTTTAATTTAATTCGTAACGAATGGATGAAGCTGTTCAGCCGTGTTGCAACCTATATTATGATTGGTCTATTAGTCGTTGCAGTTGCGGGGTCCACTGTGATTTATGCTTTTATTTCCAACCTGGAGTCAACAGATGGAGAGACATGGCAAGCACAGCTTGAAACTCAAAATGCGCAGATCGAAGCCGGTGAAGCTTTTGTGGTAGATCCTGAAGCGCAGGTGGCCATCAATAATTATGCGCTTGAAAATGATATTGAACCAAACACGTCCGGAACGGTATGGTCTTATCTGGAGAACAATGCATTATTAATTTCACTTATTGGATTGTTTGCCATTATCGTAGCTTCCGGAATTGTGGCAGGCGAGTTCTCATGGGGAACGATCAAGCTGCTGATGATCCGTCCGATTTCAAGATGGAAGATACTTTTATCGAAGTTTTTGACTGTTGGTGCGTTCGGTATGCTGCTCGTTGCGATTACCGCTGTTTTATCCGTTATTTTAGGTTTTATTTTCTTCGATTCCGGTTCTTCAGTAAGACTTGCTTACGTAGACGGAGTAGTGGAAGAAAGCAACATGATTTTCTACCTTGTGAAGATTTATTTCTACAGCTCCATTGATGTAATATTGCTGACGGCGATGGCGTTTATGATTTCAGCTGTGTTCAGAAACAGCTCGCTTGCGATTGGAATCAGTCTGTTCCTGTTGTTTGTGGGTGGCACGGTTACAGGATTTATCGCCATGTATTATGATTGGGCTAAATACAGCCTTTTTGCCAACACGAGTCTTGCGATGTATGAGATGAACATGCCGCTTGTAGAAGGGATGACGATGACGTTCTCTGTGATCATGATTCTGATTTACTTTACGATCTTTATGGTGCTGGCGTTTACAGTGTTTACGAAAAGAGATATTGCAAGCTGATGAAAAAAGGACCGGACTGTTTCATATGTCCGGTCCTTTTTAATTGTATTCACTTTTTGTTCATGTTTCCGTATATCTGTTTCAGTGCCTGTTCGAACTTCCCGGTTTCTTTTGGTTCGTAATATCTCGCCGATTTCAAATTGTCAGGCAGATATTGCTGTTCCACCCAGCCGCTTGGGTAGCTGTGTGGGTATTTGTATTCGGTTCCGCGTCCGAGTTTTTCAGCACCTTTGTAATGAGCATCTTTTAAATGGTTCGGTACTGACCCTGCTTTTCCTTTTCTTATATCTGACAGTGCTTTGTCGATCGCTGAAATAGCGGAGTTGGATTTCGGCGTCAGGCAGAGTTCGATGACTGCCGCAGCAAGTGGAATTCGAGCTTCAGGAAAGCCGAGCCGTTCAGCGGATTCAATCGCAGCCAGGGTCCGATGGCCGGCCTGCGGATTGGCGAGTCCGACATCTTCATAGGCAATGACAAGAAGTCTTCTTGCGATTGTGGGCAGGTCTCCTGCTTCAATCAACCGGGCAAGATAATGAAGGGCTGCATTGACATCGCTGCCTCTGATGGATTTTTGAAAAGCGCTCATCACATCATAGTGTGCGTCTCCGTCCTTGTCGTGTGCGAAGTAATTTTTCTGCAGACACTCTTCAGCCGTTTCAACATCAATCATGATTTCCCCGTCTTTTTCCTCTGTTGACATCACTGCGAGCTCGAGGGCGTTCAGTGCACTTCTGACATCCCCATTGCTGGCGTTAGAAAAATGATCGAGTGCCTCATCAGTCAGCCTGACCTGCTGAGCGCCAAGTCCGCGTTCCTCATCATCAAGTGCACGTAAAATCGCTTTTTTCATTTCATCAGGTGTTAAAGGGTTCAGTTCAAATATCTGACATCGGCTCCTGATCGCAGGGTTAATGGCATGATAAGGGTTACTTGTGGTTGCCCCGATCATGACAATCAATCCGCTTTCTAAATGTGGTAAGAGAAAATCCTGCTTCGTTTTATCAAGCCGGTGGACTTCATCAAGCAAAAGAATGACGCGGCCTGACATTTTAGCCTCCTGCACGACAATTTCCATATCCTTTTTATTGTTCGTCACGGCATTCAGAGAACGGAATGCATATTTCGTGCTCCCTGCAATCGCTGAAGCAATCGACGTTTTACCGATTCCAGGTGGTCCGTATAGAATCATGGATGAAAGCTGTTTCGCTTTCACCATTCGTCTGATGATTTTCCCTTCTCCGACAAGGTGCTGCTGACCGATGATTTCATCAATATCAGCTGGTCTCATCCGAAAGGCAAGCGGTTTTTTCGCCATAGTTATCACTCCTGTAAGATCACTTCTTCCATCATAGTCTATCAGCCACCCTTAATGCCAATCGAAGCGGTTATATGCTATAATTGCTAAAGCAAAAAAGACGTTAACAAAGGTGGAGACAAGATGAAGATTTCGACAAAGGGCCGTTACGGATTAACAATCATGATTGAACTTGCTAAAAATCATGGTGAAGGGCCAACGTCATTAAAATCAATTGCCAAAACACATGATCTTTCCGAGCATTACCTTGAGCAGCTTATTGCGCCGCTTCGTAATGCCGGATTTGTAAAAAGTATCAGAGGTGCCTACGGCGGTTACGTACTGGCTGATGAACCTGGGAATATCACAGCCGGTGATGTAATCCGTGTACTGGAAGGACCGATCAGTCCAGTCGAAGGAATTGAAGATGAAGCACCGCCTCAAAGAGAGCTGTGGATCCGGATTCGTGACGCAGTGAAAAATGTTCTGGATCATACAACGATTGAAGATCTGGCAAACTATACAGAAGAAGGCGAATCTGACGCCTATATGTTTTATATTTAATTGGAGGGACAACGATCATGAATCACATTTATGCTGATCATGCAGCTACAACCCCTGTCCATCCGGAAGTGGCTGATGTTCTTGTTCAAACACTGACGTCGAGCTACGGGAATCCGTCCAGTATTCATGGAACAGGCAGGGAAGCAAGGAAAATTCTTGACGATGCAAGAACATCGATTGCAAGACAGATCGGTGTTCATTTTAATGAGATCATCTTTACAAGCGGCGGGACGGAAGCGGATAACCTGGCGATTTTCGGAACGGCAGAATCAATGAAATCAAAAGGCAATCACATCATTACGACTGCTGTTGAACACCACGCGGTTTTACACCCGTGCCAGGAGCTTGAGAAAAAGGGATATGACGTTACGTATCTTCCGGTTGATCAAGATGGGAAAATCAGCGTTGATGATGTTAGAAAAGCGTTAAGAGAAGACACAATTCTGGTTACGGTTATGTTTGGTAATAACGAAGTAGGAACGATACAGCCGATTGAGGAAATTGGCGCGCTGCTGAAGGATCATCAGGCAGTGTTTCACACGGATGCTGTTCAGGCGTTTGGCCTCTTGTTATTTGATCCAAAAGAACTTGGTATTGATCTATTCTCGGTTTCGGCCCATAAAATTAACGGCCCTAAGGGAATCGGCTTTTTATATGCAAGAGAAGGAATCTCGCTTTCCCCTGGTCTTTTTGGTGGTGAGCAGGAGCGTAAAAAGAGAGCAGGCACTGAAAATACAGCGGCGATTGCAGCGCTCTCAAAAGCAGTGGAAATGGCCTTTCAGAACAGGGAAGAAAAGATTGCTGAACTGAATGCGATCCGTTATGCAATGATTGAAGAATTAAACAGCCTGAATGTCCGTTATGAGCAGAACGGTTCACTTGAGGACAGTCTTCCACACGTGCTAAACTTAAGCATTCATGGTGCTGACGTTGAATCTCTTCTGGTCAACCTTGATCTTGAAGGGGTTGCAGTCTCAAGCGGTTCCGCATGTACAGCTGGTTCAATCGAGCCTTCACATGTTTTATCCGCTATGTTTGGAGAAGGGAATGAGAAGCTTTTTAACTCCATTCGATTCAGCTTTGGATATGGCAATACAGTTGAAGATGGTAAAAAGATTGCTCAGACTCTGAAAAAAATCATGGACCGTTTTACAAAATAGTCACGGTTAATCTATAGAATAAAAGGTGAGGAAAATGACAAAAACACCGGAAAACACCCGTGTTGTCGTTGGAATGTCAGGAGGTGTGGATTCCTCAGTCGCAGCGCTGCTTTTAAAACAGCAGGGGTACGATGTGATTGGAATCTTCATGAAGAACTGGGATGACACTGACGAGAATGGTGTATGCACAGCAACAGAAGATTATAACGATGTAATAAGAGTCTGCAACCAGATTGGCATTCCTTATTATGCTGTAAACTTTGAAAAACAGTACTGGGATAAAGTATTTACGTACTTCCTGGACGAATATAAAGCAGGCAGAACACCAAATCCTGATGTGATGTGTAATAAGGAAATTAAGTTCAAGGCATTTCTTGATCATGCGATGAAGCTTGGTGCGGACTACCTTGCAACCGGGCATTATGCACGGGTTGAGGAACAGGACGGGGAAGTGAAAATGCTTCGCGGTCTGGATCAGAATAAAGACCAGACGTACTTCCTGAACCAGCTTTCACAGGATCAGCTGTCAAAAGTGATGTTCCCGATCGGAAATATCGATAAAAAAGAAGTGCGGAAAATTGCCGCTGAAGCAGGTCTTGCCACAGCAACTAAAAAAGACAGTACGGGCATCTGCTTTATTGGTGAACGGAATTTTAAGGAGTTTTTAGGTCAGTACCTGCCTGCACAGCCAGGTGATATGGTGACGATGGATGGCGAAAAAGTCGGCCGTCATGACGGTCTGATGTATTACACAATCGGCCAGCGTCACGGACTCGGAATCGGTGGTTCAGGTGAGCCGTGGTTCGTGTTAGGGAAAGACCTGAAAACAAATGAACTGCTTGTCGGGCAGGGCTTTGACAATGATGCGCTGTATTCGGATTCCATCACAGCTGTAGATATGGGCTTTACCTCAGCCAGCCAGCCGGAAGCAACATTTCATTGTACAGCGAAGTTCCGCTACCGTCAGCCTGATCAGGGAGTAACGGTTCATCTTAAAGAAAATGGTGAAGCGGAGATCGTGTTTGATCAGCCTGTACGCGCAGTAACACCGGGACAGGCTGTTGTGCTGTATGATGGTGATGTGTGTTTAGGTGGCGGTACGATTGATAAGATTTTCAAGAAGTCTGAACAGCTGATGTATGTAGGCTGATACAGGAAGCGGAACATGTGATGTGTTCCGCTTTTGTTTTTTATTATTGGAGAACCGGGCCTGGGGCATCCTTCGCTTTCCGCGGCCGCGCGGTGAGCCAGCTGTGCTTCGCACATCTGTCTCACCTGTCGCTTCTCTGCCGCAGGAGTCTACGGATGCCCCAGGCCCTTTAAGTTTTTATATACAACTTATCTTTTTGAAAAGGAAAGAAAAAACCCGTTTCTTTAGACGGAGAAGCTTCCGAATATCCAGTCTCTTTTTTATGTATCTTCAAAATGATATAAAATCAGACTTGGTTAAATATATTGCCATTTACATAAGCCATGAGTCAGTTTTTACCGAACATATGTTATACTGATGGCACAAATTTAATCAGATTCAGGAGTGGAAAGATGAGTTCTTTAAATGATCAGGCGATTGCATTAATACAGGAAGGAAAGTATGAGGAGGCGCTTCAGCTGTTGAATCAGCAGATTGAAGAGGATCCGAATGATGCAGCGGCTTATATTAACTTTGGTAATATTCTTGCGCAGTTTAATGAAATTGAAAAAGCGGAGCGTTTTTATCAGAAGGCGATTACGCTTGATGAGAAAGCAGGAGCGGCTTATTATTCGCTGGCAAACTTGTATTATAATCAGGAGCGTTTTAAGGAGGCTGCGGTGCTGTATGAGAAGGCTGTTCACCATGGCATTCAGGACAGCGACGCTTATTTTATGCTCGGTATGTCTTTTGTGAATCAGGATCAGACGAAGCTTGCTTTACCTTATTTGCAGCGGGCTTCTGAGCTGACTGAAGAGGATGCGGAAGTGTTTTTTCAGTATGGTCTTGCCCTTGCGAAGATTGAGCAGGGAGAAGAGGCGATCAGAAATCTGAAGCTGGCCGTTGAGTTAGATGCTGAGCACGCAGATGCTCTGTACAATCTCGGTGTCGCTTATGCTGGCTTTGTGGAGGATGCCAGGGCGGCACTTGACTGTTTTGAGCGTGCAATTGATGTTCAGCCCGATCATTATCTGGCATTAAACGGACGTCAGATTATGAAGCAGGCACTTGAACAATAATTCGGGAGGATTCGGGATGAAGGCACAGCAGACAGATCTGTTCACAGAAGAAGAGCTGTATGTGAAAGGAAGAATGATTGTTACCATTTTTCATAACGAAGATAATATGTATTCCGTGGTCAGAATTCGTGTTGCGGAAACAAACCTTCAAAATGTGGAAAATGAAATGGTTGTGACGGGTCACTTTCCTGCGATGCAGGAGGAGGATACTTATCTTTTTTATGGACATGTGAAAGAACATCCCCGTTTTGGCCCGCAATTTATCGCATCCCGCTTTAAAAAAGAACTCCCGCAG
>NZ_SORW01000053.1:196879-196967 GCF_004405105.1 Jeotgalibacillus sp. R-1-5s-1 | reverse complement strand
TTATCTTTTTTATGGACATGTGAAAGAACATCCCCGTTTTGGCCCGCAATTTATCGCATCCCGCTTTAAAAAAGAACTCCCGCAGACG
>NZ_SORW01000053.1:84789-196869 GCF_004405105.1 Jeotgalibacillus sp. R-1-5s-1 | reverse complement strand
CGCCCCCAATGATTAAATCTATTGAAACACAAAAAACCCCAGATAGGGGCACTTTTTTATCAGTGTCCGTTATCTGGGGTATAGTTCAACGAAACAGGGGATTATTCATTATCTTTCAAGTGATCTGTTTAACGGGGTCGGTAAAAAAACGGCTGAAAAGATCGTCGATGTGATTGGTGAAAATGCCATTTCGAAAATCATGGAAAATGAAGCCGTTCTTCACTCGGTCCCGAAGCTTTCTAAAGAAAAGGCAAAGCACATTCATGAGGTGCTGATGGAGCATCAGGGGCTTGAGCGGATCATGGTACTGTTAAATGACTGGGGGTTCGGTCCCCAGTTATCCATGAAGATCTATCAATTTTATCAGGAAAATACGCTTGATGTGATTGAAAAAAATCCTTACCAGCTTGTTCACGATATTGAAGGGGTTGGTTTTGGAAAGGCTGATGAACTCGGCAGGCATCTGGGGCTGTCCGGGAATCACCCTGACCGGATTAAGGCGGCGTGCCTGTATTGCCTGACTCAGATTTCCCTGCAGGAAGGTCATGTATATGCAGATTCCAAATCCCTGATGGTGAAGGTCAAAGAGCTTTTGCAGAAGCATCAGCCTGAACAGATTGAATACACAGATATATCAGCAAGCCTGATTGAATTGAACGAAGAAGGAAAAATCATTGGTGAAAATAAACGGGTCTATATGCCTTCCCTTTATTATTCAGAAGCAGGTATAGCCTCGAGTATTGAAAACATTCTAAGCCGGACTGAATATGAGGATGGATTTCCTGAAGCGGAATTTCTTTTGGCGCTTGGAGATCTGGAGGAGCGGATTGGTGTGACCTATGCGCCTTCCCAGAAACAGGCGATTCAAACGGCACTTTCATCGCCTTTGATGATTTTGACAGGCGGCCCGGGTACTGGGAAAACAACCGTGATAAAAGGGATCGTGGAACTTTACGCAGAACTTCACGGCGTTTCTCTTGATCCTGATCAATACTCCAAGGATGATCCGTTTCCGGTTGTGCTTGCTGCCCCGACCGGCCGCGCAGCAAAGCGGATGACGGAATCGACCGGATTAAAAGCGATGACGATTCACCGCCTTCTCGGTTTTACCGGACAGGAGGAAATGGAGGATGAGGATGAACGGATGATTACCGGCCGCCTCTTGATCATTGATGAAATGTCCATGGTTGATACATGGCTTGCCAACAAGCTTCTTCAGGCCGTTCCTGAAGGGATGCAGGTCATTTTAGTAGGTGACCAGGATCAGCTCCCTTCGGTTGGACCGGGCCAGGTGTTGCAGGATCTCCTTCAGTCTGAAAAAATCCCGTCTGTTGAACTGACGGATATTTACAGGCAGGAAGAGGGATCATCCATTATTGAGCTTGCCCATGACATGAAAAAAGGACAGGTTCCTGCAACGATCAGACAGTCCTTTCCTGACCGTTCCTTTATTCCGTGCAGGGCTGGACAGATGGATGATGTAGTTGGGAAGATCGTAAAAAATGCCGTTGATAAAGGATACAGTCCAAAGGACATACAGGTACTTGCACCAATGTACAGAGGACCTGCAGGTATTGATAAGCTGAATACGCTTTTACAAGAGCTTCTGAACGGGAACCCGGATGGATCGAGGAAGGAATTGAAATGGGGAGATATCACGTACCGGATCGGGGACAAGGTACTTCAGCTTGTCAACCAGCCTGAGAGTAATGTATTTAATGGCGATATGGGCGAGATCATTTCCATTTTTTACGCGAAGGAAAATACAGAAAAGCAGGATATGGTACTCGTTTCGTTTGATGGTGTTGAAGTGACCTATACAAGGCAGGATTTAAATCAGATCACGCACGCCTACTGCTGTTCTATTCATAAATCACAGGGTAGTGAATTTCCGATTGTGATCCTTCCAGTCGTCAAAAGCTATTCAAGAATGCTAAGGAGAAACTTGTTATACACCGCGATCACGCGAAGCAGCCGGTTTTTAATTCTTTGCGGTGAAGAAGAGGCTTTCCGTTACGGGGTTGAAAGGCAGGATGATCTTGTCAGGATGACGACACTGAAAGAACGTCTCGGCTATTCAGAAGGGAGTGCTGAGCAGAGTGTTCAGGAAAGATTTCCGGATCAGGTGGACCCGATGATCGGAATGGATGGAATCAGCCCTTACGATTTTATGGCTGAGGTATAGGAAATCTTTGGGCAGTCAATGATAATAAAAAACCTCAGACAGGAGGGATTTCATTGATATGTCCAAACTGCTCCAACCGTGAAGTCGGAATGCTGACTTCAAATCGCTACTTTTGTCATTCCTGTTGTGTTGAATTTACGCGGGCAAAAAATAAATGGAAGCTCTATGAAATTACTGAGGATGGACTGCTGACCCATACTCAAAAAATCGTATTTGAGAGTGCTGAAGGATGATTCAGTGGGTCAATAAGCGCTTCATCCTGAAGGCTGCAGGAGGAGTGCTTTTTTTATGGCTGCTTTTCTTTACTGAAGCCGGTCTCGTGGTCAGGGAAAGTGCTGTCACCGCAGTCGTCCCGCTTTTGATCAGTGCGGTGCTTGCCTATTTGCTATTGCCCGCCGTTCATTTTTTAAACAAAGCGCGATGCCCTGATTTGTTATCCATCTGGATCATCTTTATTTTGATTATCTGCTCAGTCATTTCACTTATTCAATGGGGCATCCCGTTTTTGATAGTGGAAGGACCTTCATTTATTACTTCTGCACAAACCGTAGCGAGAGAACTGTTCGCTGCAGGAAGAGAAATGGAGCAGCTGCTCACGGTCTTTCCGGAAGCGATTCAATTGAAGGCGGGGGAAACAGTCACTCATGTGACAGAGCAGCTGGACAGTCAGCTGTCGGCGGTTTTCCTCGGGCTCGATGACTCGATAAAATGGATTGTCATTTTAACGCTTGTACCGTTTATGACGTTTTATCTTTTAAAGGACAGAAGATCGATAAAACATTGGGTTTATGAGTGGATCCCGGGTGACAAAAAAGAAAAAATGAGGTTCTTTCTTCGGGAATCAGATAAAAGTCTCGGTGGTTATATCCGGGGGCAGGTACTGCTGTCAACGGCCATTGCAGTGTTAACGTATGTGCTGTTGTTGATTCTTTCAGTTCCTTATGCGCCATTTCTGGCGATCATCATGGGAATATTTAATGTCATCCCGTATGTTGGCCCAATTATCGGCTCGATACCTGCTGTCCTGATCGCCTCGACCATTTCAATTCCGACCGTTTTATGGATTGTAGCAGGTGTTTTTGTCATTCAAATGCTTGAAAGTCATCTCCTGTCTCCATGGATTATCGGAAACAGCGTGCACTTTCATCCAATCGTTATGATGGTGCTTTTACTCGCAGGAGGAGAGATCGGTGGGGTCCTCGGACTCATCGTGATCATTCCTTTCGCTATGCTGATCCGGCTCCTTTGGAAAACACTCCGATTAAATAAATTCGATCATGAATTGACAAAGGGCTGAGAGATTTCTATAATTTCAAGTAGAATTGTTCTGTCACGTTACCGGTTGCTTTACTTGCAATCGCGTGTATATGAAGAATAAATGATCATCTCGAAGATGGAATGAGTACACATTAACCATAGTTCTTTAAAAGAGAGGGCTCCCAGGGCTGAAAGGGGCTTACTGAACTGAAATGTGGAAAGCTGGTCCGGAGTGCAGGTAATCACTGCCGTATGCTGCGTTAAAGCAATGAAAGTGGTGGGTTTTCAATCCATAACCAGGGTGGTACCGCGAGTTTAAGCTCGTCCCTGTGTCGGATTGGAGGCCTTTTTCTGTTTTTTTGGACGCTTCGGGAATTATAAAGGAGGAACAGCCAGATGAAAAAATGGACAGGTGCAGAAATCAGACAAATGTATTTGGATTTCTTTAAGGAAAAAGGACATGATATTGAGCCGAGTGCATCACTCGTTCCACACGAAGATCCTTCTTTACTCTGGATCAACAGTGGCGTTGCGACGCTTAAAAAGTACTTTGACGGCCGTGTGATTCCGGCCAACCCGCGTATTACAAATGCGCAGAAATCGATCCGAACGAATGATATTGAAAACGTCGGAAAAACAGCCCGTCACCATACATTCTTCGAAATGCTTGGAAACTTCTCAATCGGAGAATACTTTAAAGAAGAGGCGATTGAATGGGCATGGGAATTCCTCACTTCTGAAAAGTGGATCGGCTTTGATCCTGAGAAGCTTTCTGTCACGATTCACCCGGAGGACGATGAAGCATTTGCGATCTGGAAGGACAAAGTAGGCGTGCCGGAACACCGCATCATCCGTCTTGAAGGGAACTTCTGGGACATCGGGGAAGGCCCAAGTGGTCCTAACTCTGAAATTTTCTTTGACCGCGGTGAGGAGTATGGCAACAACCCTGCGGATCCTGAATTGTATCCTGGCGGGGAAAATGACCGTTATCTTGAAATCTGGAACCTTGTATTTTCACAGTTTAACCATAATGCTGACGACACGTACACCCCGCTGCCGAAGAAAAATATTGATACAGGCATGGGTCTTGAGCGTATGGCATGTGTTGTTCAGGACGTTCCGACAAACTTTGAAACGGATCTGTTTATGCCAATCATTGAGGCAACCGAGCTTGTTTCAAAAGTACGCTATGGACAGAGTGAAAATGATATGGCATTTAAAGTCATTGCCGATCATATCAGAACCGTATCGTTTGCAGTAGGGGACGGTGCACTTCCATCGAATGAAGGTCGTGGCTATGTACTGAGAAGACTGCTGAGAAGAGCGGTCCGCTTTGCCAAACAGCTTGGCATCAACCGTCCATTTATGTTTGAACTTGTACCGGTTGTAGCGGATATTATGTTTGACTTCTATCCGGAAGTGAAGCAGAAGCAGGAGTTTATCCAAAAGGTTATTAAAAACGAAGAGGAACGCTTCCATGAAACGCTGAATGAAGGTCTTGCTATTTTAAATGAGCTGATGAAAGCAGCAAAAGAAAATGGCTCCAATTTGATTCAGGGTAAGGATGTATTCCGCCTTTATGATACATTCGGTTTCCCAGTTGAACTGACAGAAGAATATGCTGAGGAAAACGGTCTTCAAATCGATCAGGACGGTTTCCGTTCAGAGATGGAAGCACAGCGCTCCCGTGCCCGTGCAGCGCGTCAGGAGAGCGGCTCGATGCAGGTTCAGGGTGGCGTGCTTGGCGATATTAAAGTGAATAGTGAATTTGTCGGCTATAGCAGACTGAAGCATGATTCCGTTATTGAAGAGCTTGTCATCAATCAGGAATTTGCCTCTGAAGCATCAGAAGGCCAGGAAGTTCAGTTCATTCTTGCTGAGACTCCATTCTATGCTGAAAGTGGCGGTCAGATTGGTGATAAAGGGATTGTTTCTAACGACCAGGTGACCATTGAAGTGAAGGATGTTAAAAAAGCGCCGAATGGGCAGAATCTTCACACAGGAATTGTCACAGCAGGAACAGTGACTAAAGGTGTTGCTGTGACGGCGGAAGTGAAAACAGATTCCCGTAACCGCATTACAAAAAACCATACGGCAACACACTTGCTGCACCAGGCACTAAAGGATGTATTAGGAGACCACGTTAATCAGGCAGGTTCTCTTGTTGAACCGGATCGCCTGCGTTTTGACTTCTCTCACTTTGGTCAGGTGACTCAGGAAGAGCTTGAACAAATTGAAGAGATTGTAAACGCAAAAATTTGGACAAGCTATGAGGTAGACACAGCCATTAAATCACTGGATGAAGCAAAAGCAATGGGTGCGATGGCGTTATTCGGTGAAAAGTACGGCTCTGAAGTACGTGTCGTGTCAATCGGCGATTACAGTCTTGAACTTTGCGGTGGCTGCCATGTTGGCAATACAGCTGAAATCGGTTTGTTCCGTATTGTATCTGAAGGTGGAATCGGTGCAGGTACCCGTCGTATTGAGGCGGTAACAGGAGAAGCTGCTTACCGTCATATGAACGATCAGATCAACATTCTGAATCGTTCCGCGAAAAAGCTGAAAGCCAACCCGCGTGATCTGGAAACACGTCTTGAAGGTCTCCAGTCTGATGTAAAGGTCCTGCAGCGTGAAAATGAATCATTAAATGCCAAGCTGTCAAATATCGAAGCGAAAAGCATTCTCGATAAAATCGAAGATGTTGACGGTGTATCCGTATTGGCACAAAAGGTTCAGGCTGCAGATATGAACGCATTGAGAACGATGGCAGATGACGTGAAAAACAAGCTCGGTTCCGGCGTACTCGTGTTGATTTCTGTACAGGGAGACAAGGTTCAGATCATTGCAGGCGTCACAAAAGATTTAATCGAAAAAGGCTATCATGCCGGAAAACTGATTAAAGAAGTAGCCGGCATCTGTGGCGGAGGCGGCGGAGGCCGTCCTGATATGGCACAGGCAGGCGGTAAGGATCCATCGAAAGTGGAAGAGGCACTTCGATTTGTTCCTGAATGGGTGAAATCCGTTTGATTCTGATCCATTCTGGTGTACAATGAACAGTAGTTGGATAATAGGAATGCAGGTTGATTCCGTAGTGAGGTGTAGAAGATGAGCTCATTTGATAAAACGATGCGGTTCGATTTTGGGGATGAATCGGCTGACAGGGAGGTACAGCGAGTCCTGGTACAGGTATTCAAAGCTCTTGAAGAGAAAGGATACAATCCGATTAACCAGATAGTAGGGTATCTTTTATCGGGTGACCCCGCCTATATTCCACGCCACCAGGATGCGAGGAATATCATCCGTAAACTGGAACGGGATGAGATTATTGAAGAACTGGTGAAGTTTTATCTTCAGCAGCATAAAGAAGGATGATATCATGCGTACGATGGGTCTGGACGTAGGCTCTAAAACCGTTGGAGTAGCGGTTAGCGATGCTCTTGGCTGGACGGCCCAGGGCATCGAGACCATTAAGATTGATGAAGCCGCAGGGCATTTCGGCCTGAAGCGCATAAAAGAGCTCGTTCAGGAGCATGAAATCTCCAAAATTGTCATCGGCTTACCGAAAAACATGAACAATACCCTTGGTCCTAGAGCAGAAGCCAGCCAAAAGTATGGTGATATGCTGAAAAGCCGTCTGGATGTGGACATCATTTTCTGGGATGAACGGTTAAGCACGATGGCAGCTGAACGTGTACTGCTGGAAGCGGATGTCAGTCGCAGTAAAAGAAAAAAAGTAATTGATAAAATGGCGGCTGTCATGATCCTTCAGGGATATCTTGACAGCGCGTCAAAATGAGGTGACCATAATGGAGCATGGTGAAAAAAATATTACAGTCATTGATGAGCAGGGTAACGAGGTTCTATGTGAAGTCCTTTTTACATTTGACTCTGATGAATTCAAAAAATCATATGTATTGTACTACCCGGTAGGAGATACAGACGAGGAAGAGATCGAGATTCACGCTTCTTCTTTCGAACCTGACGATGAAAATGCTGAAGGTGAACTGAAGCCAATCGAAACAGAAGCAGAATGGGATATGATCGAAGAAATGCTCAACACATTCCTTGATGAGGAAGAAGAGGAATAATATCAGCATTAAAGGATGGAATGACTCCAAAAATGAGTTGTTCCATCCTTTTGTTTTTAAGTTAATCATATTAAGAGGAAAAATTATTAAGGGCTGGACTTACCCGGTAACTCCTGTCGCGGAAAGTGTAGGGTAGTCCAGCCCGACTATATCCCAATGAAAAAATGCAATATAGTTCAGACCTTCATGCATGAAAAAGGATGAATATTGTAAAATGCTCAAGGTTGCCCGGACATATTTTTAAGGTATAATGGGGTTAATTGAAAAAAAGAGCGTGCTTTTTGGAGGGAAATTGATTGAGTGATAAAAAATCTTTAATCGATCAGTGGAAACTGAACTTGCAGGAACGAAAAAAGGAAGCGAAAAAAGTAAGGAAAATTGTTTTTATCCTGTCTGTCATTTTGCTGTTTTTGACAGCCGGTTTAGTTCTTGGGGGATATTCTTACGTAAGTGCAGCACTCGAGCCGGTTGATCCGGAAAGTGAAGAGGCAATCCCGGTAGAAATTCCGATTGGATCATCTGTTGACAGCATTACTGCAGAGCTTGAAGAGAATGGTGTTATCAAGGATGCACAGGTCTTTAAATATTACCTGAAATTTAATAACGAATCAGAATTCCAGGCCGGAACGTATGAATTTACTCCGGCTATGACACTCGATGAAATTACGCAAAGCTTAAAAACCGGAAAAATCTATCATGAACCGATTTTCAATGTAACCATTCCGGAAGGTCTTACACTTGAACAGATTGCCGGTGTGATCGAGGAGAATACAAATTACACGGAAGAAGAATTTATGGAAAAGGTAACAGATCCGGCTTTTATCCAAACGTTAAAAGACACTTACCCGGAACTGATTACGGCTGATGTAGATAACGAAAATATAAAAATGACGCTTGAAGGATATTTATTTCCCGCGACTTATCCATTCTATGAGGAAAACCCTTCACTTGAAAGTATCATTACACAGATGGTAGATGCGATGTACAACAATGTTTCTCCATATCTTGCAACGCTGCCTGAATTTACAGCGGGTGATTATACTGGAGCGACTGATGGTGGAGAAGGTGAAAAGGTCATGGACGTTCATGACGTTTTGACAATGGCTTCGCTGCTTGAAAGGGAAGCAACTGCTTCAACGGACCGCAGTATGATCGCGGGCATTTTCTATAACCGTCTTGAAGAGGGGATGCCGCTTCAGACGGACCCGACTGTTCTCTATGCAAAAGGAGAATGGAACGATAGAGTATTATTTGAGGATCTGGAGATTCAGGATCCTTACAATACGTATCAGAATCAGGGGCTTCCACCCGGACCGATTGCAGCACCAGGGCTTGCGTCCATCGAAGCCGCTTTGAACCCTGAGGCTAGTGATTATTTTTATTTCCTGACTTCTGCTGAAGACGGGGCCATGTATTATTCTGAAACACTTGAAGAGCACGAGCAGAAGGCTGAACAATACATTTACAGTGTAAATGAGGAGCAGGCTTCTGAAGAGGAAGGCTCTTAAAAACCAACGGAGGAAAGTGTGATCATCTGCAGCTGATTAAAACGTGACAGTTTTTCAGCTTTCATAAAGATGATTCACTTTCCTCCTGTTTTTATGGTAGAATAGATAAAGTATTTTCAGGCGTCTATCACAAAGTCCGATGGCAGAAAGCATCATGCTTTCTTCTTTTCATGTCCGGAGGCTGTTTTGTGAGCGCTCTTTTTTATGGAAGCAGACTTGTAAAGGCGTGATAGAAATGGATGAAAAAGTCCATCAATACATTGAAAATCTTACAGCAGAGCGATCTGACTATCTGATGACTATAGAGCAGTACGCTAAAGAAAATGGAGTTCCGATCATGGAACTTGCAGGAATAGAAACACTTCTTCAATTCCTGCGGCTTCAGCAGCCGAAAAAACTGCTTGAAATCGGTACGGCAATCGGTTATTCCGCTCTCAGAATTGCTTCCGAGATTCATCAGGTGGAAATCGTTTCAATTGAACGGGATCAGGAACGCTATGAAAAAGCACAGCAATTTGTCCAGCAATCCGGTGTAGGCGACCGTATCACACTATTGTATGGAGACGCATTTGATCTAATTGATGAGGTGGCGACATACGGTCCTTTTGATGCGGTTTTTATTGATGCAGCCAAAAGTCAGTCTGACCGTTTCTTTGCAAGTTATGAGCCATTATTTGCAGAAAGTCCGGTCGTTTATACAGATAACGTCTTATTTAAAGGGCTTGTTGCCCATCAGACAGGTGATGAAAGCAGAAATGTAAGACAGATGCTTCGTAAAATTAACCGGTTCAATGAATGGATCATGGCCAGGGAAGACTACCACACCGTTATTATCCCGGTTGGTGATGGCCTGGCGATCAGTAAGAAGAGGTGAACAAAATGCACAAACCTGAATTATTAGTGACTCCGATGTCTGTTTTGCATATGGAACAGCTGATTGAAGCTGGTGCAGATGCTTTTGTGATCGGTGAACAGCGCTACGGCTTAAGACTTGCTGCTGAATTTTCCAAAGACGATGTAGCACAAGCCGTCAGCCTGGCTCATGAGCATCAGAAAAAAGTGTACGTAGCCATGAACGGGATTTTTCATAATGATAAAGTGGAAGAGTTGAATGATTACCTGTCATTCTGTCAGGAAATACAGGCAGATGGTGTTATTTTCGGAGATCCTGCTGTCTTGATGGCGGCAAGAGAATCCGCGCCGGACATGCCTCTTCACTGGAATACCGAAACAACAGCGACCAATTATTTCACCTGCAATTACTGGGGTGAAAAAGGAGCCAAAAGATCGGTCCTTGCAAGAGAACTATCAATGGATGCCATTGTTGAAATTAAGGAAAATGCCAACGTGGAAATTGAAGTGCAGGTTCACGGCATGACCTGTATGTTCCAGTCGAAGCGTTCACTGCTCGGTAATTATTTCCTTTACCAGGGTAAAGCGATGGAGATTGAAAACAGAAAGCAGAATAAAAACATGCTTTTACATGATGATGAGCGGAACAATAAATATCCGATTTTTGAAGATGAAAATGGTACACATATTATGAGTCCGAATGATATGTGTATAATTGATGAGCTGAGTGAGATGATGGAAGCCGGTGTGGATTCTTTTAAAATCGACGGAATTCTGCAGGAGCCGGACTATGTCACTGCCGTAACAGCTTTATACCGCAAAGCGATTGACCTTGCAGCCGATCAGCCGGAAGAGTATGAGGCACAAAAAGATGAGTGGCTTGAGCAGATTGAAAAAATGCAGCAGCCTCACCGGCCACTTGATACTGGATTCTTCTTTAAAGAAACGGTTTACTAAGCAGGAGGGGACAAGGGAATGACCAATATGATTGATAAAATTTCTGCAATCAAAGACGGCAAACGGGTGATTGTAAAGAAACCCGAGTTACTTGCGCCTGCAGGAAACCTTGAAAAGCTGAAGGTAGCGGTGCATTACGGAGCTGACGCTGTCTTTATCGGTGGTCAGGAATATGGATTACGGTCCAACGCCGGAAATTTCACGATTGAGGAAATGAAGGAAGGCGTCGAATTTGCGAAAAAATATGGCGCTAAAATCTATGTAACAACCAATATTTTTGCTCACAATGAAAACATCGATGGTCTTGAAGACTATTTACGCGGTATCGCCTCAGCCGGAGTGGCAGGAATCATTGTGGCGGATCCGCTTATTATTGAAACATGCAAGCGTGTTGCGCCGGAGGTTGAGGTGCATCTGAGTACCCAGCAGTCCCTTTCGAACTGGAAAGCAGTTCAGTTCTGGAAAGAGGAAGGGCTTCACCGTGTTGTGCTCGCCCGTGAAACGAGCGGCGATGAAATTCAGGAAATGAAAGAAAAGGTCGATATTGAAATTGAAACCTTTATTCATGGCGCAATGTGTATTGCCTACAGTGGTCGCTGCGTCCTGAGTAACCATATGACAGCGCGTGATTCAAACAGGGGCGGCTGCTGTCAGTCATGCCGCTGGGATTATGACTTATATGCCGTTGAAGATGGTCAGGAACAGGCGCTATATAGTGAAGGTGACGCTCCATTTGCCATGAGTCCGAAGGATCTGAAGCTGATCGAATCCATTCCGAGAATGATCGAGCTTGGCATTGACAGCTTAAAAATAGAAGGCCGGATGAAATCCATTCATTATGTGGCAACGGTTGTCAGTGTGTACCGGAAAGTCATTGACGCTTACTGTGAAGATCCTGAGAACTTTAAAATTAAAAAAGAATGGCTGGAAGAGCTCGATAAATGTGCGAATCGTGATACGGCAACGGCCTTTTTCGAAGGCGTTCCGGGGCATGAGGAGCAGATGTTTGGCGAGCACGGGAAAAATACAAAATTCGATTTTGCAGGTCTGGTTCTTGATTACAACGAAGAATCTAAAATGGTTACCTTACAACAAAGAAACTATTTTAAGCCGGGGCAGGAAATTGAATTCTTTGGCCCAGATATGGATAACTTCACACAGGTTGTCGAAACAATCTGGGATGAAAGAGGAAATGAGCTGGACGCAGCGAGACATCCGCTGCAAATTGTCCGTTTTAAGGTGGATCAGCCACTACGTCCGCTCAACATGATGCGAAAGGAGCTCTCGGCTAAATGATAAAAAATAAACCCGTAATTATAGGTGTAACAGGCGGTTCCGGATCAGGAAAAACGTCTGTCACAAAAGCGATCTATGACTATTTTAAAGATCAGTCGATTGCAATCATTGAACAGGATTATTATTATAAGGATCAAAGTAATATTCCTTATGAAGAACGATTAAAAACAAACTATGATCATCCGCTTGCTTTTGATAATGATTTATTAATTGAACACATCAGTCAGCTCCTTAAAAGAGAAGCTGTAGAGAAGCCGGTTTATGATTATACGGTTCATACACGATCTGAAAGAACGATTCCAGTGGAGCCGAAAGATGTGATTATCGTGGAAGGCATCCTTGTACTTGAAGATGAAAGGCTTCGCGATCTGATGGATATCAAACTATATGTGGATACAGATTCAGATCTGCGCATTATCAGACGTATGCTGCGTGATATTAACGAGCGTGGGCGTACGATTGATTCTGTAGTGGACCAGTATATAAACGTGGTTCGCCCGATGCATAACCAGTTTATTGAGCCGACTAAGCGCTATGCGGATATAATTATTCCGGAGGGCGGACAGAACCATGTTGCCATTGATTTAATGGTAACGAAAATTCAAACGATTCTTGAACAAAAGTCAATTGTGTAATATGATAGCAAAGAATGTAAAAGAGGGTTAAAAAATCCTCTTTTTAACATACTTCATAATTGAGGGTATGAATTCATAGCATGGAATAGAAAAATAGTTGACATGTATGTTAAAGGAGTGAAGGGCTTTGCCAAATGAAAAAGTTTATCCAATGACTCAGGAAGGAAAGCAAAAGCTTGAACAGGAGCTTGAGCATTTAAAATCAGTCAAAAGAAAAGAAGTTGTAGAACGAATTAAAATCGCTCGCAGCTTTGGAGACCTTTCGGAGAACTCTGAGTATGACTCAGCTAAAGAAGAACAGGCTTTTGTAGAAGGCCGTATTTCCACACTTGAATCCATGATCCGCAATGCGAAAATCATTGAAGATGATGGAGCACTTGATGGCGTTGTTTCCCTCGGGAAAACAGTAACATTTATTGAACTTCCGGATGGCGATGAAGAGTCATACACAATCGTCGGAAGTGCGGAAGCAGATCCGTTTGAGGGACGCATTTCAAATGACTCACCGATTGCGAAAAGCCTGATTGGCAAAGTGGTTGGCGATGAAGTGAAAGTGCAGACACCAGGCGGAGACATGGATGTCCGCATTACATCAATCAGCTAAAATGGTAATGAAAGCACCGGGACCAACAGTTCTGGTGCTTTTTTCTTACCGTTCATTCATATAAAAACCTGCTTATGTTGTAACCAAATTTATGATCAAACGTCTTATTTGTGTAGGTATTGAATCACTGCCGCTAAAAACGGTCTTCTTGTCACTTGCCGGAATGATAAGAATCCGTGTTATAGTAGTTTAGATTCTTTTAAGCAGGGAAAAAAGTGTGAGTGAGGAGTGAATAATCATGAACAAAAATTCCAGATCAACAATTCAGGGAAAAAAAAGAAAAACAAATATCATATACAATACTTCGATTGCGGTTGTATTCGGACTGATTTTAATTGTAGGTTCTCTTATATTTTTTGGCGGTAATGAGAACCAGGCTGCCTCTGATGAAGAGGAAAAAACAATCGCTGAACAGGTTCAGGAAAACAACGGTGTTGCTGATGAACAGGATTCAAACGACAATGAAGAACAGCAGGAAGAATCTGAATCAGCATCTTTAACCGCTGCTGAATCAGAGGAGCGGGAGAACAACGCTTCTGAGGATGAGCAGTCTGAAGAGCAGACTATAGCGTCTGAAGAAGAAAATGAAAAGAAAGAAAAAGAAGAAAAGAAAAAGAAAAAAGATGAAAAGCCTAAAGAAGGTGAGTTTAAGCCAATCGGTACGGAGCAGACAGGCGAGCACGTCTCTTCCTATGAAGAAGGCTCTGTAGACTGGAATGAAAAGGTAAAAGCAGCTGCTTATGCAACCGGTCTCGACGCTTCTACCATGACAGTATGGTGGATGGGTAACAATGGAGGACCAAACCTTTCATATGCTGACGTATCAGGTCCTGATGCCTCTGCAGAAGAATACCGCGTCCACCTTGAGTGGATTGATGGTGAAGGATGGAAGCCGGTTAAAGTTGACGAACTATAAAACAAACCCCCGTTCATTAGTGAACGGGGATTTATTTTATGGACATGTAATAACCGTGCCGGGCCATTCCTTCGCTTTCCTTTGTGTCTAGCTGCGGCGACTAGCCCCTCGAGGTCATAAGTCAAAGATGAACGAGGGCAAAGGTCAGCCCTCTTTTCATCTTCGCCTTATGCTTGTCGGGGCTGGACGAGTCACCTCCGCTTTTCTAAGGCCGCGCGGTGAGCCAGCTAGTGCTCCGCACTACGCTGTCTCACCTGTCGCTTCTATGCCGCAGGAGTCTACGGAATGGCCCGGCACTTTTTGTAAAGTATGCTGCTAATTGAATGAATAATCCGTCCATCTAAAACCAAAAAAAGCAATTCATACAACTGAATATTAAAATTGTTTAGTGTTATTCGGCCTTGAAATGAACGCAGGCTGTATAGAGTAATCGTCCATCATCCATTTTGGTTACTTCGTGTTCAACGGAATGAACCCGGAGCAGAATCGCCTGGTTGTTTTCGATCTGCTGTTGAATGGCGCGTTCCAGTTCTTTTAGACTCGAAGCCTCAAAAAATTCAATTTTATCTTTAATCATGTCCAGTTGAAAGCTCATCATAATCTCCCCTGACAACGTGTAGTGCTTGAGAAAAAGCATGCAATTAGTATAACATGAGGTGATTGAACTTTACGACTGGCTATGGTAAGTTCAAAGAAGTTTTGAATCAATTGCTCAGAAAGCAGGGATAGTATGAAAATCGGAATTATTGGTGCGATGGAAGAGGAAGTTGAGCTTCTGAGATCCAACATTGAAGATGCAAAAACCGAAACGATTGCAAATAGTGAATTTACATCCGGATTGATTGATGGAAAAGAAGTCGTACTTGTGAAAAGCGGGATCGGTAAAGTGAACGCGGCTATGACTACGACGATCTTACAGGAACGTTATCAGCCTTATTACATATTAAATACAGGTTCTGCCGGCGGTTTTGATCCAACTCTTGAGGTTGGCGATGTTGTAATTTCCACGGAAGTGAGACACCATGATGTTGATGTAACCGCATTTAATTATGAGTACGGACAGGTTCCGGGTCTGCCGGCTGCTTTTAAGGCTGAAGATCAGCTCAGACAGGCTGCACGTGAGAGCGCTGAGGAAATCGGGACTGTTAATACGGTTGACGGGCTTATTGCGACAGGAGATTCATTTATGAATGATCCTGCAAGAGTAAAAGCACTTGAAGATAAATTTGAAGGTCTTCAGGCACTTGAAATGGAGGCAGCGGCGATTGCCCAGGTCGCACATCAGTACGGAACACCTTTTGTCATCATCCGTTCCCTGTCTGATATTGCAGGAAAAGAGTCAGATCTGTCTTTTGACCAGTATTTGAAAAAAGCAGCTGTTAATTCAGCTAATCTGATTCTTGGAATCGTGAAAAGAATAAAGTGAGCTTAATGAAGCTCTTCCTGTGAGAATGCATGGAAGAGCTTCATTAATGCTCTTTTTTCAATCCGTGAAACATAACTTCTTGAGATCCCGAGCTCCTTGGCGATTTCGCGCTGGGTTTTTTCATCCTGTCCACTTAGACCGAAGCGTGCACTGATGACCTCGATTTCCCTTTCTTCAAGCGTCTGCAGTAATGTGCGAACCTTCTCCTCATTCATTTTTTGAAAGAGCTGATCATCGAGTGCTTCATCTTCACCCCGTAAAATATCAATGAGACTGATCGCATTACCATCTTTGTCTTCGCCAATCGGGTCATTCAGGGAAACATCTTTTTTTGTCTTTTTTAAGGAACGTAAAAACATAAGCAGTTCATTTTCGATACACCGGGCTGCATAAGTGGCCAGTTTAGTGCCTTTTTCGAAGGAGTAGCTTTCGATCGCTTTAATGAGTCCGATTGTACCAATCGAGATCAGATCTTCAGGCGACTCCCCTGTATTCTCAAACTTTTTTACAATGTGAGCCACCAGTCTCAGATTGTGTTCAATCAGGAGCTTTCGTGCTTCCTGATCACCTTGTAACACTTTTTCAATGGCCACTTTTTCTTCCTCTTTACCAAGCGGCTTAGGAAAAGCATTCTGTTTAAAGTATCCGGTCAGTGCAGGCAAATCGCATACAGTAGCAAGCATCATCAAAAAAATAGACAAGTTATCCCTCCTTTTTCCATTCGCCCTACTGCTACGATATGAAAAAAAGCTGGAAACTTGCCCGTCCTACTCATTCAATTTATATTCTCTCAATGATCTGGTCATTTTGCCGGTACCCTTACATGTCTGACATTTTCTGCTGAGAAATCCGGCTCTTCTGATTAAACCCTTACCCCGACATTCAGAACAAATGTTTACAACTTTCATAAGGATCCTCCTGTCCGAATATTCAGAATTCTTTATTCTATCGTATAGGATTCCGTGGGAAAATGCCACTAGTTCATTCTGAAAGTGCAGGTATGTAAAAAGTAAGGTAGTATAATAATGATCGTTTTTTTAGATTCAGCTTGCTTGTCGCTTGCTGATTTCGCGTTCAATCATCTGGATGAAGTCGGAAGCGAGGTTCAGGCGAATTGCCTCTTCAAGCGCTTTGATCAGAAGGGGAAGTGGAAGGTTGTTCATAAAAATATCTCCTCTCAGTTTTTTCGCTAAAATGATAGTAGCAAAATTTATTTGAAAGAACAAGCGTTCTGTTATCCACAACTTAAAGTGGATAACCTGTGTAAAACGTGTAGATAACTATCCTGATATAAAGAGTTTATAAGCAAGTCCTCGTTGATAAAGTTATCCACAAAACAAAGATGCGCATTATTTGTCGAACGAATTTTGAGATAATTTTCAAATTGAAGAATGCTTTTGAACTTACGCATGAGATCATGTATGATAAAGACTTGAAGTGAAGAGGTGAACGATGATGATAAAACTATTTTTGCCGAATGAATACGTAGACAGCGTATTTGAAATAACACCGGAAAAACTAAAAAAGCAGGGAATTAAAGCAATTATTACAGATCTTGATAATACGCTTGTTGAATGGGATCGTAAGAACGCTACTCCAAAACTGATTGAGTGGCTTGAAAATATGCAAAAGCATGATATTCTCGTGACCATTGTGTCTAATAATAATCAATTGAGAGTGGCTGCGTTCTCAGATCCGATTGGTGTACCGTTTATTTATCATGCCAGAAAACCGATGGGACGTGCCTTCAGACGTGCGCTGCGTGATATGAATGTAAAGAAGTCAGAAACAGTTGTTATTGGTGATCAGCTTCTGACAGATGTTCTCGGTGGGAATCTGAATAAGCTTTATACGATTCTTGTTGTGCCGGTTGCCAAAACAGACGGATTCTTTACAAGAATTAACCGTCTTATTGAAAGACGTCTTTTGAACTTCTTTAAGCGTAAAAAAATGATACAGTGGGAGGATAAAAAGTGAGCGATTTACACGTGACGTGTATTGGGTGTGGTGTTGAGATCCAGACAGAGGATAAAGAAGCGATTGGCTATGCACCACCTTCCAGTTTGAAAAGGGAGCAGATCATCTGTCAGCGCTGCTTCAAATTAAAGCACTATAATGAAGTGCAGGATGTTTCATTAACAGATGATGACTTCCTTAAGATTCTGAATGGACTGGGTGAAGTAGACGCGCTGATTGTTAAAGTTGTAGATATTGTAGACTTCAACGGCAGTTTCCTGAAAGGTTTGCACCGTTTTGTTGGAAAGAACCCTGTATTACTGATCGGAAATAAATCCGATATTCTTCCTAAGTCACTAAAGCCGAATAAGCTGATTAACTGGATGAAGTACGAAGCGAAGCAGCTTGGGCTGAAGCCGGTGGACGTGCTTTTATGCAGTGCCGATAAGGGTCACCGTATTCAGGAAGTGCTCGAAGCGATTGATCGCGAGCGAAAAGGCCGCGACGTTTATATTGTCGGTTGTACCAATGTGGGGAAATCCACGCTGATTAACCGGATCATCAAAGAGGTGACTGGGGAAAACGATGTAATTACGACCTCTCAATTCCCTGGTACGACACTTGATATGATCGAAATTCCTCTGGACGATGGTCAGGCAATTATTGATACACCGGGAATTATTAACCGCGACCAGATGGCTCATGTTATTAATAAGCAGGACTTAAAAATCGTTATGCCAAGAAAAGAATTGAAACCTAAAGTATTTCAGTTAAAAGAAGAGCAGGCACTTTTTGTTGCAGGTCTGGCAAGATTTGACTTTATCAGTGGAGAGAAAAATTCATTTACATGCTATTTTTCAAATGAACTGGATATCCACCGGACGAAGCTTGAAAATGCAGACAATCTTTATGAAAAGCATGTGGGAGAAATGTTATCCCCTCCGCGCAGTGAGGATCTTGCGGAATTTCCAAAGCTGAAAAGACATGAATTTATGGTTAAGGAAGCGAAAACAGATATCGTGTTTTCAGGTCTCGGCTGGATAACCGTTAACGAAGCAGGTGCAAAAGTTGCCGCGTATGTCCCTGAAGGCGTAAGCGCGATCGTGCGTAAATCTTTAATCTGACAGGAGTTGAATGATCATGAAGCTGGCCGTTATCGGACATCCTATTAAACAGTCAAAATCACCCTTTATGCATACGATCTGGCTTGGAGAGCTTGGGATTTCCGGTAGCTATGAAGCAAAGGATATTCTCCCTGAAGCACTAGCCGGAGAGGTTAAAGCACTTGTGAAGGGTGGATATGACGGCTGGAACGTGACCATTCCGCACAAAGAAGCCATCATCCCATTGCTGGATGAGGTTGATGAACAAGCAGCTGTACTCGGTGCTGTTAACACTGTCATTGTAAAGGATGGCAGACTGATCGGTAAAAACACAGATGGGACCGGGTTTATGAAATCTCTTTTATTGAAGAGAACAGCTGTTGACATTGCCGGTTCCCGCGTATGTATTATCGGGGCAGGCGGGGCTGCAAAAGGGATTGCAGGAGCACTCGTTCCTTATCAGCCAAAATCTTTATCAATTGCAAACAGAACAGTATCAAAAGGTGAAAGGCTTCTAAATAGTCTGATCATCAATGGTGAAAAGTCGGCTTTGACAATGGATGAAGCGGAAGCACAATTAGATGAATTTGATATTGTGATCAATACAACGTCAGTTGGCATGGTCCCGGATACAGATCAAACTCCGATCAATATGACAAGAGTCAAAAAAAACAGTCTGGCTGCAGATATAATTTATAACCCACTTCAAACAGCGTTTTTAAAACAGGCATCAGAAGGTGGTGCTGACACGCTGAACGGAGTGGGAATGTTTGTGTATCAAGGCGCAACCGCTTTTGAAGAGTGGACCGGGGAAAAGCCGGATGCTGAAAAAATGATAAAAAGGATTTCAGAATCAATAGGAGGAACATAATGCTTACAGGTAAACAAAAAAGATTTTTACGTGGTGAAGCGCACCACCTTTCACCTATTTTCCAGATTGGAAAAGGTGGCGTGAATGATAATATGGTGAAACAGATTGGCGAGGCGCTGGAAGCAAGAGAGCTGATTAAAATCAGTGTGCTCCAGAACTGTGAACAGGATAAGGATGAGGCAGCAGCTGTCATTGTAAAAGGAGCACGTGCCGAGCTTGTTCAAATTATCGGAAATACGATTGTTGTCTATAAAGAGTCAAGAGAAAATAAAAAGATTGAGCTTCCGAAAAAAGGCTGATGCAAAAAAAGAGGATTGGCCTGCTTGGAGGTTCATTTGATCCTGTTCATATTGGTCATTTGATCATGGCGAATGAAGCTTATCAATCCCTCGGGCTTGATGAAGTGAGATTTATGCCAAACGGCGCGCCACCACATAAGACATTGTCAGGAGAGGCAACGATTCAGCAAAGGGTCAAAATGGTAGAACTCGCAATTGCGGAGATCCCTTATTTTAAAATGGAATATGCAGAGGTCCATCGTGAGAATAAAGCGTATACGTATGATACAATAATGGAAATAAAAGAAAACGAACCTGGTCATGAATGGTTTTTTATCATTGGTGGAGATATGATGGATACATTAGGATCATGGTACAGAATGAAAGATCTAAAAAAACAGGTTCAGTTTATCGGGTTCCATCGCCCGGGTATTAGTCCTGCAGATGATGCTGATGTCAGGGTCATAGATGGACCCTCCATTCATTTGTCATCAACCTTTATACGTGATCGAATTAAATCGGGTCAAAATTGCAAATTTCTTCTTCCGTCTTCTGTAGAGGCGTATATCAGCAAGGAGGGATTGTATGAATCGTGAGGAAGCACTTTCTTATGTCCGTGAAATACTTCCTGCTAAAAGATATATTCACACGCTGGGCGTAGTGGAAACAGCAAAAGCACTGGCCGAATCTATTGGTGAGGATGCCGAAAAGGCTGAGCTTGCTGCCATTCTTCATGACATGGCGAAATATCAGAGCAGGGATAAACTGAAACAAATCATCATTGATCAGAATCTGGACATGCGCCTGCTTGATTTTCATCATGAGCTGTGGCACGGCCCTGTGGCGGCTCATCTGGCGAAAGCAGAACTTGGGATTGAATCAGAGGAAGTACTGCTCGCCATCCGGTATCATACAACAGGCAGAGCAAATATGACGAAGCTTGAACAAATCGTTTATTTAGCAGATTATATAGAACCGGGGAGAAAGTTTCCCGGCGTTGAAAAAGTAAGAGAAATAGCTTATACAGATTTTGATAAAGCGATGCGAAAAGCGGTAAAACAATCTATTTTATTTCTGATTGAGAAAAAACAGCGTGTCTTTCCTGATTCGCTTGATTGTTATAACGACTTAATGCTGCAAAAGGAGAAGTTAAAATATGAAAGAAACTGAACTGTTAGCCCTTGCCTACAACGCGGTTGATGACAAGCGGGCAGAAGATATTATTACATTAAACATGCAGGGGATTTCCCTGATTGCAGATTACTTTATGATCTGTCACGGTAACTCAGATAAGCAGGTACAGGCGATTGCGCGTGAAGTAAAGGATCGTGCAGAAGAAGCCGGTTTTTCAGTGAAGCGGATGGAAGGCTATGACGAAGCGCGCTGGGTACTTGTGGATCTTGGCTACGTTGTTGTTCACGTGTTCCATCGTGATGAGCGTGATTACTACAAGCTCGAGAAACTTTGGGGAGATGCTCCGATTGAAGATATGACGAGCAGCCTGAACTGATGTCTTATGAATCATTTGCCCTCGTCTATGACCAGCTGATGGCGGATGTACCTTACGATTCCTGGATGGCTTTCTTAGTTGAAGCAACAGGGGATCAGGGTTATTCTGCTAAAAGGCTTCTTGATGTTGGTTGTGGAACAGGTGAGTGGACGTTAAAGGCTTCAGAATATGGCTATGACGTAACAGGCATTGACCTGTCTTCATCCATGCTTGCCATTGCGCGTGAAAAGGCGGAAGAAGCAGGGCTGAAGGTTGACTTTTTAGAAATGAACATGACTGATGTACAGGGGTTTGAACCTTTTGACCGCATTACGATCTTTTGCGATTCACTCAATTATCTTGAGACAGAAGAAGAGGTTCAGAAAACTTTTGCCAATATGGCGGCCCTGTTAAAGAGCGGGGGTTATTTCCTGTTCGATGTCCATTCCGTTTATAAAATGAATCACCTGTTCATTGGCCAGTCCTATCATGATGACACAGGTGAAGCAGCGTACATCTGGGATTCCTTTGAAGGTGAATTTGAAAACAGTGTGGAGCATGAACTGAGCTTTTTCATTGAGGAAGAATCAGGGCTGTACAGACGATATGATGAGCTTCACAAACAGCGTACATTTACTGCTAAGCAGTATCAAAAATGGCTTGAAGAAGCCGGCTTTCAGGTGAAAACCATTTCAGCCGACTTTACGATGGATGCACCGGAAGAAACCAGCGAACGCATTTTCTTTGTGTGCATCAAACCATAACAAAAACACGAACAGCGCCTTTTTGAGGAGCTGTTCTTTTTTATTGAAAGAATGTCAGGAGTTGTATGAAATGAACTTTTTATCAATCAGAGGTTCGGTTTTACTGTAATTAAAAAATTCGTCTTTCCTTTTTAAAAATGGTATCATTAGGTAATCCTCTGAACCGGCCGCTGCTTCAGGAGGTATGAATCATGAAAAATTGGGTTTTAACTTACCGCAGACAGCTTCTATATACTTCTCCTTTTATCCTCATTATCTCTTTTCTTCTGTTTTTCAATCAATCCGATCAGGAACCCGTTGCCTCACCACTTACTCAACAATCAATGGAACAAAAGCCGGACCCTGTAACCGAACAGGTTGAAACGGACACTGCTACTGAGAGCGTTACAAATGAGATTCATGTTGATGTCAAAGGCCAGGTCAAACATCCCGGTGTTTATCGAATGAAAGAGGGGGACAGGGTGATTGATCTGATCGCGACAGCAGGCGGTGAAACAGCTTCGGCGGATATGACGTCGGTGAATCTTGCACAAAAACTTTCTGATGAAATGGTCATTTATATCCCGGTACCGGGTGAGCAGGACCTCGATATTCCTGATACTGTTGAAAAAGAACAGGGGAAAGTAAATCTGAATACAGCGGATCAGGCGGAGCTTGAGACTATTCCCGGAGTGGGACCTGCCAAGGCTCTGGCGATTATTGAATTCAGAGAATCGAATGGTGCATTTAAAGAAATCGAAGAAATTATGAGCATTTCGGGCATAGGGCAGAAAACTTTTGATAAACTGAAAGAGTCAATAACCGTAAAATAATCAGCAGCGGCTGGTATCAGGAGGTACTCGGAATGGAAAGAATTTCATGGGATCAGTATTTTATGGCTCAGAGTCATCTGCTTGCTTTGAGAAGTACGTGTACAAGGCTGGCAGTTGGTGCAACGATCGTCAGGGAAAACCGGATTATTGCCGGTGGATATAACGGGTCTATAAAAGGCGGAACACATTGTATCGATGAGGGATGTTACGTTATTGATAATCATTGTGTCCGCACGATTCACGCAGAAATCAATGCTTTGCTGCAATGTGCGAAATTCGGTGCAGCGACTGAAGGCGCACACCTATACGTTACTCATTTCCCTTGCCTCCAGTGTTCAAAAGCGATTATTCAGGCGGGGATTCAGAAGATTTATTACGCAACGGATTATAAAAATCATCCTTATGCTGAAGAATTATTTGAACAGGCTGGCGTTCAAATAGAGCACGTTGCATTCGAACCAAGCTCAATTGAAGCCTTATTCAGGTCTTCAGATCAAAATGAGCATATTAAATGAGGCCGTTCCTGCCGGCTGTCCCCGCCGCACTGATCGGTGTTCTGGCGGGGCACTTTCATCTATGGATGTATCTGGTCATTCCTCTGGTTATTCTTATGTTTATCAAAAAAATGAGATGGTCAACCTTTATACTCGTTGCAGTAGTGATGGTCTTTTTTTATATAAGATCTGATTTTTATTTTTCCACATTAACCTCTACGCTTGATCCTTCAGAAACATCCGCTTTGCTTAAAATAACCTCTCCATTTAAAAACTCCGGTGATTATTTAACCGCAGAAGCTCAAACGTCTGAAAAAGAAAAAGTGATTCTCCGCCTGTCAAAAAAACATACAGAAGCTGCTGATCTGTTCCCGGCTGAATGTGTATGGACAGGGAATTGGCGCGAACCATCTGAAGCGGTCAACTTTAACGGCTTTGATTATCAAAAACACCTCTATCTTCAGAATATACATTGGATTTTTCATGCGGAAGGTTTTTCAGAATGTGAGAAATTGTCCCCTTCGTTTATGGAGAAGCTCCTTTTAATGAGAGAGCGTGGCATTTCTCATATGAAAGATCACTTTCCGGAATCGCTGTACGGTATCAGTTACGCGCTGCTGTTTGGAGACAGGTCTTTAATGAAGGAGGAGCACCTTATTGCTTATCAGAAGCTAGGGATCATTCATTTGCTTGCAATTTCAGGTATGCACGTCGGGCTCGTCTGTCTGCTGATTTGGAAAGTGCTGCTCCGGCTGCAGTTGACACGTGAATCGATAACAATTTTATTGTTTATCCTCCTGCCGTTGTATGCTGTCATGACGGGTGCTTCTCCCCCGGTTTTGCGTGCTTCAGGCATTGTGTTAACGGTGTTGGCTGTCAGGATGATGAAGGGCAGGATGTCCCTTATAGAAGCATTCTCTGTTGTGATCTGTTTTCATCTTTTCCTTATGCCTGCGGCTGTGATGTCCCCAGGTTTTCAGTTGAGTTATGCAGTAAGTCTCTCCATTATTCTTTCTTCAAAACGCATCCTGCAGCAATCATCCTCCGTCATCGCCGTTTTAAAGGTAACGGGTGTTGCACAACTCGGTGCTCTTCCGTTTCTACTTTGGCATTTTTACGAGATCTCGATTGCTTCGTTCTTTGCTAACCTTATCTATATTCCTTTCTATACATTGTTTTTATTACCTGTCCTGTTACTGCTTTATGGGGTTAGCTTTGTTTTCCCTTCTGCTGTCTCAATTCTTCTTGTGATTCCGGATCAGGCTGTCAGGCTATTTGACCATACTGCTTTACTTTTTTCGGAATTTCCCTATGCAGTACTGGTGACTGGAAAACCTGCTGTGTTCATGCTTTTTATCCTTGTGATATCACAGGTTGTCATTTTTTCCTTTCTCGAGAAAAGAAAATACGGTGTCGTTTTTAGTTTTATCATGCTTTTATGTATATTCGTGTTTTTGCGGGATCAGATTAACCCGGATGGAACAGTTACATTTATTGATGTAGGGCAGGGTGACAGTATACTGATTGATCTGCCTTTTGATCAGGGGACGTATCTGATTGACACAGGCGGAGCAATGCCTTTTTCTGCTGAAGATGAGCCATTTAAAGTCGGGAAGGAAATAATTGTCCCTTTCCTGAAAAGTAGGGGAATCACATCGATTGATCTCCTTATTCTGACTCATCATGACTGGGATCACATTGGAGGTGCTGAAGATATCGCAGAGGAAATTCATATTAAGGAGGTTTGGACAAGTGAAGGATCGCCTGATAAAAAGGAGATGAAGGAGCTTCTTGACTATTTTTATGAAAAGAATATACCGGTTTTTGAACAGAGTGAAACATTCGCATGGAAGACTGGGGATGCAGAATTTAAGCTGATTCATCCAGGTGGCAATCTGGAGGGGAATAATAACTCGCTTGTTCTCCATGCTGTATTGGGCGGGGTCAGCTGGCTTTTTACGGGAGATATTGAAGAAGAGGCAGAACGGAGTTTAATCGGGCTGCCGATCCGGGCGGATGTTCTGAAAGTAGCGCACCATGGCAGTAACACATCCACTACAAGCGAATTTCTGAGCGCTGTTAATCCTGACATTGCCGTCATCTCAGCGGGTAGAAATAATCGTTATGGTCACCCGCATCCTGATGTTCTGACAAGGCTTGAGGATCAGGGAACACAAGTGATTGGCACTTATTCACACGGTGCGATTGAATTCCGCTACCGTAAAAACAATGGAACCTTTCACTGGATGCTGCCATACGCTAAGGGAGAAAGTGAAAAACAAAATAAAAAAGAGCCCAATCAGGCTCTTCATCAGGATCCTTAAGATCCAACCACCGATATAACGGTTCCTACAGTAAATAATAGTGCGAAAAATACGAATGAAACAACGAATGCTACACCGGAGTCAATTAAGTCGTTACGCTTCGACTGAACATTTTTTTCAAACTCGTTCATTTTTACCCCTCCTATATATACTTTTTCAGTATAGAGGATGCCAGAAAAAAAATCTATACTTACAAATTATTTTTCCTGCTATCCCATCGGTTATCACAAATATTTCACGATTTGTTGAAAATACTAACCGTGTAAACCACTGCTTAGAGAATATCCTAGGCTTCTCTTGGCAGAGTTTAAATACCCGCGCCGGTTATCCGGTGCGGCTTCCTATGTTGTCATCAGCACGCGATTTCTTTAGAATAAGATTATCTTCAGTTAAAGAATAGCTTTTTCAGTACGGCAGGTGCAAAACAAACCGTTGGTGAGAAGCAGCTTATATACATAAAATGAATCCCGTAAGCTCGGAAATACATTGAATTGAGGCGTTAATATTGATAGTCAAGGAATGGAATCAAATTAAAAACAAGCAGTTTGCCCCTTTTTATCTGCTTTACGGTGAGGAGGACTATCTCCTGCAGGAAACACGTCAACTGCTTATGAAGCATGTGGTGAATGAAGAAGAACTGGATTTTAATTTCTCCGTACACGATTTAAGTGATGGTGCGAGTCTGGAAGCAGCGGTGGAGGATGCGGAATCTTTTCCTTTTATGGGCGAAAGAAGACTCGTTTTTATTGATCATCCTGTTTTTCTAACGGCTGAAAAAAAGAAGGACGGGCAGGAGTCCACAGCAGCACTTGAAAAATACATAGCGTCTCCTGCACCCTATACCGTCCTTGTGTTATATATCCCTGTGGCAAAACTGGATGAAAGAAAGAAGATCACGAAGGCGTTAAAAAAATCAGGTGTTGTAATCGAAGCGAAAAACCTGTCTGAACATGACCTGAAAGGCTGGATTCAAAGCAGGGCTTCTGCGAGTCATGTAAAAATCGAGGACGATGCATTAGAGAAGCTTGTTTCACTCACCGGAGCCAATCTGTTTATGCTGTCGGCTGAAATTGAAAAGCTTGCGTTGTTTTCAAGGAATGAAGGCGTCATTTCGTTAAAAACGGTTTTAACATTAACGCCTAAATCTGTGGAACAGAATGTTTTTGACCTGATTGAATATGCGGTTGGAGGAAAAATTGATCAGGCGCTGGATTTGTATCATGACTTGTTAAAACAAAAAGAGGAACCTTTAAAAATACTCGCTTTACTGGCGGGGCAGTTCCGGTTAATTTATCAGGTGAAGAGCATGACGGAAAAAGGATTCAGTCAGCAGCAGGCTGCATCGAGATTAAAAGTGCACCCCTACAGGGTGAAGCTGTCTCAAAATCACGCAAGATTCTTTACGTATGATCAGCTTGCACAGATCATTCAGCTGCTTGCACAAAGTGACCTGGCACTTAAAACATCTTCAGGAAGAAAAGAAATGGTGCTTGAGCTATTTCTGACCAGGCTCCCGGGCATTATGAAAAGTAAATCAAATACCGGAAATTAAGCTCAATAAAAAACCCCTATTCCGTTTCAGGAATAGGGGTTCATTATTATGCGTTAAGCTTTCTCATTAGACGAGACTTTTGACGGGCTGCGTTGTTCTTGTGGATAAGACCCTTTTGAGCAGCTTTATCAAGTTGCTTAACAGCAGTAGATAGAAGTTCGTTTTTGTTTTCAGCATTGTTTTGAACAGCTGTTTCAAAACGCTTCACTGCAGTACGCATAGCAGATTTCTGTTGAACGTTTGCTTCGTTGCGAACTGCGTTTGTTTTAGTACGTTTAATAGCAGATTTGATATTTGGCATGTATGTCACCTCCCGAACTGAATCGAGGTATTTTGTTAAAACCCGATTAAAAGATCAGCCGACAATTGCGGCAGCCGGTTTACTTAAACCGGTAAGATTCATTTACATAAGAACAAGGGATATTTTATCAAACGGGGACAAGGAATGCAATACTCCTGTTGAAAATGGTTCAGGACTTTTTGAAAACGCGATGACGATCACCCTCCTGGCAGCATCGTGAATGGAAAACGGAATTTCGCTCATCCTACTAAAACAAACATTGTGAAATGAGAAAGGGGACACAATCATGTCCGGACGAACGGATCTTGCGCTGGAAGCTCTTGAGGCAGCTGAACAACTTCAGGAGATGGAGAAAGTGGAAATAATAGAAGAAGAAATCGATTCATTTGTGTTGAAAAAAGTTCATATTACTCAGCAGGCCGGCATAAAAATCGGAAAAAAAGAGGGGGAATACTGGACGTTTGAGGTACCCCAATTGAGAACACAAAATGAAATCTGGGTAAAAAAAGCAACGGACGGGCTGGAGAAAGTAATCAGACATTTCTTTGATGAAACGAAGATTCCTGAGGATGCGCCGGTTCTGATTGCAGGCCTTGGTAACTGGCAGATTACCCCGGATTCACTTGGGCCACAGGTTTGTCACAGAATCTATGTCACCAATCATTTGTTTGATTATGAACCGGAAGCTGTTGAGGATGGCTACAGAAGGGTCACCGCAATTGCGCCAGGGGTGATGGGTTTAACCGGTATGGAAACGGGCTCAATATTGAGTGGTGTCGTCAAGGAGTTTTCTCCGGGAGTTGTTGTCGTTGTGGATGCTCTCGCGGCTAAATCTGCGCTCCGGATACACTCAACCGTTCAAATCTCATCTGCAGGCATACAGCCGGGGGCAGGCGTTGGCAATAAAAGAAAAGAAATCAGCGTTGAAACGCTCGGTGTTCCGGTTATTTCAATCGGGATTCCAACGGTTGTGGATGCGGCGTCCATTACCCTTGATACGCTGGACTATACGGAAAAAACGCTAAGCAGCAAACGAACGAAGAGTATGCGCCCGTCAAATGCGCTGACAGGGTCCATTCCTAAAGATGAGCTCCAAACACTTGAGGTACCTGAAAAAGAAAAAGAAGTGTTTTTAGGTGTCCTCGGGACGCTCGATGAGGACGAAAAGAGGCAGCTGTTTTCAGATATACTGTCTCCTCTCGGACAGAATCTGATTGTCACACCAAAGGAAACGGATCTCTTCATTGAGCAGGCAGCCAACATGGTTGCATCAGCACTGAATTCTGCGCTTCACCCTGCGCTTAAAGGCGGCGAAGGTGAAAGCTTCACCCACTGATCAGTTCTGAACTGAGTGCTCCCGCATACACTAGGATCAGCCTATTTTGCGGGAGGTACATAATGAGGAAAGCATTATCACACGAATCAGTCTACCTGTTCTTGAAAACCTTTTTACTACTGCTCTCTGTAATGCTGACAGCTGTCTATATGCCCGTTATTAAATCGGGGGTACCTGACATTAAATGGTCTGTTCCTGATCAGCTTCCTGACCGCTGGATGACGTTTTTGCTACAAATGGAATTTTATCATTTTTCAAATGAAGATATAGCTGAACAATTTGGTTCTTATTTGAGAGGAGCGATATCCGATCCGGTTCATTGGCTGACGATGGAAGGTCTGTCGTTTACTTCTGCGTCTGCTGTGTCATCACAGGATTCATTCCCCGAACCATCTGAATCAATACCGCCTGAGGAATGGTTTCTGACTGGCATAGAAGATGACGCTGTTGAACCTGAAGAAATTGCTGAGACATCAGCTGCTGAATCGACAGGGTTGCCTGAACGTGTTCTAATTTACTTCACTCACTCTCAAGAGTCATTTTTACCTTATCTGCCTGGAACGAAGGATCCGAACAAAGCCCATCATTCCAAAGTGAATATTATGCAGACCGGTCCTGTGATTGAGCAGGCGCTTGAAAAAAGAGGCGTTGGCGCTGCTGTAAATAAAACAGATATTGTTCAGACGCTGAGAAATAAAGGTCTTGACTATTGGAGCTCATACGATGAATCAAGGCATGTTGTAGAAGCGGCGATGGGTGAAAATGGACAGCTGACCTATCTTGTAGATGTTCATCGGGATTCCCTTAGAAGAGAGGCAACCGTTCTTGATCATGAAGGTATCATCTATGCAAAAACGGCCTTTGTAGTTGGAGGTAATCATGCCGGAAGTGATAAAAATCAAGCGTTCTCTGAAGAAATTCATAAACGGATGAATGAGCGGATCCCAGGTATTTCACGCGGTGTCTATGTGAAAAAAGGGGAAGGCACAAACGGAAAGTTTAATCAGGATTTGTCTTCAAGATCTATTCTGCTTGAACTTGGAGGGGTAGACAATACATTTGAGGAGCTGAACCGTTCGGCAGAGATCTTTGCTGAGGTTCTCAGTGAAATGATTCTGCAGGCTGAGCCGGTGAGTGCTCCGTAGAATGCCTGATTGAAACACGCCTGTTAACCTGTTATACTTTACGCTAGAGTATTGTGTCGAAAAAACAGGAGTGGACATTGAATGAACCGAGAAGAACGATTAAAAAGACAACAGAACATCCGTAATTTTTCTATTATTGCTCATATTGACCATGGGAAATCAACGCTTGCTGACCGTATTCTAGAGCAGACTAAAGCGCTGACTTCACGTGAAATGAAGGCCCAGCTGCTTGATTCCATGGACCTTGAAAGAGAGCGTGGCATTACGATTAAGCTGAATGCTGTTCAGCTTAACTATACAGCTAAAAATGGTGAAGATTATACATTTCACCTGATTGATACACCGGGACACGTGGATTTCACCTATGAGGTTTCACGAAGTCTTGCGGCCTGCGAAGGGGCGATCCTTGTCGTTGATGCAGCCCAGGGGATTGAAGCCCAGACGCTTGCCAACGTTTATCTTGCATTGGATAACGACCTTGAGATTCTTCCGGTTATTAATAAAATTGACCTTCCGGCTGCGGATCCTGAGCGTGTGAAGCAGGAAGTAGAGGACGTGATCGGACTTGATGCATCAGAAGCCGTTCTTGCTTCAGCCAAAGCAGGAATCGGGATTGAGGACATTCTTGAACAGATCGTAGAGAAAGTCCCTGCTCCTCAGGGAGACCCTGAAGCACCGCTTAAAGCGCTTATCTTTGATTCTTTGTATGATCCGTACAGAGGGGTCGTTGCTTATATCCGTATCATGGAAGGTACCGTTAAACCAGGTGACAAGATCCGCATGATGGCAACTGGTAAAGAGTTTGAAGTAAATGAAATCGGTGTGTTTACCCCAAAATCAACGCCAAGAGAAGAATTGACGGTTGGAGACGTAGGCTTTTTAACTGCAGCGATCAAAAATGTGAGTGATACCCGTGTTGGTGATACGATCACAAGTGCTGTAAAGCCGACAGATACACCGCTTCCGGGTTACAGAAGACTTAATCCGATGGTATATTGCGGACTTTATCCAATAGACACAGCTAAATATGTTGATTTACGTGAAGCGCTCGAAAAGCTTGAACTGAATGATTCTGCCCTGCAATTTGAAGCAGAGACTTCACAGGCACTTGGATTCGGTTTCCGCTGTGGATTCCTTGGACTTCTTCACATGGAAATCATTCAGGAGCGGATTGAACGTGAATTTAACATTGACCTGATCACAACGGCACCAAGTGTAATTTATGATGTCTATCAGGAGGACGGCACTCAAATCCGGGTGGACAACCCATCTATGATGCCTGACGCACAATCTGTCCACCACGTGGAAGAGCCATATGTAAAAGCAACGATTATGGTACCGAATGATTATGTAGGTGCTGTTATGGAGCTGTCACAGGCAAAGCGCGGTAACTTCATCGATATGCAGTATATGGATGATTCGCGCGTGAACGTCGTCTATGAAATTCCGCTTGCTGAAATCGTCTATGACTTTTTCGACCAGTTGAAATCAGGTACAAAAGGATATGCATCTTTCGATTACGAGCTGATTGGCTATCGCGAATCCAAGCTTGTGAAAATGGATATTCTTTTAAACAGCGAAAAGGTAGATGCACTCAGCTTTATCGTGCACAAGGACTTCGCCTATGAGCGCGGGAAACTGATTGTTGATAAATTAAAGGAATTGATCCCTAGACAGCAGTTTGAGGTTCCGGTTCAGGCTGCGGTTGGCAATAAAGTTGTGGCCCGCTCCACGATTAAAGCCATTCGTAAAAACGTACTGGCGAAATGTTACGGGGGAGATATTTCCCGTAAACGAAAGCTCCTCGAAAAGCAGAAGGCCGGTAAGAAACGGATGAAAATGGTCGGCTCTGTTGAAGTACCGCAGGAAGCCTTTATGGCGGTTCTTCAGATGGATGAAGGGGAAAAATAAGCCCATTATAAAAAAGAAGGGGAAAAGAGGCTGGGAAATCAGCGCTCATCCCCTTTTTGCGTGAAAAGAGGAATGATTATGAGCTCGTCAATTTATATTCACATTCCATTTTGTCATCACATCTGTCATTACTGTGATTTCAATAAGGTATTTATGAAAGGTCAGCCCGTTGAAAAATACATTGATATGCTGATCCGTGAGTTCTCTATGAAAACGAACGAGGGACACCGGGTGAAAACAGTGTTTGTCGGTGGAGGAACACCGACCGCTCTGACAGCGGCTCAGCTTGAACAGCTTTGTGAAGGAATAAGCCGTCATTTTCAACTCGAAGAAGGAGCGGAATATACGTTTGAAGCCAATCCGGGTGATTTGACACCGGATAAAATTCAGGTGCTGAAAAATCATGGCGTTAACCGGCTGAGCTTTGGTGTGCAGTCGTTTAACGACCGGCTGCTCGAGAGAATCGGCCGGGGTCACCGCTCGTCTGACGTTTACAGGTCCATTGAAGACGCTCAGAAGGCCGGTATTACAAACCTCAGTGTGGATTTGATCTACGCTCTTCCGGATCAGACACTCGAGGATTTTGAAGACACTTTAAAGAAAGCCATTGAGCTGGATTTACCGCATTATTCCGGTTACTCATTAATTGTTGAACCGAAAACAGTTTTCTATAACCTGATGAGAAAAGGGAAGCTGCCACTGCCTGGTGAGGATGCTGAGGCGGCGATGTATGAGCTGTTGATGAAACAGATGGAGGCAGCCGGACGGAACCAATATGAAATCAGTAACTTTGCACTCCCGGGGTTTGAAAGTGAACATAATAAGGTGTACTGGAAAAATGAGTCCTACTTTGGTCTTGGAGCGGGTGCTCACGGATACGTTGACGGCGTGCGCTACTCGAATATCGGGCCAGTGAACAAATATATTCAATCAGTGGAAGAAGCCAAGGAGCCGGTTTTACACTCTGCTGCTGTCACGCTCGCTGAGAAAATGGAAGAGGAGCTATTTCTCGGACTGAGAATGTCAGAGGGAGTGTCCGGTGACACTTTTCTTCAGAAATACGGGAAAGAAATGGATCAGGTATTCAGAGGACCGATTCAGGAAATGACAAAAAGGAACCTTTTACAGTACGATCAAAACCGGTTGAAGCTAACAAAGGAAGGGCGCTTTTTAGGCAATGAAGTTTTTCAGGCTTTTCTTGGGATAAATTAATGCGAACTCGTTGACAGTGAAAACATCATTTGATAACTTTATGTTAGATTTAGCACTCGAAATTAAGGAGTGCTAACAGGGGTGATGAAACATGCTGACAGATCGACAATTACTTATTCTTCAAGTGATTATTGATGATTTCATTCGTTCTGCCCAGCCGGTAGGCTCGAGAAGCCTGTCCAAAAAGGAGGAAATCCCTTTCAGTTCAGCCACGATCCGCAATGAAATGTCGGACCTCGAGGAAATGGGACTGATAGAGAAAACACATACTTCATCAGGAAGAGTGCCTTCTGAAAAAGGATACCGGTTTTATGTAGATCATCTTTTAGCGCCTCATGCTCTGAGGAAAAAAGATATGTCTCAAATCCAGTCGATTTTTGCGGACCGGATTATGGAGATGGAAAATATCGTACAGCGCTCAGCTGAAATTCTTTCAGAACTGACCAGCTATACTTCGGTTGTGCTCGGACCCGAGCTGCAGGAAAACAGGGTGAAAAATGTTCAGATTGTGCCGATCACACGTGAAAGTGCGATTGCCATCATCGTGACGGACACAGGCCATGTTGAAAGCAGAAGGTTCTCCATCCCTTCAGGACTGAATCCGGATGACATTGAACAAATGGTGCGGGTTTTGAATGACCGTCTGAGCGGAACGCCGTTAGTGGAGCTTCAGGATAAGATGTATAAAGAAGTGGCACTGTTTATTAAGCGGCACATTGCCAACTATGACCTGATGATTGAAGCGATTGCTGAAATTTTGAACATACCAGTCCATGATAAACTGTTTTTTGGCGGCAAAATGAATATGATGAACCAGCCCGAATTCAGCAATATCGAAAAGCTGCGTGTGTTTATGGATGTGATTGAAAGAGAGGACTCTCTCTATCCGATTATTAAGAATAGTTCAGGATCGGGTATTCAGGTGAAAATTGGTACCGAAAATAATGATAAAGCGCTCAGCGACATTTCACTGATTACAGCAACGTTCCCTGTCATAGGCGGACAAAGCGGAGCACTGGCGATTCTTGGTCCGAAAAGAATGGAATATGCAAGAGTGATCAGTCTGTTGAACGTGCTGAGTATGGATCTTTCAAAGGCTTTATCAAAATTTTATGAAACGGAACAGGATTAAATCCGTTATATAGATTCGGGAGAAAAATCCCCCGCAATCCGTTATATAAAAAACTGCCGGGTATCAAAACCTGATTACCGGCAGTTCATTATGTGGTTTAGCTGTTTGTGAACAGGGAAAACCACTACCGTATTTCAAGGAGGTGAATGAGTGTGTCTGAAAAAGAAAACAGTCAGGAATTCACGGAAACTGCTGAAGAGACAAAGCCTGAAACTGAGGCGGTCGAAGCGGAAGTGAAATCTGAAGCAGAAGGCGAAGAAGTAACACAGGAAGCTGCAGAAGAGAACTGGCAGGAAAAGGCGGAGGAAGCTGAAAACCGCTATCTGCGTCTGCGTGCTGATTTTGATAACTACCGCCGCCGTATTCAAAAAGAAAATGAAACCCTTCAAAAATACCGTGCTCAAAATGTTGTAACAGGAATTCTTCCTGCACTCGACAACTTTGAACGCGCGCTTAACATAGAAGTGACAAATGATGAATCAGAATCTCTTCTTAAAGGGATGAAAATGGTCCATGCGAGTCTGTTAGAAGCCCTGAAACAGGAAGGGGTAGAAGTCATTGAATCTGTTGGACAGGAATTTGACCCTAATCTTCACCAGGCTGTCATGCAGTCTTCTGAAGAAGGAGTCGCATCCAACATCATTACAGAGGAACTTCAAAAGGGATATAAACTTAAGGATCGTGTCATTCGTCCTTCAATGGTAAAAGTGAACGAATAACGAAAAGACTTGAAACAGGAGGCTGATTTGGAATGAGTAAAATTATTGGAATTGACTTGGGAACAACGAATTCATGTGTGGCCGTTCTTGAAGGCGGAGAGCCTAAAGTAATTGCCAATCCGGAAGGTAACCGCACATCACCATCTGTTGTATCGTTTAAAAATGGTGAAAAACAGGTAGGGGAAGTGGCGAAGCGTCAGTCGATCACTAACCCGAATACAATTATGTCTGTTAAGCGTCACATGGGTACGGCTCATAAGGTAGAAGCAGAAGGTAAGGAATATTCTCCTCAGGAAATTTCCGCAATGATCCTTCAGTACTTAAAATCATATGCTGAAAGCTATCTTGGTGAAGAAGTAACAAAAGCAGTTATCACCGTACCTGCTTACTTCAACGATGCTGAGCGTCAGGCAACAAAGGATGCAGGAAAGATTGCAGGCCTTGAAGTTGAGCGTATCATTAACGAGCCAACAGCTGCAGCACTAGCCTACGGTCTGGATAAGATGGAAGAAGATCAGACGATTCTTGTATACGACCTTGGTGGCGGTACATTTGACGTATCGATTCTTGAACTTGGAGATGGCGTATTTGAAGTGCGCTCAACTGCAGGTGACAACCGTCTTGGAGGAGATGACTTTGATCAGGTCATCATCGATCACCTTGTAGCTGAATTCAAAAAAGACAACGGCATTGACCTTTCTAAAGATAAAATGGCTCTTCAGCGCTTAAAAGATGCTGCTGAAAAAGCGAAAAAAGACCTTTCTGGTGTCACATCCACTCAGATTTCACTGCCATTTATTACAGCAGGAGAAGCTGGACCGCTTCACCTTGAACTGAACCTTACACGTGCAAAGTTTGAAGAGCTTTCTTCAGGCCTTGTAGAACGTACAATGGGACCAACGCGTCAGGCGATTAAAGATGCAGGTCTTTCAGCTTCTGAAATTGATAAAATCATCCTTGTAGGTGGATCTACACGTATTCCTGCTGTTCAGGAAGCGATCAAGAAAGAAACAGGTAAAGAGCCGTCTAAAGGTGTTAACCCGGATGAAGTAGTAGCAATGGGTGCTGCGATCCAGGGTGGCGTACTGACTGGTGATGTAAAAGACGTTGTACTTCTTGACGTAACGCCATTATCACTTGGCATTGAAACAATGGGTGGTGTATCTACTGTTCTGATTGAGCGTAATACAACGATCCCGACATCAAAATCACAAACATTCTCAACAGCTGCTGATAACCAGAATGCGGTTGATATTCACGTGCTTCAGGGTGAACGCCCAATGGCAGCGGATAACAAAACGCTTGGCAGATTCCAGCTTGGAGATATCCCGCCGGCACCTCGTGGCGTACCTCAAATCGAAGTAACGTTCGATATTGATAAAAACGGTATTGTCAACGTAAGTGCAAAGGATCTCGGTACAGGAAAAGAGCAGAAGATTACAATTAAATCTTCTACAGGCTTATCTGATGAGGAGATCGACCGTATGGTAAAAGAAGCAGAGGAAAATGCTGATGCAGACAAGAAGCGTAAAGAAGAAGCGGAAGTTCGCAATGAAGCAGACCAGCTTGTTTTCCAGACAGACAAGACCCTTTCTGACCTTGGTGAAAATGTCGATGAGGAAGAAAAGAAAAAAGCAGAAGCTGCACGTGATGAGCTGAAAGAAGCGATCGAGAAAAACGAGATCGAAGAGATCAAAGCGAAAAAAGATGCGCTTCAGGAAATTCTTCAGGCTTTATCAATGAAGCTGTATGAAGAAGCAGCAAAAAAAGCAGAAGCTGAACAGCAAAATGCTGAAGGCAATTCTTCTGATGACAATGTTGTCGATGCAGAGTTTGAAGAAGTTGACGACGACAAGAAATAATTAAAGAGCTCAGAAAAAGCCAAAGTCACGGATGTCAGTGCTTTGGCTTTTTCTTTGTCATTGCGAAAAGAAGCGATTTAGTGATAAAATAACCTTTATGCTAAAGGACCCGGGGAGTGTAAAAATGAGTAAACGAGATTACTATGAGGTGCTCGGTTTATCAGAAGGAGCAACCAAAGAAGAAATCAAAAAAGCATACCGCAAGCTCTCTAAAAAATATCATCCCGATATTAATAAAGAAGAGGGTGCGGATGAAAAATTTAAAGAAGTAAAAGAAGCATACGAAGTGTTAAGCGACGATCAGAAGCGTGCGCACTACGATCAATTTGGTCATACAGATCCGAACCAGGGCTTCGGCGGCGGAGCAGGCTTCGACGGCTTTGGCGGATTTGAAGATATATTCAGTTCATTTTTCGGTGGAGGCGGGAGACGCCGTGACCCGAATGCACCACGCCAGGGTAATGACCTGCAGTACACCATGACGATTAAATTTGAGGAAGCGGTTTTCGGTAAAGAAACGGATATCGAAATTCCAAAAGAAGAGACGTGTGAAACTTGCGGCGGTGATGGCGCGAAGCCCGGAACGAAACCTGAAACGTGTCATCATTGTAAGGGGTCAGGCCAGCTCAATGTAGAGCAGCAGACGCCGTTTGGCCGTATTGTGAACCGTCGTGTCTGCCATCATTGTGAAGGCTCCGGAAAGCTTGTAAAAGACAAGTGCACCACGTGTGGTGGAAATGGAAAAGTGAAGAAACGCAAAAAAATCCACGTGAAAATTCCTGCCGGAGTAGACGATGGTCAGCAGATGAGAGTGGCAGGTCAGGGTGAGCCGGGCTTTAACGGTGGTCCTCCTGGAGACCTTTATGTTGTATTCCGCGTGCGTCCGCATGAGATCTTTGAGCGTGAAGGTGATGATATCTTCCTTGATATGCCAATCACATTTGTTCAGGCAGCACTTGGAGATGAGCTTGAAGTACCGACTGTTCACGGCAAGGTGAAATGGAAGCTTCCTGCAGGAACACAATCAGGGACAGCATTCAGATTAAAAGGAAAAGGTGTCAAAAATGTTCACGGCTATGGTACAGGGGATCAGCATATCCGGGTTAAAGTCATTACTCCGAAAAAGCTGACAGACAAACAAAAGTCACTCCTTCGTGAATTTGCTGAAGTAAGCGGAGATGTACCGGATGAACAGCATGATAATTTCTTTGATAAAGTAAAACGCGCATTTAAAGGCGACTGATCAAAAACAATACATGACCCGCATGACTTTAACAGGAATGCGGGTACATATATGACATGATACGGTTAAACATGAAATGGAGCTGGTCTGATGAAGTGGTCAGAAATTAGTATTCACACAACAAATGAGGCAATAGAGCCAATTTCCAATATCCTGCATGAATCAGGTGCAAGCGGAGTCGTCATTGAGGATCCGAAGGAACTTCACAAAGAACGTGAAGATCAGTTCGGTGAAATTTACGATTTAAATCCCGATGATTACCCTGACAGCGGCGTTATTGTAAAGGCTTATCTGCCGGTCAACAGCTTTCTTGCTGAAACAGTCGATGGAATCAAACAGGAAGTCAGCAATCTTGTCTCGTTTGATATTGATATCGGTGCCAACAAGGTCGAAATCAGTGAAGTCAATGAAGAGGAATGGGCAACTGCGTGGAAAAAATATTATAACCCTGTCAAGATTTCCTCCACTTTTACCATTGTCCCGACGTGGGAAGATTACGAAAGAGTCTCAAGCGATGAACTGATTATTGAACTCGACCCGGGAATGGCTTTCGGTACAGGGACACACCCGACAACCGTGATGTGCATTCAGGCACTAGAACGCACCGTTAAAGAGGGGGATTCTGTCATCGATGTTGGCACAGGGTCCGGTGTATTAAGTATTGCAGCTGCACTTTTAAAAGCCGATAAAGTGCTGGCACTTGATCTTGATGAAGTCGCGGTCAGAGCAGCAAAAGAAAATGTTGAATTAAACAAAGTGGAGAACATTGTGACCGTTCAGCAGGGCAACCTCTTGGACCAGCTGCAGGAAACATACGAAGTCATCGTTGCCAACATTCTTGCAGAAGTCATTTTAACGTTTACCGATGATGCTTTTAAGCTGACAGCTGAAGGCGGTACATTTATTACTTCCGGCATTATCAAACAGAAAAAAGAAATGGTGAAAGATGCTCTTATCCAGTCAGGGTTTGCCATTGAAGAAGTGCTGTCAATGGAAGACTGGGTAGCGATCATCGCTAAAAAGCCGAAAGAGTGATCAGCTATGCAACGATACTTTACAGATATTCTCTGTCCTGAAGATAAACGATTTACCTTGAGTGGCGATGATGCGAGACATATGACCCGCGTCATGAGAATGAAAGCAGGGGATTCATTCATAGCTGTATTTAAAGATCAAACCGCCTATCGATCCGTCATCACTGATTCAGGTGAGACAGATGTTGAGGCAATTGCAGAAGAAAAGCTGGATCAAACGCCTGAGCTGCCGATTCATGTAACGATTGCCCAGGGTTTGCCGAAAGGCGATAAGCTTGAACTCGTCATCCAAAAAGCGACTGAACTTGGCTTTTCACGCATGATACCTTTTAAAGCAGACCGCTCCATTGTAAAATGGGATGATAAAAAGGGACAGAAGAAAACGGATCGCTGGCAGAAAATTGCGAGGGAAGCAGCTGAACAGAGTCATCGAACGGTGATTCCCGACATTGCAACGCCAGTCAGCTTTCATGACCTGGTCGAATCATTTTCAAACTATGATGCCGTCATTACAGCTTATGAAGAACAGGCAAAATCAGGAGAAAAATCGAACTTTTCTTCAGTCCTTTCCCGCTTACCGGAGGGTAGTAAGCTCCTTGTTATTGTGGGACCGGAAGGCGGATTGTCAGAAAAGGAAATAGACATCCTTGAACAACATCAGGCTGTCAGCTGCGGCTTTGGTCCGCGGATTTTACGTACGGAAACCGCTCCGCTCTATGCGCTGGCAGCGATTTCGTACCATTATGAATTAATGAGGTGAACAAAATGGCAACAGTCGCATTTCATACATTGGGCTGTAAGGTGAACCATTATGAAACAGAAGCGATTTGGCAGCTTTTCAAGTCAAATGGCTATGAGCGCGTTGACTATGAACAAACGTCTGACGTTTATGTAATTAACACGTGTACCGTTACAAATACAGGAGATAAAAAAAGCCGTCAGGTGATCAGAAGAGCGATCAGAAAAAATCCTGATGCCGTGATTTGTGTTACAGGCTGTTATGCACAGACTTCTCCTGCAGAAATTATGGCGATCCCGGGAGTTGACATCGTAGTCGGAACACAGGACCGCACAAAAATGCTCGATTACATTGATCAGTACCGCGAAGAGCGCCAGCCGATCAACGGCGTAACGAACATTATGAAAAACCGCACGTACGAAGAGCTTGATGTGCCTGCGTTTACAGATCGTACGAGAGCTTCTCTGAAAATTCAGGAAGGCTGCAACAACTTCTGTACGTTCTGCATCATTCCATGGGCGCGCGGCCTTATGCGTTCACGTGACCCTGAAGAAGTCATCAAACAGGCACAGCAGCTTGTTGATGCAGGCTACAAAGAAATTGTTCTGACAGGTATCCATACTGGTGGTTACGGTGAAGATATGAAGGATTATAATCTTGCGATGCTGCTGACAGACCTTGAAGCACGTGTCAAAGGCCTTAAGCGAATCCGGATTTCTTCAATCGAGGCCAGCCAGCTGACAGACGAAGTAATCGATGTCATCGACCGATCCAACATGGTCGTAAGACACCTCCACATTCCGTTGCAATCCGGATCAAACACAGTTCTGAAACGGATGAGAAGAAAATATACGATGGAATTTTTCGCAGAGCGTCTTGAAAAGCTCAAGAAAGCACTTCCGGGACTGGCAGTTACATCTGATGTCATCGTTGGATTCCCAGGTGAAACGGAAGAAGAATTCATGGAAACCTACCGTTTCATTCAGGAACAGAAATTCTCAGAGCTGCACGTATTCCCATACTCTAAACGTACAGGCACACCGGCAGCAAGAATGGATGACCAGGTTGACGAGGAAGTGAAAAACGAGCGGGTTCACCGCCTGATTTCTCTTTCAGATCAACTTGCCAAGGAATACGCGTCTGATTATCAGGACGAAGTACTTGAAGTCATTCCTGAAGAACAATATAAAGAAGATCCAACAGGTTCACTTTACGTAGGGTATACAGATAACTATCTCAAAGTGATTTTTCCTGCCAATGAGGAAATGGTTGGTAAGCTTGTCAAAGTGAAAATTACGGAGTCGGGTTATCCATATAATAAAGGCGAGTTTGTCCGGGTGATGGCGGATGAGCATATGCCGGTATAACCATTAGATGAAAGGGTGGGACATATTTGTGTCTCACCCTTTTGGTATTTATTGTGCAAACTGTGCCAGGTCAATCGTTCGTGTTGGCGTCTGCGCTGTGTTGAGGATGGAAGCTTCTGATTCAAAAGTCACTGAATTCACAAATTCCAGTCTAAACTCACAAACTCACCGCCTAACCTGACGAACTCCGCGTCTAACCTCACAAAGTCATGGCCGAAACTCACGAATTCCCATGGTAACCTGACGAACCGGTTCCACCATCCCAATCACAACGAACACTAAAATCATCAAATTCAAATAACATCCTCCACCAGAAAGAAAAAATAGCGCTTCCTCATGATTAATGTTAGAATAGGTACGTACATCTGACAAAAAGGAGACTTAATCATGACATCTATCGCAAAAATGATCGATCATACATTACTAAAACCAGAAGCAACAAAGGAACAAATCACAAAGCTTTGTGAAGAAGCTGCAGAACACGGCTTTATGTCTGTATGCGTAAATCCTGCATGGGTAAAGCTTTCAAGTGAATTGCTTTCAGGAACTGATGTGAAAGTTTGTACAGTTATCGGATTCCCTCTTGGAGCATCTGCTTCTGAAACAAAAGCATTTGAAACGAAGCAGGCGATTGAAGACGGAGCAACTGAAGTTGACATGGTCATCAATATTGGCGCACTTAAAAGCGGAGATACTGAGACAGTGAAGACAGACATTCAGGCTGTCACAGCAGCTGCTAAAGGTAAAGCATTAACAAAAGTTATTATCGAAACATCACTTTTAACTGAAGAAGAAAAAGTAAAAGCATGTGAGCTTTCAGTTGAAGCAGGTGCTGACTACGTTAAAACGTCTACCGGATTTAATGGGGGCGGTGCAACACCTGAGGATATCGCTTTAATGCGTAAAACAGTAGGGCCGGATCTCGGTGTGAAAGCCTCAGGCGGTGTGCGCTCTGCTGAAGATGCAAAGGCAATGATCGAAGCGGGAGCAACACGTATCGGAGCAAGCTCTGGTATTCAGATCGTTCAGGGACAGGTTGCAGACAGCGACTACTAAACACAATTTAAAAACCTCCTTTCAGATGCCTTTTCTGTCAGGAGGTTTTTTCATGCTGAATCTTCTGAATGGGTGTTGACCGGTGGAAATTGTTATATTATACTGTATAAGTACATGGGAATTCCCATGAATGCCAGTAAGTATCCCTATCTTACTGCATGCAATGAAGAATAATATATTATTATTCTCTTTGCCTGAATATGTAAGCGTAGTGTGTTCGGAGGGAGGGAATTAGAGATGTCAAAAACGGTCGTTCGCAAAAACGAATCACTCGAAGATGCTCTTCGCCGCTTTAAAAAGACTACATCAAAGGCTGGTACTCTTCAGGAGTTCAGAAAGCGTGAATTTTATGAGAAGCCAAGCGTAAAGCGTAAGAAAAAGTCTGAAGCTGCAAGAAAGCGCAAGTTCTAATATAGGAATAGAAGGTGCATGAAGTGAGTTTAGTCAATCAGCTTAATCAGGATATGAAAACGGCTATGAAAAACAAAGAAAAAGATCGTCTTTCCGTCATCCGTATGGTGAAGTCTGCTCTTCAGAATGAAGGCTACAGACTGAATCGTCAGGAACTGACTGAGGAAGAGGAGCTTACTGTGTTGAGCCGTGAACTCAAACAGCGAAGAGATTCCGCTCAGGAGTTTCAAGCTGCTGGCAGAGATGATCTGACTGAAAAGCTTCAGCAAGAAATCGCCCTGCTTGAAACCTATATGCCAAAGCAGTTAACAGAAGAAGAGCTTGAATCTGTTGTCATCGAGACGATCAAAGAGACGGATGCTTCCTCTAAAGCTGATATGGGCAAGGTAATGAGTGCAATTATGCCGAAAGTTAAAGGTAAAGCTGATGGAGCGCTTGTTAATAAAAAGGTTCTTCAGCACTTATCATAAAACTGATTTTTATTACATGAATCAGTTCGGTACACAAATCAAGCCGCGACAAAACATGTCGCGGCTTGATTATTTTTATCCGATCTGCACAAAATGTAATAAGAATCAGTTTTTTTGAAACTTTTTTAAAGTACATACGTATACAAGTCAAAGCTATATTTTAGGGAAAGGGGGATCTCAGTGATTCGTAAAGGAGTTGTACTGCTTTTAGCTGCTGCAGTCATCTTCTCGCTTATTTCTTTTGTTCATCCTGCCTCAGCATCCGGTCGTACCGTTTTTGTGGCACCGATTGAAAACGAGGTGGAACGGGGGCTTGCTTCATTTCTGCAAAGAACCATCAATGAAGCAGAAGAAAGCGGTGCAGAAACAATTGTATTTGAGCTTGATACGCCAGGTGGGCTTGTGGACGCCGCAGAGGATATAGGAGAAATTTTTTCTGATACTGATCTTGAAATTATTGCCTACGTCAATCCGAACGCCATTTCAGCAGGGGCATATATCGCTTTAAATGCAGACAAAATATTTTTTTCTGATAACGGAAAAATGGGTGCTGCAGCGGTGATCACATCTTCTGGTGGTGACGCTGACCTTAAGGCTCAGAGCAATTGGCTTGCCGCGATGACAAATGCCGCGGTCAATGCCGGCAAGGATCCTGAAATCGCTGCAGCAATGGTAGACTCATCCGTGGCGATTCCTGGTATTGTAGAAGATGGCGAGCTTCTAACATTGACGCCTTCAGTTGCTGAAGAAGTTGAATATTCAGAAGGTACGGTTAATAGCATTGATGATTTATTGACCGCGCTTGGGTATGAGGATGCGGAAGTAATTAATTTGGAACCTACATTCCTTGAGAATGTTGCCCGGTTCATAACCAATCCAATTGTCGTACCGATCCTGTTGTCCATTGCAAGTATTGGACTGGTGGTAGAGCTTTATTCACCGGGCTTTGGCGTTGCAGGCACCATGGGATTTGTAGCGTTGATGATGTTTTTCTTTGGACATCTAGTTGCAGGACTGGCCGGTCTTGAGGTCGTCATTTTACTGCTGATCGGGATTGCCCTGATTATTGCAGAGTTCTTTGTCCCCGGTGGAATCCTTGGAATAGCAGGGATAGCAGCGGTTATTGCAAGTATCTTACTTGCCGGTAACAGTATTGTGTATATGGGTATCGCTCTTTCTATCGCAATACTTGCCGGAGTGATTGGGATGGTGATTATGGTGAAATTTTTAGGGAAAAACCTTCACCTGTTAAAGAAAATTATTTTAAGTGATTCAACGAGTACTGACAGCGGCTACGTTTCCAATGTGAACCGTCATGAACTGATCGGTCAGATTGGTAAAACGAGAACAGCCCTCAGACCATCCGGTACAATCATTATTGCAGATGAACGCATAGATGCCGTATCGGAAGGCAGTTACATCGATAAGGATAAGGATGTAAAAGTCGTAAAAGTTGAAGGTTCAAGAATTGTTGTGAGAGAAGTTAATTAAATTTAGGGAGTGAATGGAATGGGAACAGAAGCAATTACATTAATTATTATCGTTGTTGCTGCAGTAATTGCCCTTAGTGTGCTGTTTACGTTTGTACCGGTTACACTATGGATCTCGGCATTGGCTGCAGGTGTTAAAGTCAGTATCTTTACGTTAATCGGGATGAGATTAAGAAGGGTAATTCCTAGTCGCGTCATTAATCCGATGATTAAAGCACATAAAGCTGGTGTGGATGTCAGCATTAATCAGCTTGAAAGTCACTATCTTGCAGGTGGTAACGTAGACCGCGTTGTTAACGCACTGATTGCTGCCCAGCGTGCGAATATTGAACTTGCCTTTGAACGCTGTGCTGCGATTGACCTTGCGGGTCGTGATGTATTACAGGCTGTTCAGATGAGTGTAAACCCTAAGGTAATCGAAACACCATTTATCGCCGGTGTGGCAATGGATGGGATTGAAGTAAAAGCAAAGGCGCGTATTACGGTACGTGCAAATATTGACCGTCTTGTCGGTGGTGCGGGTGAAGATACAGTTGTGGCCCGTGTTGGTGAAGGGATTGTCAGTACAATCGGTTCAAGTGATAACCATAAGAAAGTGCTTGAAAATCCTGATCTGATTTCACAAACGGTTTTAGGTAAAGGTCTTGATTCAGGAACAGCGTTTGAAATTCTGTCGATTGATATTGCGGATGTTGACATCGGCAAAAACATCGGTGCTGAACTTCAGACTGAACAGGCTGAGGCTGACAAGAATATTGCCCAGGCGAAAGCGGAAGAGCGTCGTGCCATGGCCGTAGCGCAGGAACAGGAAATGAGAGCCCGCGTTGAGGAAATGAAGGCGAAGGTTGTGGAAGCGGAAGCAGAGGTACCACTTGCTATGGCTGAAGCGCTTCGTGAAGGGAATATTGGTGTAATGGATTACATGAATATTAAAAACATTGATGCTGATACGGGGATGCGCGATTCTATCGGAAAGATCTCCGGCGGCAAAGATGACAGCAAGAAAAAATAAGGCCGGGAATGAAAGGAGGCCTGCTCCATGGAACTGATTATCATGGCCATTATTGCTGGGGTCATCAGTCTCATCAATAATCAGAAGAAAAAAGAGGAGCCGAATGAAAAGCCTAAACCTGCTCCTGTGCCGCAAAGCAATCAGCAACAGCCTCAGAAAAAAGCAAAAAATCTGCGTGAAACGTTCGATCGTCATGCAAAAGAACTTGCGAGTGAGTATGAGAAGCAACGTGCTGAGATTGAAAAATCAAAAACAGGCAGACAACCTGTAAAAAGACCTGATCGGGTGAAACAGGCGGCTGCAGCAAAAATAGAAGTCGAAAAACCTGCTTCAGCGCCAAGAGTTTCATCATTAAAACCGAAAAAAGATCCAATAAAGGAATCGGACCTCACGATCAATGATGGTCTGGATTCAAAGGACCTCGTGAACGGAATCATTTTCTCGGAGGTTCTGGGACCGCCGAGATCTAAGCAGCATTACCGAGGAAATAAAAGATAAAGTTTTTCATTGCCCTCCCTCTGTTTACATATAGTAAACAGAGGGAGGGCTGTTTTTATGAAAACAAAGTGGATGGAGTCTGCACAAGCTCTGCTCAGATTGCCTGAGGATATCATTTACGATATCCCGAAGATCGTCTGGATTGGGAGACAGCTTTTATTTATTGAAAATCATAAGGGGTTACTGTTTTACTCAGACAGAAATATTGCTTTTTCTTCCGGTTGCGGAAAAGTACTGATTGCCGGACAGGATCTGCTCATTTCAGCTATGACGAATGAACAGGTGACAGTAAGGGGTATTGTTGAAGATGTGAGAATTGAGTATCACAAGGAACATCCTGAATGAACAGAACATTACCCGGATACGTCCATGTTCGTGTTAAAGGGGAAGGAAGGCAGCTGCTGATTGCAGAGTTGTCATTAAAAAAAGTTGAAATCAGAATGCTGCAGGAAACAGGACCGGAGGAAATTACTTTTCTGATCCGTCTGCAGGCAATCAGCAGTCTCAGGCGCGCGGCATTTAAAAAAGGGTGCGCTGTGTCTCTATCGCAGGGAGGTGGCGTTTATTACTACCTCCTGAAAATGCAGAGCCGCATCAGTATTATACTTGCATTATGTATTGCGTGTCTGATGTTTTATGGAAGTCTACAGTTTTTATGGGGAATTAATGTTGAAGGCGGCAGTCCTGAGGTTCGGACAGAGGCAGAGGAGCTTCTCCGTTTGAATGGGTACCAGAGTGGTGCACTGATGAGGCAGTTATCATCTGAAAAAGAGGTCATCTCCAGCCTGTATCAATCCATTGAACAGATTTCGTGGGCGGGTTTTGAATGGAATGGAACGAGACTGACCGTACATATTAGAGAAAAGAAAGAGCTTCCCCCGACTGCGAAAGATGAAGCTGCACATCTTGTCGCTTCAAAAACCGGGACCGTACAGAGGATGCTGATCGATGCCGGTACACCAGTCAAGGAACGGTATCAGGTTGTGAAAAAAGGAGAGCTTTTAGTGTCCGGATTTATCGGTGCTGAGGGGAAGGAAAAAGCGATTCATGCTTCCGGTGAAGTGTACGCCAATACCTGGTATGAAACAAATGTTACTATTCCTGTTGATACCATGATCTATACTTTAACGGGGAAACAGTACAGCTCCTATGCACTGCAGACAGGAGATGTTAAAACGCCTGATATCCACATTAACCGGGCGTCATTTTCTATACATCAGAAGGACCGGGTGGTAAAGACATTTGATGTATTTGGCTGGAAAGTGCCTATTGAAGTGATCCATACAAATCATAAAGAAGTAAAAAAAGCAAAAAAGAAATTGACCATGGAACAAATAAAAGAGGCAGGGATTAAAATCGGTGCCAAACAAGTATTGGCACAGACTGGGGGAACCGGCACAATTACAAAGGAAAAAATTTTGCATGAACAAATTGAGAATGGTAAAGTAAAGCTAACAATCTATTACCAAGCATTAGAAGAAATTGCTGAAGTTAAACCTTTTACTGAGGAGACACGCGAATGATTGAACAGCGAATTACTGTGGATTACCCACTCGAAGACCCTAATGAAGCAGTTGCTTTATTTGGGACATCAGATGCTCACCTGAAAACCATTGAAGAAGACCTGGATGTATCGATTGTGTCGAGAGGCGAATCATTACGTATTACGGGTACAGAAGAAGGTATTGAACGTGCCGGAAAAGTCATTAACGAGTTATTGACTGTCATCAGAAAGGGCATTCAAATCAGTCAGCGGGATGTCATTTATGCTGTGCAGATGGCTTTAAGAGGAACGATTGAGTACTTTAACGAGCTCTATAACGAAGAAATCACCAAAAGTGCAAAAGGCAAATCAATCCGGGCCAAAACGATGGGCCAGCGCCAGTACATTACTGAAATCCGTAAAAAAGATCTTGTATTTGGAATTGGTCCTGCAGGGACAGGGAAAACATACCTGGCTGTCGTTATGGCCGTCCATGCATTGAAAAATAATAAAGTTAAAAAGATTATTTTGACCCGTCCTGCTGTCGAAGCAGGGGAGAGCCTAGGCTTCCTGCCGGGAGATCTGAAGGAAAAAGTGGACCCTTATCTGCGTCCATTGTACGATGCGCTGAATGATGTGCTTGGACCCGATCAGACTCAGCGGTTCATTGAAAGAGGCATTATCGAAATTGCACCTCTTGCCTATATGAGAGGGCGCACACTCGACGACGCTTTTGTCATTCTTGATGAAGCGCAGAATACAACCAATGCACAGATGAAGATGTTTCTGACGCGTCTTGGTTTCGGTTCGAAAATGGTCATTACCGGAGACCAGAGTCAGGTTGACCTGCCGAAGGGAATGGAGTCGGGCTTAGTGGCAGCACAGAAACGGCTTCGCAATGTACCGGGGATCGGGTTTCAATATCTCGAAAAGACCGATGTAGTGAGACATCCACTCGTTTCAAAAATTATTGGTGCGTATGAAGGCGGAACAGAATAAAGGAGTTAAGCCTTAAAGATACCATGCTGAAGGTCCTTATCGGACTGCGGCATGGTGTCTTTTTTCTTGTATTGACAGAGTCGGTATTTTCACCCGGGAAATACCGACTTTTTATTTTCCAGCTGGTTTTTTCTGCTATACTGTACTAAAAGTAATATCGTGTCTTATTTACATACATTTTGTTTCATCCGGGAGTGAATGGAATGGAAAATTGGATCCAGCGTACAAAAAACATACTCAGTTATACTTTTTTTAAATGGATCCTGCTGAGTCTTGTTGCGGTTTTTGTGTTTATCCTGCTGATCAGTCATGTCAGAACAGAGACATACAATATCAGCCTGTTTTCGGTTGCTGAAGAAACGATACGGTCCCCTAAAACGATTGTTGATGAAAGAAGAACAGAAATTGAACAGGAGCGTGCTGCGTCAGAAGTGGAAGAAGTGTATGTCTATCGTCCTGAGGTGGTCGATAACCGCACTTCGCTGACCTCCTCCATATATGACTTTGCCATGGACTTTAATTTGGATACTCCGAGCTCTGAGCCGACAGAGCCGTCTTCTGATGCGGGGGTTAACGAAGAAAGGCTGGCCTCTTTAAAGTCAGCGCTTTCTGAGGACGTGTCTGAAAACGTAACCGAAAATATTAGCGATGATATACTCATCCAGCTTTTATCCTCCAGTGATGAAGCGTTGGAAGAAGCGAAAATCCTGACAGTCCGCCAGATTGAGCAGATTATGGAGGAGCCGATCAGGCAGGATGAAGTCAGTGCAGCAAGAACGGAAGTGCAGAATAATTTGTCGTCACTGTCCTTCAGTGAAGGCTTAAGAAATGCCTCAATTGAACTTGCCCGTTTTGCCATTATAGAAAATAATCTGTTTGATCCTGAGCAGACAGAAGCAAGAATTCTGCAGGCCCGCGAATCCGTAGAGCCGGTACAGATTCTTGAGGGACAGGTAATTGTTCAGGAAGGTTACCTGATTGATCGTGATGTATACAGACAACTCGAGGCACTTGGGCTTACGACGAATGACGCGTCGGTATTACCGTATATTGGTCTCATTATTTTTTCACTGCTGATCATTTTTGTGATCCATTTTCTGTTTTCTTCATGGAAAATCTCGCGTGATAAAAAGCAGACCTACCTTGTACTGGTCAGTATGATCTTTCTATTATCTCTCGGACTGATGAAGGTGACAGAACTGGTGAGGGAGCTCGATATTCTCCAGATCGGATATCTGTTTCCTGCAGCAATGGCTCCGATGTTGCTGAAAAGTATGATTAATACGAGAGTGGCTTTAACCATAACCATGCTCCAGGCTGTATGTGCGAGTATTGTGTTTAATGATACGATCACAGGGTCTGTTAATGTGGAAGTATCTTTATATTTCTTATTCAGCGGATTGGCAGGGATCCTGTTTTTATCGAACAGCAGAAGACGTACTCATCTTCTGAGAGCCGGATTGTTTGTATCAACAGCGAATATTTTGTTCCTTATGTCACTGATGCTCATAGAAAACGCTCAGTTTTCGACTGTTGACTATGCGCTATTTGCAGTGTTTGCAGTTGTTTCCGGGATTCTTGCGTCTATTTTGACGATCGGGCTGTTACCGCTTTTTGAAGCCGGATTCGGGATTCTTTCTACGATGAAGCTGGTTGAACTGTCAAATCCGAATCATCCTTTGCTAAAAAAGATATTGACAGAAGCACCCGGCACCTATCATCATAGCGTCATGGTAGCGAACCTGGCTGAAGCGGCATGTGAAGCAATCGGGGCGAACGGGTTACTTGCCCGTGTCGGCTGTTATTATCATGACATCGGGAAAACGAAACGTCCTCATTACTTTATTGAAAACCAGATATCCAACCAGAACCCACATGACCGGCTGTCCCCTGAAACGTCAAGGGATATCATTATTGCCCACGCAGTTGAGGGGGCTGAAATGCTTAGAAAATATAAGCTGCCTCAGGAATTTATCGATATTGCAGAACAGCACCACGGCACCACGCTGTTAAAGTTTTTTTATTATAAGGCAAAAGAGAATGGATTTGACCCGAAAGAAGCAGAATACCGATACCCGGGGCCAAAGCCTCAATCCAGAGAGGCGGCAGTAATTTCGGTTGCCGACAGTGTGGAGGCTGCAGTAAGATCCATGAAGGAGCCGAACGCAGAGAAAATCCGTCAGCTTGTTCAGTCAATCGTTCAGGATCGGCTTCAGGATGGCCAGTTTAATGAGTCAGACTTAACATTGAAAGAGCTCGAAATTATTAAGCGGGTGTTCTGTGAAACCCTGAACGGGATCTTTCATTCAAGGATTGAATACCCGGAATTTAAAAAAGAAGAAAGGAAGAAGCAGGCATGACACTACACATAGATTTTATCGACGAAACAGAGGGTCTCACTGAGGATGATAAGAGCCTTGTAAGCAGGCTTCTGACCTTTGCAGCTGAAAAAGAAGGTGTTGAAAACGGGGAATGCTCGGTCACCTTTGTAACAGATGAGCGCATTCAGGAAATTAACCGTGAATACCGTCAAAAGGACCAGGCGACAGATGTCATCTCATTTGCCATGGAAGAACTCGGTGAGGATGAAATGGAAATCACGGGAGAATCAGATCTTGAAAGAATCCTTGGAGACATCATCATTTCTGTACCGAAAGCAAAAGAACAGGCAGAGGAGTACGGACATTCCTTTTCAAGAGAGCTTGGATTCCTGGCTTTACACGGATTTTTGCATCTTTTAGGATATGACCATATGAAGGAATCGGATGAAGCAGTGATGTTTGGTCGACAAAATGACATTTTAGAGGAATTTGGCCTGTCGAGGTCCTGATGATGGACGTGAGAAAATTGATCCGCTCGTTTCGATATGCTGCAAGCGGTGTAAAAGACGTGTTTCTTAACGAACAAAATTTTAAAATTCATACCGTTGCCGGTCTGGCCATGATCGTATTGGCTTTTATATTAAAGCTGAATGGGACTGAGTGGCTGATTTTACTTCTATTCATCGGGGGCGTACTTGCTCTTGAACTAATGAATACAGCGATTGAGCGTACGGTCGATCTTGTCACAGAGGAGCTTCATCCTCTTGCAAAAAAAGCAAAGGATGCGGCCGCCGCATCTGTCCTGTTTTTTGCCATTGCAGCCGCGATTGGCGGGTTAATTTTATTCGTTCCAAAACTGTTCGCAATTTTATGAGGCTGTGGAAACGTTTTAACTTAAAAATGCTCAGTTTTATAGTATAATGATAAAAGCAGGGAGAATCACTTAACGGTTGTTAAGTCTTCTCCTTTTTTTAACCTCTTGATATTAAAGGAGCTAATGAGATGAACCGTGAACAATTAATGGCTGAAGCAAAGATCGCACGTGAAAAAGCATACGTGCCTTATTCTAAATTCCAGGTGGGTGCTGCCCTTCTGACAGAGGACGGTAAAGTACACCATGGCTGTAATATTGAAAATGCGGCCTACAGCATGTGTAACTGTGCAGAGAGAACTGCTCTTTTTAAAGCGTATGCTGAGGGAGACCGTAAGTTTAAAGCGATTGCGGTCGTTGCAGATACAAAAAGACCTGTACCACCATGTGGGGCTTGCAGACAGGTCATTGCAGAGCTATGCCCACAGGATATGATGGTTTACTTAACTAACCTTCAGGGGGATGTTCAGGAGCTGACTGTAGCCGAACTTCTGCCTGGAGCATTTATGCCGGAGGATTTAAATGGATAATCAAAAACACAAATCAGGCTTTATCTCGATTGTTGGACGCCCTAACGTAGGAAAGTCAACTTTCCTTAATCGTGTCATCGGTCAGAAAATCGCCATCATGAGTGATAAGCCCCAAACGACCCGAAATAAAATTCAAGGGGTCCTCACAACAAATGAAAGCCAGATGATCTTTATTGATACACCTGGTATTCATAAACCAAAACACAAGCTTGGCGACTTTATGATCAAAATGGCAACGAACACGTTCCGTGAAGTGGACCTTATTTTATTTATGGTCAACGTAGACGAAGGTTATGGACGTGGGGACGAGTATATTATGGAGCTGCTGAAAGATGTGAAAACACCTGTATTTTTAGTACTCAATAAAATCGATACGCTTCATCCGGATGAGTTACTTCCAATGATTGATGAGTACCGTAACCGTTTTGATTTCACTGAAACGATTCCTATCTCTGCACTTGAAGGAAATAATGTTGATACATTGTTAAATCAGATTTCATCTTATTTGCCGGAAGGACCGCAGTACTATCCTGCTGATCAGGTTACAGACCATCCTGAACGCTTTATTATTTCAGAGCTGATCAGGGAAAAGGCACTGCATCTGACGCGAGAAGAAATTCCTCACTCCATTGCTGTTTCTATCGAACAGATTAAAAAAGAGGAAGGCCGGGACCTGATCGATGTCATGGCAACGATTGTGGTAGAGCGCGATTCACAAAAAGGGATCGTGATCGGAAAACGTGGTGCCATGCTGAAAGAAATCGGACAGCGCGCACGTGAAGATATTGAAAATCTGCTCGGTTCAAAAGTCTACCTTGAGCTGTGGGTAAAAGTTCAGAAAGACTGGCGTAACAAAGCCAACAGCCTGCGTGACTTCGGGTTTAATGAAAACGAATATTAATCGCCGGCAGAACGCACGCTAAAAGGAGACCTTACCATGCTTCAAAAGTGTGAAGGGATTGTTATACGGACAAAGGATTACGGTGAAACAAATAAAGTGGTGACTCTTTTTACAAGAGAACTTGGCAAAACAGCCGTCATGGCACGGGGAGCCAAAAAAACCAATAGCAGACTGTCTTCAGTCTCCCAGATGTTCACACACGCACAGTACCTGATTCAGGGCGGTTCGGGTATGGGTTCACTCCAGCAGGGGGAAATGCTCCAATCCAGCCGTGTGCTGAAAGAAGACCTTTATAAAGCAGCTCACGCAAGCTTCATGGCAGAACTGCTCGATAAAGCAACCGAAGACAGAAAACCTAATCCATTCCTGTTTGAATTAACGAGACAATGCTTCAGTTTGATCAATAGTGGTTACGATGAAGAAGTCATCTGTTACATTTATGAACTGAAGCTGCTCCCTCTGTTTGGCGTAGAGCCGGTTCTGAACCGCTGTGTCAATTGCGGGCAGGGAGAGGGGGATTTCTCATTCTCCTTCAGAATGAACGGCTTTTTGTGCCATCGCTGCAGCTCAGTGGACGACTACAAACTGCCTTTATCTGCAAAAGCAGTCCGTCTCCTCAGACTGTTTTACTTTCTGGATCTTGACCGTCTCGGTAAGTTATCAGTCAGCGATTCGACTAAACTGGAGCTGAAAAGGGTGATCAGGACTTACTACGACGAGTATGTAGGCGTATTCCTGAAATCCCGGTCATTTCTCGACCAGCTCGACCGCATGAAGCAGACCATCGGCGACATTCATAAAGACGAAAAAACCCCTCCGGAATCATGATCCGGAGGGGTTTTAATATTTCGTATTTAGTTGAATAAGATGAAAACCGGCCCATATTCCCCTTTGCTTTCCGCTGTCTAGCTGCGACGGGCAGGGACTATTAAACTTCCCGTCCCCTCGTTCGATAAGTCAACATCAGCTCACTCCGTTCACTGTGTTTGCTATATCTCCGTCGGCGCAAGTCCAGTTTGTACGTCCTTTAACGCCCGCCTCCGCTTTTCGATGGCCGGGCGGTGAACCCACCTGTGCTGCGCACAGTCGGTTTCACCTGTCCCTTTCCGCCACAGGAGTCTTCGGGGGAATATGGCCCTTTTTAATAAAATAGTTTTCATATTGAGCAATAAATATCTTGAATTCACAGATCAAAGTTAGAATTGTTGAATTAGCAACAATAAATGTCAAACAAGGATACACAGTTATAAAATTACCGAATTGTGTTGATAAATTAAGATCAAGGGAGAAAGGGGTAGGAGAGTTGTTAAATGAGTTTTAAATTATTTTATGACGTTGAAGTTTAGGACAAATTGAAGGCATTGTAGTCACTAAAATCTTTAAAATACATACAAAGTACCGGGGGATTCCGCAGACTCCTGCGGCAGAGGAGCGACAGGTGAGACAGCGTAGCGCAGAGCGCTAGCTGGCTCACCGCGCGGCCGCGGAAAGCGGAGGAATCCCCCGGTACGGTTTTATTTAAAACTTAATCGCGTTTTCAATAAAGGATTTCACTTCTGCGATTGGCATGCGTACTTGTTCCATTGTGTCGCGGTGACGTACGGTTACCTGCTGATCCTCAAGAGAATCAAAGTCAAACGTGATACAGTATGGCGTTCCAATCTCATCCTGGCGACGGTAGCGTTTACCGATCGACTGTGACTCGTCATAGTCAACCATAAAGTGTTGTGACAGCTCTTCGTATACTTTGATCGCTTCGTCACCAAGTTTTTTAGACAGTGGCAATACGGCCGCTTTAAACGGCGCCAGAGCCGGGTGGAAGCGAAGCACGGTACGGCTGTCATTTTCAAGCTCTTCCTGCTCGTAGGCATCGCAAAGGAAGGCCAGTGTAACGCGGTCAGCACCAAGTGAAGGCTCGATACAGTATGGGACGTAGCGCTCGTTTGTCTGCTGATCCAGATACGTGAAGTCTTCGTTAGAATGCTCCATATGCTGTTTCAGGTCGAAGTCTGTGCGGTCAGCGATACCCCAGAGCTCGCCCCAGCCGAATGGGAAGCGGAATTCGATATCTGTTGTGGCATTACTGTAATGTGAAAGCTCATCTTCGTCATGGTCACGCAGGCGCATGCTGTCTTCTTTCATACCAAGGTTTAACAGCCAGTTTTTACAGAATTCACGCCAGTAGCTGAACCACTCAAGGTCGTCTCCAGGCTTACAGAAAAATTCAAGCTCCATCTGTTCAAATTCTCTCGTACGGAATGTAAAGTTACCCGGTGTAATTTCGTTACGGAAACTTTTACCGATTTGACCGATTCCGAATGGAACGCGTTTTCTCATCGTGCGCTGTACATTTTTAAAGTTTACGAAGATTCCCTGTGCAGTCTCAGGACGAAGGAAGATCTCGTTTGTTGATCCTTCTGTTACGCCCTGATGCGTTTTGAACATCAGGTTAAACTGGCGGATTTCAGTAAAATCGTTTGCTCCGCAAGTCGGACATGAGATGTTTTCTTCTTCAATCATTTTCTGCATTTCGCTGAATGGAAGTCCATCGACGATTTTTTCCTCACCTTTGGCCTCGTAATGAGCTTCAATCAGTTTATCTGCACGGTGGCGGGCTTTACAGCTTTTACAGTCAATCATCGGGTCATTGAAGTTTCCGATATGTCCTGAAGCTTCCCATGTTTTCGGGTTCATCAGGATAGAGGCATCAAGTCCGACATTATGCTTGGACTCCTGAATAAATTTTTTCCACCATGCTTTTTTAATATTGTTTTTAAGTTCGATACCGAGTGGACCGTAATCCCATGTGTTAGCCAGTCCTCCGTAAATCTCCGAACCGGGGAATACGAATCCGCGGTGTTTCGCGAGCTGGACGATATCATCCATATTTTTTGTCATAGGTCATCTCTCCTTTAAATTGATGTTTGCGCTGCAAAGGGGCATCTGAGCCGCTTGCAAATAAAAACAGCACCGTCCCTGGACTAATTAAGATTAGTCCAGGGACGGTGCTGTCTGACCGCGGTTCCACCCTGGTTAATGCCACTTGTGCATTCACTTTGTTGGGGTGCATTGCTCAGGAGTGCCGTTTCCCTGAATCCGGGCTTACACGATCCCCGGTCGCTTTGGTCAGGTACTTATAATTCCTTCATTGCGCACATCTTATTTAATTCTTGCTTTATCCTACCACGGTTTTTCAGTGAAAACAATCGTCAGTTAAAAAAATCATTTTAAGCATTCCTGTTTACTAGGACGCAGATTTCATTTAGTATATAATATTGGAAAACAGTATAACATTATTCCGCCGGGTGGTGAACAAGATCGAACTGAACAAAAGACAATCGGAAATTCTGCGCATTGTGAAGGCAGACGGACCGATTACAGGTGAACAAATTGCTGACAGATTACATCTTACAAGAGCAACCCTGAGACCGGACCTTGCGATTTTGACAATGGCAGGATTTTTAGATGCGCGTCCAAGGGTTGGCTATTTTTATACAGGTAAATCAGGTACGCAGCTGCTGACGGAAAATTTAAAAAAGCTGTATGTTAAAGATTATCAGTCCATGCCGGTCGTTGTACAGGATAATGTATCCGTGTACGATGCGATCTGCCATATGTTTTTAGAAGATGTGGGAACATTATTTGTACTCGATCAGAAAGGCATGCTTTCAGGCGTCCTTTCGAGAAAGGATCTGCTCCGTGCAAGCATCGGGCAGCAGGATCTGACGAGTCTGCCGGTTAATGTCATTATGACGAGAATGCCCAATGTTACCTACTGTGAGCAGGATGATATGCTCGTCAGCGTAGCAGCCAAGCTGATTGAAAAACAGATTGATTCTCTTCCGGTCGTCAGGAAAACGGAAAAGGGCTATGAAGTCTTCGGAAGAATTACAAAAACGAATATTACAAAAGCCTTTGTCAGTCTGTCAAAGGATGAAGTGTAGGGTGGTGCTTAAATGAATGAAGTACATGTATATGTCGTATCGGATTCAGTAGGGGAAACGGCTGAGCTCGTTGCAAAAGCCTGTGTGAGTCAGTTCCGTCAGTCCAGAAAATCCGTATCAATTAAACGGTTTCCATATATTGAAGAAACGGTTCATGTGGATGAGGTTATCAGTCTGGCAAAAGATAATCACGGAATTATCGTTTATACACTTGTAAAGCCTCATATTCGTGATTACATTGAAGAACAGGTAAAAGTGCACAACATTACCGCACATGATGTTGTGGGACCGATTATCTCTTCACTTCAGGAAGTATGTGAGGAATCGCCAATCAATGAGCCGGGCATGGTGCATGACCTTGATGAAGATTATTTCAAAAAGATTGAGGCCATTGAGTTTGCTGTTAAATATGATGACGGCAGAGATCCACGCGGCATTTTAAAAGCGGATATTGTCCTAGTAGGGGTTTCAAGAACGTCAAAAACACCTTTATCACAATATCTTGCCCACAAGCGTTTAAAGGTTGCCAACGTACCGCTTGTACCGGAAATTGATCCTCCTGAAGAGCTTTATAAAGTCAATCCAAAGAAGTGCTACGGACTGAAAATCAGCCCTGATAAGCTGAATCATATCCGGAAGGAACGGTTAATTGCGCTCGGGTTGAAGGATGACGCGACCTATGCCAAAATGGAAAGAATACAGGAAGAGCTCGATCACTTTGAACGTGTTGCAGGAAAAATCGGCTGTCCAGTGATTGATGTAACAAACAAGGCGGTAGAGGAAACAGCCAATGTAATTCTGAATGATATGATGAGTTAACAGCTGAATCATCATTCCATTGAAAAGAATTTAAGTCAATAAAATCAGTGGTTCATCAAACAAAAGGTGTCTCAGGCATCTTTTGTTTTTATTTCGTTAAAAAAGATAGCCGTATAGGGACATATATATTATAATAAAAAATTGTGATAAAAAGTTATTTTGACTCATTAAAGGAGTTCTGCATTTTTTGTAGAAATGATCATTTATGAATGAATGTAAAAGTGGATTTACAGTTTATGTTGATGCAGATGCATGCCCCTCTGTCATAAAGGAAGAAATAGTAAGGCTTATGGAAGATTCAGCAGGTATGTGCCGATTTATTGCCTCCTACCGCCATTTTAGTCCTGAAGCAGATCGTTTGCTTTGGACCTTCATTGATGACGGAAAAGAGGCTGCTGATCTTTACATAGCCAATCGCGTCAGGAAAGGGGATATCGTGGTTACCCAGGATATCGGACTTGCCTCCCTTGTCCTGTCGAAGGGTGTTTATGCCCTTTCGCCCAGGGGAAAAGAATACAAACCTGATAAGATCGAGACCAGCTTATCTTTCCGGTACCTCCACCAGATGGAGCGGAAAAAAGGGAACTATTCTTCCGGCCCCAAAAAATTAACCATGATAGAAGTCGAGGCTTTTTCAAAGACGTTTTTAAAGTTTTTGTTTGAACTTGAAGGAAAAGCTTGATTTTTGGCGAATATCATAGGTGACAAGAAATAAACTGGTGGTGAACACGTGTCAGAAAGAATTCCAGAAGAAGTCGTTGACCAGATCCGCAGCAAAACTGACATCGTGGATATAATAAGCGAATATGTTCAGCTGAAAAAGCAGGGAAGGAATTATTTTGGTTTATGCCCGTTCCACGGGGAAAATTCTCCTTCTTTTTCTGTGTCTCCGGAAAAGCAGATTTTTCACTGCTTCGGCTGCGGTGCAGGAGGTAATGTATATACGTTTCTGATGGATCATGACGGCCTTTCCTTTCAGGAAGCTGTCATTCAGCTGGGTGAAAAAGTAGGTGTGGATTATGAGTTTTCCGATACCGGCAGCACCCAGGATCATCTGAAAACGAATGAAAGCAGGGAATTTCAGGATCATCTGGATGCACACGAACTGCTTGAAAAACTTTATCATCATCTCCTGATGAATACGGAAGAAGGCCAGGAAGCGCTGGAGTATCTTCACAATCGCGGTTTTACAGATGAACAGCTTAAAACATATAAGGTGGGCTGGGCACTTCCTAACTGGGAGTTCGCTGCTAAGCTTCTTGAGAAAAGAGAATTCAGTTTACCTTCTATGGAACAGGCAGGACTGATCATCAAAAGGGATGACGGTTCTTATTTTGACCGGTTCAGAGGAAGGATCATGTTTCCTCTTACCGATGAAAGAGGAAAGACGGTTGGTTTTTCAGGGCGTATGATTAACCCTGGGAAAGAAGACCCTAAGTATCTGAACAGCCCGGAAACACCACTTTTTCAAAAAAATAAAATATTGTTTAACTACCACCATGCACGCGGTGCCATCAGGAAAAACAAATCGGCCATTTTATTTGAAGGTTTTGCTGATGTGATTGCTGCATCCGGAGTTGTCCACAATGCGATCGCCACAATGGGTACATCGCTTACTGGAGAGCATATACAGCAGATCAGACGGCTGACTGATTCCATTGTAGTTTGCTACGATGGGGATAAAGCCGGTATAGCAGCTGCTTACCGGGCGGCTCAGGATTTAACCGGGAAAGGTTTGTCTGTTAAAGTGGCGATGTTGCCAAACGGGCTGGATCCTGATGATTATATCCAGCAAAAAGGACCAGACGCATTTAAAACAGACATTATTGATTCGGCTGTTTCATTGATGAGTTTTAAACTCCGCTATCACAAGTTGTCTGTGAATATGAACACAGAGGATGGCAGAATTCAATATGTTCAGGCGATGATCCGTGAAATCGGCTCCCTGAGCAATGCGATTGAAAAGGAGCTTTATCTCAAACAGCTTTCAGAGGACTCGGGTGTTTCAATCCAGTCTCTTCAGGAGCAATTGAATAAAATGCGTCCTGCTTCAGAACCGGTTCAACCGGAACCTTCTCCACCTGTAGAGCAGCATTTGCCTGCTAAAAGCAGTAAAGAGAATAAAAAAGCCTACTACCGTGCAGAGCAGCACCTGCTCATTTATATGATGGGCAGTGAAGAAACGACTTATACAGTCCAGTCACTGCTAGGCGATCAGCCTTTTAACACGGATGATTATCAGGCGTTATATACGTACCTGCTGGCTTATTATGAAAATGGCGGCAGGGCTGACCCAGGTGCCTTTATTCAATTCATTCCTGATCGGCATCTGAGGGCTGCAGCAGCAGAGCTATCCATGACGGAAGTAAATTCTGAGGTGACAAAATCTGAATTGACTGATTGCGTCAATGAGGTATTGAAACATCAGAAGTTAATGCATATTAAAGAAAAAGAGCTTGCGTTAAAGCAGGCGGAACAAATGAATGATGTTAAGAAAGCCACAGAATTGGGAATGGAAATTTTCCAGCTGTGGAAAGCTCTTAAGAGATAAATAAGGCAAGGAAGTTGGAAGGAGGGGGACTAATGGCTGAGAAGTCAACACGTTCCAAACAAACAGAAACTGAAACATTAACACTCGATGCGGTGAAAGCACAATTGCTGGAAACGGCGAAGAAAAACGGTGAAATCACTTACGAGGATATTGCTGAAAAGCTTGCCAGCTTTGAATTGGATACAGAACAGATCGAAGAATTTTACGAGCAGCTTGGCGAACAGGGTGTAGAGGTCATGAAAGAAAATACGGAGGCAGATCCATCAATTACCGAACTTGGTAAGGAAGCTGAAGAAGAGTTTGACCTGAACGATTTAAGTGTTCCGCCTGGAGTAAAAATTAATGACCCTGTCAGAATGTATCTGAAAGAGATAGGACGCGTTGATCTCTTATCTGCTCAGGAAGAGATTTCCCTTGCGACACGGATTGAACAGGGTGATGAAGAAGCGAAACGCAGACTTGCTGAAGCAAACCTGAGACTTGTTGTGAGTATCGCCAAGCGTTATGTTGGACGTGGTATGCTGTTTCTTGATCTGATTCAGGAGGGCAACATGGGTCTGATCAAAGCCGTTGAAAAATTTGATCACCGCAAGGGGTTTAAATTTTCAACTTACGCAACCTGGTGGATCCGTCAGGCAATCACCCGTGCTATCGCTGACCAGGCCAGAACGATCCGGATTCCGGTTCACATGGTTGAAACCATCAATAAACTGATTCGTGTTCAGCGTCAGCTCCTTCAGGATTTAGGCCGTGAGCCATCACCAGAGGAAATTTCAGAAGAGATGGATTTAACGCCTGAAAAGGTTCGTGAAATCCTGAAAATTGCCCAGGAGCCGGTTTCCCTTGAAACACCAATCGGTGAAGAAGATGATTCACACCTTGGCGACTTCATTGAGGATTCAGAAGCCCAGTCTCCATCAGAGCATGCTGCGTACGAGCTGTTAAAAGAACAGCTTGAAGACGTGCTGGATACCTTGACTGACCGTGAGGAAAACGTGTTGCGTCTCCGTTTTGGTCTTGACGATGGTCGTACACGTACACTTGAAGAAGTGGGTAAAGTATTTGGGGTAACAAGAGAGCGTATTCGTCAGATTGAAGCCAAAGCCCTCAGAAAGCTCAGACACCCTAGCCGAAGCAAACGATTAAAGGATTTTCTTGAATAGAAATGTGAGAATCTGTTTCAGACACATGTGGTCTGAAGCAGATTTTTTTTGACTGTTTTTAATTTCTAAACAAACCGCCCACTCATGTCGAAATGTATAATAGGAGCAGGAGGTGGTTAAATGAACGAACAAAGAAAAAAAATCATCCTGAATGAAATAAATTACTGGAAGGATCGTAACCTTCTTCCCTCACATTACTGTGATTTTTTAATTAATTTATACAGCAGTGGAGAAGATGCAGAGCCGGAAAAAAGTAAGTCGATTCTGCAAAAGCGCCGAATTACATTAAATTCAGTTAACATATTTGTCCTTCTCTTTACGGCTATTCTGTTTATTGTTTTCTATTTTACTGAATTGTCAATTATATTGCAAACCGCTCTTATATTGGGTGTCTCCTTTTTACTGTTGTTTATTGCATCCAGAAAAAGTGTGTTCCCTTTTCTTCAGGTGTTAAGCAGAATTATTGTTGCCTTTGCCATTTTGCTGCTGTCCATTGAATATTGTGCTGTCTACTTTCCAACGAGTCCAGTTGTTATACTCTGGGTGATCGGCCTTCAATGTGTGCTCTGGTCCATTTACGGTTACATAAGAAATTATCAGTATTTTACGTATTCGGGCATAATCGGCCTTCTCGTATTAACAGGATTTATTTTCCTTACATAAAATTGAGATCATCACAATTGAAAAGTTTAAAAATAGATAAGGTTGTGAGTTTTCAGCCTTTTCTTTTATAATGGAAATGTAAGCGGATACAAACAAGGGGGATGAACATGAATTTCGATCTTACACAGGAACAGAAGATGATTCAAAAAACAATGAGGGAATTTTCTCAGGAGGTTGTTGCTCCGGGCGCATTGGACAGAGACCGGACGAAGGAATTTCCTGTTGATATTTTCAGGCAGCTCTCAGAAATGGGGATGATGGGACTGCCGTTTCCGGAGGAATTTGGGGGAGCGGGTGCTGACACGACAAGCTTTGCGATCGTAACAGAAGAGTTAAGCAGGGCATGCGGCTCGACTGGCATCACGTATTCAGCGCATATTTCATTGGGTGGTGCACCGATCAGCTTATTCGGAACGCAGGAGCAGAAAGAAACATATCTGCCACAAATCTGTTCTGGAGAATCATTTGGCGCGTTCGGACTGACAGAGCCGAATGCAGGCTCCGATGCAGGCGGTACCCAGACCTCCGTAAAAGAAACCGATGATTCATTCATTATTAATGGAAACAAAAGCTACATTACAAATGCCAGTCATGCAAAGTTTTTGGCATTAACGGCTGTTACAGGAATGAATGATGGAAAAAAAGAAATCAGTGCGATTATTGTTCCAACAGATGCTGACGGATTCAAGGTGATTGATAACTACGAAAAGATGGGGCTGCACTCTTCAAATACAACCGAACTTGTCCTTGAAGACGTTAAGGTTCCAAAGGAAAACCTGCTCGGTAAACGGGGTGAAGGGTTCCGGCAGTTTTTGATAACGCTTGACGGAGGACGGATCGGGATTGCGGCAATGGCTGTTGGAATCGCACAGGCCGCATACGAGCGAGCGCTCAGTTACTCAAAAGAAAGACAGCAGTTTGGCCGTTCTATTGCGTCGTTCCAGGTAACCCAGTTTAAGCTTGCTGATATGGCGATGAAGATTGAACTTGCACGAACCATGACGTATAAAGCAGCCTGGCTGAAGGATCAGGGAAGAAAATTCACGAAAGAAGCTTCGATGGCGAAGCTGTATGCTTCTGAAATCTGTATGGAGGTATGTGATCAGGCAATCCAGATTCACGGCGGTTATGGTTATATGAAGGAGTACCACGTTGAGAGATTCCTGAGAGACGCCAAACTGCTCGAGATCGGTGAAGGGACATCAGAAATCCAGAGAACCGTTATCTCAAGAGAAATCGGCGCGTACTAAAATATTTTATTGATTGTGTCTAAAATGCGACAAAAAGGGAAAAGTTGAGTATTGGGTCTTTCCGATTCCCATAAAGTAAAGTAAAATATGTAGTGTTCATACCTGCTATTATAGGGTTGATAATTACATAGTTTTTCTGAAAAGGGAGGGTTATACATGAATAAGAATCCGATTATTCCATTTTTACTGATTATGGTATTAGGCTTCGGCGTTGTATTCTTTATGTCCGTTCAGGGTCTTGATGATTCTGAAGAGATGGCACAGGAAGAAGAAGGCGGCGGCGAAGGTGAAGGTGGCGGAGAAGCTGCCGGAGATTTCGATCCTGAAGCAACGTATCAGAATGCCTGCATCAGCTGTCATGGTGAAAACTATGAAGGCGGTAGTGGTTTCCCATCACTTGTAGGCGTTGGGGAAAGACTTTCAGTAGATGAAATCGCTAACATCCTTGTAAATGGTCAGGGAGCAATGCCTGCTGGTCTTGTAGAAGAGAGCAATGCTCAGGCTATGGCTGAATGGGTTGCAGAAATCGGCGCTGAAGGCGGCGGTGAAGAAGGAGCAGAGGAAGGTTCTGAAGAGGGAACTGAAGAAGGCTCTGAAGAAGGCGGATCTGGTGAAGAAACAGAAGAAGGCTCTGAAGAAGACGCTGCATAATTTGTTTCAAACCGGTATCAATGATAAGGTGAAAAGGAGCGGCCGAATGACGGTACCGCTCCTTTTTTCTGATAAAAGGAAGTGTTGAAATGAACAGCAGTCAGTTGTCAAAACGGCTTGAAACCGTTGCAAAATATGTGCCGGCTGGAGCCATTGTAGCAGATATAGGATCAGACCATGCCTACCTGCCTTGTTATCTCGTCAAATCGGGCAAAATCACAAAAGCGGTAGCAGGTGAAATTGTTGAAGGTCCTTTTCAATCTGCTGTCAGTCAGGTCCAGGAAGATGGATTAACAGATCATATAGAAGTCAGAAAGGGCAGTGGATTATCTGTTATCACCCCAAATGAAGTCACAGCCGTCACTATTGCTGGTATGGGTGGTCCATTAATCGCAGATATACTCGAGACAGGAAAGCAAAGCCTTCCAGGAGTACAGCGTCTCATCCTCCAGCCGAATATCAGTGGAATTTCGATTCGTTTATGGCTGCAGGAAAACGGCTGGACGATTACAAAAGAAGAAATCCTGGAAGAGGATCAAAAAATTTATGAAGTGATTGTAGCTGATCTGACTATTGAAAAGAAACCATTGAATGCTCAGGACCTGCTTTTTGGTCCATACCTGAGGGTTGAGAAATCGGCCGTTTTCAAAAAGAAGTGGCTGCAGGAATTGGCGCAAATGAGAAAGATCAAAAAACAAATCGAGACATCAGGTCAAAGCGAAAAAAATCTTGAGCGATTACGTGAGTTAGAAGAAAAAATGAGGCTGATTGAGGAGGAAATCAAATGAAACGCCAGATGAACGGACATCAGGTCGTACAGTTGATGGAGCAATTTTCCCCTAAGCATCTTGCCATGGAAGGAGACCCGGTTGGTCTTCAGGTTGGCAGACTGAGCAGGAAAGTCGATAAAGTACTCATTACACTTGATGTAACAAATGAAGTTGTGGAAGAAGCAATTAAATCAGGCGCCGGGATGATCATCGCACATCACCCTCTTTTATTCCGGCCGCTTCGTTCAATTAATATGGAGGAGCCATCAGGACAAGTCATTGAGAAAATCATTAAACATGACCTTACTGTATTTGCAGCTCATACCAACCTCGATATTACAAAAGGCGGAGTCAATGACTGGCTCGCTGAAAAGCTTGATATTCAAAATTCCCAGGTACTCGTACCGACATTTGAGGATAAATACAAAAAACTGATTGTTTTCGTACCTGGTACACATGAAGAGACAGTCAGATCAGCTCTTGCAGAAGCTGGTGCAGGGCAGATTGGTGATTACTCCGATTGTTCTTTCACCTCTGTTGGAACAGGAAAATTCAAGCCGGGGGCCAGTTCTGACCCGTTTATCGGGACATCAGGAGTCGTTGAATCCGTTGAAGAAGTGAAAATTGAAGTGATCTATCAAACTTCTCTGGAAAAGAAAGTTCTTAAAGCATTAAAACAGTCACACCCTTATGAAGAACCGGCTTATGATGTATTTGAACAGTCAATGCCGGGTGAAAAATACGGACTAGGCCGTGTTGGTGCCGTTGAACCAGTCAAACTGAAAGACTTTGCAGAAAAAGTGAAACAAACCCTGGATGTGCCTGTGGTGCGCGTAACAGGCGATCAGGATAAACTCATCAAAAAGGCAGCTGTTCTTGGCGGGATGGGAAGTAAATATATGCAGTCAGCCAGATTTGCAGGGGCCGACGTTTATATCACCGGCGATATTGATTTCCATACAGCACAGGACGCAGAAGCGCTTGGGCTCTCCATCATTGATCCAGGGCATCATGTGGAAAAGGTCATGAAAGAAGGGCTGGCAAATCAGCTTTCAGAAATGGCAGAAAAACAAGGATTCGAAATCGACTTCATTCCTTCCGCGCTGTCAACAGAACCTTTTAAGTTTGTTTAATTTTTATGTTGCTACAGTTTCAAAGGAATTGAATCATTTAAAGCATGCTGTTTAAGTTTGCTGGGCCCCTGCCCGAAGAAGCTAGACAAAGGAAAGCGTAGGATGACACCGGCCCGGTTTTAATAGCAAAAAAACAGGACTCGCACTATGCGGGTCCTGTTTTTTATCAGTTTGAATAAGGCATAATCGTTTCCGGTTTGGTTGGTGTTTTGATTTTAGGCAGGATTTTCTCAAGCGGTACCTGCTTTTCACCTTTCCATGTAGATGGATCTTCCGGATCGAACTGTGCGATATAGTTCATCACTTCTTTTACGATTGGTGTTGGTGTTGATGCACCGGCTGTGACGGCAACCGTTTCGCAGTCGAGCAGCCATTCGTGGTTGATCTCAGAAACGTCTGAAACGCGGTAGGCTGGTGTACCTGCAATTTCTTTTGAAACCTGCGCGAGACGGTTGGAGTTATTACTTTTCGGATCTCCTACAACAATAAGAAGGTCAGCGGCACCGGCCTGTTCTGCGACGGCTTCCTGACGTACTTGCGTAGCCAGACAGATCTCTTTATGTTCTTCTGTATGAGGGTACTTCTCCATCACACGTTCCATCACTTCAGCTACATCCCACTGACTCATCGTTGTCTGGTTGGTGACGATGATTTTGTCGTTGTTCACTTCGAGTGTTTCAACATCTTCCGGCTTTTCAATTAAATGTACAATGTCCGGCGCAACACCGAGCGCACCTTCAGGCTCAGGATGACCTTTTTTCCCGATATAGATGACATGATAGCCTTCCGCTTTTTTCTGGCGGATCAGATCATGTGTACGGGTAACGTCCGGACATGTTGCATCAATGGAGACAAGGCCACGCTGTTTGGCGATTTCCCGGACTTCCGGAGAGACACCATGAGCGGTAAAAATGACCGTTCCGCCGTCCACCTGTTCAATGATTTCCTTGCGATTTTCGCCATCAAGCGTGATGATGCCTTCTTCTTCAAAAGCATCCGTCACATGTTTATTATGAACGATCATACCAAGGATGTAGATTGGTCGTGGCAATGTTTTATCAAGTGCTGCATTGCGGGCAATCACCATGGCATCCACAACACCGTAGCAGTAACCGCGGGGGGTTATTTTAATCGTCTTCATCAAAATCCTCCTGAACGTAAGACTTATACATTCAGTATAAAGCAGATAACAGACAGGAACAAACAAAAGCTGTCATATATACAGTTTCGGTATTGAAGATTTGATTTGCGCCGGAAGACGTTTTGGTTTTTCATCCCTCTGCTTCGACAGATTTTCAGGCGGTTTGTCATCCTCTGAAACGCCATCTGTTTCATCATTTAGCGACCGGTATAATTTCCACATAGCAGGGAAATTTTTAATTAATGGACCATATTGATGGATGAGAGGCATGAACTGATTGGCTGTATGGATCATTTTTTGTGCATTACCTGCAAATGACTGTATGGATTCGAGCGACAGATTTTTTGTAAGACCGGAAAGAACTCCAGAGCCGCCTGGCTGATACCCCGCCTGCTGAAACGGAAATACAGACTGCCGGGGGAGTGGGGGACGTGCGTAAAATCGCTGATGATACAAGCTGTCATCTCCCTTCTTTAGAACGTATTATAGTTTATGCAAATGTCTTTACTTTTGGAAAGGTGGATTCACTGTAGCTTTTTGGTCTGAAGTTGATTATAATTAAGTTTTGACGCGAACAGAAGGAGTGACTATAATGTCATCATCATTTAAACAATATGATTTCAAACCATTTATTATGGATGCGATAGAAAAACTCGGGTTTCATGCCCCGACTGCCATTCAGGAAAAAATGATTCCAATGATCAGAAAAAACCAGAGTGCTATTGGACAATCCCAGACAGGTACCGGCAAAACACATGCTTATCTGCTTCCGCTTGTAGATCAGGTTGATGCTGAACGTCAGCAGGTACAGGTTGTCGTAACAGCACCAACAAGAGAGCTTGCCAAGCAGATCCATGCTGAAGTGAAGCATCTGACAGATGACACTGCGATTCAAAGCAAGCTTTTTGTCGGCGGAACGGATAAACAGCGCGCGATTGAAAAGCTGAAGACTCAGCCTCACATTGTGGTTGGAACGCCGGGCCGGATTAATGACTTAATTAAAGAACAGGCTTTACTCATTCATACAGCAACATCCATCGTCATTGATGAGGCAGATTTAATGCTTGAAATGGGCTTTTTAGAAGACGTCGACCAGATCGCTTCAAGAATGCCGGAGGAACTTCAGATACTTGTATTCTCAGCAACCATTCCGGAAAAGCTGAAGCCGTTCCTCAAAAAGTATATGGAAAACCCTCAGTATGCACACATTGAGCCTAAGCAGATTCAGGCTGAAAACATTGAATTTGTCATCGTGCCACAGAAAAGTAAGTCAAAGGATACGGTGCTTTATCAGATCCTGACCTCTATTAATCCTTACCTTGCCATCGTCTTTACAAATACAAAGTCAAAAGCGGATGAAGTGGCTGATAAGCTGCTTGAAAAAGGACTTCGTGTAGGGCGCGTTCACGGTGGACTGGCTCCTCGTGAGCGTAATAAAATGATGAAGCAGATCCGCGATCTTGAGTATCAGTACATTGTTGCGACGGATCTCGCAGCCCGTGGGATTGATATCCCGGGTGTCAGCCATGTCATTAACTATGAAATTCCGTCTGACCTTGATTTCTTCATTCACCGTGTTGGCCGTACAGCACGTGCCGGTTCATCAGGTACAGCGATTACAATCTATGAGCCATCTGATGAAGATGCATTAAATCAGATTGAGAAAAAAGGCATTACGTTTAAGCATCAGGAAGTAAAAGATGGCGAATGGGTAACGCTGAATGATCGTCATAAACGTTCAAACCGTGTGAAAACGGAAAATGAAACGGATCAAAAAGCGAAATCTTTAGTCAGAAAACCTAAAAAGGTCAAGCCTGGCTATAAAAAGAAAATGAAGTATAAGATGGAACAGATTAAAAAGAAAGAACGCAGAAAAAACAGAAGAAATAACAATTAATTAATGGGGGAGATTCAGGATGTTAAAAATCGGTTCTCACGTATCTATGGGCGGCAAGAAAATGCTGCTGGCTGCGAGTGAAGAAGCAGCCTCTTACGGTTCCAGTACCTTTATGATCTACACCGGAGCCCCTCAGAATACAAGAAGAAAACCCATCGAAGAATTAAATATTGAAGCTGGCCTTAAGCACATGAGTGAAAATGGCCTTGCAGATATCGTTGTTCATGCGCCATACATCATTAATATTGCGAACACAACGAAGCCGGAAACATTTGAACTTGGTGTCAACTTCCTGCGATCAGAAACTGAACGTACGGCAGCGCTCGGTTCAAAACAGATCGTTCTGCATCCAGGTGCGCATGTTGGAGCGGGAGTGGATAAGGGGATTGAACGGATTGTTGAAGGGTTGAACGAAGTATTAACGAAAGACCAGACCGTTCAGGTTGCCTTGGAGACGATGGCAGGTAAAGGGTCTGAATGCGGCCGCAACTTTGAAGAAATCGCGAGAATCATCGATGGTGTTACGCATAATGAAAAGCTTTCAGTCTGCTTTGATACATGCCACGTGCATGATGCGGGGTACGATATTGTTAATGACTTTGACGGTGTTCTTGAAGAGTTTGACCGGATTGTCGGCCTGGACCGCATTAAAGTTCTCCACGTCAATGACAGTAAAAATCCAAAAGGTGCTTCAAAAGACCGTCACGAAAATATCGGCTTCGGTCATATCGGCTTTAAAGCGCTGGATTATATCGTTCATCATGAAGTGTTCAAAGATATTCCTAAAATCCTCGAAACACCATATGTCGGTGAAGATAAAAAAGATAAAAAGCCGCCATACAAATACGAAATCGAGATGCTTCGCAACCGGACATTCCGTGAAGAAGTGCTCGATGATATTAAAAATCAGCTGTGAGGTACGCACCTCACAGCTTTTTCTTTTAAAAAAGCTTTAACAGTTCGTTAGTGCGATCAGGGCCAAGCTTTTTCATGCTTTCAGAAATTAACTGATCCCGGTTCGATGAATCAAAAAAATCGAATTCATCACTGTGTATGAATTGATGAATAATGTTACATTCCTGATCCGTCAGGTGTACACCGGTTGTTTTGGCGTAGCTTTTAATATGTTCAGGCGTAAAAGATTTAATTTTACTGATTAAAAAGGGTGGAATCCAGGTCATCCTGTCACCTCCTTTCAATGTCAGTATTCTTTTATTTACTTTCACTCTGATCAGGTGTATACTGATGATTTGTTAAATCGGAATCATTCTAGTTCGAAAGGGATGAGAAAATGACTAATGTCATTGAACTCCAAAATGTTTCGTATCGCTATGATAAAGAACAGGTATTAACAGACATCAATCTGGAGATCCCTAAAGGATCCTTTCTCGGTATTGTAGGCCCGAACGGATCCGGAAAATCAACGATGCTAAAATTAATTCTTGGATTGTTAAAACCTAAAAATGGTGAAGTATTTTTATTTGGTGAACCTCTTGCCAAATTTAAAGCGTGGGAGAAAATCGGTTATGTCTCTCAAAAGGCTAACTCATTTAACACCGGTTTCCCTGCAACAGTTTATGAAGTCGTGGCAAGCGGACTGACAAAAAAGACGGGGCTTTTTAAAATGATAGGCAGAAAATCAAGGCCTCAGATTGAGCGTGCGATCCATGCTGTCGGAATGGAAGACTTTATGACCAGAAACATCGGGGAGCTCTCAGGCGGTCAGCAGCAGCGTGTATTTATTGCCCGGGCCATTGTCAGTGATCCGGATGTGCTCATACTGGATGAACCGACAGTCGGGGTTGATGTGAAAAATGTACAGACCTTCTACAATATGCTCGACCGCTTGAACAAAGAACTCGGAATTACCCTTTTACTCGTTACGCATGATACAGGTACCATTTCAAATAAAGTGACACATGTAGCCTGTCTGAATAATACCCTTCACTTTCATGGCAGCGCAGAAGATTTTGATCAGGTAAAAGATGATGAATTGTCCCTGTTTTACGGGCATGATGTTCACAGTCTTCATCATGATCACGACCACGGTCATGAGGTGACACCATGATAGAAGCCATCTTTCAATATCAATTTTTACAAAACGCCTTTCTTGCAGGCCTGCTGATTGGTGTAATTGCGCCATTACTCGGTGCGTTTATCGTGGTCAGGCGGTTATCATTAATTGCAGATGCGCTGAGTCACGTCACGCTGTCCGGGATAGCGGCAAGTCTGCTGTTAAGTAAAACATTTGTCGCTTTCAACGGGCTCAATCCGTTATGGCTCGGAATGGGTTTTTCAGTAGCAGGTTCGCTATTTATAGAGAGACTCAGAAATGTGTACAAGCATTATCAGGAGCTGGCGATACCGATCATCTTATCCGGCGGAATCGGAATCGGGGTTATTTTTATTTCACTGGCTGACGGATTTAATACTGATTTGTTCAGTTATCTTTTTGGCAGTGTAAGTGCAGTCAGCCGCAGCGATCTGTATTTAATCATTGGGATTGCAGTAGTGGTGATTGCGCTAGTCACGATCCTTTACAAGGAGCTTTTCCTTTTGTCCTTCGATGAAGAGTTCAGTAAAGCATCCGGACTGCAGACAGGTGCACTGCATTTAATCTTTATGGTCATCACGGCACTTGTGATCGCAGGATCAATGCGGATTGTCGGTATCCTGCTCGTATCCTCACTCATGACACTTCCTGTCGCAGCAGCAATGAGAGTGGCAAGAGGGTTCAAGCAAACCATCATCCTTTCAGTTGTGTTTGGTGAAATCGCGGTGATTGCCGGGTTATTCAGTGCCTTTTATCTGGACCTTGCACCGGGAGGAACGATCGTTGTTTCCTCTATTCTGATTCTCCTGACATCGATCGCTTTTAAAAAATGGCAGACCATGAGAAAATAACAGTGAGGTGAAACGCAATGAATCTTCAGGAAGCAATGGATTTATTAAAAGAAGAAGGCTACAAGCATACGGGAAAGAGACAGCATATGCTTGAGTTATTTGAAAAACACGACCGCTACATGACGGCTCGTGAAGTGCTGGAATCAATGAATCCTCATTTCAGCGGTTTGAGCTTTGATACCATTTACCGGAACCTGTCACTCTTTGCCGACCTCGGTATCCTCGAGGAGACGGAACTATCCGGAGAAAAGCACTTCCGTTTTGTCTGCAGCAGCGGACATCACCATCACCACTTTATTTGCATGGACTGTGGCAAAACAAAATCAATCCATATGTGTCCCATGTCCGTACTCGAAGAAAACCTGACAGGCTACGAAATCTCCGGTCACAAATTCGAAATCTACGGCACATGCCCTGAATGTCGGGCGTAAAACTTTGATATCCAGCGACATATAGAAACAACAACACCCCCTGTGAAAATCACAGGGGGTGTTAATATGTATAAATTTAATAAAGGTTTTTTACAAAAAATCAAATATAAGGGCAGGTGCCATCCGCAGACTCCTGCGGCAGAGGAGCGACAGGTGAGACAGCATAATGCGGAGCAAAAGCTTGGCTCACCGCGCGGCCTTAGAAAAGCGGAGGCGACTGGTCCAGCCCCGACAAGCATAAGGCGAAGATGAAAAGAGGGCTGTCCTTTGCCCTCGTTCAGCTTTGACTTATGACCTCGAGGGGCTAGTCGCCGCAGCTAGACACAAAGAAAAGCGGAGGCGACTGGTCCAGCCCCGACAAGCATAAGGCGAAGATGGAAAGAGGGCTGTCCTTTGCCCTCGTTCATCTTTGACTTATGACCTCGAGGGGCTAGTCGCCGCAGCTAGACGCAAAGGAAAGCGTAGGATGGTACCTGCCCGGTTATCTAAATACCACTCATCTAAGTGGTTTCTTCAAAGCCTTCTCCCATTGCATCACCCACTGATGCGCCTCAGCCCAGCTCCTTACCCTGATCACACCATCCGGGATCGGATCCTGGTTATAAGGCGTATCAAACAAAATAACCGGAATCGAAAACTCCTCATGAATCATCACTGCGTTATCATGTTTATCCTCTAAAAAAAGATCGATATTGTGCTGATCCACAGCATCGAGCTTATTATGGGACCCGATTAACTCAATATGATCATAATCAATCTCCTGCTCATCAAACCACTGTTTAGTCAGCTCCAGGTGCTGACCTCCTCTGGCACTGATAAAAAACAATTCAAATTCCTTTTTCCAGTTGGCTAAAACGGCATCTGCTTCATTGTGTAATGGAGAGGAGCGGTAAATGTCCGCTTCAGTTTCCTGAAACCACTCTGAAAAGCGTGATGGATGAATATCAGGAAGCGCTTTGGTTAAATCATATTCCTTTATATCTTCTAACGTTAAACTGAGGTTGAAAGCCCGGTTAATATGCGGGATCAATGAAGAGGGACAGGTGACAGTTCCATCAATATCAATGCCAAGTCGCTTTTTCATATGCAAAATCTCCTTTAATATCGCTATGTATTATTGTATCACAAATGAAGAAGAATATTTTCCAGTCATAATGAAGTTTATTCATGGACACCCTAGGATTATTCCGGGAAGGAGGGGAAGTGAATGGATGATGACAAAATGGAGAAAAAAGATGAAAAAAGCCTTCAGGAAAACAGGTATGATGAAGAAATGGGCACGGAGCTTTCGAGGGTAAGTCCTGCATGGTACACAGAGACACCTGATGATACGGAGAGAAAAAGAGACGGTGTAATCAAAAATACAAATCGCGGTATGTGGCTTGGATACGCTTCTATCATAACGGGTATCATTGCTTTTTTTACCGCACCAGTATTATTCGGGGCACTGGCGATTATTCTCGGATTTGCAGCAAGACGATCTGACGGTAAAATGTCGGGTGGGACAGGGATTGCTTTGGGTGCGATCTCAATCGTGCTCGGTCTTTTGATCTATCCGTTATTCTAGTGCCTGAAGAAATTTACTGAACCCGGGTTAATATAAAGTGTCAAAACAAAAACACGGATTTTATAGATCCGTGTTTTTTGTTATAGCTGGATTAAGCGTTCGCTGCGGCTTCTTCAGCCTGTTTGCGGTAATGCTCCTCAGCCAGTTTATCAATTTCAACTTTGAGTTCTTCGACCATGGTTGCTTCAGGAACTTTACGAACTGTTTTCCCTTTCATGAAAAGAAGACCTTCTCCTCTTGCTCCGGCAATCCCGATGTCTGCTTCACGGGCCTCACCCGGACCGTTAACCGCACATCCCAGAACGGCAACTTTAATCGGTGCTTTGATTGTGGAAATATACTCCTCTACTTCGTTCGCAATTGAAATCAGATCAATTTCAATACGTCCGCAAGTTGGGCAGGAGATTAAGGTTGCCGCATTTGAAGCAAGACCAAATGACTTGAGCAGTTCTCTTGCCACTTTAACCTCTTCAACCGGATCCGCGCTCAGTGAAATGCGAAGCGTGTTACCGATCCCCTTACTCAGAATTGCGCCAAGACCTGCAGCACTTTTTACTGTACCTGCAAATAATGTGCCGGACTCAGTAATACCGAGGTGAAGCGGGTAGTCAAATGCTTTTGCGGCTTTTTCATATGCTTCAATAGCCAGATTCACATCTGACGCCTTCATCGAGACGATGATATCGTGGAAATCAAGGTCTTCCAGGATTTTAATATGATGAAGGGCACTTTCTACCATGCCGTCTGCAGTAGGATATCCGTATTTCTCAAGGATTTTCCGCTCGAGACTTCCGGCATTTACACCAATCCGGATCGGGATGTTCTTTTCCTTGGCTGCTTTTACAACAGCTTCGACCTTCTCACGGCGACCGATATTACCAGGGTTAATCCGGATTTTATCCGCTCCGCCTTCAATTGCTTTTAAAGCCAGCTTGTAATCAAAATGAATATCAACGACAAGCGGGATATTAATTCGCTTTTTAATTTCAGGAATCGCATCAGCCGCACGCTCATCCGGACATGCTACACGGACAATCTGACAGCCGGCTTCCTCAAGACGTTTAATTTCAGCAACCGTTGCTTCAACGTCATGCGTTTTAGTTGTTGTCATACTTTGAATGACTAATTCATTGTTACCGCCAATAGTTAAATCCCCGACTTTAACGGGACGAGTGTTTGAACGATGTGTAATTTCACCCAAAGGTATTCGCTCCTTTTTAAGCATCCTATAATATTGTTTCTTCTTTATTCTAACAGTGTTGAATCAGCATGTACAAGAAAATGAGTGTGCAGAAGATTTTATTACAGCTCACATTCCGTTATCTCTGTGATTTTAAATAATGATGGATCGATGGAACCGGTTGTCAGATCCCAGTAACAGCTGTACAGACTGATGATCAGCAATAAGAACAGCAGGAATTTTTTCATTTTTTCCTCCCTTTCAGGTTTCTTATTTACAAAGATTTTACAAACGGGGTACAGGAAATTAAAAGAAAATAGTGATAATAGACCTATAAAACCATTGGGGGAAATATGACATGAAAAATCGTAATGCAGGATGGTCACGGAAATTTAAGAAGGTTGGGAAAGCCGGATGGAATACAATCTTGGGTAAACTCTCATTATCTGTAAGGTTAACAGTGGTTTTAATGATTTTATTGTTAGGTTCTACTGCTTACTTAGGTGTAATTGGCTATCATGCTTCCGTTGAGTCAGGCGAAAAATTAATGGCACAAAGACTTGAGCGTGAAGCGACGATCGCTAATGAATTAGTGAAAAATGCCATGCTCGCTTATCCCGGAAATGAAGAACAATTTATAAATAAATCAAAACAGATCATGAATCAGCAGAAGGCGAACCTTTCCCAGGATGGCTTATCAGCTTCCATTTTTCTATTGACACCCGAAGGTCCCGAGGCGTTAACAGGCGAGCTTCCATTCAATCTTCCTGAGGAACTTCAAACATCAATCATATCAGCAGGTAAGGGAACCATGGACGGTGAAATAGAAGGCAAAAGCTATAAACTTTCATATTTTAACATTCAGGAGCTCAAAGGGATCTATACGATCGCAATTCCAAAAGACGATTATTTAAGTGAACAGGCAGCACTTGCTGCTTCCATTATACGAACAGTCATTGTTACAAGCTTAATCGCACTTATTTTAATGATACTGACTGTGCGCTCAATCAGCCGGCCGATTTCAATTTTGCGTGAAGAGATGAGAAAAGTGCGGGAAGGTGATTTCACAGGTGGTCAGTTGAAAATCCACACGACAGTGCCGGAAATCGTTTCTTTGCACAAAAGTTTTAAAGTGACAATAGAAACAATAAGCAACCTGATAACTGAGCTGCTTCATACAGGAGATCAGTTGAATCAGTCAGGAATCAGCCTGCGCAAAAGCTCGGATGAACTTGTCCATTCTCTTTCTCCGATTAAACAGAAAGTAAATGGTATTCATCTTGGAGCAGAGGAAACAGCAAAAGAGTCCGGTAAAAGTTTGTCCGCATTTTACAATATGTCGGAACAGCTCAGTCTTATGCTGGCTGATTTGCAGGAATTAAATGACATCAATTCACTGCTGAAGGAAAAGAGAGTTGATGGGGAAAAAAGTGTTGATCAATTAAAGGCTTCAATGGAACAGGCAGTTGTCAAAATGATGCCGCTGAAAGATACCATTGTCCAAATGAGAAAACAGGCTGAAGTATCCAATGAAGCAGCGCTTTTCATTAAAACGATTGCGGATAAAACACGACTTCTTTCAATAAATGCTTCTATTGAAGCAGCCCGTGCTGGAGAAAGCGGAGCAGGTTTTGCTGTCGTGGCAAAAGAAGTTGGGATGCTGGCAGAGCAGTCATCAAAAGCGGTTCAGAATATTGATGAGGCAATGGCTTTTCTACAGAATATCAGCAGGCGTACAGAGCATGACTTTCTATTAATTGCAGACGAGTCTAAACAGGCACTCGATGATTCATTACATGGTCTGTCCTTCTTTAATGAAATGGTGTCACAAATTGAAGAATCTGAAAGTAGAATTGAAGAGCTTCAGGAACAGGCTGCTTTATTTAAGGAAACGCTCCCTCAGTTAAAACAAACAACGGAGTCCGTATCAGCGATTGCAGCGAAAACGCACAGCAGGACAGCTGAAATGAACGTCATGATCGAACATCAGGAACAGCGTATTCTTGAGTCAACTGAAATTGCCGGAAGGCTGTATCAGCTTTCCTCCCATTTAAAAACAGCCACTCTCAGCAACAATAGAGAGGAGGCATCATAAAAACTGCCGGTTTTTTCTCTTGATTGAGAAAAGAACCGGCAGTTTTTTATAAGGATATATTTCATGACTTTAACTGAATATGTTACTTCTTTATACGCGTTTTTTATGCCGTCACTTCAGGTTTCTTCTTAGGCTGTGGTATCTCCTTAATCGCGAGGTAAAGCACCATTGTCGTAACAAACCAGTTAATCAGCGTTGCAAACGGGATCACGGAGCCGACAATATCTGTTATCAGGAAAAACGTAACCGGCAGCGTCGAACTGTAAGCAGCCAGTCTGAAGCTTTGACGATAGACCAGCCTGCGTTCTGAAGATTTCGCCATGATTGTTCCAATCCAGGCAAAAAATAAAGTTTTAATAAAAAGCAATCCTGCGCCAATAATATAAATGAATAAAAAGATAAACGCATAAATAATCACCTTTGCCCCTTCTATAGAAGAAAGAAGAGAGGAGAGACCTTCGTTACTGAATGTAAAACCTGTAAAGCTGCTGTATGGATATTCCTGAACACCGGCCCCTGCTGACACTGCCACTCCGTCACGAAGCAGTGCTGCAGTATTGACCGTGCCCTCAATATCCTCAGAAGTCATTTCCCCGGTACCATCAACAATAATGGTAAAACCGCTGTTGCGTATGGTCACTTCTTCATTTGTTTCTGTCTGGAGAGTACCATTTGTTACTTCAAAAGCCGGCATTTGGTTACTCAGAATTTCCTCTCCTTCATTAAAGACAGTGTTGCCGAGTGATATGATCTGAATCATGGCAGGTATGGAACTGATAAATGCGAGGATGAATAAATATAAAATGGTTTTTCCAATTCCCTGAAATCTGAAACGGGAAATATCTTTTGGTGAGTATAAGCTCTTATAAAACTGTTTAAAAATATTCAATACGTGAACCCCCAGATAATAACGCTCTATAGTAGTTATATTGTACGTTTATAAACGTTCAGAGAGCAAATGAACGATTCGTGAATACAAATCTTTTGTAACATTATTGTAATATAAAGCCTCTATTATTAACCGATTGTAAAGATTTAATTTTACCCCTTTACTTATATCGTTAAAAGAATTAATAATTGTGGAGGGTTTTCAAGAAGTTTGTCTAAATTTGTTTACAGGGGTTGAAAACATGGAAGTGAATTGGCAAGAAGTCTTCTTTCAGTTTATCGGAGGACTGGGGATCTTTCTTTTTGGATTGAAGTATATGGGGGACGGACTTCAAAAGTCTGCTGGTGACCGATTAAGAGAAATTCTTGATCGTTTTACTACGAACCCGTTTATGGGTGTACTGGCAGGTATTTTTGTCACAGTTCTTTTACAGACGAGTACAGGTACTACCGTTATTACGATTGGGCTTGTAAGCGCAGGGTTTATGACGCTTCGCCAGGCTATCGGGGTAATTATGGGGGCAAATATCGGTACAACTGTTACTGCCTTTATTATCGGTATTGATATTGGTGCTTATGCTTTGCCAATTACCGCAGCAGGTGCAATCCTATTATTCTTCTTTAAGAATAATAAAATCAATAACTTAGGCCAGGTTGTATTCGGTTTTGGTACATTATTTTACGGGCTTGAACTGATGAGTGGTGGCATGAAGCCTCTGCGTGAATTACAAGCCTTTATAGATCTAACTCAAAGCATGAGTGAAATCCCGATTTTGGGTGTTGTAATCGGAACTGTCTTTACAATGATTGTTCAAAGTTCCAGTGCGACTATCGGGGTTCTTCAAGGACTTTATGCAGAAGATTTAATTTCGTTAAATGCTGCAATTCCTGTATTATTTGGTGATAATATCGGTACAACGATCACAGCAGTACTCGCTGCAATCGGCGCTTCAGTAGCTGCAAAGCGTGCTGCAGCTGTACACGTTATGTTTAATATTATCGGTACAATCATTTTTATGATTGCGTTAATTCCATTTACAGCTTTCATTACATGGATCGATCAGTTTATGAACCTGAATCCTGAAATGCAGATTGCATTTGCTCACGGAACATTTAACGTAACAAATACAATTATTCAGTTCCCATTCATTGCGATTCTGGCATTGATTGTAACGAAGATTGTGCCTGGACAGGACGTTGCAGTTGAATTTAAACCGAAGCATCTTGACCCGCATTTTATTGAGCAGTCACCTTCAATCGCGCTAGGACAGGCGAAAGAAGAAGTTCTGCGCATGGGACAGTTTGCTGTTCAGGGATTAAACGAAGCACACGAATATTTGAAAACTAAAAACAAGAAAAACGCAGAACTTGGCTATCAGGTTGAGGATGCGATTAATAATCTTGATAAAAAAATTACGGAGTATCTTGTTAAACTATCAGGAAGCTCATTGTCTGCACAGGAATCGGAACGTCACTCTATTCTGATGGATACGGTTCGTGATATCGAGCGGATCGGTGACCACTTCGAAAACGTCATTGAGCTTGTTGATTATCAGCAGGCTAATAAAGTGAAGCTGACAGAAGATGCCATGGAAGATTTACATGAGATGTTCACTCTAACAGTCGAAGCTGTATCTCAGGCTATGGAAGCACTTGATTCAAATGATCATGCGCTTGCCCGCAGCGTGGCAGAAAAAGAAGATTTAATTGATAAAATGGAACGTAAATTCCGTAAAAAGCATATTGTCCGTCTGAACGAAGGTCGTTGCAGTGGACAGGCTGGAATTGTATTCGTTGATATCGTCTCAAATCTCGAACGTATTGGAGATCACTCTTCTAATATCGCTGAAGCAGTTCTTGGTATCCGTAAATAAGTAAAAAAAGTCGGCGCAATGCCGGCTTTTTTTATTGATCAATTTTTATTTTGTGACATTTCCATTGTTCGTTCCCCACAGTGGGGAATGGCATGATGTGGATAGCGGTTCAGCAAATGTTGATAAGATCTGGGGTACTGTGTAAAGATAATTCGGTACCTTAAAGCACCTGGTTTACTTAAACGGGTTGGCGCTTGTCCTTAGTGTATTCAGTGTTGAAACCTTTTAATGTGCAATACGTATATAAACTGTTAAGTATAATAATAAAGAAGGAAACGTTTAAGGGAGGTTTTAATTATCGAACCGTTATTCTGGGTCATCATCATTCTTTCATTTATGATTGCGTTTGTAGGTCTTATGTATCCCATTATTCCAAGTGTGGTTTTTATCCTGCTCGGATTCATTTTATATGGTCTGTTTTTCTCATTTGAACCGTTCAACTGGCTGTTCTGGACGATCCAGGGTCTGTTTATTATTCTGCTGTTCGGAGCGGACTACGTATCAAACATGTTTGGCGTGAAAAGATTTGGCGGATCAAAAGCCGGGATCTGGGGAAGTACAATCGGTCTCTTAATCGGACCGTTTGTCATTCCGGTACTCGGAATTATTGCAGGCCCTTTTATTGGAGCAGTGGTAGGTGAACTCATTGTGAACCGAACCGAATTTAAGCAGGCTGTCAAAATTGGATTCGGATCATTGATTGGTTTCATTACTTCTGTTGCTACAAAAGGTACGGTTCAGGCTGTGATGATCCTGATCTTTATCCTATTCATATAGTAAGTGTCTAATGTAAGAGCTTATTAATTGAATGCTTCCTTGTTATTTGGTAATCTGAAACAGATGAAACCGCTAATTGCGGACAAAAAAACAGACTACATACAGGAGGAATTCAATTATGGCTTACACATTACCAGATTTACCTTACTCTTATGATGCATTAGAACCGCATTTTGACAAGGAAACAATGAATATCCACCACACAAAGCACCACAATACTTATGTTACAAAATTAAATGACGCTCTTGAAGGTCACGATGATCTTCAGGCAAAATCTATCGATGAGCTTGTTGCAGATCTTAACAGCGTACCGGAATCAATCCGTACAGCAGTTCGCAACAACGGTGGCGGACACGCTAACCACTCATTCTTCTGGAAGATCCTTTCTCCAAATGGCGGAGGAGAGCCAACAGGTGATCTTGCTTCAGCGATCAATGACAAGTTCGGCAGCTTTGACAAGTTCAAGGATGAATTCGCTGCTGCTGGCGCAGGCCGCTTCGGTTCAGGCTGGGCGTGGCTTGTTGTCAATAACGGAGAGCTTGAAGTTACAAGCACACCAAATCAGGATTCACCGCTGACTGACGGCAAGACACCAATCCTTGGTCTTGACGTTTGGGAGCACGCATACTACCTGAAGTATCAGAACAAGCGTCCTGACTACATCAACGCTTTCTGGAGCGTAGTGGACTGGAACGCAGTAGATAAGCTTTACGCTTCAGCGAAATAATAACGGATAAAAATCTTCTGCCGCATCTGGCAGAAGATTTTTTTGACCTTTTCGTGAAAAAGGACATTCCTCTCTGGCGAATATTTCATTTTTCTTATAAGATAAAAGAAGTAAAGAATAGGAAGGGAGGCTCTTCATTGACAAAGAACCCATCCCGAAGCCAAAACAATAAAAAGAAGAAAAAGAATTTTCTATCCAACCGGATGAATATTCTGTTCTTTGCAGTATTTGTGATGTTCTCAATGCTGATCTTAAGGCTCGGTGTACTACAAATAGTTAACGGAGAAGATTTCACACGCCAGCTGGAGAGAACGGAGGAAGTTGTCGTCAATTCCAGCGTTCCACGGGGAAAGATTTTTGACCGTAACGGCAAAGTAATCGTTGATAATAAACCTGTCAATGCCATTACATACACGAAAACACAGCAGACAGAGCAGGAAGAAATGCTGATGGTTGCTGAACGTTTAGCGGGTATGATCAAAATGGATACAGAAAATATTGCGCTGCGTGACCAGCAGGACTTCTGGATTCGTGAAAATCAGGAACGCGCAGAAGCAAAAATTACAGAAGAAGAGCAGGCTCTTTATGATGAAGGAGAGCTTGAACAAAATGAATATGACGCGTTAATCAGGGAACGGATTACCGAAGAGGAATTAGCAGAGCTCACTCCGCAGCAAATGGAGGTTCTTGCTGTTTTCAGACAGATGCAGACAGGGTATAATCTTTCTCCTCAAATCATCAAAAATGAAGGGGTAACAGATGAAGAGTTTGCAACGGTAAGTGAACACCTCGGCTCACTGCCTGGTGTCAATACAACCGTTGACTGGGAACGTGAATATCCATATGGGGAAGTATTACGTTCCGTGCTTGGGAGCGTTCGCTCAATCCCTGAAGACAAGATTGAATACTACCTTGCAAGAGATTACGCCCGCAACGATCGTGTCGGAACAAGTTATCTTGAACTCCAGTACGAAGATGTATTGCAGGGGCAAAAATCCAAGGTCAGAACGATCACGGATAAAGCAGGTAACGTGATAGACTCGCAGCTTGTTCAGGAAGGTGAGCGCGGAAAAGATTTAGTTCTTTCTATTGATATAGAGCTTCAGCAGGAGCTTGAAAAAATCGTGGAAGATGAACTGATCCGACTGAAGCAGAACCCGGGTCGTAATCTACTCGACCGGCTGTTTTTCGTCATGACAGATCCATATACCGGTGAAATCCTGGCTATGGTAGGAAAACAGTATGTTGAAACAGATACCGGTTATGAGATTCAGGATTATCATATCGGGACCTTTACGAGTGCTTATGAGGCTGGTTCGAGTATAAAAGGTGCAACCGTTCTAGCTGGCTATCAGGATGGTGTAATATCACCAGGTTATTCTATGTTTGATCAGCCTTTTGATATTAAGGGTACACCCCTTAAATCTTCATGGTTTTCACCGAGAACTGTAAATGATTTATATGCATTGGAGAAATCTTCGAATGGATATATGTTTGATATTGCAATTAAAATGGCTGGTGCAACTTATCGTCCTGGACAGCCAATTGATATTGGAACAAGTGCATTCACTAAAATGAGAAACTATTATGGTCAATTTGGTTTGGGAAGTGAGACCGGCATTGATCTTCCTGGGGAGAGTGTTGGTTATCAGACAAATAATCCTCTAGATTTAAATCCTGGTAAACTTCTGGATTTAGCTATTGGCCAGTTTGACACTTATACACCAATGCAAATGGCTCAATACGTATCAACAGTTATCAATGGAGGAAATAGAGTCGCTCCAAAAATAGTTAAAGAAATTCGAGAACCAAGTTCTGATAATAATACTCTTGGACCTGTAGTTAAAGCAATGAAACCGGAAGTTTTAAATAAACTTAATAATACCGAGTCGGAATTAGAACGAGTTAAACAAGGATTCTATAGATCATTTAATGGACCTGAAGGTACAGGACAAGACTTTATCGGTAACGGATATGTAGCCGGCGGTAAAACCGGTACTGCCGAGGTAGTTTACTTCGGACCAAAATACAATGATCTTTACCGTTCAAGAGACCTTCCGCCACCTGAAACAACGAACTCTACGTTAGTCGGTTTTGCACCATTTGAAGAGCCGGAAGTATCTTTCTCTGTTCTTGCTCCATGGGTATACCCTAATGACGGCACGGACAGATTAAGGGAAGACGTTAATGAAAATCTCGGTACCGCTGCCCTTGCAAAATACTTTGAGCTCCGTCAAAAACGGATGAACGAAGAAGGAGCAGAAGAGGATCAGCAGGTCGAAGTGACGGCTGAAGAGGCAGAAGAGGGACAATAATAAACACAAAACACCTGGATTTCTAACTGAAATCCAGGTGTTTTTATATTGCAAGGGAATTTATTTTCTTTTTTAAAAGCACTATATATCCTTATATATCAGTGTTTTCGGCGTTTTATTCGACAAAGTCCGACCAATTTACAAAACCTTTACACTTCATTTATATGAGATTAATAGAGAACCTTTATTGTATTACCTGTAGGACAAATCAACCAAACCTTTAGGAGGAATTACAGAATGAAAAGTGTAAAGTACTTGGCAATGTCAACAATCTTGGGATCCGCGGTATTTCTTGCTGCATGTGGTGAAGAAGAAGCAGCAGACAGTTCAAACGGATCTGGTTCAGAGAGCTCTGAGCTTGAAGGTCAAGTACGAGGTGACGGATCTTCAACTGTAGCACCAATTATGGAAGCAATCGTAGAAGAATATGCAGCTGCACAGCCTGGTGTTCAGGTATCATCTGGCGTTTCCGGAACAGGCGGCGGTTTTGAAAAGTTTATCGCTGGAGAAACAGCATTTTCTAACGCATCACGTGAAATCTCTGAAGAAGAGATTGCAGGACTAGAGGAAGCGGGAATTGAGTTTACAGAAGTTGAGCTGGCATTTGATGGACTGTCCGTTGTAGTCAGTCAGGAAAATGACTGGGTAGACTATTTAACAGTAGAAGAATTAAAAGAAATGTGGACTGAAACAGGAGAAGAAAAAACATGGGCTGATATCCGTGAAGGCTGGCCTGAAGAGCCGATCGAATACTACTCACCAGGTACAGACTCCGGTACTTATGATTACTTCAATGAAGTGATTCTTGAAGATCAGGACATCGTCCGTTCAGCAACATTATCTGAAGACGATAACGTTCTAGTACAGGGTGTTCTTGGATCACCAAATGCGGTTGGTTATTTCGGATATGCTTACTACCTTGAGAATCAGGATACATTAAGAGCGGTTCCGATTGACAACGGCGAAGGCCCGGTTGAACCAAACAACGAAACAATTGAATCTGGAGAATATGCTCCACTTTCACGTCCAATGTTCACTTATGTAAGCAATGCTGCAATTGCAGAAGATCCAGCAGCTGCTGACTTTATCAAGTTTGCAATTGAAAACGCAGGTGATCTTTCAGAAGCAGTTGGCTATGTACGTGCACCACAGGATGTATATGACGAAGATATGGCAACAATTGAAGAACTTGCAGGTGAATAATTAAATAGGAGCCGGGAAGCGTGCAGGTCACGCTTCTCGTCTCATTATGTTCTTGGATAAATAAGGAGGTTTTCAACCATGGCAATGAATGAACCAAAGCAAGTGTCGGTTCAGGATCTGATCGCCCAGAAAAGCAACAGGGGTCTTCTGGCGTTCATCGAAAAACTGATTCCAAAATTACTGCTTGCAATTGCGGCAGTTTCTGTATTAACCACAATTGGTATTGTATTGACGCTGATTGTAGAAACAACCATCTTTTTCTCACGTGTAAGTGTTTTTGACTTTTTGACTGGAACAGAGTGGTATCCATTTGCAAATTCAACGCCAACATATGGGATTCTACCTTTGATTGTTGGTACATTAAAAATTGCAGGAATTGCTACTGTTGTTGCCGTACCAATTGGAATTGCAACAGCCATTTTCTTGAGTGAGTATGCGAGTGACCGTGTGCGACGTATTGTAAAGCCTGTACTTGAAGTACTGGCAGGTGTTCCGACAATTGTTTACGGATATTTTGCTTTGACATTTGTCACACCGATCCTTCGCTCTATGTTTCCTGAGATTGCGATTTTTAACGCGATCAGTCCAGGGATTGTTGTCGGTATCATGATTATTCCTATGATTGCCTCCCTTTCTGAGGATGCGATGTCATCAGTACCAAATGCTATGCGTGATGGTGCGTATGCCCTTGGATCAACGAAGCTTGAAGTGGCGTTAAAAATTGTATTGCCTGCCGCATTATCAGGTATCGTTGCATCAACTGTACTCGCAATTTCACGTGCTATTGGAGAAACGATGATCGTTGCGCTTGCAGCAGGTTCAACACCAGGATTTAACCTGGACGTAACTGGCTCCATTCAAACAATGACAGCCTATATTGTACAGGTTACGACTGGTGATGCAGGATACGGAACAACGATCTATTACAGTATTTACGCTGTAGGATTCACATTATTCCTGTTCACATTGTTTATGAACATGCTGGCACAGTTTATCTCCAAGCGCTTTAGGGAGGAGTATTAAAATGAGGTATATCAATCATGAAGATGTAGCTGTTCGGACGAAAAAAAGACTGACGAAAAATCTGCTGCTAAAAGGCGTATTCGCTGCTGCAACTACTTTCGGTCTAATTGTCCTTGCAGTTTTACTTTATCGTATCATCACTCAGGGAAGTGGCTATCTGAGTCTGGATTTCTTCACAAGCTTTTCTTCACGAATACCTGAGAATTCCGGTATCCGTGCAGCCATTGTTGGTTCCATCTATTTAATGCTAGTTGTCGCTCCGGTATCTATGTTCCTGGGAGTGGGCACGGCAATTTATCTAGAGGAATATGCAACGAAAAATAAATTCAACGATTTAATTAAAGTCAACATTTCAAATCTGGCAGGGGTACCATCAGTTGTTTTTGGTCTTCTTGGTCTGACGATCTTTGTCCGCTATTTTGATCTGGGGATCTCGATCTTAGCTGCAGGTCTGACAATGAGTCTCCTAATCCTGCCGATTATTATCGTTGCATCACAGGAGGCAATAAGAGCGGTACCTAATGAGTTGAGGGACGCATCGTTTGCCATGGGCGCAACAAAATGGCAGACAATCTTACGAGTCGTATTGCCTGCATCCATTCCCGGCATTCTGACAGGAAGCATTTTGGCGCTGTCACGTGCAATTGGGGAAACAGCACCACTTGTTGTTATTGGTATACCAACGATCCTGATGTTTATGCCGGATGGGTTGATGAGTACATTTACAGCACTTCCAATGCAGATTTATGACTGGACAAAACGTCCACAGGTTGCATTCCATGATGTCGCTGCCGCGGGGATCATCGTATTGATGGCATTGCTGATTATCATGAATTCAATCGCAGTATTTATCCGAAACAAGTACCAAAAGCGTTATTAATTTATTTGGGTGAAGGGAGTTTTTCAACATGACAACAACAATCAAACCGGCAACAGATGTGCTTGAAAATAAAGAACCTAAGGTTAAGGGTCCAAAAGCTTCAGTTTACAAGACAAACCAGCTTAATCTCTGGTACGGATCCAACCATGCATTAAAAAATATTGACCTTGATATTAAAGAAAACGAAGTAACGGCGATTATCGGACCATCAGGCTGTGGTAAATCAACGTATATTAAAACATTGAACCGGATGATCGAAACAATTCCATCAGTCAAGACTTCAGGTGAAATTATCTACCGTGACCGCAACATTTTCGGTAAGGACTATCAGGTGGAAGAACTGCGCACAAAGGTAGGAATGGTGTTCCAGAAGCCAAATCCATTCCCGAAATCTATCTACGATAATATTGCATACGGCCCGCGTATTCACGGAATCAAAAATAAAAAGATTCTTGATGAAATCGTTGAAAAATCACTTCGTGGTGCAGCAATCTGGGATGAAGTAAAGGACCGTCTTCAGGAAAATGCCTACGGACTTTCAGGTGGACAACAGCAGCGTATTTGTATCGCACGCTGTCTGGCGATTGAGCCTGACGTCATCCTGATGGATGAGCCGACTTCTGCACTTGATCCAATTTCCACATTAAAAGTGGAAGAGCTTGTCCAGGATCTGAAAAAAGACTACAGCATTATCATTGTGACGCATAACATGCAGCAGGCAGCTCGTATTTCTGATAAGACAGCCTTCTTCCTGAACGGAGAAGTCGTTGAATATGATGAAACAGATAAAATCTTCTCGAATCCATCAGATTCAAGAACAGAAGATTACATTTCAGGCCGATTCGGATAATAGGGGGATAAAGGAATGTCAGTCAGAGAAAAGTATGAAGCAGATTTACAGCTGTTAAACGACAGAATTATTGAGCTTGGTGAATTTGCCCACCGTGCACTGGAGCGTTCACTAAAAGCGCTTGAAGGTCATGATGTAGACCAGTCGCTTGCAATTATGGACGAGGATATTAAAGCAAACCGCTTAGAGGAAGAAATCAACGACCAGGCAATCCTGCTCATTGCCAAGCAGCAGCCGGTTGCAACCGATCTTCGACGTGTGATCGTTGCAATCAAAATAGCAGCTGACCTTGAACGTATTGCCGACTTTGCTGTTAACATCGCAAAATCAACGATCAGAATCGGAAATGATTCATTCGTAAAGCCGATCGAAAGCATTGATCAGATGTACAGAAAAACTGCTGAGATGATTGAGCTCGTTCTGGAAGCTTACCGTGATGAAGACATCGTGAAAGCGAAACAGATTGCAGAGCTTGATGATAAAGTAGATGCACTGTATGGTCAGACAATCCAGGAGCTGCTCTCAGTGAGCGCGACAAATCCGGACAAGCTGCCACAGATCACTCAGCTGTCATTCATCTGCCGTTACCTGGAACGTGCAGCAGATCACGTAACCAACATCTCTGAGAACATCTTCTACCTTGTTAAAGGGACAAGATACGAGTTGAATAAGTAATCCAAAAAAGCTGGCACAAATTTACTGTGCCAGCTTTTTTTAGGTGCTAATTCACTTGTAGATTCACTTCATCCAAATTTTGATTGAGTATCGATGTGGTTTACACACTAAAAGTACCGGGGGATTCCGTAGACTCTTGCGGCGGAGGAATTCCCCGGTACGATTTTCAAAACAATTACCCGCATTATACTTTACTGTGTAATCATCTCTGCGATTTCCTGAGGGGTCATGGATGAGTTCAGGTCGTACTGTCCAATCTGTATCTGGTCCGTCAGGTCATTATCTGTTAAGTACTGCTCGAATTCCCCGTTATCCTCAATTAATTCATACTCCACAAGCAGATCCCGTATATCAGGTGTGGTCATGCCGGATTCAATAGAAAGGATGAAACGGGTCGTTGCCGGAGCTTCTCCTTCAGCAGTCTCCTCTTCCGGAGCTTCTTCAGCAGCTGCGGCTTCCTCGGCTGCTAGTGCCCTGTTTTCCCAATCTGTGAGTTCCTGCTGAAGGGTTTCATATTCTTCGTTAGAAAGGATAACATCAGTTTCTTCTATTGATATGTTTTCATCCTCTGACTGGTCTGTCAGCTCATTTGCACTGTATAAGAGAAGGGAGGCGGAAATGAAGCCGATTCCCAGTGTGCGCATTGATCTTTTATCCATATCTATGCCTCACGATCTGTTTTTAATGAGGGTTTTAACTTCGTTTACCGGGAGAGACGATAGGTTTGAAATCTGCTCCACTTTTAACCCTTGTTTATGTAGTGAAAGGACCTGATTAACAATAATTTCATTGACAGGTTTCGATTTTTTTACAGCTTTTTTCACGGGCCTGCTGTTTTCAATCATGAGTTCTTCCTCGAGCAGCTTCGTCCGTTTTTTCAGCTGATAGAGCTCCTGATAAAGGTTCATGGAAAGGTCCTGCAGCTCTTCTTCATTTTGTTTAGATCGGTCTTTTATAAAAAATGAAATGATCAGAAACAGCACTCCGATACCTGCTGTCACGATATATGTCCACTCCATTGTCATCACCTCCAAAAGTTTACGGGTATAATTGTATCATGTCTTGTTAGGCAGGGAATATAAGGTGAAAATAAAAAGTGGAATTCGCGAAATGACAGTAGATTTTTTTTATTGTTAATGGTATTATTGAAAAGTCGTATGAATCGAAATGAAATTATGAAATAGCATTTGAATGTTTGGAGGGAAAATAAATGCGTGTAAACATTACTCTTGCTTGCACTGAAACTGGTGACCGCAATTACATCACTACTAAGAACAAGCGTAACAACCCGGATCGTATTGAACTTAAAAAATACAGTCCACGTCTGAAGAAAGTGACGCTTCACCGTGAGACAAAATAATGATCGTTAAACCGAAAATGTGCAAAAGCATTTTCGGTTTTTTTTATACTTATAAAAAGTGTTAACCAGCTCTTTGAAACAATATGAGAATGAAAAGGAATAGGGTGATGACTTTGGATAAGAAAGACTTGAGAAAAAACATGCTCCAGCAAATGAAAGATCTTTCAGCTGATGACAGGATCTGTTTAACTGAACGTGTTTATGAGCGTCTGTTTCAAACAGATGAGTGGAGAAATGCTCAAACGGTAGGTCTTACAGTATCAACCGGTAGTGAATTAGAAACGCGCCCTGTGATTGAACGTGCCTTTCAGGATGGAAAGACAGTTGCTGTGCCGAGATGTATTCCATCACAAAAAGTTCTCGTTTTTCATGAGATTAAAGACATAACAGACGTGAAACCATCCTTTTTTAACTTGCTTGAGCCGCCTGAATCGCTGCCGGTTATACATAAAGATGACATTGATCTGTTAATTGTTCCAGGACTCATTTTTGATCCTGCCGGATATCGGATCGGGTTTGGTGGCGGATATTACGATCGTTTTTTGACAGACTACAGAAATATGACTGCTGCTTTAAGTTTCCGTTTTCAGGTTATGGATCAGATTCCGCGTGAGAGTCACGACATCCCTGTGAAGAAGCTGATAACCGATTGAACGGTTCAGCAGCAGGGTGAGTTAAGGCTGGAATTGATATAATAAAATAAAATGTGCTCACAGAGAAAGAGTGATAATCATGGAAGGGAACATTGATTACTATTACTGGAAAACCGCATATGATCTCATTGTGAAGAAAAACTACCGTGTTGCGACCATGTCACCATCACATAATGAAATCTGGCTTGAAAGCCCTGGTCGTTCACCTAAAAGAGTGGTCAGGCTTGTCCGTAATGATTTTGACTGGATGAACAGGTTGAAGACTGATCTTGCACAGATTCCTGAAAAAGTTGAAAGAGTCAGAAGGCTGATCAGAGCAGGCAAAATTGAAGCTGACAACATTTATTTCTCGCGTTATGAGCCTGTTGACCATCAGCAGGAAGTCCTTGTGGCATACAATCAGCCTGATCGCCGGACGCCTCTTTATCATACACTCGTTACGATGGAATCAAACCCGGCTGATGTGGGCATCCGGAAACCATTGTCTTCTATTGATTATCCTTCCTCCTATGAAGGGATGGATCTTGAAATCGACCGGCTGAAATATGCAGCGCTGCTCTGTGCAAAAGAACAAAATGAACAGGACCGGGCCGTTTTTAATAACGCGAAACCTCTCCTTGCCTATATATTCATATTTTTGCAGGTTGTCATGTTTTTCATACTTGAACAGGCAGGGGGAAGTACAAACCCTTACGTCCTGATCGAGTATGGCGCTAAATACAACCCTCTGATCATTGAAGGAGAGTGGTGGCGACTGATTACACCGATTTTTCTCCACATCGGCATCCTGCATTTACTGATGAACTCACTGGCGCTTTATTTCCTCGGTCCAATCGTTGAAAGAATCTATGGGCGATTCCGCTTCCTGCTTATTTACCTTACGGCAGGGTTTACAGGGTCTGTGATGAGTTTTCTTTTTACAGAATCAATCTCCGCGGGAGCCAGTGGTGCGATCTTTGGCCTGTTTGGTGCGCTACTGTATTTCGGTATCAGGAAGCCGGGACTGTTTTTCAGAACAATGGGTGCGAATGTACTTGTCATTATTTTAATCAATCTTGTGTTTGGATTTTCCATCCCGGGAATTGATAATGCAGGGCATATTGGTGGTCTGCTTGGCGGATTTCTGACAGCAGGTGCAGCCGCACTGCCGAAAAGCCGTTCGAATGCGGGGATTCAGCTCATTTTTGCAATTGCGGTCATCATCGTTTCGGGAGCAGCATTGTTCCTTGGGTACCTTTAACATCCGGCTATGCCGGAATACATAAAACACGTCAGATTCAATTGAGATTATAAAGGGTTTTCATATATACTTATAAGGTACTTTTCAGATGGAGGATACACATGGAACTGAAAACGATGTTTGATGTTCAACAGCTTCTGAAACGGTTTGGTTTGTTTATCTATGGACATAACCGTACTTCCACGCTTGAACTGATGGAAGTGGAAATCAGGGAACTGTATGAGTCAGGAATGATCGATCGCGACATTTTTCGAAAGGCTGTTTTAGTCCTTCGAAGTGAAATGAATAAAGAAATGAATGGATAGGTGAAACGATGAAAAAATTTATTTTTGGTGTGGATATTGGTGGAACAACAACGAAGCTGGCTGTCATTGAGGAATCAGGACTGATTGTGGAAAAGTGGGAGATCCCGACCAACACAACGAATAACGGTGTGAGCATCATTCCGGATATCGCAGCTGCAGTAAAACTGAAGCAGACTCAGCTATCTATCAGCTCCGAGCAGATTCTCGGTATTGGTGTCGGGGCGCCGGGCCCTGTTAATATGCAGACGGGTATCCTTTATACAGGAGTAAATATTGGCTGGGAGCAACCGGTTGCCCTGCGTGATGAGCTGCATCAGCAGACAGGACTGCCAGTTGTCATTGAGAACGATGCCAATGTTGCTGCGATAGGTGAGATGTGGAAAGGTGCAGGTGATGGTGCACGTGACGTTGTATGCGTCACACTGGGTACAGGCGTTGGCGGTGGCGTCATCGTCAATGGAGACATTGCGCACGGTATTAAAGGAGCTGCAGGTGAAATCGGCCATATTACAGCTGTTCCAGAAGGCGGTTATCAGTGTAACTGCGGGAAAAAAGGCTGCCTTGAAACAGTTGCTTCTGCTACAGGTGTTGTCAGACTTGCTAAGGAAGAAGCAGCAAAAGACACATCTTCTGTGCTAAATACACTGTTAAATGAAAAAGGCGAATTCTCTGCTAAGGATGTATTCGATCATGCAAAACAGGGAGACGAAGCCGCACTAAAAGCTGTTGACCGTTTAACTTTCTATCTCGGACTGGCTCTTGCCAATCTTGGAAGTGCGCTGAATCCTGAAAAGATCGTGATCGGCGGAGGTGTATCACAGGCTGGACCAATCCTTCTTGACCGACTGAGAGAGAAGTTTAAAGCATTTGCTTTCCCCACAGTTGCCGAATCAACAGAAATTACAGTTGCAACGCTTGGCAACGATGCAGGCGTGATCGGCGCAGCATGGCTGATTAAATATAAACATTGATCAAATAGAATGGCCCATTTTTAACGAGAGTGGAGATGAAGCGTTTAAGGCGCTTGATCTTCACTCTTTTTTTGGGTACGGAGCGGGTGTTCCTTTTTGCAGAAATGCACACCCGCTCCGTCCCCCTGTGTTCACGTCAACGTCAAAATGAAAACCATTTCATTTAAAACAATCCTGTATTCCCAACTTCCAGCCCTATACTTTACTTAATAATCATTGTATAATACAACCTTAACCTTAAATTTACATTCCTTTCATAGATCAAAAGTTCTGAGTGACTTAAGGATGATTTTTCAAATATCTTTGTAAAACGAAACTATTTGAGGTTTTAAACGTCTATAAAGGTGGAATTGTAAATAAGATTTTATGATTGTTGATTTTGTATTTGATTTTTGTAAAAAAGCGGCGTAATATTATGTTTGACTGAAAACACTACCCACTATTTGTCATTTTGCAATACACAGGAGGAAAGATTTATGAACAAAAAATGGTCAATGCCCAAGCTGTCGCTTGTCATTATCGCCATTGCGTTCTTGTGGATTAAAACGTACATTTCTTACTATGCAAGTTTCAGTATTGAAATTGAGAACGCAATGCAGGCGTTTATTTTATTTATTAACCCATTAAGCTTTTTACTATTGATTTTCGGAATTTCACTATTCTTTAAGAAAGAAAAAACAAGAAATATTTACGTAATCGTTACGAGCTTTATACTTACACTTATGTTATTCGCTAATATGGTGTTTTACCGCTTCTTCAATGATTTTATTACGCTGCCGGTATTATTCCAGACAAACAATTTCGGTGATCTTGGTGGAAGTGCGTTAGAGAATATTTATTTTACAGATGCACTGTACTTCCTGGACATTCTGATTCTGATTGCCATTGTGAAGTTTAAGCCCGTTTTTGTTTCAAGAAAAGAACCTGCCAAATTAACTCGTCGTGCATTCTTTCTTGTCGCTGTAGGGACATTCTTTTTTAATCTTGCACTTGCAGAAATTGAGCGTCCACAGCTCTTAACAAGAACGTTTGACCGTGAAATGCTTGTTAAAAATATCGGACTGAACAACTATCATATTTATGATGTTTATTTACAATCCAAGCAGTCTGCACAGCGTGCCATGGCTGACAGTGATGCACTTGTTGATGTGAATAACTATGTTGAAGCAAAACAGGCTGATCCGTCACAGGATCTTTCTGGAATTGCAAAAGACAGAAACCTGATTGTTGTAAAACTCGAATCGCTTCAGAATTTTGTAATTAACAATGAGATGAACGGGGAAACGATTACGCCTTTCCTGAATTCATTAACAGAAGATGAAAATACGATTTATATGGATAATTTTTATCACCAGACAGAACAGGGGAAAACTTCTGATTCTGAGTTTATCCTTGATAATTCACTTTATCCACTGGGCCGTGGTGCCGTATTCTTTACACACAGCGGTAACGAGTTCCATACGATGACAGACACACTTAATAATGCAGGTTATTTTACAAATGCAATGCATGCTAATAATAAGAGTTTCTGGAATCGTGATGTTGTGTATGACAACTTTGGTTATGATCGATTCTATTCATTACCTGACTATACTGTGGAAGAAGGCCAGGCAGTTAACTGGGGCATGAAGGATATTCCTTTCTTCGAACAGTCTGTTGAACACATGAAAGAAATGGAACAGCCTTTTTATTCTAAAATGATTACTTTGACAAACCACCATCCATTTACATTGGATGAAGAAGATAAGTTTATTGAAGAATACGATTCAAATTCAGGAACGCTGAACCGTTATTTCCAGACTTCACGTTACCTTGATGAATCTATCAAAGAATTTTTCACTTATCTTAAGGATGCAGGGTTATACGAAAATTCTATTATTGTGATGTATGGAGACCACTACGGTATTTCTGAGAATCACAATGCTGCAATGAGCCAGTATCTTGAAAAGGATATTACGCCTTATGAGACAGCACAGCTGCAGCGGGTACCAATGTTTATTCATATTCCTGGTGAAGATGTAGGCCAGGTTAATTCCAAGCTCGCCGGCCAGGTTGATCTGAAGCCGACGATTCTTAACCTGCTTGGTATTGAAGAGGAAAACAGCCTTCAATTCGGTCAGGATATCTTCTCTGAGGAAAACGATAATTTTGTTATCCTTCGTGATGGACGGTTTATTTCTGAAGAGTTTGTCTACGCCGGTGAAACGTGCTACGACCGTGAAACAGGAGAGCCTGTTGATATGGCTGGATGTGAACCGTTGATTGAAAAAGCAAATGAAGAGCTTGCTTATAATGATGAAATCATTTATGGTGACCTTCTGCGCTTCTATGATCGCGAAACGGGCAGATTGAAATCAGAACAAAATAGTGAAGAAGAATAGAAGAAGCCACCTGGCTTCTTCTTTCTATTTTCTGTTAAAATGAAACAAAGCATTCGATACATACGTCTATACTTATGCTTGCAGTAATTCGTGGAGGGGGGATGAAATGAAGGTTAAATTATATTTGATTTTGATTTTGCTGGTAACAGGCTGCTCACCTGAATCCGTTCCGGTTAAATCTGTTGAATCAGAGCAGAAGCAGGTCATTTACCCCTACATACTTCCTTCATCCTCGTTCTATAATGTTCTTGGATGGCAAGATAGTAATAACATATTAATCGCGCAAAAGAACAAACAATCGATACAGATTATTTCACATGATCTGTACAGGAACGACTCGACACTTTTATTTGAAACGAAGGAAGGGGTCTCTCAGATTTATTTAAGTCCGTCCAAAACAAAAGCTTTAACAGTAAAGCCATTGAGCGATCAGCAGGTTGAAATTGAAATAACGGATATGTCCACCGGTGAATGGATTGACTCATCTATGCTCGAAGGAAACGAGTTTGATTTCAGGTGGAACGAATATAATGAAACACTTATTCTGATTACTTCGTTCAATGAAGAGTGGGAAGCTGATGTAAAGGTGATGGATCTGTCTGATCAATCCATTAACAGTTTCGATGACTTCCCCCCTTTTGCAAGATGGATTGAGGAAGGTTCTTTATTTTATAAGGATCCTGAAAGCGGGACAAGTGTAACATATGTGCTTGAAGAGAAGAGAAAATTATTTGACGGGGAACCAATCGAGATGATCAGGGCAAATGAAGATTACATCGTCAAAACAATCAGGAACTCTGACAAAGATGAAATAACCTACCGGATTGAATCTGAAAGTGCCTTGATTCATGAAGTGAGTACCGGTTTTCTCACTGAGTATGACCAGCAGCTTCTGCCGGCGTATGAATTAACAGAAGACGCCTTTATTTATTTTTCCCCTAATGAACCAGGGGAGTATGAATATGGGAAAGGGCAATATTCTCTGATGGGCATGAATTTAAAAACGGGATCAATGGGCACGATTCTTGAAAATACTGAGAATCATCAGATATCCTGTAATCAAAGCGGTACGCATTGTTTGATTGGACACCATCTAACCTCTATGATCAATATAGAAGATCGATCGAACAGACCGATAATTTTGTTTGAGGAGGAAATTCAATAATGGCAATTGCAGATATCACAATTATTCCAATTGGGACAGAAACGCCAAGCGTTAGCTCATACGTGGCTGATATTCAGAAGGTGCTTGAGAAAAGGGCGTCTGAAGGCGATATTAATTATATACTGACGCCTATGAGCACGCTGATAGAGGGAGATTTAACCGTGCTGTTTCAGGTCATTCAGGAGCTCCACGAAGTTCCTTTTACAAAGGGTGTACAAAGAGTAGCGACCAATATAAGAATTGATGACAGACGGGATAAGGCGGACCATACGATGGAAGGGAAGCTGGAGTCAGTACAAAACAAAATGAATAATGCCGTATAAATAGAAAGACAAATAAAAAAAGCTGACATTAGTCAGCTTTTTTTATACCGGATATCCGTCAAATACAATTGTCATAACAGTGAACCATCCGAATACTCCAAGTGTTGCAAGAGAAAAGAAAATTCCGAGAACGTTCTTCTCCTTAAATGTTGTAATGGTTGCAATTACAGATAAAATTGTTACGATAGCAAGGATAATTGTTAAACCATTCATACTTCAGCACCCCTTTCACACATTACATGAATCAGTTCAATACGAGATTAGTGCAGATAAATGCGTACTCTTCTATTATTTTAATGCTATTTACGTGTAATGTCGAGAACAAATCATGACACTTTCGTGATGATTCGTGTTTTTATTCCTGTCGTGCTACACTAATTTCGAGGTGATTGTCGTGGAATGGAAACAGCTGCCGTTGGGCCCGCTGCAAACGAATGCATATTTGATTTATCAAAAAAATGGAGATTGTTTGATTATTGACCCTGGGGAAGAGCCGGATAAAATTGCGGAGTGGGTCAGACAGAAAAAATTGAATCCGAAAGCGATTCTTCTGACACATGCGCATTTTGATCATATCGGAGCGGTTGACGATATCCGTGCAAAATATGAGATTCCTGTATATGTTCATGAACAGGAAAAGTCGTGGCTTAGTGATCCTGCTAAAAACGGTTCTGCTTTTTTTGCTGGATTAAGTGAGATTACGGCAAAGGGACCTGATTATACATGGAATCGGGAAGAAGAGATGACCATTGAAGGTTTTGTCTTCTCTTTGCTATATACACCGGGACATTCACCTGGAAGTGTGAGCTTTTATTTTCCTGAGCAGTCGCTGGTCATTTCAGGGGACGCACTTTTTCAGGGCAGTATCGGCAGGACCGACCTGCCTGGTGGTGACGGCCCGCTTCTGCTGAAGAGTATTCATCAGAAGCTGTTAACTCTCCCGGAGGATACATATGTGTTGCCTGGACACGGTCAGGTTACAACAATTAGTGATGAAATGGATTCAAACCCTTTCTTAAACGGATTTAGTATATAGTTTGTACAACTTCCTGTTTAACACAAAGAAAAAGACAGCTGCGTAATGCAGCTGTCTTTTTTGCTGAAAGCCTGAATGGGCTTTCAAAACTAGTTTTACAGTGGGCCGTTTAATGGCATCATAAAAGTTGTCCAATAAGTAAATCCAGCAAAGAATACCGTTAAGTATACAAAGAATACATACACATACATACGCTCAGATAATTTCATGTATCCCAATAGGATGAAAAAGCCTGTCTGGGCTAAGAAAAGTAATGAAGTCTTTGGCATATGTCCTAAGTAAAATAATACCGAAAAAATAGCTGTCCAAAACCCCATAACGCGATACATTTTATCCATCCGAATCCCTCCTTTACGCAAACAATCCATCGAACCTATTATAAAGGATACCATATTACAAAGTAAATAACCCATCTTTTTTGAATGTGACGATTACGTGATTTTTGGTAATTGTGAATAAAATCGTACAAAACCTAATATCTGAAAATAAATTAAAAAAATGTTGTGCAAAAAAGTGTACAAAGGTTATACATGTGGTATACAATACTAACAACAGTTAAACAAAAATAAAACAACAGTCAAACAAAAGTTGTACAATAAAACATCCAGGAGGAGAAAAACATGAACCCAATCACATTTTACACGTATCCAAGCTGTACATCTTGCAGAAAAACGAAAAAATGGCTGAAGGCAAATGACGTAAATGTTACTGAGCGGCACATCTTCCGTGAGACTCCTGATTTTGATGAACTGATGCACCTGCTTACTTTAACGACTGATGGACTTGATGAATTGCTTGCGACAAGAAGTCAGTCATTTAAAAACCTGAACCGTGATGTAAATGACCTGCCGCTTTCTGAAGTGGTTAAGCTGATCATCGAAGATCCGAAGCTGCTGAAGCGTCCAATCCTGACAGATGGCAGAAAGCTGATTGTCGGTTACAATCCTGAAGGCTTAAGAAGTCTTTCAAATAAAAAGCAGCTGTACAAGCTGTCCGGTTGATTGGAGAGGCAAATGCCTCTCTATTTTTTTGAATTTTTCAAAAAAATATGAGACATATTTACAAATTTGGTGTATAGTGAAGACATCTTTCAGAAAAGGATGTGGTTCATGAATGACGTTTGGAACAGAACGGCTCGCATTACAGCTTGTTAACGATGCTGTGAGGCAGGAGGGATCAGACATTCACCTGATTCCAAAAGAAGGTTGTCTCCTTGTTCAGTTGCGTGTACAGGGTGATCTCGTTCACCACCGGACGATCTCTACTGATGCAGGAGAAAGACTGATCTCACATTTTAAATTTAAAGCGTTACTCGACATTGGTGAAAAAAGAAAACCTCAAAGCGGCTCCTGCGAAGTGACAAATCAGGAGGAAACGCTGCCTCTACGTATTTCCACACTGCCATCTGCGACCGGCAGGGAAAGCATGGTCATCAGACTACTGCCTCAATCCTTTGCCATACCCATCGAAAAGCTATCTATGTTTTCTCACTCTGCAAAAAAACTTCAGGAACTGGCTTCATATCCTCAGGGACTTCTTCTATTTACCGGCCCGACCGGAAGCGGCAAATCCACGACTTTATACTCCCTGTTACACTTTTGTTCAACGATTCTAAAAAGAAATGTGATTACACTTGAGGATCCTGTTGAAAGAAAGGAGGATCATGTCCTTCAGGTGCAGATCAATGAAAGAGCCGGTATTACTTACTCTTCAGGCTTAAAAGCCATTCTGCGGCACGATCCGGATATGATTATTGTCGGAGAAATCCGCGACATGGAAACAGCAGATATCGCAGTAAAAGCTGCATTAAGCGGTCACCTTGTCTTATCAACCCTGCATGCAAAGGATTCAGCGGGTGCAATCAGACGGATGATTGATCTGGGAATCTCAAAAGAAGTACTTTTGCAGGCGCTGATCGGCGTGACAGGTCAGAGGCTCGTGAAAATAAACACCGCCTCGCACAGCATTAAACGTACATCTATTTATGAAATCGTCACGAGCCCCACGATTGAATCCATTATTGACCAACTCCCCGTACGGCACAAATATGTCAGCCTGCCGGACCTCTTCAGAAAGGGGGTCGCTCTTGGATATGTCTCTTCAGAGGAATACCACCGATGGATGGCGTCAGAAATCTCTTATCCCGAAAAAAGACCAGCCGCAATTCCTGTCAAGACTGAGTGAACTGAAGGAAAGTGGTTATCCCCTAGATCAGGCAATTGAATTTCTCCTGTTACCCTATCGTAAAACACCGGAAACACCTAAAAAAATCCATGATTCCCTTCTAAGCGGCGACTCACTGAGCGATGTGATGAAAACGCTCGGTTTTCCTCAATTTGTCTGTATGCATCTCTTTTTCGCTGAAGAATATGGAGATCTCACAAAAACGTTAAAGGAAACTGCTGATCTTATGAAGATGAAACAGCGTGAAGAAAAAAGACTGATCTCCATTTTGCAGTATCCATTTTTTCTGATGCTGATGTTTTCGTTCATTTTAATCGTCATGAATCATTATTTACTCCCCAGAATGAAAAGCCTCTATTCAGCCGTCGGATCAAATGAGTCAGCAGCATTAAAAGCGGCGGCTTCCATCTTTACGGCAATGCCCCAGATTATTCTTTTCAGTACATGTTTGATTGTTTTATTACTTGTCAGTTTGTATTTCATATTGAGAAGACTATCAGCCCATTCGAGATGGTCGTTTTTGGCTTCATTACCTGTGGCAGGCTTTTACGTCAAGAGTTTTCACAGCTATGTTTTTTCACGTGAAGCTTCTTCCATGCTGAAAAGCGGATTGTCCTTTTATCAGATGCTTGAATCATTTATCTCACAGCCTTACCGCCCCTTATATCAAGAGATCGGTCAGTTTATGATGGATGAATTGAAGAGAGGACAGAACGTATATCATACGATGCTGCTGCTGCCCTTTTTTACGGATGAATTGAGTAATGTTACGAGACACGGGGAATTGAATGGAAGCCTGGAGAGGGAGTGGGGGTTTTACAGCACTTTCTGTTTATCAGATCTGGAATCAAAAACGAATACAGCTTTTTCTTTTATACAGCCTGTTTTATTTACCTTTCTCGGTCTGGCGGTTATTGGTGCGTATCTTATTATTTTGCTGCCTGTTTTCCAATTAATGCAAACTATTTAAGGAGGAATTGTGATGAAAAAGAAGCTTAAGAAGTTGTTAAGAAACAGCCGGGGATTTACGCTCATTGAAATGGTGATCGTTCTGCTTGTCATTTCGGTGCTGCTAATTGTCAGTCTTCCGAACATTTCATCTCAGAGTAAGGAGATTAACGGTAAGGGGTGTGAGGCTTTTCAGCAAATGGTACAGGCTCAGGTAGAGTCCTACCGGATGTCTAATAAAGCGCTGCCGGAATCGATGGAAAAGCTGCAGGAGAAAGGATATCTGAACGCAGAAGAAATGACCTGCCCGGATGGAAGGGAATTGACGATCGGAACAGGTGGTCAGGTAGCGGTAGTTGGAAACGCGCCATAAGGAATCAGGTTTCACCCTGATTGAAGTGATGATCGTGCTGCTTGTTTTAAGTATATTTATTGTGATTGCTTCATCAGTCAGTGTTACTGCAGACCGAAACCTTGCTGAGTCATTTGAAAATCAACTGAGTCAGGACCTTCATTATGCCCAGTTGAAGGCAATCACAGATAAAACCTATATACAGTTCCAACTGCTTCCTGCAGAAAGCCGGTATGTGATTAGAATGGGGACAGGCGTGTCAGGGAAAATTCTGCTTGAACGACGCATTCCGGAGCAGGTGGAATTTAATTCGAACAGTTCACTGCAATCGTTCAGATATACACCGGTCGGAAATACGAATACGTTCGGATCTATGAGGTTTTTCGTAAATGGGGATCATCTTGCTTTTCATTTTTATTTGGCAAGGGGGAGGTTTACGATTGAAAAATGAATCGGGTTTTTCTTTTCTTGAATCCCTGGTCTCGATCGGGATGGTTATGTTTTTATGTCTGACTGTTGTTCCGGTCACAGTGCTTTCCATTCTTCAAACAGAAGCAGCTTCAGTTAAATATGAGCTTTGGGCGGTGGCAGCAGAGAAGGCTGAATATGTAAAGTACACGGGGGTACGACCGTCTGAAGTGATAAAAAAAGGTGTCACATACAGGGTTATCTATTCACAGGAAGGGATATGCGTGTATCATGCCTCAGACTCACAGTTATATATCTGCACATCTGAAGAATCATAATGGGTTTACATTACTGGAGGTTTTAATCAGTCTGACTGTTTTAATGGTGATCGCACCGCTGCTCAGTTTATTAATGATTACCTTTTATTCAGCATATGAGTCACTTGATCAGCAGAGAAACGAAGAATGGGAGATTTTTATCATTCAATTCAGGGAAGAAAACAAATTTCTTCAGCTGAAGCAGGTTGAGAACAATGTTATTACTTTTACAGATGGTGAAAAAGATATCAGATATGCCAGGTACAGTTCGTCTATCAGAAGGACGGTGGGCTTGCAGGGACATGAAATCCATTTAACGAATGTCAGTGACGTGAGGTTTCAGCTTGAAAATGGCCTTGTGAGAATGGAGGTGACGTTCCAAGATGGCCGAACGAATGAGGCACATTTTACTTTTCCGACTCTTAAATAATAAGGGGAGCATTTTATTACCGGTATTAATTTTTTATTTTGTATTGTTAAGCGCAGCTATTCTCATTACAACTCTTTCTCATAGTCAGGTACGTCATTATGAAGGCATGGTGAACTATTATCAGGAATCTGTTAAAAAGGACTGGGAAGTCATCCAGTCTGACCCTTTGTCTAATGTAAACCTGATACGTTATGATGAATGGAACAGGGAGTGATAATGATGAAAAGTGAAAGAGTATTTCTGATCGGTTTTATGGGAGCGGGTAAATCAACAGCAGGAAAGCTGGCAGCTGATCGGTTGTCACACCCTTTCATTGATCTCGATCAATATATTGAAGAAAGAGAGAAAAGGAGTATTCCTGATATTTTTAAAGCAGACGGAGAAGTGTATTTCCGCACACTGGAGGCCGGTGCGATCAAAGAAATCGGAGAGCCTTCTGTAACCGCAACCGGTGGTGGTATTTTATATGATCCAAAAACAGGCGAGTGGATGCGGAATCACGGGCTGGTCATCTATCTGCACGCTCCTTTTGAAGAACTGTACACCAGAATTTCAGGGGATCATAACAGACCTGTAGCCGCTACGAGAACAAAAGAGGAGCTAGAGGAACTATATCAAAAAAGGCATGAGCAGTATCAGGATGTGGCTCATGTTACTTTATCAGTCGACGGTGTTTCGCCTGATATAACAGCTGATCAGATCAGATCCGCTGTTATGGAACGAGCCGGTATATGATGCCTGCTGAAGGAGTGTGCATATGAACATCATACGATTTTGATGCCTCCAGCCTCCCCGTTTTGATTTTGTTTCTGATCGCCATTTCGGTGTGTGCGATCAGCCGGCTGATGGCGTGTTCAAAACTGATGATTGGAGTTGAAGGCGTGCAGTTTTCCGGGATCAGTCCTGACAAATTGTCTTTAAATGGTATGTCGTCCTGTGATTGCAGTATACCTGTAGTCAAAGACATAGCCTGAATTGTCCATATACTTTCCGGACCCGGGGGAGTAAATTCAGCCTCTCCGTGTAAAAATAACCATGGATACAGCCTCACATGTACATGTTGTTCAGCAGGCTTTTCATAAAACTTATAAAAGCCTGCTTCTTCATGCGCTGATTGAACAAGAGACTGAAATACGGGATGGGAATGGGTGATTTTATCGACAGATGGAGGACCTTCCGAACTGTTCATTGAAATTAATACTCTTGCAGGTTCCCCTTTTTGACATGTTGCGTCACGGTAATGCCAGTAATAAGGTCTGTTCATGTATTTCCGGTCAAGCTCTTCAGTCAGCTGCACCATAAATTCTTTGTTCCCCTCTGTAACGGCAGCTCCTTTATGGATTAAAAATTCTTTGATTAATGTCAGGTGCATTGCATTCATCTAAAATTCCTCCTTTTCAGTTAAGCCTTCCGTTCCGGTGCCGACTGACTGGTCAGGTTGCGGTATTTTATGATGTGGCTTTTTCAGAACCGATTCCAGATGGTCCAGTTTCAATTTCATTTCCTTTTCTGATCTGGAGTGAAGGATGGCATCGTTTAAATAGCGGTCAAGGTCCTTTTCCGTCGTTCCGCTCAGCAGATGATCGTGCTCTCCTACAATTGTTTCGAAAAGCACCATTTTATCTTTTAATAGCCTCCATATTCTTTCCTCAATCGTATTTTTATTCAATAAATAATAGATGTTGACATCATTTGATTGGCCGATTCTGTGAACCCTGCCTGTTCTTTGCTCGAGTTTCATTGGATTCCAGGGAAGGTCTGCATGTATAAGGCAGTGACAGAATTGAAGGTTTAACCCCTCTGATCCCGCCTCAGTTGCAACCATGACTTCTGCCTGATCCCTGAACAAGTCGGTCATCCATTGTTTTTTCCCTTTTTTAAATCCTCCTCTGAATAGCACCGAAGATATTCCGTTTTGTTTCAGAAACCAGTGGAGATAGAGCTGTGTTGCCCTGTATTGCGTAAAGATCAGAACTTTGTCCTTATGCTCTTTGACAATTTTTAATATCATTTGTGCTTTTGCCGTAATCAGTTCATCAGGCGTGATGTTTAAATTCACGTTAATAGATTTGCAAAAATCATCGTGCTTTTCTCCTCTTAGTGCTTTTAATAACGAAATGCTGGAGCTGCAGCCTTGTCGAAGCAGTGCCAGATGACTGAAGGAGTGAAGGTTTTCCTTTTGCATTCTCATATATTCATTTTCAACAGCCTGATAAAGAGACTTTTCATATGGCAGCTGATCAATCCATAAAACGCTGATCTTCCGTTTTGTCCACTTGACGTCGGTTTCGTTGCGGCGTGATCGGATCATGAGCCGATCCATTTTTTTCTTCAACAGTTCTTTATCGTCACAGGCAATCAGTTCTTTGAAGTCCTTCTTGCTTTCGAAAAGTGATGGGTGCAGCAGCTTTGACAAATGGTACAAGTCCTCTGTTTTGTTTTGTACCGGCGTTGCCGTTAAAAAGATCCGGTAAGATGATTTCAATGATGCAACAAATTGATGATTCAGCGTTTTCGGATTGGATAATTTATGTGCTTCATCTACCAGAAGGAGATCAAACGCTTCCTTCTGAAACTCTGAACGGAATGGCTCCCTTTTGACAAGGTCAATGGAAGCGATGGTAATCGGTGACTGTCTCCATTCTTTTTTTCCTCTATGGATAATAGAAGGGAGAGTGAACCGCCAAAGTTCCTTTTGCCATTGCCCGGCCAGTGATGATGGCACGAGAATGAGTACCTTTTTGACCATTTTTCTGCATAGCAACTCTTTAATGATCAGCCCGGCTTCAATCGTTTTACCGAGTCCGACTTCATCTGCCAGGATGGCGCGGCTATCCATTTCAAATAGTACCTTTTCAGCTGCACTGATCTGATGAGGCATGGGAGAAAAATCAATCAGGTCCTGCAGACAACTCAGCGCACGCTCTTTTTTGATGGACGTGTGTTTTAGTTCATAGGATATTTCAGTCAATGCAGGGCTTGATGGCTCACAAAAGCTGTTCAAATAACGAAAGAAACGTTGGCGCCATTCTTTGTCCCCGATTGAAATGTTGATTTCCATATGTTTTCTCCTTTCACCTTGTATAGTCAAATATAGAAACATTTGAACATTCAAACTAAAAAAACATTGCCTAAAAAACTGAAATGATGATACTATTAAGGTGATTTTTAAAGTATTTAACTGCTAAATACGAACATTAAAGAAAAATAAAAGATTGCTGTTCATAGTATGTCCAACTGACATAACAAATATGAGCGAATGATGGCAGAGGGAGAGATCCTTTATGGACGCCGAAGGAGCAAGCATGTTCACATGTGAATCTCTCAGGCAAAAAGACTTCTGTCGGACGCAACTCTGGAGAGTGTTTCTTTGTGAAACCACCAAAGAGGAAAGCCATCAGGTAAACTTTCAGGTGAAAAGGACAGGGACCCCTAAATGACCAAAGGGGATTCCCTGTCCTTTTTTGTTCGGCTTACGTATTTAGTTCAGCGTGTGGATGTATTATTCATCAGAAAGGAGAAAAAGAATGGTTACAGCTTTAAAAAGAACTCCGCTTTTCCCTTTATACAGTGAATATGGAGGAAAAGTCATTGATTTTGGAGGCTGGGAGCTTCCGGTTCAGTTTTCAGGTATTAAACAGGAACACCAGGCTGTCAGAACGAAAGCAGGACTGTTTGACGTTTCCCATATGGGTGAAGTCATGGTGGAGGGGCCGGAGAGCCTGAACTACCTTCAGAAAATGATGACGAATGATATCAGTACGCTTGAGAACGATCAGGCGCTTTATACAGCCATGTGCTATGAAAACGGAGGGACGGTAGATGATCTACTTGTTTACCGCTATGACGCTGAGACCTATCTCCTTGTAATTAATGCTTCAAATATAGATAAAGATGTTCAATGGTTAAAAGACCATCAGATTGAAGGGGTTACCCTTGAAAATATATCAGATCAAACGGGTCAGCTAGCCCTGCAGGGACCACTTGCACAGTCCATTCTTCAGCAGCTGACAGAAGAGGACCTCGCGGGTATTACGTTCTTCCGTTTTAAAAGAGATGTGAAAATCGGAGACTACTCCGTGCTTGTATCAAGAACCGGCTACACAGGTGAGGATGGCTTTGAACTTTATTGCCGCGCTGAAGATACACCGGGATTATGGAAGCTTCTGGTTGAAAGCGGAAAAGAAGCAGGACTTGAGCCATGTGGTCTCGGGGCACGTGATACACTCCGTTTTGAAGCGAAGCTTGCGCTTTACGGGCAGGAATTGTCAGAGTCCATTTCCCCGATTGAAGCAGGGATCGGATTTGCCGTAAAAACGAATAAGGAAACTCCGTTTATCGGACAGGAAGTGCTGAAGGATCAGAAGGAAAATGGTGCACCGAGAAAGCTTGTAGGCATTGAAATGGTTGATCGCGGCATTCCACGTTTCGGTTATAAAGTTTTTGCCGGGGAAAACGAAATCGGCTTTGTCACGACCGGTACTCAGTCCCCGACACTTGGTAAAAACGTTGGATACGTGCTGATTGGAAAGGAATACGCGTCAATGGATCAGGAACTTACCGTTGAAATCAGATCCAAGCATGTGAAAGCGAAAGTCGTAAAATCCCCATTTTATAAACGTAAATCATAAAAGCAGGAGGAATCACTACTATGACACATCGTTATTTACCGATGACAGAATCAGATAAGCAGGAAATGCTTTCAGCCATTGGTGTATCATCCATTGAGGAGTTGTTCTCCGATATCCCTGAAAAGGTACGCTTTGACGGGGAGTTGAAAATTAAGCCTGCAAAAGCGGAATCTGCCTTAACAAAAGAGCTTGCACAGCTTGCAGCTAAAAACGCGGATACAAAGAAATACACATCATTTCTTGGAGCCGGGGTTTACGACCATTACTCTCCAACGATTATGGATCACGTCATTTCAAGATCTGAGTTTTACACAGCTTATACACCTTATCAGCCTGAGATTTCCCAGGGCGAACTTCAGGCCATTTTCGAATTTCAGACGATGATCTGTGAGCTGACGGGTATGGATGTAGCCAACTCATCTATGTATGATGGCGGAACTTCATTTGCAGAAGCAGCGATGCTGTCAGCGGGTCAGACACGCAGGAAGAAAGTGCTTGTCTCTGAAGCTGTCCATCCGGAATCACGTGCAGTGCTTGAAACATATGCAGCAGGTCAACATATTGAAGTCGTAACGGTACCGGAATCTAACGGAGTAACAGATCTCGACGCACTGAAAGAGCTTGTCACAGATGACATTGCGGCTGTTATGGTTCAGTATCCTAACTTCTTTGGACAGATTGAGCGTCTGGATGAAATCGAAAAAATTACGCATGCCTCAAAAGCAATGTTTGTTGTATCGGCGAATCCGATTTCGCTTGGTGCACTGACACCTCCTGGACAGTTTAACGCGGATATCGTGGTTGGTGATGCACAGCCATTCGGACTTCCTCAAGCATTCGGCGGCCCTCACTGCGGTTATTTTGCTGTAACGAAAAAGCTGATGCGAAAAGTTCCAGGCCGTCTTGTTGGTGAAACGCAGGATGAAAATGGACAGAGAGGATATGTGTTGACGCTTCAGGCACGCGAACAGCATATCCGTCGTGATAAAGCGACATCCAATATTTGTTCCAATCAGGCGCTAAATGCACTGGCATCTTCGGTAACGATGACTGCGCTTGGAAAACAGGGGATCCAGGAGATTGCGAATCAGAATTTCCAGAAGGCACATTATGCTAAGAAACGTCTTCAAGAAGCAGGTGTTACGATCGTGGACCAGGGCTTTACCTTTAACGAGTTCGTCGTTGAGTTAAACCGTCCTGTAAAAGAAGTAAATCAGTCGCTGTTTGGGAAAATGGTTTTAGGTGGATATGACCTTGGCCGTGATTATGACAGCCGTAAAAACCAGATGCTGATCGCCGTTACAGAGCAGCGGACAAAAGAAGAAATAGACCTACTTGCAGAGGAGCTGAAGCAATATGCATAACAAGGATCAGTCGCTCATTTTCGAACTCTCAAAAGAAGGCCGCACAGGCTACAGTCTGCCAGCGCTTGATGTACCTGAAACGGATCTGTCCGAGCTCGTTCCGGAAGGATTTCTGAGAAAAGAAGCGCCGGAGCTGCCGGAAGTATCCGAGCTTGATATTATGAGACACTACACAGCGCTTTCAAATAGAAACCACGGTGTAGACTCCGGCTTCTATCCGCTTGGCTCATGTACGATGAAGTACAACCCGAAAATTAACGAAGCTGTTGCCCGTTATGACGGTTTTGCCCATATCCACCCGCTTCAGGATGAAAGTACAGTTCAGGGTGCAATGGAGCTTATGTACGATCTGCAGGAACACCTTGTGGAAATCACGGGAATGGATGAGGTGACGCTTCAGCCTGCAGCAGGTGCCCACGGTGAGTGGACGGGACTGATGATGATCCGCGCTTATCATGAGGCAAATGGTGATGTTAACCGGACGAAGGTCATTGTTCCTGATTCAGCACATGGTACGAACCCTGCATCCGCAACAGTGGCTGGCTTTGAAACGATTACCGTTAAATCCAACGAGCAGGGACTTGTTGACTTGGATGACCTGAAGCGTGTAGTTGGGGATGATACTGCAGCGCTCATGCTGACAAACCCTAATACGCTTGGCTTGTTTGAGGAAAACATTCTTGAAATGGCTGAAATCATTCACGAAGCAGGCGGCAAGCTTTATTATGATGGTGCAAACCTCAACGCTGTTTTATCAAAAGCACGTCCTGGTGATATGGGCTTTGATGTTGTGCATCTTAACCTTCATAAAACATTTACCGGTCCTCACGGAGGCGGTGGTCCGGGGTCGGGTCCTGTCGGCGTGAAAAAGGATCTTATTCCGTATCTTCCAAAGCCGGTATTAGTGAAGAAGGATGGCGTTTTATCATTTGATTATAACCGTCCTCAGTCAATCGGACGCGTTAAGCCTTATTACGGTAACTTCGGCATTAATGTCCGTGCCTATACGTATATCCGCACAATGGGACCTGATGGCCTGAAAGCGGTCAGCGAATATGCCGTTCTCAACGCCAATTACATGATGAGAAGACTGGCTGAACATTACGATCTGCCATTTGACCGTCATTGTAAGCACGAATTTGTATTAAGCGGAAAACGACAGAAGAAGCTTGGTGTAAGAACGCTTGATATTGCTAAACGACTGCTTGATTTCGGCTTCCACCCGCCAACCATTTACTTCCCGCTGAATGTTGAGGAATGTATTATGATTGAGCCGACGGAAACAGAATCAAAAGAAACGCTTGATTCGTTTATTGATGCGATGATCCAGATTGCAAAAGAAGCGGAGGATAACCCTGAGATTGTTCAGGAGGCTCCTCATACAACGGTCATCAGCAGACTGGATGAAACAAGAGCAGCAAGACAGCCGATTCTCCGTTACACGAAAAAAGAAACGGTTGAAGTATAAAACGAAAACTCCCTGATTTTTTTCAGGGAGTTTTTTGAATTGAAAATCGTGACGGAACGATTCTCAATTTCTTTCGGGCGGTCAAAAAGACTGTACATCAATCTGTTCATCTGATCCAGCTGTTCATAGGAGTAATTGAATCCCCAATCACTTGTCGTAATCAGACCGAAGAAATGTTTTCATGTATACAAAGCGGTCAATTAAAAAAGTCAAAAACCTCGTTAATACCGGAGGCTTTTGACTTTTAGTGGGATGGTTATGATTAATCGAAACAAAATATTTTATTTGCGTTTAATTTTACCTGTCCATTTTTTGAATCCGCCTTTAAGCTGGTAAAGGTCTTTTACACCCTTTTTATGCAGCAGCTGGGCAGCACGGCCGCTTCTCATGCCATTCTGGCAGTAAAGATAAACGGGCTTGTCTGCGCGGATTTCTCCTAAGCGCATTTTAAGCTGAGAAAGTGGAATGTTTCTGGCGCCAAGAATGTGTCCGCCATCATATTCACGCTGTTCTCTTACATCAATCAGCTGTGCTTTGCGGTAACCATTCTTGAATTCTTCTTCTGTCAGTGTCTTTAAAATCTTTTTTTGACGGAAATAGGTGAAGACAGAATAAAGAATGATCGCAGCAAGTACAGCGATTAGTACATAAAGTGACTCCAACTTTTTAACCCCTTTCTATTTTCAGCACTATTCTTTATTATAGGGGTCAGAGGTTAATAGTTCAAAGAAAAATATTAGAAACATCACGATACATGAAAATAATATTTGAACAGACGGTTAGGTGATCATGTTGGAAAAAGAAAAGTGGTACTTTATTGATTCAGGATTTTGTGGTCCCGCCTATAATATGGCGATGGATGAAGCGCTTTTGGAATGGCACAGCAAGGGTGAAATGCCACCTGTAATCCGTTTTTACGGCTGGGATCCTCCTTCACTATCGATCGGTTATTTTCAAAAAGCTGAAAAGGAAATCAACCTTGAAGAGGTAAAAAAACAGGGACTCGGTTTTGTCAGAAGACCCACCGGGGGCAGGGGCGTGCTTCATGATAAAGAACTGACATACAGCGTCATTGTCTCAGAAGAGCACCCTGAAATGCCCGGAACGGTCACGGAAGCATACCGTGTGATCTCTGAAGGAATACTGAATGGATTTCGCGAGCTTGGACTTGATGCCTACTTCGCTATTCCTGATTCTGAAAAAGAAAAAGCGCAGCTTAAGGATCCGAGAAGCGCTGTATGCTTTGATGCACCGAGCTGGTATGAGCTTGTGGTGGAAGGGCGAAAGGTGGCTGGCAGTGCCCAGACCAGACAGAAAGGCGTGATCCTCCAGCACGGTTCCATTTTGCTGGATCTTGATACAGAGCAGCTGTTCAGTCTTTTCAACTATCCAAGTGAACGGGTAAAAGAACGGATGATGCGGGCGTTTTCAGATAAAGCGGTAGCGATTAATGAACTACGAAAGACTCCAGTCACATTTGAAGAGGCGAAAGCAGCCTTCCATAAAGGATTTGAAAAGGGTCTGAATATTGAATTGGTTCCCTACACCCTGTCAGTCGACCAGCTGCGTGTAGTAGAGTCCATTATGGAGAAGAAATATTTAAGTGATGACTGGAACTATCAAAGATAATATTGTTTTTTAAAAAATGAGAATCATCTATATAGTGCCAGGACATTCCGGAGACTCCTGCGGCAGAGAAGCGACAGGTGAGACAGCTTAGCGCAGAGCTCTAGCTGGCTCACCGCGCGGCCTTGGAAAAGCGG
>NZ_SORW01000053.1:0-84779 GCF_004405105.1 Jeotgalibacillus sp. R-1-5s-1 | reverse complement strand
TCCAGCCCCGACAAGCATAAGGCGAAGATGAAAAGAGGGCTGATCTTCGCCCTCGTTCATCTTTGACTTATGACCTCGAGGGGCTAGTTGCCGCAGCTAGACAAAGGAAAGCGGAGGAATGTCCTGGCACGGTTCTGTCAAACAATAACCTAAAAAATGAGCTGAAACGCTCATTTTTTTCTTTTTGTTTAAATGATAGCATAGGTTCCTTTAAGAGAAATGCAGGTGGCTGTTGATTTCTAGATAAAGGAAGAAAGGCTGTTTGAAACTCAAGCTCCGATTTGGTCGAAAATTGGGGAAATGTTATAAAAAACACTGTGTTTTCTCGTGATTTGTTCATTTTTCTCATAATTGAGCATTTGACAAAATCTTTTGCTTGACCGGAAAAACTATATATAGTATTTAGGTTAAAAATAAAAACACAATATGTTGTGTTTTTAATTGAAATTCGGGTAATGGAAGAGTAAACTACAAATAGTTAATATTTAATCATGAAGGGGAGACACAAATGGCACAATTATCTACTTCAGTACCTAAACTCAACAAAGAGGCATTGAACCGGGATATTAAACAGTTCCCTCAGGTACACGAAATTACAGATCAGATGTCGAAAACACATAAAGGTGTGTCGAGACTGGTCATGCTGGATCGCTATTCATTTAAAGATACTGAAAAGAAAACGCTGAGAGAAGGGGACTTTGTTGTTCTGACGATACGTGAGGACCCAAAATTTCCTGCGCGGGGGTTAGGTTTCATTCAGAGTATCGACTGGAACAGGCGTGAGGCACATGTGCTGATTGAAGAAGAATTCAGAAATTCCCTTGATACACCTAAAGAAACGGAAACGGGGGTTGTTGTCAGATCTCTTGATGTCATTGAAAAGCCACTGGAAGTATATTATGAGCAAATTGCGCTGCGTAATGCAACGGGCCTTGCAGCGGTTGAAAAAACGCCGGAGCTGCGTGAACAGTGGACAAAAAAGTTTTATGAAGAGCTTTCAAATATGCGTTTTGTCCCTGCAGGCCGTGTGCTTTATGGAGCGGGAGCACAGACAGACGTTACATTTTTCAACTGTTATGTGATGCCTTTTATTCAGGATTCAAGAGAAGGGATTTCTGATCATCGTAAGCAGGTCATGGAAATCATGAGCCGCGGCGGTGGCGTCGGAACAAACGGATCGACACTGCGCCCGCGTAATACGCTCGCAAAAGGCGTAAACGGTAAATCTTCAGGTTCTGTTTCGTGGTTGGATGATATTGCGAAACTGACTCATCTGGTTGAACAGGGTGGATCCCGCAGAGGAGCACAAATGATTATGCTCTCGGACTGGCATCCTGACATCATTGAATTTATTATCTCCAAGATGCAAAATCCGAGAATCCTGCGATTCCTTCTTGAAACAACTCAGGATGATTTTATTAAAAAGATCGCACAGGAAAAACTTAAGTTTACTCCTTTAACAGAGCAGGAAGCGGCCATGTATCAAAGCATTGCCAATTATGAAAACATCGAAGGCTTCGGTGGCTTTAATCAGTCCATTATTGATGATGCGAAAGAAAAGCTTGCTGAAGGCGGAACTTATTCTGTTCATAACTCTGAATTTCTTACAGGTGCCAATATTTCAGTCTGTCTGACGGACGACTTTATGAAAGCAGTGGAAGAAGACGGGGATTACGCACTCAGATTCCCGGATGTAGAGAATTACACTGCTGAGCAGATGAAAAACTACAATGAAAACTGGCATGAAGTCGGTGATGTGAGACGCTGGCAGGAGCAGGGTAATGCGGTTAGAACATACCGTACAATTAAAGCGAAAGAGCTTTGGAACCTGATCAATATTTGTGCAACGTACTCAGCGGAACCAGGTATTTTCTTTATTGATAATGCCAATGACATGACGAATGCAAAAGCATATGGTCAGCAGGTTGTAGCGACAAATCCATGTGGTGAACAGCCGCTGGCTCCATACTCTGTATGTAATCTGGCGGCAGTCAACCTGGCAGAATTCGCCGATAAGAAAAATAAAACGGTGGATTTCGAACGCCTGAAGCAAACGGTCGAAGTCGGTGTGCGTATGCAGGATAACGTCATTGATGCAACACCGTATTTCCTTGAAGACAACAAAAAGCAGGCGCTTGGTGAAAGACGTGTCGGACTTGGTGTCATGGGAATGGCTGATCTGCTTATTTACTGTAAAAAAGAATACGGTACAGCAGAAGGCAACAAACTTGTTGATGAAATTTTTGAGACAATCGCCGTTACTGCCTATAAGACATCAGTAGAGCTTGCAAAAGAAAGAGGATCGTTCCCATTCCTTACTGGTGAAACAGAAGAAGAAACGAATGCCCTGCGCAAGGCCTTTACTGAAACAGGCTATATGAAAAAGATGCCTGAAGACGTGAGAAGTGCGATCGCGGAACACGGGATCCGAAACTCTCACCTGCTGACTGTGGCTCCAACCGGCAGCACCGGCACAATGGTTGGCGTATCTACAGGTCTTGAGCCTTACTTCTCCTTTACTTATTACCGCAGCGGACGACTTGGTAAATTTATCGAGGTGAAGGCGGATATTGTCAAAGAATACCTGGAAATGAATCCTGGAGCTTCAGAAGAAAATCTGCCATCATTTTTTGTGACAGCGATGGAGCTTTCACCTGAAGCACACGCAGATACTCAGTGTGTCATCCAACGCTGGATTGACAGCTCAATTTCTAAAACAGTAAATGCACCAAAAGGTTACTCTGTTGAGCAGGTGGAAAGTGTGTATGAGCGCCTGTACCGCGGTGGAGCAAAAGGCGGAACGGTTTATGTAGACGGCAGCCGTGACAGCCAGGTGCTGACATTAAAAGCAGAAGAAAACAAGCAGGACCAGCCGAAGAGAAAGCAAAACGTTGTACTTGTAGATACGATTCAGGATCTACGCTCAACGAACGTAACAATTGGCTCTGAGATCGGAAACACATGCCCTGTCTGCCGAAAAGGAACAGTGAAAGAAATCGGCGGCTGTAACACTTGTACAAACTGTAACGCGCAGTTAAAGTGTGGATTATAAAGAAAATTATAAAAAAGGAAGAAGGCTACTTTTGCGCCTTCTTCCTTTTTTGTGATTATCAAGGTCAATAGTAGGTTTTCTAAATTAAACTCTTTGAAGAATAGGAATGGAAGTACAAAAGTTTAGTAATAGGATCATATTTTATTTCAAAACCTTACAATCATTGTAAGTGTTATTAGAGATTATTTTCATATATGGTATTAGTATAGAAAAGTTAAAGGGGAGCACACAAATGAACATTTCAAACAAATTGCTTCAAGTCAAGGGAGTGCATAAAACGTATGGTGAAGGACAAAGTGAGACCTCTGCTTTAAAGGGGGTTACATTTGATGTTCTTCCGGGGGAGTTCCTCGGTATTATGGGGGTAAGTGGATCAGGAAAAACAACATTGCTTAATTGTATTGCGACCATGCTTAAACCAACATCAGGGGAAATTTTATTAGAAGGTCAAAGTATTTCTTCTTTTAAAGGATCACAATTAGCAAAATATAGAGGAAGTAGAATTGGATACTTATTTCAGGAATTCGAGCTGTTGGATAACCTGATAGCCAGAGAAAATATTGTTTTGCCATTATCTATACATAAAGAGAATTCTAAAAATCAGGAATTACAACTACAAAATTTAGCAAAGCAATTTGATATCGAAGACGTTCTGGAAAAATTTCCTTATCAAATGTCAGGTGGGCAGAAGCAGAGAGTTGCAGCGGCAAGGGCATTGATTTCTAATCCAAGTATTGTATTAGCGGATGAACCCACAGGAGCTTTAGATACCAAAAATGCAAAAGTCCTGATGGAAAAATTGAGTTTCGTTAACCAAAGAAATGAGACAACTATTTTAATGGTGACTCATGATGCGAATGCTGCGAGTTATTGCTCAAGAATCCTATTCATTCAGGATGGTGTCATATTTCATGAGCTCCGTAAGAAAGTACCTGGAGAAACGCAGAACGCATTTTATGAAAGGATCTTAACTGTCTTGGCTCAGTTGGGTGGAGGCAGCAGACATGTTCTTTGACTTCATTAAAAGAAATAGTCGCAAAATTAGAAAAGAAAATGGCGTTTATTTTGGTGCGCTTATTATTTCGATCATCGCTTTTTATATCATCCTTTCACTTGGTGAGCAAGATGTTATGGCATACCTGAAGACAGTTGAAAGTAATGCGGTAAACAGGCTCTTGTTAATGATTCCTATGTTATATGCCGTTTCACTTTTTTTTGTTTTCTTTTTGGTTTACTTTGCGAATAACTATCAAGTAAAACTTCGTAGTCACGAATTTGGCTTGTATTTGATGATGGGGATGAAAAGAAGCAGGCTGTTTTTAATGATCATGGGGGAAACATTGTGGAATGGCGCAATTGCTCTGATGATTGGCATTCCAATTGGCGTATTTTTGACTGAACTAATCAGCTTAATCACTTCAAGGTTAATTGGTATTGGTATCATTGGTTATCAATACAGTATATCCTGGGCAGGGCTTGGTTTAACAGTCGTTGGCTTTATCGTCGTTCAGCTTATAGCAATGTCTTTTATCAGCTTGAAATTAACGAGGAAAGAACCTGTGGATTTACTGGATGATCAGAAAGAGGAATCGCAAAGAGTTCTTAACCCTATATGGAGTATTGTTAGTTTAATGACAGGTGCAGTATTGCTCCTAGGCACAATTTTTTTATGTACAGCTTATGGATTGGCAATTCTGTATCTACGCAACCTTGATTATAGAATGTTTGCATTAATAATCATCGTTGGTATTGTTGGGACTTTCATGCTGTTTCGTGGACTGGGAAGTTTAATTGGAGCATGGATAAAACGTAAGGGTAAATCTTCTGCTGGTCTATTTATCTTTACAGGGAGACAATTACAGGAAAATGTATTGAATCAATGGGCTTCACTTGCCATATCTTCGCTCTTAATCGTTATGTCTATGGTTTGTTTTGTTTATGGAATATCTACCGCCTTAAATAATGACTTAACATCCAGCAAAACTGCAGATTTTACTTTTAGCGGATCAGAGAAAGAAATTATTTCAGTACTCACATCTGATGAACTAGAGCCTTATGTTAAAGAATATTATGAAATGAAATTAGGTTACTTGTGGCGTTTTGATCCGGAGGAAAATGAGTGGTTAGACACTTTTTCGTGGTCAGGATTATCAGAATCCGTTTCAAAGGAAGTGTATTCGAAAGAAAAAGAAAACTTATTAAGTGAATTAACAACGGATAATAGGCCCTATTTGATTTCACTTTCAAGTTATAACGACATGCTTCGTTCCGTTAATAAACCCCCCATCGAACTAGGAAGCGATGAAGTGGCAATGTATTCTGATGAAGAATTTACATATTCTCATGATATATTAAGGGAAGCCCTGCAGTCTAAACCATACGTTAACATTGTTGGCAATCAATATAGTTTATCGTCAACACTTTATACATTGAACGTCGTTGCAGATAGAGCCATCACTCTTTCATATGCTTTAATTGTACCTGATGATCTATATGATACCTTCGATGATCGCGAGGATTCATATCTTCTTAATATGGTACTGGATGATGCACTTATTGAAGAAAAAGGACTTATGCAAGCGATGTATGAAGTGGATGGGTTACTTAATGCATCCGGCTTGGATTATGAGAGTTATCTGTCCAGCATGGGCAGAAAGCTATTTTTCACAGTAGCGGGAAGTTATACAACAATATACTTAGGTATCATGTTTCTGATCATTGCCAATACAGTGATGGGATTAAAGTTTCTTATGCAGCAAAAAAGCACGAGACATAGATATTTTACAGTAGCTATGCTTGGTGCAAGTGTTGAATCACTTTGTATGTCAGCAAGGGTGCAGATTTGGTTATACTTTGGGTTAGTCATTCTCGTAGCATTGATCAGCTCTATTTTTGGTATTTGGTCTATGGTTGATACTTTCCCAAATTCAATTAGTTTAAATAACGGGATAGGTACGGTTGTGATTTCTCTAGCTGTATTTATAATTATCGAGATTTGTTATATTTTGATGATTCAACGAAAAAGTGATGAAGAAATTAAGAAATTAAAACAGGCACGATAGAGGGTGAACGTGTGGGGAAAATAGTCATTGTCGAAGACGACATTTTTTTGCGTGAAGAGCTACAAAATATATTTGAGAAAGAGGGATACACTGTTTACTGTATCCGTTCATTCGATCATCCCGTGGAAGATATTATTTTTGCTAATCCTTGTTTAATTTTATTGGATTTGAATTTACCCAACTATTCAGGATTTGATATTTGTCGTGCATTAAAAGCTAAAGGAGTTGGTCCCGTTTTAGTGTTAACTTCACGGGATCAACTGAGTGATGAACTTCATGCGTTTGGGCTGGGTGCAGATGATTACCTTACCAAACCCTGTCATCCTCAACGATTAATCGCCAGGGTTGACAAGCTTATTCGACTATATTCAAACAGACACATCCTGTTAGATGCTGGTGATTTTCAAATAGATGATCAGTCAAACGTATTATATACCGGCACAGGTTCCATCACCTTATCTAAGAATGAGGCTGTTATGTTGAAGGCTTTGGTACATGCCTCCCCCTCAGTTGTAAGGAAAGAAGAGCTATTTCATACATTGTGGGGAAGCAGTGACTATGTGGATGAGAACATCCTTCAAGTCAATATGACCAGGTTGCGCAAAACACTTGACGGTATTGGGTTGCCGAATCGGATTAAAACGATTAGAGGTATTGGATATCAGCTCTTGGAAGATGACAGCTTATGAAGTTAAGTAGATGGCTCAATGTAATAAAAGAATCACGTCTATGGTTAACGGCACTTTGTGCATGTAATGCTTTTTTTATTTTTTTGGCGTGGGTAGCGTATCCGGAAACATTTAATCTTTTAGTTGGTTTTATGATGGTTTTTACGCTCATTAGTATTTTGCTCACAATATTGCTGGTCGTTAAAAAGAACGAAAAGCATGATAAGATCTTCTATGATTTTATTAGGGACCCATCAACAGAGCTTGAATGTGCGTTGATCAGCTCTTACGGCAGCTTGCATAAAGAAAAAGTGAGCTGCTTAGCCAATAAGTTGCGTGAATTAAATGACCAGTTAGATGAAATTGAGCTACAGTCAATGAATGATAAAGAGTTTATTGAGAGTTGGGTTCATGAGATAAAAGCACCTATCGCCCTGATCAATCTCGTTTTGGAAAATCGTAAGGAAGAGATGTCACAGCTGGTTTATCAGAAAATAGAGCATGCAAGAATTAACATTTATGATCATGTTGAACAAATTCTATTTTACGCTAGATTACAGGCATCACATGTTGATTATCGCTTAGAAAGAATTTCGTTTAGCCTTTGTTGTGAAGAAGTAATGCTTGACCTTAAAGGGATGCTGGAGGAAAAGAGTGTCAAAGTGATTTCCGAGATGGAGGATGTCCCTGTTGTTTCAGATAAAAAAGCGCTATATTTTATCCTTACTCAGGTATTTCTTAATTCATTAAAATATTCAAAAGAGAAAATTCAAAGCTTTATCATGATAAAAACCGGTTTTAACAAGGGAAATAATCAGTATTTTATAAGCATAACTGATAATGGTACCGGAGTGTTGGATTCTGAGCTTCCTTTCATTTTTGATAAGGGATTCACCGGGGAAAACACTGATAAAAAGCAGTCTTCTGGTATAGGTTTATATCTTGTGAAGAAGTTGTGCGACGAATTACAGATTGAGATAAATGTGGAATCAGAGTACGGGAAGGGATTTGAGATTACGTTTTATTTCCCTGAAATATATATATCGTAGACGGTTTAGAATTGATGAAGGCATACAATTAAGCAAAGGTTATCTTGTTCATAAATGTAGCATGTGAAAAATCAGACAATTGGACGCGTGATGGTTACGGTGTAATCTGCATTTTTAATTCAGAATCTTCTCATGAAACTTTTCGTAAAGAATAGTGAAAGTTATCATCATGCTCTATATTGCAGCTACAAGAAGGTCCAAAGCGGCCTTCTTCTTTTTTGTTGTCCGCATATTATAAACCAAAAGGGGTGAGCGTGTGCAGGCAGATGTCGTTTTTTCAGGAGGCGGTGTGAAAGCGCTGGCGTTTATTGGTGTTTTGCAGGCTTTGGAGGAATACGGAATTACGATCAGGAAAGTGGCGGGTACTAGTGCGGGAGCAGTGATCGGTGCGCTGGTCAGTGCCGGATACAGCTCAGAGGATCTGATCAAAATGCTCCCGGAGCTGTCGATGTTTGCCCGTGCCGAACAAAAAATGAACCGGACACCAACGATTTTAAGGTGGCTGCTGCTTTACTGGAAGAAAGGATTGTATTCCGGGGACGGTATAAAAGAATGGATGGACCGGAAGTTGTTTGAGAAAGGAATCAGATATTTTGAAGATTTACCTCATGAAAAGCTGAGAATGATTGCTTCTGATCTGACGGACGGTGAAATGCTAGTTTTACCTGATGACATAAAGCGTTATACAAACGATAAACAAGGGCATTTAACGATTGCTGAAGCCGTCAGAATGAGCGCTTCACTGCCGTTTTTTTATGAACCGGTTAAGCTGAAATCAGGTAAAGAGGTTCATTATATTGTAGACGGAGGGGTACTCAGTAATTTTCCTGTGTTTTTATTTGATGAAGAGGAACAGCAGGTGCCTCTCTTCGGCTTTCAGCTGACAGCCGAAGAAATAGGAGCAACACGAAAAATTGATAGTGTAGTGGAGTTATACGAGGCACTTTTTCATACGATGAAAGAAGCGCATGACCAAAGATTTATAAAGAAAAATCCACGACTCAGATGGGTTGTCGTCAAAACGCCCTCGATTCCAACAGCGGGCTTTCAATTAAGACCTGAAAAAATGCACGCCCTGATCCGGTCAGGGCGTGCAAAAACAATTGATTTTATAGAGAAAGAAGGTTTAAAGTGACATTCTTTTTTTCTTCTTTCCTTTTTTTCCTTCTATAACTGTGAGCTTTGGTGCACCGATTCGGGCTGCTGAAGCTCTTTTTGCAGGCGTTGTTTTTCTTGCCTGTGTTTTCTTTGCCGCCGTTTTCATTCGTGTAGGAGGGGCTGGAGTCTGATATCTTTTCTTTGACTGTTTTGCTGCTTTTTTAAATGCCTGCTGCTCCCGGCGATCCGTTCTTCTGCTCATCCATATACGGTAGATCACGTATATAACGAGGGCAATTGCCGCATAGGTCAATACCATTCTTAAAATGCTCTCTGGATTTGTTACCAGCGTACTGATCAGTCCTATCACACCTAATATAATCACAACTGAAGCGAAAATCATTCTTCCACTCATTACAGCCACCTCCTACAGCTCGTCATGCGTAGCCGGCATTTTTACCGGCTTTTGAAAAGGAACAGGGGCTCCGTCCCCCACGAGCCTTTTTTAATAGTTTAGACAAGTGCCGCCTTTTTTAAACCTGACTCAGCCGCTTCTTCCATTTCAAGCATCTTGTTAAATGAAGCAATGGCTACTTCAACCTGATCATCTTTTGGTTCCTTCGTTGTCAGTAGCTGAAGCCAGAGGCCCGGATAACCGAGGTATTTGAGAACAGGTACTGACCGTACTTTGTTTGTCAGCTGAAGTACTTCAAATGAGATTCCAAGAACAACCGGAATCAGTGCAATACGGTTCAGTACACGAACATAAAGCGGGTCAACCGGTACTAAAAGATAAACAAACATCCCGACTATAACCGTAAATAGAATGAAACTTGAACCGCACCGGTAATGCAGTCTTGACTGTGCCTGAACATTTTCCACGGTTAATGGAAGATTGTTTTCGTAGGCATTAATCACTTTATGCTCCGCTCCGTGATACTGAAACACCCGCTTGATTAATGGGGTAAGTGATATGAAGTAAATGTACGCAAGCAGCAGCACGATTTTAAACGTGGTCTCAAGTAAAATCTGCTCGAATTTACCCGGAAGGATAAAGCTGAACGCATCGGCAAGAAAAACGGGAATCAGCGTAAAGACAAATTTTCCGAAAAGGAAGGATAATACCCCGATCGCAGCAATGCCAAATATCATTTCGAGTTTTGACGCTTTTTGTTCCTTTTGAACCTTTTCATCGTCTTCAGGCATCACGTCAAAACGTTCGCTTGAGAAATTCAGGTGCTGTGTTCCGTTAGCACTTGCTTCAATCAGTGCAATGATTCCCCGAAGAAAAGGGATCTTTTTCATTTTTTGAAACGCCGGCTTTTGCTTGCGCGGCAGATGGAAATACTCTATTGATTGATCTTTCCGTCTGATTGCAGTGACCGTATGGCGTTTACCCCCGAACATTACGCCTTCCATCACAGCCTGCCCGCCATATGCAGGCTTTTGATTGTTTGTCATCTATTTACACCAGCCTATCCAAAACATTCCTTTATATAAGGTAACTACAGTTTACTAAAAAATCAGGCTTTCTACTAGCCGTATGAGGTTATCTGCAATAAATAATTTCATTTTTGGGAATACTTTTTGAAAGTGATTGGGCGCAGTCGGAACATTCACTATATTTTCATCTTCAGAGCTTATTCTTTGCCATTCCAATAAAAATTAATCATATAACGGAGGTAATCAAAATGAAGTTTCCTACTATGAGCTTTAATATGCTTACTTTTTGGACGGGACTAACAGCAGGCGTCCTTTTTTATTTGATGGATCGTTTTTATACTTTTTTTCATTTTATAGAAAAAGAGTGGCTTCTTCCTGTGTTTCCGGACTGGGATGCGAAATGGCTTGATCAGCTTCAGCTGCTTTTTGTGATTTGTCTGATCTCCATATTGTGGGCGTTTTTATATAAATCACTTATTAAAAAGTGGGAATCCTTTATCCCGGGAGTTTTAGTGAATGTCACCTTACTCCTGTTATTTTTTATTGGATCATGGCTGGCAGATGCGGCGATGAATCCACTTAAGCTTGAAGCCCATACTGTCATCTCCATGACGTCGCTGTTTATTCTTCACGGTGCCTTTACGGGTTATTCCATTGCCTATCATGAACCGTATGAGCAGGATAGTGAGACTTCAGATGCTTTGTGATACAATAGCGTGGAGTGAATTTGTGGGGGGACAGTGTATGAAAAAAATCCTGCTTTTAAATGGGCCCAATCTGAATCGCCTCGGAAAAAGGGAGCCGGACATTTACGGCGCTGATACGCTCGAATCTGTGGAAAAAAGACTTGGAGCGCTCGCTGAGGAATACGGCTTCGGTTTTCATGCTGTCCAGTCAAACCATGAAGGTGATTTGATTGATGCACTGCATCAGGCAGAAGATGATTCATATGCAGGCGTTTTGTTTAACCCGGCAGCCTATACGCATACGAGTTATGCCCTTCGTGATGCTGTAGCAGCAGTTTCTTTGCCCGTTATCGAAATACATATATCAAATATTCATGCCAGGGAATCATTCAGACATCAGTCTGTCATTGCGGCTGAAGCAAAAGGGCAGATCGCCGGGTTTGGCGTGTATGGTTATGAACTCGGATTTTACGCTTTAAAACAGATGATTAAGGGAGTTGGAAATGATGAAGCTTGAAAAACTTCGTAAAGAGCTTGCAGGCAAGGCAGATGGAATGCTGATCACGAGTACATATAACAGAAGATATTTAACAAATTTCACCGGTTCAGCAGGTGCCGTTCTTATTTCAGCTGATGAAGCCGTTTTTATTACTGATTTTCGCTACACAGAACAGGCGGAGGAACAGGGGCAAGGGTTCACGGTCATTACACATAAAGGTCCGATCACAGAAGAAATCGCTTCCCAGTGTAAACGGCTAGGTATTAAAAAGCTTGGGATTGAATCAGATCACCTCGTTCTGAGCACTTACAGAAGCTACGAAAAAACAATTGATGCAGAACTTGTTCCGCTGTCAGGTGTTATTGAAAAAATCCGCTTGATTAAGACAGATTCTGAGATTAAGATATTAAAGGAAGCTGCGGACATTGCAGACGCGGCGTTTAAGCATATTCTCGACTTTATTCAACCTGGAAAGAGCGAGATTGAGGTGTCAAATGAGCTGGAGTTCTTTATGCGCAAAGCCGGTGCAGTGTCATCGTCTTTTGATATTATCGTAGCATCAGGACACCGTTCTGCTCTTCCGCACGGTGTTGCAAGCGATAAGATCATTGAAAAGGGTGATTTTGTCACGCTTGATTATGGTGCGCTGCATAAGGGGTATGTGTCAGATATGACCCGTACACTTGCTGTTGGCGAGCCGGATGCCAAGCTGAAGGAAATTTACCAGGTCACACTTGATGCACAACTTAAGGCAATGGATGGGATCCGTCCGGGGATGACAGGTAAAGAGGCTGATGCCCTTGCACGCGATTATATTGCGTCAAAAGGTTACGGGGAGTATTTCGGTCATTCCCTCGGACACGGTATTGGTCTTGAGGTTCATGAAGGACCGGGACTGTCATTCCGTTCTGACATCGTCCTTGAAGAAAATATGATTGTGACAGTGGAGCCGGGTATTTATCTGCCTGGAATCGGCGGTGTGCGTATTGAGGATGATACGGTGCTGACGGCTGATGGCAATGAAACACTCACTCATTCAACAAAAGAATTGCTTATTTTATAATTTGATACAGGAGGAACAAATATGATTTCAGTAAACGATTTTCGTACAGGTTTAACAATTGAAGTGGACGGCGGAATCTGGCGTGTAATGGATTTCCAGCACGTTAAACCGGGTAAGGGAGCAGCCTTTGTACGCTCGAAACTGCGCAATCTCCGTACAGGTGCTGTGCAGGAAAAAACATTCCGTGCCGGTGAAAAAGTGGCGAAAGCACAAATTGATAATCGCCGCATGCAGTATCTTTATGCCAATGGAGATATGCACGTATTTATGGATAACGAGTCTTATGAGCAGATTGAGCTTCCTGCTGCACAGATCGAATATGAACTGAAGTTTCTTCAGGAAAACATGGAAGTACAGATCATGATGTATCAGGCAGAAACACTTGGGGTTGAACTGCCTAACACAGTTGAGCTGAAAGTAGTTGAAACAGAGCCTGGTATTAAAGGTGATACAACAAGCGGCGGTTCGAAGCCAGCTACAGTTGAGACGGGTCTGACGGTGAATGTACCTTTCTTTATTAATGAAGGTGACGTTCTGGTCATCAACACTACTGATTCTTCATACGTGTCAAGAAAATAAAAGCATTTGAAAAAAGTCCGGTATTTACGCTTCAGGCGTAAATGCCGGACTTTTTTGTGTGTAAACAGTCATGCGGATGATTGAGGGTAAAAAAGCTCTTCGTCATAATTACCGCTCCTCACCATAGAATGAACGTAAAAGTAATTGTCTTAAAAGGAGTATCAGCACATGCATATGATCTACTCACTTTTTACCAGAAATCTGCAGGAATACATATTGCCCGCTGCAGGTGAATCACTTACCGGCTGGCATGAAATCAGGATCCGGATGAACCGTCATATTGAACTGATCGGGCTGAATCAGAGAAAAGAAATCCATTATGTAGTGACAGAGGATGACTGTTTTTATTTGATGGACAGGCTGACGAGTTATTCGGTTTACTCCCATACAAAAGACATCACATCCGGCTTTATTACGCTAAAAGGAGGGCATCGCGTCGGCCTTTCAGGTGAAGTGGCGTCAAAAACAGATCAGGTTCAGGCCTTCCGTTATGTCACATCCTTTGCGATCCGGATTGCGCATGAAAAAATTGGTTGTGCAGAACAGGTTCTAAGGATTCTCCGTTCCAGGGACTCTGATAGGTTGCCGCATCTCCTTATTTACGGGATGCCCGGGAGTGGAAAGACGACCTTTTTGAGGGATTCAGCCCGGATTCTTTCAGGAGGATCTGAGTCGAAGACGGTATGTATTGTAGATGAACGATCTGAAATTGCCGCCTCATGGCAGGGGGTTCCGCAGCTGACGTTTGGACTGAGTCTGGATGTGCTCGATAAGTGTCCGAAAACACTCGGCATTCAATGGATGGTCCGGAGTATGAGTCCTGACGTCATGATCGTGGATGAGATCGGAAGTCTTGAGGATCTCGGGTCGATTAAGGAAGCAGTCGCATCAGGTGTCATTCTGTTTATGACGGCGCACGCCAGCAGCTATGATGATCTTTTGAAAAAAAGCGGTTTCAGGGACCTGCTGGAAAAGACTGTCCATTATACGCTGTGCTGCACGCATGATCATTATCTTCTTCAGTTTCATGGTGAAGCGATTGAAGAGGTTGGAAAATCATGATGTTTGCCATAGGTGCAGGCTGTATTGTGGTCAGTTTTACACTTGAAGGAATGCGAAGAGCTTCCATTTTAAAAAAGAGGCGGCTCGTTTTACTTGATATTGTGAGAACGTGCCATTGGATGCTTGGAGAAGTCTCAGGCAGACAAACGTCCATGATGGAAATCATCCGCTACCAGCAGCAGTCAGATTCTCTACTCGTCCCTTTCTTCAGAGCGCTGAAAGCAAACATGGGACAGGAAGATAAGCCGCTACCTGAAATATGGAGGGAAACAGTTGTGCAAACCGGTGAATTTTCCTGCCTGGATGCTGAGGACATAAGCTGGGTGATGAGGGTTGGTGAGGCGTTTCAGGGGATGAATGCCGAAATGGTGGAGCGTGATCTTAACTTTACGGTATCAGGTTTACAGGCAAGATATGAACAGGCGCTTGAGCGTGAGGGAAAGTTTGTGAAAATGTACAGAGTTGCCGGGGTGACGTGCGGTCTGCTCGCAATATTGCTTTTAAGCTGATGACAGGAGAGGTAGCAGGTGATCATAGATGCAGACATATTATTTAAAATTGCAGGAGTGGGACTTGTCGTGGCCTTTTTATACACGGTTCTGGATCAGGCGGGAAAGAAAGAATATGCGCAGTGGCTTGCGTTTTTCGGGTTTATATATGTGCTGTTTATTGTGCTTCAGGCACTCGATACTTTTTTCAGTGCTGTCCGTTCCGTTCTTATGTTTTATGAATAGAGTGTGCTGCCGATGGAGGAGTTAATCCGGACTGCGGGGATTTGTTTTTTAATCGGATTTTTAGCGCTCGTCATCAAAGAACGATCTCCGCAAGTTGCCATATTGCTGACGCTGTGTGGGAGTGTTTTACTGCTGACAGAGCTCCTGCATGCTTTGAAAATGGCTGTCACGATGCTTCAGCAGTTTACGGGATACGTGCCGGGTCTTGGTGAATATTCATCCATTTTACTGAAAGTACTGCTGATCGCTTTTTTATCAGAAATCTGCATCCATTTATTAAAGTCGATGGATCAGCCGCTACTCGCCATCATCATTGAATGGACGGGTAAAATGATCATCCTGATGATTGCGTTCCCGGTTTTTATAGAATTAATGGAAAATATGCTGATGCTGTTGCCGGATCAGTTTGCCAAGGAACCGTTCTGATGAGTGTTCCCATACAGCAGGAGCAGATGAAGCAGGATCAGCTTATGGCACCGGAACATGACACGTGGCTGAAATATTGGGATGAACTGTCCGTGGATTACGGTGAGTACATGCCGGAACTATCGAAAAAAACGTTTTTTGAGGCGGTTACAAATCCGTCAGAAACTTTTACAGAATGGCTTTCAGGTTTTTCAATGTTTTTTTTCCACCAGATCGCTGAAAATATGCAGATTATTTTTTGGCTGTTGTTATTTCTGGTGATCGGATCGATTCTTCAGATTTTGCACCAGTCTTTTTCTCACCAGGCTGCAGCGGAGGTCAGTCCGCTGATTTTAACCGGTCTGCTCTTAATGACGGTCATTAAAAGTATACAGAAGTGTCTCGAATATTTTTATGATGCCCTACATATGATGGGTGATTTTCTTTATGCCTTACTGCCTTTGTATATGGCATCGATTACCTTTTCAGGCGGACCTGCTTCATCTGCCGTTTCCTATCCGATCATGCTCGCCATGATTCATTTTTCTATGCTGCTTCTCAAAACGGTCATTATCCCGCTTTTTATTCTTTCGATCTTTTTTGATCTCGCCAATACTTTCTCAAGTTCATTTAATACGGGTAAATTCGCTGCCTTTTGCAGACAGCTCGGGTTATGGATACTAGGTTTATCTGCAGTGATTTCGACCACGATCTTATCGGTTCAGACCGTAACTGCCTCTGTAGCGGATGGCGTAGCGGCTAAATCCTTGAAAACAATGGTCGGAACATTTATCCCATTCGTCGGAAAAGTGGTGTCGGATACAGCAGATCTTCTGCTCGCTTCGTCTGTCCTGGCTAAAAATGCGATTGGACTTGCCGGTGCATGTATATTGCTTTTGATTGTGCTGTTTCCAGCCATAAAAATTCTGGTGATTGCGCTGATGTACAGGCTGTCAGCTGTTGTGATGGAGCCGGTTGGTCATCCCTCATTAATTCAGGCGGTTGATGCGGTCAGCAAAGGTCTTTTTCATATTGGTGCTGCTCTATTATTTATTTGCTGCAATTTCTTTCTGGCTGTAATTATCCTTTTATTCGTCAGTAATATTCCGCTAATGATCAGGTGAGGTGATGGGTGTGACCTTTTATTCATGGGCTTCTCAGCTGCTTGTTTTGATTGTATTACTCATACTGGCAAGTGCGGCTGCGCCATCGGACTCGTGGAAACCTTTTATCAGACTCATTGCAGGTCTGTTTTTCCTGCTTTGGCTCATCACCCCGGTAAAATCACTCATGGATGAATCTGAACATCATCTGATTATGCACAATTTTTTTAATACAGCCTGGTTAAAATCAGAACGCGAACGGGGAGAACAAATAATTGATGGAATGAATGACAAGCTGGATACATATTTATTAGAGCAGGCGGAAGAAACGCTGAGAGGACAGGCACAGGAGGCATTGGAAACAGACTGTGAATGCCGGGTTGAGGCCGTCAGATTAGATGACGGTACGAACGTTCACATCTATATTAAAGGGGGATTTGAAAGCGGAATAAATCTGAAAAAGCGGTTGGCAGCGCTTTGGGAAATGGAGGATGACCAGATCATTTATCATATTAACGAACAACCGGGGAGGGAATGATGGACAAGCTGAAGGCGCTGTTTTCATCAAGAGATCCGACGTTTCAAAAGAAATGGCCTTTGATTCTGCTTTTGCTGATCATCGGGCTGATCCTCGTTTTACAGGGAAGAGAGCCTTCTGAAAAAGAAGTGACCACAATACCTGTAAGCGATACGGAGGTAGAGTTCGAGCAGATCAAAAAGCTTGAGAATCAAGCTGAAAAAAGACTGGAAGCCATGTTAAAAAAAGCACTTGGAACAAACAAAGTGGAGGTCATGGTGACATTGGGGACTAGCGAAAAAAAGATTTTTGCGCGTAATGAAACGACGCAGCAGGATCAATCCGAGGATCAGAAGGAAGGATTCAGCTCGGCGGCTGACCGGAACTCGATGACATCCCAGCTCGTTTTCGGGAACCAGTCACAGCAGGGGACACCTGTGTTGAGTTACATAGAAAAACCGGCGATAACTGGTGTCATGATTGTGGCTGAAAATGGACACGAGACAAAAGTGAAAAAACAGATTGCAGAAGCAGTATCAAAAGCGCTGGATGTTTCATCACACCGCGTAGCTGTAATACCTTATGAATAAGGAGATGGATATTAATGCTTAAAAAGCAAACCGTTTGGCTTTTGACGATGGTAAGTTTAGTTGTCGTTTTATCCGTATATTATGTGTTTTCACCTTCTGAAGAATTGTCACCGATTACACTCGATGAGTCAGCTGAAATGGTGTTAGGGGAAGATTCGGATGAATGGCTGCTTGAAGATGAAGTAGATGTAACATCTGAAGCGGCAGGAGATGAATTATTCGACGTTTTACGCATGGAGGTTCAGGATGAAAGAAGTGCGCTACGTGAACAGCTGACTTCCAAAGTGGCTTCAACTGAATTTTCAGCAGCTGAAAAAAATGAGGCTTATGCTGCGATGGAAGAATTAACGAAACTTGAAACAAAAGAGCAGATGATCGAATCCATGATTAAGGCACTCGGCTATGAAGATGCGCTTGTGCGTTCAGAAGACAACAGAGTGCTGATCACCGTTAAATCGGCTGAAAATGAACATTCAAAGGAAGCAGCCAATGAACTCGTTCAACTTGGACGAAGAGAGCTTGGTGAGCAGGCGTTTGTCTCCGTCATGTTCGAACCATCAGACGAGGCTGAATCAGCTGAGTAATAAAAGCCGGAACAGCGCGCTTATTAAGCGCACGTTCCGGCTTTTTGGTTGTTGGCAGATCGTTTGATCAGACAATCAGATCAGGATGAAAACTTTAATAACCGCTATTGATTTCACAGGATCTTTTCTGCAGGAAATTGCATCCGGGTCGAGAGTGAAGTATGTTACAATAACCATTATGTAAGCGTTTTAATAAAACGTTTTTTACATGAAGTTGAATTATGGGCAGTTGTTATCGTATGATATTAGTAGCTGCTGCTAATAACTAATTATAAAAGCCAAGGAGTGTCTACTATGTTAAAAGTACAGGAAATCAGAGAGTTAATTAAACTGATTGACAAGTCTTCAATTGATGAATTTACATACGAGCAAGATGGTGCAAAAATTAAAATGCGCAAGCAGTCCAATGCTGTCGTACACCAGGTTGAACAGGTTGTCACAAGCACACCTGAGCAGACAGCTCCCGTTCAGCAGGCACCCGTTAAGGAAACGGCACCGGCTGCAGTACAGGAAGAAAAAGCAGCTTCACCTGCAGAAGAGACACCATCTCTAGAAGGAACAGTTGAAATCAAATCGCCGATGGTCGGCACTTTCTATGAGGCTTCTTCGCCTGATGCTGAGCCTTTCGTGAAGGTTGGCTCAAAGGTGAGCAAGGATTCACCTGTCTGTATCGTTGAAGCGATGAAGCTGTTTAATGAGATTGAAGCGGAAGTGGATGGAGAAATCGTTGAGGTACTGGTCAAAAATGGCCAGCTGGTAGAATACGGACAGCCTCTTTTTCTTGTTAAAGAGTAGTTAGGAGAGAAGACGTATGATTAAAAAGGTATTGATTGCGAACCGTGGGGAAATTGCGGTACGTATTATCAGAGCATGTAAAGAGATGGATATAGAAACGGTAGCTGTGTATTCTGAAGCAGATAGAGAAGCCCTGCATGTACAGCTTGCTGATGAGTCAGTCTGTATCGGGCCAAAGCTTTCAAGAGACAGCTACTTAAACTTTACGAATGTGATTTCAGCAGCCAAACTGACCGGAGCGGATGCGATCCATCCCGGTTATGGTTTCCTCGCTGAAAACGTGGACTTTGCTGAACTGTGCAGAGACTGCAATATCATATTTATCGGACCGAGTCCTGAGGCCATTTCAAAAATGGGGACGAAGGATGTGGCACGTGAGACGATGCGTGAAGCAGGCGTTCCGGTCGTGCCAGGTTCAAAAGGCATTGTAGCCACGATTGATGAGGCCCTTACCCTTGCTGAGGAGATCGGTTACCCGGTCATTATTAAAGCGACAGCAGGCGGCGGAGGTAAAGGAATCCGTGTGGCGAAAACACCTGCAGACCTTGAAAAAGGCATGAAGGTAACACAGCAGGAAGCAGAAACAGCATTCGGTAATCCGGGTGTTTATATCGAAAAATATATCGAGGATTTTAGACACGTTGAGATCCAGGTGCTTGCCGACAGCCATGGCAATACCATTCACCTCGGTGAGCGGGACTGCTCGATCCAGCGCCGTCTGCAAAAGCTGCTTGAAGAAACACCTTCTCCTGCACTCGACCAAAAGGTCCGCGAGAGAATGGGTGATGCTGCCGTAAAAGCAGCTGAAGCTGTGAAATATACTGGTGCCGGAACGGTCGAATTTATTTATGATCATAATGAACAGTCATTTTATTTCATGGAAATGAATACACGTATACAAGTCGAACATCCCGTTACGGAAATGGTAACAGGTGTTGATCTGATTAAAGAACAGATTCGCGTTGCCTCAGGTGAAAAGCTGCCGATCACTCAGGAAGAGGTTGAATTCACAGGCTGGTCGATTGAGTGCCGTATCAATGCAGAAAATCCTGAAAAGAATTTCATGCCTTCAGCCGGTAAAATCACGATGTACCTGCCACCTGGTGGTCCTGGTGTACGTGTTGACTCTGCAGCCTATCCTGGATATGAAATTCCGCCTTACTATGATTCCATGATTGCCAAGGTTATCACATACGGCACGACACGTGATGAGGCTGTCGCGAAAATGAAGCGTGCGCTTTCCGAGTTTGTCATTGAAGGCATTCATACAACGATTCCTTTCCACCTGAAGCTTCTGAATCATGATGTATTTACAGGCGGGGATTTTAACACCAAGTTTTTGGAGACGTATGATATTATGTCTAAGAAGGCTGAATAAAAGGAGGATATTATGATGTCTGAGAATCAGAATAATCTGCTCCAAATGAGCAGCCTGGAACAAAATCAGTTGGGTAAAATTGAAATTGCTCCGGAAGTGATTGAAGTAATTGCAGGTATCGCTGCTTCTGAGGTAGACGGAATTGCTCAAATGCGCGGCAACTTTGCATCCGGTGTTGCTGAGAGACTCGGTAAGAAAAACCACGGTAAAGGCGTGAAGGTGGAGCTCGGAGAAGAAGGCATTATCCTTGATGTGTATTGTACGGTGAAGTTCGGGATCTCGATTCCGACTGTCGCACAGAAACTTCAGGATAATATCCGCCAGACACTGCAGAATATGACTGCACTCGTTGCCGAGGAAGTTAACATTCATATTGTTGGTATCCAGTTCGAATCAGCAAAGCTCGAAGAAGAAGAATAAAGACAGATGAAAAAGGTGCCCTTACAAATGGGGCACCTTTTTCTGTTAGCTGAATGGATCAGCTTTGTAGCACGAAATGTCGGGTGCTTTACCATAGATTTATTAAAGTAAGAATTCCGATCGTTTTGACAGCGTTATCATGAAAGTTTCATGAAGTTACGTTAGTAGGGACTGCAATTTTATGCTATGATCTTTTTATGACATGGATATTATGCAATTAGAGAAGGAGTTAAACTTGAAATGAAAAGACGAACGGCCAGAGAAAAAGCGCTGCAGGCTTTATTCCAGATGGATATGAACGAGATGGAGCCGGGAGAAGCGATTGAAAATATTCTGGAAGATGAAAAAAATGATGATTATCTGACAGCCCTTGTGACAGGGGTACATGAACATAAACCAGAAATTGATCAGACTATACAAGGACATCTCGAGCGCTGGAAGATTGACCGTCTTGCCCGGGTGGACCGGAATATTTTACGGGTAGCGTTATACGAGCTTTTATATAAAAAAGAAGAAGTCCCATATAACGTAGTCCTGAATGAAGCGGTTGAGATCTCGAAGCGTTTCGGTGATGAAAAATCAAGCAAATTCGTGAATGGGGTTCTATCAAAAGTTGTAACGACTTTACATTCACGTGATTGATCACACAGGAGGCGTAAAAGCAGTATGACAGCTGAAATAATCGATGGCAGAAAAATCGGATTGGATATAAGAGAAGAATTAAAAAGCCGTATTGAAAAGTTAAGTGAGAGCGGCCAGCCGCCGGGTCTGGCGGTTGTGCTCGTTGGACATAATCAGGCGTCAAAAACATACGTATCAATGAAACAAAAGGCGTGCTCTGAGCTCGGGATTTACTCTGAGCTGATTGAACTTCCTGAGGAAACGACAGAAGCAGCATTGCTCGAGGTTGTGAACGTACTTAATGAAAACGACCGGATTCATGGTATTCTCGTACAGCTTCCTTTACCCGATCAAATTAGCGAAGCCGCAGTTATTGAAGCGATTAAACCGGAAAAAGATGTAGATGGTTTTCACCCGGTCAATATCGGCCGGATGCAAACCGGAGGAGAAGCGTTTTTCCCCTGCACTCCATACGGTATAATCAAAATGCTTGAACATCAAGGCATAAACATTGCCGGAAAGCATGCAGTCATCGTGGGCCGGAGCAATATTGTCGGTAAACCGATGGGACAGTTGCTTTTAAATAAACATGCGACGGTTACAATCTGCCACTCGCGCACGGAAAACCTGGCCTATCATACGAAGCAGGCTGATATTGTGATTGCTGCAGTGGGTATTCGCCATCTGATCACGGCTGACCATATAAAAGAGGGAGCGGTCGTGATTGATGTCGGAATGAACAGGGATGATGCCGGAAAGCTTTGTGGAGATGTTGATTTTGAAGGCTGCAAGGACAAAGCATCTGCGATTACACCTGTTCCCGGCGGTGTCGGGCCCATGACGATTACGATGTTGCTAGCTAACACAACCGAGTCAGCAGAACGCGCCCGCACGAAATAACAGATCAAGAGTGGCTCCCGGGCATTGCCCATATAAAGGGAGCCGCTTTTTTATTGAATACCGGAACCATATTTTATCATGTCCGAAAGGAGAAACCGTATGTCTACTCCGAGGTACCTGACTGTCAGTGCACTAACAAAATACATAAAAAGAAAATTTGATGCTGATCCTCACCTTTCTAATGTTTATATTAAAGGGGAGCTGTCAAATTTCAAGAAACATTCAAGCGGACATTTGTATTTCACATTAAAAGACGGAAAATCAAGAATTGCCGCTGTGATGTTTTCCTCTGCTGCCTCCTCATTGAAATTTCAGGCTGAAAATGGAATGGAGGTGCTGATTCAGGCAGATGTTTCTGTATTTGAATCAAGCGGGCAATATCAGCTCTATGTGAAAAAAATGGAGCCTGATGGCATCGGCGCACTGTATCTTGCCTATGAACAGCTGAAGGAAAAGCTGTCAGAGGAAGGATTATTCCATGCTGAAAGAAAACGCAGACTCCCGCTTTATCCTGTTAAGGTAGGTGTCATTACGTCTCCGACCGGAGCGGTAATCAGAGATATTCTGACCACGATAAAAAGACGATATCCAGTAGTATCCGTCAGGCTCTATCCCTGCTCAGTACAGGGTGAAAGAGCGGTCCCATCGATTCTAGAGGCATTGGAAAAAGCAAAGCATGATGATGAACTTGATGTAGTCATTATTGGCCGTGGTGGCGGTTCAATTGAAGAGCTGTGGGCGTTTAATGATGAGCAGATTGCCAGGGCCATTGCCGCATTTCCTGTTCCGGTAATATCGGCTGTCGGACATGAAACAGATGTAACGATTGCGGATTTTGTTGCTGATATGCGGGCCCCGACACCAACTGCAGCTGCTGAACTTGCAGTGCCTCATATAGAAGAAGTGCGTGAGAAAATCATGGCTGCCTCCATCCGGGCTCACCGTGCAGTCAATCAAAAAATTCAATTTGATAAACAAAGACTGATCAAGCAGACAGGTTCTGTTGTATTCAAAAAACCTCAAAAATTAATTGAGCAGCAGGTTCAGCAGTTAGACAGGTTGCGTGAAAATCTCTCTAGAGAATCTCATTTAATCAAAGAAAAAGCCGGTCTCCGCCGTGACAAACTTCATGACAGGCTGATCAGGCTCAGTCCTGACAGGCAGATAGAGCACAAAAGGTCACTCGTATCCGCGCTTCAGACACGCCTTGAAAACCGCACGCAGAAACTTGTAACCGTGAAAGTGCACCAATTTCAGCAGTCGGTATCCACTTTAGAAGCATTGAGCCCATTAAAAATAATGAACAGAGGATACAGTCTGGTATATGATGAACAGGGGAACCTGATTAAAAACAGTCAACAGCTCAAAGAGGGAGATGCAGTTAAAGTGTCACTGCAGTCATCTGATCTCCTTTGTACAATCGATGAAATCAAGGAGCGTGAATAAAATGGCAGAGCAAAAACAATCATTTGAAGAGGCAATGCAGGAGCTCGAGAAAATTGTCTCACGTCTTGAAGAGGGAGATGTACCACTTGAAGAAGCCATTTCCTATTACCAAAAAGGTGTAGAACTATCGAAAATCTGTCACGAAAAACTTCAGCATGCGGAGAAACAGCTGGCGACGATCATGACAGATGAAGGTGAAAAACCACTTGACCCGGAGGATGTGGAATAAAAATGAACCGATTGTCAGAATTCATGACTGAAAATAAAATAAAAGTGGAGCAGGTTTTATTAAATGCCATTACATCATTGGAATGTCCGGAAAAACTTCAGGAAGCCATGATTTATTCAGTGAAAGCAGGGGGTAAAAGAATCCGCCCGCTGCTTGTGATGGCAACAGCACAGTCATTTGACCGGAATCCGGATCGTGCACTTGAAGCAGGCGCAGCCCTTGAAATGATACATACGTATTCATTAATTCATGATGACCTGCCGAGCATGGATGATGACGATCTGAGGCGCGGTCAGCCGACCAATCATAAAGTATTTGGTGAAGCATTTGCAATTTTAGCCGGAGATGCACTGCTTACACTAAGCTTTGGTCTCATTGCCGATTCCATAAACTTTACCTCTGAAGAAAAAGTAAAGCTGATCGGATTACTCGCCAAAGCTTCTGGAGCAGAGGGAATGGTTGGTGGACAGGCAGCTGATATCGAGGGTGAGGAAGCTGATCTGACCATTAAAGAGCTTGAATCCATTCATATCCGTAAAACTGGCAGGCTCTTGGAATACGCGGTAAAAGCAGGGGGCATCATAAGTGGTCTGGATGACAGAGACCTGAACCTCCTCGGGGATTACGCGAAACATATCGGGCTCGCTTTTCAGATAAGGGACGACATACTGGATGTGGAAGGCGATCAAAATGAGATTGGCAAACCGGTCGGCAGTGATGAGGCGAATAAAAAAAGCACGTACCCGGCTCTGCTAGGTATGGATGAAGCAAAACGAAAACTGCAATATCATATAGAAAAAGCTCATGAATCGCTGCAGAAGATCCATCCTGAACCTGTCTTACTTGCAGACATCGCAGACCTGATCGCTTCCCGTACGAGCTGATTGTGCATTGAGACAATCTGAAACAGGGTATGATATACTTACCTACAGTGATATACCGGCAATAAGGATCAATACTTATACGTTTTGGACGCTTAACATAGACATGACATCATCAGAATGATCAACATAAGTAACCTTAAATAGTATCTTTATAGCCGTTATCACACGTGTGCTGGCGGCTATTTTTTCTTTACATGGGCATTTTACATAAAAAGAGATTACATGGATGAAATGGTATAATTATGTTCTAAGTGTCTGGAACTTATAGCGATATTTGATGGACTTTTCCACCTTAAAACATTTTCCAACCCAACAAACCCGACAATTTGTTGAGTAAAATCCGGACATTGTTATAATTGAAATACAAAGAAAACGAAAAAAACAATTTATTGACATGAACCTGTTATCTGATGCCTGAAAAATGAAGAGAATAAGGTAATGGAAAACGGGACCCTTTCAGGAAAGAGAGTGATCCATATGGACGTAACAAAAATTAAGGATCCGGCGTTTTTAAAAGACTTATCAAAAGAAGAGCTGATTGAATTAAGTCAGGATATCCGGGATTTTCTGATTGAAAACCTCTCCGCTACAGGAGGACATATCGGCCCTAACCTTGGAGTCGTTGAACTGACTCTTGCGCTTCATAAGCATTTTGACAGCCCGAAGGATAAATTTTTATGGGATGTCGGGCATCAGTCTTATGTGCACAAGATCTTGACGGGCAGAGGCGATCAATTTGATACGCTTCGCCAGTTCAAGGGATTATGCGGATTTCCGAAGATGAACGAGAGTGAACACGATGTGTGGGAAACAGGACATAGTTCAACCTCCCTTTCTGCCGCCATGGGAATGGCTATTGCCCGGGACATTAAGGGCGATTCAAATTATGTTGTCCCGATCATTGGCGACGGTGCATTAACAGGGGGAATGGCGCTAGAGGCGCTTAATCATATCGGCCACGAAAAGAAAGACATGATTGTGATTCTTAACGATAATGAAATGTCTATTGCCCCGAATGTAGGCGCGCTCCACAGTGTACTTGGACGTATGAGAACTGCAGGGAAATATAATAAAGCAAAAGATGATCTTGAGTATATCCTTAAAAAAATTCCGGCGGTTGGCGGAAAGCTTGCCACAACTGCTGAGCGGGTGAAGGACAGTCTGAAGTATCTGCTTGTATCCGGAATGTTTTTCGAGGAGCTTGGTTTTACCTACCTTGGACCGGTAGACGGCCATAATTTTGATGAGCTTGATGAAAATATCAAATATGCGAAGAAAACGAAGGGACCTGTTCTCCTTCACGTGGTCACTAAGAAAGGGAAAGGTTTCCAACCTGCTGAAACAGATAAAGTCGGAACATGGCACGGTACCGGACCGTACAAAATCGACACTGGTGACCTGATTAAATCCGCTGTCAAGGGCCCTGCATGGAGCGCGCTCGTAAGTGAAACGGTAAGAAAATCTGCACGTACAGATGAACGGATTGTCGCCATCACACCGGCAATGCCTGTCGGCTCAAAGCTTGAAGGGTTTGCAAGTGAGTTTCCGGATCGTATGTTTGATGTGGGGATTGCAGAGCAGCATGCAACGACACTCGCAGCCGGACTCGCGACCCAGAAAATGAAACCTTTCCTTGCGATTTATTCAACCTTCCTGCAGAGAGCTTACGATCAGGTCGTGCATGATATTTGCAGACAGAACCTGAACGTCTTTATCGGTATTGATCGTGCCGGTCTCGTAGGGGCTGACGGTGAAACGCATCAAGGTGTATTTGATATTGCTTTCCTGCGCAGCCTGCCAAATATGGTTGTCATGATGCCGAAGGATGAAAATGAAGGACAGCATATGGTTCACACGGCATTAACCTATGACGACGGCCCGATTGCCATGCGTTACCCACGCGGGAACGGATCAGGTGTTGAAATGGATGAAGAACTTTCCGCTTTGCCGATCGGTTCATGGGAAGTGCTGAGAGAAGGCGCGGATGCGGCGATCCTGACATTTGGAACTACAATTCCGATGGCTTTAAATGCAGCTGAAAAGCTTGCGAAGTCAGGACTGTCAGTCAAAGTTGTCAACGCGCGGTTTATTAAACCGCTTGATGAAGCGATGATGATGGACCTTCTGAAGCTGAACATGCCACTGCTGACAATAGAAGAAGCAGTGCTTCAGGGTGGTTTTGGAAGTGCGGTATTAGAGTTTGCCCATGATGCGGGATTTGGACATGCTTCGATTGAACGTATGGGGATTCCTGATCAGTTTATTGAGCATGGCAGTGTTGGTAAACTGCTTGAAGAAATTAATTTAACGGAGAGCCGTGCGGTTGAACTGATTCAGTCCATGGTTCCAGCTAAAGAAAAAAGGGCGTAAGTGAATGAAGGTTAAAAAGCAGCGTATTGATATCCTCCTTGTAGAACAGGGACTGGCTGAAACGCGGGAAAAAGCGAAGAGAGCCATAATGGCCGGCCTTGTGTATGCAAATGAAGAAAGGCTTGATAAACCGGGAGAAAAAATCCCTGAGGATACGGTATTATCGGTTAAAGGAAAAGTAATGCCGTATGTGAGCCGTGGAGGGTTAAAGCTAGAAAAAGCACTACAGGAATTTGATATAGAAATTGAAGGTAAAACGATGATTGACGTCGGGTCATCAACCGGCGGATTCACAGACTGTGCGCTTCAAAAAGGAGCTGCCATGTCTTATGCCGTTGATGTAGGCTACAACCAGCTGGCATGGAAACTGAGACAGGATGACAGAGTGGAAGTCATGGAAAGAACCAACTTCCGCTATCTGACACCCGAAGATCTAAAAAAAGGGATTCCGGATTTCTCATCCATTGATGTATCCTTTATCTCTCTGAAAATTATCCTTCCTGTTCTCAGAACACTGCTCAAGCCGGGCAGTGATGTCATTGCACTCGTAAAACCGCAATTCGAAGCGGGGCGCGATCAGGTAGGTAAAAAAGGTATTGTTCGCGAAGCATCCATTCATAAAGAAGTGCTTCACAACATGATCCGGTTTGCACTTGCTGAAGGTTTTGACGTTGTGAATGGATCCTACTCACCTATCACCGGCGGAGACGGAAATATCGAATTCCTGCTCCACCTCAAAACATCAGAGAATCAGCCCGGCCAAATGAACGAAACCGTCCAGGCTGACGCAATCGTCGAAGAAGCACACACAAATTTTAAAAAAGCCAAAAAGGAAAACAGCTGACACCACAGCTGTTTTCTTTTTATTAAAAAGTCACCTGTCATCAATAAAATAAAGCAATAGCGGATCAAACTCCCCATCTCACTTCTAAGAATTTAAATCTTTAGAGCTGAGCGAGTTGATCTACCCAAAGGGCTTGGCTTACATGAAAACTCTCTACGCAGAGAAGCGACAGGTGAGACAGCGTAGCGCGGAGCGCAAGCTGGCTCACCGCGCGGCCTTAGAAAAGCGGAGGCGACTCGTCCAGCCCCGACAAGCATAAGGCGAAGATGAAAAGAGGGCTGATCTTCGCCCTCGTTCAGCTTTGACTTATGACCTCGAGGGGCTAGTCGCCGCAGCTAGACACCAAGAAAAGTGGAGGTGACTCGTCCAGCCCCGACAAGCATAAGGCGAAGATGAAAAGAGGGCTGATCTTCGCCCTCGTTCAGCTTTGACTTATGACCTCGAGGGGCTAGTCGCCGCAGCTAGACAATGAGCGAAGGGTGAGTCCAGACCGGTTTTACATCAGTATTCCCCTAAAATACTACATAATCCATTCAAAACTTCCACAATTCCCCCAGCCCATTTATGTACAAATCAATACGAATACGATACTATAAGTGTATAATTAAGTATAAATATTCATACAGACGGAGTGAACAACATGATCAACAAAGGACAGCGTCATATCAAAATCAGAGAAATCATTGTCAATAACGACATCGAAACCCAGGACGAGCTTGTCGATGAGCTCAAAAATGCAGGATTTCCAGTTACGCAGGCTACCATCTCACGTGACATCAAAGAACTGCATCTCGTAAAGGTGCCGATGATGGACGGACGATACAAATACAGTCTGCCTGCTGACCAGCGCTTTAATCCGCTTCAGAAATTAAAGCGTACACTGACTGATGCCTTCGTAAGAATCGATGGGGCCGGTCATCTGCTTGTGATGAAAACACTGCCGGGTAACGCTAATGCCATTGGGGCTTTAATTGACAACCTTGACTGGGAAGAAATTTTAGGGACAATTTGTGGAGATGATACGTGCCTGATTATCTGCCGCACTGAGGATGAATCAAAAGTGATTTCCCAGCGTTTTCTTGATATGCTCTAAAATAGAGGTGATTTGGAATGCTTCAAGACTTATCGATAAGGAATTTTGCGATTATTGAAGAGTTGTCACTTTCTTTTGAAGAAGGGTTGACAGTATTAACAGGTGAAACCGGAGCGGGTAAATCCATTATTATTGATGCTATCCAGCTGCTTGCAGGAGGCAGGGGATCCGCAGAATTTGTTCGCCATGGTGAAAAAAAAGCTGAGATTGAAGGGGTATTTACCGTACCAACTGCACATCCTGTTTATGAAAGATGCGAACAATTCGGCATCGAAATTGAAGATGACATGATCTTACTGAAAAGAGACATCTCTGTCAGCGGTAAAAGTGCATGCAGAATTAACGGGAAGCTTGTCACGATTGCCATCCTTAGGGAAGTTGGCTCGGCTTTAATTGATATTCACGGCCAGCACGAGAGCCAGGAGCTGATGGACGAACAATTACATATTCATTTGCTTGACCAGTTTGGCGGCAGTGACATTTCAGCTGCGCGTTCAAATTACAGTGAAGTATACAGGCTATACGATGATTTAAGAAAGCAGATACGATCACTTTCTGAAAATGATCAGCAGATGGCGCACCGTCTGGATCTGATCCAGTTTCAATATCAGGAAATAGAAAAAGCGAACCTGACCATAAATGAAGACGAAGAACTGCTCGAGGAAAAAACAAAGTTATCCAATTTCGAAAGACTTTTTGATTCTCTGCAGACTGCTTATAATGCGCTTCAGGGTGAACAGAAGGGACTCGACTGGGTAGGGCTCGCAATGTCTAACCTTGAACAGGCCGGTGATATTGATCAGGACATTCAGGGAGTAAGCGAAGCTGTCAGCAGTCAGTTTTATATGCTTGAGGATGCAGCGCGGACGATCCGTCAACAGCTTGATAATCTGGAATATGATCCTGAACGGCTTCAGATTATTGAAGAGCGACTGAACGAAATTAATCAGCTGAAAAGAAAATATGGATCATCTATTGAAGAGATCATGGAATATTATTCGGCTATTGAAGAGGAAATTGAATCGATCTTGAACCGCGACTCTTCATTAGAGGAGCTTCAGAAAAAGCTGCATTCAGCAGAAAAAGATCTTCAGCTTGAAGGGGAAAACCTGACAAGGCTCCGCAAGAAATGGTCAGAACAGCTGACAAAAGAAATTCATTCTGAATTAAAAGCCCTTTATATGGATAAAGCTGTATTTGAAGTTCGGTTTGCCGAGTCGGGGAATTTTCGTCAGGATGGGATGGACCAGATTGAATTTTACATCTCAACCAATCCAGGTGAGCCGCTGAAACCGTTAATCAAAGTTGCTTCCGGCGGAGAAATTTCACGGATGATGCTTGCTTTGAAAACGATCTTCTCACAGCATCAGGGAATCACATCTATCATATTTGATGAGGTTGACACCGGCGTGAGTGGACGGGTGGCACAGGCGATTGCAGAAAAAATTTACTCAATATCCACCCATTCGCAGGTAATGTGTATTTCGCATCTGCCTCAGGTGGCTGCCATAAGTGACCGTCACCTGTTCATATCAAAGGAAATTAAAAATGACCGCACGACCACACATGTCCTGCCGCTTGAAAAGCAGGAGAGGGTGAGAGAAATCAGCAGAATGATTTCAGGTGTTGAAATTACTGATTTAACAATCAGTCACGCAGAAGAACTGCTTGATCTTGCTCATTCAATAAAAAAATCAACTGTATAGACGTATAGTTAAAGCCATCCAATTACGGGTGGCTTTTTTATGTTCATGGCGTTATAATCCGATATCGTTTCGCTCACATTAAGATAGAACGATGAAGGGAGGGAAGATGATGAAAAAGCTGGTTCTTGTCTGTTGTATCTTGTTTATTATTCCGTTTTCGAGTCTTGCCTATGCAGTCGAATTAATTCCGGGTGGTCATTCAATTGGGATTACGATGCACGCAGACGGCGTCATTGTTGCGGGCTTTCACCCGGTAACTGCCGGTGAGAGCAGTGGGTCGCCAGCTGAGGAAGCGGGGATTCAGGTTGGGGACAGAATCAGCAAAATTGAACAGCAGAAGGTGAAAAACGCCGGGGATGTCAATCGTGTTCTTGCCGGGGTGAAGCCGGATCAACAGCAACTTCAGGTTGAGGTTATCCGTGCAAAGAAACCGGTTGTAAAAACCGTACCGGTCGTGCTGGGTAAAAACAATAAAGCGCAGCTTGGCCTCTATATCAGAAATGAAACGCAGGGAGTTGGCACAATCACCTATATTAATCCTTCGACACTCGGTTTTGGGGCGCTTGGACATATTGTGACGGATATGCATACAAGAAAACCGGTTGAGATGGCTGATGGAACCATTTTAAATGCAAAGATCGAGTCGGTTCAAAAAAGCAGTGCGGGTAAACCAGGCGGAAAGATCGCTCTATTTTCTTCGGAAGAAAAAGCAATAGGGGAAATAAGGGAGAATGTTAATACCGGCATTTACGGAAATGTATATGAAGCGATCCGTAATCCGCTGTTTGATCAACCACTGGATACCGCGTCAAAAAATGAGATACAACCTGGGAAGGCAGAAATCCTGACGGTCATTAAAAATCATCAGATTGAAGCTTTTGAGATCGAAATTGTTCATCTTGATGCAGAAATCCCAGGGGGCGGCAGGGGAATGATGATTAAGGTGACGGATCAAAGGCTGCTTGATGAAACGGGTGGCATTATACAGGGGATGAGCGGAAGTCCGGTCATTCAAAACGATAAAATCGCTGGTGCAGTGTCACATGTGCTCATCCATGATCCTCATTCCGGTTATGCTCTATTTATAGATGATATGCTGAAGAGTGAAGAAAAAGTTTCCTGATCATGATCGTAAGCCCTGTCCAAACAGTCAGACAGGGCTGATTTTTAATAAATCAGGAGGAGGGGTGGTATTTTTTTCAAAAGGATGTTACACTACATAAAAGTAATTCGACAATATGTTTAATTATGTTGAAATATATCGAAAAATAAAGTTTCTTAAAGGATTTTGGAGAAAACCCCTATTTTTATGAAAAATATTATAAGATAAAAAAGGGGATTAACAATTAGTGTCGAACCCTTATTCAAAGGCAATTTAATTTGAGGAGGAATTTTGGGTGGAGAAAATCAAGGTTTGCATTATTGATGACAATCGGGAACTTGTATCAACGCTTGAACAGTTTATTTCAGAGCAGCCGGATATGGAGGTTGCAGCTACTGCCTATAACGGTCAGGAGTTTCTTGACCTGATCGAAACAACGGATGCCGATGTGTGTCTGTTGGATATTATCATGCCACACATTGACGGACTAAATGCTCTGCAGAGACTGAAGGAAATGGACCTGGATAAACAACCAAACGTGATCATGCTGACTGCTTTTGGTCAGGAAGATGTCACAACGAAAGCGGTTGAGCTGGGTGCCTCTTATTTTATCCTGAAGCCTTTTGATATGGAAAATCTTGTTCAGACAATCAGACAGGTTCAGGGTAAAAAGAATCCACTATCGCGATCGAACTCTTCAAAGCCCGTTAAATCGCCTCAAAGAAAACCAAATCTGGACGCAAGTATTACAGGTGTGATTCATGAAATTGGTGTGCCTGCTCACATTAAGGGTTACATGTACTTAAGAGAAGCCATTTCAATGGTGTATCATGATATTGAATTGCTTGGCTCCATCACAAAAATTCTGTATCCTGATATTGCGAAAAAATACAATACAACATCATCCCGCGTGGAGCGTGCCATCCGTCACGCGATTGAAGTAGCCTGGAACCGCGGCAATGTTGAAGCGATTTCAAATCTTTTCGGCTACACCGTTTCCGCAGTGAAATCAAAGCCAACCAATTCAGAATTCATTGCGATGGTGGCTGATAAGCTGAGACTAGAGCATAAAGCAAGCTGAATACGAACAAGTCGTTAGTCAATGGGCTGCGGCTTGTTTTTTTATGCCTGTAAGCAGCTAAAGACGCGTATATTGTAAATTTGCGGGGAATACAGTTACTAACGGAAGGGGGATACTTTATGTCTCAAATTATTGCTCATCGCGGGGATTCCGGACATTACCCGGAAAATACAATGAAGGCGTTTAAAAAAGCGGTTGTTGCCGGGTGTGATGCGATTGAACTTGATGTTCAGCGGTCTAAGGATGGAGAGCTGGTTGTCATTCATGATGAAACCGTTAACAGGACAACTGATGGAACAGGATATGTAAAAGACCTCACTTTAAAAGAATTAAGACAGTTGAAAATAAAAAAGAGCCGATTCTTAAGAACGGAAAAAATACCTATGCTTGATGAGGTGCTTCACTGGCTGCAAAATGAAGCGATTATGTGCCATATTGAATTGAAAAACGATAAAGTACGCTATGAGGGAATGGAAAAAGAGATTTTGCAAAAAGTTGCAGAGTTTAAATTAGATAACAGAATTGTGTATTCCTCCTTCAACCTCGACAGTGTCACAACGCTGAAAAAGCTGGATTCCCCATCTGAAGTCGCCTTTATTTACAATAAAAAAGGAGTGAATCCGCTGTTGCTTCAGCAGACGATCGGAGCAGATGCCATTCATGCCAATTACCGGGTGATGACTGAGCAGTTAATGCGCGATTGCCAGCGACACGGTTTCCCTGTCAGGTTGTACACGCTGAATCAGGTATCCCTTATTCAAAAGTGGATGGATGCTGGCCTTTCTGGTGTGATTACTGATTTTCCGGGCAGGGCACTTCAGTTGAAGAAAGAGAAATGAATTGACTGCGAAACTAAAAGAGCCTGTCTCAGAGAATGCTGAGACAGGCTCTTTTACTATGGGCGTTTATTTTCTTTTTGAAACCGTTTTTGCACTTTATTGTTTTTGCGATCCCGGTGCAGGAGGAAGCCTCCGATAAAACCGATTCCGATGATGAACATAATAAGACCTGCAACAAACTGCAGCCACAGGGCAGGCATCCATGAAGCCTGAATACCGAAAAACATATCCCGCATCAGCTTAATGCCGTAAGCCGCGATAACGCCGGGGATTAACAGGACGATTAATGCTGCGATTCTTGCCATACAATTACTCCTTAGAACATGGTTATGCTATGACTATGCTCTGTAGAAAAAAGATTGTCAAGGAAAAGGCTTTCATGTACAATGAAGAAGGTTGCAAGAAGTTGCGTTATCGAACAGAAGGGATGAAATAAATTGCAAAAAGTGCTGATCGTCGGAGCTGGTCAGGGAGGGGAAGCCCTGCTGCAGGTAATGGCAGAAAGTGATGCGTTTCAAGTGTATGCAGTTGTTGACCGGAATAACCAGGCACCAGGGCTTGAACTGGCACGTGCAATGGATATACAGACCGGAAGTGACTGGCGTAATTATTTAACAGATCAAACAGATATTATTATAGATGTAACAGGGGATCATCAAACCTTTATTGATTTGAGGGCAGCAAGATCCCAGAACACAGTACTTATACCAGGAAGTGTAGCATCACTCGTTTATCAGCTGTTGACTGAAAAAGAATCGCTTATCCGTCATCTGGAACACGATTCCTACATAAGAGAGCTTGTGATGAACTCAACCCATGATGGGATGATCGGTATTGATAAGGATCACCGGATTATCCTGTTTAACGACCGGGCTTCTGAGATGGTCGGGATTGACAGGGAAAAAGCGATGCACCAGTCCATTTATCAGGTTGTGCCGCTGAGTGGTCTTCCAAGAATTATTGAAACAGGTCGGACGGAAAGTCATCAGGAGCTTGTCCTTGATAATGGTGCGAAGGTTGTCACAACCCGAATCCCGATGATCAACGATCAAGGGGAGATTATTGGGGCTTTTGCGGTTTTTAAAGATATCACTGAAGTTGTGGACCTTGCAGAGGAAATGACGAACCTGAAAGAAATTCAGATGATGCTTGAGGCGATCATCCAATCGAGTGATGATGCGATCTCGGTGGTAGACGAGCACGGAAGAGGTTTACTCATCAATCCCGCCTACACCAGGCTCACTGGTCTTTCTGAAAGTGAAGTTATTAATCAGCCTGCAACGACTGATATCTTTGAAGGCGAAAGTATGCACATGAAGGTATTGAAGACGAGGCGGCCGGTTCGAGGGGTCAAGATGATTGTCGGCCCGAATAAAAAAGAAGTGGCGGTAAACGTTGCCCCTATTATCGTAAATGGTCAGCTCAAAGGAAGTGTCGGGGTCATTCATGACATGTCTGAAATTCAGGAGCTGTCTTCTGAGCTTGACCGCGCTAGAAGGATCATCCGTTCACTAGAAGCAAAATACACGTTTGAAGATATTATCGGCCGGTCCGATGAAATGATGCTGGTTACTGAACAGGCAAAGGTCGCAGCAAAAACGAATACGACTGTTTTAATCAGAGGGGAATCGGGCAGCGGGAAGGAGCTTTTCGCGCATGCTATTCACAATGCAAGTGACAGAAAGTATAAGTCGTTTGTCAGGGTTAATTGCGGGTCGATGCCTGCTGCCTACCTGATGGAAGCACTGTTTGGCAGGGAAACCTCAGAAGGATTCTTTGAACAGGCTGGAGAAGGAACGGTTTTCCTTGATGAAATTGGAGAACTGAGCCTTGAGGCGCAGAGGATGCTGCTATCCGTGCTGGAGTCGAAAACGATCAGGCGTCTTGGAACGACCGGTGAAGTGCCGCTAAAGGCGAGAGTCATCACCGCTTCCAATTTCAATCTGGAACGTGCCATCGGGGACGGGAGATTTCTGGAGGAATTGTATTATCACCTATCGAGGCTGACACTTCAACTTCCGCCGCTCCGTTCTCATAAAATGGATATTCCTTCTATATCAGACAGGCTGATTCAGAAGCTTAATCAGTCATACGGAAGACATGTTAAAGGGATTTCAGCCCAGGCGCTAAGACAGCTTTACGAGCACAGTTGGCCGGGTAATATACGGGAACTTGAAAACGTTCTGAGCCGTGCCATGATATTTATGGACCAGAAGGATGACATGATAGAACCAAAACATCTGATTCCTCTTCATCCTTCCGAGGAGCCTGAAGAAGAGCTGAGTGGATCACTGGCGGATCAACTTGAAAGGGTTGAAAAAGAGATTATCCGATCCACATTAAAAAAACATAAAGGCAATAAAACTGCCGCTGCAAAAGATCTTGATATTTCAATACGGAATCTCTACTACAAAATTGAGAAATATCAGGTTGAGAGTGAAAGGAGCAGTTGATTTGATTACATTTAAAGAAATTTTAGCAAAAGCGGAAGCGGCTGCAGATGTGACCGTTGCTGTTGCTTCAGCCGAAGATCACGAGGTGTTAAAAGCGGTCGATATGGCCCTTTCCATGAACCTGGGGAGATTTATCCTGACAGGGGATGAGATGAAAATAAATGAATTAATCGCCTCTCATTTTCCTCATCTCCTTGAGCATGCTGATATAGTTATCAGAAATGCGGATTCATCTGCATCAGCTGCCTTATCAGCTGTAAAAGCAGTCAGTGACGGAGAAGCGTCCGTTCTCATGAAGGGTCATATCGATACTGCTTCCCTTTTGAAAGCAGTATTGAATAAAGAAGTCGGGCTCAGAACAGGAAACGTTTTGTCTCACGTTGCTTTGTTTGAAGTGCCTGCTATTGGCAGAAGCATTTTCGTGACGGATGCGGCAATGAATGTCGCACCGGATCTTCAGCAGAAAAAGCAGATTTTAGAAAATGCCGTGAAAGTTGCGCATGGCATCGGGTTGTCGAATCCGGCTGTAGCGCCATTGGCAGCTGTCGAGGTTGTGAATCCTGCTATGCAGGCGACACTTGATGCGGCGGCTCTGACGCAAATGAACCGCCGCGGTCAAATCAAAGGCTGTCAGGTGGATGGTCCGCTGGCATTAGATAACGCTGTGTCGAAAGAGGCTGCCGGGCATAAAGGAATTGAGGGACCGGTTGCCGGACAAGCTGACATTCTGCTTGTTCCGAATATCGAGTCCGGAAACATTTTATATAAATCTCTGATGTATTTCGGGCAGAGTAAGGTCGGAGCAGTGATTGCCGGTGCAAAAGCGCCTGTTGTGCTGACTTCAAGAGCAGATACAGCAGACAGCAAGCTTCATTCACTCGCACTTGCGATTTGTACAACACATTAATTGATCAGGGGGAAATAAAAATGGAAATTTTTACTTATATGGAGAAATATGATTACGAGCAGCTGGTTTTCTGCCAGGATGAGAGCTCAGGATTAAAAGCCATTATTGCCATTCATGATACAACACTTGGACCAGCACTTGGCGGAACGAGAATGTGGACGTATGACTCCGAGGCAGATGCGATTGAAGATGCACTTCGTCTGGCAAAAGGAATGACTTACAAAAATGCTGCGGCAGGATTAAATCTTGGTGGAGGAAAAACGGTGATTATCGGGGATCCTTTAAAAGATAAAAACGAGGAAATGTTCCGTGCATTCGGCCGTTATATTCAGGGACTTGCCGGAAGATATATCACAGCGGAGGATGTAGGTACAACCGTAAAGGATATGGACCTCATTCATGAAGAAACAGATTATGTAACGGGGATCTCACCTGCGTTCGGTTCTTCAGGTAACCCTTCACCAGTAACTGCTTACGGCGTTTACAGAGGAATTAAGGCAGCAGCAAATGAAGCATACGGCAGTGACTCTCTTGAAGGCAAGACGATTGCTGTTCAGGGTGTTGGAAACGTTGCGTTTACGCTTTGCCGTCACCTTCACGAAGAAGGCGCGAAGCTGATTGTGACTGATATTAATAAAGAAGCGGTACAGCGTGCAGTTGATGAGTTTGGTGCAACGGCGGTTGAGCCGAACGAGATTTATGGTGTTGACTGTGATATTTTTGCACCATGCGCACTCGGTGCGGTCATCAATGATCAGACACTTGAGGTGTTAAAGGCAGATGTGATTGCAGGTGCTGCCAACAACCAGCTGAAGGAAACGAAACACGGTGATATTCTTCACGAACGTGGAATCGTTTATGCGCCTGACTATGTAATTAATGCCGGTGGCGTGATCAACGTGGCCGATGAGCTTTACGGATATAACCGTGAGCGTGCGATGAAAAATGTAGAAAAAGTATATGATAATGTTGCGCGCGTATTTGAAATTGCCAAGCGTGACAATGTGCCAAGCTATCTTGCTGCTGACCGTATGGCGGAAGAGAGAATTGCCAAAATGGCGAAATCAAGAAGTCAGTTTCTCCGCAGCGAGCACAATATTTTAAGCAGAAGATAAGAATGAATAAAGCCGGTGCCCTTGATGATTCAATGGCACTGGTCTGTATTACTGGAGGGAAAAACGTGCAGGATCAAAACTACCGTATATTAGTAATCAACCCGGGTTCAACGTCAACGAAAATAGGTGTGTTTGACAGCGAAACAGCTATTCTTGAAAAAACGATTCGGCATGATTCAAGTGTGATAGACAGCTACAGTAAAATTATCGATCAGTATCAGTTCAGAAAGCAGACGATTCTTGAGGCGCTTGATGAAGAAGGGATGAATATTTCAAGACTTGATGCCGTGTGCGGACGCGGTGGTTTGTTGCGCCCGATCGAAGGCGGAACTTATTCAGTGAATGAAGCTATGCTTAAGGACTTGCGCAAAGGCTATTCCGGTCAGCATGCTTCCAATCTTGGCGGTATTATCGCCTATGAGATTGCACAGGGTCTTAACATACCATCCTTTATCGTGGATCCGGTTGTGGTAGATGAACTTTCAGATATCGCACGCGTTTCCGGATTTTCACTGATCGAACGAAAGAGTATTTTTCACGCGCTGAATCAAAAAGCTGTTGCCCGACGTGTAGCCAAAGAGATAGGGAAATCATATGAAGACTCTAACTTTATTGTCACGCACATGGGCGGGGGAATTACAGTTGGTGTTCATGAAAATGGACGGGTTGTTGATGTGAATAACGGACTGCACGGGGATGGACCATTCAGTCCGGAGCGGGCAGGAACCGTTCCGGCTGGAGATTTAGTGGAACTTTGTTTTTCAGGGGATTATTACCGTGAAGAGATCATGAAAATGCTTGTAGGTCAGGGTGGTCTAGTCGGTTATCTTGGCACGAATGATGCCGTCAAGGTGGAGCAGATGATCCAAAACGGTGATGAGAAAGCAAAAAAAGTATACGAAGCGATGGCTTATCAGGTGGCAAAGGAAATCGGTGCGGCTGCTGCAGCCATAAAAGGCAAAGCAGATGCCATCATTTTAACAGGGGGTCTTGCTTACGGAAAAGATTTTGTTGAACTGATCCGTGAGCGCATTGACTGGATTGCCGATGTCATCGTGCAGCCGGGTGAAAATGAACTTCAGGCTCTTGCAGAAGGAGCGCTCCGCGTGCTTCGTGAAGAAGAGACTGCGAAAGTATATCCATTAGGGAATGTTTCAGTAAAAAGCTGACAGGAGGAATTTTCATGGCAGAAGAATATGATCTCGTCATACTCGGCGGAGGAACAGGCGGATACGTTGCGGCGATCCGTGCCTCACAGCTTGGGTTAAAAACGGCAATCGTTGAGAAAGGAAAGCTTGGTGGAACATGTCTTCACAGAGGGTGTATTCCGAGTAAAGCACTTTTAAGAAGTGCAGAGGTATTTGCTACAGCAAAAAATGCTGCCGATTTTGGCGTTGATATTAAAGAGGCTGTATTAAATTTCACTAAAGTTCAGGAGCGCAAACAGGCGATCGTGGATCAGCTTCATAAAGGTGTTCAGCACCTGATGAAACAGGGTAAAATCGATGTTTTTGACGGCTTTGGACGAATTCTTGGACCATCCATTTTTTCCCCTATGCCGGGTACGATTTCAGTGGAAATGACGGACGGAACTGAAAATGAAATGCTGATTCCAAAAAACGTCATTGTCGCAACAGGTTCCAGACCGCGCTCATTGCCGGGCCTTGACATTGATGGCACGCATATCCTGAGCTCGGATGAGACGCTTGAGCTTGAAGCATTGCCTGCATCGATGATCATTGTTGGAGGTGGCGTGATCGGGATTGAATGGGCATCCATGATGGCTGATTTTGGCGTTGAAGTAACCGTTCTTGAGTATGCAGACCGTATTATCCCGACAGAGGATGCGGATGTATCGAAAGAAATGGAAAAGCTGCTGAAGAAAAAAGGAATCACCATTGTTACAGGTGCAAAAGTCGATGCGACAAGTGCCAAAAAGGGAGATGGTGTATCCATTTCAGCTGAAGTAAAAGGTGAAGCGGTTACGTATTCAGCTGAAAAAATTCTTGTGTCGGTTGGACGAAGTGCCAACACAGAAGGAATCGGTCTTGAAAATACTGAGATCCAGGTGGAAAACGGCTTTATTAAAGTGAACAACAAGCTTCAGACAAAGGAATCCCACATTTATGCGATTGGTGATGTCATTGGCGGTCTTCAGCTTGCGCACGTTGCCTCACATGAAGGTATTCACGCTGTTGAGCATATTGCAGGACTGGACGTATCACCTATCGACTACAGCCTTGTGTCAAAATGTATTTATTCAAGCCCTGAAGCAGCAAGTGTCGGTCTGACTGAACAGCAGGCGAAGGACGAGGGATACGACGTGAAGATCGGAAAATTCCCGTTTAAAGCAATCGGAAAAGCGCTTGTTTTCGGGAAATCTGACGGCTTTGTAAAAATCATTGCTGACAAAGCATCAAACGACATTTTAGGTGTCCATATGATCGGTCCTCACGTCACAGATATGATCTCTGAAGCAGGACTTGCGCGTGTGCTTGATGCCACACCATGGGAAGTCGGCCAGACGATACACCCGCATCCGACATTAAGTGAAGCGATCGGCGAAGCGGCCCTTGCAGTTGATGGAAAGGCTATTCATTCATAATGATGAATCAGGAGGTTGAAAACATGAGTAAAAATCGCCATGAAGAACTGGGTTTAACGAACGATGATGTACTGAAAATCTATGAAACGATGCTGCTTGCGAGAAGAATTGACGAGCGTATGTGGCTGTTAAACCGTTCAGGGAAAATTCCTTTTGTGATTTCATGTCAGGGACAGGAAGCGGCTCAGGTTGGAGCAGCATTTGCTCTTGATGTTGAAAAGGATTATGCACTTCCGTATTACCGTGACATGGGTGTTGTACTTCATTTTGGCATGACTGCACGTGAACTGATGCTTTCCGGATTTGCCAAGGCTGAAGATCCGAATTCAGGCGGCCGTCAGATGCCGGGTCACTTTGGCCATAAGGCAAAAAGAATTGTAACAGGTTCATCTCCGGTTACAACACAGGTTCCTCACGCTGTTGGACTTGCGCTTGCCGGGAAAATGGAGAAAAAAGATCTTGTGACATTCGTTACATTTGGTGAAGGTTCTTCCAATCAGGGAGATTTCCATGAGGGAGCTAACTTTGCAGGTGTTCATAAGCTGCCTGTTATTTTCATGTGTGAAAATAATAAGTACGCGATTTCCGTTCCGATTGAAAAGCAGCTGGCGTGTGAAAACGTATCGGACCGTGCGATCGGTTATGGGATGCCGGGTATTACGGTAGATGGCAATGATCCTCTTGAAGTGTACAAGGCAGTAAAGGAAGCGGCTGACCGCGGAAGAAGAGGAGAAGGTCCAACACTTGTTGAAACGGTTTCCTACCGTCTAACAGCTCACTCTTCAGATGATGATGACCGTGCTTACCGTTCTCCTGATGAAGTGGCAAAAGCGAAATCGCTGGATCCGATTATTACGTTTGGCGCTTACCTTAAGGAAAACGGTGTGATGGATGATGCGCTCGAAAAGGAAATCAATGACCGGATTATGAAAGAAGTCAACGAAGCGACTGAATATGCTGAAAAGGCTCCGTATGCAGATCCTGAATCAGCGCTGAAATACGTTTACGCAGAGCAAAATTAAAGGGGGATCAACCGATGCCGGTAATGTCATATATTGATGCTGTTACTTTAGCGATGAAAGAAGAAATGGAACGGGACGAGCGCGTGTTTGTCCTTGGTGAAGATGTAGGGAAAAAAGGTGGAGTATTTAAAGCGACAAACGGGTTGTATGATCAGTTTGGAGAAGACCGCGTGATTGATACACCACTTGCAGAATCTGCGATTGCAGGCGTAGGAATCGGTGCAGCCATGTATGGCATGCGTCCAATCGCTGAAATGCAGTTTGCTGACTTTATCATGCCTGCAGTCAATCAGATCATTTCAGAAGCGGCAAAAATCCGCTACCGTTCAAATAACGACTGGAGCTGCCCAATGGTCATTCGTGCCCCTTATGGTGGCGGTGTTCACGGAGCACTTTATCACTCACAATCAGTGGAAGCCGTATTTGCCAATCAGCCAGGGCTTAAAATTGTCATGCCTTCAACACCTTATGACGTAAAAGGGCTGCTGAAAGCCGCGATCCGCGACGATGATCCGGTTATGTTCTTTGAGCATAAGCGTGCCTACCGCCTGATTAAAGGTGAGGTTCCTGAAGAGGATTATACAATTGAAATCGGTAAAGCGGATGTAAAGCGTGAGGGCGAGGACATTACAGTGATTACATATGGTCTCTGTGTACATTTTGCCCTGCAGGCTGCAGAGCGTCTTGCAGAGGACGGCTTCAGTGTTCATGTGCTGGACCTTCGCACGATTTACCCGTTAGATAAAGAAGCGATTATTGAAGCCGCTAAAAAGACAGGCAAAGTACTTCTTATTACAGAAGACACGAAAGAAGGTAGCATCATGGGTGAGGTGGCTGCCATCATTGCAGAGAACTGCCTGTTTGATCTGGATGCGCCTATCATGCGTCTTGCTGGTCCTGATATTCCGGCGATGCCATATGCACCAACAATGGAAAAATTCTTCATGGTCAATCCGGATAAAGTGGAAAAAGCCATGAAAGAACTAGCTGAATATTAATCGATAAAAGGAGGCCGTTTCTGTGGGAATTGAAAAAATGACCATGCCTCAGTTAGGGGAGTCTGTAACTGAAGGTACGATTGAAAAATGGCTGGTTCAGCCAGGAGACACTGTTAATAAATATGATCCAATCGCTGAAGTAAATACAGATAAAGTGAATGCGGAGGTTCCTTCATCATTTTCTGGTGTCATTAAGGAACTCGTTGCTGCTGAAGGCGATACACTTGAAGTAGGTGAAGTCATCTGTACGATTGAGGTGGAGGGTGGCGGTTCAGAGCCGTCTGCTGAACCTGAGAAAAAGGAAGCACCGGCTGAAAAGCCTTCAGCACAGGCTGCTCCTGTAAAGGCTCAGGCACCAAAACAGGATGGATCAAAAGCCCGTTATTCACCTGCTGTTATGCGCATGTCACAAGAGCATGGCATTGACCTTTCTCAGGTACAGGGATCAGGAAAAGAAGGACGTATTACTCGAAAAGACCTTCAGAAAATCATTGATTCCGGTGAGATTCCAACAGCATCTTCAGCGCCTGCAGCAGTACCAGTCCAGGAAACACGCACGGAGGAAGTACCTAAACCAGCTGCACAGCCAAAGCAGCAGACTTCAGTACCGTCAGCACCTGGTGATATTGAAATTCCTGTAACTGGCGTCCGTAAAGCAATTGCTGCCAACATGCTGAAGAGTAAACATGAAGCACCTCACGCATGGACCATGATGGAAGTTGATGTTACAAATCTTGTTGCCTACCGCGACTCGATCAAAGGTGATTTTAAACAAAAAGAAGGCTTTAACATTACTTACTTTGCATTTTTCGTTAAGGCTGTTGCCCAGGCTCTGAAGGAGTTCCCGCAAATGAACTCCATGTGGGCAGGGGATAAGATCATTCAGAAGAAAGACATTAACATTTCCATTGCTGTCGCAACGGATGATGCATTGTTTGTTCCGGTTATTAAGCATGCTGATGAAAAAACGATCAAAGGCATCGGCCGTGAGATCAATGAGTTGGCAGGCAAAGTCCGTGCCGGCAAGCTGAAGTCTGAAGATATGCAGGGCGGAACGTTTACGGTGAATAATACCGGTTCATTCGGATCTGTTCAGTCTATGGGCATTATTAATCACCCGCAGGCTGCTATTCTCCAGGTTGAATCCATCGTAAAGCGTCCGGTTGTAATGAACAATGGCATGATCGCTGTCAGAGATATGGTGAATTTGTGTCTGTCGCTTGATCACCGCGTGCTTGATGGTCTTGTCTGCGGACGATTCCTGAAGCGTGTGAAGGAAATTCTTGAAAATACATCTGAAAACACTTCAGTTTATTAATGAATAAAAGCCGGCCGCTTGAGTGCGACCGGCTCTTCTTTTCAATGGAAGGTTTTTTCATTATACTGGAGATAGCGCACGCTCTGTTATCAATGCGCAAAAATGAAAACGATTACAAGGGAGGGAGCTGCATTTGCAGCACGGCCATGAACAAAAGGGACATTAGTTTTCCGGTTCACTCAGTACAGGACTGGGAAAAGAGTGCAGAAGCGGCGCTCAAGGGGAAACCGCTTCACAGCATACATAAAAAGACCATTGATGGGATTCACATCAATCCTTTATATACAGATAGACCGGAGATACCTGAGTACCATCCGGCCAGAACGTGGAAAAGTCAGTCAGGCTGGAAAATCGCGCAGCGTGTGAATGGACATCATCCAGGTGAGGCGTTAAGCAGATTTGAAACTGAGCTTAAAAAAGGCACAGAAGTGATATCAGCTGAACAGTTTGAGCATTGGACGGCTGCTGATGCAGAGAAAGCGCTGAATCTGCTGGAAAACCCACACGTTTACCTGATCTCAAAAGAAACAGCTGCCGGCTGGCATGAATCTCTTCTTTCATCAGCTAAACAGATTGAAGGTGTTTTCGGAATCGATGCACATTCTTCCTTAACAGGAGATAAGAGTCATGAGAACTGGTTTAAACCGTGGGCTCAACTTGATGAATCTCAGCCTGCGCTCAGGACGATACCTTTAACAGCTGTGCACTGGCATAACGAGGGAGCAGGTATTGTAGAGGAATTAGCTGTTGTGCTCTCGCAGGCAGCAGAATGGGTTGAAACAGCTGAATCTTTTGGGTGGGATTCACAGAAAACCTTCTCAAAAATGCACGCGTCATTTTCAACAGGGTCTTCCTTTTTCAGTGAAATTGCTAAAATCAGGGCGTTCCGGGTATTATGGAAGCACTTCGTTTCTCATTACGGAACCGGTCAGTCAATCACGATCGGCAGTGAAACCTCTGCTTTTACAAAGAGCTCTCAGGACCAGCACGTCAATCTTTTAAGAGCGGGGAATGAAGCTTTTGCAGCCGTGCTTGCCGGAGTGGATTATTTGTATACGGCACCACACGAGCAATCAGCAGATCTTTCTTCTCAAGCTTTCCGGGCCGCAAGAAATCTCCAGCTTATTTTGAAAGAGGAAATGTTCCTGCAGCACATACAGGATCCTGCTGGCGGGTCTTACTATATCGAACATCTGACGAAGGAGCTTGCCCAAAAAGCATGGGAACAGTTTTGTGACATGCAGCAGCGCGGAGCCTATTCAGCGCTTGTGAAAAATGGCTGGCTGCAGAAAAAGGTTGATGAAGTCTGGCATTCGAGGAACCACGATGTTAGAAAACGTAAAACAACGATTGTCGGGATGAACCGTTATGCCGAGGTATCGAAAAATGTTACACCTGCTAACAACAGACGTACCATCGGTCAGTCTTGGGATCAATTGATCAGACGGGTTCATCAGGAAAAGACCAGATCTGTTTCCCTCGTAACAATGGGAGAGTTAAAAGACTATAAACCACGGGCTGACTTTGTTAAAGGTGTATTTGCAGCAGCCGGTGTAAAAGTGGACGAAAATGATCATAAAGCGGATGTCCTGATCGCCTGCGGCAGTAATGACATATACAAAGAGCATTTACCAAACTTTTTAAGCGCGAAGAACCGACATCAGAAACTCTTTGCTGCAGGGAAGGTTCAGGATGTTTATCCTGATCTCGACGGTTCCGTCTATGAGGGGCTTGACATGATTGACTTCCTTGAAAGGGTTCTATTTGAGGGGAAAGGAGAGGAAGACAATGCCTGAATTTAATCAGTCTTCTTTCAATTACGCAAACATAAAAGAAACGTTGTCGCTGAAAGGAAATGAAATGCTGACGAACGAAGAAATAAAGATTAAGGATTATTATACGGAAGCTGATATCGGGTCCGCGAAACATCTGCAGGATCTTCCGGGCCTTGCCCCTTTTACGAGAGGACCTTATCCGACCATGTATACGAGCCGTCCATGGACAATCAGGCAGTATGCCGGATTCTCGACGGCAGAAGAAAGTAATGCTTTCTACAGGCGGAATCTCGAAATGGGACAAAAAGGCTTGTCGGTCGCTTTTGATCTGGCTACTCACCGAGGATATGATTCCGATCATCCAAGAGTAACGGGTGATGTTGGAAAAGCAGGTGTGGCGATTGACTCTGTTGAGGATATGAAGATTCTTTTCGACGGTATTCCTCTTGACCAGATGTCCGTATCCATGACGATGAACGGAGCGGTGCTACCGATTATGGCTTTTTATATCGTAGCGGCTGAAGAACAGGGGGTATCACCTGAGAAGCTGTCCGGAACAATTCAAAATGATATTTTAAAAGAGTACATGGTACGTAACACATATATTTATCCGCCGGATATGTCTATGAAAATCATTGCGGATATTTTTGCGTACACAGCATCGAATATGCCGAAGTTCAATTCAATCTCGATCTCGGGCTATCATATGCAGGAAGCTGGAGCACCGGCAGATGTAGAGCTTGCGTATACACTCGCAGACGGACTTGAATATGTCCGTACAGGAATTCAGGCCGGGATCGATATCGACCAGTTTGCACCGCGGCTGTCGTTTTTCTGGGGAATCGGCATGAATTACTTTATGGAAGTGGCGAAAATGAGAGCAGCGAGGAGAATGTGGGCAACGTTGCTAAAACAGTTTGACCCGAAGAATCCAAAGTCACTCGCCTTAAGAACACACTCACAAACGTCAGGCTGGTCTCTGACAGAGCAGGATCCATTCAACAATGTTATGAGAACGCTGATGGAGGCACATGCTGCAGCAATGGGGCATACTCAGTCTCTTCACACAAACGCACTTGATGAAGCGATTGCCCTGCCAACTGACTTTTCAGCGAGAATTGCAAGAAACACGCAGCTATACCTTCAGGATGAGACAGGCATTACTGATGTCATTGATCCGTGGGGAGGATCCTACTATGTGGAAGCTCTTACGGATCAGCTCATGGAAAAAGCCTGGGGTCACATTGAAGAAATCGAATCACTCGGCGGCATGACGAAAGCGATTGAAACAGGTCTGCCTAAAATGAGAATCGAAGAAGCAGCTGCAAAAAGACAGGCGAAAATTGATTCCGGCAGGGAAACCATTATCGGCGTGAATAAATATCGTCTGGAGCAGGAAGAAGACATTGAAATCCTTTCGATCGACAACGAAAAAGTGAGGAAGAGTCAGGTCGAACGCCTTGAAAAGCTTCGTGGATCACGCGATGAGAAAGCGGTGGAAAAGGCTTTAGCTGCATTAAAGCAGGCGGCTGAAAGCGGAGAGGATAATCTTCTTGAAAAAGCGGTTGAAGCTGCAAGGCTCCGCGCGACACTCGGTGAAATTTCCGATGCGATAGAGCATGTCAGCGGAAGACACCGTGCCGTGATCAGGTCTGTGAGCGGCGTCTACAGTGAAAGCTATTCTGATGCTGCAGCGATCGAAAACGTCCGGGAGATGACGGCTGAATTCCTTGAAAATGAAGGAAGAAGACCAAGGATTCTCATCGCCAAAATGGGTCAGGACGGTCATGACAGAGGAGCAAAGGTTATTTCCACCGCCTTTGCGGATCTCGGTTTTGACGTGGATATCGGACCGCTTTTCCAGACACCTAAAGAAACGGCGACACAGGCCGTGGAAAATGATGTACATGTAATTGGTGTAAGTTCCCTTGCGGCGGGTCATAAAACATTAGTACCTGAATTAATCAGAGAACTGAAAAACTGGGGTCGTGAAGACATCATGGTCGTGATTGGCGGTGTCATCCCGGCTCAGGATTACGCTTTTCTTCTTGAAAACGGTGCTTCCGCGATTTTTGGTCCGGGAACTGTCATCCCGGCTGCTGCAGAAAAAGTAATTGAAGAAATTTATCAGCGTCTCGGGTATGAGGAAGTCACAGAGAATGACTAAAGCCAAAAGGACGTTCCGGCGAAAAAAAGAGGAAAGCATTCATATTCCTGAAATAGCTGAACGTATACGAAATGGTGACCGGAGTGCGCTGTCAAAAGGAATCACATTGATTGAGAGTAAAAACGGTTTTCACCGCAGGCTCGCTTCAGAGCTGATCAACGTGCTGCTCCCTTACACTGGAAACAGTATCAGAATCGGCATTACAGGTGTCCCTGGAGCGGGAAAAAGCACATGGATAGAGACGTTTGGGAGCAATGTCGTACAGAAAGGAAAGCGCATAGCGGTTCTTGCGATCGATCCAAGCTCTTCCCGTTCCGGTGGAAGTATTCTCGGAGATAAAACAAGGATGGAAACCTTATCAAATCATCCGGATGTCTTTATCCGTCCATCTCCTTCAGCCGGAACACTCGGCGGGGTGGCACGAATGACGCGTGAGACGATGCTCCTTTGTGAGGCAGCAGGCTATGATCTTATACTCGTTGAAACGGTAGGGGTCGGACAAAGTGAAGGAATGGTAAGAGGCATGGTCGATTTCTTCCTGCTTCTTACCTTAACCGGTGCCGGAGATGAACTCCAGGGGATGAAAAAAGGAATCATGGAGCTTGTAGATGCCATTGTGATCAATAAAGCAGATGGTCAAAACGAGCAGCCGGCACAAAAGACAAGAAATGAATTCAGTCAGCTGCTGCATTTTCTTACACCTGCAACAGAAGGGTGGAAGCCTGAAGCCTATACATGCTCTGCTTTGCTGAATAAGGGAATACTTGAGCTCTGGCAGCTGGTTACTGAATTTGACAAGCAGATGAAACAAAGTGGTCAGTTTGAAAAAAGAAGGCGTGAACAATCCGTCGACTGGATGAACCAGATGCTGCTGGACCGGCTGTACGATCATTTTCTTTCTATGGAAAACCGTAAAGAACGACTGAAAGAGTATGAGAGACTGGTAAGGGATCATCAGATGTCCCCTACAGAAGCGGTAGACAGGCTGTTTGAGGAATAAAATCGGGCGAAAAAAAAGGACGGCTGTCATGGACGGCCGCCAAGAAATCTAGGGAGTTTAGGGGTTAAATCTAGATTCTTTTATAGTATTGCCAATGTGAGGATATTTTAAACCACAAAAAGAAAAAAAGATGAAATTTTTTTATGGAGCGATTGAAAACGGGTTCAACATAGTTGATAAAGTCCGATATGTACACTATGATTAAACTGTAATCACCTGTAAAAGGAGCGTTTTAATATGAGTATGGATTTTAATATTTTCATGAATGATGTAGTACGTCAGGCACGTGATGAAATAGAAGCAGCCGGCTACCAGCAGCTTACGACACCGGAAGAAGTGGAAGATGTTCTTTCTCAAAAAGGTACGACACTTGTAATGGTTAACTCTGTTTGTGGTTGTGCAGGCGGAATCGCCCGTCCAGCTGCTGCACACGCGATTCATTATGATAAGCGTCCGGATCGTCTTGTAACCGTATTTGCCGGTCAGGATAAAGAGGCTACAGCTAAAGCAAGAAGCTATTTCGAAGGCTATCCGCCATCATCACCTTCATTTGCTTTAATGAAAGACGGTAAGGTTGTAACGATGGTAGAAAGACATGAGATCGAAGGACACGATCCAATGTCTGTCATCGCAAACCTTCAGAGTATTTTTGAAGTACATTGTGAAGAAGTATAATAGATAACGAAACCGGAACCGCTCAATAAGAGTGGTTCCGGTTTTTTCGATTAATCCGGGACGGGACCATACTCCGCTCCGTTGTCTAGCTGCAGCGACTAGCCCCGCTTTTCTATGGCCGGGTGGTGAACCCCTTGTGCAGAGCACAAGGGGTTCAACTGACCCTTTCCACCACAGGAGTCTGCGTATGGTCACGTCCCTCCACATCAGGAAAAAAACCCTCCTTAATTTCTTTGAAGAGAAAATAAATAAAATAGAAGTGTTTTTCCTGCTGTCTCAAGCACGATAAATTGTCAGAATAAACTTTTATTTTGTATATTTATAAAAAGATGTTGCATATTTATTTCGTGATCAGTAAAATACAAATATAATAAATATACAAAAAGTTGTATAAAGATACTTGAGGGGGAAGAAATAATGAAAAAATATATGTTGCTGACTGCATTATCCGGAGCCATGGTGCTGAGTGCATGTGGAAGTTCTGAGGAGGAGTCTTCATCTAACGGAAGCGGATCTTCTGAAGAAAAGCCGATGCTGACGATGGGAACGTCTGCTGACTACCGCCCATTCGAATATGTAGATACAGCTCAGGGTGATGAAATTATTGGCTATGATATTGACCTTGCTAATATGATTGCAGATGAGCTTGGTTTTGAATTTGAAATCATTGATATGGAATTCAGCGGGCTTGTTACTGCCTTAACGAACGAGCAGGTTGACTTTGTACTTGCTGCTATGACGCCGACGGAAGAAAGAAAAGAAAATGTTGATTTCACAGATGTTTATTATGTTGCCCAGGATATGATTATTTCAATGGATGGAAGCGGTCTGGCTACGCCGGAAGATCTTGATGGTAAAACGGTAGGCGTTCAGCTTGGATCTATTCAGCAGGAATATGTGGATGGACTGGCTGAAGAGATGGATATTACGGTGGAAACAAGAAACCGTATTCCTGAATTAATGCAGGACGTTATCAACGGACGTTTTGATGCGATTATCGTTGAAAATACAGTAGCGCAAGGGTATCTCGACAGCAATGAAGAGCTTGTCGGTGAGACGATTGAAGTAGATGAGCAGGAAGCGGGGTCAGCTGTTGCCCTTCAAAAAGGCAGCGAATGGACTGAGCAGTTCAATGAGGTCCTTGCCGAGCTTGAAGCATCAGGAGAGCTTGATAAGCTGGCAGAAAAATGGTTTGACGGAGCAGCTGCTGAATAAATGGATCAAAGAGTGCTGGAGCTTGCGATAGCACTCTTTTCTTTTGCTGATGATTGAGGAGGAATATATATGGACTTTCAACAGATTATCCCTTCCATGCCCTATATTCTTCAGGGCATCTGGGTGACCTTGCAGATCGTTTTAATTGCAGGGCTATTGGGATTTGCAATCGGAATTATTTTATCTTTATTTAAAATAGGGCGCATCTCATTTCTTAGATGGTTTGCGGATGCTTATACGTCAATTTTCAGGGGAACACCGCTCGTCTTACAGCTGATGATTATTTATTATGCATCTCCACAGCTGTTCGGGACACAGATTGAAGCTTATACGGCAGCCATTTTATCATTTGGCTTAAATTCAGCTGCCTATATTTCTGAAATCATTCGTGCCGGTATCCAGGCAGTCGATAAAGGTCAGAAAGAAGCTGCTATGGCACTAGGTGTTCCTTATAACAAAATGATGAAGGACGTCATATTACCACAGGCAATGAAAAATATTCTGCCTGCACTGATGAATGAATTTATTACGCTGACAAAAGAGTCTGCGATTGTGACAGTCATCGGTGTAACTGATATCATGAGAAGAGCCTATATCGTCGGAAGTGATAAATTTGCCTTCCTTGAGCCGCTTTTATTTGCGGGTCTGATTTATTACCTGATGGTTCTGGTCTTAACTTTCGCCGGAAAATGGGTTGAAGGGAGAATGAGAAGAAGTGATTAAAGTAGAGGGATTATATAAATCATTCGGCAGCCTTGAAGTGCTGAAGGAGATCAATGCAGAGATTAAAGAAGGCGAGGTTGTGGTTGTCATCGGTCCATCCGGATCCGGGAAATCAACTTTCTTACGCTGTCTGAACCTGCTTGAAACCCCGACAAAAGGAAAAATCACGATCGCACAGGACGAAATCACGAGTGCGAAATACAACCCGCAAAAGCTTCGGTCAGAAGTGGGGATGGTGTTTCAGCATTTTCACCTGTTTCCTCATATGACAACACTGGAAAACGTGACATATGCACCGATTAAAGTAAAAGGTAAATCGAAAAAAGAGGCGGAACAGCTTGGGCTTGATCTGCTTAAAAAAGTTGGTCTGTCAGAAAAAGCGAATGAATATCCAAACCGTCTTTCAGGTGGACAAAAGCAACGTGTAGCGATTGCACGTGCCCTTGCGATGGAACCATCTGTCATGCTCTTTGATGAACCGACTTCAGCACTTGACCCTGAGATGGTAAAAGAAGTGCTGGATGTCATGAAGTCACTTGCACAAACCGGTATGACGATGATGATTGTCACGCACGAAATGGGATTTGCACGTGAAGTGGCAGACCGCGTCATCTTTATGGATGAAGGAATGCTCGTCGAAGAAGCGCAGCCGCTTGATTTCTTCAGCGCACCAAAAACAGAGCGTGCGCAGAATTTTCTTCAGAAAGTGTTATAATAAAGAAAAAAGATGATCATCCGGATCATCTTTTTTCTATTTCAGTGGAAAGGAATCACCGAATGTTTCGAATAGGGTACCGTACGATTAAAACAGCTGCGGGAACGGCCATCGCGATCATGCTGGCCGGTATGCTGCAGCTCGAAAACTTTGCCTCTGCAGGCATCATCGCCATCCTTTGTATACAAAACACAAAAAGAAAGTCGGTCAGAGCATCATGGAGCCGTGTGGCAGCCTGTGTGCTTTCCATGGGTTTTTCTTTTGTGTTTTTTGAAGGGATCGCGTTTCATCCTGCCGTGATCGGTTTGTTGCTTTTGCTTTTCATTCCAACAGCCGTCATGCTGAAAATTAAAGAAGGAATTGTCACAAGCAGTGTCATCATCCTGCACTTATTTGACTCAGGTAATATTACGCTGAATCTGATTGGAAATGAACTCATTCTTATTTTCATCGGAGTAGGAATCGCCCTTTTGATGAACTTGTACATGCCAAGCGTGGAATCAAAACTCAGCACATACCAGGAAGAACTTGAACAGCAATTCCGGCTCATCTTCATCCAGATGGCTGCATACCTGAGAAATCAGGATACAGACTGGGACGGCAAAGAAATTGCAGAAACCGCCGATCTCATCAAAAAGGCTAAAACACTGGCATTCCAAGACGTTGAAAATCACTTTTTACGAAATGAAAGCATTTATTACCTATATTTTAACATGAGAGAAAAGCAGTTTGAGCTAATCGAACGAATGCTGCCCCTGATTGCCTCATTATCCAAAGGCGTTGAGCAAAGGGAATTTGTAGCCGAATTCGTTGAAGACCTGAGCAGCCATATCCACCCTGGAAACACTGCGGTGCTATATTTAAAAAAGCTCTATGACATGAAGATTGAATTCGAACAAATGCCACTTCCTGACTCACGCGAAGAATTCGAAACAAGAGCCAACCTCTTTCAATTCATCCGCGAAATGGAAGAATACCTGCAAATCAAACAATCCTTCAGAGGCATCCCTAAAAAAAGCAAAGACCGCCTGACAGAAAACGCATAAAAAAGCGCAATGGCATCCTGCCATTGCGTTTTTTTCATCCGTAGGATCTGTAATAGTGTTAATTAGAAATCAGCACACACAGAGAGCATAATTATTCCTTAGACTACCCAGAAAAGGGATGACCAGTAAGTTTCAAATAGATCCTGATACTAAAATGTTTTATAATTTTTCTTAATTAGATTTCTTTAAAAATATACATACAAATCAAAGTGAAAAATAGAGTGCCGGGTCATTCCGAAGACTCCTGTGGCGGAAAGGGTCAGGTGAAACCGACTGGGCGAAGCTCAGGCGGGTTCACCGCCCGGCCACGGAAAGCGAAGGAATGACCCGGCACGGTTTTAAAGTATCTACCAACCTAAAAAGCGAAAAGGCATATCAGGTGCCTTTTCGCTTTTTAGGTTTTCAATAAAAAAGAATCAAACCTTAAAACGCAACAAATGATAAACCGATAGCAAGCGTCGATGCAAGCATAGCAAAAATCATCAAATAAACAATCACTTTTCTGAACGTACGATTACGCAAACCATTTCTCTCCTTCTGAAGTGCATAGTATTTTTATTGTACATGCATCTACATACACGTGCAAGTGGTAGTCAATCAGGCATTTTGCCGTTACAATAAGAATGTCGAAAGAGAGGGGATGAGTGGAATGAAAAAAGTCGATCATATCGGAATTGCTGTCCGTTCCATTAAAGAGACACTTCCTTTTTATACTGAAATGTTAACGCTTACTTTTTTAAAGGAAGAAACGGTTGAGGAACAGGGCGTGAAGGTTGCGTTTCTCGATGCCGGAAATATAAAAATTGAATTGCTTGAACCGCTCAGCGAAACCTCACCCGTAGCGGCTTTTATTGAAAAAAAAGGTGAGGGCATTCACCACGTGGCATTCGGTGTGAGTGGAATTGATGAGCGTATGCAGGAGTTGAAATCAAAAGGCATCCGCTTTACTTCTGACCAGTCAAAAGCCGGTGCTGCCGGAGCGCAGGTCGCTTTTATGCATCCTAAGCAGGCAAAAGGCGTGTTATATGAACTTTGTGATCATTCTTATCGTAATGGGGGCGAGCAGCAGTGAGTGATATGTTTGAAAAAATTAATGAATTGTACGACAGAAGAAGAGAAATTGAGCTTGGAGGCGGAGATGAAAGAATCGAGCGTCAGCATGAAAAAGGAAAGCTGACAGCAAGGGAAAGAATTGATCTTCTTGTGGATGAAGGCTCATTTGTTGAACTGAATCCGTTTATAGAACACCGCTGCAGTGATTTTGGTATGGAGTCACAAAAAGGTCCGGGAGATGGCGTGGTAACAGGTTACGGTAAGGTAAACGGCCGACCGATCTATCTGTTTTCACAGGATTTCACCGTTTTTGGCGGTGCGCTCGGAGAAATGCATGCTGCGAAAATTGCGAATGTAATGGATCTGGCAGCGAAAAATGGCGCTCCTTTTATCGGGCTTAACGATTCAGGTGGTGCCAGAATTCAGGAGGGTGTTGTATCGCTTGACGGATACGGTCAGATTTTTTACCGGAACTCGATTTATTCTGGTGTGATGCCGCAAATTTCAGTGATCATGGGACCTTGTGCCGGTGGTGCAGTTTATTCACCAGCGATTACTGATTTCGTTTTTATGGTGGATCAGACGAGCCAGATGTTTATCACAGGGCCTAAGGTCATCGAAACTGTTACTGGTGAAAAAATCTCTGCAGAAGATCTTGGTGGTTCAAAAATACATAATTCGATCAGCGGGAATGCACACTTCCGCGCAGAAACAGAACAGGAAACATTGGCGCAGGTCAGACAGCTGCTGAGCTACCTTCCGCAATCAAGTGAAGAACGGCCGCCGATGACAAGTCCGGATGACGAAAGTGATGACCGTCCGGATCTGGCTGATTCGATCCCGTTTGATCCGATTCGTCCTTATGATGTGCGTCTAGTCATTAACCAGGTCGTGGATGAAGGGTCATTTATGGAAGTGCAAAAGGAGTTTGCGCGTAATATCGTGATTGGGCTTGCTCGCATTAAGGGCGAGGTTGTCGGACTTGTCTGTAATCAGCCGAAAGTGATGGCTGGGGGACTTGATATTGACTCAAGTGACAAGGCGTCCCGTTTTATCCGTTTTTGTGATTCTTTTAATATACCGATCATTACGTTTGAAGACGTAACAGGATTCTTCCCGGGAATTAAACAGGAGCATGGCGGCATTATTCGTCATGGTGCAAAGATTCTTTACGCATATTCAGAAGCAACCGTACCTAAAATGACCGTCATCCTCAGAAAAGCATACGGAGGAGCGTATGTCGCACTGAACAGTAAATCGATCGGAGCAGATCTCGTTTTTGCCTGGCCGAATGCTGAAATTGCTGTAATGGGCCCTCAAGGCGCGGCCAATATTATATTTGCAAAAGAAATTGCGCAAAGCGAGGATCCTGAAGCAACGCGCGCACGAAAAATTGAAGAATACCGTGAAAAGTTTGCCAATCCATTCGTTGCCGCTTCAAGAGGAATGGTTGATGACGTCATTGATCCGAGAGAAACCCGTATCAAACTGATTCAGGGACTCGAGATGATGAGGAACAAAAAAGAAGAACGTCCGAAGAAAAAGCATGGGAACATACCGCTTTAAAATGGTTAAATCCTGCCACTTTCATAACGATAGACAGCAATCATACTACTCGTTATACTAAACATTCAACATAACAGGATGCCGGAGGTTTTAATATGACACAGGAACGTATTGTACAGGAATTTATGGAGCTCGTTCAGGTAGACTCTGAAACAAAACATGAAGCAGAAATCGCAGTCGTGCTGAAAAAGAAATTTGGGGATCTTGGTCTTCAGATCGAAGAAGACAGCAGCATGAATGAAACAGGACACGGAGCCAACAATCTGATTTTTACCTTAAAAGGTAATTCGGATGGCGTTGATACGATTTACTTCACATCACATATGGATACCGTAACGCCTGGAAAGGGAATCAAGCCGCAGATTAAAGAGGACGGCTTCATTTACTCAGACGGTACGACAATCCTTGGTGCAGATGATAAAGCCGGAATTGCTGCGATGCTTGAAATGATCAAACAGCTGCAGGAGCAAAACCTGAAGCACGGTGATATTCAGTTTATTATCACGGCTGGAGAAGAGTCAGGACTTGTTGGAGCTAAAGCGCTCAACCCTGATTATGTGAAAGCAAAGTACGGCTTTGCTGTTGACAGTGACGGGAAAGTGGGCAATATCATTATTGCTGCACCAACACAGGCTAAAGTTAAAGCGGTGATTCACGGAAAAACGGCACACGCTGGAGTAGCGCCGGAAAAAGGTGTATCAGCCATTACGATTGCATCAAAAGCCATTGCCAACATGCCGCTTGGACGACTTGATGAAGAAACAACGGCTAATATCGGACGCTTCGAAGGTGGAAGCGCAACAAACATCGTGTGTGACCGAGTTGATGTACTTGCAGAAGCCCGCTCACTCGTGCCGGAAAAAATGGAAGCACAAACAGCTAAAATGAAAGAAGCCTTTGAACAGGCAGCAGCCGAAATGGGCGGAAAAGCGGATGTTGATATTCAGATTATGTATCCAGGCTTCAAATTCAGTGCAGATGATGAAGTTGTCCAGATCGCACAAAAAGCAGCAGCTGCCATCGGACGTCCATCTGAGCTTCTTACGAGCGGAGGCGGAAGCGATGCAAACGTCATCGCCGGAATGGGCGTTCCAACCGTTAATCTCGCAGTAGGCTATGAAGAGATCCACACGACAAACGAACGCATGCCAATCGAAGAGCTTGTAAAACTGAGCGAACTTCTTACACAAATTGTGAAAGAAACAGCCTCAAAATAATATTTTCATCAGCAAAGCCGGGACAAATCGCGTTCAATCGTGATGACCCGGCTTTTTTCTCTGACAAACTAAACACCTTATAAAATTGAATGATTTACAATATTATTATTATGTAAACCATCTAAATGCTTGGCAGGACTTTTTTCTTATGGTACATTTAGTTCATCTGATATAAAGGGGCTGGAAGTAATGGAAAACAGTAAAAAAGTAGTTGTTTTTGAATGTGGAAACGAAGAGTACGCGATTTCCATTGAAAACGTAATTTCGATTGAAAAAGACGAAAAAATTACACCTGTTCCACATTTACCATCCTTTATGCCTGGCATTACCGAAGTACGCGGTGAACTCATTCCGGTTTTGGACTTTGAAGATATTCTTTATAACCGCTCTCTGACAAATCAGGAGCAAAAGCTTCTAGTCTTAAAAACCGATGATCTGACAATCGCTGTTAAAGTCAAAGAAGCAAAAGAAATTCTTGATATTCCTCTTGATCAATTCAAGGAAATCGGACTGGCAGCATACAAAAAAACAGAATACTTCACATCCGTCGCCCAGGTCGGCGAACGGCTCATCACGCTCATTGATCCATCCATTCTCATCAGCAGTCTCGATGGAATGAAACAGATCAAAGACTACATCACAGACCTTAAAAAGCAGCAGACCGTCTAAGCTATCTGCTGATACAAATTTGACACCTCTTCTCGCAGAGCGCGAGAAGGGGTTTTTAATTTGTTCTATCTATCAAGCAGAATAGTTTATCCAAGAAATAACTGAATGCAATATCTCTGTAAACAAGATAAAGATGTTCCTTTAAGCAATAGGTCCGTGTCGCATCCGTAGACTCCTGCGGCAGAGAAGCGACAGGTGAGACAGCGTAATGCGGAGCATTAGCTGGCTCACCGCGCGGCCTTCGAAAAGCGGAGGCGACTCGTCCAGCCCCGACAAGCATAAGGCGAAGATGAAAAGAGGGTTGCCCTATACCCTCGTTCAGCTTTGACTTATGACCTCGAGGGGCTAGTCGGCGGAGCTGGACAAAGGAAAGCGGAGGGTGGGGCACGGACCGGTTTTTAAAAATGAACTTCATAATCAAGAACTCACCCACTTCCTTTTTTCCTCCATTTACACTACAATTTAGACCAAAGGAGGCGGCTTACATGACAGCAAAAGGCAGAATTATTCTACACATCGACATGAACAGCTTTTATGCATCCGTTGAAGCCGCCTATCAGCCCGAACTGAAAGGAAAACCCGTTGCCATCGCAGGTAACCCTGAAGAACGCCGAGGCATTGTCGTGACCTGCAGCTACGAGGCCCGCGCATACGGTGTGTATACTACCATGAATGTCCGCGAAGCCATGAAACTGTGTCCGGACCTGATCGTACTGCGTCCGGATTTTGATAAATACAGGAAAGCATCAAAAGCGATGTTTGATATTTTAAGATCTTATACTCATCTCGTCGAACCTGTATCCATAGATGAAGGATATATGGATCTGACAGATCTCGGACTCGATGATCCGCTCGCTACCGTAAAAGAAATTCAGGACCGGATTTTAAGGGAGCTTGATCTCCCTTGCAGTATCGGCGTGTCACCGAATAAATTCCTGTCGAAAATGGCGTCTGATATGAAAAAGCCGCTTGGCATCACAATCCTGAGAAAACGTGAATTGCCGGAGATCCTGTGGCCGATGCCGGTTGAGGAGATGCATGGAGTCGGTAAAAAAACGGCAGAAAAGCTTGCGGGTATTTCCATTCATACAATCGGTGATTTAGCATCGGCTGAAGATATTCAGCTCAAAGCGCTTCTTGGCATTAATGGACCAAGACTTAAAAATAGAGCGAACGGCATTGATACAAGAAAAGTGGACCCTGACAGTGTGTATGATTTTAAGAGTGTCGGAAATTCAACCACACTGCCGCGGGACTATACAAACCAGGCCGATTTAATGAAGGTGCTTGAGGGACTTTCCGGTAAGGTGAGTGACAGGTTGAAGAGCAAGGACGTGATTGGTTACAGTCTTTCTGTCATGATCCGTTTTAAAAACAGAAAGACAATCACAAGAAGTATGACCTTCCGTCATCCTTTATTTGAAAAAGATAAAATTGCAGGTGAAGCGAAAAGTCTGTTTCTAAAGCACTGGGATGGCGCACCGATTCGTTTACTCGGTGTAACGGTACAGGATTTACAGGAAAGAAGCCAGGCATATAAACAAATTGATCTTTTTTCTTATGAAGAGGATGCCAAATACGAGCCGATCGACCGGCTGATCAGCGATATGGAAAAGAAATTCGGTACAGGCATTTTGTCGCGCGGTGTGAAAACGGCAGCAAACCGCTATAAATCTGAGACGAGCTTCAGTAAAGACTTCCTTGATAAAGACGTATAATAGGCATTTCTTTCGATTTTTGTCCAATTAGTGATACAATGGGAAAGGATCAAAGGGAGAACAACTAAAGAAAGAAAGGACGTTGAATATGTCAAAACATCAATTTGGCGTGGCGGGCTTAGCTGTCATGGGGAAAAACCTTGCTTGGAATATTGAAAGCAGAGGTTTTTCGGTAGCTGTATACAACCGCTCTCCTGAAAAAGTGGACGATATGCTGAAAGAATCTGAAGGTAAACAAATCTTCGGTACATACAGCCTGGAGGAGTTTGTGAACTCACTTGAAAAACCAAGAAAAATCATGCTCATGGTAAAAGCCGGACCTGCAACGGATGCAACGATTTCCGGGCTGCTGCCATTACTTGATAAAGGTGATATCCTGATCGACGGAGGTAACACGTATTACCGTGATACGATCCGCCGTAATAAAGAGCTGAGCGAATATGGCATTCACTTTATTGGAACAGGTGTTTCCGGTGGAGAGGAAGGCGCGTTAACGGGTCCTTCTATTATGCCTGGCGGTCAGAAGGAAGCTTATGACCTTGTTGCACCGATCTTTAATGAAATTTCTGCAAAGGTTAACGGTGAAGCGTGCAGCACATATATCGGTCCGGATGGCGCCGGTCATTATGTGAAAATGGTGCACAACGGAATCGAATACGCAGATATGCAGCTGATTGCAGAATCCTATTTCCTGATGAAGCAGGTACTGGGACTGAACGCAGAAGAGCTTCATGAAGTATTTGCTGACTGGAACAAGGGTGAGCTTGACAGCTATCTGATCGAAATTACAGCTGATATTTTCAAAAAATACGATCCGGAAACAGGCAAGCCGATGGTTGATGTCATTCTGGATAAAGCAGGTCAAAAAGGAACAGGTAAATGGACAAGCCAAAGTGCGCTTGACCTTGGAACACCTCTTCCAATCATCACTGAATCTGTTTTTGCACGCTTTATTTCCGCGTTGAAGGATGAGCGCGTAAAAGCAAGTGAAGTGCTGAGCGGTCCGGTTCCGACTCTGCCTGAAGAAGACAAAAAGGAATGGATCGAAGCGATTCGCCGTGCTCTTTACATGTCAAAAATTGCTTCTTATGCACAGGGCTTCGCTCAAATGCGTGCGGCATCTGAAGAATATGGATGGGATCTGAAGTTTGGTGAAATTGCGATGATCTTCCGTGGAGGCTGTATCATCCGTGCGCAGTTCCTCCAAAAAATTAAGGAAGCGTATGACCGCGATCCGAAGCTTACAAACCTGATGCTTGATGAGTATTTCAAAGGCATCGTTGAAAACTATCAGTCAGCGCTTCGTGACGTGATCGCACTGTCAGTTAAAAACGGTATTCCTGTGCCTGGCTTCTCAACAGCACTTGCTTACTATGACAGCTACCGTACAGCAGTCCTGCCGGCTAACCTGATTCAGGCGCAGCGTGATTACTTTGGTGCCCACACTTACGAAAGAACAGACAAAGAAGGTACCTTCCATACTGAGTGGATGGAATAATTCTTTTGATAGTTTCGGTCATCTGACAATGTATAAAAAAGCTCCTCTTTTCTGAGGAGCTTTTTCTGTAAAGTATAAAGGGGGACATAAGTGTGTTAAAACGGGTTTATGGAGCTTTTATTTTATTTGCAGGAGTCATGCATTTTTTAAAGGAGCGGAACTTCAGGTATATTGTGCCGAAATTCCTTCCATTTAGAAAAGCGATCGTTCTGGTTTCCGGCGTTGCTGAGATCATCATTGGTGGAATGCTTGTGTTGAATAAGGGGACAAAACTTGCAGGAAAGCTGCTCGGGTGGCTGATGATCGCCGTCTGGCCGGCCAATATGTATATGGCCTATAAGGAAATTCCGCTTGGCAAAATCAAGCTGTCTCCTGCTGTGCTCTGGGGCAGGGTTGCTTTTCAGATCCCGCTGATTAAATGGGCATTTAATATCTCGAAAAATGCTGAACTGAAGAATTAATAAAATCCTCCGGAAATACTTCCGGAGGATTCTTTTATTCTTCCAGATCCTGTTCACCGACAGGCCACCACTCGAAGCCGTCTTTCGCGAGCATTTCATCGCTTTTTGCAGGTCCCATGGATTTAGCCGGGTAGTTTGGGAAGGTTTCATCCTTTGTTGACTCCCAGTGCTCTGAAATTTTATCAACAAAACTCCATGAGTGTCTGACCTCATCCCAGTGTGTAAAGTTCGTCGCATCACCAAGAATACAGTCGAGCAGCAGTTTTTCATACGCTTCAGGTGTGTTAATACCGTCAACACTGCTTGCTGAATAACTCAGTTTGATGCAGTCTGTATCTGTTCCAAGATTGCTCTTCTTGGCGTTTAAATGCAGTGTAATTCCTTCATCAGGCTGAATATGAATCACTAGCAGGTTCGGGTCAAGAGAGTGCTCTTTATTATAGTACAGGTTCATTGGAATATCTTTGAACTGGACAACAATTTTGGTTGATTTCACAGACATACTTTTTCCAGTACGGATATAAAATGGGACGCCAGCCCAGCGGAAGTTGTCAATCATCACTTTTCCGGCAACATAGGTTTCCGTGTTGGAGTCTGAATCCACATTGGAATTTTCGCGGTAGCCTTTAATTTCACCGTTCTCATCAGAGCCGTACTGACCTCTGACAAAATAATCATCAACTTCTTTTCCTTCAACCGGTCTCAGCGCGCGCAGTACGCGGACTTTTTCACTTCTGATTTCATCCGTGCTTAAGGAAATAGGTGGTTCCATGGCAAGCAGGGCAACCATCTGCAGCATATGGTTCTGGACCATATCCCGGAGTGCACCGCTTTTCTCGTAATAACGGCCGCGCTCTTCCACACCGAGAACCTCTGAGGACGTAACCTGAATGTTTGAGATGAAACGGCTGTTCCAAAGCGGTTCAAACAGTGCGTTGGCAAAACGGATGACTTCAATATTCTGGACCATTTCCTTACCAAGATAATGGTCGATACGGTAAATCTGCTCCTCTGAAAAGGACTGACGGATCTGTTTATTTAAGGCAGTTGCAGAAGGAAGATCATGTCCGAACGGCTTTTCGATCACAAGGCGGCAAAATCCTTCTGTATCTGTCAGGCCGTCAGCTTTCAGATGATCGGTAATCGTGCCGAAAAATTCAGGCGCCATTGCCAGATAGAAAATCCGATTGCCATCAAGATCAAATGACTGATCGAGCTCATCTGCCCTTTCTTTCAGTTTTATGTAGGACGATGAATCCTCAACATCATGTGATTCATACGTGCAGTGTTCAATAAATGAATCAATCCGATCCTGATCGTGACTCGAATTCTCAAGGGAGTCACGTACGTGCTGAGTAAATTGTTCATTTGTCCATTCCCGGCGTCCGATTCCAAGAACAGCAAACCGCTTTTCAAGGCTTCCTTTTAAGTAAAGCTGATATAATGAAGGGAACAGTTTGCGTTTAGCAAGGTCTCCGGTTGCGCCGAAAATCATGATGAGTGTTGGGGGTGTTGTAATCTTATTCAATGTCAGGACCTCACTTTAAGTTAGTCTTACCGGCATACAGCCGTTTTTACAATATCTAAATTGTATAGGTGAAGGCGTCGGGTTGCAACCATTATGCAACATCCGCGGTGCTCATTTGCCTGAGAATGTTTTCTGGCATATTATGATAGGATAGATTTTTGAAGGGAGGTTGTCAAATGCAGCTTCATTTTCTTGGAACAGGGGCAGGGGTACCTGCAAAAGAGAGGAACGTATCCTCACTTGCCATTAAACAGATCAATAAAAAAGGCGGAATCTGGCTGTTTGACTGTGGGGAGGCCACGCAGCATCAGATCTTACATACGTCAATCAAGCCACGCAGAATTGAGAAGATTTTTATTACACATTTGCACGGCGACCATATTTTCGGATTGCCGGGATTAATTGGCAGCCGGTCTTTTCAGGGTGGAACCGAGCCGCTCTCTATATACGGACCTGCGGGAACGAAAGAATACATAGAAACATCACTCAGAATCAGCGGTACGCATTTAAAGTACGAGCTTTTTATCCATGAAATAACGGATCAGTCTGAATTTGAAGATGCAGAGTATCAGATTAAGGTTTTTAAGCTCGATCATGCACTCGATTCCTTCGGTTACCGCCTTACGGAAAAAGATAAGCCCGGGACCCTGATGGTTGATAAGCTGCGGGAAACCGGACTGCCGCCAGGTCCTTTATATAACGAATTAAAAAACGGCAAATCCGTGGAGTGGAACGGGCAGACGCTTAAAGGAGAAGATTATCTTGAAGAACCTAAAAAAGGGATGGTCATCGCAGTAGCCGGAGACACCCGCAAAACACCGGCTGCCATTAAACTTGCCCGGGGTGCAGACGTCCTGATTCATGAAGCAACGTTTGGAGCGGGGCATGAAGAGATGGCTTATCAGTATTACCACTCCACCGCAACACAGGCTGCTGAGACGGCCAGAGAAGCAGGAGTGAAAGAGCTTTGGCTGACCCATATCAGCGCCCGTTACACAGGTGATACTGCCGCTCAATTACTCTCGGAAGCAAGAACAATTTTCAGCAATACCAACCTGGCTTATGATCTTTTGGAGGCTGAGATTGAGAAAAAGTAATTGAATAAATAAAACCGTTACGAAAAAAGGATGAGATTCCAGTCTCATCCTTTTTTGATTACTTCATATTCCAGCCGCGCTGATACTGCACAGGTGCTTCAATTTCTGTATCAAGTTCGAGTGCTGCTGTTCTAGGCCAGTAAGGGTCACGCAGCAGCTCGCGGGCAAGGAATACGAGATCCGCCCGGTTGTTTTGCAGAATTTCTTCTGCCTGCAGTCCACTCGTGATCAGACCGACAGCCCCTGTTGGAATATCAGCTCCGTGTTTAATCGTTTCAGCCATCGGCACCTGATATCCCGGATAAGCATGAATAGCAGCCGGAACGACAGCGCCTGAGCTGACATCAATCAGATCCACACCCTGCTCCTTCATCCATTTTCCGAAGGTCACGTAATCCTCCGGCGTTAAGCCTTCCTCTTTCCAGTCGCTTGCTGACACTCTTACTAATAGAGGACCATTCCACTCCTCTTTAACTGCCTCGATCATCTCACGTAGGAAGCGGTAACGGTTTTCTGCAGATCCGCCATATGTATCCGTTCGTTTATTTGAAAGGGGAGACAGAAATTCATTTATTAAATAGCCGTGTGCGCCGTGAAGTTCAATAACGTCAAAACCGGCTTCGCGAGAGCGGCGTGCACCGTCTTTAAACGCCTGAATCGTTTCCTTGATCTTGTCCTGCGTCATCTCAAGCGGCGTTTTCATTTTGTCATTAAAAGCAATGGCTGAAGGAGCAATCGCATCGCCGTCTGCCATTGTTTTTCTTCCTGCGTGCGCAAGCTGGATCGCCGTTTTTGATCCCTGCTCTTGAATCATGCTGACAAGCTCCTTCAAGCCTTCAACGTGATCGTCACTCCAGATACCGAGATCCTCATTTGAAATTCTGCCCTGTGGAGTGACAGCGGTCGCTTCGAGCATAATCAGTCCAACTTGTCCTGCTGCTCTTGAAACGTAATGCGTTTTATGAAAGTTCTCGACTTTACCATCACGGTTGTGACTTGAATACATGCACATCGGGGCCATCACAATCCGGTTTTTTAATTCAATATTGCCTAACTGATACTTAGAAAATAATGCGGTCATTCAAAAATCCTCCTTCTTTTTCGTCTCTCTAAGTATACCAGCCAATTAAAAAGAACTGAAAAAATGCGCCTTATCTCGTGCGCTTTTTCAGTTCTTTTAATGGATAGAGCGTTCCTCTCCACTGAACGCCGCCTCTGACAGCTGTCAGAACAGCTGCCCGCAGAATTGCGTAAATAAACAGTGAAACGGAAACCGGGAAAATCAACGCGTGCCAGCCATTGAAATTCGTCAGTCTTGCAGTCAGCGGGATGTAGACGGACATGATCGCACCAATGGCAATCCAGGCCATAAGTAATGTAGAACCGTCGGCAAAGATCAGTGCTACAAATGGCAGCAGTTGTGAAATGAAAACGCCTGTCATTGCCGCAAAAACGAACAGATAACTGTAATGAAGTCCTGCAAATGCGTTTTTTTCAAGACCTTTGATAGCTTCCTGAAGTGTCGGGTACCATTCAACACTCAGCATTTTCCTTGCCGTCGCCATGCGCTGTCTGAGCCGTTTTCGCTTGATCTGCATGCCAAGCTGCAGGTCATCATCCGGTCTGGACCTGATCGCTTCATGACCGCCGATTTTAGCGTAGGCGTCCGGTGAAATCATATTGAATGCGCCGATTCCCATTCCGGATTTTGAGTGATCACGGTTAGCGGACCATGGGCGCTTATAATAAGAAAACCCAAACAGGAAAAAGGCGATAAATCCCTGCAGCAAAAAGCTGTTAGCCTGAAGGTCCGGCGAGACCGTCAGATGATCAAGCTTCATCCGTTTGAAATAAGCGACCGCTTTTGCCAGCAGGTCAGGTTCATATTGAATATCTGCATCAGTGAATAACAGCAGGTTACCTGAGGCTCTTTTAGCCCCGGTGTGAAGGGCATGATTTTTACCAAGCCAGCCCGCTGGCAGGGAAGTAATATGAATGACCTGAATCCGTCTGTCTTTTAAGGCCAGGCTTTCCATGATTTCTCCTGTCCGGTCAGTGGATCTGTCATTCACGAGAATCCATTCTACAGGATCGTACGTGGTATTCAGCTGTGAAAGAACACTTTTTTCAATCGTGTCTTCCTCATTGCGCGCAGCAATAATGACGCTTACTTTACCGCCTGAGGTAAGCGGAGGTTCAGATTCAAGTGCCGGAAGCTCCCGCAGTCCTCTGTAGGTATCAAGGGCAACAAGCATCCAGAAGGCGGCGGTGATGGACAGAAGAATGAATAACATGATGACCGCTTCCTTTTTCTCTAATCGTACTTCCCGCTGAGCCTGTAAGGCAAGCTAAAACATTACCGGGTCTGCTCAAACCGCTCACGCAGCCTGCCGGAATGAAGAGTGGCTTCTTTAATGCAATCCTTAAAAGCCGCTTTTACCTGATGAAGATCGAGCTGGGCAATGCCTGCTTCTGTCGTGCCACCTTCACTTGTAATCGCTTTTCTTAAATCTTCTGCCGGGAGGTTCGTGCTTTCAAGCATCTGGGCTGCTCCCTTTAACGTCTGAATAATAAAAGGCTTTGCTTCTGCCGGGCTTAATCCAAGTTCCACCGCGGCCTGTTCCATGGCTTCCACCACGTAATAAATATAAGCTGGGCCACTGCCGGATAATCCTGTTACAAGATCAAGCCGGGCTTCTTCCACAAGCGTGACCGAACCGATCGCTGAGAAAAGGGAGAGCGCTGTTATTTTCTGTTTATCCGTTACGTACTCATTAAAGGATAAACCGGTGGCAGACTGCTGAATCGTCGCTGATGTATTCGGCATTGCGCGGGCGATGGACGCCTCACCAAGCTGGCGGCTGATGTACTCAATGGACAATCCAGCCAATACGGAAATGAGCAGCTGTTCTTTTTGATAAAATGGTCTGATTGCTTCGATGGCTTCAGCTGCGTCTTTCGGCTTTACTGCAAGGACAATGATGTCTGCTCCTGCCAGCAGTGTCTGAAGATCATAGCTCGCTTTAATCCCATAGTTTTCACATAACAGATCCAGGCGGCTCTCATCTGAACGGTTTGTAATCCATAAATCTGTCTCTTTTAACGAAGGGGAGCCCTTCATTCCTTTTATCATGGCCTCTGCCATTGATCCTGCTCCCACGAATACGAGTTTCATCTAAATCCCTCCCGTTTATTTTCTGTTTGTCATTTTTACGATAAAAAAGCCCTCTCATCCTGGATAAAAGGACGAAAGGGCTTTTCGCGGTACCACCTTAATTTGCGGACGGATCCGCACACTTTAAGCCCCGTAACGCAGGGGTGCGGACCGGTTTTCCGGCCACTCAAAGGGCAGGTTCGGTGAGTGGTGGTCTGCAGAACTTTTCAGCCGGCGGGTTCTGCTCTCTTTTGACCTCATCTTCACGTACTAATCCTTATCAACGTGTTGTCGATTGATGTTATATGTGATTATGATGAGCGGACATGAGAATGTCAAGCTTTTTTTCAGACTTATTTACTTAACATCTTTGCGTAAAAACGCTACACTGATAGAAAGTGAATAGTTATTCAGTTATGAGGAGGAAATGACATGCCGGTTGAGCCAGTTTTACATCAGCTAACCATTCCGACACCTTTTGCGGTCGGGGATGTGCATATATATGTGTTAAAAGGAGACACCGTTACACTCGTGGATACAGGTCCGCGCACAAAGGAAGCATGGGAATCCGTTACAGCCCAGCTGTCAGCAATCGGGCTGCAGCCTGAGGATATTGATCAGATCGTGCTGACTCATCACCACGCTGACCATGCCGGACTGGTGGAAGAGTTCCGTCACGCAGTCCTCTACAGCCACCAGGACAGTGACCGGTTTTTAACGCGAACACAATCTTTTATGGATATGCACGACTTTTTCTACAGGGAGTTTTTTAAGCAGCTGGGGCTTCCTGAAGCCTATCTTGCGTTGATCGAAAAAATGAAGGATCCGCTGAAACCGATGGGGAACAGAGGGGCAGATGCTTATATAACAGAAGGAGATACACTGCCGGGGCTTGACGGCTGGCGCGTTATAGAAACCCACGGACATTCACAGGGACACGTTTCGCTGAGCTCAGCTGGAGAAATGATCGGAGGGGATATTTTACTCGGACACATTTCATCCAATCCGCTCATTGAACCGCCGTTTGGCATCAATACACCAAGGCCTGTTCCGCAGCTGCAGTACAATGATTCCTTAAAGAAAATCGCCGCACTCAACCCGGGGCGTGTGTGGACCGGTCATGGTGATCCCGTTTTGCAGCCCCTGCCTCTGATTCAGGAGCGTCTGAAAAAGCAGCATGAACGTGCGATGCTCGTAAAATCCATGCTTGCAGATAAGGAAACAACCGCCTTTGAACTGTGTCAAAAACTGTTTCCATCCTTATTCAAAAAGCAGCTCGGATTGACGTTATCTGAAACGATGGGACAGCTCGATTATTTACTGGCCAACGGTGAAATTAAAGAGGCAGGTCTGGCTCATGGTGCAATCATTTACCGTGCAGAAGGAGTGACAGAAAAAGTATGACTTCACTGAAAGGGAAAAAGGTCTGGATCACAGGCGCTTCCGGCGGACTCGGGCAGGCGATTGCGGAAGTGTGCGCCCGCCGCGGAGCCTCACTCGTACTAATCGCGCGTTCTGAGGAAAAACTTAAAAAAACAGCCTCGAGATGCATGACGATTGGAGCAGGTCAGGCAGCCGTTTATCCATTTGACCTGAGAAAAACATCAGAGGTACCGGACTTTGTGAATCACGTTCTGGAAGCGGAAGGAAGCGTTGACGTTCTTGTCAATAATGCAGGCTTCGGACTTTTTGAAACGCTTGAGAAGACAGATGAGGATGTGATCAAGGGAATGTTTGATGTCAATGTCCTGTCACTCATCTTAATGAGCCGCGGCGTGCTGCCGGCTATGGAAAGACAGGGCTCAGGACATATCGTCAACATCGCTTCACAGGCAGGGAAAATTGCCACACCGAAATCAACCATTTATGCAGCAACCAAACATGCGGTGCTCGGCTTCTCAAACAGTCTCCGGATGGAAACGGCAGACCGCGGCATTTTAGTGACGACTGTCAATCCTGGACCGATCGACACAAACTTTTTCGACTCAGCAGAGCCTAGTGGAAATTATGCAAGCAAGGTGAAAAAGTGGATGCTGTCTCCGCAGAAAGTCGCTGAAAAAACGGTGGATTCCTTTTTTACAGGAACACGTGAAATCAATCTTCCCGGCTGGATGAATGCTGCCTCACGCGTCTACGCACTGGCCCCCGGAGCAGTTGAACGCATCGGGAAAAAGGGATTTAATCAAAAATAAGAGATAAACGGAACTGCCTATTCCGAGGCAGTTCCGTTTTTTTGTTTGGAAGTGTTTTTAGCTCGTGAGCCTGCATCCATAATTCGTGAGGATAGAAGCTGAATTCGTGAGCTTGTGCGTCCCGAACGTGAGATTAGCACCTGAGTTCGTGGGGTTGTCCGTGATGGTTGTGAGTTTAGTGAACAATGACCTATATGCCGCGGAACTAAGTAGCCCGGCCTGGCCATCAAGTGTCTCCACGCCATCTGAAAAGTCCCTGACATTTCCAGCAATTTCAGGATTGTGATTTTGGAAAGAGGCTGATATGATAGGAACAAACGTTCGTATAGGTGGTGATGTAATTGCAAAGGTCAGATGAGAAGCGGATCCTGTGTGTGGATATGAGAAGTTTTTATGCCAGCTGCACAGCGGTTGAAACCGGACAGGATCCGCTTCAGTGCAGAATTGCCATTGTGGGTGATAAAGATCAGAAAGGCAGTGTGGTGCTTGCAGCCTCACCCCGTTTGAAAAAGGAATTTGGCATCCGGACCGGTTCGAGACTTCATGAAATTCCGTATGATGCGTCTATCCAGCTGCTTGAGCCTGATATGGGTCAGTATCTGCGTCTTTCAACTGAAATCACGAAGCTGTTTCACCGCTATGTGCCGAAGGATGCGATTCACATTTACAGTGTGGACGAGAGCTTTTTGCAGATTGATGGGACAGACAGACTCTGGGGGGATGCGTGGGAAACAGCCCGTCGTATTGCTGATGATATGATGAGGGAGTTTGGCCTTCCGTGTGCCATCGGCATTGGTCCCAACATGCTTTTATCAAAGCTTTGTCTGGATCTCGAGGCAAAGAAAAAGAGCATTGCAGAATGGACATATGCAGATGTGGAAAAAAAACTCTGGCCGGTTAAGCCACTTTCTGCCATGTGGGGGATCGGTCCGCGCCTTGAAAAAAAACTCAACCGTATGGGGATTTTTACGGTAGGGGATCTTGCCGCATATGATCTTGAGCGCCTGGAGTCTGTGTTTGGTGTGATGGGTAACCAGCTTTATTATCATGCGCACGGCATTGATCATTCAAAGGTCGGTGCGCCGATTATACAGGGGCAGGTAAGCTACGGGAAAAGTCAGATTCTCCTTCGGGATTATACGGATTATGGTGAGATCTGTGCCGTCATTCTCGAAATGTGTGAAGAAGTAGCGAGAAGGGCAAGGAGAAATCGTCTGGCGGCGCGCACAATTCATCTTGGAGTCGGCTACAGTAAGCAGGCGCAGGTTTCTTCTTTTCACCGGTCCACATCACTTGAAAAGCCGAGTGCGATTACGATGGAGCTTTATGAGGCCTGCCTGCTGATGTTAAATCAGCATCTTCAGCCTTGTGCTGTGAGGAAAATTTCTATTTCGGTGACAAATCTTGTGCCGGATCATGTTCTTCAGCTTGATCTCTTTCAGCCTGAAAAAGAACACCGCCACCAGCTCGGTTATACGATGGATGCGATCCGTGACCGCTTTGGATCGGCTGCTCTCCTGCGGGCCATTTCCTATACACCGGCCGGCACTTCACGAAGAAGAGCCCGTCTGATCGGGGGACATAAGTCGAAAGAGAGGAATATCAGATGAATAAAGACCGCGGCACGATCAAGTGGACGTCCATGATGCTGCCGGAGCACGTGAAGCTGCTTCGTGAATGGGCTGATCAGGACGAATACGATACAATGCCTGAAGCGGATGAACAGCAAAAGGAGGAGTGGGGGCGTCTGATACAGGAGGCCTTGGAGCTGAAGCTTGAACTCAGCGTTTCATACTTTAAGGATCACCGGATTATAACGGCAGAAGGGCTGATTGAGAAAGTGGATGACTATTCTCAGATGCTCACGATTAACGGTGTTCAAATCTCTTTTCACACTCTTGTTGCTATTTCTCAAAAATAAAAAGCAGCAAGTTTTTGCTGCTCTGCTTTCATTATTTCTCCTCAAGTACGGTTTCAGCTCTCACGCAGGAATCAAACTTTCCTTTATGGGATGCATCACAAAAAGGCATCTTTTGCGATAATCCACAGCGGCACAGTGAAAAGACCGGTTTGACGGGAAATGGATTACCATCCATATCAATAAGCTCCACATCACCTGTGACCTTTAACGATCCATTGTCCATCACTTTAATCTGAACTTTTTCCAATGTATAAACCCCTCCTTCGTATGTACGTTTCTGATCCTACTCGAACAGGTCTTAAAAAGCAAGATCCGGGGAAAAGAAAAAGGAGCGTGCTATACTTTAAAGTGGAGGCGATACAGATGAAAATTACGATAACCGGACCCGCGTCAGAAAAAATAACTGAAAAACTCCCGAAAGAAGGCTTTTTAAAGCTGAAATATGATACAGAAGGAACAGGCTGTGTCATGAACGGGGTGCCGATCCTGTGGCATGTGGAAGAGCCTGAAGAAGGGGATCAGCTGATCGAAACCAACGGCCGCCCGGTGTTAATCGAAAAATCCAAAGAAGTTTTTTATGATAAAGAACTGACGATTGATTATTCGGACTCTGCCGGCATGTTTCAGCTGAAAAGTCCCGGACAGACGATCAATGGACGAATGAGCTTAAAAAAACAAAAATGAAGATAAGCGGGTCCACCTGTGTGGGCCCGCTGATTTATGTCTAGCTCCAGCGACTAGCCCCTCGAGGTCATAAGTCAAAGCTGAACGAGGGCAAAGGTCAGCCCTCTTTCCATCTTCGCCTTATGCTTGTCGGGGCTGGACGAGTCGCCTCTGCTTTTCTTTGTGTCTAGCTCCGGTTCGCAGCGGCTAGTGCGCTTCCCTCAGCTCATTTCGATAAGTCAACATCAGCTCACTATCGTTCGCTGTGTTTCCTTTATCTTAATCGCTTCAGTCCACCGCATACGCCGCTAAACGCGAACCTGCGCTTTTCGTTGTGTCTAGCTCCGGCGGGCAGGGACTAGCAAACTTCCCGTCCTCTCGTTCGATAAGTCAACATCGGTTCACTTCGTTCACCGTGTTTCCTTTATCTCCGCCTGGGCCAGTCCAGTTTGTACGTCCCTAAACGCCCGCCTCTGCTTTTCTTTATGCTGACTTAAGGAGATACTTGCACGAATGCATTTAAAAACTCATCGATTTTTGCGCTGTACTCTTCCCGGTTAGCTGTATAGGACTGGGCATGACCACCGTTTTCAGCCAGGTAAAGGTTTTTAGGCCCTTCTTTTAGCGTATATAATGTTTCAGTCATGTGGGAAGGGATAAAACCATCATTTTTACTATGGATAAATAATACCGGCTTCTTTATATGCTGCACAGCTTCCTTTGGCGACACATCACGGATCGTGTATCGGTCACGCAGCAGGATAAAAGCATCGGCAAGTTTTACAGCTAGCCTTGAGGCGAGTCCGGGACGCTGCTTTTTACCGATCAGATAGGCAAGCTGTTCGCTGAGATCGGAAAAAGGACAGTCAGCAATATAAAAGTCAGCGCGATCCTCAACCGTACCTGCGTACAAAAGGGTCGTCACGGCTCCCATTGATTCACCGTGAATACCGAATACCGTCTGATCCCCCTCACGCTCAAGCAGCGCACTGACCACAGCCTTCAGGTCAATTTTTTCATAAAAGCCGTAGCTTGTTGTTTTACCCCCCGAATCCCCATGACGCCGGTGATCATAAATCACGGCATTATAACCCTTTGATAAAAACAGCTGCATATACTTCATTGAATTCATTTTATTTTCCGTGACGCCGTGACAGAAAATCACGTAGGGGCCGCCGGGATGTGGCTTAATAAAAACAGCCTGCAGGTCATAGCCGCCCGGTGAAGGAATCGTCACTTCCTCCTTTGGCAGGGCACTGTATTCCGCCTCATCGTAAAAACCCGCAGAGCGTTCCCGTTCTTCAATGACAGACGCTTCCTTCATTTTCATGTACATAATCCGGTTTGATAAATATACCCCGAGTCCGCTGACAGTAACAGCCGCTGCAGAAGCAATGGCGGCTGCGGTTTTTTTTCTTTTCATCGCGATTCCCTCTTTCGGTTACGCTTTTTGATGCTCCCGGTAATACCAGCTTGATAATTCCCTCGATACATAAGGTTTAATAATATCTATAGATTTTACCAGTGAATCCAGATTGATGCCTGTTTCAATGCCCATCTCATGCAGCATATACACGACATCTTCAGTTGCGACATTTCCACTGGCACCTGGAGCGAACGGACAGCCGCCAAGACCGCCTGCAGAAGAATCGAAACGGTTGATTCCGGCAAGAAGGGCGGCATAAATATTCGCCAGTGCCATCTTCCGCGTATCATGGAAATGGGCGGTTAATAAAATGCCGGGAAGCTCTTCTTTCAGTTTTGAGAAAAGCGCAAACGATTCTTTTGGTGTTGCTTTTCCAATCGTATCTGCCACGCTCAGTTCATCCACACCCATCTCATAAAACGCCTGGCACAGTGCGAGGGTATCATCAGGATCTACAGCACCTTCATAAGGACAGTGGAAAGCAGTTGAAATACAGGCGCGGACGAAAATCCCCTGCATTTTCAACTCCTTAATGACAGGATGCAGTCCTTTAAGTGCTTCTTCGGTTGTGCGGTTTATATTCTTCTGATTGAAGGTTGAACTCACGCCGAGAAAGACAGCCACCGACTTTGCTCCTGCCTGCAGAGCAGCTTCCACACCACGCTGATTCGGCGTCAGCACGATTGTTTTATCATAATGGCTGACATATTCCATCACTTCTGCCGCATCGCTCATTTGCGGCACCCACTTCGGTGACACAAAGGATGTGACTTCCATTTCACGGAAGCCTGAGTTGAAAAGCGATTGAATAAAAGCGACTTTTTGTTCTGTCGGTACAAAGTTTGCTTCGTTCTGCAGACCGTCACGCGGTCCTACTTCTATAATGGTTGCAGTTTCAGGTAAATTCACAAAAGCCATCCCCTTTATTATTTTTCCATGTTCTAACGTAAGCGTACCAGAAAAAATCCAGTCGAAAAAGAAGGAATTAAAGCGTTTTCATAGAAAAGGAATAAGTGGAACACAACAAAGGAGGATTTTTTCATGACAAGAGAAGCAGTAGTGGTAAGTGCAGTAAGAACAGCAATCGGTGCCTTTAACGGTTCACTGAAAGGGGTAAGTGCAACGGCACTTGGTGCAGTCGTGATAAAAGAAGCCGTACATAAAGCAGGTATCTCACCTGAAATGATTGATGAAGTCATTATGGGGAATGTACTGCAGTCAGGGCTTGGGCAGAATCCTGCGAGGCAGGCCGCAATGGAGGCGGGACTGCCGCAGGAAGTGCCGGCCATGACAATTAACAAAGTATGCGGATCAGGATTAAAAGCGATCCACCTGGCATCACAGGCAATTATCGCAGGAGATGCGGATGTGATTGTCGCAGGCGGAATGGAAAATATGAGCCGTGCCCCATATTTGCTTGAAGGAGCACGTGATGGTTTTAAAATGGGTGATCAGAAAATGACTGACAGTATGATCCGCGACGGGTTATGGTGTGCTTTTAATGATTACCATATGGGGATGACAGCTGAAAATTTATGCTACCGCTACAACCTGACGCGTGAAGAACAGGACGCATTTGCTGCAGGCAGTCAGCAAAAAGCGGTAGCAGCAATTGAAGCCGGACGTTTTGAAGATGAAATCGTACCGGTCGTAATCCCGCAGCGTAAAGGGGATCCACTTGTATTTAAAACAGATGAGTATCCAAGAGCAGGAACAACTGCTGAGTCCCTCGGCAAGTTAAGGGGCGCGTTCAAAAAGGATGGCAACGTAACAGCCGGGAATGCATCAGGAATCAATGATGGAGCAGCTGCTGTATTGGTGATGTCAAAAGAGAAAGCACTTGAGCTTGGCCTGACGCCGCTTGTGACGATCAGAGGCAATGCGAGTGCGGGTGTGGATCCAAGCGTGATGGGAATCGGGCCTGTAGAAGCTGTACAAAAAGCGCTGAAAAAATCAAACACAAACCTTGATGATATGGATCTGATTGAAGCAAACGAAGCCTTTGCCGCACAGTCCCTTGCTGTGGACCGCGAGCTTTCATTTAACAAAGAAAAGCTGAATGTGAATGGTGGTGCCATTGCACTGGGGCATCCGATCGGAGCAAGCGGAACAAGAATTTTTGTAACGCTCGTTCATGAGATGCAAAAAAGAAGTTCGCGTTACGGCCTGGCTACACTTTGTATCGGAGGCGGTCAGGGCGTGGCTACAGTCGTGGAAAGAGAGGGTGACGCGTAATGAAAACCATTTATTCTAATGCAGCTGAAGCTGTTTCACATATTAAAGACGGCGACACCGTGATGGTAGGCGGTTTTGGTTTATGCGGGATCCCGGAGCAGCTCATTCTTGCTTTAATGGACAGCGGTGTAAAAGATTTAACCGTGATTTCAAATAACTGCGGCATCGATGAATGGGGCCTGGGACTGCTTCTTCATGACCGTCAGATTAAAAAAATGATCGGCTCGTATGTCGGGGAAAACAAGGAATTTGAGCGCCAGGTGTTATCGGGCGAACTTGAGGTGGAGCTTGTGCCGCAGGGAACGCTTGCAGAGCGCATCCGTGCAGGCGGCGCCGGAATTCCTGCCTTTTACACTCCCGCAGGCGTCGGAACCCCGGTAGCGGAAGGAAAAGAAGTTCGTGAATTTGACGGAAAAGAATATGTCCTTGAACAGGCGCTGAAGGCGGACGTCAGTCTAGTACGTGCCTGGAAAGGCGATAAAATGGGAAATCTCGTGTACCGCAAAACGGCGCGTAATTTCAATCCAATGATCGCAGCAGCAGGAAAAGTAACAATCGCTGAAGTGGAAGAGCTTGTTGAAATCGGGGATCTTGATCCAAATGAGATTCATACGCCAAGCATTTACGTACAGCACCTGATCCAGGCTGATCAGGAGAAACGCATTGAAAGAAGAACGGTGACAGCATAAAGAGGAGAGGTGTCAACATGGATAAACAAAAGGTTAGAGAAACGATTGCCAAACGTGCGGAAAAAGAAATCAATGATGGTGATTATGTTAATCTCGGGATCGGGATGCCGACCCTTGTCGCCAATCATCTGTCAGAAAATAAGCAGGTCATTTTACAATCGGAAAACGGACTGCTCGGTATTGGACGTTATCCAACAGAGGATGAAGTCGATGCTGACCTGATCAACGCCGGAAAAGAAACCGTGACGGCTGTGAAAGGGGCTGCCTACTTTGATAGTGCCGAATCGTTTGCCATGATCAGAGGTGGTCATGTGGATGTGGCCATTTTAGGCGGAATGGAAGTATCGGAGTCCGGTGACTTGGCAAACTGGATGATCCCGGGTAAGATGATCAAAGGAATGGGCGGTGCGATGGATCTCGTTCATGGTGCCCGCAAGATTATTGTCATTATGGAGCATGTCAACCGGGATGGGCAGCCTAAGATTTTGAAGGAATGTTCACTTTCTCTGACCGGTAAAAAGGTTGTCAACCGGATTATTACCGAGCGTGCAGTCATTGATGTTACAGAAAAGGGGTTAGTGCTTGCGGAAGTGGCGGAAGGTTTTACAGTAGAAGAGATTGTGTCTTCCACTGAAGCCGAGCTTCACGTGCCTGAACACGTTAAAACAGGAGCCTTCTAACATCCGTTCAGCACGCCGCCTAACGGAGGTAATCAAATGAGAAAAGAATATCACAAACAGCAGGAGAAGGAACCAAGCCTGAAAGATTCACTGAATCAGGACATGCTTGAAAAACTCCAAAACCTGAAGAAAAATGCTGTGGAAGCGGAAGAAAAAGCGCGTCAGGAGCGGATCAGACAAAAAGAAGCTGAACGCATCGAGCGCGAGAAAAATAAATCCTTTGAAGAACTGCTTGATGAAAGCAGGATGAACTGGAAGGATTACAAAAGCTGATACAAAAAGGACCGCCTGTCATAACGCTGCAGGCGGTCCTTTTTTGTATCGTGATTTATAAGCGGTGTTCGCTGTATCCGTTGTCTTTGGTCAGCTGTTTTAAAAGGGCAATTTCTTCATCTGACAACGCAGGGGACTCCATGGCTTTCACATTTGAAAGCACCTGTTCCTTTGAACTTGCACCGGCAATAATGGTGGAGACGACTTTTTGTGAGGCATTAAACTGTATTGCTAATTCCTCAAGTGAACGGTTTTCAAACTTATCCTGCAGAGCATGAAGCAGCTCGGTAAGCTCCTGTTGGTCATAATTCAAAAAACCGTCTTTAGCCTGGTCAAGCTTCTTTTTAAACTGAGCAGACAATAATCCCTTTGCAAGCGGTCCGCGCGTAATGACAGAGACGCCGTTATTCTCAAGGATCGGGAATGCCTGTTCCTCAGGTCTGCGGTCGAGCAGGCTGTACTGCATCATATTGGATACCGCCGATGAGCGCGGCGCATACTCATTAATGACATTCGGGCGGATGGAGGAAAAACCGTATTCGCGGATTAGTCCCTCTGCTTTCAGTTCTTCAAACGCTTCAATGGTTTCATCAATCGGGTCATCGAGCGTGCCGCCGTGAAGCTGATATAAATCAATGTAGTCGGTTTGCATGCGCTTGAGGCTGTTTTTAACCTGCTCTTTTATGTATTGCTTTGAAGGGTCCCAGGACCAGCCGTCTCTTGCCGGGTTTGGTTTATTGCCAACCTTGGTTGCAATCAAAACCTCGTTTCTGACCTGCTTTAGCACTTCACCAACCAGTTCCTCATTTTGGCCGTAATCATACAGATCTGCAGTATCGAAATAATTAATACCCTGATCAAATGCCGTTAACAGGATCTCCTCTGCCTTCTTTTTATCAGTCCCGATAGACATGCAGCCAAGTCCGAGCAATGTCCCTTCAAGCGATGATGAACCGATAATTCTTTTAATCATCGTACATCTCCTCCTTCATATAGTTAGTGTATTCTCAAAATGTCTTATATTCAAACAGTCTGCTTTATCGTGTCTTTGCATAAGAAAGGCTGATACAATATCAGTTGAGGAGTGATTATGATGAAAAAATTCGAAGAAAAAACGATTTCTAAAGAAGTTCTGTATGAAGGGAAAATCATTAACCTCCAAATTGAAGAGGTTGAACTGCCGAATGGCAAAACGTCTAAACGTGAAATCATTAAACACCCCGGTGCTGTCTGCGTCATTGCTGTCACCGATGAGGGGAAAATCATCATGGTGGAACAGTACCGCAAAGCACTTGAGCGTTCCATTCTTGAAATACCGGCTGGAAAACTTGAGCCGGGGGAAGAGCCTCATATTACGGCTGTCCGTGAACTGGAGGAGGAAACAGGCTATGGCTGCCGGGAGTTGAAGCCGCTTATTTCTTTTTATACGTCACCGGGCTTTGCTGATGAACTGGTTCACGTTTTTGTTGCTGAAGATCTTTATAAAATCGAAAATGCCAGCGCAACGGATGAGGATGAATTCGTTGAGCTTATTGAACTGACGCTTGAAGAGGCAGAGGAATGTGTAAAAACACAACGCATTTTTGATGCCAAAACCGCTTATGCCGTCCTGCACCTGAGACTTCAGCAAAGCTGATTACATTCATGAACTCCTTTTATTTGCATACAATGGAGAAATGCAAAATAAAAGGAGGCATCATACGTGAAAGGACCCGCAGCACGTCAATTACACCGGTATTTACAAAGCCATCTTTCATTTTACCTGTTCAGTTTACTCCTGCTGGCAGGTGGAACAGTGACCGGAGCCATTCTGGTCAATGACTTCTCATCACACAATGTGACAATAGACAGTCTGAATCTGATTTGGCCTGAAGGTACACTGACCGCTCAAATCGAAACGATTAAATCATATATGCTGGCAGATCTGGTCATTTTATTTTTTATGTGGCTGTCAGGGCTGACGCTGATCGGAATCCCGGCTGCATGGTTTTTACTGTACATAAAAGGCTGTCTGTTCGGTTTTGCTGCAGGTTTTCTTGTGTATCAGAGCGGATGGGAAGGAGTATGGCATGCAGCAGGTCTTCTGTTGCCGCAGAACCTGCTGCTTATTCCGGTCTATCTGATCGTATGCAGCCAGGCTACTATCCTGACTTTTCAACTGTGGAGAAGCGTGTTAACGCGGCAGTCATTTGGCCCGGCTTTCCGCAAAACAGGTCTTACTTACTGTTCTATCCTGTTATTCGTTCTGATTATCGCAGCTGCTGGTGCTGCAGTAGAGCTGGTTGTTCCGGTTCAATGGGCTAAATGGTTTATTACATAATAATAATTATTAATTAATAGTAAATATCCTCCTTAAATTAAAATGATTATCGTTTGCATTTAGCAGTTGGTTTGTTATAATGAGAACTGATAATGCGAGGGAGGGGTACATAGTGGAAAACAGGATTGAAAGAATTAAAAAACAGCTGCATTCAGCCAGCTATAAGCTGACCCCTCAGCGCGAAGCGACAGTAAGGGTTCTGCTTGAAAATGAAGCAGACCACCTTAGTGCAGAGGACGTTTATTTACTAGTGAAGGAAAAAGCGCCTGAAATTGGACTGGCTACTGTCTACCGGACACTTGAACTTTTATCTGAATTAAAAGTAGTGGATAAAATCAACTTTGGTGACGGTGTCTCGCGCTATGATCTTCGGAAAGAGGGAGCAGCCCATTTTCATCACCACCTGATCTGTCTTGAGTGCGGAACGGTAGATGAAATACAGGATGACCTTCTAGAAGATGTGGAAGAAATTGTTGAACGCGACTGGAATTTTAAAATTAAAGATCACCGTCTTACGTTTCACGGTATTTGTCACAGATGCCATGATGGAACGGATGAGGGATAATTGAAGAACAAACGGGACATTCATTGATATGTCTCGTTTTTTATTTTGATTAATAATAAAACCGGGCCGTATTCCACCTTCCGTTTGTGTCTAGCTGCGGCGACTAGCCCCTCGAGTCATAAGTCAAAGATGGACGAGGGCGAAGGTCAGCCCTCTTTTCATCTTCGACTTATGCTTGTCGGGGCTGGACGAGTCGTCTCAGCTTTTCTAAGGTCGCGCGGTGAGCCAGATGTGCGCAGCACAGCTGGCTCACCTGTCGCTTCTCTGCCGTAGGAGTCTACGGATGCCCCAGGCCCTTTTGTAAGTTTTCAAGTAATCATTTTTGAGAATGAAATGATGATAGTGTCAGCTTAATTCCAACTTGTTAGGGTAATTAATTAAGTTTTATAAAATAACAAACGAAGCCTCTTTTACATTTTGAATACGAAAGATGACTTTACCGGGCTTCCATAATACAATGGTAAGGTAAGGGGGATATGCGATGAAGGATCACCTGCAGGATTTTATTCAGTTTATGGTTGTGGAAAAAGGGTTGTCTAAAAATACGGTTCAATCCTATGAACGGGATTTGAAAAGCTATATTGAATACTTAATAAAAGTTGAGCAGCTGTCTGATGTTTGTGATATTAAGCGGGTACATATCCTTCAGTTTTTTCACCTGTTAAAAACAAAAGGAAAATCTTCAAGGACCATCGCCCGTCATACGTCTTCAATCAGGTCTTTCCATCATTTCTTAATGCGGGACCGGCGCTGTCAGGAAGACCCTACTGAGCACCTGGAGACACCAAAAGCAGAAAAGACGCTTCCGAAGGTTTTGAATCTGGAGGAAGTGGAGGAATTGCTGAATGCACCGGATCTTTCTAAAAAGAACGGCTGGCGTGACAAAGCCATGCTTGAGGTTTTATATGGAACAGGCATGCGCGTCAGTGAGCTGATCGGATTGAATGCAGATGATGTGAATCTCGAAATGGGGTTTATCAGGTGCAGGGGAAAGGGAAATAAAGAAAGAATTATTCCCATAGGAAAAACGGCTGCAGACGTCCTGAATACGTATTTGAACCAGACGAGAAATCAGATGAAAAAAGGCCGGGAGAGCGCTCTGTTTCTCAATCATCACGGGAATCGTTTAAGCAGACAGGGTTTCTGGAAAATCCTGAAGTCACTGGCTTCAAAAGCAAGAATTGAAAAAGAGCTCACCCCTCATACGTTAAGGCATTCATTTGCCACACATTTACTTGAGAACGGGGCGGATTTGAGAGCGGTTCAGGAAATGCTTGGACATGCAGATATTTCCACTACTCAGATTTACACACACGTATCAACGAAACGGATTCGCGAGGTTTATTCGCAGTTTCACCCGAGAGCCTGATCACGGGTGAAATTAGTTGTCAGACTTCAGACGAATATCTTGTCAGACTGAACAGGATGCAGTTATGATAGAAACATGCAGATTAAAGGAGGAAGACGGATGTCAACATTTAAACGCGTCCACCTGATCGTAATGGATTCGGTGGGTATTGGTGAAGCACCGGACGCAGCTGATTTTAATGATAAAGGGGCGCACACACTTGGTCATATTGCTGACCATATGAATGGTCTGAATATGCCAAATATGGGTAAGCTGGGACTTTCAAATATCGAAGAGATTAAGGGAATTGAGAAAGCGGTTTCCCCGATGGCTTACTACACAAAAATGCAGGAGGCTTCTGTTGGTAAGGATACGATGACAGGTCACTGGGAGATCATGGGGCTTAACATTGATAAACCGTTTAAAGTGTACCCTGAAGGATTCCCGCAGGAGCTGATTGATCAGCTTGAAGAGAAAACGGGCAGAAAAGTGATTGGGAATAAGCCTGCAAGCGGAACAGCTATTCTTGACGAATTAGGAGAAGAGCACATGAAAACCGGTGCGCTGATCGTCTATACGTCAGCTGACCCTGTTTTGCAGATTGCTGCGCATGAGGATATTATTCCGATTGAAGAGCAGTACCGTATTTGTGAAATCGCAAGAGAGCTGACGCTGGACGAAAAATATCTGGTTGGCCGTATCATTGCCCGTCCATTTATTGGAGAACCGGGTTCATTCAAGCGTACATCTAATCGCCATGACTATGCTTTAAAACCGTTTGAGCGCACTGTCATGAATGAATTAAAGGATAGCGGCTATGATGTTGTAGCAATCGGGAAGATCTCTGATATTTACAATGGTGAGGGAGTGACAGATTCTCTTCGCACAAATGACAACATGGATGGAATGGATAAGTTTATCCAGACGTTCGACCGTGATTTTACAGGTTTAAGCTTTTTGAACCTTGTTGACTTTGATGCGCTGTTTGGTCACCGCCGAGACCCTAAAGGATATGGTGAAGCGCTTGAAGCATATGATCAGCGTCTGACGGAAGTGTTTGAAAAAATGACAGAGGATGACCTGCTGATTATTACAGCAGACCACGGAAATGATCCTGTCCATCACGGAACGGATCACACCCGTGAATATGTGCCGCTTCTTGTGTATTCTCCAAAATTAAAGGAAGCAGGTCAGCTTGAGCTTCGCGAAACGTTTGCTGATATCGGTGCAACGGTTGCAGAAAACTTTAACGTAAAAGCACCTAAGTTCGGTAGAAGTTTCTTAAAGGACTTAATTTAATAGGCACAGAATCCGGGAACCCGTTTCGATGAACAACAGCATGTAAACAGGTTCCCGGTATTAGTCCTGAATCAATTGCCACACTATATTAAAAAGAAACGGGGAAACGACAATGAGAATGGTCGATATCATTGAGAAAAAACGTAATGGCGGCGAATTATCACAGGCAGAAATCAACTTTGTGATTGAAGGTTATACAAATGAAACGATTCCTGATTATCAGGTCAGCGCTCTTTTAATGGCGATTTATTTTGAAGGGATGTCCCAGCAGGAACGTGCAGACCTGACAATGGCTATGGTTGAATCAGGTGATCAGATTGATCTTTCAGCGATTGAAGGCGTCAAGGTCGATAAGCACTCAACAGGGGGAGTTGGTGACACGACTACTTTAATTCTTGGACCTCTTGTTGCGGCAGTTGGCGTTCCGGTTGCAAAAATGAGCGGACGCGGTCTTGGTCATACAGGTGGAACGATTGATAAACTGGAAGCGGTTCCCGGGTTCCATGTGGAGCTTTCAAGTGAAGAATTCACCCGTCTAGTCAATGAAGAGAAGCTTGCTGTGATCGGACAAAGTGGGAACCTGACACCTGCTGATAAAAAGCTTTATGCACTTCGTGATGTTACAGCAACGGTGAACAGCATCCCGCTCATCGCTTCCTCTATTATGAGCAAAAAGATTGCGGCCGGTGCGGATGCCATCGTACTTGATGTAAAAACAGGTGCGGGAGCATTTATGAAAGACGAAGCGCAGGCACGTGAACTTGCTGAAGCCATGGTACGGATCGGAAACAATGTTGGCCGTAAAACGATGGCTGTAATTTCGGATATGAGCCAGCCGCTCGGTTTAGCGATTGGAAATGCGCTAGAAGTAAAAGAAGCCATCGATACGTTGAAAGGTGAAGGTCCAGAGGATTTAACGGAGTTATGTTTAGTACTCGGCAGCTACATGGTTTACCTTGCCGGTAAAGCAGGAAGTCTTGAAGAGGCAAGAACAAAGCTTGAAGAAGTCATTAAAAATGGTGAAGCACTTAACCGTTTCAAAGCATTTCTTGCGGGACAGGGTGGAGATGCATCCGTCGTTGATGATCCATCAAGACTCCCTCAGGCTGAGCATAAAATTGAACTAGAGGCAAAAGAAGGCGGTAAGGTCAGCCGGATTGTTGCGGATAGTGTCGGAACAGCAGCAATGTGGCTTGGGGCTGGCCGCGCAACAAAAGAAAGTGAAATTGATCTTGCAGTCGGCTTAATGCTGAATAAAAAAGTTGGCGACTCTGTTGAAAAGGGAGAATCACTTGTAACGATTTATGCGAATGATTTGACCGAAGTTGAGCGCGTTAAAGAAAAATTGTATGAAAGCATCATCGTATCAGAGGAAGGACATGCGCCAGCCCTGATCGTTGGTGAAGTAACAGGAGAATAAATCTGTATGTCAGCCCCGGCTTCACGGCCTGGACTGACATAATCATAAAAGCGGGACACTGATTGAACTGCACCCTGTCAAGTAGACAGTAAAAAAGAAAAAAGCTTAGAACTACGCTACGGCCTGGTACCGATACTCTATCGGTGCCAGG
>NZ_SORW01000052.1:46282-152402 GCF_004405105.1 Jeotgalibacillus sp. R-1-5s-1 | reverse complement strand
TGGTGATGGCTGGTTGAGCAAGCAAAGCGCGCTAGGCTTCAAAAGATAAGAAGGTTTATTTAGTGTCCACTTTATTGACAGAAGACCAAAACGGCCTTCAGATACAGTTAATTCCTTCATACTCCCTTCGATTTCCTTCAAACAAACATACTCATTCCTTCTTTTCAAAATTTAATTCCATCACTCCAACAACTCCGCACCTTCCCCAAATGCCCTTAACCAACAAGCCCTTCAACACTGCAACCGACTCCACGCTAAAATAAATAGCGCACCACCATCCAAACAGCTAGAATAGCCAAAAGGAGGTGAACGCTATGCAGAAGCTTTATCAGCTTTCGAACTGGAAAACGTGGCTCATCGCTGTCCTGATCTTTGCCGGCTTTATCGGGTTTATTCTGCCAAATGAAGCAGCCGAATCCTCGCGTGTCACAGGGACATCAGAATCACCGGACGGATCCTTCTTCTACACCCCCGAAACACTTTTTGCCATCGCAGATACATATGGCGAAGAAGGCAGGGCTTATTATGTTCGCGCCCGCTACACCTTTGATGTCGTCTGGCCGATCGCTTATTTTCTCTTTTTAACGACCACAATCGGTGTCCTGTTCAAACCTTTCCGCCAATCAAAATGGAGATGGTTCATTCTTCTGCCGCTTTTCGGAATGATCTTCGATTTTCTAGAAAACCTCAGCACTTCACTTGTCATGTCATTTTATCCGGAGGAGCTGACCTTTTTCGCCGTGGTTGCACCACTTTTCACCGCTATTAAATGGTCATGCATTTACGGAAGCTTTGCACTAATTCCCGTGGGTACCGTCGCACGATTAATCAAAAGGAGGAAATAATATGATCATAAAACCGCAGGCATTGCCCTGCCATATTCAAACACTTCAAACCATCGCAGACAGACTGCCGCACTATCACCCGAAATTCGAGGACATTCAAAAACACCTTCGCAACTTAATCGCCGGCTATAAAGGAGAGGCCGGACTCGATTATAATCTAAGCTTCATAAGAGCTCCTCACATCATCCTTCACAACCTTCGACTTAAAGGGCAAAACCACCACTTCCAAATGGATACGATCATCCTTTTCCAAAACGCAATCATTATTTTAGAAACCAAAAACATCTCGGGCTCGCTACAATTCAAAACCGATTTTCAGCAGGTTCTCCGCACGTTAAATGGTCAAACAGAAGCTTTCAAGGACTTTCACCTGCAGATCAAAAGACAATCGGAACAACTGACAGAGCTGATGAAACGCAATAAGCTCGGCACGCTCCCAGTCATTCCATTCATCGTTATGGCAAACTCGCGCACCATTATCCACTCCGAAACACCGCACGTTCTGCGAAATGTCATCCCGCCGGAAGCCATCGAAAGTGAAATTCATAAGGCTTTGCAAACGATCCAGACAAAAAAGCTTGGTCAGGCACAGTTAAAAAAAGTGGCTGATGTGTTAATCAATTTGCATGAGGAGCTTGAGGTAGACTGGTTGAGAAAATATTCGATTGATTTTAGCGACCTGCAGATGGGTTTACAATGTCCGGCTTGCAGAAAGATTGGGATGGTCAAAAATAGACGAGGGTGGACTTGTAGTGACTGTCATCACTTTTCTAATACAGTTCATCACGATGCACTGGATCAATTGTTCCGTTTGAAAGGCGACACAGGAATAGTGAATCAGGATGTTCGTTTGTTTTTTAGAATTACAGATGAGCAGTCAGCAAGAAGACTCGTGGAAAAGATGGCTGTCAGGAAAGAAGGAACAACTAAAGGGGTAAAATATTTTAAGCTTACTTTATAATTGGGTTCCGATTTGTGAATTGAGTGGTGAAGAACTTTTTGATAAGTGCATTTAGGAGGTCGCGGGAAGTGAAGGAAACATTTTTTCAAAAGAGGGAATTGGCATTCAGTTGTGAAGGGATTAGTTCAGCGAATGAAGGAATACCTTGTGCCTGATGACCGTTTGAGGGAATCTTTCTCCAGAAAGAGGGAATTGTTTTTTCATAAGAAGGAATTAAAATTTGATAAGCCTGAATAAGACAAATTAATGAAGGAATTCCACAATTTCCGCCGCGACGCGACGCCACAACGTCCCCAGCCTCCTACAACAAACAAACCCCCGCCGCAGCGGGGGTCCAATCATCAAATTACTTCTTAATAGATGCTTCAATAAAGTCTCTAAACAGTGGCTGCGGGCGGGTTGGGCGCGATGTGAATTCCGGGTGGAACTGTGACGCGACGAACCATGGGTGATCGGCAAGCTCGATGATTTCGATCAGGCGGCCGTCCGGGCTTGTGCCTGAGAAGATGAAGCCTGCTTCTTCCATTTGCTCACGGTACTGGTTGTTGAATTCGAAGCGGTGACGGTGGCGCTCGTACACGACTTCATTGTCATATGCTTCAAAGGCTTTTGTGCCTTCTGTCAGCTTACATGGGTACAGTCCGAGGCGAAGTGTTCCGCCAAGGTCTTCGATATCTTTTTGCTCCGGCAGAAGATCAATGACCGGGAATGGTGTTTCCGGATTGATTTCAGCTGAATGGGCACCATCCATACCAAGGACGTTGCGGGCAAATTCAACACTTGCCAGCTGCATGCCTAAGCAGATACCGAGGAATGGTGTTTTTGTTTCACGCGCGTAGCGGATCGCTTCGATTTTACCTTCAATGGCACGGTCTCCGAATCCACCGGGAACAAGAATTCCATCAACATCGCCAAGCTCCTGCTCCACATTTTCACGTGTGATCAGTTCAGAATTCAGCCATTTCACTTCAACGTCCGTATCGAAGCTGTAGCCAGCATGCTTTAGGGATTCCACGACTGAAATGTAGGCATCCTGAAGCTCAACGTATTTACCAACAAGAGCAATTTTTGTTTTGCCGGACAGATTGCGGACGCGGTCAACAAGTGCATTCCACTCGGTCATTTCAGGCTGAGGTGCGTTGAAGCCGAAATGGTCGCAGACGATCTGATCCATGTTTTGTGCCTGAAGCGCAAGTGGCACTGCATAAAGTGTGTCAGCATCTGTTGCTTCAATCACTGATTTTTCATCAATGTCACAGAACAGGGCAATTTTGTCCTTCATATCCTGAGAAATCGGCATTTCCGTACGAAGCACGATGATGTTTGGCTGGATCCCAAGGCTGCGCAATTCTTTTACGCTGTGCTGAGTCGGCTTTGTTTTCATTTCACCGGCAGCTTTAATGTAAGGAACGAGTGTACAGTGAACGTACATCACGTTTTCACGGCCTACATCACTCTTAATCTGACGGATCGCTTCAAGGAATGGAAGAGATTCGATATCCCCTACCGTTCCACCGATTTCTGTGATCACGACATCTGCATTCGTCTCACGTCCGGCACGGAAAACGCGCTCTTTCAGCTCGTTTGTAATATGCGGAATGACCTGTACTGTTCCGCCGAGATAATCACCGCGACGCTCTTTTTTCAGCACCGTTGAGTAGATCTTACCTGTTGTCACGTTGCTGTATTTGTTCAGGTTAATATCGATAAAACGCTCGTAGTGACCAAGATCGAGATCCGTTTCCGCACCGTCATCTGTGACGAACACTTCCCCGTGCTGGTATGGACTCATTGTTCCAGGGTCTACGTTGATATATGGATCGAATTTCTGGATGGTCACGCTCAATCCTCTGTTTTTCAGAAGGCGGCCAAGTGAAGCAGCCGTGATTCCTTTTCCTAATGATGATACAACTCCGCCAGTAACGAAAATATATTTTGTTGACATCGTTTGTTCTCCCTTCATCTAATCCAAGTTTTATTGAGTGGGTGGAAAATCTCTTATAAAAAATAAAAAGCGCCCCTCCTGCGTCAGAGACGCAAGGGAGCGCGTATATGTGCGTTTGATCCCTTTTCAGGGAGCCCAAATAAAATACTACCATCATTTTATAAAAAATCAAGGAAGTTTTTTCAGGTCTATTTTTGACAGCGGTTTAACAGTTGATGTGACAGGATTTCTCTAAAATGAATATTTTCAGGATGGCAGCGTTATTTTTTCTGATTCCACGGAGGACGGACATTTTCTTTTTGAAGGGAACATGAAATAGGCATTTCCTGCGCTTTTCGCGGCCAGGCGATGAACCAGTCAGCAACTTCACACCACCAGCAAAAAAGGTTCGCAGGATTTCACTCATGGTTCGCAGAATTTGGAGGCAGGTTCCTAATATTCAGCAACAGGTTCACACAATTCCGTCGCTCTTTCAAAAGATTTTCTCACTCTTTCGTAAGATCTGGACTTTTAACTCGTGATTACCACCAGCATTTCCATCCACTAAACATAAAAAAGAGACTGCCTGGGCAGCCTCCCTCTCTCTTACAATTCGTCGTCCTCGTCTTCTGCATCAAGATCTTCGTCATCGTCAGATTCACCGATATCGTCGAAGTCTTCGCTGTCGAGTTCGTCGTCGAAATCTTCATCGTCGTCTTCATCCAGATCATCAACATCATCTACATCGTCGTCAAGCTCGTCGTAGGCAAGATCGTCTTCTTCGTCATCCAGGTCATCGAAGTCGAGATCTTCGTCTGCGACTTTCTTTTTCTTAGACTTTGTTTTCTTTTTCGTCTGGATTTCGCTTGTTACCTGCTCGTCCTCTACTTGGTCAAGCGGGTACCATGAGCGGAGTCCCCAGCCTTTTTCTGCGCCGAGGTAAATGAAGCGGCCGTCCATGTTCAAATCTGTGTAGAATTGAACGATTTTTTCACGTGCCTGTTTATCAGTTAAGCCAAGCAGACGCTGCCATTCGCTCACCATTTCGTTGAAGGTGATTGAATCGTGGCGGTCCACTAATAGCTGGTGGGCAATTTCAATAAAAGAATACTCTCTCAAGTCTTCTACTGAGCGGTTTTTAAGTTCCATTCCGTGCACTCCTTTTTATCTGGTATGCGTGATACGCTCTATCTTAAAACATGGTTTTTAGCTGAAAGCATATTATCCATTATAACCAAAGATGGACCCGGAATGCCATAGTTACCCTTGTTTTTTATAAATTCCTGCCGCTTTCTTTGTTTCGCGCCAGGCCAGCCAGTAAAAGAGGGCAGAGAGCACAAAAAAAGCAACTGCACCGAACATTTTGCTGTAAAGGTACAGTGTGGCTGATGACAATATTAAAATCGAGCCGCCCAAAATCAGCAGTTTTTTCACGTAATCACGTCCCGCAAGTTGTTATTAGTTCTATTATAGTACAAAAGAAAACCTGCCGGGAGTTATTTGCGGGATTCCCGGTCAGGTTTTACTTAAACTTTACATATTGCGGCGATATTGTCCGCCTACTTCGTAAAGTGCATGCGTGATTTGTCCGAGTGAAGCGACCTTCACTGTTTCCATCAGTTCAGCAAACAGGTTGCCTCCTGTAACAGCGGTTTCTTTCAGCCTTGCGAGTGCAGCATCTGCTTCATTCGCATGCTGTTCCTGGAACGCGCGCAGGTTGGCAATCTGGGTTTCCTTCTCTTCTTTTGTTGCACGGGCCAGTTCCATGCTGTCCATTTCCTCTTCTGATGGAGGATTCGGGTTCAGGTAGGTGTTGACACCGATAATCGGCAGCTCACCCGTGTGTTTTTTCATTTCATAGTGCATGGATTCTTCCTGGATTTTTCCGCGCTGATACTGCGTTTCCATTGCGCCAAGCACACCGCCGCGGTCGTTGATCCGTTCAAATTCCTGCAGCACCATTTCCTCTACAAGGTCCGTCAGTTCTTCGACGATAAAGGAACCCTGCAGTGGATTTTCATTTTTACTTAAGCCGTGTTCTTTTGTGATAATCATCTGGATCGCCATCGCACGGCGCACGGATTCTTCAGTCGGCGTTGTAATGGCCTCATCATATGCATTGGTATGAAGGGAATTACAGTTGTCCTGAAGGGCCATCAGCGCCTGCAGCGTTGTCCGGATATCGTTGAAGTCGATTTCCTGCGCGTGCAGGGAGCGCCCTGACGTCTGAATATGATATTTCAGTTTCTGACTCCGTTCATTTGCACCGTATTTATCTCTCATCACCGTCGCCCAAATGCGGCGGGCTACGCGGCCAATCACTGTATATTCAGGATCAAGCCCGTTCGAGAAGAAGAACGAAAGGTTCGGTGCAAAGTCATTAATATTCATGCCGCGGCTTAAATAGTACTCGACATACGTAAAACCGTTTGCGAGTGTAAAGGCAAGCTGCGAAATCGGGTTAGCACCAGCTTCAGCAATATGATACCCCGAAATCGAAACAGAATAGTAATTACGCACTTTCTGGTCGATAAAATACTGCTGGATATCACCCATCATGCGCAGTGCAAATTCGGTTGAGAAAATACACGTATTCTGACCCTGATCCTCTTTTAAAATGTCGGCCTGAACCGTTCCGCGCACGACCTGAAGGGTCTGTTCACGCACTTCCGTAAATTCCTCGAGTGACAGCGTGCGTCCAAGCTCTTCCTCACGCTTTTTCACCTGCTGATCGATTGCTGTGTTCATGAACATCGCCAGAATAATCGGCGCAGGTCCGTTGATTGTCATCGAAACGGATGTTGAAGGAGCACACAGATCAAAGCCAGCATACAGCTTCTTCATATCCTCAAGCGTACAAATGCTGACGCCGCTCTCTCCCACTTTTCCGTAAATGTCCGGACGGTAATCCGGATCTTCACCGTAAAGCGTTACGGAGTCAAATGCCGTACTTAAGCGCTTGGCATCGTCATCTTTTGACAGGTAATGGAATCGACGGTTCGTCCGCTCCGGCGTTCCCTCTCCGGCAAACTGACGCTTCGGATCCTCGCCCTTCCGTTTAAATGGAAAGACGCCTGCCGTATAAGGGAAAGAACCCGGTACATTTTCTTTATACACCCATTTTAGAATCTCGCCGTAATCCTCGTATTTCGGAAGCGCGACCTTTGGAATTGAAAGTCCGGACAGACTTTTTGTGGTCAGCTCAGTGACGATTTCCTTGTCACGGATTTTCGTTGTAAACTGATCCTTTGCGTACATATCCTTCAGCTTCGGCCAGTTTTCAAGAATTTTCTTCGACTCAGCCGTCAGCTCATCCCAGGTGTTTTGCTTCAGTGTTTCAAGCGGTGCGACAGCCTCATCATTCCCCTGCTCTTTCAGCGCTTCAATGCTTCCTTCAAGCTGGAAGAAGCGGCGTGCAAGCTTTGTCTGCTGTTCAACTGACTGGTGATAGCGGCGCACGGTTTCCGAGATTTCACGCAGGTAATAGCGGCGGTCATTTGGAATAATGACGTTCTGCTTTTCAACCTGGGCTTTTTTCGAAAAGGCTGTTGACCAGTCCGTCTGCGCTTTTGTGTTAATCGTTTCGATCAGTGCAGCAAACAGCGCGTTCGTTCCCGCATCGTTAAACTGGGAGGCAATCGTACCGAATACCGGCATTTCATCAAGGTCCTGGTCAAACAGCATACGGCTTCGCTGATATTGCTTCTGCACCTGACGTTTCGCATCCTCAGAGCCTTTACGCTCAAATTTATTGATAACAACAAGGTCTGCGTAGTCAATCATATCGATTTTCTCCAGCTGTGAAGGCGCACCGAATTCACTCGTCATCACATACATAGAAATATCCGAGATTTCTGCAATCTCCGCATCCCCCTGCCCGATTCCGCTCGTCTCCACAATGACTAAATCGTAGCCGGCTGCTTTGACAACAGAAATCGCATCACGAATCGCGAGTGACAACTCACTTTTCGATCCACGCGTCGCAAGACTTCTCATAAATACGCGATCAGAGAAAATAGCATTCATCCGGATTCTATCCCCTAAGAGGGCACCACCCGTTTTTTGCTTGGTCGGGTCGATGGAGAGAATTGCAACCTTTTTCTCCGGCACTTCATTGATAAAGCGGCGGATTAATTCATCGGTAAGGGAGCTTTTCCCCGCTCCACCTGTTCCGGTAATACCGACAACCGGTGCGTGCTTTTCAGCCGCCTTCACACGATCCATAATCTCCTGCCACTGTTCACTGTCATTTTGCATGCGGTACTCAGCAAGTGAAATGAATTTTGACACGATCGGTGTTGCACCGCTTTGCAGCTCGTCAATTTCATGCTTCATTTCCTGTTCAACCGTGGCAAAATCACATTCTTTCAGCATCTGGTTAATCATGCCCTGAAGTCCGTGCTGACGGCCATCCTCAGGAGAAAAGATTCGGGCGATGCCGTACTCATGAAGCTCTTTAATTTCACGCGGGATAATAACCCCGCCGCCTCCACCGTAAATGCGGATATGCGGAGCACCGCGCTCTTTTAACAGGTCATACATATATTTAAAATACTCAACGTGGCCACCCTGGTAGGAGGAAATCGCAATGCCCTGCACATCCTCCTGGATCGCTGCATTGACAACTTCTTCAACAGAACGGTTGTGACCGAGGTGAATCACCTCTGCACCACTTGCCTGAAGAATGCGTCGCATAATATTAATGGAAGCATCATGTCCGTCAAACAGACTCGATGCCGTTACAAAGCGCACCGGATTGGCGGGCTTGTAAATCACTGGTTCATTGACTGCCATGCTATGTTCCCCCTATTCCGCCACGGTCTGAAAGCCTTTAATGCCGTTTAACAGCAGACCGGTCTGGCGTTCGATGTATTGGTCGATCGTGTAGGAGCGCAGCGCCCATCGTCTGAACGCCCACATCTGCCCCTGAACAAAAATATTCTGCGCCATGAGATGAATCATTTCCTTCTCCATCTCAAGTTCCCCTTCGTCGACGCATTTCTGAATGAGTATTTCAAACATTTCCACCATCTCAAGCTCTTTTTTCAACACATAAGGCAAGGCATCCTTCGAGAGTGATTTGGCTTCCTGGTACATGACGAGCACTTCGTCCTGCATATCGTCGACCACTCTGAAGTAGTGGGCGATCCCTGTTGAGAGGGACTCAAGTGTACCTCCGTCCAGGTCCATGCCATGCAGTCGGGCCCTAACCTGGTCATAGATCCGGTCGCAGACGAGGTACAGGACGTCTTCTTTTGTCCGGATATATTCATAGAGGGTGCCAATACTGAAGCCGGACGCTTTGGCGATTTCGCGTGTCGTGGTCCGGTGAAAGCCTTTTTGTTTGAAGAGTGAAACGGCTCCTTTTATCATCTGATCTCTGCGCATCTCGACGAGTCGTTCGTCTTTTACGGACGATTGTACTTCGCGTCTTTTATCCAACCGCATCCGCCACCTTAGATTTATAATGGGAGCGTTGATCTACACTGCAGGTGGCGCTTTCCGCGGGCGGGCGGTGAGCCCCTCCGTGCTTCGCACTGACGGTCTCACCTGTCCCGCTTTTCCCGCAGGAGTCGCCACCTTCCGTTTCGATCAACTATGTGAAAAATCTTTAGTATGGTTGTTTAAAATTCTTGATGTATGTGTGTGGAGGAATGGTGATTCTTTCGCTCCAATCAACTTTGTAAATGTATAAAACCGTTGATCACCGTGGAAGGTACTCGCTTTCCTTTGTCCAGCTGCGGCGACTAGCCCCTCGAGGCCATAAGTCAAAGCTGAACGAGGGCAAAGGTCAGCCCTCTTTTCATCTTCAATTTATGCTTGTCGGGGCTGGACGAATCGCCTACGCTTTTCCCGCAGGAGTTGTCACCTTCCGTTTCGATCAACTTTTATAGTGATTAATGATCGTTAAAAATTCTCGAAGTCTTTAAGAAAAATTACTTCGTTACCATTCTTCCAATCACGAGGCGTTGGATTTCCTGGGTGCCTTCGTAGATTTGGGTGATTTTGGCGTCGCGCATGTAGCGTTCGACCGGATAGTCTTTTGTATAGCCGTAGCCTCCGAAGATTTGGACGGCTTCGACGGTTACTTTCATGGCTGTGTCGCCGGCGAACAGTTTGGACATGGCAGATTCTTTGCCGTATGGCAGGCCTTCTGATTCGAGCCATGCTGCCTGATAAGTCAGAAGTCTGGACGCTTCGATACCCGTTGCCATGTCGGCGATTTTGAAGGATACGCCCTGATTGGCAAGAATGGTTTTGCCGAATTGCTCTCGGCCTTTTGCGTATTCAACGGCTGCATCAAGTGCTCCCTGTGCGATGCCGACTGCCTGGGCAGCGATTCCGTTACGGCCGCCGTCAAGGGTCATCATGGCGATTTTAAAGCCCTGGCCTTCTTCTCCGAGGAGATTTTCAGCCGGTACTTTGACGTTATCGAAAATAAGTTCCGTTGTTGGTGATGAACGGATACCGAGCTTTTTCTCTTTCTTTCCGATCGAGAAGCCTTCCCAGCCTTTTTCTACGATAAATGCGCTCATGCCGCGCGTTCCTGCATCCTGATCTGTTACCGCGAAAATGATGTACAGCTCTGCTTCGCCGCCGTTTGTGATCCAGACTTTAGAGCCGTTTAATACGTAATGATCACCATTTTTCACAGCACGCGTTTTCATAGATGATACGTCAGATCCTGCGCCAGGCTCTGATAAGCCGTACGCGCCAAGCATTTCACCCTGGGCAAGCTTTGTGAGGTAATGCTTTTTCTGCTGCTCGTTACCGAATTTGTAGATTGGCCAGCTTGCAAGTGAAAGGTGGGCTGACAGCGTTACACCTGTTGATGCACATACACGTGACAGCTCTTCTACCGCGATGACATAAGCAAGGTAGTCACTGCCAATACCGCCGTATTCTTCTGGCCATGGAATACCTGTCAGGCCAAGCTCCGCCATTTTATTAAAAATACATCGGTCAAAACGTTCTTCCTCATCGCGCTCTGCAGCGGTTGGTGCAACATCCTTTTCTGCAAAGTCGCGTACCATTTTACGGATCATTTCGTGCTCTTCAGTTAATGTAAAGTTCATGTTCAAAAATCCCCCATCCTATTTTGTCACGTGCTTACTGATCACGATTCGTTGAATTTCACTTGTACCTTCATAGATCTCACTGATTTTCGCATCGCGGAATAACCGCTCTGCCGGATAATCCTCTGTATAACCATTTCCGCCAAATACCTGTACACATTCAATCGCGTTTGTCATGGCTGTCGATGAAGCGAACAGCTTTGCCATAGAGGCTTCTTTCCCGCATGGCTTACCTTGCTGACGGAGATCCGCTGCCTGGTAGACGAGCAGGCGTGCCGCTTCAGCAGCTGTTGCCATGTCAGCTAATTTAAATCCGATTCCCTGTTGCTTGGCGATTGGCTTGCCAAACTGCTCACGCTCTTTGGCGTATGCCACTGCATGTTCAACGGCTGCTTCCGCAATACCGAGTGATTTTGCAGCGATACCGATCCGTCCGACATCAAGATTCCCGAGGGCAATCTTGAAGCCTTCTCCCTCTTCACCTAACAGATTTTCAGCCGGTACCTTCATATCCTCAAACGTCAGCTGAACCGTACGTGAGCCGTGCAGTCCCATTTTTTCTTCATCTTTTCCGACGATGAAGCCTGGTGTATCCTTTTCCACGATGAAGGCACTGATCCCGCGCGTTCCTTTTTCAGGATCCGTGACAGCAAATACAATATACGTATTCGCTTCCCCTCCATTGGTGATGAAAATCTTTGAGCCATTTAAGACGTAATGATCGTCTTTTTTCACTGCCTTTGTTTTCAGGCTGGCTGCATCTGATCCTGCACCCGGTTCTGTCAGGCAGAATGCACCGAGATATTCACCGGTCGCAAGCTTCGTGACGTACTTCTGTTTCTGCGCTTCATTTCCATAGTAGAGAATCGGATTGGTCCCAACAGATGTATGCACCGATAAAATTACGCCGACGACCGGACTGACCTTCGACAGCTCGTTAATCGCAATAATATAGGAGATAAAATCCATCCCTGCCCCGCCGTATTCTTCCGGAACGGTGATGCCCATGAGCCCGAGCTCAGACATTTTATTTAAAATGTCACGCGGAAATTCGCCCGCTTCCATCCGTTCAATAAACGGCGCGACTTCTTCCTTGGCAAAGTCGCGCACCATTTTGCGCATCATTTCCTGCTCTTCTGTAAAACGGAGTTCCATCGTTCTGCTCCCCTTTGCTGATTATTCGTAGCTGTAGAATCCGCGGCCTGTTTTCTTTCCGAGCCAACCGGCTTTTACATATTTCCGCAGAAGCGGACATGGGCGGTATTTACTGTCGCCAAATCCGTCATGAAGAATTTCCATAATGTACAGACACGTATCGAGCCCGATAAAATCAGCGAGCTGAAGCGGTCCCATCGGATGATTCATGCCCATTTTCATCACGTCATCAATTGCTTCCTTCGACGCCACTCCCTCATAAAGCGTGTAGATCGCTTCATTGATCATCGGCATCAAAATACGGTTAGATACAAACCCCGGGAAGTCTTCCACCTCAACCGGCGCTTTGTTCAATGATTTGGTCATATCTTCGACAGCCTGATACACTTCATCTGTTGTAGCGAGTCCGCGGATAATTTCAACGAGCTTCATAACCGGAACCGGGTTCATAAAGTGCATCCCGATCACTTTTTCCGGACGGTTTGTGGCTGCTGCAATTTCCGTGATTGGAAGTGAGGAGGTGTTTGACGCTAAAATCGCATGTTCCGGTGCGACCTCATCCAGCGTTTTGAAAATCTTCGTTTTGATCTCCATATTTTCAACCGCTGCTTCAATGACGATGTCTACGTTTTTCGCATCATTCAGATCCGTTGAACGCGTAATGCGGTTCATTGTGGCCGTTTTATCCTCTTCTGTCATGCGTCCTTTTTCCACCGAGCGTGACAGATTTTTTTCAATAACCCCAAGACCTCTAGTTAAAAACTCATCCTTTAAATCATTCAGCGTGACCTCGTAGCCGGCCTGTGCACATACCTGCGCAATGCCTCCACCCATCTGTCCCGCTCCAATGACCATTACCTTTTTAATGTCCATATTCAATCTCCTTTGTTCGTAAAGTGGATTAAACCTGAATTAATACAGCATCTCCCTGACCGCCGCCGGAACAGATGGATGCAATACCAAGTCCGCCGCCACGGCGCTTCAGCTCATAAGCAAGTGTCAAAATAATACGGGCTCCACTAGCGCCGATTGGGTGCCCGAGCGCGACTGCACCGCCGTTGACATTCACCTTTTCAGGGTCAAGGTTAGCAATTTTCGAGCTTGCAAGTGCGACGGCTGAAAAGGCTTCATTGATTTCAAAAAGATCAATATCCTCAAGCTTATAGCCTGTTTTCTCAAGCAGTTTGTTAATGACAAGGCCCGGTGTCTGTGGGAAATCCTTTGCTTCGACCGCGACTTCTGCGTGGCCAAGAATCGTTGCAAGCGGCTTCTTACCTTCTTTTTCAGCGCGTTCATCACTCATCAGCACCATTGCACAAGCCCCATCGTTGATACCCGGTGCATTCCCCGCTGTGATCGTGCCGTCTTTGTCAAATGCAGGACGAAGTGTTGCAAGCTTTTCAACAGATGTATCTTTTCGAACCGATTCATCATGGGATACGGTAATTGGTTCTTTTTTACGCTGTGGAACCTCTACAGGCACAATTTCTTCAGCAAAAATCCCTTTTTCAATCGCCTCTCCTGCGCGCTGATGGCTTCTGAATGCCCACTGATCCTGCTCCTCACGCGACAGGTTGAATTCTTCAGCCGTTGAGTTGCCGTATGTTCCCATATGTACATGATTGAATGTACACGTCAGTCCATCATGCACCATCATATCCTTCACTGTCGTATCACCCATACGGAAACCGGAGCGGGCTTTATCCATAAAATAAGGTGCATTTGTCATCGACTCCATACCGCCCGCCACAATCAGCGACTCATCCCCAAGCCGGATCAGCTGGTCAGCAAGCGTGACGCTTCGCATACCTGATGCACATACTTTATTGATCGTTTCTGTTTTTACTTCCCATGGAATGCCGGCTTTTTGCGCTGCCTGGCGAGACGGGATCTGCCCCTGTCCACCCTGAAGCACAGTTCCTAAAATGACTTCGTCAATGGATTCCGGTGCGACATCGGATCTTTTCAGTGCTTCTTTGATCGCGAATGCGCCAAGGTCTGATGCTGAAAAGGAAGCAAGTGCGCCTCCAAGTTTTCCGAATGGTGTTCTTGCTCCGTCGATAATGACTGTTTTTGGCATGATGGTTCTCCCCTTTGTATGCGTTTTCAAAATTGAGTTAGCGGTTTGTTGACTGAACGCTCGCTCAGTAATTCCCCTTTAAAAAAGCCGTCAGAAAACGGCATATTAATAGAATATTCTTGATTCTATTGTAAGCGATTACAAGTTTTGATACAAGGAGTTTTTAAGAAGAAGGGATTGGTAGATTTAAAAACCGTGCCAGGGCATTCCTTCGCTTTCCGCGGCCGCGCGGTGAGCCAGCTAGCGCTCCGCGCTACGCTGTCTCACCTGTCGCTTTTCTGCCGCAGGAGTCTACGGAATGCCCTGGCACTCTTGATGGTAGTCATCAATTATTTTTCAACAATCATACACCCTAACATTAATTGTGAAATCAATTAAAACAGACCTTAAACTCATTCATTGTTCAAAACTTTGATCCCTTTTCTGAAAGGAGTCTCCGGATGTCCCCGGCACTAATGGTGTTAATTCTTAGCTGTTTTTATTTTTCAAATCAAAAATCCGGAGAAAAGAAAAAACCAAACTTCAAAAAATTCAAGGTTATCTTATATCGCTATAACTGGCTTCATATGCAGTTCATGCACTGACAGAAATCAGCGCGTGGTCATCTACAACGATCCCTTGGACTTTGATGTGTGATGGGATGAGTGGATGGCGGCTGATGAGGTTGACGCTCTTTTTCACGCTTTCATGGCTGCTATCTGTTTTTAGCCACTCTTCAACGGTGTCAGCCTGTAATTCAGGCATATGGTGCTTGAAGAGGTAATTGAGTGCCGGGATGGATTCGGACTGAATTTTTTTCTTTATGTCAGTGGCGGTTTTGTCTGATGAACCGACAACATAGATGGCTTCGATGTTATCGTTGTATACAAATTGGATGATCGAACTCATGATTTCATCGTAGGGATGTACGATGGTTGTATCGAAGCTGCGAATGACGACCATATTTTCTGAATCCGCGTCAGTCATTTCCTTGATGATTGATTCGATTCCTTGTTCTACATCAGTCAGGATTAATACTTTTTTATCAGTATTCATGTCAGTCTCTCCTTTTCAGTATTTAAATGAGCGCAATGGTTTATGACCAGCTTCTCCAGCCTCCTTGAGGATTGACGCTGGCGAGGCGGATCCAGCCGTTTTCCACTTTTTCACGGAAGGACTTGTCCACGTTCAGCAAACGTTCGATATAGTCATCAGGTGACTGAATGACGATGAGCAGGCGGAGCGGTGAGTGGTAGGCTTCATCGTCTGATTTCATGACGGATTGCCATGGAAGCCCTGCCAGCAGATCACTGGCATTTCCCTGCATCACGCCAATGCCCGACGTGACAGTTTGGGTCGTTTTATTTCCACTTCCGTAAAAATGCGGTGCAACGGTTGAGGCATAATATTGCAGGTTAATCCATTGTGTCACGGTCCCAGGTCCTGCGATGATATTTGCTAGAAGACTGCCTTCCTGATCCTGCGTCCAGTCGTAGTTATGAAGAAAAGCTCTCCCTTCAAGATCACTTTCCTGCGTCAGCTCCCGTTGTCCAATAATGAAAGCAGCATTTCGCGCAAGTCCCCATTCTGGACGGATTTCACTCCAGTCTTCTGCAAAACGGTGCGCCTCTGCGACCGGATGTTTTGATTTTGAATCAATATTCGGCAGTTGTGCGATGCGTTCTGTATTGGCTTTCTGACTAACATTTGGCATGACTTCTTCAATACGGTCAAATGCTTCCTTCGCTTCTTTTGTGAGTGATGGCACGTGAATCCAGTGCAGTTCATCAACCGTTGTTTTATGTTCAGCAGCAGCAAAGACCGTTTTCTCAGGAATTTGAATCCCTGCCATAGAAAGCTGCTCTCTTACTTCCGGAAGATTACACAGCGTGGCTAACACTCTTGCATTGAATCCGCCGGCAGCACCGCCACAGGCCCCGCAGTCAAGGGCTGAAGCATAAGGATTGTTGGTGCTGTGACTGCCGTGCCCGCAAATGACAACCAGTGGGGCGAAGTCTTTTGTAAGTCCCATCATTCTTAGTGCCTGCTCAGCATAAGTCACTTTCTCCCCGTCAGAAAAACCAAAGGCAATTTGTGAATTTCTCTGCTGATTTAATTCAAGGGACAGGCTGGTTTCAGGCTTGCGCAGCCAGCTTTGATAAAGGTTTCTGATAAAGCGGTCTGCACGGGTTGGAATAAAGCTTCTTGCTGCCATTTGAAGGCTCAGCCATGGTCCGCTTAATTCCGGCAGCAGCAGACTTGATACAACACTCTGCTTCATCGTCTTAAACGTGCTGCCAAACGATTCGACAGTCTGCTTTCGATCCTGATACATGGTCAGCTCCTGCTTGTCCGCCTGCTCTTTGATATGATGCTGCGGATTTAATATAACGGGCAGGGAAGCGTGACTGTGGCGGCTGCCAAGCTCGCTTGTGGCAATCGGCAGACCGAAAAACCCTGCTATACCAATCGTTTCAAATGGCCCCGCCTGTTCAAGCTGACGGCGGAAGGGCTCCGAACGCACATCAATACAGAAGGCTAACTGCGCTAAAGTTGCTTTTTCATCAGCCGCTGAAGATTTTTCATCGGAGAGCTTTTGACGCAGACGATTTTCATGCGTAAGCTCCCAGGCCTCCAGCCAGAGCTTCCGGCGTACCTGATCAGTAAATTGGGAAGCGAAACGGATATAGTCATTTTGTTCACTAAATGAGAGTGATGACCATTGTTCAAACGTCAGCTCCCCCCAGTGCATCCATGACGCAATGAACTTCTTAACCGGGACTTCTTTATGATTCTGTGCTCCCTCTAAAGGTAGGAAAGGCTTCAGCAGCAGCCACTCGATAGACAACCGGACGGCGGCATACTCTTTTAACAGTGATTTTTCCTGAGCAGATTGGCTGGATCGCCATTGCATCATCCCTGCCCAGCCCGGTAAGGACAGCAGATGACCTTCGACATAATCCTGCCATGCTGATTCTGGTATATTCAGTTCTGTCAGCGCTTCAGTCAGTGCAGCATCGGCTTCTTCAGGCCATCCGTACAGACTCTTACGCTGCTGTTTACTGAATGCAGGATCATATTTAGCCAGTTGAAGCCAGGCTTTATACAGTCCTTTATCACGATTTGGCATTTCCCATGCTGCCTGGGAATCATCCAAATACAGCTTGCTCCATTTGATGACATGCTGATCAAGCGTTTGAACCAGTTGCTCTCCCCTGCCATTCTTGACACGCGTACTTAATGGCTGACCATATTCCGGACTGTCATCTTCTTCATTCATCCCTGCAAAAAGAGATGCTGCTTTTTCAAGTTCAGGCGAATCCGCAATATCCTTTGGAACCGGCTCGAATGACAGTGCAGCCTGACAGAAACGATAAGCTGTCTCTTTTGGAATCTGATAAGTGTTTTGGCGTAACCACTCCTCAAGGCGGCTGTTCAGAAAACGCCCGTCAATTTCACCCTGCTCTTTGGCAGAAAGAATCATTGACGCACCCGGATACATATCAACATCTCTGCTTGCCTTCAGCCACGCTGCCACCTGATCAAAGGAATGCTTTTCAAGCCCCATCCATGGATTACGTGCAGCAAAGGTTGCAATCGGCCAAAGCGGTGCGATCACACGACCGGCCGATTGTATGATCTCCTCTACGCTCCGTTTACGAGGGGTGGTTATCGCTTTATCTTTTTTCACAACTGATGAAGTAACCATCAGGCATCTCCTCCTCAGGAAACATATTTTTTAAGATAAGACGGATGATTTTCGACTGATTTCGCTTCTCCTAAACGGACCAGCCATAAATACAGCCTAGCGTGGAAAATCGAAGTCCGGTTTCGTGCTGACCATGCAGCAATTCCACTGCCAACTAAAAGGAATGCAATCACTGTGAAGACAGCTGCAAAAGGCGGTTGTGCACTTTGGGAAATGCTGATTTCAAGTACGTTGTAGAACAGTTCATGCACCGCAAAATAGACCGTTCCCGTAACCCCGATAAAGACAAGTCCTGCAACACGACCAATTTTCCCCGGTCCGAATGCAATTAATTGCGTCCACGAAACGGATAACGACCACCCGAGAATAAGCGCGCTGATTAACCGGTAACCTTCACCTGGCGCCATCAGCCAAAAAGCCGCTCCGGCAACCGCACCGATTCCCCATCCTGCGATGACCCATACTCTTGAAGCTCTCTCTGTAACCCTTGATGAAGCCTCATAACGACGCACTGCTGAACCTGCCTGTAAAAACAACGTCCCTTTGAATATCCCATGTAAAATGAGGTGGATAATGGCTGCGATATAAGCACCAATCGCACACTGAATCAGCATAAAGCCCATCTGCGCGATCGTAGAACCAACGAGCTGTCGCTTATAATCAACCTGAACAAGACTGATGCCTGTTCCAAGCAACACGGAAACGCTGGCGATGATCAGCAACAGGATGGAGGCTGCATCTCCGGTGAAAAGAGGAGAAAATCTTGTCAGAATGATGCCCCCTGCATTCACAAGCCCCGCGTGCATGATTGCAGAAACAGGTGTTGGCGCGACCACTGATTCAATGAGCCATCTGTGAAATGGAAACTGGGCAGCCGGAATGATGACGGCTAACACAATCAGCAAATTGATTCCTGTTTTCTCCCAGGCATCCAACTGCCCCAATACTGCATCGTTCAAAGCAAGTGACAACTGCCATTGCCCCGTCACCTGATTGAGCCAGATCGCAGCTGCCGATAAAGAAATCCAGCTTACGATGAATAGACCGGCCGTCAGCTTAGATGCCTGAATCGACATCTTCCATTCCCGATTCGATCTGATGAGTAAAGTCAAGCAAACCAGCGAAGCCCCCCAGCCTGCCACCATCAGCCTCACATCACCACTCAGCCAGGCTAAAGAGGCAAATGTGGTCATCATCGTAAAAAGAACAAAATATTTTCGATAAGCCCGATCCCCTAATAAATATCTAACCGAAAAACGCTGAATAATGATGCCAATAGATAAAATAAACACCACCATCAGCCAGGCCAGAGAATCCAGATAAAACGGTCCAGTCATTCCACTTATCGAAGGATTAAACAAGCCAAATAAAGCGATGAGTGGTGCAATCATCAGAATCGATAAGTGAACCCGGATATAAGCTAGCGGCATTTTTGGATTCAGGAATAACAGACTGCTGACACCACCAGCGATGAGTGCAATCATAAACAGTATTAATAACATTCCCGGTGAAACTGACATGTTCAAAACTCCTTTCTGATCACCATTTATGAGATTTACGGATGAACCATATCATCCTGCGAATGAAAAAAACCGGCAACGATCCCACCCTAAGATCTAAAGATCGTTAAGGTTGGACAATTGCCGGTTTTACTTCAACGAACATATCACGTTTTTTGAAGTACTCCCATTCAATTTGCAGCTAAAAAAATCGGCATACCTCCTCATCCATTAAAAGGATGAGGAAATACACCGATTTACGTCTACTTTTCATTACGCTGACTCGCAGGATTTTTCATACGCTCCCTACAGATTGTTTGAAGTGAATGCTAAATCCGGGGTCTATCAGGCGGTAGAAAACAAACGTCTCTCGCTCATTAAGTTATATTTAAAATATAACAGGTGATGGGAATTGTCAACTTGATGGGTTTTTTGGAGGAGTAGTTTTGGAGAAACGTTGATTTCCGTTCCAGGCGGACGCTTACCGCGGGAAGAGCCGCTTTTGCTCCGGTGAGCCTCTCTGCGCTTCGGACAGACGGTCTCACCTGTCCCGCTTTATCCCGCTGGAGTCGGCGCCTTCCACTCCAATCAACTCTGGCGGTGAAAAAATGATGGGATTTAAAGGATAACTGCATGTCCTTTTAGAATATGAAATGTAATGTTGAATACTGGAGGGTGACATAATGTTTGTGTTGAATGTGGAGGCGGCGATTTACAAGGATGATAAATGGCTGATGATTCGAAGAAGTGAAAAGGAAGAGCATGCGGGTGGTGGGCTTGCTTTTGTTGGAGGGCAAGTGGATCAGGAGGGGTTTTCTTATGATATCCTGGAGCGCAGTCTTAAACGTGAGGTTTTTGAGGAGGTTGGGATAGAGGTTGAGGTGGAGCAATATGTGAACAGTTCTTCTTTTGTGACTGATAAGGGAGAGCACGTCGTGGATATTGTTTTCTTGTGTAGGTATGTGAGTGGTGAGGCTTTTGCGAAGAGTGTGGATGAGGTGGATGATGTTTACTGGCTCACGCAGGAAGAGCTGATGGAGCAGACTGGTTTACCGGATTTTTTGATGAGGAATCTTGAAATGGCTTTCGATAAAAGGAGATAAAAAAGACCCGCCAAAGCGGATCTTTTTTGTTTACCCTATGAATCAAGCAGTCTCTTCAACTGGCACGACGTTACCGAATACGCTTAGTTCAAGCAGTTCTGCTACGTCGTAGGTGCCGACTTCTTCTTCGACTTCTTTGGCTTTTGTGCCGTCGGATAGCATGGTCAGGCAGTATGGGCAGCCGGAGCTGATGACGGAAGGCTGGACGACGAGTGCCTGCTCGGTGCGGGCAACGTTGACGCGGTGGCCTTTGTCTTCTTCCATCCACATGAGTCCTCCACCGGCGCCACAGCACATGCCGGTTTCGCGGCTGCGTTCCATTTCGACGAGTGTGACACCCGGAATGGATTTCAGGATTTCACGTGGCGGATCGTATACTTCGTTGTAGCGGCCGAGGTAGCAGGAATCGTGGAAGGTGATTTTTTCGTCCACGGCGTGCACCGGTTTCAGCTTGCCACGTTCCACCAGGTCAGCCAGTACTTCTGTATGGTGGTAGACTTCTGCTTTTAAGCCGAAGTCAGGATATTCATTTTTAAAACAGTTGTAGGCGTGAGGGTCAATCGTGACGATTTTCTTCACGTCATTTTTTTCGAACTCGGCGATATTGGCTGTTGCAAGCTCCTGGAATAAGAATTCGTTTCCAAGGCGGCGCGGTGTATCTCCTGAGTTCTTTTCTTTGTTGCCGAGAATCGCGAATTTCACGCCAGCTTCGTTGAGTAGCTTGGCAAATGACAGGGCGATTTTCTGGCTTCGGTTATCGAATGATCCCATTGAGCCTACCCAGAACAGGTACTCAAATTCTTCTCCCTGTTTGCTGAGTTCTTTTACCGTAGGAATGTGAACGTCCTCGCGTGCTTCACGCCAGTTTTCTTTTTCCTTACGATTCAGTCCCCAAGGGTTACCCTGACGCTCGATATTTTGCATCGCGCGCTGAGCATCCGGCTCCATTTTACCTTCAGTCAGTACGAGGTAACGGCGAAGGTCGATAATTTTATCAACGTGCTCGTTCATCACCGGGCACTGGTCCTCACAGTTACGGCAAGTCGTACATGCCCAGATTTCCTCTTCTGTGATGACATCGCCAATCAGGCTCGGGCTGTACATATCAAAAGCAGCTTCCGGTCCGCCGGCAGCTGACGCAGCGGCGATCTGGTTTCCTTTTGTATGGGCAAACGCAGGTGCCGGAACCCATGGTGACTGGGATGTAATCGCGGCTCCCGTTAACGTCAGGTGATCACGGATTTTCGTGATCAGATCCATCGGTGACAGCATTTTTCCTGTACCGGTTGCCGGACACATATTCGTACAGCGTCCGCACTCCACGCAGGCATACAGGTCAATCATCTGCGCCTGGGTAAAGTCCTGAACCTTCCCTACACCAAACGATTCCTGTGACTCATCCTCAAAATTGATTTTGCTGAGCTTACCAGGATTATCAAGACGGTTGAAATATACGTTTGCAGGCCCTGCAATTAAATGGGCATGCTTTGATTGTGGTACGTAAATCAGGAATCCTAAAAGGAATAATAAGTGTACCCACCAGGATACGTAGAACAGAAATGCGGCAAAGCCTGTGCCAAGCCAGCCTGTTGCCAGCGCAACCCCGGATGCAACCGGCTCTGTCCAGACAGGATCATGATTCTGCCAGACAATATTTGCTCCATTTCCAAGCAGTACAGAAACCATCAGTCCACCGATAAAAATCAGCACAAGTCCTGATTTAAAACCCCTTTTCAGACGGACAAGCTTTTCCATGTAACGGCGGTAAAATGCCCAGACTACCGCAACTAAAATCATTAATGTGACAAGCTCCTGGAAGAAAGTAAATCCAGGATAGAAAATGCCTAGAGGCAGATGTTCCCCAGGGACTAATCCCTTATAAATGAAATCGATGGCGCCAAACTGAACCATCAGGAATCCATAAAAGAACATCACGTGGATCAAACCACTTTTCTTATCCTTCAATAATTTTTTCTGTCCAAAAACCTGAACCATAATTTTCTTCATACGTTCTTTTACGTTCTCTTCAAATTCGACTTTTTTGCCGAGTCTGATGAATTCGTAACGCGTTTTCAGTAAGTAACCGAACAGATAAACAGCGTAAGCGGTTACAAGAATGAACGCAATCCAGTTAACAATTAATAAAATATCCCCTGCACTCATGTTCGCTGCACTCCTCCCCAATGTTGTCGAAACTTGCTTGCTTAGTACCATTATATAATGAATGAGCATTCAGTCAATGACTTTTCAGAACTTTTCTATAACTATTTTACAGGTTTTGTGAGTGTTTGGATATACTAATTACCGGAAAGGAGGCAGATGGATGAAAGTTCTAATTTGGATTGCCGCGATCTGTCTTTGGCTCAGACTTGACTGGCTGATCGGGTTGAAACGCGACCGTCAAACTAAATGCGGAACACATTACCCGTGCAGGCAGGGTGAAGCAGCCTTTTTTGATGACGGGATTGTCTGGATGAAACAGCTGGAAGAGGATTGCCGTGCAGCCACTGCCTCGATCAGTATGATGTTTTATATTTTTCAGCCGGATGATGCCGGTAAAAGAATGCTTGAGCTCCTTGTCTCAAAGGCTCGTGAAGGCATTAAGGTTCGGTTACTGCTCGATTCTGTCGGCAGCCGTCCGTTTAAAAAAGCAATAAAGCAATTAAATACAGAAGGCATTGTGATTAAATTCAGCCGCTCTGCTCTGTTTAAAGGCTCCTGGTTTGATGTTCAGAAACGAAATCATAAAAAGCTGACGGTGATCGATGGCAACATTGCACATGTTGGCGGGTTTAATATTGGACGGGAGTATCTGCACCTGCACCCGGTTCTTTCACCGTGGCGTGACTACCATTTGCGGCTGATGGGGGATATTGTGTCGGATTGCGGACAGGAGTTTGAAAGGGACTGGTCTCAGAGGGAAGTTCAGGCAGAAGGTGAATCGGAGGACGGTTATCAGATTGTCTCATCAAGTGCAGTTGATCAGGAGACCTTTATTTGCGGACTGTTATCGGGAGCAAAAGATTCTATCTTTATCGGCTCACCATATTTTATTCCGACGACAACTGTTTTTGATTGTCTCGTGGACCGCGTGCAGCGCGGCGTCCGGCTGACGATTCTCGTACCGGGCACACCGGATCACCCTCTCGTGCAGCCAGCCTCCTATCGCTATTTGCGCGCACTTTTGAAAATGGGGGCAGACATTTATCAGCTGCAGCACGGCTTTTATCACGCAAAGGTCCTGTTGATTGACGATGAGGTGTGCGATATCGGGACCATGAATTTTGACCGCCGGAGTCTGCTCATAAACGAGGAGTTAAACGTGATCACCCGGGATCGCGGTGTGATTGATCCGATGAAGGAAAGCGTTGCGGAGGATCTGATGCAGTCGTTGCAGCTGACAGAAAATGATTTGAAGGTGAAGCCGTTTAAAGAAAGTGCGGCATGGTGTATTGGGCATTTGCTGTGAGGCAGGTGCTTTTTTGTGGTTGGATGATTAGGCGACTTGGCGCGGGGACGAGATTCCTTCATTCATGAGACTTATTCGGTCTTTTGAAGAATTGATTCCCTCGTTTCAAAAATTATATCCTTCTTTCTGGAATTTAATTCCTTCATTAAGGCTTTGCCCGGGACTAATTCCTTCACTAACCAACGGAATCCCTTCTTTTCAACGACCGGATTCCTTCACTGCCAGACACAATTCCCTCACTCACCCTTCTCCCCAAATATGGTAACCTATTAAAAAAATGCAAGGAGCACAACCCACATGAGACAAATCATTGCACTATCCGGAGGCGGCTTTTCTACCGGCAGACATGAGGATGACGATTACATTGTGAAGCAGATCAATAAAACCGGCCCATTAAACGTTTGTTTTATTCCGACAGCAAGCGGTGATGCCCCTGGCTACATAGAAAATTTCCACCAGGCTTTTAAAGGACATCTTACGTCCCATATTCTTATGAGGGATTTATCTGAAGCCAATCTCAACAAGCAGGACCTCATTTATGTTGGAGGCGGCAGTACTCAATTCATGCTATCTAAATGGAGGGAAACAGGATTTGATGTGCAATTAAAAGAAGCGTATGATCGGGGCATTGTGATTGCCGGCATTAGCGCCGGGGCCATGTGCTGGTTTGAAGAGTGCTTCAGCGAAGGTGCGGACGAAACGTGGGAGCAGTATGCAGGTCTTGGATTTCTAAAGGGAACGTTCTGCCCGCACTATCAGGAAGGGAAAAGGCAACTTGCTTTTGATCAGTGGTCACAACAGATTAAAATTGAACCTGCTTTTAAGATGACAGATCATGAGGGTGTGCATTTTGTGAATGAGCAGGTTCATCATAAATTACTGTAAAAACGTTTACCAATAGGGTTCGTCCTTATTGGTAAGTTCGATTCCGTATGGCAGGATCAGCATTGACAGAACGAGAATGACGCCTGAAAAAATCAGCAGTTCAGATAATGAAAAATTAAAGAAAAGTGCTGCTGCAATGATGATAAAACTTATGAGTCCGGATAAAGATGCCGAACGTTTTCTTGATTGCTTTGTGACGAATTGTTTTTCACCACAATGCGGACACGTGACGCCACTGCTAAAATTCAGTGAGCGTTTCAGTGTAGCAAGATGGGACCATTTTTGATGACAGTTCTGGCAGCGCGGCATTGCTTTACTCCCCTTTCTTTACCACAAAAATTCTTCCTTGTCAGTGAGGCGGATGGTAAACGGCAAAAGTGAAAGGACAATGATAAATGTCGCAATCAAAAAGACAGCATAGCCAGTCCAGTTCAGTGGATAAAACAGGTTGGACAGTAAGATGATCGGTAACGGAATAAAGCTCACCAAGGCTGAGCGGGTCCGAGATTTTTTAGTAGGATAATTCATTTGTTCACACGAAGGGCATTTGACTCCACTGTTAAGTTTAAAAGAACGTCTTACCGTTTCGCTCCAGGTAAAGCTGTGCTGACAATTCGGGCAGGTTGGCATAAGATCACTCCTTAGTCGTTTTGTTACCTACTATACGGATGAGGAGGGTGAAAGTTCCATTTTTATGTGAGTGTTTTTGCCAGTGGTGTCTATGCGGAACGGTACAATTCCATTCTAGAACGATACAATAAATCGGCGGAACGTGAAAATTCTGTTTGTGAACAATACAAAAATCGATGCTGCAAAGTCTAACGATACAAATAAATGTTCATTCGATTGAATACCATTTGAAACAGTACAATTCACTGCTGAAACGATACAAAAATCGGGCGAAACAATACATTTTTCTGCAGAAACCCTGCTCCGTCAAAACTTACTCAAACAAGCCATCTCCCCGCAACACCCCCGCTCTGCCAAAAGCACCCTGCACTCCTACTCTCTCCTCATCCCCACCATCAAACAAGTCGCCGGCCCACCTGATTTACAAACATCAACTCCAAAATCAGGCATTTTAACCGAAACACCTGCCTGCTCACACATCCTCTTCCACTCAGCCGCCACGCCACCTGATCCAACCGGCCACAGCACACGCACAGCCGGATCCTCAAACAGTCTGACCACCTCAGCTAAACCCGCAACCTGATCAGCAAGCTCCACTACCTCATGTCCAACAAGCGGCTTCCCGACCAGAGACCATTCGAGCCCTTCTTCAAACTGAAACGCACGCCGCCGCTCACCAAGCAACGTTACAGCAACCGCTGACTGCAGCAGCGTCATATTCGTTTCAGAGCTTCCACTCAAGGTTACGTCGTCCGAAAATCCAAGCTCTGAAAGCCCGCATCTCACACCGCCTTCAAGCTTTTCCCATACCTCATCACCGCAAAAGTTATGAAGCACAACAGACTTCGGAACCGCTCCTGCTGACAAGCCATCAAGCACCGCACAGCGGAAGGCATAATAGGAAACGACATCGTAAGGTACCTGCACCTCATCAGCAGGCTTTTCCCCAATTCCTCCGCTGTTATCGGTGGTCATCACCAGCGTCAGGGCGCCGGCTCGCCATTCAAGTGCATTCCGGCCAAATGACGACCTATTCATCCTTTGACTTTTTACCGGTACGAAACACTTTGGCACTGCGGATATACTCTACATCTGAAATGCCTAATCGAAAGTTCACGACACGTGCGCAGGCAAACAGATAATCTGATAAACGGTTTAAGTATTGCTGTGGTGTGCCCGGAAGGTCTGCATCCAATTTCGCTAAAGATACGGTTTGGCGCTCAGCGCGACGCGTCACGGTTCTGGCAATATGAAGCGTGGCTGCTGCCGGTGATCCGCCGGGTAAAATAAAGCGCTCAAGATCCGGTGCTTCCTCCATTAATTCATCGATCCGTTTTTCAAGCTGCTCCACTGCTTTTGGGTCAAGCTTCCACTCACGGCGATTTGACACGTTCGCAAGGTCGCCGCCAGCATCAAACAATTCGTGCTGAATGGCTTCGAGATCCTCAAGGATATCAGCGAATTTCCCGGCATCCAGCTCCGTTACGGCTTTTCCGACAAAACTGTTCGCCTCATCAATCGTTCCGTACGCTTCAACGCGCACATCATCTTTATACACACGGCCGCCTATTAAGCTCGTTTGGCCTTTATCTCCAGTTTTCGTGTAGATTTTCATGTTTCTATATCCTCCCTTGTTTTCAGGTCCTCTGAGATACCATACCAGATGCGCGTGACGCGCTCCGCTTTTAATGCGGTGAACTGATGACACCAGCCGAGTACGTCCCGTGTGAACCGCTGTGATTCATCGATGGGCACAATTCCCTTTGACTGATCCTCGCCTATGACGATCACCCGTCTCTCAGGCTTCCCGTTCTCCCATTCCAGTAAACGCTCAATCTCCAGCTTCCAGTCAGCCACAACCTGATCGCTGTCTCTCTGACCAAATTGATCAGACACCCAATTCTCTAAATGGGTAAACACAATCGAATCTCCGGTCCATTTCTCACCGGGCCTGTGAATGTCCGTAAAAGACTCCCCTTTTAACAGCTGTTCACTCACCCATTTCCGTTTGCCGTTGTGGGCACCTCCGATAATAAAGTGCATCGTTCACCCCTCCTGAAGGCTTCGGCATCTTTCCAGACGAGCGTAACGCCCTGTCCGTGAAGCGGCTTCCAGTCCCAGAAATCCTTCTTCTCCGGTGCCAGTTCGACCAGCAGCCTTCTTATTGGTCCACCGTGTGAGACGATCGCGATATCGCGGACTTCATCCTGCCAGCACCATTCACGGATCATATTCCAGGCATCGAGCACTCTTCTTGAGAAATCCTCAAATGATTCTCCATTTTCCGGCTGCATAACGGCAGGATTGCTGAGCCACTGGGCAAAATCATCCCGCTTTTGAAGCTCATCAGCTTTGCGCCCTTCCCATTCACCAAAGTTGATCTCACACAGACCACGGTTGTGAATTTTAGGCTGATCCGGAAACAGGATCTCCGCCGATTCCACACAGCGTTTTAAATCACTGATGATGACACGCTCCGCCTCAGGGCGATGTTCCTTTGTTTCACGCAGCCGCTCAATTCCGGCTTCCGCCACTGACACATCCGTCCAGCCAATATAAATTTTATCCTGATTCTCCTTCGTCACCCCATGACGATAGAGAGATAACACCACACGAGTATCAGACTCCATAATTCTCCTCCTTCTATACACGCACCAAGCGAATCACCGGTGAATCCGCCAAACTCTTTTTTAAAAAAGTGAAGGCTACATAAGCTGAATAGCAGCGCACCCGCTGAAAGTAATAGCAATAACGGCCAAAGCCCAACTGATACGAGCAATCCGGTTAATACCAACATGATACAAACTGCCCCAACCTTCCAGCTGTCTTTTTGATCAAGAAATCCTCTGAAGAAAAACGCCAGACCTTCTGTTCTCGCAAGTGGCGAGTTGATTAACAGCAGTCCAGCCACTGTTCTTGACAGCACCAGCATCCAGAACAGCCAGACAGCATCAATAAGGTCACGGTTTGCCAGGTCAATCAGCAAAATAAGTTTAGCCGTTAAAAGCACAATAAGTGACAAGACACCAAAAGCGCCAACTCTCGGATCCTTTAAAATCTCATGCCGTTTCTCAAGGCTTCGGTATGAAAAATACGCATCACTCATATCCGTCCATCCGTCTAAATGAAGGCCGCCAGTCAGCATAATCAGACTGATCCAGACCAGAAACGCGATCATCAGCGGACTTGCTGAAAATAGTCCCTCTGCAAGCCACACGACACTATACAGGACCGAACTGATCAGCAAACCAGCAACCGGCAGGAAACTAATCATCCACGGTACACTTTTATGATCCATTCTGATTTCCTGCCGCAAAGGGATAACGGTGAAAAACTGAACCATCAGCAGCAGCCCTCTACCCATCGGATGCCTCCATCAGCTTTCGGATCAGCGGCCAGTCAAGATGTGGCTTCAGCTTTGCGGCAAGCTCATCATACGGATCCACTTCTTCTGTCAGCGCCTTATCAGATGCTTCCCCTCTGATGAGATCGAGCAAATAGGTGCGCGCTGTTGTTTCTCTAAAAATATCATGCAGATACGTGCCAATCAATCGATCTTCCTCTGACCAGAGGCCGTCAATCTCCCCTGTATCAAATTCAATGAGCGGTTGGAATCGGCTCTTTTCCTCTGGCAGCGTCTGTCCTAGATGAATTTCATACCCTGCTACCTTGTCACCACCAGCGATAAACGTTCCATGCCGCTGCAGCACCCGCTTTTCCTGTCCGAATACGGTCTCGATATCAAACAAGCCAAAGCCCTTTTCAGCCGCTGCCTCACCTGAATCTGTCCCTTCAGGATCATGCAGCATCTCCCCCATCATCTGAAAGCCGCCGCAAATGCCCATCAGCCAGACGCCCTTTTGATGAAACCTCATCAGCGCTTCCTGCCAGCCAAGCTCTTTTAATGTACGAAGCGCCTGAATCGTACTTTTCGTTCCCGGAATCAAGATCAGGTCCGGCGTATGCTTCAAATCCTCAGGCCGCTTCACCCATTCAATCGTTACTTCCGGATCAGCGGCGAGCTTTTCGATGTCAGTGAAATTCGAGATAAACGGTAAGTCAATAATGGCTGCAGACAGCGTTCCTTTACCGGACGATTGAACGGCACGGATGCCTAACGAATCCTCCTGCTCAATGCCATGATGATAAACATAGGGCAGCACTCCGACAACCGGAAGTCCTGTATAGTCCTCAATCCATTTCACTCCGTCATCAAAAAGCGTTCGATCCCCTCTGAATTTATTAATCAGAATCCCTTTTACCCGTTTGCGGTGCTTTTCCGGGAGAAGCGCAAGCGTACCGGCAATGCTCGCAAACACACCACCGCGGTCAATATCGGCAATCATTAAAACCGGTACATCTGCCATGTCTGCAACAGACATATTCACAAGCTCCCGCGACTGCAGATTCATTTCTACAGGACTGCCTGCTCCTTCAATGACAACCATTTCAAACTCACGATCCAGTGACTCCAGCGCATCCTGAATCGCTCTTTTACCCGTTTCATAAAATTGATCACGATAGTCCATACCGTTAAAGGAAGCGTGCCGTTTTCCAAGCAGCACAACCTCTGCAGCACGTTCATTCTGGGGCTTTAAGAGAATTGGATTCATTCTGACGTCAGGTTCAATCCGGGCCGCTTCCGCCTGAATGCCCTGCGCGCGTCCGATTTCAAGTCCGTCTTTTGTGACATAGGAATTGTTAGACATATTCTGTGATTTAAATGGAGCTACCCTGATGCCTTCATCTGAGAGAATGCGGCAAAACAGTGTGGCGATCAGGCTTTTCCCAACGTCAGATGACGTCCCCTGAAGCATGATTCCTTTCATGAGACCGCCCCCTTTCTGACCAGCGCAAGCCCGGATTCCATTTCAATCGCTGTATGACTCAGCTTCACCATCATCTGATGAAGCTCACCGATGATTTTTCTGAAATCAGCCGTCATTTGATCTGGCCCGCAAGCCTCAGCCAGCACTTCATTTGAAACGATCAGCAGATCATGAGAAAGGGCAGCACCATCGATAAATGAACAACAGTATTCAAGAATCTGATGCTCTTCTGTTCCTGCTATCAACTCATTGGTCAGCCAGGTCGTCACGCAGTCCCAGACCACGATGCTCTCTGAAGGCAGCTTCTTGAGTGATTCATGAATGCGGACAGGCTGCTCAATCGTCAGCCAATCCTGTTGCCGGCGATCCAGCTGATGCCGGTTGATTCTTTCTTTCATTTCATTGTCAAAAGCAACACCTGAAGCGAGGTAAACGGGTGTCCGTCCAGCAGATTCAGACCGCCGGATTGCCTCGCGCTCTGCCCATGCCGTTTTACCGCTTCTCACTCCACCGATGATGATGGTTACTGAACCCATGTTGCCAACGCCTCCAGAAGCTTAGTATTTTGTTCAGCTGCTTTGATCCCTGATCTCAGCCACCGGCCTTCAAGCTGCTGATAATTCCAGGTATGTCTGAGGACGAGCCCCTTTTCAAGCAGTGATCTCCACAGCTCTTCGGTCTGAACCGGGTCCGGCGGCTGAAACAGCACATAATTGGCTTCAGATTGCGTGATCCGAAAACCCATGCCAATCAATGCCTGCTGTATCCTTGTGCGCTCAGCACTTGTCTCTTTTCTTACCATCCTTGTATACTCTTCGTCCTTCAGCACTTCTTCCCCTGCTAAAAGCGCGATCGCATTCACATTCCAGTGAGGCAACCAGTCTTTGACCCTCCGAATAATAGATTCATCCGCTAAAAGATAACCAAGTCTGAGCCCTGCCAAACTGTACATTTTCGTCATAGAGCGAAAGATGATCAGCGCAGGACTTCCTGTCTGATCATCTAGCGAATATTCATCGCCGGCCATATCAATAAACGCCTCATCTAATAAGATCGTATTCTTATACTTTTCAGCCGTTCCAAGCCAATCCAGCAGCTGGTGTTTTGGTATTCTGACCCCGGTCGGATTATTCGGATTACAAATAAACAGCGCGCGGTCCGGCTTTGATAAAAACGTATGGATGGCAGCCGAATCTGGAAGCCAGCCATTTACATGATTCGTGTAGATAGGGATAGCTTCTGCCCCATTCGCCTGAATCACCCGTTCATATTCACTGAAAGCAGGATGAATCACACCAACTTCCCGGTCCCTAAACAGACGAAGCACTGTCATCATCAGCTCTGCCGCACCATTTCCGAGCAGAACCTGCTTTTCCCGGACGTGATGCTTTTCAGCAATCAGCTTCTTAAGTCGGGATCCATTTGGATCCGGATAATGAGAAGCAGCTTGCAGCCACGACAGCCAGTTTTCTTTAACACGATCCGGTGGTCCTCCTGCATAGCTGTTTTCACTAAAATCAATCACCTGTTCCGGCATGCTGATCCCGAGCTGCTCATATAAAATCTGTGGATTAGCGCCATGTGAAGGTAACATCAAAAAGAACGCCTCCTATCCAGCAGACTGCTAAAAACAGCCAGGCCGTCCGCTTCATGATTGTGATGGATGGTCCAATATGTGTGACGCCAAGCGGAGTTGAACCCTGACCAATGACCGGTCTGTTTGACACGACTCCCTGATACGTATTTGTTCCGCCAAGCTTAATATGTAATAGCAATGCCGTAGCTGCTTCCCCCCAGCCGCTGTTAGGACTCGGGTGCTTTTTCGCTTCTACAGGCAGCTGCTTCAATAAATCAATGGTTGTTCCCGCTACAGGTCTTTTCACTAACAGCATCATTACTCCTGTGACCCTCGCCGGAATCCAGTTCGCCAGATCATCCAGCCGCGCACTCGCCCAGCCGTATTCCCGGTAGCGCTCGTTTTTGTACCCCACGATTGAATCACCTGTATTAATCGCTTTATACATCCAGATCCCGGGTGCGCCGAACAATAGACCCCAAAACATCGGCGCCGTTACACCATCACTTGTATTTTCAGCCACCGTTTCGATCGTGCCTCTGGCGATTCCACCTTCATCTAGATGTGCAGTGTCGCGCCCGACAATCCAGGAAAGCTTTGTTCGGGCTTTAGTCAGATCACCATTTAAAAGAGGCCGTTCCACCTCTTTTGCAGCGTCACCTAAGCTTTTAGATGCAAGCGCCGAGGTCATTAGAATGACTTCGACGAGAAACCCTATACTCCAGTGAATCTCCCAGGCAATCAATACGAGACTGATCGTGATGAGCAAAGTGACTGCAAGGACAATCAAAAGCGCAAGAATTCCATCTGATTTTTTATGTTTATTCAGCCGTTTCTCCAGCCATATAACGAAAGATCCGATCCACCTGACCGGATGCGGCCAGGCGGGCGGATCTCCCACAAGACGATCGAGAAGCAGCGCAACGGTTAAGGCTGCTGCATGTATGATCATGTTATCGACTCTTTCGTTCCCGGTAAATGCGGATCGCTTCTGACGTACATTCCACAATGCCTTTACCGATCATTTTTCCAAGCGGTGTAATCGAACCTGCATACTGAACAAAGGGTCCGGTCTGCGTCGCAGCTACAAGCGCACTGTCTGTTGAGGTGCCGGTAGCAAGCGTGCCGGTCAGTGGATCCTTCACATCGGCATTTTGCAGCGCTTTGACCTTGGCTTCCGTTGCCGTCATCATCGCCTGGATAAACGCTTCATCTGAGAGCTTGCCATTAATGAAAATCCAGCTGTTAATCGTTCCGATCGTTGCCTGACGCTCCCGCTCATACGACAGTGACACATCGACCGCATTGCCGACTCCAGCCGTGACAGCAATCACCACAGACAACCCGTTGTCTTCATATTCACGAATGATGACATCCTCCACCTTGACCGCCGTCATCATGCCTACTGTATCAGCCGGATTCCAGCCGTTGTGTGCTGCATAACGAACCATATCCTCATAGCTGTCATCACATTCATAATCCATCGGTACATGCCGGTTCACAAAATGGTGATACCAGCCAAGCCCTGCTCCAATCACAGCTGAAGACAGCGTTTTTAAGGATTGTGGCGTCTTTACATAGACGTGATCTCCGGTGATTTCAAATAAGTCCTTTGTTATCAGCCCTGTCTTTTCAAAGCCATGATTCGGCAGCAGCGTCACCTGAGGCTTCGGGAGCTCAGGGTGAGACTGCGTATGAACACGCGCATTGTACACACGCTCCACCGTTTCCTTGTTCATCACATTTCCCGGTTCTGCTAACTGAACCGTCTCACCGTGGTGCAACAGCAGCAGTCGGTCGCAGTAAAGGGAGGCAATATTCAGGTCATGAAAAATAGAAATGACCGTTAATTCGTGTGTTTCCGTCCATTCCTTTAAAAGATCAAGCAGCTGCTTCTGATACGACAGATCAAGATGATTCGTCGGTTCATCAAGCAATAGCAGCTTCGGCTCCTGAGCGAGTGCCTGCGCCAAAAAAACGCGCTGACGTTCACCGCCTGAGAGGTCCTGAATAGACTGATGCTCGAAACGTTCTACCCCGGTCTGCTTCATCGCATCCATGACTGCTTTTTCATCATGCTCGGTCCAGGGAGCAAACATCCCTTTTTGATGCGGATAGCGTCCCATTGCGACCGTTTCTCTTACGGTGTAATCAAAGGCATGCTGATGCAGCTGCGGAAGAACCGCCACTTCCCTGGCAAGCTGCTTGGCAGAATAAGCGCTCAGCGGTTTTTCCTTATAGTGGACGGCCCCTTCTCTGCAAGGGAGAAGACCGCTGATCATTTTCATCAGGGTCGTTTTCCCGCTTCCATTTGGACCGAGAATGCCGAGAATCTCCTGTTTTTGCAGCTCAAAGGAGACGTTTTTTACCACGTCCTGCTCTCCGTATCCTCCGCTTACTCCTGTTGCCTTCAGCATGGCTATCCTCTTCTTTCCTTACGTTTTTGTATTAAAATCAGCCCAAATACCGGAGCTCCTAGAAGCGCTGTAATCACGCCAATCGGCAGCTCAGTTGGCGCTACAACCGTCCTTGCAATCAGATCACACACGATCAAAAGGCTTGCCCCATTTAAAATCGATAACGGCAGTACATGGCGGTGATCAGAACCCGTTGCCATCCGGACCATATGCGGCACCACGAGTCCGACAAAACCGATAGTACCGGAAACCGCAACGGCTGCACCTGTCAGAATTGAGCCGGATGCCAGCACGACATATTTTCTCACCTGAACATTGACGCCTAAATGATGGGCACGGTCCTCGCCAAACGCCATTGCATTCAACTCACGGGCATTCCATATAAGTAAAAGAGAGCCGGTGACGAAAAATGGCGCGATCAAACGGATATAATCCCATCCTCTCATCGATACGCTGCCAAGCAACCATGTAATGATCTGCCGTAGTTCATCTCCCGTCAGCGCGATCATCAGTGATAAAATCGAGCCGAGAAACGAACTAAAAATAATGCCGGTCAGAATAATCGTCTCCATTTTCATCGACTTCTCCACAAACCGCGCAAATCCAAGCACAACAATAAGCGTTAAAAGCGCCGCAACCACACTGACGACCGGCAGGGTAAAGCCGCCAAGACCCGGAATCGTGATCCCGAGAAAAATGACCGCTACTGCGCCAACAGATGCGCCGGATGAAACACCAAGCGTATACGGATCAGCGAGCGGATTTTTCAACAGCCCCTGAAAGGATGCTCCCGCAATGGCGAGTGATGCTCCAACGAGTCCAGCCAGCACAACGCGTGGAAAACGGATATCCAGCACAATCGAGCTGAACATCGGATCCAGACTGTCCCGATTGCCTGCGCCTGCAAAAATCCTGAGCATTTCACCAAATGGAACCTGAACGGATCCGACTGTTATCGCAAGTGTAAAAGCAACCAGCAGGAAAATGACCGACAGGATGTAGCCGAGCGCTACCTTACTCTGCGAAAACATCAGGGTAGATCGCTTCTGCAAGCGCCTGTGTTCCTTCAACTAATCTAGGGCCTGAACGGTTGACCGGATCAGATGGTACTACATGAAGGTCCTCATTCTGGACCGCTGCCACTTCGCTGAATCCGCCGTGACTCATCCACTGACCTACAGGATCTTCTACAAATTCTCCGTATGTCAGAACCACTGTTTCCGGATTTCTGCTGACAATCTCCTCTTCAGAAAGCATCACGAATCCTTCCTGGTCAGCTGCTACATTATCCGCATTTATCAGATCCAGCATTTCCTGCATGAACGTGTTGTTACCTGCTACATAAACCTCCGGCAGGCCTGATACATCAACAAGAACCTGCTTACGGTCCTCTTCAGAAATGGCTGAAGCCTTTTCTGCGATTTCATCAAAACCAGCCTGCATATCAGCAACGATCTGCTCTGCTTCACCTGTCGTTCCCGTCACCTGACCGATCATTTCAATCGTGTCGTATACCTGCTCAAAATCTGTTGCATTTTCAATGACCACAACCGGAATTCCCGCATCCTTAATCTGCTGAAGTCCCTCCGCTGCTCCTGCATTTGAATCATGCGCTAACACAACGTCCGGCTGAAGCGAAATAATCTTCTCCACATTAAATTCAAGGCCGCCGATTTTTTCTACTTCAAGTGCTGCTTCCGGATAATTATCAAAATCGGAGACACCGACAATTTCTTCATCAAGCCCAAGTGCATAGGCGATTTCTGTGTTACTTGGAATCATGGATACGATCGCCTCCGGCTGTTCTTCAATCGTGATGTCTTCACCTGTCGCGTCCGTAACGGTTACAGGGAAGGCTGATTCTTCGCCTGCCGTTTCTTCCTGAGGTTCTTCATTTGTCTCAGGCTGCGCTTCATTTTGGATGTCCTCTGAGCAGGCCGCTAAAAGTCCTGCTGCGAGTAAAATACTGAACCATTTCTTCATTGCTTTTTCCCCCGAATCTTTTTATGTATGGATAACACAGCAGCTTATCAATGAACCGTGCCGGAAATCCACTCGCTTTCCGCGGGGGAGGCGGTGAGCCTCTTCAAGCCTACGGCTTTTCAGAGTCTCACCAGCCTGCCCACTCCCGCAGGAGTCTCGCAGATTTCCGGCACTAATTATATGAGCTTCTACCATATTGTCCAGCTTTATTTCTTTGTTGACCGCAGAAGCTGATTCTAGCCTAAGCGCAAATCAAACGGGAGCGGATTTCAAAGAAAATAAAAAAACATCTCACCAGGAGATGCAGGGTTGCAGGAAATGCCGTTTGCTGCAAGGAGACAAACGGGAGCCGCAACACCAACCTATCCTCGTAGGTATACATGGTGTGATGGAATCAAGGCAGGTCTCCTGGCTCATGACTATCGCGTTTTACCCCTTCCCATAGCACGTGAGCTACAGTGGTATTGGCAAATCGCAGTCATTTACAGTGGCGGGACCGCGCTGGAATTGCACCAGCTTCCCTTTTAACTGATCATTGATGATCAGCACCTTTATCCGTCCATATCGAAATGTTTTTCCAAGGTCTATTATAGCATTTAAGGATTGAGAGATTGCAAGAAGTTTTTGGGATCTCATTTTTATAAAAAAATCAGGATGAGACTGAATATAATCTGAATATTCGGGAAAAAAGTAGTTATAATTCCTTGGAGGTGTTTGAAAACATGCACACAAAACATGAAGGTCCACATCCGCACGAGCACAGCATGGCATGCGGTCATACGAAGATTCAGCACGGTGATCATGTTGATTATGTACATGATGGGCATTTGCATCATGAGCATGAAGGACACTGGGATGATTGTAAAATCGAGGTTTCAGAGACAAACCCGGCAGATTGCCAGCCGACTGACTGCGGATGTAACCACACTGAGGACTGCGGACACGAGCTTGTTCCGCACGGAGACCATTTCGATTATCTTGTAAATGGACGTCTGCACCATGTACATGATGGTCATTGTGATGATCACGGCCCGGTTGAAATTATTGATAAAGGATGAATGAATTGAGAGCTCTTCCTTAAATGGGAGAGCTTTTTTTGTGGTGGCTGAGTCGTGTCTTGGGATTTGACCACTTTTTTGGGTGATTTGACTACTTTTGAAGTTTATTTGACCACTCTTTTGGGTGATTTAACCACTCTTTTCAATGATTCAACCACTTTCTTCACTTATTTAACCACTCTCTCTAAAAGGCTGTCACTTTTGCGGAAAGAAAAAACGCTAAACGGAGGCATCCTCCATTTAGCGTTTTAAACTATTGTTTAATTTCAAGCGGGCGAAGACGTGCTTCGATTTGTTCGCGACGTGGCTCCAGGAATGGCGGCAGTGCAAGTCCTTCACCAAGATGCTCCATATCCTCGTCCGTTGCAAAGCCCGGTGCATCGGTTGCGAGTTCAAACAAAATGCCGTTTGATTCACGGAAGTAAATGCTGCGGAAGTAGAAGCGGTCCACTTCGCCGGATGTGATGAAGCCGAAGCTGCGGATGCGCTCATCCCACTTTTCGTATTCTTCGTAAGTTGGAATGCGGAAAGCCACATGGTGGACACTGCCTCGACCCGGGCGCTCCGGTGGAAGGTCAGGGCGTTCTTCTATATGAACCTCTGCACCTGTACCGCCTTCAGCGACAGACATCACCTGGATCGCTGGAAACTCTGCACCTGCGCGATTTGGATATTCTCCAATCTTTTTAAAGCCGAGTATTTTTTCTAACACATCAATCGTTTTCTGAGCTCTCCGAACGGTCAATGTAACCGGCCCCAGCCCAACAATTGCATGTTCCTCAGGGATACCTGCACCTGTCCACGGTACACCTGGCGCCACCCCTTCTTCTCCATTATCCGCCACCAGCATCAGACGGGAGCCCTCTTCATCCTCAAAATAAAGCGTATCGCGGTCTGCACGCTTTTCAATCTCATCGTGTTTAACACCTAGCTCTTCAAAACGATTTTTCCAGTAGTGAAGAGAATCCGTTGTCGGTACCCGGAAGGCTGTATTTGAAATGCTTGATACACCAGGATACGTGCGACCCGCCATCGGGATATCAAAATACGTCATATCCGTTCCCGGACTTCCTACTGCGTCTGCATAAAATAAGTGATAAGAAGATGTATCGTCCTGGTTAACGGTACGCTTGACAAGTCTCATACCTAAAACCTTTGTAAAAAAATGATGGTTTTTTTCAGCGGATCCTGTGATCGCTGAAACGTGATGAATTCCTGTTACATTCATGTCGTTCACTCCTTTTATCTCGAAACTGAGATATTTCTTGTTTTTATTGTAAATCATCTGGTTCAGATTAGCAATAAAAATATCTCGAATTCGAGATATTTTTCTGTAAACGTTGATATGATAAGGTTCTGTGATGGTTTTCAATGCTGAATCGGGATGACGCGGACCCAGACGACTTCATTGAGACAGGACTGGATTCGCGGCAAACAATCGTTTTAGTGATGGATACGGGAAATGATGGAATGCGATGCTGGAGCGATGGAATAAAATCGGGAAGTGATGGAATCAATGGGTTCTAAAGAAGGAATTATAAAGGATTGATAGCTAAATGAGGGAATTAATTTCCCAAAAGAAGGGATTCTGATCTGAAACCATTGAATTAATTTCTCAAACGAATGAATGATTGTCGGGAATGAAGGAATTAATTCCACCACCACCTTCCCCCTCCCGTTCTCCCCAGCTTTACCTGCACACGCGCACCGTCCTCCTCAAACACAAAAAAGCCGGGGCACCAGGCCCCGACTCGTTTAATTAATCCTCCAGCGCCTGCTCCAGGTCAGCCAGAAGGTCTTCGATATCTTCAATTCCTACTGAAATTCGCACGAGGCCGTCTGTGATACCAAGCTCTGCGCGACGTTCTGCCGGAATGGACGCATGAGTCATACGTGCAGGGACAGAGATTAGACTCTCTACTGCACCAAGACTTTCAGCAAGTGTAAAGTATTTTACTTTCTCCAGCACACGCGCTGCTTTTTCACCGCTGCCTACGTCAAATGAGATCATCCCGCCGAAGCCGCGTGACTGTTTTGCTGCTGTCTCATGACCCGGATGTGATTTGATCCCAGGATAATGGATCGTTGACACGCCCTCATGACGCTCAAGGAATGCCACAATCTCTTTCGCATTAACTTCATGCTCTTCCATGCGCAGACCAAGTGTTTTGATGCCGCGGATCAGCAGCCATGAATCCTGTGGTCCAAGAATTGCACCAACTGAGTTTTGTACAAAGTGCACACGCTCAGCAAGCTCAAGAGAATTCACTACAACCAATCCTGCTACCACATCACTGTGTCCGCCAAGATATTTCGTTGCACTGTGAAGCACGATATCCGCGCCGTGGTCAAGCGGTGTCTGCCAGTATGGAGTTGTAAATGTGTTATCGACAATCGTCAGCAGACCGTGCTCCTTTGCCACTGCTGAAACAGCTGCGATATCCGTTACCTTTAACAGCGGGTTTGTAGGTGTTTCGATAAAGACTGCTTTTGTGTTTTCCTGAATTGCATTTTTCACGTTTTCAGGGTTGCTCGTATCAACAAATGTAGAGTCGATACCCATTCGGTTCAGCACTTTGGTCATAACGCGGTATGTTCCGCCGTAAACGTCGTCTGTTAACACAACGTGCGAACCTGAATTAAACAGCATCATGACAGAGCTGATCGCAGCCATTCCTGATCCGAAAGCAAATCCTGCATAGCCGTTTTCAAGATCCTTGATCAGTTCCTCAAGTGCGTGACGCGTCGGGTTACCTGTACGGGAATACTCATATCCCTGACGAAGTCCGCCAATCCCGTCCTGCTTATACGTACTTACTTGATAAATCGGTGTTGATACTGCGCCAGTTGCCTGGTCTCCGACGATTCCGCCGTGAATTAATTTCGTTTTTGGTTTCATGTTTTAATCACCCTTATAAATATTCTGGCTGAGATAGCGCTCACTGCTGTCTGCAAAAATCGTGACGATATGACTTCCCTCTTTAGCGGTTTCAGCTTCTTTCAGGGCAGCATAAAACGCGGCGCCTGCTGAGCTTCCGACTAAAAGACCTTCTTTGGCAGCAAGCTCCTTCACCCAGTAAAATGCATCTGTATCGTAAACCGTATGTACCGCATCAAAATAGGCACGGTCCATATAATCCGGCAAAAATTCCATTCCAATTCCTTCAGTCCGGTGAGGTCCGGCTTCTCCACCATTGATCGTAGAGCCCTCCGGTTCAACAATCACCGTTTTAATATCAGGGTTTTGATCTTTTAAATAACGGGCGTTCCCCATGAACGTTCCGCCTGTGCCTGCTCCGGCGACAAAAATATCAACCTGACCATCCAGATCGCGCCAGATTTCAGGTCCCATCGTTTTGTAATACGTGTCAGGGTTTGCAGGGTTGCCAAATTGTGCGGGTGAAAATGCACCATCGATTTCACGAACGAGCTCCTCCGCTTTGGCAATGGCACCTTTCATGCCTTCCGCTGTAGGGGTATTGACGACTTCTGCACCAAGTGCGCGCATCAGCGTCTGCTTTTCCACACTGAACTTTTCAGGCACAACAAACATCACCCGATACCCCCGGCCAACTGCAGCAAGTGCAAGACCGATCCCTGTGTTGCCGGCTGTCGGCTCAATAATCGTTCCGCCCGGCTTGAGCTCGCCGCGCGCAATGGCGTCGGCGAGCAGTTCCATGCCGAGTCGGTCTTTCACACTGCCGCCCGGATTAAAATATTCCAGCTTGGCAAAGATCCGGCATTGGTTTGGAATCGGTATGCCGGAGATTTCAACGATTGGCGTATTGCCAATCAGTTCCTGAACATTTTTCGCAACCTTCATTTACTGATCCTCGCCAAATACATCTTTCCACTCATCGCGTTTTGCCAGCATGTCAGTTGCGATTTCCTTTGCTCCTTCAAGGCTGTGGTTTGCCGCCCATCCACACTGAACTTCATTGCAGGCTGGTACTTCTTCTGCTTTCAGCACATCGTTCAGTGTTGCTTCAAGCACCGTTAAAATCTCATCGTAGTTATCATGGTTAATGACAGACAGATAGAATCCTGTCTGGCAGCCCATCGGCCCGATATCGATCACGTTTGACATATGATTTCGGATATTTTCAGCCATCAGGTGCTCAAGAGAATGCAGGCCGTCCATCACCATATGCTCTTTATTCGGCTGCTTAAAACGGACATCATACTTATGGATTTCATCGCCATTGTGTCCAGTTGTCACACCGACAAGTCTCACATAAGGAGCCTTTACCTTTGTATGGTCCAGATTAAAGCTTTCTACGTTCATTTTCTTAGACATTTAGAATCTCTCCTTTGGATGCGTTATTTCCTCTATCTTACATGGTTTCAACCGGTCCTGTACAGGAATACCGGCTCACGCTTTAATCGCGTGGATCAGCCATGCGTATTCATTCAGCTGTTTGAATGTAACGGTAAACCCTGCATCTATGAAGAGCTTTTCCATCACAGGGACGGTTGTATAATACTCCCGCTTTAAATCTTCTAGCAGATTATGATAGCCCTGCTCTTCAACCTTTTTCCACCGGGCAAGCTTTGCTTCTTCGTTTTTAAAAATTGTGTCTGCAAACACAACCTGCCCGCCCTGCTGTAAAAGAGAGCCGTAAAGTGCAGCCGCTTTCGCTTTTTCGTCATCTGTTAAATGATGAAAAGCATAGGTGCTTACAAAGGTATCAACCGGTTTACCGTCCAGCGGAAATTCCATAAAGTCTCCGTCTGCCAGATCAAGCTTCGGAAAGCGTTCCTGGGTTCTTGCACGCATCGCACCATTCGGCTCAATCCCCAGCACATCAAGTCCTTTGATTAACAGCTTCTCCGTCAGATTTCCGGTACCCGTTCCAAATTCAATCGTCCGGCCTTTTGCAAGAGAGGCCACCTCATCTAATATTGCATCGTAGCCGGCAAAGACAGCCTGATACTCCTCATCTTTACCGCTAACCGAATCATCATAAGTCTCGACCCACTCATCAAAAATTTCAACAAATTCACGTCCCATTTCAGCACGCTCCATTCAAATATTATTATTCATATCAATATACTCGGAATTAAACAGGTCGGTGATTATCTTACCAAAAAATCATCTGAATGTCACGTAGTTGAAAATCTTTGCATGAGCAAAATCCATGATTTATTCCGATAAGGCTGATAAGGTTTAAATTGTTCAGATTTTTTTACAGGGAGGGCTTCAATATGGCAACTTTATTCGAGGAAATTAAATCGTATAAAGAAACGTTTAAACAAAAAGCACCTGAAGAAAAGCAGAGAATCATGGCACAGGCCACAAAAGAGCTTGAGGAATCAGGGATCGCTAAAGGGTTGAAAACGGGAGATCACGCACCTGACTTCACTCTGCCTGATGCAACTGGTCAGTCCGTATCTTTAAATGAAGAACTGTCTAAAGGTCCTGTCATTATTACCTTTTACCGTGGCGGATGGTGCCCATACTGTAATCTTGAGTTAAAAGCTTATCAGGCAAAGCTGCCGGACATTCAGGAGGCAGGGGCACAGCTGATTGCCATCAGCCCTGAAACGCCGGACTCTTCTCTATCAACCAAGGAGAAAAACAACCTGCAATACAAAGTATTAAGCGATGAGAAAAACCGTGTTGCAGAGCAATTTGATCTTGTGTTCAAAATGCCTGATTATCTGATTGACGTTTATAAGGATTCCGGGCTTGATGTACCTGGACATAACGGAAATGAAGATTGGGAATTGCCTAAGCCCGCAACATTTATAGTTGCTCAATCAGGCGAAATCATTTTCGCGGACGTTGATTCAGACTATACAAAACGAACTGCACCTGAAAAAGTGATTGACATTCTGAAAAATCATCAATAACCAAAACAGGACACTCGGGCTCGGGTGTCCTGTTTTTATATTGTTTTATAAATGCCTCAAGTACTGCTCAGGATTTTGAAGAAATGATCTGGTCAGATTCACATGTTCCAAATCATTATAATCCATACTGACCAGCTTTCCATTCTGGATTTCTAGCAGCTCTGCTTCCGGACAGGCCATCAGGATCGGGGAATGGGTGGCAATGATAAACTGCGCATCCTTTTTAACCATCTCTTTAATCATTGAAATGAGTGTCAGCTGTTTAAGTGGAGACAGCGGTGCTTCAGGCTCATCCATCAGATAAAGTCCTCCGGGACGGAGTCTTGACTGGAACAGATCCAGAAATCCCTCTCCGTGTGATCTTACATCAAGACCATCCCCGTACAACTGCTTTAACTCATAAAGCGTTCTCGCATAAGGTAAAGCCTCCAGGCTGTTTGGATTCCGCTGCTTAATTTCTTTTAATGATGCAGTGTATTCATCCCTGATTTGTGCCTGCTTTTTCGTGAAATTGATGAAGTCATCCGCTCTGAGGAAAAAACCTTCCCGTGTTCTGACTTTCCAGATCAGCTTCAGCTGTTCGCCGAGTCTTCTGGCATCAGCGAGAGATGGGTCATCATCAATTGACAGCTCTCCAAGGAGACGGCTTCCAATGTTAGCGGCAATCCCTTCAAGCAGTGTTGACTTTCCTGTCCCATTCTCACCCACGAGAATCGTTACAGGTTTTGAAAAGGTCAATTCATTAAAATGCCTGATAACGGGAAGCGAAAACGGAAATTCATGTTGATTATGTTCTTTAAGTCTGATACTGAGTAAATGTGTCATATTATTCTCCTAACAAATAATGTGGTGGGTGACACGCATTCACCGTCAGATAGCTCCTCCAGTCCCTCTTTGCCTGTTCCCACTCAACCGGGTACTGCCCCCATTCCCAGGATGGATTCCAGTAACCCTCTTTTGTCAGCTGACCTGCATACCAGCGGGCATTTTCCTCCACGAGATCTTCCATGACGGAATATAGAGGTGACTGCGTTCTCTGAACGATTTTTAAAGGCTGAAGCCCGTATCCCTGCCACTCTTCAGACGTTTTTGTAAAAGCTGTATGAGCCTGAGCCGCTATTTTTTGTATAATCTGATCCCGCAGCTCCACCTTGTGTGTAAGCTCCGCCAGACGGTAATAACACTGGATTTCATGCATGTCCCACTTGTCAATTGCGTGAAGGCGCACAGTCATGGCTTCTTCAAGATCTGCTGTGATGACATCTGATATGTGACTTCTGCAACGATGCAGATAGCCCAGAATTTCAGCTCCCGGATTACCCGGAATCCGCTCAAATCCTGTCTCACCTGTCTCCTCATTGACATTCCACCATGGTGCCCTTGGAACATGATTCACTGTTGCCGGGACAATCGGAAACAGCTTTCTGTCCCGGTCATATTGAACAATTAAATAATGCAAGGCTTTTACAACCATAGGGTGATCGGCTTCAATCGGCAACTGCATTAAATACTGCAGCGCGACCGTTGTATCCAGAACAGTCGAGTCAATCAGACGGCTGTCCGCTTCAAGCGCATGGCCAAACCCTCCATCTTCATTCTGATAGGACTCAAGTTCATGAATAACGGCTTCGTGTGATCCTTCCCCCTGTCTGAACTGATGAAACGCACGCTCCACATGTCTTGCGTCACGCTGTATGTATAAGTTTATCGCGATTTTCTGATCCTTTGATAAATGCTTCGTTAAAATATTCATGAGCTCGCCTCCTGTGCTTTTATTCTTCTTTCTCTGTAATCAAAAAACCTTTCTATCCAAAAAATAATTTCTTAGAAGAACTAAATAATTTTACAATTTAGTAGTTAAAAAGTCTCATTAAAATCCGATATTAGATTTAGATTATATAAAAGGAGCGTTTTCGTATGCGGAGTGTCAGGGGTAAGTTATTAAGTATTTCATTTATTCTGTTGGTGATTCCGGGACTCGTGATCGGTTCCATCAGCTATTTATCAGCCAAAAACAGTCTGGATGCTTCAGGACAGACGATGATTAAAAATGCTGTAACGATGGCGATTCAAATGATTGACGGCTATCAGCAGCAGGTTGATGCAGGAGAAATTACGCTTGAAGAAGCTCAGGAACAGGTCAAAACATATTTACTTGGAGAAATACAGGCAGACGGAACTAGACCAAATATGAACCCGGTTGACCTTGGTGAAAACGGATATTTTGTCGTTCTCGATGAACAGGGAAATGAGATTGCCCATCCATCTCTTGAAGGTGAAAACGTATTAGATGTTCAGGATGTTGATGGCAGCTACTTCGTTCAAGAGCAAATTGAAACAGCTCAAAACGGTGGCGGCTTTGTTACTTATTCATGGGCATTCCCAGATTCAGACCGTATCGGAGAAAAAATCATGTATAACGAACTTGATCCGAACTGGGGTTGGGTTGTTACTGCAGGATCTTATATGGAGGATTTCAACGCAGAATCCAACAGCATCCTGTGGATGATCGGCTGGACCATTGGGGCATCACTGATCATTGGTGCAGTGTTAATTATCTTGTTATCTAATCATCTTTCTAAACCGATTGTTGCTGTTAAAAATCAACTGAACCGTTTAAGTGAAAATGATCTGACCGGATCCTTTGCAGCATTTAACCGCAAGGATGAAATCGGAGAACTTGGTGCAAGTCTTGTTAAAATGAAAGATAACCTGAACGCAATGATCCAGCGGATTCAGCAGGTTTCACATACACTGGCTGCTTCATCTGAAGAATTATCAGCAAGTGCCGAGGAAACAAACCGGGCAACTGAACAGATCGCTGGATCAATTCAGCTGATTTCCGAAAACGCCGAAACACAAACAGAACAGGCTGCATCCTCTCAGGAAACGGTATATGGCATTTCAGAAGGAATCAGTACGATTAAAAACCACCTTGTTTCAGCAGGGGAATCGACCGAAACAACGGCATTAAAAGTTGCTGAAGGTAAAGAGCGGGTTTTAAATACAGAAGTAAAAATGAACGATATTCAGGAAACCTCAAAGAGAGCATCAGGTGCGATTCAGCAGCTCGGTGGGAAGTCTGAGCAAATCGGAAATATTGTTTCACTCATTACAGCAGTTGCTGAGCAGACGAACCTTCTTGCGCTGAATGCAGCCATTGAAGCAGCACGTGCCGGAGAACATGGGAAAGGCTTCGCAGTAGTCGCAGACGAAATCAGAAAGCTTGCCGAGCAATCCAGTCGATCCACTTCTCAGATACAGGAACTGATTTTTGAAATCCAGACCGGCATTCAGGAATCTGTTAAGTATATGAGCGAAGGCGAATCTTCTGTTTCAGCAGGAATGGAAGCCATGTATTTAACAGGTGAAAGCTTTAATGAGATTGAAAGCGCATCTGCGGTGATTTCAGAAGCAGCAAGAAACGTACTGAATTCTGTGACAGAGCTTGATCAGCGCACCGCTTTGATGGTTGAGACAACTGCCAAAACAACCGAAATGATCGAACATTCTTCCGCCGAATCACAGTCGATCGCTGCAGCATCAGAAGAACAAAGCGCTTCAATGGAAGAAGTAGCAGCCAGCTCAGCTGCCCTCTCTCACATGGCAGAGGAACTGAGTGAAATTGTTGCAGAGTTTAAAATTGCTTAAAGAAGATGGCGCTGAGTCGTTAACCTGGTCAAGTACAACCTTTGCAAAATAAAGAACTGATCACATGAAAGGGATAGGCCCGACCGTAGATGCCTTGTGACAGAAAGGGTCAGGATTTTAACATCAATACACAAAAAAAGACTGGATAAAACGCAAAGCGTCTATCCAGTCTTTTTGATTCCTTACATTTTCTCAGGAGCCGCAACACCAATCAGCTTTAATGCATTGCTGATCGTCTGGCGCACAGCCTGAATCAGGTTCAGACGTGCTTTTGTCAGCTCAGGTGCTTCAGGGTCAAGTACTTTATTCGCATTGTAGAAACTGTGGAACGCAGAAGCAAGCTCGTTAATATACGTGGCCACACGGTGAGGCGTACGCATCTCAGCAGCTGAACCGACAACCTGCGGGAATTCCCCAAGCTTTTTCAGAAGATCGATTTCTTTTTCCGTGCCAATCAGTGACACGTCCGCCTGATCTGCAAAGCTGAAACCATTTTCCTCAGCCTGGCGAAGAATGCTGCAAATACGGGCATGCGCATATTGAGCATAGTAAACCGGATTTTCGTTTGACTGTGAAACAGCAAGATCAAGGTCAAAGTCCATGTGTGAATCACCGCTTCTCATCGCAAAGAAGTAGCGCACGGCATCAAGACCAACCTCGTCAACAAGCTCACGCATCGTCACGGCTTTACCCGTACGCTTACTCATCTTCATCTTTTCGCCGTCTTTATACAGCTGAACCATCTGGATGACTTCCACCTCAAGATCATCACGGTTGTAGCCAAGTGCCTCAACAGCCGCCTTCATACGAGGAATGTACCCGTGGTGATCGGCTCCCCAGATATTGATGACTTTCTTAAAACCACGCTCAAACTTATCACGGTGATAAGCAAGGTCAGGTGTCAGATATGTGTAAGATCCGTCATTCTTAATCAGCACGCGATCCTTATCATCGCCAAGCTCAGTTGAACGGAACCACGTCGCACCGTCCTCTTCATAAACGTGCCCATTCGCCTTTAACACTTTAAGCGCGTCATCGATTTTACCGCTCGTATAAAGAGACGTTTCTGAGTACCATACATCAAAAGGAACGCGGAATGCTTCAAGATCATCCTGCAGTTTTTTGAGCTCGTATTTTAAACCGTATTCACGGAAAAATTCGTAGCGCTCTTCTTCAGATGCCTGAACGTACTTATCACCGAACTCTTCTGCCAGCGTATTGGCGATACCGATAATATCAGCACCGTGATAGCCGTCCTCAGGCATTTCCATATCCTTGCCGAGCGCCTGGAAATAGCGGGCTTCCACTGATTTTGCCAGGTTGTGAATCTGATTGCCGGCGTCATTAATATAATATTCACGCGTAACATCGTAGCCTGCTTTTGAGAGTACGTTACATAGTGAATCACCTACAGATGCCCCGCGTGCATGTCCAAGGTGAAGATCGCCTGTCGGGTTCGCTGATACAAACTCAACCTGAACCTTTTCACCTTTTCCTGTATTTGTTTCACCGTAAGCGTCTCCTGCTGTCAGGATTGCTGGAATCAAGTCAGTCAGGTAAGAATTATCCATGTAAAAGTTGATAAAACCAGGTCCGGCAATATCGACCTTTTGAATCGACGCCTTAGACTGATCAAAGTTTTCAACGAGTTCTGTAGCAATCTGGCGAGGTGCTTTTTTCGCAACACGCGCAAGCTGCATCGCCATATTCGTAGAGAAATCTCCGTTTGCTTTATCCTTAGGCGTTTCTAAAATCACCTCGGGAAGCTGATCTTCTGTTGCCAATCCCGCTTTTAAAACGGCATCCTTAATTTCCTGCTTTAACTTTTCCTGAATTTCAATTGCAATGGTCATCCCTGTGCTGCCTCCTTGTAATCAATCGTCATATCATAAGAACCGACGCTGCTGCCCTGCATTTCGAGTCCGTATCGAATATGAAAACGGCCCTTTTCTGAGCCTGGTGTTGTATGGGTATAAATTTTTGTATCTGTGATCATGGATAGCGTGCCGTACTCGCTCTCATAGGAGCTCATCATTTTATCGCCCCGTCTGAAGGCAAGCCGCATTTTCAAAGCACCGCTTCTCAGGATAACGGCACTGTCTTCTTCCATTTTTACAATGGTACGGACTGTTCCGGCTTCCTGAGTTTCATCGTATTTTAAATAGTGAATATCGTTTTTTTGAATCCATTCGCCTTCTGAGCGGAAGGATAGTGCTTCTTTTGAGCCGTCCGGCTGGGTAATCACCGTGGTGAGGTGAATGGATACGGGTGTCGAGTTTTCCACTGGTCTCACTCCGTTTCGTCCGAATTATTAACCTTACTATTATAGAAAGGAATGCTTGAAAATGCAATGTGAAGTGGAGGAAAGGTAGGGATGGATTTTTCAGGGAAATTGTTGTGTTCGTATAGAACCGTGCCGGAACCGTCCTTCCCGCTGTCTAGCTCCGATGGGGAGGGCCAGGATTTTTCGTGAGAGTTGTTTAATAATGAGGTTAAGTTGTTAAATAACTTAGGAAAGTTGTCAAATAAAGCAAAAGAGTTGTTGAATAATCGGAATAAGTTGGCAAATAACCTCAAAGAGTTGGCAAATAAACCTGCTGGACGAGTTGCCTCTGCTTTTCATTAGAAAAACTGCCCTGATGATCAGGACAGTTTAGCGTTTTATTTTACAAATCCAAGCAACATTTCGCGTAGGAGTTTGCTGGCTGTGTTGGCTGTTTGTTCTGAGTTGTCGTAGACGGGTGCGACTTCTACGAGGTCGGCTCCGATGACGTTGACGTCTGATCCTGCAATGGCGTGAATGGATGCGAGGAGTTCACGTGATGTGATTCCGCCAGCGTCCACTGTGCCTGTTCCAGGTGCGTGAGCCGGATCAAGTACGTCGATGTCGATTGTGACATAAACTGGACGTTCTGCAAGGGTTGGCAAGATTTCTTTTAATGGCTCAAGTACGTCAAATTTTGAAATGTGCATGCCATTTTCTTTTGCCCACTCGAATTCTTCTTTCATGCCTGAACGGATACCGAATGAATAGACGTTGTTCGGTCCGATATGCTCGGCGATTTTGCGGATTGGTGTGGAGTGTGACAGCTCCTCTCCTTCATAATCCGTGCGAAGGTCGGTGTGGGCATCCATGTGAATAATCGCGAGGTCCTTATATTTTTTCGCCGCAGCCTTCATCACCGGCCACGATACAAGGTGCTCCCCACCCATACCTAATGGGAATTTCCCATCCTTAAAAAGGGTGTCGAGATACTTTTCGATTAAGTCAATACTCTTATACGGGTTTCCGAATGGCAGCGGAATATCCCCTGCATCGAAATATTTAACGTCATCCAGCTCGCGGTCGAGATACGGGCTGTATTCTTCGAGACCAATTGAAACTTCACGGATGCGGGCCGGGCCAAAACGGGAGCCTGGACGGTAGCTGACGGTCCAGTCCATCGGCATACCGTAGATGACTGCCTGGCTCTCTTCATAACTCGGGTGACTTTTAATAAATACGTTACCTGAATACTGCTCATCAAATTTCACAGCAGGTGCCTCCTTATTCCGTTAAATCCTTCACGAATTTCGGCAGCACGAATGAAGCATTGTGAAGCTCTTTCGTGTAGTATTTCGTGTCGATTTCGTGGAAACGCTCTTCCGCCACTTTTAACGGGTCATGCTTTTTAGAGCCAAGTGTAAACGCCCATAGACCGCTTGGGTACGTTGGGATATTCGCTGTGTAAAGGCGTGTGATCGGGAAAATTTCCTTCACATCACTCATGACCTGTTTGATCAAATCCGCTTTAAACCAAGGATTGTCAGACTGCGCAACAAAGATGCCGTCTTCCTTCAGCGCTTTTGAAATACCTGAGTAGAATCCTTTTGTAAACAGGTTTACTGCCGGTCCAACAGGCTCAGTAGAATCAACCATGATTACGTCATACACGTTTTCACTTTCAGCAATGTGCATAAATCCGTCGCCTACGATCACTTCAACACGCTCATTTTCAAGATCGCCTGCAATCTCAGGAAGGTATTTCTTCGAATACTCGATTACCTTTCCATCAATTTCAACCAGCGTCGCTTTCTTTACAGATGGGTGCTTCAGCACTTCACGGATCACGCCGCCGTCTCCACCGCCAACAACGAGTACATTCTCAGGGTTCGGGTGCGTAAATAATGGAACGTGCGCCACCATTTCGTGGTAAACGAACTCATCTTTTTGTGAAGTCATGACCATGCCGTCAAGAAACAGCATATTGCCCCACTCTTCCGTTTCAGCCATTTCAAGCAGTTGGAAGTCAGTCTGTTCCGTATGAAGCGTCTGCTTCACCTTCATCGTAATTCCGAAATTCTCTGTTTGCTTTTCTGTAAACCAGAATCCAGCCATTTTGCATATCTCCTTTATGATCCATATCGTTTGCCCTGCCAGTAAGCAGCACCTTTATTTCAATCGTTTTCCGAGTCTATCAGCAACATCGTTTCGTGTTTTCCACAACACAAAAAATTAAAACACACATGAGAAAAAGTATAGAGAAAAATACACAGAATTCAAGCTATTTTTTGAGGATGTTTAAAAAGGTGAAAACAGGCTCATACTATTCCGAAAAGCGGAGGTTCGCGTTTAGCGGCGTATGCGGTGGACTGAAGCGATTAAGATAAAGGAAACACAGCGAACGCAGGGAGCTGATGTTGACTTATCGAAATGAGCTGAGGGAAGCGCACTAGCCGCTGCGAACCGGAGCTGGACATCAGGAAAAGTGGAGGCGACTCGTCCAGCCCCGACAAACATAAGGCGAAGATGAAAAGAGGGCTGATCTTCGCCCTCGTTCAGCTTTGACTTATGACCTCGAGGGGCTAGTCGCCGCAGCTAGACATCACGAAAAGCGGAGGCGTGCGTTTGTTAACTTCCAAGGGAAGTTTGGACACTTTTGGTCGATACTTGGTCACTTTCAGAGTATGTTTGGTCACTTTCCAACTAAACTTGGACACTTTATGCCTCAGCTTGGTCACTTTCGTGAAATTCAACTGCAAATCGGAACAGGGAACGAAAAATTAGTGATGCACAAGCAAATCATTTTGCATTAGACCACTTTTCTTGATTATTTGACCACTTTTTATAGTTATTTAACTACTCTTTGAAGTTATTTGACCACTCTTTAAGGTTATTTGACCACTCTTTGCTCTTATTTAACTACTCTCAAAAAAATCACTCTATAAAAGCACTTTAAAATCGCCAGGAGGTGGGGCTAATGGGTCGTATATCGAGAAGAAGGCGGAGGAAGCGTTTCAGGATTTTGCAGTTAGCTGTTCTGACGCTGTTTGTGTTCAGTTTTTTATGGGGTGGCACGATTCTTGCGCTCTACTTTTATGCCAAAACGACCGGTCCGCCTTCGATTGCGGTTTCACAATCTACGCTGATTCTAGATGCGAATGATGAGATAATTGGTGAGCGGACTTCGGGCGAGAAGCGTTACTGGATGCCGCTTGAGGATATTTCGCCTCATGTTGTCAAGGCGACGCTTGCTGTTGAGGACCGGAAGTTTTATGACCATAAAGGGTTTGATTTCACCCGGATTGCCGGCGCAGCGATTGCTGATATTAAAGCCATGGCAAAGGTGCAGGGTGCGAGTACGATTACGCAGCAGTATGCACGGAATCTTTATTTGACTCATGATAAAACGTGGACCAGAAAGCTGAATGAGGCCTTGTACACGATTCGTCTGGAATGGAATTATGAGAAGGAAGATATTCTGGAGGGTTATTTGAATACGATTTATTACGGTCACGGGATGTATGGAATTGAGGCAGCGAGCCGCTATTATTTCGGGGTGTCTTCTGAGGATTTGACGCTCGCCCAGGCTGCGATGCTTGCCGGGGTTCCGAAATCCCCTTATGGCTATTCCCCTCTTGAAAATTTCGACGAGGCGAAGGAACGACAGGAACTTGTTCTGTCTGTGATGCAGAAAAATGGTGATCTGTCAGCTGACGAGGCAAAAAAGGCGAAGAAAGAGGAGCTTGTCGTAGCCGTGACCGCTGCTGCTGAAATGCTCGGGACTGCACCTTATTTTCAGGAGGCCGTCTGGCAGGAGCTTGAACAAATCGAGGGACTGGAGCCTTACTATTTAAAGTTTGGCGGTCTTAAAATTTATACGACACTGGATTCAACACTGCAAAAAACCGCTGAAGAAACAGTAGCTGAAAGAATGCCCGCTGAGACTGAGCTTGAGGTTGCTTTTGCAGCGATTGATCCTTCAAACGGTTATGTAAAAGCAATGGTAGGTGGACGTAATTATGAAAACAGTCCATTTAACCGTTTCACTCAGGCAAAAAGACAGCCGGGTTCAACCATCAAACCTATTTTGTATACAGGTGCACTCGAACGCGGATTCACGCCTGCTACGACAATGAAAAGCGAGCCGACGACCTTTTATTATGATGAAGGCAGGAGTGAATATGCGCCGCTGAATTTTAATCATAAATTTGCTAATGATGCCATTACGCTCGCTCAGGCGATTGCGATCTCGGATAATATTTATGCGGTGAAAGCGCACCAGTTTTTAGGCGGAGAAGTTTTGCAAAAAGAAGCTAAGAGATTCGGACTGTCCACCCCTGTATCTGAACTGCCTTCTGCAGCACTCGGTACGTCTGAAGTTGTGCCGCTTGAAATGATTCATGCCTATTCGGTATTCGCCAATGACGGCAAAAGAACGGAGCCGGTGTTAATCCGCAAGATCGAGGATGCGGATGGAAAAGTCATTTACGAGCAGAAGCAGAAGGACAAGCAGGCACTCGATCAGAAGACCGCGTTTGTGATGACACATATGCTGACGGGCACGTTTGACCCTGTGCTAAATGATTATTCGACCGTGACCGGTATTACCTTATTGGATCAGAAAACCCGTGAGTACGCAGCAAAATCTGGGACAACCAATTCTGATCAATGGATGATCGGTTATTCACCTACGTTAACTGCCGGCGTATGGACCGGATATGATGATGCACGTGAGCTGACATTGTCTGAGGATAAGGCTGCAGCAAAGTCGATCTGGATTGACTTTATGGAAAAAGCGCATGCGAAGCAGCCGGAGAAATTTTTTGTTCCTCCAGCCGGTGTCCGTGCCGTTCAGATGGATCCCCACACAGGTCTTTTAAATGCTGCATCATGCGGCAATGAACCGCGCACGGCTTATTTCCTGGAATCAACTGAACCCGTGGAGGATTGTGAAGGAAATACAGTCGCGCCACCCGGAGAACCGGTGATTGAGCAGGAGGAAAATGAAAACTGGCTCGGCCGATTGTTTGGTGAGTAATAAAAAAGGACACAAAAAATCCCGAGGTGTGCGGCCTCGGGTTTTTTCGTGTCCTAGCTACATAGTTATGCAACTGTAAGTAAAGTTTACTCCCTTTCACGATGTCAGGCAATACGCGATGGCAGTTTTACGGAATCCGTCACAATTTGTTCAATAATGTCAGGTTTCGATTGACAAGAGCGCCTGATGAAGTTCAGGTTCTGATGCATGCCAGAACGCTTCATTATGGTTCTTTAAAAAGTCAGCCAGTACTTTTTTAGACGGCTCATCCATATGGTCGACGATGATCTTACGTTTCATCGATTTGTCCATCCGGTTCACATGGTCAGCCAGAATTTTATAGCCTCTGCGCTTCTCACGATTGACCACCATTTCACACGCTGTCACGCCCGCGTAGTATGGTCCTTCAGGCTTACGGTCGATGGTTACCCAGACGAGCCAGTAATCCTTTCCGCCTTCTGAGTCTTCACGATTCACGGTGAATTTAATACCTTTCTCCACTTTTGATCGCGCGTGCATCGCACCAATATCAACCTCTGCCTCCCGCTCGGCTACATCAATAATGACCGGTGAAACATTATCAAGGCTGAGCGCTCCGACACCAAAGCCTCCGTGGCCGTCTGTCGGATCATTTTTAATGATGTTAAATCCAATATTCTTCTTTTTCTCAGACATCCCGTCCACTCCTTTTATAAAACTAACTGATTGTTCAGTTAAATAATTTGTTTTTAATGCTAATGCGTTTACAATAATAAAAGATCGTATCCGTTTCGATTGTATCACATTTTCAAATGCCGATACGATGCTGACACTTTTAAAGGAGATGACCAAGATATGCCGTATGTAACTGTTAAAATGCTTGAAGGCCGTAACGAAGAGCAGAAAAAAGCGCTTGTGGAAAAAGTCACTGACGCTGTGGTTGAAACGACTGGCGCGTCAAAGGATAAGGTTGTTGTGTTTATTGAAGAAATGAGCAAAAACCATTATGGTGTAGCGGGTAAACGTTTGAGTGACAGCGAATAATTGGATTGAAAAAGCCTTTATGCGATGAAAGCATAAAGGCTTTTAAAATATGTGACGGAACATTCCATCATGGCTGTTTAAATAGCCGGTGAGCTTCGCGCAAGGCGGACGCTTTCCGAATCCGGACGGTGAACATCCTAGTCGCTTCGCGCCGTCGGAGGTTCACCTGTCCTTTTCCGCCGAGGGGAGTCGCAGCCTTCTTTTCTGTTGATAGACAAGCCATTAATGTTGATCAATTATTAAATAACACTCAATTTGTTGATAGCCGACCAAGTTCTGTTAATAGACAACGAAAAAACGTCGATAGCAGCTCGCATTCTGTTGATCGTGGCGAACTTTCTGTTGATCGCCAACACCATTTCCGTCGGAAGCCTATCTATCTTTCACCATCAAGGCTGAACCGGCTTTTTCAACAACCCAACCGTGACGGCTGTTACGACTGTTCCGATCAGGATTGCGAGTGCATACAGGCCGATGTTTGTGAAGGCACCTTCGAGGGTTCCGAAGACGAAAATTCCGCCGTGTGGTGCGCGCAGTGCCAGATCAAACCAGAGTGTCAGTCCACCTGCTACCGCTGAGCCAAGGACGGCTGACGGAATCACACGGAGCGGGTCGGATGCCGCAAAAGGTAATGCTCCTTCTGTGATAAAGAAAGCACCAAGGAAATAGGCAGAGACACCTGTTTTTCGCTCCTGCTCATTAAACTTTTTACGGAAAAGTGTTGTGGCAAGAGCCATTCCGAGCGGAGGTACCATCCCTCCGGCCATTACTGCTGCCTGCGGTCCAAATTGACTGTCAGCCGCTACGGCAAGTGCAAAAGCATACGCTGCTTTATTAATCGGACCACCCATATCAACCGCCATCATCCCACCTAACAACAGTCCTAAAAGAGCAAGGTTTCCTGTACCAAGGCCGCCAAGCCAGTTGATCACACCCTGGTTAATTGCACTTAAAGGCTGTACCGCCCAGTACATAATCAGACCTGTAAACAAAATACCAAAAAGTGGATAAATCAATACAGGTTTTAAGCCATTAAACACCTGTGGTAACCCTGAGAAAACACGTTTCAAGCCGACTACGAGATAACCTGCCAGGAACCCGGCGATAATCCCGCCAAGGAAGCCAGCTCCACTTGAAGCTGCCATCAAACCGCCGACCATACCTGGTGCAAACCCCGGACGATCTGCAATACTCATTGCAATAAACCCGGCTAAAACAGGAACGATAAGGAAAAAGGCATTTTCACCACCAATGTAGCTTAAAATATCTCCAATCGCCGAACGCTCACCCGTGATCTGATCTTCAAACAGGAAGGACAGCGCGATTAAAATCCCTCCACCTACGATAAACGGTAGCATGTTGGAAACCCCGTTCATCAGATGCTTGTACACACCTGTCCGGCCTTTTGCCTGACCCTCTTCTTTCTTTTCCGTACTGCCGCTTCCCTGATAAACAGGTGCATCCTGGTTCACAGCGCGTGTGATCAGCTGCTCAGTTTTGCGGATGCCGTCTGTGACCGGTACTTCAATGACACGTTTTCCTTTAAAGCGCTCCATTTCAACCTTCGTATCAGCTGCTACAATGATCGCAACAGCGTTTTCAATTTCTTCTGCCGTCAGCACATTTTTCGCACCGTCAGAGCCGTTTGTTTCAACTTTAATGGAAACATTCATCTCTTTGGCTTTATTTTTCAGTGCATCTGCTGCCATATAAGTATGGGCGATTCCAGTTGGACACCCTGTTACAGCAAGAATTTGTCCCTGCGATGAAGAGGACACCTGCTCCTCTTCAGCCTCTTCCTCTTCAAAGCGTGAAATTAAGCTGATCACGTCATCTGGTGTTTTAGCATCTAACAGCCCCTGCTTCACCTCTTCTTTTAAAAGCAGAACCGACAAGCGGCTGAGTGCCTGAAGGTGAGTATCATTAGCCCCTTCTGTTGCTGCAATCATGAAGACGAGGTGTGCAGGCTGTCCGTCAAGTGACTCATAATCAAGTCCTGACACTGAGCGGCCAAAGGCGATCGCCGGTTCTTTTACTGCTTTTGTTTTAGCGTGAGGAATCGCCACTCCTTCACCAATACCGGTTGTTGTCTGATCCTCCCTCGCCTGAATGGCTTCACGATAAGCCTTCGCATCGTTCAGCTTTCCAGCGCGGTCCAGCAGGTCGACCATTTCATCAATGGTGCCCTGCTTCTCAGTTGATGCAAGTGACAGCTGAATCGTTTGTTTGGTTAATAGATCGGTTATTTTCATGATTCTGACCCCCTTATGTTTACCAGTGGCTGATAGTGTTCGATATCATTTATTGTGGCAAGTCCTTCTGAAAATGCAGTAGCCGCTCCGCATGCCATGCTGAGTGAGAACGCCTCTTTGATTGATAACCCTCTTTTCAGACCGGCTAAAAACCCTGCGACGGATGAGTCACCTGCTCCGACACTGTTTACGAGTTTACCGGCAGGTGGTTCAGCTATATAAACATCATCTTTATAAATCAATACGGCCCCTTTTTCAGCCATCGAAATCATCAAGTACTCAATATTATGATGATTGTAAAATTGACGCCCGTGTTTGACCGCTTGCTCAATGGTGTTGATTTCCTCACCAACGTAGCCAGCGAGTTCCTTATGGTTGGGTTTTATGAAATGCAGCGGTATCTTCAGCGCCGGCTCCAGCAGAGCTTTCTCCGCATCAATGACAACCTTCATCCCAAGACCGTGTGCCTTTTCAGCAAGCAGACCGTAAAGATTTTTCGGAACACTTGCCGGAATACTGCCGGCGAGTACGAGAATATCTCCTTCTCCGTAGCGGCCAACGAGTTCAAATAATGCCTCAATACTGCTCTCGCTAATGGCGGGACCTGAAGCATTAATTTCAGTCTCCTCATTTGTTTTCAGCTTAATGTTGATGCGGGAAGGCTCTTGTACTTGAATAAAATCTGCCGTAATCTTTTTTTCACTAAGCGACTGCTCAATAAATTGTCCGCTGAAACCGCCAGTGAATCCGGTTGCTGTACTGTGCACCCCGAGCTCCTTCAATACCTGAGATACATTAATGCCTTTTCCCCCTGCAAAAAAAGCAGTATCTTCCGTTCGGTTTAACCCACCCTGGTGAAGGCTGTCCAACCTCACAACGTAATCTACTGAAGGATTTAGTGTGACGGTTAAAATCATGATCTCACCTCTTTTACAGTCGTTTGCTTAAGGTAAAATGAAGCATTTTCCTCAAATTCTTCTGTGATGAGTGTCGCATCCTGCAGCTCTCCGAATCTGGCAAAAGCAATCTCTCCAATTTTTTCAGCATCGGCCAACACGTACACTTCCCTTGAAAGGCTCATTGCTTCTGCTTTCACCTGCGCTTCTTCCGGATCCGGTGTCGTATAGCCTGACTCATAATGGACACCATTCGTCCCCATAAATGCTTTGTCGAATCGGTAAGCTCTTAAAGAATCAATCGCCCCTCTTCCGATCAGCGCATTCGTTTTCGGTTTAATCACACCACCCGTTAAATAAGTTCGAATCCCTTTTTGCATAAGCGCTTCAACATGCATCAGCCCATTGGTCACAACAATGAGATCGTCTTCAGATAAAAACTCAACCAGCTGCCTTGTCGTCGTTCCTGCGTCAAGGAAAATACAGTCACCTTTTTCAATGAAAGATGCCGCTAAACGCGCAATTTCTTTCTTCTGATGAAGGTTTTTGGCTGATTTTTCATCCATGCTCGGTTCGTCCGTCATACGTTCCATCAGCCTTGCCCCACCGTGGATCCGCTTAATAAACTTCTTTTTCTCAAGCTCTGTCAGATCACGCCTGATCGTTGATTCAGAGGCTCCAGTCGCCTCGATCAGGTCCTGGATCTTTACCGTTTCCCGTGACTTCACTTTATTTAAAATGATGGAATACCGTTCTTCAGTCAGCATATCCATCCTCCTTTTCCTGCTATCTTTGAATTCATTATAAAGAGAACGCTTACAAAAATCAATCAAAAATAATCAAAAACATTCAAAAACGTTCATGAAAATTTTTATTTTATAAATATGAAATTAAATAAAGGTTTTATTCTATATTTATAGAATTAATAGTTAACAGAAACTAGAAAGGATGATTGTATGAATCTTTTAACGCAAGGTGTACCTGATAAACGAATCGAGACAGCGTTCAAACATTTAAGTCTTTATGAAGCTGCGCTTGGACTTGCCGCTTATACATATTCAGAGATTAGACATACGTTAGAAGTGAAGGAGAAAAAATGGACAGATTTAGTTTCAGCACTTGCACCTGACTCCATTAAGGAAATCGAGTATTGCACAAAACACAACACTTGGAGAATGCTTCTTCAGTTAATCGGTCATTACGGGGAGGATGATCTTGCAGGGTTTGTTACATACATCAATGCGTTACATAACTCGGATTTGATCTTTAAGGCCCTGCCTCCAGTCGGAACGTCCGGCCAAAGAAAGCTTTTTTCAATCGGGGACAGAGATGCATTTGAATCACTTATCAAAGAATATAAAAATGATTCATTTTTCAATCCGTATCTTCAATTTTTAAAAGAAGTGAATACTCCCATACTCAAAAAACACCTTCTTACTCTCATGTCTGACTGGTACAGAGCCTGGGCGATTAATGAACAAACAAGGTATGAGACCGCCATGATAAAGGAGAGACAACGCATCAATAAGATGAAATCGCCGGCGAAGCACCTTTATCAAAAAGTGTTAGGTGATTCATTTCAGCCTCCGATTGGCGTCACAAAGATCGAATTGGTTCCACACCTGATTTACAGACCCTGGACCATTCAAACCATGCATGATGACAGACTCATCGTGCACTACCCTGCTGATGATTCCAGTCTGTTAGATGAATCAGATCAGGCAGCGCTCGTATTATTCCATAAAGCGCTTGCTGACGAAAACAGAATTCTGCTAATCAACCGGTTAAGTAACAAAGCACACTCATTAAATGAATTGAGTCAGGAGCTATCAGTCGGAAAGTCTACCATTCATCACCATCTTGCCATTCTGAGATCTGCCGGCATTGTTGTTTTAAAGGATCAACGATATTCATTAAAATCAGACGTTCTTAAAGAGCTGCATATGCGCTCAATGAATCGGCTGGGTCTGGACTCTTATGAATAAATTTTTGTTGTTAAAAAACCGGTCATTCCGCTCTTTGTATATCGGACAAACGCTATCAGAATTCGGAGGGGCAGTTGGAGCCCTGATGAACGCTCTGCTACTTTATGAGATTACCGGATCAAAAGCAGCGATGGGGACCCTTTGGCTTTTATATTTCATCCCGTCACTGGTCATCCAGTTGGGAGCCGGTCCGTTCATTGACCGGTTCAGTCGTCAAAGGCTGATGATTGTCGTTCAGATGATTCGTTTCTGGACCTTCCTCCTTCCTGCCCTGCTGTACTTATCCGGTCATCTGGAGCTCTGGGTTTTATTTTTCATTCAGATAGTACTTGGGATCGTCCAGCCTCTTTATACACCTGCAGGACTTGCATTGCTGCCTGCTATTTTACATAACGAGGATCTTGTTAAAGGAAACGCCTGGATGGACGGAACAATGAGGCTCATGAGTTTTCTTGCACCTCCTGCAGGAGCCGTTCTGATTACATTGACAGACACTGCATGGCTGTATGGAATCGTAGCATTACTTTTCCTGCTTAGCGCCCTCGGGTTAAGAACGTTAAATGAGCCGCAACGGACCCTCAATGTTCGGAGCTCATGGAGCAGTCAGATTCAGAAAGGGTATCAGCTTTTCTGGCACCATAAAACGTTAGTGTGGCTTACTGTTTTTTCAGGCCTTGTTCAATTCGGTGTCGGTGTAACACTCGTGATCAATATTCCTTTTATTATGGATGAACTCAATCAGTCAACAGTGGCTTACGGTTGGTTTGCGGGGATGTTTCCGTTGGGATATGTGATTGGCGCTTATCTGACAGGAAAACTTACACTGCCTTTCTCGAAGCAGAGGGTTATGTTTCTTGGACTTTTTGCAGGAGGACTCTCATTTGCAGGTTTAGCTGTCAGCCCGAACTTTGCCTTCGCCCTAATATGCGAGCTTTTAGGAGGCATTTTCTTCCCATTCTTCAACATACATAACGCCGCCTTCTTTCAGCGGTCTGTGACAAATGAGCAGGCAGGGGTTTTATTTTCAATAAGACTTTTAATTGTCAGGTTGTCCATGCCAGCAGGAATTGCAGTCGGCACACTTCTCGTGGGGACCACCGATATGCGCCCGCTCTACCTTTTGATCGGTCTGCTGATCATGACTCCTGCTCTGATTGGTTTTACACACCCTTATTTCAGTCGCTTTAGTGAGACCTCTTCTCCTGAGAGGAAAATCGGATGATATCAGCAGATTTCAACTGATAACTTTCACAATCAGACACGGGCTTTCTTTCGGTAAAGGAGCCAGTATGTAAATTAAGCACTGGCTCCCTCCATGAAGATTGCTGTTTGGGAAATGCGGACACTCCCTAAAAGGTTGGGAATTGTCCTGTTATGATAAGTTATTACATCGAACCAGGATTTATTTGTATTGATTCAAAAATTAATTGTAACGTTCACACTTGCAACGAGGTTTTTTGTCACGATTCAAGAAATAATTGTACTGATGAAACGTACATTTGTATCGTTCTGGAAATTAAATGTACGATTCCGGCTCTCTCCCTTACACTTTTCAGATTTGCACCGTTTTCATAACGTCAAGCGCACCAACAAAATGCCTGGCTATATCAAGTTGCACTTTCACACAAAGCTTCCCCTCTCTAAATCCCTGAAAAAACAAAAATAAAAAGAAATATGTAATTACCTATTGACCTGAGAATGATTATCATTATAATTTGAATAGTGCTGATAATTATTTTCAATTAAATTTCGACATAAGGAGTGCACATAATGAAAAAAGTTTGGTACTTATTCGGTTTAACGTTGATCCTTGCGATCCTGACTGCATGTGGCAATTCAGGTGAAGAAGAGTCGACTTCAAATGAAAGCGGTTCTTCAAACGAAACTGAAGAATCAGCTGGCGAAGTAAATCTTTACACTGGCCGTCACTATGACACTGACCAGGCGCTATATGATCAATTTACAGAAGAAACAGGCATTGAAGTTAATGTCATTCAAGGTGAAGACGATGAGCTAATTGCCCGCCTGCAACGTGAAGGACAAGCTTCTGAAGCTGATGTATTTATGACAGCTGATGCTGGACGTTTACACCGTGCAAAAGAACAGGAGCTTCTGCAGCCACTTGAAAGCGATGTTTTAAACGAAAACATTCCGGAAAACCTGCGTGATACTGATAATCAATGGTACGGTTTAACCAAACGTGCACGTATCATCGCTTACCACCCAGACCGTGTAAATCCTGAAGAAATCCAGAACTATTCTGACCTTACAAGCGAAAATATGGCTGGACGCGTGTTGATCCGTTCATCTGAAAACATTTATAACCAATCACTAATGGCTTCTATGATCTCAATTGATGGTGAAGAGGCAGCAAAAGAATGGGCTCAGGGAATTGTCAACAACATGGCCCGCGATCCTGAAGGTGGAGACCGCGACCAGGCAAAAGGTATTGCTTCTGGTGAAGGTGATGTAGCTGTAATGAACACATACTACCTTGGCCAAATGTTAAATTCAGAAGATGAAGAAGAAGTAAAAGTAGCTGAACAGCTTGAAATTGTTTTCCCGAACCAGGATACAACTGGTACACACATCAACATCAGTGGTGCCGGTATCACTGCTAGCAGCAAAAACGTTGAAAATGCTCAGAAATTCATTGAGTTCCTTTCATCTGAATCTGCACAGGAGCAATTCGCAGAAACTAACTACGAATACCCTGCCAACCCTAACGTAGAAGCATCTGAGCTTCTTCAAAGCTGGGGCGAGTTCAAAGAGCAGGACCTGAACCTGACTGAACTTGGAGAAAACAACAACCGTGCCATCCAGATCATGAACGAAGTTGGCTGGAAGTAAGATTATTTTAACGAAATAGAATGTCAAAAAGGTACTTACACTCTTTAATGGTGTAAGTACCTTTTTTTGTATCAGCTATGATGGAATATTTACAGTAACATTTTTCTTGAGTAATGCCTATGACAGCCGTGTCACCACAGAGAAAAAGCAAGAATTTCCTAAGCAATGTTTTTAAATAACCGCTAGCTTTCTCAAGGGATTTAGGGAATGATGGAATCCATTTGAATAGTGAAGGAAATCTGTTCTCAATTGAAGGAATCCACTAAGTGTAAGGATGGGAAAAATAGCGAATGAAGGTTGAATGATTGAATTATTTTTTCATAAGAGGGAATGATGTCCTGGAAAGAAGGAATTAAAATCTTAAAAACACGAATAAGTTCCTTAAGTGAAGGAATAGGAATCGACAACCCACACCCACCAACGCCACTTTTGTCACACGATGTTCAAATAAACCCCCAATTTAGCTAAAAACCTGCCCGATTTTACATATTCCACCTCGTAAACCACCACGAATAAAGCCTTTTCATCTATACAAAACAAATGAGAACTGTTATCATTATCAGGGACGGTTTATGTTAAACCGGAGATTTGAATTGTTTTAAGGACGTGTCCCTTTTGAAGCTGTTTCGTAAATTACCTGGCTATTTAAATATCTGGACCGTTCTCAGTATGATCATTGTGATCCTGATTCTGCTACCGAACTTGACGATTCTCGTTAACTTCTTTACAGAACGAGCAGAAAACTGGGAGCACATCCAGGAATTTATCCTGCCTAATCTACTTAAAAATACTAGTTTAATCATGATATTCACCGGATTATTTGCCATTTTAATCGGAACGAGTCTTGCCTGGCTTGTGTCAGCCTATGATTTTCCGATGAAACGATTTTTCAAATGGGCATTAATTCTGCCACTTGCGATTCCGCCTTATATTGCAGGTTACACATATAACGGAATCCTGGACTATACCGGCGTGATCCAGACCACCTTGCGAAACAACTGGGATATTACCGTGAATCAGTCTTACTTCAATATCCTGAATATGCCGGGTGCAATCTTTATTTTCACATTATTTTTGTTCCCTTACGTTTACACGATTACGCGTGCATTTTTATCTCACCAGTCCGCTGCACTCGTTGAAAATGCGCGGCTGCTTGGACGAAATGCATGGGAGATTTATTTCCGCGTCGTGCTTCCGATTTCCCGCGGAGCCATTGTTGGCGGTGTCAGTCTCGTACTGCTAGAGGTGTTAAATGATTATGGGCTCGTTTCTTATTTCGGGGTTCCAACCTTCAGTACTGCGATTTTCCAGACGTGGTTTGGTATGAATGACCTGAATTCCGCTATAAAGCTTTCAGCAACATTAATGTTTATCGTTTTTGCCATTTTAATTTTGGAAAAAGTACTGCGCGGTCGTAAAAAGTACAGTACGACAACAGCGAAAGTCCGGCCGCTCACACCGATTAAGCTTCAGGGTGCAAAAGCCTGGACGGCATTCAGCTATTGTTTATTTATTTTTATGCTCGGATTTTTAATCCCGTTTATCCAAATGATTGACTGGACGATTCTGACGTTTGAAAAAATCGCATCTCCTGTATTTACACAGCTGATGATGAACTCACTGCTGGTCTCTTTTGTTGGAGCTGCACTCGTGATGGTGTTTGCGGTTATTATCGCGAACTTCTCGCGTATGCACCAGAGCGTATTTTCAAAATCAGCAGCCCGTGTGACGATTCTCGGTTATTCGATTCCCGGCGCCGTCATTGCGGTTGGAATCAGCACAGTGTTTATCGATATCGATAACTTCCTGTTTAACTTTTATGATTCAATGGGGATGGAAGCTTCCCTTTTCTTAAGTACAAGCCTGTTTATCTTAATTTCCGCCTATATTATCCGATTCCTCGCGATCGGCTACAACTCGGTTGAGGCCGGATTTGATAAAATCGGGAACAAATATACGGAAGCTTCGAGAATGCTTGGGATGAACTTAACAAAGACGTTTTTTAGAGTCGATCTGAAAATGATTAAAGTACCGATTATCAGCGGGTTTATTCTCGCATTTATAGATATTTTAAAAGAACTGCCGCTCACCTTGATTTTACGTCCATTTAACTTTGACACCTTAGCCACAAAAGCATATCAGTATGCAAATGATGAACAAATACAGGAAGCTTCATTAGCTTCGATCATCATCGTCGTCATCAGCGCCATTGCGATCTATGTATTTCATCAAGTTTTAGAAAAGGAGCCGAAATAATATGTTCGTACAAATCAAAGACTTATGCTTCTGTTACGGAAACACAAAACAAAACACAATTAATCAGTTTCACCTCGAAATTCAGCAGGGTGAGATTATTTCAATACAGGGAGACAGCGGTAGCGGTAAAAGTACAGTTCTAAGACTTCTATGCGGACTTGAGGTTCCTTCTAAAGGTATGATTACGATTGATGGCGAAGTGATGACAGACGACCGCCGCTTCGTATTACCGGAAAAGCGCGGAATCGGAATGGTATTCCAGGATTACGCACTGTTCCCTCACATGACCGTGCTTGAAAACATTCAATTCGGCCTGAAAAAATACAGCCGCAAAGCGAAAAAACAGCGTGCTGACGAAGTGCTTGAGCTCGTTAATATGACATCATACGCAAAACGTTATCCGCACGAACTAAGCGGCGGACAACAGCAGCGTATTGCTCTTGCACGCGCACTTGCTCCAAAGCCTTCACTTCTGCTGCTGGACGAGCCATTCAGTAACCTGGATGCCGGGCTTCAGATCAAAATCCGGAGCGAGCTGAGAGAAATCATCAAAAAAACAGGTATCACCTCTATTTTCGTTTCGCATGACCTTGAAGATTCCAAAGCCATCGCCGACCGGATCGTCACCATGCGTGACGGCGCAGCCCACAACTGGGAATCCATCTGTACGACAACACGAAAAGAAAAGCCTGAGCTTCATCTGGTTGAGTCTAAATAAATTTAAAAAGGCATGGCGCATCCGCGTCATGCCTTTTTATTTGGTCATGCATCAAACAAGCTGATTCAATTGCTCTATGTATGCCAAAGCTTCCGCTATTTCTTCATCCATGTAATTCTGTTTGGCTTTTACCTTCTGCACCTTCTCAATACGCGCATCCATCTCAAGCGTATCGAAATAAAGCAGCGTAGAGACAAGCTCCAGAAAACGGGACGACTGTTCGTTCAGGTTTTTCAGGAACGGTGTAAGATTCTCAGCGGCTAGTTCATTCTGCGCCTCTAAAAACGCCTGTCCTTCTTCTGTCACTTCATAACGGTACTGATAATAGCCGCTCTTCTTCTCATTAAATTCTTTAATGAACCCCATATTGCAGAGCTCCTCCACACGCAATGTAAGCTCCTCTGAATACGGTCCGAAAAAATGAAACTGATATTTTTCATGAAAAGCATAATTGTGCTTTTTGGCAATAAAGATGATCTTCTGAAGCTTCTTTCTGCCGACAATCTCCCCCAGGGCAGAAAACGCCTTCATCAGTCTGGCGTGATCCTTCATCATGGCTGGCTCTCTCCTTTATTAATGCTCACTAACCCCTAAAATGGCACGGATTTTTTCTTTCGTTTCTTTATGACTGGAATCATCCATCAGATAATCCTTTGGATAATAAAGTTTATGATCTGTTCTTCTTTTCCCTGAAATCGCATCTACAATCTCAGATTGACGCGATAATTCCCGAAGCTCACCATTTGGCATGAGCAGGTGAATCGGTACCCGTTCCTCTTCTTCACCCGGCCGGTAAAAATCATATGGAAGATCAGATGAGGAATCCACCACAAGGTAATACTCCGGATCAAGGTCTGCTTCCCTGAACAGCTGCTCAAGCTTATTCAGCTTTTTATATTCCTTCGACGGATCAAATTCAACGTATTTAAACAGGCGCCGCTGCATAAAACGGTGACAGAGGTCGCTTAAAATCGGATCCTTCTCCTCTTCCCACATTTGAAAATAGTACATCACGATGGACTCATCGAGATTCAAATAATCTTTAAGCGTAACGTTTCCTGAGAACATCGACATAAAATGCCTTGGTTCATAGGCGAATTCATAGCCATGCTCACTCAGCTCTTTTGCCCGGTGAAGAATCTTGGTCAGAATGACTTCAGAACTTCTCGTTACAGGATGGAAGTATACCTGCCAGTACATTTGATAACGGCTCATAATGTAATCTTCAACGGCATGCATCCCGCTTGATTTGATGACAACCTGATCCTCTTTTGGACGAAGCACGCGCAAAATCCGCTCCATATCAAAATGACCGTAGCTGACCCCGGTAAAATAAGCATCACGCTGCAGGTAATCCATCCGGTCTGCATCAATCTGACTCGAAATCAGGCTGATTACACGCTTGTTATCATAGGTTTTCGCAATGACATCTGCGACCTGCTGAGGAAATGCTGATGATACTTTTTTTAGTACAGCATTCACTTCTGTATCCCCTAAAATAATCGCCTGGGTAAACTCCTCATGGTCTAATTCAAACACCTTTTCAAAAGAATGCGAGAACGGACCGTGACCGAGATCATGCAAAAGCGCAGCACAAAGACATAACAACCGCTCGCTGTTATCCCATTCCGGGCGTGGCGCAAAAACATCATCCACGATACGGCGGATAATTTCATAAACCCCAAGTGAATGATTAAACCGGCTGTGCTCTGCCCCATGAAATGTCAGATACGTCGTGCCGAGCTGACGGATTCTTCTCAGACGCTGAAACTCACGTGTTCCGATTAAATCCCACACCACCTGATCGCGCACATGAATGTAGCGGTGAACCGGATCCTTAAACACTTTCTCTTCGGCAAGCTTTTGCATCGCATACGTCATCGCTGTCCCTCTTCTCTATCTTCTTTTTATTATATCGGGTAATTTTTTCTCTTCACGTCTTGACAAATTCAGACGTCTTTCGAACGCCGGCGTCTCAATTTTTGAGACAGAAAATAAATTTTTTGCTTCAAAATGGAGTCTTTGCTCTCCACCATCAACATCGTTTTATCGTAAAAAGAAAACAGCCGTCTGCCTCAAAAGTCAGTTGATTGACAGTGACGCAGCGGCCGGGATGTAATTATTTCTTCAATTTTGCTTGAACCTTGTCCATCAGTTCATCTTCAGTCAATGCCGCGACTGGGCGATTATTGACAAAGGCAAAGGTCTTTTTACGGCCTGGACCGCAGTATGACTGGCACCCTATATCAAAGGAAGCTTCGGGATCCAACTCTTTCAGCTTCGGAATCAATGTTTTTACATCAACGGCTTGACAATCATCGCAAACCCGAAATTCGTTTGCCATTTGCCGACAACCCTTTCCTGTTGAAACTTTTTTCACTACCTGTCATTGTACCGATTCAGATAGCTGATTTCAAGATAAGTGAGAAGGAGTTCAGTGATTGTTCAAGGAAACTTTGATTACCCGGGTGTACTCCATACGCGAACCCTAATCTAAATTAAATCGGCTGTGTTCGCGTATGCAGAGGACATTTTCTGATCGTGAGCGTTTTATCAGGAAAACAGACTGAGACGTGTGATGCCGGCGTAGTCCATTTATCACTGAACTCACGAACTTTTCTTCCAAACTGACGAATTCCATTGACAAGCTCACAAACTGCCGCCGTAACCTCACGAAAGTATCATCTATCCTCACAAACTTCAGCTTTAAGCTCACGTCACCTAAGTGCCTTCCATACGCGAGCATTGATGATGACAAGTATCCAGCTAAGTTCGCGCATGCATAAAGTAATTTCTGGTCGTGAGCGTGCTATCCGGAAAACAGACTGAGATGTGTGATGCCAGCGTAGTCCATTTATCACTGAACTCACGATCTTTTTTGTAAGCTCACGAAACCCTCGACGGAACTCACGAACTATCTGTATAACCTCACGAACTTCACCCCGAAACTCACGAAACTCCCGCTCAACCTCACGTTCCATCACCACGATGTATATAAAAGGAGAATGCCGGAAAGAATGACTCATAGAAAGATTAAAAGATTGGAGTGTTGAGGATGAAAAATCGTCAGGATGCGTGGATGGAAGAGGATGATCTGTTATTGGCAGATACGGTTTTACGTCATGTGAGAGAAGGCAGTACGCAGCTGAATGCGTTCGAGGAGGTTGGAGATAAGCTTGATCGCACCTCTGCAGCCTGTGGATTCAGGTGGAATGCAGTGGTCAGGCAGCAGTATGAGCAGGCATTAAGTCTGGCTAAGCGTCAGCGCAAGCAGCGCAGCCGTCTTCTTGGACAGGATCATTCAGGAAAAAAGAAAATTCTTTATCAGCCACAGGTTGAAATCTCAGAAACGCCAGCACTTCCATTTACAGATGAGTCTATATTTGAAAAACCGGAAGAGACACATGAGATGGAGACAGCTACAGAAATGTTCATAACCGAAGATAAACCGGTTTCTTCCCTTTCCCTTGAAACGGTCATTGCATATCTGCAGCAGCTTGCCCGCTCCAACACAGCATCGTCCATCGGGAAATGGCAGTCCGAGAGATTGTCAAAGGAGCTGAAAGTGTGGCAGGATAAATGCCGCGAGCTCGAGCAGAAAGTCCGTCAGCTGGAGGCCAATGAATCCACGATGAAGGATGATTACGAAACACTGATGCAGATTATGAACCGTGCAAGAAAGCTCGTTGCATTCAGTGACCAGGAATCCTCTAATACATTTAAAATGGACCGCAACGGTAACCTTGAAAAAGTCGCAGAGCATTAAAAAGAAGCACCGGATATCACTTGATCCGGTGCTTCTTTTATTTCGTCAACACACTCTCATTCCGCTTCACGACGCGATCATAGTAGCCGTCATAAAGCGATCGTTCATATCCGTTTAACTCACCAGACTGAATCGTTCCGCTGATCTTCTTTAACGCAGTTAAGAAACGCAGCATCCCATCCTGCACCGTCAATTCAACGCCATAAAGTTCTGATAAGGAGGCCATCACTTCAGGCTTAATCAGCGGGAAGGAGAACTTTGTTTCCTCACCCTGAATCGCCTTTTCGTAAAAACGGCGGATCAGTTCTGCACGTTCGGCTCCGCTTCCGTTCATACAGAGATAAATCTGCACCGCAATGCCGCCTCTTATCCTACGCTGAGAAATACCTGCGAATTTCTTTCCATCTATGCTGAGATCATAGCTTCCCGGGCAGTAAGAATTTACGATTTCATAGGCTTCGATTTCCTTGTCAAAATCGCTGAACATTTCTTTTACGAGTGTCACCATCGCATCGTAACCACGGTTTATATCAATACCCTTTTCGCTTTCTGAAAAGATGAGTGAGATGTTTAGCACACCCTCATCCAGTACGACAGCAAGTCCGCCTGAATTGCGGACAATATAGCGGTAGCCTGCTTGCTCGAGCACCTTCAGTCCTTCATTTAAAAAGGGGGTTCTTGAATCCTGGGTGCCGAGCACAATCGTATCGTGATGAACCCAGGACCGGGCTGTCGCAGGGGCTTCACCACTCCCCACTGACGTACAGAGTGTATCATCCATCGCAAACGATTGGAGTGCTTCAAACATTGGCCCAAGGCTGGACTGGTCAATGATCCGCCAAACCGGCTGCTGAAGGAGCGCCCATCCTTTATCCTCATTCATGATTCTTCATTCTCCTTTAATAAACTGTAGAGATTATAGCATATTTGAAGCTGACGCTGTGGTCTGGTAGTCACAGAAGTGTCCAAGCCCTACCCGAAAGTGACCAAGTTCGTGTTAAATGTGTCCAAGCTGCAACGAAATGTGACTAAACACTCGTGGGGTGTGTCCAAGTCCAGTCCAAATGTGACCAAACCCTCCCCACATCACATAAAAATGCAGCCCCCGCAAGGACTGCATCTATTCATTATAGTGATTGACCTGCTGTAATTAACGCGAGCTTATAAACGTCTTCCTCGTTACATCCACGGGAAAGATCGTTTACAGGTGCATTTAACCCTTGAAGGATCGGGCCAACTGCTTCAAAATTCCCAAGTCTCTGAGCAATTTTGTAGCCGATGTTGCCGGCTTCAAGGCTTGGAAATACAAATACGTTTGCATCACCCTGGATCTCTGAGTCAGGTGCTTTGCTTTTCGCTACAGAGGGAACGAATGCTGCATCAAACTGGAATTCTCCGTCCAAAGTCAGGTTAGGCGCCGCTTCCTTTGCCAGCTTAACCGCTTCTGCCACCTTTTCAGTTTCCGGTGATTTTGCAGAACCTTTTGTCGAGAAGCTCAGCATTGCAACGCGTGGATCAATATCAAACATTTCAGCTGTTTTCGCGCTTTCCACTGCAATCTCTGCAAGGTCGCTGCTGTCAGGTGAAATGTTGATTGCACAGTCTGCAAATACATACTTCTCATCACCGCGTACCATGATAAACACGCCGGAAGTTTTCTTGATGCCTTCCTTCGTTTTAATAATCTGAAGGGCCGGGCGAACCGTATCTGCTGTTGAGTGAGCCGCACCACTTACGAGCCCGTCAGCACGGTTTGTGTACACAAGCATCGTACCGAAATAGTTTTCGTCCTGAAGAATCTTGCGGGCATCCTCTTCAGTGGCCTTGCCTTTACGGCGCTCAACGAATGAAGCGACAAGCTCTTCGAATTCACTGTAATCTGAAGGGTCCAGGATCTCGCAGCCATCCAATACAACATTCATCTGCTGTGCTTTTTCTTCAACAGCTGACGTTGAGCCCACTAAAATTGGTGTCATAATACCTTCTGCTGCCAGACGGCTTGCTGCACGAAGAATGCGCTCATCCGTGCCTTCCGGGAATACAATACGACGATTCTGCCCTTTGACTTTTTCCGTTAAACCAGTAAATAAATCACTCATGATTCGGCCTCCTAAAAACGTCTTTACCGTAAGCATACCCCATCTATACGGGAATTCAACCGATACCCTTTATGGGAGCGGTTACACATAAAAAGTTTTTCTTTTCAAACAATTCTTGATGCATTTTCTCTATAAACACGCCCGATTAGATGAAGACGCTCTATTTATGATAAGATAAAAGAAGTGTTGAAAAAGTACAATTTACTGGGAGTGACATAGCATGAGTGAAGCTGCAACAACCCTTGACGGCTGGTATGGCCTTCATGATTTCCGTAAAATCGACTGGACGTCCTGGAAGCGTCTTTCAAGTGAGGAACGCACTGCTGCGATCCATGAATTCCAGCAGTTTTTAAAGAAGCTGCATGAGGTTCAGGATGAGGATCAGGGAAGCCATTCTTTCTATACAATTGTTGGCCAGAAGGCTGATTTCGTTCTGTTTATTCTGCGTCCAACAATGGAAGAGCTGAACGAGCTTGAAAATGAATTTAACAAGCTGACAATCGCTGATTATACCATTCCAACGTATTCTTATGTGTCTGTAGTAGAGCTTGGAAGCTACGGCTCAAAGGAATCGGATGAAGACCCGTATCAAAACCCATACGTGCGTTCACGTCTTTATCCTAAGCTTCCTAAATCTAAGCACATCTGCTTCTATCCAATGGATAAAAAGCGTGAAGGTGACGACAACTGGTACATGCTTTCTATGGAACAGCGCAAAAAGCTGATGTACGATCACGGCATGATTGGTCGTCAGTACGCCGGTAAAATCAAGCAGATCATCTCAGGCTCTGTCGGCTTTGACGACTGGGAGTGGGGCGTAACACTATACGCAGATGACGTCCTGCAGTTCAAAAAAATCGTTTACGAAATGCGCTTTGACGAAACAAGTGCACGCTACGGTGAATTTGGTGCCTTCTATGTAGGAAACCTGCTCGAAGACGAAGATTTGCCGAAGTTTTTGCATGTATAACGAATGTATCAAGGACAACCTTAACCGGTTGTCCTTTTCTTTTTAAAGAGCACTCATGTGAAAATGTTTATTACTTTTATATTTGCAAAGGTGAGCGGAGCAGAAGGCGGCGACTCCTGCGGCAGAGAAGGGCAGGTGAAACTCTGCTGGCGCGGAGCGGCAAAGAGGTTCACCGCCCGGCCGCGGAAAGCGCCCGCCTGGCGCGGAGCTCATCGGACGTCTCAGGGAAATTTAATTGGTTCTAAGAATACTCCCTGCTCATATGATTAAATGACAAAATGGTTCAGGGAGGAATTTTATTGAATCCATCAAGTATGCAGGGGCAGACGCCTCCCCCTACGTATTATCCTTACTATCAGCAGACGTATCCTCAGCAGCAACAGCAGCAGATGCCAGCTGTTTTTCCAAGAGAAGAATCATACATCGAAAACATCTTCAGGCTAAATCGCGGGAAAATGACGACGGTTTATATGACATTTGAAAATAACCGTGAGTGGAATGCGAAGATTTTTAAAGGTGTGATTGAAGCTGCGGGACGTGATCATCTCATTTTGAGTGATCCAAAAACAAATCAGCGTTATTTACTGCCGCTTCTGTATATGGATTACGCAACGTTTGATGGGGAGATTAATTATGCTTATCCTTATAACGGTGTGACGAACCGTTAAATGGTTAGCTAATGTATTAAACTGATCAATATTTTGGTTTAAAAATCGGGCAAGACTCATCCTTCGCGGACATAGAAATGCGGAGGTGGGCGTTCAGACGGCATTGATTTAACTACTTTTCCGGGTTATTTGACCACTCTTTAAGGTTATTTGACCACTCTTTCGCTTGATTAGACCACTTTCTTCCGTTATTTGACCACTCTTGACCTTTATTAAACAACTCTCAGGAAAAATCACGGTTTTCAACCTTGAATAAATGCAAAAAAGATGCCCGCTACAGCGGACATCTTTTTTACATAAGTTTTACTGCTGCAAAGACCAGACATACCCAGCCTGCGAGGAAGGCTACGCCGCCGATTGGAGTGATGGCACCAAGAACGCTGATGCCCGTCAGACTTAAGATATACAAGCTTCCGGAGAAGAAAATAATGCCCACGAGGAACAGCCATCCTGCTGCATTTAACAGGCCGGATGCCTGCAGATTGCCTGCAAGAATACCGATGATCAGAATACCTGTTGCATGAAACATCTGATATTGTACGGCTGTATTCCATGTGTCGAGATACTTTGGCTCTACTCTGCCTTCGAGTGCGTGTGCGCCAAATGCGCCAAGTGCAACTGATAAGAAAGCGTTAATGGCTCCGATTATAATGAATAATTTCATTTTAAGTTACGTCCCTTCTGTTAAAAATCAAATAGCGAATCACCGTTTGAACCGTCTTCTGTTTCAAGCGGTTTGTCCTGAAGACTGAGCTGAGCGGGTTTTGATGGATCCTGATAGGAAGTGGTCTGCACAGCAGGTTCACTTACAGGACTCACACCTTCCTCTAACGCCAGATCACATAGCGTACGGATGGAGTGCAGGTATTCCCGCTGCCTTGCTCCGCTTGCCCCCCTTGCCTTCTTTGCCTCCTGTTCAATCTTCTGGAGAAGCCGGTCATAGGAAATCGACATCTTATCCTCTCCCTCTTTCTTTTATAATTTTCTTTTCAAATGCATAACATGGCTGTCCGGATGCCCGGAATACTTCAAGCGATGGCAGATGCTTTGTTTTAAAGCCATGCGCTTTGCATCCCTTTGGAAAACGAGGGTCCCATGTTACATAGTAATGCTTGCAGGCACTGCAGTTAATACGTTTTGATTCCATGCGGGTGCCTCCTTTTTAGGATAACGACCAGTCGACTGTTTCAATATCATTCTCTTTCAGGAATTCATTGGCCTTTGAAAACGGTCTGCTGCCAAAAAATCCTCGATGCGCCGACAGTGGACTTGGATGTGGAGCCTTAATGACACAATGCTTCATTTCATTAATGAGACCCTCTTTTTGCTGGGCGGGTTTGCCCCACAAAATAAAAACCATAGGCTCATCTCTCTCACCAAGCAATTCAATGGCTTTATCCGTAATCCGCTCCCACCCTTGATTCCGGTGAGAGTGCGCTTGTCCCTCGCGCACTGTTAAAACCGTATTTAATAATAACACACCTTCCTCCGCCCATTTCGTGAGATCACCATGAGGCGGAGGTTGAATCCCAAGATCCTCTTCCAGCTCTTTATAAATGTTCTGGAGTGACGGCGGAATTCTGACGCCTTTTTTCACAGAGAAGCTCAGCCCGTGCGCCTGACCCTGTCCATGATAGGGATCCTGTCCAAGAATGACCACCTTTACTTTATGAAAAGGGGTTCTCTGAAACGCTTCAAATATGTGATTCATTGGAGGGAAAATCGTTTCAGATCCATATTCTTTTTTCAAAAACGCCCGGAGCTCTTTATAATACGGCTGTTCAAATTCGTTCTGGAGCAGTTCCTGCCAGTCGTTATTGATCTTAACCGCCATTCTTTTCAACTCCTATTCTTCAAAAATAATCGTTGCTTCATAGCCGGTGTAAGCGAAAAACTCAGTGATTGACCGCTCGGCATTCTCTTCCGCCTGTGTTAACAGCCCTTGTTCAATCGCTTCCTCTTCCATCATCGCCTGTGCCTCTGCAGCAATTTCAAAGCCTTCTTCCCAGTTCACGTTACTCCGGAAAATGCCTTCTACCGAAAATGCTTCAACTTGATCCATTTGAAGTGCGGGCTCCTGAAGCAGCTGAGCTTTCGGAAGTGTCAGCTCAACCTTTTTGTTTTCCTCGTTTATAACAATGTCGTCTTCTGTCACCTGATCCAGATTAACACCTGCTAATACCGTACCCGGCACAACAAGAAGCAAACGGCGCTGCGTTCCCGGAAAATTAATATTAATATCCTGACCAAACAGCTGATTGTCTGTCTGTTCCACTACTGCTTTTATAAAAGCCTGAGAAGTAGCCAGGGCATTCATATCCCGCACCTGTTCAACAAAAACCTCTGAGTTCTCCTCTTCATTATCTCCTGTAATCCACATATATGAAGCGATCGAAACCACTGAAACAATGACAATTACCGCGAGCAGAAATAAAATATTTCTTAAACGCCATACTGCAAATAAAAATCCTTTCATCCCATCACCTGCTGCCGTTTTTTTGAAAACCATTCTTCTATTATACGGAAAACCTCGAATCATGGAAACACGCACCGCTCTTTCATCATAAACGGCTTCAGACACTGCCACATTTCTGTCAAAAGAAGACGATATTTCCCGGGAAATGTACCATTGTTTCAAACTTCCATTTCCCATGATATGATAGGGGAAATCATTTTTGGAGGTACAAGTAATGAGTTTAAAGAAAACATTAACAATCGCAGGTTCAGATACAAGCGGCGGTGCAGGAATCCAGGCCGACCTTAAGACATTTCAGGAGCACGGAACATATGGCATGACTGCATTAACGACTGTCGTAACGATGGACCCGGCTAATCACTGGCACCATAACGTTCACCCACTTCCTATTGAGACACTAAAGGCGCAAATCGATACAGCTCTTTCAACCGGTGTAGATGCTGTGAAGACTGGGATGCTCGGTTCAGTTGAAATCATTGAAACAGCAGCTGCGGCGATTGACCGCTCAGGCACATTAAACGTCGTTATTGATCCAGTTATGGTCTGCAAAGGTGAAGATGAAGTTCTTCACCCTGAAACGGTTGGTGCAATGCAGGAACATCTTCTGCCACGTGCGACGGTTGTAACCCCAAATCTATTTGAAGCAGGTCAATTAGCCGGTAATGGTCCTCTTCGATCTATTGAGGATATGAAAGAAGCTGCCCATAAAATTGTAGAACTTGGCGCAAAATCCGTTGTTATCAAAGGCGGAAAACAACTGAATCACGATAAGGCTGTTGATCTTTTTTATGATGGACAGGAATTTATTTTACTTGAAGCTGAAAAAGCAGATACAACTTACAACCATGGAGCAGGCTGTACCTTTGCAGCAGCCGTTACAGCAAATCTAGCAAATGGACTTGAGCTGAAAGAAGCCGTTTCAAGTGCAAAGGAATTTGTTACAAGTGCCATCCACCACGGCTGGAAATTAAATGAATATGTTGGACCAGTTATGCACGGCGCACACAGCCGCTTTGGTTCAGTTGCAGTCAAGGCGGAAACACTCTGAACAAACTGAATCGGCTCTGAAACGTTTAATCCCCTCAGATTAAGGAATACAGGAAGTAAATGGATTCCAAATGAGGTGAAAAAATGTTTAATTTTATCATTACAATTGCTGTTTTGATCGGTGTATTTGTCGGATTTTACTTGATTACAGGTTCAATCGGCATCTCGATCGGAGCTGCTATCGTCGGAGCTGTTATTTCCTTTTTTGCAGTTGGCGCATATGCGGGACAACGTAAAGAAGAAATCAAGTACGGCAATGAAGCACCGCTTGATAAAGATCGGACACCTGAAAAGGAAAACCGCAATACTTATAATCCAAGTCCTGACAACCAACGTAAGGTTCAAGACCCTACAAAGTAAAACCGTGCTGCAGCACGGTTTTTTATTTTGCAAAATTCATGATACACCACTCTGTGACGGGATTTTTCACGAAAGTGTCCAGGTTCAGCACGAATGTGACCAGGCTGAAGTTGAATGTGTCCAAGCTGGCATCGCTTGTGTCCAAGTGTGGTATAAAAGTGACCAAATACCTCCTGAAAGTGACCAAGCTCCAATTCATAGCACCTCCGCTTTTTTTCTAACGGGCAGGCTTTTCGCATTCTTGTTGATTTTGCAGTAAAATAAGAAAAGAGATTTTGTTGTGAGAAGGAGGGGCATGATGAAGCCTGTCAATTTAGAGGATGTACAGAGTCTGATTGATCGTTTTGCACGTAAAGAAGTTTATATACATTTAGAGACCACAAATGGTTCGTATGCTTCTCATGTGGATCAGAATTTTTTTAACGCCGGAGCTTTTATCCGGAATGCGAAGGTTGAATATGAGTTGGGTAAAATCATTGGAGATGTTCCATCACGTGTGGGCCTTAAGCTTGGCGATCTTGGCTGGATTTACGCACAGGGCATTACGCATTATGAGCTGGATGATAAAGGTCGGCTGCTGATGGCCGGTCACGATCACCAGGGAAAGCTTGCGGTATCCCTGCAAATTAGTGAAACACCGTTTGAATAGCAGGAAGGAGCAGGACAGATGATTGAGAAAGAAAGACATGTATTAGTTGTATTTCCGCATCCTGATGACGAGGCATTTGGCGTTTCAGGAACGATTGCCAGTCATTTAAAAATGGGAACCGGGGTCACCTATGCCTGCCTGACACTTGGCGAAATGGGGCGTAATCTTGGTAACCCACCATTTGCAACGCGTGAGTCTCTCCCTCAGATCCGTAAAAAAGAATTGCAGGCAGCTGCTGATGCAATGGGGTTGAAGGACCTGAGAATGATGGGACTGCGTGATAAAACGGTTGAATTTGAAGATGATGAAAAGATGGTGGATATGATAAACGCGTTGATTGAAGACGTGAATCCATCCCTTGTTATTACCTTTTATCCTGATTACTGTGTACATCCGGATCATGAGGCTACGGCCCGGGCTGTTGTAAGAGCTGTCAGCAGAATGGATGAGGCTGACCGTCCGAAGCTTCACTGTGTCGCTTTTGCGAACCATACAGCTGATGAGCTGGGCGAGCCTGACATTCTCAATGACGTGTCAGAGGTTCAGGAGCTCAAACTAAACACGATGAGAGCACATATTTCCCAAACTGCCTGGATGCTTGAGGATCTTGAAAAGCGGCTTGCCGAGAAAGATCCTGACGCTATCCAGTGGGTATCACAGGAACGATTCTTTAACTATCGTTTTGATCAGGGCTATCATTAAAAAAATCCCGTGTCGGCTGACACGGGATTTTTTTAATGAAGTTTCTAAGCATTTTTTACTTCTTCAATTGTCGGAAGTGCGGTCATGGCACCTTTTACAGATGCAGCAAGTGCACCTGATTTGCTTGCAAGCTCAACCATGCTTTTCGCCTCTTCAAGTGTCAGGCTTTCGATATCCCCTTTATATTCATGCAATGAGTAAAGAATACCTGAAACAAATGCATCTCCAGCACCGGTTGTATCAACAGCCTGCACTTTTCTTGCAGGAACGTGGAGAGAGCCGTCTTTCGTAAATACCCAACTTCCCTCACTGCCCATCGTAATTAACAGTAGTGGAATGTTAAACTGCAGCATGGCTTCGGCACCTTTTTGAATGTCAGCGGTACCCGTTAAAAATTCAAGCTCCTCTTCGGAAATTTTCACAACATCCGCTTTATCGAGCATACTGACAATCTTTTGACGTGCCTCCTCTTCACTACTCCATAAAGACAAGCGCAGATTCGGGTCATAGGAAACGATCATGCCGTTTTCTCTTGCCATCTCAACCGCGCGGATTGTTGCGCTTTTTGAAGGTTCGCTGATCATTGAAATAGAACCGAAGTGAAATACTTTTGCCAGACTGAACAAGTTTTCCTGAAGCTCTTCTGCCTTAAGAAAACGATCAGCGCTCGGATCAATATAGAAGTCAAAGCTGCGTTCGCCACCCTCACCGAGTGTTACAAAAACGACACCCGTGCGGTTTTGCTGATCAAACAACATGCCTTCTGTATGTACACCATAGTCTTTTAATGTTTTTTCAAGGAAACGGCCGAGTACATCATCCCCTACCTTTCCTGCAAAATATGATGGGATGCCAAGACGTGCCACGCCAACTGCAACATTCGCCGGAGCACCGCCAGGACTTTTATGATAGCTTGCGTTTGTTTCATCTAATGGAATAAAGTCAATTAAAGCTTCTCCTAAGGAAATGACGCCATTTTTCATTTTATATTCCTCCTGCACTGCATTTTGATGATTAGAGTGTATCACATGATTGAGAAAAAGTTCACATGAAACGTAGAAAGAGCCGGGCTGGAGCTATCCTGCGCTTTCCGTGGCCGGGCGGTGAACCCCTTGTGCTTCGCACAATGGTTTCACCTGTCCCTTTCCGCCACAGGAGTCTCCGGATAGTTCCAGCCCTATTGCATGTTTACAATTCATACTACTAATAAAACCTCATTACAGTAAGGTCGTTCGTTAAATGATGACAGCTGACCTGTTCTAAGAACGATTTTTAATTAAAGAAACCGCTTCCCTCATATAGAAGAAAACGGTTTTGCAGGTTTTTATTATACGGTTTGTCCAATTACGTGTTCCTGAATGGCTTTGGCTACGCCTTCTTCACGGTTTGTGACTGTTGTAAATCGGCAGATGTCTTTAATGTCCTGAGGTGCATTGCCCATCGCTACTGACCAGCCTGCTTTTTTCATCATGGAAACGTCGTTGTAATTATCTCCAAGCACCATGACATCAGCCAGGTTGATTCCCTGCTGAGCTGCATACCATTCGAGCGCGAGTCCTTTTTGTGCGTCAATGCTTGTAATTTCAAGGTTTTCTTTACCGGATGAACTGACGGCAAGTCCATTCATCTCGGATAAAACAGTACGTGCTTCCTGCAGCTTGTCAGGGTCTGATGAGAACGCAAGGAACTTATAAATGATCTGTGAAGAGTTGAAAATATCATCGTAGCTTTCAACAATGTGAATGTTTCCTTCTTCATAACGGTTACTTGCTTCCTCTCTTACATGAGGAAGTGGCGTATCCGGGTTAGAGGTAAGGAAGATGTCAATTAACAGTTCAATTCCCTGCTCTTTATGATTCGTATAGGTTCCCTGGTCTGTATATAACTCGAAATAAATACCAAGTCTTTCAAGCTCAGCAGCTGATTTCTTGGCCATTTCTGAATCAATACCCTTTACATAGACCTGTTTTCCGTTTTCATCGCGGATTTCAGCTCCGTTTACGACAATCAGTGGCAGTGATAAACCAGCATCCTTTAATGGTTCAGATGCTTCTTTATAAGAACGGCCGGTCGCAATGATCACCTTCGCGCCGGATTTTTGTGCTTCCTTAATCGCAGTGGCTGTTTCTTCTCCAACAGCATGTTGTCCATTGAGAAGAGTGCCATCCATATCTGATGCAATCATTTTTATCATGGTATTCACCCTTTTCTATTGATTGTTATAGTGTAACACGGCATCAAAATTGTAAACCTTTTCAATGCTTAGCATTTACAAATATTTAAAAATGCGTTCATATTAAAAGAATTATCAACTCAAAGACAAAATAAAAACAGCAGACCGGCTGCTGTTAAACTTCAATATGGTAACGGATATTCCGTTCAATCATCTCGTTTTCCAAAAGAAGAATGAAATCTGACGAAAGATTTCTCTCTTTAGCTGCTTTGAAAGCCTCAATTAACTTTGTATCAGTCAGCTGATTCAATGAATTCACCCTGTTCCACCTCTTTAAATAAGATTGCATGTTGTGAGTATTCCCTATTTTACCCTTTTTAATCATCAAATGAGAAATTTAAATGTTTTTTCTTAATTGAAAAGGGTAGATAACAATGGTTAAATTAAATCAGACGTAATGAAAGCGCTATCTCATTAACTTTTTATGAAAATGATTGATTTGAAAGGTGGTGTGCATTAAAATTAAATCCGTCTCATTTTTATTCACTTAATACATAATAAAAATGACAGTTTAGAAAAAGGAGAAACCGAATGAAAAACCCAACTGCTGCAGATTACTTACGCTTTATTATCCCTTCGTTAATCGGGATTTTCTTATTTATGACACCTCTTCCTTCTGGTGAGGCCGTAACGATTCCAATCGCCATTTTGTCAAACTGGCTGCAAGGCTTAATCGGCCCTTCCATTCCTGGTATTATGACGATCCTGATTGTGGTGGCTGCACTTTTATCACTAGCCGCACGTCTTATAAAACCTTCGTTTATCACTAACAGCGAATTCCTGACTAATTTGTTTGCTGTCGGCTGGTTCTGGGTTATTGTAAGGGTCATCGCCGCTGTATTTGCCATTATTACTTTTTATCAGTTAGGCGGCAGTTCAACAGAATTAATCTGGTCGGAATATACAGGTGGTCTTCTGCTTGGTGAAGAAGGCTTGATCACGCTTTTATTTACGATCTTTTTCTTTGCAGGTTTATTTTTACCGTTACTTTTAAACTTTGGACTTCTTGAATGGTTCGGAGCGCTCATGGCAAAAATCATGCGCCCATTATTCCGTCTGCCTGGACGTTCTTCCATTGATGCACTTGCTTCATGGCTTGGCGATGGAACGATCGGCGTTATGCTGACGAACAAGCAGTATGAAGAAGGCTATTATTCAAAACGTGAAGCTGCCGTTATTGGAACGACTTTCTCTGTTGTGTCTATTACATTCAGTATTGTCGTGATTGAAACGATCGGACTTGCGCAGTATTTTGTTCCGTTTTATGCAACTGTTGCTCTTGCCGGGTTTGTGGCAGCCATTATTATGCCGCGCATTCCACCGCTTTCTCTAAAGAAAAAAACCTATGTAACAGAAGTTGAAGAGGATGACGAGCTTGAAGACATCCCTGAAGGTAAAACACGTATTCAGCACGGTACTGAAATGGCACTTGCTGCTGCTAAAAAGAATAACAGCGTAGGCGGATTCTTTAAGAGCGGATTTAAAAACGTGCTTGATATGTGGATTGGTGTTGCACCGGTTGTTATGGCATTCGGTACCATCGCACTGATCCTGGCTGAAAACACAAACTTCTTTGTGATCTTAGGGACACCATTTGTTCCAATTCTTGAGCTTCTCCAAATTCCTGAAGCTGCAGATGCAGCACAGACAATGGTCGTAGGATTCGCTGATATGTTCCTGCCAGCCATCATCGGAGAAAGCATCAATTCAGAATTAACAAGATTTGTGATTGCAGCAGTCTCTGTTACACAGTTAATTTACATGTCTGAGGTTGGTGGCGTACTTTTAGGATCAAAGGTGCCAGTTAACTTCCTTGATCTTGTACTGATCTTTCTGCTTCGTACAATCATCACACTGCCAATCATCGCAGGCGTGGCGCATTTGTTGTTCTGATTTTTTGATTTATAAATGAGAATCCATTAGGCACTTTCAATCTGTCATGTTAACTGATTGAGTGCCGGAACTCCGCGAGACTCCTGCGGTAGAGAAGCGACAGGTGAGACAGCGTAGTGCGGAGCACTAGCTGGCTCACCGCGCGGCCTTAGAAAAGCGGAGGTGACTCTTCCAGCCCCGACAAGCATAAGGCGAAGATGAAAAGAGGGCTGACCTTCGCCCTCGTTCAGCTTTGACTTATGACCTCGAGGGGCTAGTCACCGGAGCTAGACAACGGAAAGCGAGTGGTGTTCCGGCACGGTTCCATTGAAAAAAAGCACTTCCCATCACGAGACGGGAAGTGCTTTTTTGCGGATTGTGACAGGCAGGATAATTGTAGCAGTCGTTCCTTTTCCAGGTTTGCTTCTAAACGAAAGCGTGCCATCATGGGCCTGAATAATTTTATGGCAGATCGTTAATCCAAGCCCCATTCCTTTTTCTTTTGTAGTATAAAAAGGTTCGCTGACTTTATCGATAATTTCCTGCGAGATGCCTTGTCCGGTATCTTCGATTTCTAGATAAACTTCTTTTTCATTTACACGGGGACGTATTTTGATTTCCCCGCCATGATCCATTGCTTCAATGCTGTTTTTAATCAGATTAATAAAGACCTGAATGACCTGATTACGATCTCCATGCACGAATTTTTCTGAGTCATCCACTTTTTCCACCAGAATACGGATGTCTTTTTGAGCAGCTTGATGTTTCATAAAGTTAATCACGTAACCCACACAATCGCACAATGAAAAGAACTCTTTTTTTCTCAGCTCGGGCTTCGACAGAACAAGCAATTCATCAACAATTGCATAAATACGGTCAATTTCGGATGACATGATATCAATGTTTTCTTTAGGCAGTGAGGGTTGTTCCTTCATTAACTGTACAAATCCTTTTAAGCTTGTCAGAGGGTTCTTAATTTCATGGGCGATGCCTGATGCCAGTTCACCGGCCACGGCTAATTTTTCTCTTCTCAAAAGCTGCTCTTCGGCACTTTTTTGCTGTGAAATGTCTCTTCCAAGCGTAATCAGTGCTTTTCGTGTACCGTCCTCATAAAAAATAGGAACCTTTATCACATCAAATGACTTATATTCACCAGTCTCAATAAAGAAAGATTCTTCAGTACGGACTGTTTCACCCTTTTGCCAGGTTTCTTCATCCGTTTCCATACAGTAATCAAACGCTTCCTGAAAAAACGGATTAATCTTACCAAGCTCATGATCTGTCTTGCCAATGTAAGGCTGACCTTTCAGGCCGTAAAGCTCGAGTCCGAAATCATTCGTGCGGATCCATCTGCCCTGACCGTCTTTGAAGCAGACAAAATCAGGCATAGACTGAATCAGCGCCACCATCTTAAATTCTTCTTCTTCCATTTCCTTAAACAGGCTTCTGAGCGAATTGGAACGCGTATAAATCAAATACCCGATAAATAGGGTTACGATTGCCACGACTCCTTCAATAACAATATACGCTTCAGAAGGAAGCCATCCGTAAATACCTGACAAAATTAAAACAATTTGTACGAGGAAAAGACCGGCCATTGCCGCCAGCAGTCCCTTTATTTGCGAAAACGTATAGGATTGAAGCAATTTCATCACCTGCCATCCTTAAAAAGAATTAACATATGCTTCTATCATACCATGTCGAAGATTGTAACAAAAGGTCGAAAGAATGACATATGTCCAATGCTCTTTTCAAGCCTAGTATAAGGTTACTTTTTATCAGTGAAAAAGGCTGAGAACTTTTTAGTCTCAGCCTTTTAACATTTTCAGTTATTGCGGGATACCCGTCTTTAGTTTCTGCAGCATATCAGCTGTCATCGTAGCAAGATCGTATTCAGCCTTAAATCCCCACTCTGCTTTTGATGCCGAAGCATCAATGGCATCAGGCCAGCTGTCAGCAATAGCCTGACGGACAGGATCCGGCTGGTAGGAGATTTCAAATGAAGGGATATGCTTTTTAATTTCAGCCGCTACCATTTCCGGCTCAATGCTCATTGCCGTTACGTTAAACGCATTGCGGTGCTTAAGCTTTGCAGGATCCGCTTCCATCAGGTCAACAATCGCCTGCAGCGCATCCGGCATATACATCATATCCATATACGTTCCTTTATCAATATAAGAAGTGTATTTTCCTGTTTTCAATGCCTCATAATAGATTTCGACTGCATAATCTGTCGTACCCCCACCTGGAGGCGTTACGTAAGAAATCAGACCTGGGAACCTCACGCCTCGTGTATCCACACCAAAACGTGTGAAATAGTAATCACAAAGCAGCTCACCAGAAACTTTGTTCACCCCATACATCGTCGTTGGACGCTGAATCGTATCCTGAGGTGTTCCATGCTTTGGCGTATCCGGACCAAATGCACCGATCGAACTTGGCGTGAAGAATTGCAGATGGTGTTCACGTGCAGCTTCCAGACCGTTCACCAGACCGCCCATATTTAAATGCCAGGCAAGCTGTGGATTTTCCTCCGCTCTTGCTGAAAGCAGTGCCGCCATATGCATCATTGTATCAACCTTATACTTTGACACAAGCTCGTTCATCTGAGCGGCATCCGTTACATCCAGAATTTCAAAAGGACCTCCATGAACAACCTCTGAATCAGCAGTTCGGATATCCGTGGCAATCACATTATCTGCACCGTATTCCTTCCGCAGCTTCGTAATTAACTCTGATCCGATCTGACCAAGCGCACCTGTTACCAGTATTCGTTTCATCGCATTTCCCTCCGTTGATTCCTATGATAAAAAAACAAATGTCCATACAAGAAGGACAAATACTCAATATAAATGTTATTAACACTTATAATTTATCACACTTTAATCAAAATGTTTATACCGGAAGGACAAAAAACTTTTACATTACCTACTCATTTCCATGGATATTATTCTTTACCAGCAGGCTGAATTAACAGCAATATCCATCTTCATTATTGTCTATGAAGTTATCGTTATGTAAATAATATATACTTAAAAAGATTAAGATTCCTACGATTAAAAGGTCCCGAATTTTTTTCATAAAACATAAAAAATCCGGCCCTCTAGCAGGCCGGATTTTTTATTATACTTCCTGTCCTCTTTCCACAATCGCTTCAGCAGAGTAGTCCTTTGGCTTACGCTCACCGGATTGAATTTCTTCAATATAGTGACACGCTGCCTGGTGACCTTCTTTCATGAAGTCAGTTGTGCGAAGTTCAGGGGTATCAGTTTTACATTTATCAGTCGCGAACGGGCAACGCGTATGGAAACGGCAGCCTGTTGGCGGGTTAATTGGAGAAGGAACATCTCCTTTAAGTGCAATACGCTCTTTTTTGCGATCAGGATCCGGAACAGGAATCGCTGATAACAAAGCTTTTGTATATGGATGCTGTGGATTGTCAAATAGAGAGTGCTTATCTCCAATTTCAACAATCTTACCGAGATACATAACAATAATACGGTCAGAGATATGACGTACAACCCCAAGATCGTGGGAGATAAACAGATACGTCAGACCAAACTCTTCCTGAAGCTCTTCAAGAAGGTTTAATACCTGAGCCTGAATCGATACGTCAAGCGCTGATACTGCCTCATCACAAATGATCAGCTTAGGATCAACAGAAAGCGCGCGGGCAATCCCGATACGCTGACGCTGCCCGCCAGAGAATTCGTGAGGATACTTGTCAGCCTGGAACGGCTGTAATCCTACTGTCTGAAGCAGATCCTCAATCTTCTTACGACGGTCTTTTTTAGGCACCGTATTTTGAATATCCATCGCCTCTTCAATCACTGCAGATACAATCTGACGTGGATTAATCGATGCGTACGGATCTTGGAAGATAATTTGCATATCTTTACGCATTGCGCGCATTTCTTTTCTAGATAAAGTAGTCAGGTCTTTTCCTTCGAATGAAACAACACCTTCAGTCGGCTCATCCAGACGAAGAATTGCACGGCCCGTTGTAGATTTACCACAACCGGACTCCCCTACAATACTGACAGTTTCTCCTTCATAAACGGTAAAGCTGATATCATCTACGGCTTTAACGTGATTAACAGTTCTGCCTAAGAATCCGCCTTTAATCGGGAAATACTGTTTTAAGCCCTCAACCTTTAGCAGTTCTTTCTTCGCCATAGATATTCACCTCCGGATCGCCGTCCCACTCATCTGAGTAAATCCAACAGCGAATCTGATTTTTGTTTTCATCTGTTTCAAGTTCAGGAAGCTTTGTTCTGCACAGCTCGGTTGCAGCCGGGCAACGTGGTGCAAAACGGCAGCCTGTCGGCATATTAAATGGACTTGGTACTGTTCCTTTAATAGGTGTTAATTTATCCTGATCAATATCGTGACGTGGAAGAGAGTTTAACAATCCAACTGTATACGGATGTCTAGGCTTTCTGAACAGCGTACGAACATCTGCATATTCAACAACCTGACCGGCATACATAACCGCTACATAATCACATGTTTCAGCAACTACACCAAGATCGTGCGTAATCATGATCACAGACATATGAAGCTTGTTCTGCAACTCACGGATCAGGTCAAGGATCTGCGCCTGAATCGTTACGTCAAGGGCTGTTGTCGGTTCATCGGCAATCAGCATATCAGGATTACATGATAATGCAATCGCGATCATGACACGCTGACGCATACCACCAGATAGTTCAAACGGGTACTGATCCACACGCTTTTCCGGTGATGGAATCCCTACAAGCTTCAGCATTTCAATTGCTTTTAGTTTCGCTTCACGTTTCCCAAGACCCTGGTGAATCTGGATCGATTCCATGATCTGCTTCCCTACAGTATAAGTAGGGTTCAGTGACGTCATTGGCTCCTGGAAGATCATAGAGATGTCGTTACCGCGAATTGAACGCATATTCTTTTCAGAAAGCTCTACAAGATTTTGTCCTTTAAAGCGGATCTCTCCGCCTTTAATTTTTCCTGGCTTAGATAGCAGGTTCAGGATTGATAAAGCTGTGATACTCTTACCGGATCCCGATTCTCCTACTACACCTAGTGTCTTTCCACGGGGCAGTTCAAAGCTAACGCCGTCAACCGCTTTTACTTCACCTTCATCCGTATAAAATGAAGTTTGAAGTTCGCGGATTTCTAAAATGTTTTCTGATGAGCTCATTATGTTCACCCCTCATTTCAAAGAATTTATCAGTTAAGATCAATTCGCTTATTCAGGAATCGATAAGAAATATCTACTAGTAAGTTAACAAATACGAACAGGAAGGCAAGAATTAATACTGTCCCCTGTACAACCGGGAAGTCACGTGTATTAATAGCCTGGATTGTTAAACGGCCCATACCATTAATGGCAAAGATCGTTTCAGTTAAAACAGTACCTCCAAGTAGTGCACCAAATTCAAGACCTACTACTGTAACGACCGGAATCAAGGCATTTTTCAAAGCGTGCTGATAAATTACAACACGTTCCTTCACACCTTTTGCACGAGCCGTACGGATATAATCCTGACTGATTACCTCAAGCATACTGGATCTGGTCATACGGGCAATAATCGCTGCACCGGCTGTACCAAGCGTAAATACCGGAAGAACAACTTGTCTCCAGTCGTCACCCCAACCGGATGCACGCATCTGAAGAAATGGCTGAAGCGATTCTGGTATCCAGTTCCCAATGGCAAACCACTGGATTAACATGAGTCCGAGCCAGAAGTTCGGCATCGAAAGTCCGAACAGGGCAACAATCATGATCACAACGTCTGTTACTGTGTAATGACGAACCGCAGAAACGATTCCTGCAATTAGTCCCATGAATACACTTAAAATGGTACTGTATACCGCCAATTCAACGGTAACCCAAAAACGCGTGCCAATTTCATCAACTACAGGGCGGCTGCTTCGGATCGAAGTACCAAAATCTCCTGTTAATACATTTCCAACAAACGTTCCATATTGAACATGTAGTGGTTCGTTCAAACCTAATCTTTCACGAATCTGTTCAACCTGTGTTTCCGGTGCAGACTCTCCGGCAATAATCTGAGCCGGATCTCCCGGAATCAGGTGAATTAATGAGAAAACGAGGATCGATACCCCGAATAAAACAGGAATCGTCTGTAAAAGACGTCGAATAATAAATTTCGTCATGCGTTACACCTCCTATTTATTGTTTCATTTTCGGATCGAGTGCGTCACGAAGTCCATCTCCGAAAATATTAAATGCCAATACCACAATTACGATCATGATGCCCGGGAAGAAAGCTACGTGCCATGCATCATACATATAAGCACGACCATCCGAAAGCATTGCCCCCCATTCAGGAGTCGGCGGCTGTGCACCAAGTCCAAGGAATGACAGACCCGCGGCTGTTAAGACCGCTGTTGCGATACGAAGCGTTGATTGAACAATAATTGGAGACATAACGTTCGGCATAATATGTCGAAAGATTATTCTGAAATCGGATGCGCCAAGTGCACGAACAGCATCAACATACTCCAGTTTTTTAACTGACAGTGTAGATCCACGTACGATACGGGCAAATGCCGGCACCGAGAAGATACCTACTGCAAGAATTACGTTTTGAAGACTTCCTCCCAGAACACTTACGATCGCAAGTGCCAGAAGTATACCAGGGAACGCAAGAAGAATATCCATGATTCGCATAATGATGCTATCAATGATACCTCCGTAATAACCTGCAATAACACCTAATGGTACCCCTAATGCAATTCCGATAATAACTGACAGGAAACCTACGTAAAGGGTAATCCACATTCCGTGAATGATCCTTGTAAAGATATCCCGGCCGAAATCATCTGTACCAAACCAGTTATCCGCAGATGGCGGAGCAAGTTTGTTCGTGATATCTGTCGCATTTGGAGACATCGTTGTCAGCATTGGTCCGATTATTGCGACAATAATGAATAAAAGAATTAAATAGCCACCAACCAGAGCCGCTTTATTTTTCCGCAGTCTTTTCCAAATAATTTTATAGTTTTCAAGTCTTGGATTGACCCGTTTTGCTGTAACCGGCTCGTTTACCGTGTTCTCACTCATACATTACACCCTCTCTTTGCTTTAAATCTTGTAACATATCTTATTTAAAGAATGTTACACACCTAAACAATATTAACGTATTTTAGACAAAAATGAAACTATTCTAATATCTTTTATTATGAACTTTTTTGTATAAAAATATCACAATTTGCTTTTCTAAGGATAATATTGGAACGAATCAGATACTAATATAGTACACTTCATTACTTCACCCCAATAGAGAGAGATTGAATTGAAAGCATAGAAAGCCTAAGGATTAGGATAATAGGTTCAAGCATAAATTATGCTGATATATCTATTGCAAAATCCATTTTTTGCATTTCCATACTTAAATTTTATCTTTTTTGTACGTAACTTTTTTTACACACTTGTAATATTCAAAAATTTACGATATATTATTTTTTGAATATTGCGCTTAATATAGCGTGAGTTTCGATTTAACATATTAGATATGGGGGGTAATTTTTTTGACAAGTAAAAAAACGCTTTGGGCATTTTTACTGACGCTTGTTCTGGCAATGTTCCTTGCAGCATGTGCCGGTGGAAGCGAAGAAGAAAGCGGCGGTACTGATGACGGCGGCACTGACGATGGTGGAGGCTCCGGCGAAGAAGTTGCTGCTGGCGGCGACTTAATGCTGAACGTACTATCTGATGTATCATCTCTTGATCCACACGGTTCAAATGATGTTCCTTCATCTAACGTGCAGGCAAACATTTATGAAACACTAATTTTCCAAGACGAGAACAATGAGCTACAGCCAATGCTTGCTGAGTCTTGGGAGCCAGTTGATGACCTTACTTGGGAATTCAAACTTCGTGAGGGCGTTAAGTTCCACGATGGTTCTGACTTCACTGCTGAGGTTGTAAAAGCAAACCTTGACCGCGTTCTAGATCCAGAAATTGCATCACCACGTGGTTTCCTTTATGAAATGATTACTGAAGTAACAGTTGTAGATGATTACACTGTTCAAATTACGACTGAATATCCATTCGCTCCACTTCTTGCTCACCTTACACACAGTGGTGGCGCAATGATTTCTCTAGATGCTATTGAAGCTGATTATGCTGCAATGGAAGAGGGTTCTGAGCCAGGTTCTGTTATTTCTCAAGAACCAGTTGGAACTGGATTCATGCAGTTTGACTCTTGGACTCCAGGTGAAGAAGTTGTTCTTACTAAGTTCGAAGAGTATTGGGGAGAGCCTGCAGGAATCGATTCTGCAACATTCCGCGTAGTTCCTGAATCAGCAACTCGTCTTGCTGAGCTTGAAACTGGAAATGCTCACATTATTGACCCAGTTCAGCCAAACGAAGTTTCACGTATTGAAAACCTTGATGGAGCTAACATGAACATCCAAAGTTCAACGAGCTTAGCTTACCTTGGATTTAACATGGACAAAGAGCCATTCAACGATGTTCGCGTTCGTCAAGCGATCTCAATGGCAATTGACAAGCAGTCTATCATTGAAGGTATTTATGAAGGATACGGAATCGAAGCAATCGGTCCAATTCCTCCAGGTGTATTCGGATTTGACGAAAGCGTAGAACCACTTTCTTATGATATGGATCAGGCAAGAGCTCTTCTTGAAGAAGCTGGACTTGCTGATGGATTTGAAACTTCAATCTGGACAAACGATAACCCACAGCGTGAGGCGATCGCAATTCTTGTTCAGGAAGCTCTAGCTGAGCTTAACATCACAGTTGATATCCAAATTCTTGAGTTTGGTGCATTCCTTGAGCAGACTGCTGCTGGTCAGCACGATATGTTCATCCTTGGCTGGTCAACTCCAACTGGAGATGCTGACTATGCTACTTACGCTCTATTCCACTCTTCACAAGTAGGAGATCCGGGTAACCGTTCATTCCTTCGTGATGATGAACTTGACTCACTTCTTGAAGCAGGCCGTCAGGAAACTGACCAGGATGCTCGTGCAGACATCTACCTGCAGGTTCAAGAGCGTCTAGTTGAGCTTGCTCCAATGGTTTACATCAACCACAGTGAGTACCTGACTGGTGTAAGCGATAAAGTACAAGGATTCTCAGTACTTCCAAATGGACTTTACCAGCTTAAAGATGTAACAATCTCTGAGTAATCATTTAAATAGAAACCTCTCATTCGTTTATCGGATGAGAGGTTTTTTATAGATTAAATTAATCGTTCAGGATCACCTCTTCGCCTCCTGAGGACACAAGGAGAACGTGCTGTGATGCACAGTTGTCTCATCTTCAACTTCAGATTCTCAGGAGTATTCGGCATGATCCGGCACTGCTTATATTTCTATGTATGAGCATTCTTTATAGAAGAAGAAACATTAAGTAACGATCTTAGAATTTAAACAATAAAAGGCTGGCTCAGAATAACTGAACCAGCCTTTTTGTTTACATTATTATTTAATGATCTCAAGCTCTCTACCAACTTTTTCGTATACGGCAATTGCCTCATCCAACATTTCTTTTGTGTGAGCTGCTGTTGGCATGTTTCTTACACGGCCTGTGCCGCGTGGAACGGTTGGAAATACGATTGATTTTGCATAGACGCCTTCTTCAAACAGACGTTTACTAAATTGCTGCGTGAGTTTTTCGTCTCCAATGATACAAGGAGTAATTGGTGTTTCACTGTCACCAATATCAAAACCAAGCTTTTTCAGGCCCTCTTTTAAATAGTCACTGTTCTCCCACAGCTTGTCATGAAGCTCAGTGCTGTCCATCAGCATTTGAAGCGCTTCTGTGATCGCTACAGTATCCCCTGGTGTCAGTGCAGTCGAGAACAGGAACGGACGTGAGCGGACTTTTAACAGATCAATCAGATCCTGAGAGCCTGCAACATAACCGCCCACTACTCCGATTGCTTTAGATAACGTACCGATCTGGAAGTCGATTTCTTTTTCAAGACCAAAATGTTTGACTGTTCCTTTACCCTTGCCCATTACACCTGATCCGTGTGCATCATCCACATAAGTAATAAGGTCAAATTCCTTTGCGATTTCAACAATCTCAGGAAGCTTCGCAACATCCCCATCCATTGAAAATACACCATCCGTAATAACCATCACTTTATTATAAAGACCAGATTCAGTCGCCTCTTTTGCTTTGGCGCGGAGATCATCCATATCTGAATGATTTACCCGGATGATTTTTGCTTTGGACAGGCGGCAGCCATCAATAATCGATGCGTGGTTCAGTTCATCGGATAGAATTGCATCGTTTTTATCCATGACAGCTGAGATCGCAGCCATATTACAGTTAAAACCGGATTGATAAGCAATTGCTGCTTCTGTTCCTTTAAACTCAGCAAGCTTTTCCTCAAGTTTTACGTGAACATCAAGCGTTCCGTTGATCGTACGAACGGCTCCGGCTCCTACTCCGTAGTGGTCAATGGCTTTTTTAGCCGCTTCTTTTAAATGGTCATTTGTTGCAAGACCGAGATAGTTATTAGATGAAAGGTTGATCAGCTCTTTACCGCCAATTGTGATGATGGCACCATTCGGGCCTTCTACCGGATCGATTTCGTTATAGAGGCCGCGTTCTTTTAAGTCGTTAAGGTTTTCCTGTAAAAACTGGTCTAATACCTTTGCCATGTTCATTTCCTCCTGATTTACATTTGTCTTTTCCACACAAACACTATTGACTGAAATGAATTGTTTTAATCGAGTTTTTGTACGATTTTATTTTATCATGTTTGTTGGTTGTGGACAAATGGATTGGGTGTTTATATAGCCGGTCCTAGCCCCTCCTGCGCTTTCCGTGGCCGGGCGGTGAACCCGCCTGCGCTTCGCACAGTCGGTTTCACCTGTCCCTTTCCGCCACAGGAGTCTCCGGAGGGGCCAGGACCTTTAGGAATATAAATCAATTCGATCAAAACTCAGTTGGTGCAAATCCTACGCGTTCCGCGGCCGCGCGGTGAGCCAACTTGCGCTTCGCGCTACGTTGTCTCACCTGTCGCTTCTCTGCCGCAGGAGTCTTCGGATGCGCCACCGCCCTTTGAAACGTTTTTATCATGGAGTTTTAAAATTAATACGGAGGATGCTACCCTTTCCTCCACTGGGAATCCTCTGAGCAACGGAATAATAACCTTTCCCGAGGGAGTCTCTGGATGTGCCACCTCCCTTTGAATCAGCAATTAAAATATTTTTAAAAATAAATCATTAGGATACATTTTCAGCAGTGTTGTTGATATACAGATAGTAAATGTTGATAACTAAACAGTATATGTCGATAGGTCATTGGTTTCTGTTGATAGACTTCCTGGAGGCACTTCTTTTGTGGATAAAGCCAGGAAAGTTGTTGATAGCTGGTTTGAAAATGTCGATAGCTTTGCATTTCCTGTCGGTAGCCATCCACAATATGTCGATAACGTCTTCTCTCTATCCACATTCCCAAAACTAAAAAACCGGAGCAGGTCAACGTCCCCTGCTCCGGTTTTTATATACTATTATCTTTTATTCTTTTTGCCTTTACCCTTACCTTTGTCTTCTTTAAAAAGTAATTCGTAAGTGAATTCTACTGGGCTCTTAACGCCTTCCGGTGCTGCGTAAGATGTGATCATTTTAACATTGCCGTCTTTAAACAGCTGTTTCAGCTCAAGTGCTTTTGTTTCAGTTACGTTGAAAGGATCCACCTGGATAACTTTTGGTGGTGCGTTTCCTTTGCCGCGCTCCTGAATAAATGTCACCGTGTAGTTAACAAAGTTACCCTGGATTTCGTCCAGTGATTTGAATGCATCTACAGATGAACCGTCAGCTTCAAACCCTGCTGCTTCAAGTGATACGTTGTCGATGAACCAGCCGCGTTCACTTGTTCCCCAGTCTTCCATGTAGCGGAATGCAACAAGGATTTCCTGACCTGCGTATGAGCTGAGGTCAAATGATTCAGATGTCCATTCTCCATTTGTACCTGTGAATCCTGGAAGGTTTTCTTTAATTGTTGGATAGCCTTCAGCTACGATATCTGTGCGTGTATTTTCATTTCCAAGAGATGTCCATGTTTCTCCATTATCTGTTGAAACCTGAACCGTTCCGAAATCCCACTGCTCTTCAATTTCATAGAAATGATCAAAAGCCAGTGATGCTTCAGTAACGCCAGTCAGATCTGCACCAAAGATGAGGCGGTTATCACTTTCCGCTCCAGCATTACCCCAAAGAACCTGGTTGTCTGTATTCAACGGATCTGCAACAGACTGCCACTTCTGAGGGAGGAAATCTGCTCCGTTAAAAGTGAATCCTTTTACTTCTTTTGTAAAATCAATGGATTTGAAGTCTCCACCCCAAGCAGGAACGCCTTCTTTTTCAACTTCAAGTGCATTTTCATAGTTGATCGTTTTTCCGCGTTTTGTGCCCTCAGCATCTACTGGAAGATCACGCAGATTAATGCTGTCAAATTTATAAACGCCGTCATTTCCTCTGTCACTGTCTAATGCAAGAGCAGTGATGAAGTTCTGATAGACTCCTTCAAATGTCTGGTCAATTCCGTTTGATTCGAATACCTCATTTACAGATGTAATTCCCTGTGATGTTGCTGTTGCTAACTCACGGATAAATTCCTGTCCGTATTTGTCATATAGGTATAGAGTGAACAGATAAACTTGGCCATAGTCAGCGATTGTCTCAGGCCCGGTTGGTGCATTTCGGTGCTCATCCCAGTTTACAAGAGAGTTTTCAGGATGATCTAAATAGAAGTTGATTGATCCTTCACCATGTCCGTATCCACCAAGGAATTCAGAGAATGTGGACATCCCTTCGTTCAGCCATGTTTCTTCAGCAGGGTCATTATCAGCATGAATTAAATGCTGAAGTTCGTGAATCGTTGTTGCATAAAATGTTGATTCAAGACGCTCTTCCCAGTTGTTTGTATCGATCGTGATCATATTGCGGTCTGTGTAATTCTCAAGCGTCTGCCAGAAGAATCCTGCTACGAAGAAAGGATAGTCCGGGTTGTAGTACGCATCATCTTTCACGTTATCAATCATCATCAGGACTTTATCGCTGCCTTCATAATACCCTTCAGGAAGACCGACCATTTCAGGTAATGGTGAGTTTGATCCATCGAGTTCATCCGGCGTTCCAAAGAAGTCCGTCGCGACAGGATACATATTCGAGTCGAATTCTGCAGTCAGCTTGTCTACCTGCTCCTGCGTGACCACGTCAGCTCCACGCGGATCTCCTTCAGGATAACTCAAGTCATTTGCTACCCAAACCTCGACGTTTTCCCCTACACTTCTAAGCGTGTATTCTTTAAACTGAAGATTATAATCAAGGAAGAGCTTCGTTCCTCCATCAAATGTGAAGTTTTCATCACCCTCTTCAGATTCTGTTACTTCCTCTGCATCAAGCTGAGCAGCCTGCTCTTTCATTTTTCTTTCAGCCTGCTTTAAATAGGACTGATCCTCAGACAAGTTCTGCAGATATGTATCAACATCCAAACGGTCCCCATAACGTTCTGTGTTCCAGTTGCTGATATCTGTATTTGCAGGAGCTGCCTCTGCTTTCTGAGGTACAAGAGCTGCCGGAGCGAATAGTGACAGTACAAGCGCACTCGACGATAGGACTTTTACTACCGAAGACTTTTTCATTTTATTTCTCCTTTCGTACTAAATAGTTGTCATGCTTTTACAGTCTACCATGCTAAATTTTCAGAAAAAAGTGAATTATCACACGTGTAATTTTTACTAATTGAAGGACTTTTTCCCTCTGTTATACTATTTCGAGTACCAAAGGAACAAAAGTCCTAGTCTATATGAATCATTTTCTCAATGAGTGTAATCGACCATACTGAATACTTTTCACTTTTATCAATGCCACTTCAGCTGTTCGGAGTGGAAGGCGGCGACTCCTGCGGCATAGATGGTTCACCGCCTGGCCGTGGAAAGCGTCCGCCTGGAACGGAGATCAGCGGTTTGTTTTCCTAACTGGTAATCTTTCATAACTTCAGCACGAGAGTATGGTATGATAAAGAAGACCCGAGAGGAGGAGCGAGAATGAATCCACAGCGATTTTATTTGAAGGAAAAGGATCAGACAGTTCATACGATGACGCCTGTTCGACTTGCCATTCACGTTCCATGTTCGATCATCGAGGCGACTAACGATGATGGACAGCTTTATCATTTATATTTTGACGACCGACAATTCCTTGCCGCTAAGAAGGTGAGCCGCTCCAGATTGGGCAGCTACACTGAAAAAGCGTTCACGCAGGGAATTGTTTTTTTATATCCTCATCCCCTTTCTGACCTGCTCGTACAGCCGGAATCAACCATTTTAAACCGTTCTTTCACCTCACTGCTGCAGGTCCTCCAGCATCAGAAGGATCCTGTGAAAACGGCGGAGTTGTTCAGCTGCTTTGACGGGCTGATTAAGGGAGAGAAACTGTTTAAAGTGATTCGGGACTGTTTTTATGAATGTAAACGGGAAGGAAAATTTAAAAAGGCTGATGCTATTCTTCAGTTAATGAAGGATATGTTTCCTGATCATGAATGGGTGATGGCTTTGAGAATGAAACAACAAGACTCTTCTGCCAGCCGGATTCACCAATGGAGAAGGCGCGAAGCAGCTTCGTTCAGCATGCCTTATCTTTTAGCTATGAAAGAGGAGCAATATCGAAAACAACCTTCACCTGAAACCTTCAACACGCTCCTGACGTATTGTAAGCTGTCACTGACCTCTCTGCAGCAGCAACAAGTATTCGACTCTTTACTTTATGCCGGCTTCGAGGAACCTGCCAAAGAATTGTACAGGCAGTTCGTTAAATCCGAAAAATATCATGAAGCTTTCCATACATTGATTTCTTATCGATTTACACCATCTGGAGCTGACAGACGGGCATTACTAATGATGTTGGAGCAGCCGGATGTCATGAAAGACATGCCCATTGAAAAAATCTGCGAGCGGCTTGCCCCTCTTCTGCAACACCATCCGGATGAATTGAACCTTCTGTTAATCTCGTGTCTTTCGCATCAGTATGAAAAAGATTTTCAGAAGGTTTTACAGTACATGGAACCGGTTAAACGCTTAGGCTTGTCTCTACAGGTGTATAAGGACATTGAGTTACTGTCTATGATTGCTGAAGATCCGGAGCAGCAGTCACTTGCGGGAGAATTGTATGAGCGGATCGGTTACTATCAGGACGCTCTTGAATGCTATAGTTATGAAATGGAGCTGAATCCTGAATCACGTGGTCCTGTCGAAAAGATATCCAACATGTACCTTATTATGGGTCAGGCTGAAGAAGCGAAGGTCTACCGACAGCTTCTTGATTCCATGCCTTAAAATCAGTCAGAGGAGACATTTTTATGAAAGCAAAAGAGACGAAAAAGCCTGTCCAGTGGCAGGCTTTTCTTGGGCTGTTAAAACAGTTAAAGTGGCCAAAGTGGATCACCATTTTCGCTCTGCTGTTTGCCTTGATTGAAACAGTTGTGAGCTTAATTATTCCACTTGTAACAAGAGATCTGGTCAACACGGTCACAGGTGCTGCGATCAGCTGGTCGACACTTGGATTATTAATCGGGGTCTTTCTTGTGCAGGGAATTACAGGCGGAGTTTCCTACTATATGCTTGCCTATATTGGAGAAACAATTGTAGCTGACCTGCGGGAAAAACTGTGGCGTCACATTATCCGCCTCCCAATCCCTTATTTTGATCAGCACGAGTCCGGAGAAACGATGAGCCGGATCACGCAGGATACATCAACGGTGAAACAGCTGATTACCGGGCACCTCGTTACGTTTGTATCGGGCATCATTTCCGTTATCGGTTCGGTCCTTCTTCTGTTATATATTGACTGGCGCATGACGCTGATTTTGTTAATTTCCGTCCCTGTCACATTACTCATCATTATGCCTCTCGGTCGAATGATGTACAGGATCTCCAAGTCCGTGCAGGATGAAATGGCGTCATTTTCCGGATTACTCGGGCGTGTCCTGTCAGAAGTCCGGCTTGTAAAAGCGTATTCTGCGGAGGAAAAAGAAGCAGCTAAAGGATCAGAGGGGATTCAGACATTATTTCGTTTCGGTTTGAAGGAAGCGAAAATTCAGGCAGTCATTTCACCTGTGATGACCTTTGTCATGATGGCTCTTCTCGTTGTGATTCTTGGATACGGCGGACTTCAGGTATCCTCCGGGGCATTATCAGCAGGTGACCTCGTCGCGATAATTTTTTATTTATTCCAGATTGTTGTTCCATTTACACAGATGGCTAATTTTTTTACTGCCTTTCAAAAAGCGGTCGGTGCAACGGAGAGAATTCAGGCGATTCTCGAAATCACTCCTGAACCTTCGATAAAAAGTAAACAGACTGCCGGGGCTTATGATCACTTAACATTCAGCGATGTGTCCTTCCGTTACAACGAAAAGAAATCGATTCTCTCTTCTCTTTCCTTTACTGTTCCTGCAGGTAAAATGACGGCCTTTGTAGGACCCAGTGGTGGGGGAAAGACGACTATTTTTTCTTTAGTTGAACGTTTTTATACGCCTGTTAACGGAACCATTACCTATGGAGAACAGAGTATCGATCGATTTCCGCTGGAGGAGTGGCGACGGAGGATCGGCTATGTTTCTCAGGAAAGCCCGCTGATGTCAGGTACGATTAAAGAGAATATTACGTATGGACTTAAAAATGAAGTACCGGATGACGTTATTAAAGCTGCTGCAGCGGCTGCTAATGCATCAGACTTCATTGAAGCACTCCCGGACCAGTACGATACAGAGGTTGGAGAGCGCGGTATCAGACTATCAGGTGGTCAAAGACAGCGGATCGCCATTGCCCGCGCTTTAATTCTTGACCCTGAAATCCTGTTATTAGATGAGGCTACTTCCAATTTAGACAGTTCTTCTGAAATTCTTGTGCAGGAAGCGTTGCAGCGTCTGATGGAGGGCCGTACAACATTGGTCATTGCCCATCGTCTTTCGACGGTTCTTCACGCTTATCAGATCATTTTTATTGAAAACGGAAAAGCAACCGGCTCGGGAACCCACCATCAGCTTTACACCACACATGATCTTTACCGTCAGTTTGCAGATGGACAGTCACTGATCCCTTCTGTTACAGATTAATTTCACTTTAAAAGTGATCCTTTTCCGGACAGGCTGCGTTTTTCAGATAACGAACCTGTTTGGAGGAGATTATGATGAAAAAATATGTAATGGCTGTTGGAATTGGTTTTTTATTATCGGCGCAATCTGCTTTTGCCCACACTCATATGACAGGGTCTTCGCCGGAAGACGGAGCTGTTATTGAGACGGAAACAACTGAGATATCCGTTCAGTTTGATACACCGATCGAAGAATCAGGTGTGATCACAATAACGGATGCAAACGGGCAGGATGTTCCTGTTGAAGAGATTACAACAGGTGACGGTGAATTGATCGCCACGTTAGCTTCACCACTTGAAAATGGTGATTTTGATGCAGAATGGAATATTATCGGAGAAGACGGTCATGAAATGGAAGGCAGCTTCTCATTTACAATCGCGATCGCTGAAGAAGCTGTAGAGGAAAACACTGAAGCATCTTCTGAAGAAGCAGTGATGGAAGAGGAACCTGAAGAAGTTGCCACTGAGACCACTGACTCTGAAACCCAGGAAGAAAATCAGAGAAATCCGATTGTTGTCCCGGCTTCAATTGGACTGCTGACGCTTGCAGCTGCAGGCGGCGCGATTTTCTTCATGCGACGTAAGAAATGATGATGTATATGGCAGAGACGCTTTTATATGTGTCTCTGTCTTTTTTAACCGGCCTGATTATGATTGAAGCCGTTCCTCCTTCAAAAAAGCCGGTTATTTTGCTTAAGCGGGAATGGATGATTGGATCAGCGGCGCTTGTCATGATCTTATCGTTTATGCCCTTAATTCCCCTGATCAGCAGATTAAGTGAGTCACAGGGATTTTCAGCTGCGCTGACTACTGTATTACTTGATTTTACTGCCGGACAGTCATGGATTGCCGTTTGGATCAGTTCATTAATGATCATGATCATAACAGCCGTTTCACGTCACAAAGCTGAGAGAGTCTGGCCCAATTTCTTTCTGCTTGCAGCTCTGTTTTTTTCTTTCAGCTGGGGCAGCCACCCTGAAGCAGTGTCCCCTTTAACCGGTGCAATTTATCATTTATTTCACCTGGCCGCATTACACAGCTGGACAGGCATTTTGCTGGTTGTTGCCTTTTTCAGCAGGTCCAGAGAAAACTGGGGCCGCTTTTTATCATGGTTCACTCCGGTGGCGATGCTTTGTGTAGCGATTGCCGCTGGTACTGGATATTTGATGGCTGATATGATGACGGGCGATTTTTCAGCCGCTAATGCAGCGACAACTGAATATGGTCATTTGCTGCTTATCAAGCTCGTTTTCTTTATCCCTGTCTTTTATTTTGCTTTTGCTAATGCTTTCTTAATTAAAAGAAAATTAAAGGACCATCGCTATTCTCCATTTACGATGATCCGGGTTGAGGCGATATTTTTAACAGCCGTGTTTGCCGTTACTTCTGTATTATCGAAGACCGCTCCGCCTGATCCTTCACAGCCTGCAGTGGATGATCTGGTGCAGAATCTTACAGGTATTAATGGTTTTGTTGTGTTTTCAGCCCAGACAGAGATGCTGATCTTCTCGGGATCGTTTCTGATCTTCAGCTTATTGCTGCTCCTGTCGTTTTACAGGGAACTGCCTTCTGTCACTTCCTTCATCTTCGGACTCGGAGTGACAGCTTCTCTGTACTTCAGCGTGTTATTCAGTCTATCATAGTCTGGTCATCCGCTCGACCGCCTGGATTTTCTGATTCAGCCATACATGGTCAAGGTCAGGCATCGCTCCGAGCTCTGCCTGCTCAACCACATATTGTGCGATTTTATTGAGCGCTTCTAAGTGATGCTTAGGAGCGCTTTCTGCTGCAAACGCGATCGCTTCTAATAGAGCAGACAAGACGGAGACATCCTCCTTCCCATAGTGACGGAGCTGGTAAAATGTACGATACAAAATATCTTCATAGGAAGGCAATGTAAATTTGGCAACACCCTGATTTTCTTTGTTTACAATAAGAATTGGCCGGATTGGCAGCTGTGATAAATTGCCTAACAGCCTCCCAATATGACGAATGCTGTCATTCGCAGTGTTTGGATCATTGATACCCGGGGATATAGCTCTTAATGCAACTTCCACCATCTTTTGAATAGCAAAGATCGGATCCTGTCTGACATCACGTTCATTGCCAATTAAAAAGCAGTCTCCAAGATGGATCTCTCTGACTTCCGGCAGCCGGTCAGGTGTTACATACACTGTCAGCATAGGGGTAGCCTTATGGACAAACTCTCCAATCGGGACATTTACTTCAATTTTCAATCCGTGTTCAATCGCTTTTTTACACAGCTTATCAAAATCTATAAATTGCAAATATCCATAATTCATTGCCTGAATATCAAAACTCGAAGCATCAGGTATCCAGTTCTCTCCTTCATGCTCAAGAGAAATATTTTTATGCTGAAGAAGATCAAAGTAATAGTCTGTTACATCATCTGCATCCTTTGCCAGACGTTCGATCAGACGGCTTGCCTGGATATGACTCGCTACATGATGTATAAACATTGCAAAGAATACAAGACAGATGATCGCAATGATGACGCCAACCGTCCCTGAAATGACCGGCTTATCAGACCCTCTTAAAAAGAGCAGTGATAATGTGGAGTAGATAAACCCTCCCATAAATATCCCCAAAACTCTAAGTGTAAAAGAGTCGGTAATAAAGTTTTTTATCGTTTTCGGTGAATACTGAGAGGCATAAGTTGAAAGCACGACCATAATGGTTGAAAAAGTAAAAGTGGTCATTGTCAGTAATGCTGTCATCAATGCTGTTAAAATCGACTGTGCCAGAGCGTTTTCGGTATAGAAAATTTCAGGCAGGCTTTCTATGTTGAACTGAGAGTCAATTGCTCCGGCTGCTGCCGCAATGATTAATCCTAAAATACTGTAAATGGAAGGAATCAACCATACCTTTTTTCTCAATTCCACATACCATTTTTCCATTACGCATCTTCCTTTTTAAATGAATTCTTATAATCATGTCAATCTCCTGACGTTAAACCAGCTTCCCCCCTTCATCTTTTCCCCGTTCCTTTGATTTTGATGTCAGAAATTATAAGATATTTGATCTAATTTCTAATAAAACGCTTGCAAGATTGTTACCTTGTATATACAATATGAAAAGTAAAGATTAGTGCAAACGCTTGCACTTGCTTATAGACGTTACACATAGGAGGAACATCATGAAGAAGATCTTTGGTTCATTTGATTTCTGGCAGAAGTTCGGTAAAGCACTGCTTGTTGTTGTTGCAGTTATGCCGGCTGCCGGAATTATGATCTCATTAGGTAAATTATTGGCGATGCTGACTGGCGACATCATGTTCATGCAAACGGTTGCGCGTGTCATGGAAGACATCGGTTGGGCGATTATTACGAATTTACATATTCTGTTCGCCGTTGCAATTGGTGGTTCGTGGGCAAAGGACCGCGCTGGCGGTGCGTTTGCTGCATTGATCGCTTTTCTATTGATTAACAGAATTACCGGCGCCATCTTCGGCGTTAACGCTGATATGCTGGCTGATCCTGAAGCAACAGTTACTTCCCTTTTAGGTGCTGAATTAGTCGTTGCAGATTACTTTATTTCTGTTCTTGGAGCACCTGCTCTTAATATGGGTGTCTTCGTCGGGATCATCTCCGGTTTCCTTGGAGCTGCTTTATATAACAAGTATTATAACTACAGTAAGCTGCCACAGGCACTGTCTTTCTTTAATGGAAAACGATTTGTTCCGTTTGTGGTGATTGGCGGATCTGTCATCGTAGCAATTGTCATGTCTCTTGTATGGCCATTTATTCAGGGACTGTTAAATGACTTCGGACAGTGGATTGCGAACTCACGTAACTCCGCTCCGATTATTGCACCTTTTATTTTCGGTACACTGGAGCGTCTGCTTTTACCGTTTGGTCTTCACCATATGCTGACTGTGCCGATTAACTATACAGAGCTTGGTGGCACGTATGTAATCCAGACCGGTGCAAGTGCAGGAAGCATGGTTTCCGGACAAGATCCATTATGGCTTGCATGGGTAACGGACCTTTATAACATGCTACAGCAGGGGAATACTGCAGGCTATAACCAGCTGACAGAAGAAGTTGTCCCTGCCCGCTTTAAAGTAGGTCAATTCATCGCTTCATCTGCTGCTCTGATCGGGATGGCGCTTGCGATGTATCTGAATGTTGATAAAGATAAACGTAAAAAATACAAGTCTATGTTCTTATCAGCCGGTCTTGCTGTATTCCTTACAGGAGTGACCGAGCCAATTGAATTTATGTTTATGTTTGCTGCACCACTGCTATATGTTGTGTATGCAATTTTAACAGGGGTTTCATTCGCCCTTGCTGACGTGCTGGATCTTCGTATTCACGCATTTGGTTTCATCGAATTTCTAACAAGAACACCACTGATTATTAATGCAGGACTTGTTGGGGACCTGATTAACCTTGTTATCGTAGGTGTAGTGATGTTCGGTGTGAACTTCGGTGCCGCTTACTTCCTGATTAAGCGCTTCAACTTCCCTACTCCAGGACGTGCAGGAAATTATATTGAAGAGGGAACTGAAGAAAAAGCGACAGCTAAATCAGGCGCTAAAAAGGACGAAGATTCACAGGCCGTTGCGATTATCGGACTGCTTGGCGGAGAAGAAAATATTGAAGATGTTGATGCATGTATGACAAGACTTCGTGTAACCGTTAAGCAAATTGATCTTGTAGCTGATGAAAAGACATGGAAGCAAAACGGGGCACTGGGCCTTGTTGTCCGCGACCGCGGAGTTCAGGCGATCTACGGACCAAAAGCCGACGTGTTAAAATCCGATATTCAGGATCAACTGGGAGCCTGATCACATGAAGTTACTCACGCTCAACTGTCACTCCTGGCAGGAAGATCAACAGCTTGAAAAGCTTGATATACTGGCTCAAAAGATTGCAGCGCGAGATTACGATATCATCGCCCTGCAGGAGGTCAGCCAGCTGACGGACGCAGAGCCGGAAGGCCCCTTTAAAAAAGGTCATTTCGGGCTGGAGCTGCTGAAAAGATTGAAGGCTGCCGGCAGACATGATGATCAGATGCACTGGGCATTTTGCCATTACGGCTATGATATTTACGAGGAAGGTGTGGCCATTCTGACCCGCCTTCCGATTGTGGAAACAGACAGCTTTTTCATTTCCCAGTCACAGGATCCGGATCACTGGAAAACACGCGCCGTTCCGAAGGTGACCGTGCAATACGGAGAGAAATTGATTGATGTCTTTTCCTGTCACCTTGGCTGGTGGGGCGATGAAGAAGAGCCCTATGATCACCAGGTTCGTGAGCTGATGGCTCATAAACATCCTGACCGTTTATCGTTTTTTATGGGGGATTTTAATAATCACGCCGGCTTGTCAGGCGAAGGTTATGATTTACTTCATGAAAACGGACTAGTTGATACGTATGTGCTTGCTGAAGAAAAAGACAGCGGTATCACCGTATTTGGTACGATTGCCGGCTGGGAAGGCAATGACCAGCCCCTGCGGATTGATTATATTTTTGCTTCGGAAACGATTAAAGTTCGCTCCTCACGTGTGATTTTTAACGGGGATCATTACCCTGTTGTGTCGGATCATTTCGGTGTGGAAGTGGATGTTAAGATTTAAAGATAAGCCGGGACTCTGATGGGTTCCGGTTTTTTATATCTAATATGTGTGTCGAGTTAAGAGTTCGTTCAGGATGTGTGGCAAAGTGCAGGACAAATGTCACTAAACTCACAAATTCTCGCGGAAGCTCACGAATTTGCCATGGCACCTCACAAACTTCGCGTCTAACCTCACGAACCCTCGGCCGGAACTCACGAATTCCCCCAACAAACTGACGAACCGGTTCCACACAAATACGCTTCCTGACTGAACATACTGGCTCGTAAAAACGCCTCTTCTGCATAGGTCAAATTACACTAAACTCACAAATTCCCGCGGAAGCTCACGAATTTGACTTGTAACCTCACAAACTTCGCGTCTAACCTCACGAACCCTTGGCCGGAACTCACGAATTCCCCCAACAAACTGACGAACCGGTTCCACACACACGCTTCCTGACTGAACATACTGGCTCGTAAAAACGCCTCTTCTGCATAGGTCAAATTACACTAAACTCACAAATTCCCGCGGAAGCTCACGAATTTGCCATGGCACCTCACAAACTTCGCGTCTAACCTCACGAACCCC
>NZ_SORW01000052.1:0-46272 GCF_004405105.1 Jeotgalibacillus sp. R-1-5s-1 | reverse complement strand
ACATACTGGCTCGTAAAAACGCCTCTTCTGCATAGGTCAAATTACACTAAACTCACAAATTCCCGCGGAAGCTCACGAACTTGCCACGGAACCTCACAAACTTCGCGTCTAACCTCACGAACCCTCGGCCGGAACTCACGAATTCACCCAACAAGCTGACGAACCGGTTCCACGCACACACGCCCCTCCCACTAAACATCCCCCATTCCCATGCACATCCCACATTCTTCCGCTATAATCATACATAACAAGCTTTTGAACACAGGAGGATCATCATGGACACTTTTGATATCGCGAGACTCGCTGGCGTATCCCGGAAAACGGTACAGCGCGTTTTAAATAACTCCGCGCAGGTTAAGGCTGAAACACGCGAGCGGATTTTAGCCATTATGAATGAACACAATTACCACCCAAACGTTTCTGCACGCCGTTTAACAAAGCAGAAAACCCATACGCTTGGGCTTTTTATCATACAGGATCCGGCTAAGCATAATATTTATGCAGATGACCAGTTTTACAGTGTGGTGATCGGGAGCATGATCAGTGCTTCTGCAGAAAAGGGATATAACGTTCTTGTCACAACTGCCGATGTTCACGATCCGGCACCCGTGTTAAAGCTTTACCGTGAAAAAAGCATTGATGCAGGGATGATTATCAGCTGGTCGAACGTTCAGAATATCGTGGACGCCATTACGAAAGCAGGATTTCTGGTCGGCGTCTTTGATCAGAATAACCTTACACAGCTGACAGATGACGTACCCGTTCCTCTATTGTTAAATGAGGAAGCTGCCTATTCGGCGACCCGTTATCTGATTGAATCAGGGCACCAGGTCCTTGGTATGATTACGGGAGAAGCTGAAAATAGAGCTTCTCAGGAACGACTCAACGGATTTCAGAGAGCGATGAAGGAATCGGGGCTGTCCGCAGAGCAGATTTATCAAGGATATTTCATTGAACAATCCGGTTATGAAGCCATTCGTGAATGGGTTAAAACAGATTCACTTCCCTCAGCGATTGTATGCTCTAATGATTTGATTGCGATCGGTGCATTAAAAGCGTTACACGAGCATCACATTCAGGTTCCGCAGGACGTTTCGCTGATTGGATTTGATAATATCAGACTTACAGAATACACCAGTCCGGCACTGACGACAATGCACATCCCAAGAATTGAAATGGCTACTTATCTCGTTTACACATTAATTAACATGATTGAAGAATCAGCATCTGTCCCATCACAATCCTTTCAGGCTGTTCTGACAGAACGTCAGTCGTGTGCGTCCCGTCCATAACTTTTTCAAATAAAGCATTCATTATTGTAAAAAAATGTTGTCAATCATAGTGAATGCTTTTATAGTTATATACAAATGTCCCACGTAGGACAAAATTGAAGGAGGGAATGCAATGTTAAAAAAGACAGGCGTCTGTCTGCTTGCCTTATCGCTCGCAGTACCAAGTGTAGCCGGTACTGGTTATGCTAAAAAAGACTCAACCTTTCAACTGAAGCAGGCTGTATTAAGCAATCAGGTGATTGAAGGAGATCTCGTAATCACACCTGCTGCGGGAAAAAACATCACACTTGAAAACGTCACAGTGAAAGGATCCACCTACATAAAAGGAAAGGCTCCTGAAAGCCTGACGATCACGGACTCTTCACTGCAAAAACTTGCCTTTAACAACTCACCACACAATACAGAAGTTACGGTGTCCGGAGATACATTTATCTCCCTGACAGAGCTTGAGTCCGGCGCTTCATTAACAGAAACAGAGCTGACGAACGAAGGCTTTGAAGCGATCACCCTTTTAAACGGGACAAACGCTGAACTAAACGGAGAGTTCACAGACGTCACGGTGAAAGGCAAAAACAAAGGTCTTTCCAAAAAGGAAAATGAGTTAGATATTAACGGTATTGTTGATCGCTTATTTTTGAATGCGCTTACAGATGTTGATCTTCCTCTGGATAGCCTCGTCAAAGAACTTACGGTATCGTCTTTAGGCGGCAAATCAAACATTTCCGGTGAAGGTCTGATTCAGGAAGCTAACCTTGAAAAGGCGATTTCGTTTAACGGGACGGCTACTGACAACCCGGATGATTTCATCACGCCTTGGTCTCTCGTTTGGCACGATGAATTCAACAGCACTGAAATCGACCGTTCTAAATGGGATTTTGAGATCGGGAACGGATTTACAGATGCCAACGGAGAATTCATTTCAGGCTGGGGCAATAATGAAAAGCAATACTATACAGACCGTCCTGAAAATGCAAAAACAGAGGATGGAAAGCTTTCTATTACAGCGCTTAAAGAGGAATATGAAGGATTCGATTATACGTCTGCACGTTTAAGAACGAAGGGTCTTTTCTCTAAAACATACGGTAAATTTGAAATGAAGGCCTCACTGCCAGTAGGTAAAGGTATGTGGCCTGCTTTCTGGATGCTGCCTGAAGAGGATCGCTACGGCGGCTGGGCTGCATCAGGTGAGATTGATATTTTAGAAGCAAAAGGAAGCCGTCCGCACGAAGCGATCGGAACAATTCATTACGGTGAAACATGGCCAAACAACAAGTATACAGGCGCAGAATATACCTTCCCTGATGGCTCAACAATTGCTGATGAGCACATTTATTCTGTGGAGTGGGAGCCTGGAGAAATCCGCTGGTATGTAGATGGTGTCCTTTATCAGACACAGGATAACTGGTACAGCAAAGAGCGAAATGCATCTGCTAATCACGCATATCCTGCTCCATTCGATCAGCCGTTTCATATGCTGTTGAACCTTGCTGTGGGCGGAAACTTTGACGGAGAACCAACAGAGGATACGGTATTCCCACAGTCGATGGACGTTGAATATGTACGTGTTTATGATCTGACAGGGCGCGATTACAAAACGCCTGAACTGCCTGTTGTAGAGGCAGAGCCACTTCCTGAGAATGCAAAACTTCCTTTAGAGGACGGCAACCTGGTGTACAACAGCGGGTTTAATCAGGATTCACCTGATGTTGCAGGTATTGATGGCGTTGCTAATACGGATCACTGGTACTTCCTGACGGTACCTGATTTCGGCGGACAGGCGTCTGTTTCACTTGAGGACCTTAATGGTCAGACATTCGCCAGAACAGACATTCAAAATGGCGGAAGTCAGCCTTATTCCGTGCAATTAATTCAGGATGTAACGATTGGTAAAGGCCGCTATTACAAAGTAAGCTTTGATGCAAAATCAACACAATCCCGCAATATCAATGTGAAGGTCAGCGGCGATGCGGACCGGGATTATGCGACTTACTCAAGCAGCGAATCCTTTGCGCTGTCAAGTGATCTGAAGACATATGAAATGACGTTCCAGATGACAGAGGAAACGGATGTTGCTGCACGTCTTGAATTTAATCTTGGTCTTTCTACACTGCCTGTCTGGATTGGCAATGTAAAAGTAGAGGAAACAGAAGCACCGGAATTAAATGAAGATGCTTCAAAAGATCCATTAAGCAACGGAAATCTTGTCTACAACGGAACATTTGATCAGGGCTTCCCTGACCGTCTGCTATTCTGGAATATCGAGAAGACTGATGAAAATGCTGTTGTACAGGTTGATGCAGACCGTCGTGTATTCACATCACAGTCCGATCAGGAACCAGATGCCGTTCAGCTGATTCAAAAAGGCATCCAGCTTCAGAACGAAGGTGACTATGAGCTGACGCTTGATCTGAAATCTGACGAATCAAATGAAGTGCTCGTTGAGTTTTTAAGTGAGGATGGTTCAGAAGTGTATCATTCTGAGACGCTATCTGTTACTGACGACTGGTCTACACAGACATCGGCTTTCACGATGTCCGGCCTTGATGATCTAAATGCTCAGCTTGTGCTGTCTGTCGGTGGCGGACTGATTGAAGCAGACAATGTCTTTTTAAAGAAAACAGGAAATCCGGTTGACCTTGTTCCAGTTAAAAACGGGGAATTTGAGTCAAGCCTTGAAAGCTGGAACTCCTACATTCACTTTGATGCTCAGGCATCAGTTGCCCAGGTTGACGGAAAAGCCGTTATCGACATTACACAGCAGGGTCAGGAAGCATGGAGCGTACAGTTTTTCCAGGACGGACTCACTTTGGAGCCTGGTAAAACCTACACATTAAGCTTTGATGCAGCATCTACTTTAACCAGAAACATTGAAGTGACAGTAGAAAACGCAGCTTATACACGTTATCTGTCAGAAGTGGTGTCAATTGCGGAAGGCGAGCAGGCATATGAGTTTACCTTTACCGTTCCTGAAAAAGGACCGCTCAGCCTGAAGTTTTTACTCGGCGCAACAGAAGGTGCTTCTTTTGAAGGGCATACGCTGACGTTTGATAATGTGGTGTTGAAGTAAAATAAAATGTGACAGGGGATTTTGAAGACTCCTACATGGCTTATAAAATAGAAAAACCTGATCCGGTCGGATCAGGTTTTTCTATTTCACGATTTCTCCACAAGCCGTTTCCCAAAAGTCGCATTCACCATATCCTCCATCGGCGGATTGTGCAGTCCCATTCGAACGTCACGATAGTAACGCTGCATCGGATTGGAGGCTGACATACTCTGTGGTCCAACTATTCTCATTGCTTTCTCCACAATGTCTACCGCTGCATTGGTCACCGTGACTTTTGCAGACTGAAGCAGTGCCCTCACGTCTTCTTTGTCTGAAGCTTCTTCATAAGCACTTGCTGTATGATAAAGCACCTGTCTGGCACTAATGAGTTTTATTTGCAGATCTCCAAGCTTTTCCTGAACGGTCGGCAAGCTTCCAACCGGTTTTCCTAAAGAAGCCGGCTCATAACCTGATACAAAACGCGAAGCCTCTTCCAGCGCAGCTCCTGCAATCCCGATGTAACATGCCGGAATATGAAGAAGCCAGCCTGGAGGCAGCGGTTTTTGACTATCTGATTTTCCATCCTTCAGCATGGCATTTGGTGAGACAAAAACATCCTCCAGCACAAGGTCATGACTTGCGGTCCCGTGCATCCCAATGCTGTCCCACGTTTCACGAATTGAAACACCTTCAGCATCTGACGGCACAATAAAAGTCGCTACTTCTTCCGTACCTTCGATCACCGCAGTAATAAAGAAATAATTGATCATTGGTGCAAGAGATGTATATGATTTCTCACCCGTAATGCGCCAGCCATCCATAGCCTGTACAGCTGCCGTCTTCGGAAGCGCCCCTCTCATCGGACTGCCGGCTCCTTTTTCAGTCGCAGCCGTATTGATCAGTGCACCTTCTTTTATTTTCGGTAAAATAAATTCTGACGCTTCCTTTTTCCAATGGCGTTTTTCACTGTATTCAAGCAGGGCCCCTGTGTGCCAGCCCATGGAAAGTGCGGTGGCACCACTGCCCTTTGCAATCGCTTCCTGCCCGAGCACATAATCATACAGCCCTTTTCCCTGCCCGCCAAACTCTTCAGGCAGCGTCAGAACAGAGTATCCCATTTTGATCAGGTCTTTCATATTTTCCTCAGGGTAAGCACCTGGCTGATCGAGTTGTGGTTCTCTTTCTTTAAATATGTCAGTCAGCTCCTGCAATTTTGCAAGCAGCTTTTTTTGATCATCTGTTTTGGCAAAATCGTACACAAAACCACTCCTGTCCTGTGTTGGTGACTTTAGTTTACAGGATCTGCACTTTATAACCAACCAATTTGCCCGGAAAAGAGGCTATGACGCATGAACAGCCTTTGAATTTCTTTCTATCAGCTTATTCAGCAATATCGTACTTTGTGGCAGAGATACGTTAACAATCGTTCCGGTAAATAGCGCAATGACCACTGTTCCGATCCCCACAGGACCTCCCAGGAACCATCCGCCAGCCAGTACGATCAGTTCAATCCCGCGTCTGACAGTGGAAATCTTCCAGCCTGTCTTTTCATGGACAATCATCATCACCGTGTCGCGCGGTCCCGCACCAAGGTTTGCCGACACATAAATACCAACACCGTACCCCATCACTACTACACCCAGCAACAACAGAAAAATTGCGCCAGTCATTGTTTCAGGATTGGGCAGGAGCCAGTTAAAAATATCGATAAAAACGCCGACCAGCAGCATATTTAAAATCGCTCCGATTTTCGGCCACTGCTTTAATACCATGGCAGTCCCTGCGATAATCAGTGCACCTACAATGATGGCCCACGTTCCAATCGTCAGACCGAGCTGGTAAAACAGCCCGACATGCAGGACATCCCACGGTGCAATACCAAGCACCTGTGCCTTAATTGATAACGTTGCACCTAAAGCTAATATGACCAGTCCAATCAGAAAGAAACTCCAGCGAAAAACAAGACTTCTCAACACTCTCTTCCTTCTTTCTCTCATTCTTTATTGCTTTACTGTAACATATTTAGAGAAAAATAGAGGTAAAGTTTGTTTGTTATTTCCTTCTTTTATCTTTTGGACAGGCAGCATGTCCAAAAGACAAAGAACCTGCTCACGCAGGCGTGAACAGGTCCTTTTTTATCACATTACCTTTAAATCACAAATCCGGCTGGTGCGTCTTTCACAACGACAAACACTTTGCCTTCATCGAGTTTTTCTTCCATTGTTTCTGCTTCCGCTTCTGTGAACCCAAGCTCCTGAAACTGGGATCGAAGCTTGTCCCCATCTTTTCGGAATACATTCTTTGCTGCTGTGCCAAACCCTGTTTCTGCTGCGCCTACTGTGTTGGCATCTGCGTTATCAGCAATCCGGTTCGTGCGGTCATCATCATGCGTGATGACATAAATCGTATCTTCATTTACACCTTTTGCTTTAATGGAGCTAACTGCGTTTACTACCTCTTCATCATTTGTGAACTCTTTGTAAAATAAACTCATTTGTTATCTCCTCCTAAATAGGTCTACAGAGGAAATATTACCCTTCACTTAAAAAGCTAAACTTGGAAAAACATATTAGACGAGGTCTGTTATCTCACCATCCGTGATCTGGCAAAGGTCAGCGGGTTTTATTTCAATTTGTTTACCGATTTGTCCTGCACTGACAATCACGGTTTCTCTTGTTTTTGCGGACTCGTGCAAAAAAGTAGGAAACTTCTTTTTCATCCCGATTGGAGAACAGCCGCCTTTTATGTAACCCGTCAGTGGCTGAAGTGTTTTCATCGGGATCATTTCAACCTTCTTTTCTTTGGCTGCCGCAGCCGCTTTTTTGAGATTTAATTCCTGGTCAACGGGAATAACAAAGACGTAGTGTTGTTTTGATGTTCCCTGCGTCACCAGCGTTTTATACACTTCCTCCCGGCTGCGGCCAATTTTTTCAGCAGCTGAAATGCCATCCGTTAACCCGTCTTTTGTGTCGTATTCAAATGTCTCATAATGAATGTCCGCCGCGTCAAGCAGGCGCATTGCATTCGTTTTACCTTTTGCCATCCCAATTGCCCTCCTATTCTGATTATTTTTATTTTACATGATAACGGTTTAAGTGTTTTACATTCCAGCCTTACGGGACTATGATTAGTTTGGAGATCGAAATAAATAGAGATTTGAGGCGATAACATGACTCCAGTGGAAGTTCCCGATAGTCAGAAGAAAAAGCTGACTTTTTTAATATGTTTAATTTTATCCTTTACGGTCATGAACGGCACCATGTTTAACGTGGCTGTTCCTGATATATCGGCAGATTTTAATCTGTCCCCGTCCCAGGTCAGCTGGGTACTGACAGGATATATCCTCGTATTTGCGATTGGTTCATTGATGTATGGCAAACTGGCAGACCTGTTTGCCATCCGGACACTCTTTACAGTCGGCATTGCACTTTTTGCATTCGGCTCACTGCTTGGTTTTTTGTCCCCTAACTACACGACACTGATCATCGCACGCATTTTCCAGGCGATGGGTGGCGCTAGTATTCCGGCACTTTCATTTATTATTCCCGCGAGATTTATGCCATCAAACCGTGGCAAGGTGTTTGGTTACGTTGCCTCCACCGTTGCATTCGCTTCCGGAATCGGTCCGATTTTAGGCGGCTTTATCGGTGGCGTTCTGGACTGGCGCTTCCTGTTTATTTTATCTATGATGTCTGCTTTATCCATTCCTCTTTTTAGAAGATGGCTTCCTGAAGAGGAACGCAGACCGGGCAGCGTGGATATTCCGGGTGCATTTTTGATTGCTGTGACCGTTGCCAGTCTGTTGATGTTTATTACGTCCCTTACTACGTGGATGCTTGCGATCACGGTTGTAGCCGGCGGTTTATTTATCTGGTGGACAATGAAAGCGAAAAATCCATTTATTCAACCGTCTATTTTAAAAAACAAACGATACACCATCACGGTATTCACCAGCTTCTTCGGGACGTCCTGCCTGTTTGGACTGATTTTTATCATTCCTATAATGTTACGTGATCTAAATGCAATTTCAACAATTGGCATTGGACTTGTTTTATTCCCGGGTGCGATTATTTCAGGAATTTTAGGTCAATATGGCGGACGTGTTATTGATCAGCGCGGTGGCGTACCCGTTGTCATCACCGCACTGCTGCTGATTGCTTCAGGGTGCTTCCTGATTTCAACGTTTGCAGGGAATGAAGCGTGGATCATTTCTATTTGTATGCTGGTCGCTTATCTTGGCTTCCCGCTTGTACAAAGCTCGACGGCGGATATTCTGTCATCTGTTTTGACACCTGAGCAAAATGGTGTCGGGATTGGGTTGTTTAATCTGCTGAACTTTATGGGCGGTGCCTTTTCGAGTGCGATTTTCGGAGCGGTGCTTGAGATTCAGGGTGTGAGACTACAGCTGAATCCATTATCAGGGGAAGGAACGAATTTGATTTACAGTAATGTATTTATTACGCTGACTGTTTTGGCAGCTGGTGCTGTGACGTTTTTTGCGATTTATTATAAGAGGGCGTCGGCGGAGTTTGATGCTGCTAATTGATTGTTTGATAAATTTTTTAAAAACCGTGCCGGGTCATTCCTTTCCCGGCAGCATGTAACTAATATAAATCATATTATTTGATGGACCGGTGAGCTCCGCTCCAGTCGGACGCTTTCCGCGGCCGGACGGTGAACCTCCAAGCCGCTACGCGTCTTCGGAGTTTCACCTGTCCTTCACTGCCGCAGGAGTCGCTGCCTTCCGCTCCACTCACCTGGTTTATCATTTCATTCGGGGTCGAGGCGTAGTGAAAGTGGATAGTCTATTTGTCACAATCCCATGAAACTTGCACAAAATCCCGCGAACCAATGCTGGTATTTTGTGAACAACGCAGTATATTCTTCGAAACTGACCTCATATTCTTTGAACCTCACATGAAATTCTGCGAAGCGCCCCCATCCTCCACCCCTCACAACTCTCCAATAAAAAAGACTGCCCGCAGGCAGTCTTTTTTCAGGTTTACAATTTGAGGTTTTTCAATGCATCAGCGAGTGCTGAGTTGATTGGTTCTTCTTCTTTGTTTTGTTTTTTCATGTAGTTGGCAACGTCGCGTTTTCCGGCTTTGTTTTGGGTGTTTTGTTTGCGGCGTTTATGGAAGGCGTCCATTTTTTCGCGATAGCCGCAGACACAGCTGAAGGTTTGTGCTTCTCCTTCACCGCGCAGGTCCATTTTCTTTTTACAGTTCGGGCAGCGGGCGTTGGTTTTCTTTGCGACGTTTTTGCGGTGTCCGCATTCACGGTCCTGACAAACGAGCATTTTACCTTTTTTTCCGTTGACCTCCAGCATGAGTTTGCCGCAGTCCGGACAGTGGGTTCCTGTCATGTTGTCGTGCTTATATTGCGCTTTGCTGTTTTTGATCGAACGCACGACATCTTTGGAAAACTGAGTCATTTCTTTCATAAATTCCTGCTGTTTGAGCTTACCATCTGCTATAGCTGAAAGCTTCTGCTCCCATTGCGCTGTCAAGGCAGGTGAACGGAGCTCATCCGGTACAAGGTCCAGCAGCTGACGGCCTTTTGACGTCAGGAAAATATCGTTGCCACGCTTTTCGATTAAAAAGCTGTTGAAGAGCTTTTCAATAATGTCTGCGCGGGTTGCTACAGTTCCAAGGCCGCCTGTTTCACCCAGTGTCTGAACGAGTTCCTTTTTTTCACCGGACATGAAAGCTTTCGGATTTTCCATTGCTGAAAGCAGGGTTGCTTCGTTAAAACGGGCAGGAGGCTGGGTTTCGCCCGTTGTTTCCGATAGATTCTGCACCGTCCATTTACTACCCTTTTCAACTGGTGGAAGTGCTCCTGCAACGCCTTCTTCCTCTCGCTGATCGAGCTCTTTGAAGCCTAGTGAGATAGGAATATTGCCTTTTGCCGTAAAGGTTTCGCCTGCGATGTCTGCCGTGATGACCGTCTGCTCGTATTCATAAGCAGGCATCAGGACGGATAAAAAGCGCTCTGCGATCAGGTCATAGATTTTCCATTCTTTATCATTCAGCTTTTCAGGGCGCAATGTTTCCTCCGTTGGGATGATGGCATGGTGATCTGATACCTTTGCGTCATTAATGAAACGGCTGCTTGCTTTGATCGGATTTCGCAACAGCTTCACCACGTGTGGTGCATACGTATTTACTTTCATCCCTTTTAAACGGTCAGCAAGTGTCTCTGTCAGATCAGAGGATAAATAGCGTGAGTCCGTGCGCGGATACGTCACGAGCTTGTGCTGTTCATACAGCTTTTGCAGCGTTGACAGCGTCTCTTTTGCTGAGAATCCATAACGTTTATGCGCATCACGCTGCAGCTCTGTCAAATCATATAAAGGTTTTGCATACATTTTTTTCGGTGTTTTCTTGACGTCCTTAATCAGCGCTGCGCTGCCTTTCAGCTTCGCTAAAAGACCATCCACTTTTTGTTCGTTGAAGGTGGATGATTGTCCCTTGTCATCCGCCCATTTCAGCTGGAAGCCTTCAAGTCGTGCCTGTAACCCGTAATAGGTCTTCGGCTTAAACTGGCGAATTTCTTCTTCTCTCATCGCGATCATGGCAATCGTCGGGGTCTGCACACGACCGGATGACAGCTGTGCATTAAATTTCGTTGTGAGCGCACGGGTTGCATTAATCCCTACGATCCAGTCCGCTTCTGCGCGGGCAACGGCTGAAGCATATAATGATTCGTATTGTTTGCCGTCCTTCAGATTTTTAAAGCCTTCACGGATTGCTTTATCCGTTACAGATGATATCCAGAGACGTTTTACCGGCTTGTTCACCCTGGCTTTTTCAATAATCCAGCGTGCAACAAGCTCTCCTTCACGTCCGGCATCTGTTGCAATGACAATTTGACCAACATCTCCGCGGGTTAACTGGCTTTTCACCGCCTGAAATTGTTTGCCTGTCTTTTTTATTACAACCAGCTTCATTGGGTCCGGTAAAATTGGCAGGTCTTCTAATTTCCATGATTGATACTGATCCCCGTAATTCTCGGGATCAGCATGCGTCACTAAGTGGCCGAGCGCCCATGTGACGATATATTGATCACCTTCGAGATAGCCGTTGCCTTTTTTGTGACAATTCAGCACGCGTGCAATATCACGGCCAACGGAAGGTTTTTCTGCTAACACCACTGTTTTTTTCATGTTTTTCAGTCCTTTATCCGTTCATTCTGTTAGTGAGTATAACATAGATTGATCACTGGCATTTAACAACAGTTTCAGGGATATTCAATGCCACGAACTTAATGTGTATCATAAAAAATCTCCGGATTCTCAAAAACGAGAATCCGGAGAGGCTGTTACTTATTTTTCACCATTCAGCTTCTGCTTTACTTTCTCAACATCTTTAGACGCGGAAGTTAATCGGATGAGTGTATCACCGGCATTGATGGATACATCCCAATCCTTTACGAATGGCTCAAAATGACCTGATTTATTTAAGACACCGATCAGCAAATCATCTTCATTAATGTCTTCTTTGTATGTCTCATACGTGTACTGCTCTGTAATCTGCGTTTTTCTGAATACATGTCCATTTTCAACACGGCGGTTGAGCTCCTGGAGGGTTGCTTCTTCTCTGAACAGGATTCGCCCCCCAACTGTGTGCTTCAGTCCTGCGAGATCTGCGTCATGGTTCTGTTCCATTGACACCTGAAACAGGTGCTTACGACCAATCGAAGGTGTGAACGTTGAGCAGACTAGAGCGTTGTAAGAGTCCAGCTGTGTCGCTGCAATAATGGATTCATATGGTGTCATATCAAGGCTGTATTCTGTCTGTTCCGACAAAATTTCACCGTGGAACGTCGGGACTCCCCTCTGTCTGGCAGATGAAAGGTTTCGCCATGAGGAATCAACAAGAATGACCGGCACCTTCATTTCATGCAGCGTTTCTGTTAATCCTCTTGTGAAAGCATTCCCTCCTACCACAATCATTCCAGGGCCTTCGTCATTTGCAAGCTTCAGCTTTCTGGCCACAAATCCGATTGAAAAGCCGTGGGCACAGACTGTTGCAAACACCAGAGCAAATGTCAGAGCTGTTAAAATCTCTGCGTCTTCAAATCCCGTTTCCAATAAGACAGAAGCAAAGTAACCTGACACGGTCAGGGCAACAATTCCGCGTGGCGCAATCCAGCCAACTAGGAGCCGCTCCTGTTTGGATAAATCTGTTCCAATCGTAGAGAGCCAGATCGATAGTGGCCGCACAACGAATAGCATTAACAGCACATACCCGATAATCGCCGGGTTAAAAATCTCCAGCAGCGTTTCCACCTGCAATGAGGCTGTCAGCATAATGAAGATCGTCGAAATTAATAAAACAGAAATATTTTCTTTAAAATGACGCATATCTCCAATAGAAGAAATATGCATATTTGCCATTGTCATACCCATTGCCGTAACAGAGAGCAGTCCTGTTTCGTGCATGACTTCATCTGCTACTGAGAAACAGAGTAACACAACTGCAAAAAGGACAGGTGATTTGAGAAACTCGGGTATATACCCTTTTTCAAACATCGTTCCCATCCCTTTACCGAGTCCCCATCCGAGGAGCGTCGCAAAGGCTGCGGCTCCGAAGAAGAGAAGCAGGTTGATCAGTGTAAAGGATTCTTCAACGAAGTATTGAATGATCTGAAAGGCAAAAAGAGCGACTAAAACACCAAAAGGATCAACGATGATCCCTTCCCACTTCAATATTTTTGCAGGCCGTGGCTTCAGCTTGGCCTGTCTTAATAAAGGAAGAATGACAGTAGGCCCTGTAACAATGAAAAGTCCGCCAATAACAAAAGCGACCGGCAAAGACAAGCCCGCTATGTAATGCGCTGTCAGCGATCCGAGAATCCACGCGATCAGTGCACCAAACGTGACGATTCTGAAAACCGGTTTTCCAAGATCCTTTATTTCACGAAAATCCAGCTGCAGGCTTCCTTCAAAAAGGATAATTGCAACGGCCATTGAAATAATCGGTCCATATAGATCTCCAAATTCCTGCTCAGGATTAATGAAGCCAAGCATCGGTCCGACAATGATTCCCGCTACCGACATAACGACGATTGCCGGAAGACGGATTCTCCAGGAAAGCCATTGTGAAAGGATTCCTAAAAAGATGACCAGCATGGCTGTAAATAATAATGAATTAAACAATCCGCGACACCTTCTTTCAACACGTTCATTTTCTGACTACACTTTAACAGTTATTTTGATACAAAAGAAGGATTAAGTCTTATTCTCTCCGCGTTTAATATTTTCAATTTCTCCTGATTTGTAAATCGCGTATTTGGGGTAATCCTTGGTTAAGGCCTTCTCCGTCATTGCAAGTGCCACTTGTGATGCTCTTATACCTTTGTATGATTTCAAAGGTCCCTGCATAGCCCAGCCCGCAAAACTGGACAATCTGGCAGCGGGTGCTTCGGATACTTTATATTCCTCCGGGTCGTTTAACAAAATGGAAGGTCTGACAATAAGTAGTGAGGGTAACGCAAGCTGCTTCAGCTGTTCCTCCATCATTCCGTGCATACGCCCTGATCGAAACAGTGATCGCGGATTCGCACTCATGGAAGAAATCACGATGAACTGTTGAATATTGCATTTTTTGGCGGCAGCGGCTGTTTTAACAGGATCGTAATCGCCCTTTTTCCAATCATTCGCCTGCACACAGAAAAACACATCTTCTACTAACCCAATATGCCTGGCCTCAAGGAATCTGAAATCGATCAGACGCTTACTTAATTTACTATGTTCAAATTCAATTCTTTGATAGAGCAGGGCAATAACCTCTGCATATTCCTCTCGTGAACAAAGCTCTTTTACCAGTTCTTTACCCACAGCAGTTTCAGCGCCGATTACGACAGCCGTTCGCTTTCTCATGACGCATTCCGCCTTTTTCTATCTATATCGGTCTATTTAAAAGGTTTCAAAGTCCCTCATGTAAAAAGGGTGGCCACTCCTGTTAGAGTTGCTCCACCCTTTAGATTGCTGAAAAACCTCTTCAATTACTGGTCAAGCAGTTTCACACTTACCTTTACATCAAGGGACTGTTCCCCGCCGCGATAGACGCCTTGAAGCGGACTGACATCCGCATAATCACGCCCTACCCCGACACGGATATGATTCTCTAACGCTTCTACATTATTGGTAGGATCCAGGCCAACCCAACCGATTCCCGGAACCATGACCTCAACCCAGGCATGTGTGGCAGCATCTCCTATAAGTGCAGAATTTTCCCCTACATATAAATAACCACTGATATAACGGGCTGGTACTCCATGAGCTCTCAGCACGCCGATCATCACATGCGCATAATCCTGACAGACGCCTTTAAAAGTCTCGATAGACTCACGGGCCTGGGTGTTCACGTTCGTCACGCCAGGTGAATACTCAAATTTTCCATGGAGATACTTCATTAAATCTAAAGAGAACTTGACAGGATTTTCTGTATCCCCGATTTCATTGACAATTTTAGCGACCTGATCCGCTTCGAGATACGTATAAGCAGTCTGGTTTAAAAAGGCCAGATAATGTTTTCTGAACAACTCGGAATGAAAAATGGATCTCATTTCCGGAGAGTAGTCGATTCTTTCTATAAAGGGACTTCTCTGAATGCTCACGGTCGAAATGGTTTTTACCTCAAGGGATTCATGCATCTCCGCGATAAAAAAGGATTCCACATGATTTCCCCAGATATCACTGTATTCTTTTGTGAGTGAAGCAGGCGTCAGTTCCGCCCGGTAATGAAGCAGGCGCTGACATTCGTCCGATCTTGGCTTCAGGCGGATCTCGTTCATGCTCTGATCTACCCTTGTTGAATATTTAAATGTATTCGTATGCGTAATTTCGTATTTCATTCCGTCTACTCTCCTTCTGGATGACTGTTCATTAAATGCAGGATTCTTTCAAGGGACACCAGCCGGATCAACAAGGTAATACGTCTCAGAGAAAATCTGGCTGATGTCGTTACAGCGGTTTTGAAAGTCGTCAAGAAACGCGCTGATTCCATTTTCTTTTAACGAGCGGATTTTGTGCTCATCAAACTCATCGATTAACGAGTCAAGCGCTGCATAGATCCTCCACGAATAATGGGACACCTTTCCGCCTTCAAGCGAAATAATGGATTCTCTTATATGATCCATACAATACTGGATCGATCTCGGAAATGCATAATCTGAGATCATAAATGTTAAAACGTCCTTTTCATTCATACGTGGTGGATACTTTTTCAGATATTCCTCATATCCGTTCACAAGCTGAAGTGCTGATCGCCAATAGTAATAATTTGTTCCGTCCGCTTTATTGAGATCTGCTGCTGAACGGTCATTTAGTATATTCAAAATCCGTGCCGTTTTCTCAGCACGCTCCAGCCATTTAGCAATATTAAAAAACCGGTATGGAACACCTCTGGTCATCATTGAATCAACGATACCCTGAGAGGTCAGTGACGCGACTTTGACCCGCTCCAAAAACGTTTTCACATCCCTCAGCGACCCTTCCCTGATGTTCATTTCCTGTGTATCGAGGTAAAGATTATTCCAAACTTCAAACAAATCATTCGGAATGATATCACGTGTTGTGCGTGCATTTTCGCGTGCATAACGGATGCAATTCAAAATGGAATTAGCGTTATTCTCTGAAAAAGCCAGATACTCAATCAGATGATTTGTACTCATATTCGGGTACAGCTCATTGAACTGGGTATTGGATCCGCAGATTTCAAGGACCGTCTCCCAATCGTGACGGGCCAGCGTCTCTTCAGATGAGGCTTCGAGCATCTGAATCAGCTGCACTCCGAGCACCCGTGCATTGTTCTCAGCCCGCTCAATATTTCTTGACATCCAGTAAAGCGAATCAGCGACTCTGCTGAGCATACTGTTCATCCCCCTTCTTAAGCACCCACGTATCCTTCCCGCCGCCACCCTGGGATGAATTCACGACAAGAGAACCTTCCTTCAATGCTACACGCGACAATCCACCCGGAAGCACATGCGTCTGCTTTCCTCTCATGACAAACACCCGAAGGTCAACATGGCATGGGTAAAAACGTCCATCCTGGAAAGACGGGGCGCGTGAAAGCTGAATTGTTGGCTGCGCGATATACTGGTGTGGTTCTTCTTCAATTTTTTTCTTAAAACGTGCAATCTCTTCGTTCGTTGCGTGCGGTCCGATCAGCATATCGTAACCACCCGATGCCCCTACGTTTTTCACAACAAGCTGATCAAGATTTTCAAGCGCCCATTTACGCTGCTCAATGTTTCTCATAAAATACGTATCCACATTTGGAATAATCGGTTCCTCATTTAAATAATATCGGATCATTTCCGGAACAAAAGCATACATGGCTTTATCATCTGCTACCCCGTTTCCAATCCCGTTCAGGATCGCAACATTCCCTTTGCGGTAAGCTTCCAGCAATCCCGGTACTCCAAGCGCTGAATCTTTCCTGAACACTTTCGGATCAAGGAAATCATCATCAATCCGGCGGTAAATGATATCGACACGCTGCATGCCCCGGATCGTCTTCATATACACAACGTCGTCCCTCACATGAAGGTCCCGACCTTCTACAAGCTCAATCCCCATTTGCTGGGCAAGAAACAGGTGGTCATAGTAAGCGGAGTTATACATACCTGGTGTCAGAAGAACCGCTCTCGGAGGATGTTCGCAATTCACCGGACAATGATCAAGTACGGCTTCATGCATGTTTGATAGCTGGTGCTCAAGAGAATGAATGCTGTGACGATTGAAAAATTCAGGATACACCTGTCTCATGACATAACGGTTCTGATAAACATAAGACATGCCGGAAGGGTTGCGCAGATTGTCCTCAAGCACTCTGTATGTACCTTCCTGGTCACGTATAAGATCGATTCCCGCAAGAAAAATATGGTTATGAAGCGGAATTTTCACCCCGCCAATTTCCTTTTTAAAATAATTCGGGTTTTGTTCGATTAATTCACGCGGTATGACCCCATCCCGGATAATCGCACCATCGTTATAAATATCCTCCAAAAAGATATTCAGGGCCTCAACCCGCTGCTTCATCCCCTTTTCAATCATATCCCACGTCTCAGGAGGCATAATGATTGGAATAAAATCAAACGGCATCGTCCGCTCCGTTCCGACATTATCACTATAAACGGTGAACGTGATCCCCTGCCGCAGAAAGCTTAACTGAGCCGTTTCATGTTTTTCACGGAGCTCCTCTTCCGTAAATTGATTCATGATGGAGTGAAATCCCTGATAGTGGTTGCGCGTTGTACCATCCTGTTCTAACATTTCATCAAAAAAATGATTTGACTGATACGGTTTGAACATTGCTTTTCCTCCCTGATCAATGAATTTATGTAGTACATTCAACAAATTATGACTTAAATCCTCTTAATTTTCTGAAAACACTTTATCCTATACCCTTAATCCGATTGACCTACTCTATTCTTTTGCCTCATCAACTCTTATTTTGGTAAACTGAAAAAATAATCGGTAAAAGTCTTTAGGATTGGAGGTTATCTTATATGACCAAATCTGAAATAAGCAGCCGGATTGCTGAACTGAAAATGGATTATATCCGCGCACAGGACGATCTCGAAAAACTAGAATCTGTCGGTCATGATGTAACATCTGCAGAAAAAAGGTTATCAGCCATTGAAGAAGAGCTTTCTGAATTAAGAAAGCTCGAGGAATAAACTCTTTACCCGCCAATTAAAAGAGGCGGGTTTTTTCATTAGCGCTTGTCTTTACAAGCTGTGATATAGTAAACCTTATTACACCTAACAGAAAGCAGGATAAAACGATGACTCTTCCATTTCAGGAGCCCGTTCTTGTCTTTGGACTGGCTGTCTTAATCTTTCTAATTTCACCTTTTATTATGAGCAAACTGAGGATCCCGGGAATTATCGGACCGATTCTTGCCGGAGTCATTGTTGGCCCGAACGGACTCGGACTTCTTGAACGGGGAGAGACGATCCAGCTTCTCGGCTCAGTCGGATTACTTTTTATCATTTTTATTGCCGGGCTTGAGCTCGATATTGACGGGTTTAAAAAATACCGGACGAGAAGTATCGGCTTCGGCCTTATGTCCTTTTTCATTCCGATGGTTTTCGGGACCGCACTTGCCCTGTACCTTGAATTCAGTCTGAGTGCGGCCATTCTATTGGGATCCATCGTCGGTTCCCATACACTACTTGCTTACCCGATTGCTTCAAGACTTGGTATTGCCAAAAACAAAGCAGTCACAACAGCCATTGGCGGAACGCTGATGACGGATACATTCGCCATGCTGATTTTAGCCGGAGTTGTTGGTCTTGCAGGCGGAGATACGAGTGCAGAGTTTTGGATGAGGCTGATCATTTCCACAGTCATTTTCGCGTTGATCGTAATGGTCGGTGCGCCTCTGATGGCCAAATGGTTCTTCCGCAACTCAAGCAACGACGGTCAAATGGAATTTAACTTTGTCTTAACAGTCATGTTTGTCGCTGGTGCACTTGCGCTTCTTGCCGGACTGGAACCAATCATTGGGGCTTTCCTCGCTGGTCTTGCTCTGAACCGCTACATTTATGATCACGGGACTTTAATGAACCGGATCCGTTTTACAGGGAATGCATTGTTCATCCCGTTCTTCCTGTTGTCTGTCGGAATGCTGATGGATGTGTCTGTGCTGTTTTCAAGTGCTGAAGCCTGGGTAATGCTTGCAGTCGTTTTGGGTTCTGTATTAATCGGTAAATCCATCGCAAGTATGATCACCAGTAAGATCTACGGTTACAACCGTAACGAAAATCTCGTCATTATAGGCTTGACCATTCCACAGGCAGCTGCCACACTTGCCGCCACACTAGTTGGATTCGATCTCGGTCTATTAAATGTTGCAACCGTGAACGCCGTGATCGTAATGATTTTATTAACGTGTATTGCCGGCCCTTATTTAACTGAAAAATTCGGGCGGAAGCTTGCGGAAACGGAAGAAATGGATGAGGCTGCTGTTCAGGATGAGCGTCCGGAACGGATCCTGATCCCTGTTGCCAATCCGAAAACAACTAACACACTGCTTGATCTGAGCTTCGTCGTGAGAAAAGCAAAAGCGTCCGAAGAGCCGATCTATCCACTCAGTGTCGTGCAGCGTGATGTTAAATCGGTTGAAAACGCAGTTGCCGGCGCTGAAAAAATGCTTACTCAAGCTATCGGTTATGCAGCCGGTGCTGAAATTCCTGCCCGCTCACTGATTAAAGTGGACCGGAATCCCGGCAGAGGAATTGAGCGTGCCGTAGCAGAGGAACGCATCACAACCGTGATCGCCGGATGGAACGGACAGAAATCAACCAAGACGAAACTGTTTGGAAGCGTCATTGATAATTTTCTTGACCATACGAACGAGCGCGCCATGATCGTCAAGCTTGGCCATCCGCTTAATACGACTGATCGCATCGTTCTGTTAATCCCGAATGGCTCAGACCGTAAACCAGGTTTCACGGATGCGATCCGAATTGTAAAAGGTATGGCGTCTCTTCTGAACACAGTGCTTGAAGTCTTAATCATCCGTGATCAGACTGAACCTTATGAAAAGATTCTGAATGCCATTAAACCGGAAGTAAACACTTATATCCACCGTTTGAAATCCTGGCAGGAGTTATATGATCAACCGGTCGAATCATTACGCAAAAACGACCTTGTCATCGTCATGAGTGCACGCAAAGGAACCATTGCCTGGCACCCTCAGCTGGACCAGCTGCCGAGCCGTCTCGCTGTCGCCAACCCGGAAAGCTTTATCATCTTTTATCCTACTGAAACCGGAGAAACCGATGTGCGAGGCGCCCGCGGGACAGATGTTCCAAAAGAGGTACTGCTGAGAAGGGACTACGATTGAGGGTTAGTTAGGTAAAAGTCGTTTTACTACAAATGTCGGGAACCTTCTCAGACACCATGCCAGAATGGAAAGTAAGTAGCTTGCACAGTTTTATTGAAGCTAACTTTCCAAAGAAAGATAAGAAAAAGCTGACCATTGTGGTCAGCTTTTTCTTATCTTTAAAGATTATCCATTCACACCGGCTTCCCTCATTTTTACTGAACCCGGCGTCTTTTGAAATAACTCTTTCCGGTCGCGCATCACGAAATACATGGACAACATGAATGCGAGCAGATCCGCAATCGGAAACGCAATCCATACGCCCATTAAACCGAAAAAGGTTGGCAGAATCAGCACAAGCGGGATCAGGAAAATCAGCTGTCTCGCCATTGAAAGGATAAATGATATTTTAGCTTTACCAAGCGCCTGATACAATCCGCCCGTCACCATCTGGAAGCCGATAATCGGCACAATCAGGAAGATAAATCGCATTGCTTCCTCCCCGCCTCTGATCACTTCAGGGTCTGTTGAGAATACACTCATCAGAACACCCGGAAACAGCATCGTGACAACCCATACCATAATAGCAAGGACGGTTGATACAGCAATCCCGAGCTTTAGCGTATCACTGACGCGGTGATACAGCTTAGCTCCGTAGTTAAAGCCAATAATCGGCTGCATCCCCTGAACAATGCCAAACATCGGCATAATGGCAAACATCATAATCCGGTTAATAATCCCAAAGATTGCAACCGCTGATTCACCGCCGTATATGACGAGCATCCAGTTCACCGCGATAAACATCAGGCTTCCCGCAGTCTGCCTGACAAATGTGGCAGACCCGATCTGACCAATTTCTTTTACGATTCTCCAGTCCGGAAGCAGACCGACACCCCTAAAATCAAGAGAGCTTTTTCCTGCACGGAAGTACAGATAAATCCAGACTGCACCGACTGCCTGAGAAATAACCGTTGCAATCGCAGCACCAGCCATGCCCATATCAAGTGCAAAGATAAAAATCGGATCGAGAATAATATTGAGGCCTGCCGAAATAATCATGGTCAGCATGGCCATCTTTGCATTACCTTCTGAACGGACTACATTATTCATCGCCATCATAAATGCCTGAAAAACTGCCCCGTAAAGAATGATCGACATGTACTCAGAAGCATAAGGAAGAATCTCAGACGTTGCACCAAACGCAATTAGAATTGGCTCGAGAAACACAAGAGCTGCCACAACCATGAGCACACTCAGAAAACCGACCAGCCAGATCACATTGCCAAAGATTTTATTCGCCTCACCCAGCCTGTTCTCCCCTAGCCTTCTCGAAATAATGGATGAACCGCCAATCCCGATTGCTGCAGCAAAAGCGGTAATAATCAGCTGAAGTGGAAAAGCAATGGACAGCGCTGCGACTCCGGGAGTCCCAACACCTCTTGCAATAAAAAAGGTATCAGCAATATTGTAAAATGCCATGACAAACATTCCGATAAAAGCCGGAATCGAGAACCTGACCATCAATGAAGAGATTTTCTCAGTTCCGAGTCTTGCACTTTGCTGTCTCATGTTCTTTTCCTCCTTCCATCCGCTCTACACGCTCAATAGCGTTTTCAGCCATTCGTTTTAGTAAATCAATCGCCAGTAATTGCTCCTGTTCACTGAACCCTTTTGATAAGGTTTCAGTCCAGTGATCCAGCTCTTTTTTTACCGTCGATTCAAGGGACTTCGCCTTTTCTGTCAAATATACGCGATTTGACCTTCTATCTGATTCATGTGGTTCGCGTCTGACATATCCTTCAGTCTCAAGCTTTTGAATCGCACGGGCAACCGTTGCTTTATCAATGGTAAATTCACGGGCCATCGCTTCCTGCGTCAGCCCCTCTTTCTCAAATAACATCATCAGAAATTTTATTTGCCCCTGATTAATCCCGTAATCATGAAACGTTTTGCTCAAAAAAATATAGCTGTACCGGTGCACCGTCGAAAGCCAGCGGCCGGCTGTATTGTAAAGTTTTTCTGCCATCATTACACACTCTTTTCATTTTAGCACTGCTTTTCATTATAAAGACAAGTAGTTGCATACACAACTTTTCTGTCTCCGAATATTTTTTCTCCTAGCTAGAATCGCTCCCATCCTTTATGATGGAGTGAGATTAACTTTCGGAGGATTGAACACTACATGAGTTTATTAACAGTAAGTAAGCTTGGTCATTCATTTGGTGACCGTACGCTTTTTAAAGACGTGTCGTTTCGGCTTTTAGCTGGTGAACATATTGGACTGGTCGGTGCAAACGGCGTTGGAAAATCAACGCTGATGAATATTTTAACTGGAGAGCTGATTCATGATGAAGGTAAAGTGGAATGGCTTCCGGGTACACATTACGGTTATCTGGATCAGCACACGAAGCTTGAATCCGGACGTACGATGAGGGATACACTCCGCGATGCCTATCTTCCTTTATTTAAAAAAGAGGAAGAACTGAATGAAATTACAGGTAAAATGGCTGATGCCACACCGGAAGAGCTCGAGACGCTGCTTGAGGATATGGCGGAAATCCAGGACGCACTGGATGCAGGAGATTTTTATACGCTGGATATTAAAATCGAAGAGGTTGCGCGCGGACTTGGTCTCGATGCCATCGGACTTGACCGCGACGTATCAGCACTAAGCGGCGGACAGCGTACGAAGGTGCTTCTGGCTAAGCTTTTACTTGAAAAGCCGAAGGTGCTCTTACTCGATGAGCCGACAAACTACCTTGATGTTGAGCATATCCGCTGGTTATCGATGTATCTGAAGGACTATCCACACGCGTTTATTTTAATTTCGCACGATACAAACTTCATGAACGATGTAACGGACATCATTCTGCATCTGGAATTTGCTAAAATGAACCGCTACACTGCCACTTATGAAAAATTTGTAGAACTTGCGGAACTGCATAAAAATCAGCACCTGCAGGCTTATGAAAAACAGCAGGATTTTATTAAGAAACAGGAAGAGTTTATTGCGAAAAATAAAGCACGCTATTCCACAACAGGACGTGCGAAAAGCCGTCAGAAGCAGCTTGATCGCATCGAACGGATTGATCGCCCTGAAACAGCCGTAAAGCCAACGTTTGAATTTAAAGAATCCCGCGGAAGCAGCCGCTATGTAATCGAGGCTGAAAATCTGGAGATCGGCTACGACCAGCCTCTTCTGCCAAAGCTGAATGTCACGATTGAGCGCGGAGAGAAAATTGCGGTAGTCGGATGTAACGGTGTCGGAAAATCAACACTGCTGAAAACGATCATGGGTAAACTTGAGCCGCTTGGCGGGAAAGTTGTCCATGGTGACTTCCTTTTCCCTTCTTATTTTGAACAGGAAATGAAAGCAAAAAACATTACGCCGATCGAAGACGTCTGGACCGAATTCCCGGGTATGGATCAGCATCAGGTACGCGCTGCACTCGCACGCTGCGGACTGAAAAACGAACACATCTCCCGCCCGATGAACCAGCTGAGCGGTGGTGAGCAGGCGAAAGTCCGCCTGTGCAAGCTGATGATGCACGAAAGCAACTGGCTGCTATTTGACGAGCCTACCAACCACCTCGACATCACAGCAAAAGAAGAATTAAAAAAAGCGATGAAAGCCTATAAAGGAACCATCGTCCTCGTCTGCCACGAGCCCGACTTCTACGAAGACTGGGCAACCACCACATGGAACGTGGAAGAGTGGAGCGAAAAAGTAAACGCATAAAAAAACATGCCTGGATTCATATCGAATCCAGGCATGTTTTTATGTGTTTGAACATTTCCCGCGACCTCAAGCGGAGGATGGTTCCGCCCCGGTTTTCTAAATGTTATGCTTTCTTATCCACTACCTTCTTCGCTTCCTTAAATTCCAGCGTCATCCGGTCACGCCCATTATGCTTCGACTCATACAAATTCCGGTCACACAGCTGGTACAACTGATCAATATTAGAAATCGAATTCGTGACCACTCCGCCAATACTTACCGTACAATAAAAAATCCGGCCCTTTTCATCCTCAAACGGATTCTCCCGCATTTCTTTCATAATATGATCCCCAATCCGGCCCGCCGCTGAATCAGTAGCATCCGGAATAAAAACAGCAAACTCCTCTCCCCCGATCCGTCCTACAAAACCGGCTGTCTCAGATGACGCCTTCATCAATTTTGCAAAACCCTCAAGAACACGATCACCCGTAAAATGACCATATTGATCATTTACCTTTTTGAAAAAATCAATATCCAGCAGCAGAAGGCAATATTGTTCTGATTCAGCTGATGCGATTTTTTCTTCCACCTGCTCAAAAAAGAACTGACGGTTATAAAGACCGGTCAGTGAATCCTCCGTTGCTTTTTTCCATAAAAACTCTTCCTTCAAAAACTGATCCGTAATATCTTTGACAATCCAAAGGTATCCGAGCTTTTCATTCCGCTCAATGATCGGAAGCTTTTCCACTGTCAGATGGTGGTGATCATCTGACTCAATTTGTTCCGAAGCCCGTTCTCCAGCCTCCATCATCCGGTTCAGCGTAACATCTCGGCTGAAGTATTTTAAAATGTCATCACCTGAAGAAGCCTGCTTCATATCTGATACAAAAGGAGTAAGATATCTTTTCATCCGCTGATTCACTTGAATAATTTCACCATTTCCGTCCGTTACTAATATGCCATCATTCAAGTGCTCATAAAGCAGATGACTGGCAGCCGGCCATATTTCCATCAGCCTGTATCGGAAAAGCCCATAAAATAAAGCAAGGGCACCACCTGAAAAAGAGACTGCATATGGGGTATTATCAAAAGCATCCAGAAATATGGTGCCAATCCCATGAATCAAAGGCAGAACGATTGCGGTAAATATCAGCCAGTGCTGGACCTTTGTCGATCTTCTTGCCTGAAGTGATTTGAAAAGCATCGTTAAAGCTAAATAGAAGGTCAGGAGCGTCAAACCGGATGAGAATAATCTGTTCAGCTCAGTGGCATCTACTCCCACCCTCATCAGTTCTCCAGTTTCAACCAGGTACACATCGTGTCTCATCAACTGGTGGACAGGATCCGTTAAAATCAGCAGAACGTAAACCAAAGCAATCATAGAAAATAACGTTACGAGCCTGATTGTTTTTTTAGCGTCCCGCTTCAGAAATGCCGACATAATATAAAATAGTGTAATCGGAACAAAGTAAAGTGGAATTTGCTGTATATTTCTCCAGAAGAGCTTATGAGTTAGGTCGCTTGCCAATAGTTCAGCAATTGAAGTAACTGATAAGATGGAAATCAGAATTGTCATAATACCAAAAGCACGCCCACCTCTTACCTTAAAATGCTGATAAGACAGCAGAAATAGAGCAATAACGAAAAACAGTGATAATATTAAAGCGAGCCTGTACTCTGATTCGACCATCTCATTCACTCCCGGACACCACTAATGCAGTTCTTTATTCATGTATTTTAGCATAAAGTTATCAGTACATTCTCAATTATTTGATTTATACTTATATTATCGGTCACTTTCTGCCCAAATAGAGTATAAACCAAAGAAAAAAAGGCATGCCTATTAGCATACCTGATAAAAAACCTCACTTATTTTCTCCCAGCTCAATCACTCTCGCCGTACAGCTTTCCATCGCTTCAAGTACAGCTCCTCTGAATCGGCCTCTTTCAAGTGCTTCAACAGCCGCAACCGTTGCTCCACCTGGGGATGTTACCTGATCTTTCAGCTCGCCCGGATGTTTCCCTGTTTCCAGAACCATTTTAGCAGCACCAAGTACGGCCTGTGCCGCCAATCGGTAAGCCTGATCGCGCTTCAACCCCTGACGTACTCCTCCATCTGCCATTGCTTCAATCATCATATATACATAGGCCGGAGATGAACCGCTGATTGCAGGAATCGAATCCATCAGCTCTTCTGAAATCACTTCTGTTTTACCAAAAGAATGAAACAAATCCTGTACCTGCTTCAGATCACTTTCTTCCACCAGACTGTTCACACTGATCGCCGTCATCCCTTCACCTGCAAGAGACGGCGTGTTTGGCATCGTACGGATTACTTTTAGCGGGCGGCCTGCGAATGAAACAATATCCTCCGTTGTTAATCCTGCTGCAATGGTAATAATCATCGCATCATCCTTCAGGCTTTCCTTCACTTCTGTCAAAACGGCTTTATGAAGGTTAGGTGCAATCCCTAAAAACAGCAAGTCCGCTCTTTCTGCAACCTCTGTATTAGAAGCCGTTACCCCTATGCCAAATAAATCTGACACTCTCGTTCGCGTGTCGATCGTGCGGGCGCTCGCAAGAATGTCCGTTGCGGATACAGTCTTGGATCTGATCATTCCACCAATCATTGCCTGAGCCATTTTTCCGCACCCGATAAAACCAATTGTCTGATTCACTTTGTGTTCCTCCTGTTACTTCTTTGCTTTTGTTGTTATATACATGATGCCTGTCACAATCAAGGCAATCGCAATTACACTTACGACAAGGGACGTACTAAAAAGCGGAAAACCTTCCATCTGTCATCTCCCTTTCCTGTCTATCATTGGTATTACTATCGCACATTCAATTAAAAAAAGAAACGGATTGTCCGCCCGGATGACACAATCATCATTGATCCTTACAAACTTGCGATCATTAATTTATTGTAAAAGATCAGTTTTTACGGTTGCGTATATAAGCATATGCCTATATACTAATCATCGGAAACAATGAATAAAGGATTGAGGTGATGAGTATGCTTGCACAGGATGCGGTATCAATTGAAAAAGCTTCCGCTGTTTTAAAACTGATGGGTGACAAGACGCGTCTTACCATGCTTCGTATTCTTGCAGATCATGACTGCTGTGTGTGTGAATTTGTTGAAATTTTTCAGATGAGTCAGCCATCCGTCAGTCAACATGTCCGAAAAATGAAGGATATCGGCATGATTAAAGAGCAACGTCGCGGGCAATGGATCGTTTACTCACTGAACGAAAAGTTTGACGGATATTCAATGATTCAAAGCATTTTAAAGCAGCTTCCTGATCAGGATCATCATTTAGAAGAGCTGATACAGAAAGGGAAACGCGTTTCCTGTAACTAAATCAAAGGAGAACAATCAGTCATGGATATTTTTTTGGCAATTCTTATATTTTTGATCACCCTGACACTGGTCATCTGGCAGCCTAAGGGACTCGGCATCGGATGGTCTGCCTGTGGCGGAGCCATTATTGCCTTGCTTGTTGGGGTCGTTTCCATGCAGGATGTTGTAGATGTAACATCCATCGTATGGAATGCCACCTTAACATTTGTTGCACTCATTATCATCTCACTAATTTTAGATGAGATTGGATTTTTCGAGTGGTCCGCTCTGCATATGGCCCGTTTCGCCAAAGGCAGCGGGATTAAGATGTTTGTCTACGTTACGCTGCTGGGAGCTGTTGTTGCTGCGTTTTTCGCGAATGACGGAGCGGCATTAATTTTAACACCAATCGTCCTTGCCATGGTCCGAAATCTGAATTTTAAAGAGGCTATGATCCTTCCTTTTATTATGGCCAGCGGCTTTATTGCAGATACGGCTTCTCTGCCACTGATCGTCAGTAACCTGGTGAATATCGTATCAGCAGACGTGTTTGGCATTGGTTTTGCTGAATATGCAAGCCGCATGATTATTCCGAACTTCTTCAGTATCGGTGCGAGTTTACTCGTGCTTTGGCTGTTTTTCCGTAAAAGCATTCCGGAAAACTATGACTTGAGCCAACTGAGACAGCCGCATGAAGCATTGAAGGACCCTAAAATGTTCCGTCTTTCATGGGTTGTACTTGCGGTTCTTCTGGTCGGCTATTTTGCCAGCGAGTTTACGGAAGTTCCTGTTTCAATTATTGCGGGTATTATCGCCATTATTTTCTTACTGATTGCCCGGAAAAGTCCGGCCGTTCATACAAAAACCGTTGTAAAGGATGCACCATGGGCAATCGTATTTTTCTCTATCGGGATGTATGTCGTTGTGTATGGTCTTCGAAATGCCGGCCTGACTACCCTGCTTGCTGATGTGCTGGATGCAACTGCGGATCACGGACTGCTGGCAGCCACAATGGGAATGGGCTTTATCGCCGCTTTCCTGTCATCCATCATGAATAACATGCCAACCGTTATGATTGATGCACTGGCCATTCAGGAAACTGCTACAACCGGAGCCATCCGTGAAGCACTTATTTATGCGAACGTGATCGGGTCAGACCTTGGACCAAAGATTACCCCGATCGGTTCACTTGCCACTCTATTATGGCTGCACGTGTTAAGCAAAAAAGGATTTACGATCAGTTGGGGATACTACTTTAAAGTCGGTATTATCCTGACGATCCCAACGCTTTTCATCACGTTGTTCGGTCTATATTTGTGGTTAATGATTATTCTGTAAAAAACTTTTATATAGGGAGAGATTGATATGTCTAAAAAAACACTATATTTTCTTTGTACTGGAAACTCCTGCAGAAGCCAGATGGCTGAAGGCTGGGGGAAAAAATATCTAAGTGATGAATGGACTGTTTTAAGTGCGGGTCTTGAAGCACACGGATTAAACCCTAACGCTGTAAAAGCGATGAAAGAAGCCGATATTGATATTTCAAATCAGACTTCAGATACAATTGATCCTGATATTCTGAATAACGCAGACTTAGTTGTTACGTTGTGCGGCCACGCGGCTGACCACTGCCCGGTTACACCACCTCATGTAAAGCGTGAACACTGGGGTTTTGATGATCCTGCTAAAGCAGAAGGAACTGAAGAGGAAAAATGGGCATTCTTCCAGCGCGTACGCGATGAAATCGGTGAACGTATCAAGACATTTGCCGAAACAGGTAAATAAAAAACTGCAAAGCATTTGACCTTTACGGATCATTCGTGCAGGATTATGATGGTGAAGAAGGTGTGAACCGCCTCCTTATGAAAATGAATAAAAAAAGGAGTGAATATACATGGTGATTACCGATACAGCCAAACATGCGCTGCTCGAATTATTCGACCGATACGATAACGACAATGTACGTATTTATTTTGCAGGACAGGGAGATGGAACCCCTGACCTCGGCCTCGGGATTGATCCACCTGAGGAAAACGATATTGTCTGGGAAATCAACAGCATCAAAGTCGCCATCGATCCCCAGATTCTTTTCGTAGCCGAAAATATCACACTCGATGTCCAGGATACGCCGGACGGCAGAGGAATCGTGATCACAAGCAATACACATTAATATAAAAAAGACGTCCTCATATCATTTGCGGACGTCTTTTTTATATTAATTGACCTTTATTTCTCTCATCTCCAGCACCTTCAACTTGCTGGATGATTTAGTCTGTTCTTTTTTCTTTTTTAACAACCATTTTTTGAACATGTTGTCTCACCTCATCACTATCATGACCCCGTTCATTAGCAATTTATACCCGGCTAATCCGCAAAATAATCCTCAAAATCGTTTACGGATGTGTTACGGAGTTTGAGATTTTGTAAATGAGATAAGCATTTGTATTTTTACTTTTTCACTTCAACGATTTTCACTTCGCAACACGTTTGTTTTTTCTCTGATTTAAATAACGAAAGCAGTTTTTTCAGCATGTATGTTCACCTCCTTATCAAGCTGTGCGCCTATTCAAATCAGAAAGAAAATAAACCCTGAAAAAGAAGCCATTGATAATACAGATAAGACAAAGACAGCCACCAGCTGTATGCGGAAAATTGATTTCAGCATGACAACCTCCGGCAGACTTGCACCGGCAGAACTGATCAACAATGCCATAATGGGCCCAAGTGCCATTCCCTTTACCAGGAGAACCTGTGAGATTGGGATCATGCTGGAAAGACGAATATAAAGCGGGATTCCGAGCACCGCCGCAGCCGGAATCAGCCACCATGCTCCATGTCCAAAATGAGTTGCAATCCATTCAGCTGGAACCAGACCCTGTATCCCTGCCCCAATGGCAGCACCGATCAATAAAAATGGAAATACTGATTTCATCATTTTTCCTGTTTCCACGAGTGCACCCTTGAAGTTCCATCCCGCCTTTTCATTCGGACTGAACCCCTCAAGAATCACAGGTTTTACATATTTTTCGAAGCCGAATTTCTCGAGTGCAAAACCAAGGATGACAGAAAATACTGCCGTGACTGTTGTATACAGGATAGTCACCTTCCATCCAAGAATGACGCCCATGACAGTAAGAATCGTCGGATCAAGCAGTGGAGAGGAAAACAAAAATACCATCGTCAAACCAAATGGAACACGGTTTTTCAGCATGTTGATGACAACCGGGATCGTCGAACAGGAACAGAATGGTGTAATAAATGCGAAGATGAGCGCCAATCCCCCCGCCTTCCATTTTGATCGGGTTCTTAAATAATTCTCCACCCTGTCATACGGAATCCAGCTTTGCAAAATGGATAATAAAAACGAAAGAATAACAAATAAGACAGTCAACTCAAGAGCAATCCATAAGAATGTTTCAAACACAACCATATACCCCCTTAAATCAAATTTTTTTGATATATAAACGAAATGAGGAGCCTCCCGTTCAGAGAGGCTAACACGCTGAATCTTCATTTCGGAACAAACAGCATAATGCCGGCGATAAAACTTCATTGACCCCTTCATCGCGGATGGAATAATAGTTCCATGTTCCCTTCTTCTCAACATTCAAGAAGCCCGCATCCAGCAGCTGCTTCAAATGATAAGACAATTTAGATTGCGGCATTTCAATGTGTTCAGCCAGATCACATACACATAATGATCGATACTTTTGTATTAAATGCATTATTTCGAGGCGTTTGTGATCAGATAAAGCTTTGAATTTTTTCTCATATAATTTGAAAGTCTCCGATGTTGGTAACAGTTCGGTTGTTGTCATGATGAACAACTCCTTTAATCAAATTTATTTGATATATCAAGAATATCCTTTTGCGCATCGAGTGTCAATTATTAAATCAAAAAAAATTGATTTAATGTTAAATTGCTTGCGCGAAATAATCTGAAGGGCTACCATCATATTCTCTTCTGCGCATAGAGCGCTTTTGACCATTGTGGGGGTTGTACTGGAAGTTCGTGAGGTTGGACGCCGAGTTCGTGAGGTTACACATCGAGTTCGTCAGCTTACCACCGCAATTCGTGAGCTCACACCACAAGTTTGTCAGCTTCTCACGGAATTCGTCAGTTCAGTGACATTTGGACTACACAATCACGGTCGCAGTCACTCGCCATAAGAAAACCCCCATCCAAAAGGACAGGGGCAAGCTCATTATGCATTTACAACCGGAGCAACCTTCGTAAGCTCCTGTTTCAGATGATTAGCAAGCTCAAGCATACCGAACTTACCATGCTTCGCCTCAGCATCAGCATTGTAATTCGTATTTGTGTTGATATCATATACATAAATTTGTCCATTCTTATCCTTGATAAACTCAATGCCCGCAACGGCAATGTCGTTTTTCTCAAGGAACGTTTCAAGCTGCAGGATTAGTGGATCCTCAAAATTCTCCACAACCTGAAACTTAGGTTTTTCTTCGACTTCTTCTCCGACTGGACAGAATAAATCACCAATCTGACAAGCATCAGCCGGACAAAGCTCAAAGCCTTCTGACGTGTCCACTCTGACAGCGTAGATAAATTTCCCGCCAACAAACTCACAGCGTGTGATATAAGGCTCAGGCGCTTCAATATACTCCTGAATCAACGTAATGCCATCTACCGGAAGCTCAAATTCATCACCATTCACATATTCCTTCAAACCCTCAATAGAATGAAACAGCTGAACACCAAGACCTTTGCCGGCGCGGTTGTGTTTCGTAATAAATGAAGATTTCCCCAGCTTTTCTGCAGCCTGGATAATCTGTTCTTTCCCCACTGCCGCGATCGTTTTTGGTGTTGTAATTCCGTGTGATTGTAGAGCTGTATATTGATTGACCTTACTTACTTCAAGACGCAGTGCGCGTGATCCGTTCAACACGCGACGGCCATGCTGCTCAAGCCAGGCAAGAACCGATTCAGTCAATTCAGGTGCGAAACGGTGTCCGCGCGTATGCGATGAGGCACTCATTCTGCTGTAGAATACACCTTCAGGCGGCTCTTCTGTTAAATCCACAATCCCCTGGTCTAAATGCCAGACTTCATAGGGAACCTCTAATTCTTCAAGACGCTTCGTTAAATGAACCGTCCACTCATCATTTTCATGTAATACATATACTTTACTCATGCTGTCACTCCTTCAAGTTGTTACGCATTAACCTGCTTTAGCAGTTTACGCTTTTCTTCAACCAGTGGCATAACCTTCTTTGAGAAACGCTCCATCTCTTCAAGCTGCGGAGAGAATTGAAGCAGTAACAGGTCAAGACCTGCATTTTCATAGGCAACAATACGGTCAGCGATCTGCTCAGGTGTCCCGATTAAATTCGGACGCAATCCGCGGTTGGAAACCGAATAATCCATCAGCTTTACCTGCTGCTCAAGCTGCGACTTGCTGACGAAATCATTATAGCCCGCATATCCGCTTACATCTTTCACGTCTGTGATGCGCTCAAGCTCAGCCTGAACTTCTTCCTCCGTATCACGGCAAATGATAAACGCCGCCATGCCAAACGAACCGAACGGATCTTTTCCGGCTGCGGCGCGACGCGTCTTCATATCGGCAATCTTCGTTTCGATTTCTTCAAGCGTACCACCGTGCATCACATATGAGTCACAGTGCTCAACAATCGATTGCTTACCACGCGGGCTCTCGCCGCCTGCATATAAAATCGGATTAGGACGCTGAACCGGTTTAGGCTCAAGCTTTGTATTTTCAATGTCATAGAATTTCCCTTTAAAGCTGAATGTGTCTTCTGTCCAGAGTCCTTTTAAGATCTGAAGGAATTCATCGGTACGCTCATAGCGCTCATCATGCTCCGTGAAAGCACCGCCGTACTGCTTCGCTTCCTCCGCCCACCAGGCAGACACAACATTCAGTGTAAAACGGCCGTTGGAGATATGATCAATGTTAGAGGCCATTTTAGCCGCCACAGCTGGATTATGAAAGCCGGGACGGATTGCCGTCATGATCTCAATTTTTTCTGTTACGGCTGCAAGAGCAGCTGCAGTGGACCACGCCTCAATGGAATCGCGCTCAGGTCCCTTGATATCATTTAAGTATAATTCAGCAATCAGAGTCGTATCATATCCCCAGTTTTCAGCGGACTGAATGACCTTTTTTGCATAATCAAAGGTTGGCGGCATATTCTCATCTTCAACATTACGCAGCCATCCTCCGAAAATCGGAAGCCAAAATCCATATTTCATCTTTTCCACTCTCCTTTAAAAACGGTCGCACGTGATTTTGGGTACAAAAAAACTTCTTCTGAGACAGAAGAAGATACTCGCAACACTTCTGTCTTATCTTTCAGGCAGCTTTCGCCTGATGGATGTAGCACCTTTCTGACATAGTCAGCGGTTGCCGGGCTTCACAGGGCCATATCCCTCCACCACTCTCGATAAGAGCTTATTCACTTTAATACGTTAATCCTATAACAATGCTTGGTATTCGTCAACACATAAAGTTTGGATTTTCAGAAAATTGCGTTCCAATTCCTATAGTCTATACGATTCTATTTAAAATGGAACATCTTCTTCTGTCCCGAATACATCATTCAGTTCCCAGCCGTAAGAATCTACCACAAAGCCGATTGCACGAACCGTTTCTCTGTCTGTAGGATCATAGGGAATCGTTACTTCCCCGGCATCAGAAGAAAATGTATAGGAATAGACCCTGAGCGACTCCTCATCCACAATACGCGTAACTTCCTCTACCTCCTCCCAGGCAATGCTTTCTTCACTGAGCGTCCAGAAAGAGTTTGCCTGTGCCCCGTCCTCATTTAAATAGGCATAATGATAAACTGAAAATACGAACAACGGCAGCGTCAAAATAATAAGTAAGATATGTACCCCTGTTAATTTATACGCTCTACGCTTCTTTTCCGCATAAAGCTTTGTAAATAAAAACGATATCAGCGTAAGACCGATTATGACCATTCCTGCACCGAATGCTAAAAACGCATCCATTGGTCTGATAAACGACCAATGATCAGCAGAAAAAAACAATAAATCCTGAATCAAGATAACGACAAATCCCGGTATAAAAAATGCCATGATAATCATAAGAAGCCCTGCAGTCAATAAATACTTCATCATCGAATCAGCATCAAAATTTCTTCGCTTCTTCATCCCCATCCCTCCACAAACATTATTTTTCCTTCTATACGTTTAGCAATTCGAAAGGGTTTCAAGATCGCTAAAAATTCTGACACTTTTTTGTATATCCATTATCTCATCAACACATAAAAAAGGAGCATATGGTCTGAAACCACATGCCCCGCGCTTTATTTACTGAATGTCCTCGTCATCCTTCACGCCATCAATCATGCGCTTTTCAATGCGGACCTTTGTAATTTTATTCTTTTCCATTTCAAGGACAGTAAAGCGTAAATGCTGGTAATCGAATTCATCGCCTTCTTCAGGCAGATGACCAACTTCCTTCAGCACGAAGCCTGCAAGAACGTCCTGTTCTTCCGGAATTTTCGTCTTAAACACTTCATTTAAACGATGGATGTTCAGTTTACCATGACAAATAATCGTTCTCTCCGTCAGCTCATCAATCCATACTTCTTCTTCATCATCATTCTCATCGGCAATTTCCTGGCCGATCATTGCTTCAATGATGTCTTCATGGGTAATGATTCCGAGTGTCCCGCCGTATTCATCGAGAACGATCGCAAAATGCTTTTTAGCCTGAAGCATCCGTTTAAAGATACGCTCAATGGATGTTGATTCCACTGTGAATAGCGGATCATCATCCATAAAATCTGAAAATGGACGATCCGGTTCAAGTGACCATTCGATGACCTGCTTGGAGTGGAAAACACCGACAATGTTATCCATATTTTCTTTATAGACAGGATAACGCGTATAGGGATTATCAATGACATAATCACGCGCTTCCTCATAAGTCGTTTCAAGCGGCATTCCGATGATATCTACACGAGGTGTCTTCATCGCGTCACCGACATCTTTATGCTGAAAGTCGAGCACACCTTTAATCCGGAGAGATTCATCCCCTAAAAATGTACCTTCTGTTGAAGCAATATCAACCATTGTTCTGAGCTCTTCCTTCGTAATCGTCGCTTCTTTTATATCTCCTTTGGATAAAATACGGATCACGATATTCGTGAAACGTGAAAGGAGCCATGTGACTGGACGAAGTAACTTCATTAGAAGTCGGATAACCGGCCCTACAATATAAGCAATCCGGTCAGCAAAAGTTGCTGCGATTGTTTTTGGCAATACTTCAGCAAAGATAATGAGCGTCACCGTTAATACTCCGGTTGCAAGTGCCACTTCAATGTCATAATTAATTGCAATGATCGTGACAAGCGTCGGGAGTAAAATGTTCGCAATGTTGTTCCCGATCAGAATCGTTGTAATCATCTGATCCGGCTTTGATACTTGTTGTAACAGTTTTTCAGCAGCCCGGTCTCCTTGTTCTGCACGGGTTTTTACCTTCATTTTGTTAACAGCAGTAAGTGCCGTTTCACTTCCGGATAAAAAGAACGAGACGAAAAGCAAGACAGCTATGGCTATAAATTCCAACGATATTCCTCCTGATAATAAACAGTATGTAAAATGTTTAAAACTAGCGTATACTAATCCGTTTCAGATTTCCACTATCATCGTCTGAAAAAACAATCTTTTTAAGGTGGGTAAATTGATATTTGAGGATAATCGGAGTAAAGTTAAGAGGATTGGTGATCTGCCTTACGGGACGGTATTACATAATACCTAAAACAACGAAAGCCCTAACCTCTCTTTCGTCCTTGCGGCTCCGAGACCGCGCCAGTGTGAATCAGATACTACTTTAAAATGGATACTCCATTCATTAAAGTGTACTGGAATTTTTGGTCTGAAAGGGTTCGGTGAGATAGAACCATAGAAGTGAACAGTCATTTGATGCGTAGATCAAGTGCAGACTTCGGGCAACGTACCCGAAAATAGAGGGTAAATGCTTAAATCGGTGTCAAACGATACTAACTGCTTAAGCATACTCGTGTTGAGCTGCTTCATTCAGGCCTTGAAACTCCAGACCTTATATTTAATTATTGCGGCTGGCGTTGCCGCTACTTACAACCGTCCCGTAAAACGATCAACGATAAGCATAACAAACGGAACCGGGCATGTCAATACTTTTAGGAGGATGTTTAATGACTACATATGATCAGTATTTTAAAGAAAACCGCGAACGTCACTTAGCTGAATTAACAGAGTGGCTTTCTATTCCAAGTGTCAGCTCATTATCAGAACACAAACAAGACACACTGAAAGGCGCAGAATGGATCGCTGACAACCTGAAAAAAACCGGCCTTGAAAATGTTCAGCTGATTCCAACAGCCGGTCATCCCGTCGTCTACGCAGACTGGCTTCATGCAGAGAATGCACCAACGGTTCTTGTTTACGGCCATTACGATGTTCAGCCGGTAGATCCGCTGCATCTGTGGGAAACAGAGCCTTTCCAGCCTTCCATCCGTGATAATAAGATTTATGCACGCGGGGCAACAGATGATAAAGGTCAATCCTTTATGCACGTAAAGGCAGTAGAGGCATTACTGAAAGAGAACGGCTCTCTTCCTGTTAATATCAAGTTTTTAATAGAAGGGGAAGAAGAAATCGGCAGCGTGAATCTTCCTGACTTTGTTGAAAAAAATCAGGAGTTGCTTTCTTCTGATGTGATTGTCATTTCTGATACAGGTATGCAGGAAAAAGGACAGCCGGCGATCTGTTACGGTCTTCGCGGGCTTGCGGGCATCCAGATTGATGTCAAAGGCGCAAAAGGCGACCTGCACTCCGGTTTGTACGGAGGCGCAGTTCAGAACGCCCTTCACGCACTGGTTAAACTGCTAGACTCCTTCCGTGATGAAAACGGCGTAATCCAGGTAGACCGCTTTTACGATAAAGTAGAGCCGCTGACTGACGAGGAAAAGAAAGAATACGAAGCATTGAACTTCTCAGATCAAGCACTAATGAAAGAACTCGAGGTAAACGAGCTGTTTGGTGAAGAAGGTTACTCTACACTTGAGCGTATGTGGACGCGTCCAACACTTGAAATCAACGGTATGTGGGGTGGCTTTGAAGGAGAAGGCATTAAAACCGTTCTACCAAACGAGGCCCACGCTAAAATCACCTGCCGTCTCGTTCCTCATCAGGATCCGGATGAAATCGTGGAGCTGCTCACTAAACACGTTGAAGCGCATACGCCAGCTGGTGTGACGGTGAAAGTAACACCGTTTGATAAAGGTGTGCCTTATGTGACGCCTTACGATCACCCTGCTATTCAGGCAGCAGGTCAGTCTTATGAGCGTGTTTATGGTGTACCGACGCAATACGTTCGCGGAGGCGGGTCTATTCCGATCGTTGCGACGTTTGATCAGATTTTGCAGAAGCCGATTGTTCTGATGGGGTTTGGGTTGCCGGGCGAGAATTTCCATGCGCCAAATGAGCATTTCCATTTGGAAAACTTCGATCAGGGACTTCGGGTTATTGCTGACTATTACAGTACACTTGGTGATGTGTTGAAGTAAGATTTTTACTTAATAAACCGGGCTGGATCCATCCTTCGACTCCTGTGACAGGAAGGGACAGGTGAAACACCAGCGTGCGTAGCACGTGGTGGTTCACCTCCCGGTCACGGAAAGCGAAGGATGGATCCAGCCCTTAGTAATAAATTCTCATCTTAATTTTCGCGGAGGAGAAATGGGAATGAAGCCGCGCAATCAGACTGTTGTGTGTCGCGCAACAGTTTCACCTGACTCTTTCCGCCACAGGAGTCTGCGGATGCGCTCCGGCCTGAGGATAAGACTAGAATCTCTTCTTTCTATAGAATTTAAAAACAATAAAGTCCAGACTCACCAAATATCAGATCTCACCACAAGAGTCTACGGAATGAATCGGCACTATTTGTATTTCCTGTCTCAAAAAATTTTAGAACACACTATCCTGATCAGACCTCAGTTTGACGCGGAATTTAACAGGTTTTAGTAAAAGTATTTCCCGCGTTAAATCAGTATTGGTTGATCACTGGGGACTCGTTGAATGTAATGGGTGATTTGTCACTATTTTATGAAGGTCAGCTTACATTTTACGAACTTGACTCAATATCTTGTGAACCTGATCATTAATTTTGTGAACATAGCGATTAATCTTACGAACCTTTACCGAAATTCTGCGAACGAATCCCTTCTTCACTTCACACACAAAAAAACAACCCCTTCTCTATTGAGACAGGGGTTGTTTTACGTATCCATCAAACGGCTGCTGGCAATCAATCGATACAAAGTGCTAACGGGTTTATTTTTTTGTTCCCATTCGTCTGTAATGACGTCAGGTATTTTATAAGTCTGTTCCATTTCAATCATTAACTCGGCGTATTTTTCATCAAGCATGTCGACTGGCATGGATTCACTTTTCAATTGCTTAAACTCAGTTAAGATGCTGTTAAGTGACATCGTACATGAACCTCTCTCTTTTTGGAAATGAGCAATTGTTTCGCCCACCTTACTATTCCCAAATAGCGAAAACATCCAAACCATTTCCAGCACACTAAATGAAAAATGCATCTTTCAGCTTATAGTACCCGTGATGATTTTAATTGAAGTAACTCACCCCACGTGGTGATTCCACGCTCCATTACCCGTTCGCACAATTCACAGAATAAATATGCTGTTGTCAGCGCATCCCCCAATGCACTGTGCCGGTCATAGATTCTCGTTTGAAAAACGGAAGCGTAATAAGCCAGATCCTTCATTTCCCAGGTTGGTACGAGGAAGCTGAGTAAATCAAGCGTGTCAACGTATGGTGGCTCCTGAAATTTAAAACCGGATCTTCGCAGCTCGTGTTTAAAAACCTGCATATCAAATGACAGGTAATGTCCGACTAAGCCGTGAAGAAGTTGAGTCCTCTCCTGTAAAAAAAGAGATTCTATTGCTTCAAGTGCCTGCGGAGCCTGTTTGACATCACTTTGGCTGATGGAGGTGAGGGCCGTAATATTTTCAGGAATATCCCGCATAGGGTCAACATAAGTCTGGTAGGTCTCATGTTCCTGCACCTTCAATCCGGTAATAGGAACAGCGCCAATTTCAATCAGCCGGTCCTCTTTCCCGACAGCGAAGCCAGTCGTTTCCGTGTCTACTACAAGCAGATTCAATTCGCTGAGCTTTGTAGAAAGGGGAATGTCCTGGTTAATCCGGTCATTAAATTTTTTGTCCCAAATCGCCATCGATCCCGCTCCTTTCACACACCCATTTCCCTGACCGCAGCCTGCTGGAATTGTCTCAGAACATGTAAAGATCTTGTTAACAATGCTTTTTCACGTGAAGTAATCTGATCCGGAATAATGACTGAGGTGCCTTCGTGATGTTTTTTCAGTAGATTTAACAATAGAATAAAATCAAGACTTTCTTTCAGCTCTTCGTCTTCTGTGATCTTACCCATTTCAGTCAGTTTCCCGATCCGGTCAGCTGTTGAACCTTCCAGCACACCCGCTCTAACAGAATAGATCTGCAATGCATGATGAAAAGGAAACAGCACCTGCTTTTTCAGATCAATGACCTTTCCTTCCCGCAAAATCAGACTGCGTATACGATGATCGAGTGAAGGAATCGGCATTCGTTTTATCTCCTCCGCCATCTGCCTTAAAAGAACACCGGAATGGTCCATCTCTTTTTGCAGTCCTTCCAAAAATGCATGGTGAATTTCAGCATCTCCAGCCAGCCATCTCATGGCAAAGAAATTATAGGCATATAGAATATTCTGAGGTGTTGATCTAAGCGCCCACCTCCTGATTTTTTGCTCCCAGTCGCTAATCGAACCTCTCCAGAATTCATTCGAGGCCATCATATTCCCATCACACCTTTTGAATCCGGCTGCCTCAAGCAGTTGAACGATCTTTTCTCCAAAATCCTTAAAATACTTTTCCTCTATTAATCCATTTCTTTCAAAGACGAGAAAATGATCCTGATCTGTCATGTTAAACTGTTCCCCTCTCCCCGCACTGCCCATTTGATAAAAGGCAAATTTACACGGGGGTTCCCCAAGCTCAAGCAGTGTCTCACTGATGATTTTACGTGTCAGCTGATCGAATAAGGGAGTGACAGTTGCTGATAGCATCCTGATCGTTTCACGTTCCTCAATCAATTGCGCAGCCATTGTTCGCAAATCAGCTGATGTTGAAGAAAGAGTCGCTTCATCCAGTCGATTGATCTCTTTCATCAAAGCCTGAATCGAACGGTGCTTCTGCTTTAAGACATCTGATAACGTCAGCATACCAACAGGCTGACTGTTTTGATTTACGACTACAATATGGCGAAGTTCACCTTCACGCTGAAAAGCAGCAAGGGCATCATAATAATAAGCATTTCTATGAATGATCACTGCTTCACGGCTGATTGATTGGAGTGGTTCTGAAAGCTGTCTGTTTTCTGCAATCGCTCCCATTATCTCTCTCATCGAGACAAGATACGGCTGTTGCTGATCAAGATAGACCGCAGCACTCAGATGATGATCCGCCATAAAAGATATAGCTTCCTTGATGGTACTGTCCTTTGAAACGGTAAGCAGCGGGGAGGACATCATGTCCTGCACCCGCTGGAATACCTGCTTTTGCTGCTCCATCCAGCCAGCCTGCTGTAGCTGCTCAGTTAATGACTGATAGACGTCTCTTAAACGGAAAATAGCTTTTTCCAGAAAATATGCCTGTACTTCCGGTTCCCCCCACAGGACCTTCAGTACAGAGTATGGGATGAATAATCCCATGGTTGTTTCAAGCGCCATGATTTCAACAGTGTTGATCTCTTCATCTGAAGGCGCAAGCATCGAACTGATACTTGCAAGTCCTACAATTTCACCCGGACCTGCAAGCTCAAGCACTTCTCTTTCATTGCGGAATCCGGCTGCATATACTTCAGCAAGCCCTGACGTAATGAGCAGAATTCCTTCTCTCTTTTTCTTTGTATCCGCTATTAAAACACCCTGATCATATTGCCGCTCCTGACAAGAGGCATACAATTCATGGAAAGCTTTTTCAGATCTGTTTTGAAATAACGGAGTTTTTCTTATAAACGAACGAATCGATTCACGATTATCTGGACGGCGGTACGTCGTTTCCGTCATCAATCCACACCTCTCCATCACGGTAGGTCATCTGCTCAGGATAACGAAGGTCAATAACCTCCTCCTGAATCTTTTTAGACGGCGGCTTTGTAGCCAGTGACACTATCACATTAGCCAAAATAGCGGCTGTTGCACCAAAGACACCGGCTCCGGTATCAATAATACCAAGGATTGTAAAGCCTCCATATTTAGCTGCAAAGATATAGCCAAGCGTCACGGATAAACCGACGAGCATACCCGCGATGACGCCCTGTGCGTTAGATCGCTTCCACCAGACACCAAGAAGAAGTGCCGGGAAGAAGGATCCTGAAGCCAGCGCAAAGGCCCAGGCAACAATCTGTGTAATCGCACCAGGTGGATTTAACGCAATTAAGCCGGCTGCGAGTGACGCAATCACAATCGACCATCGTCCAACCGCCAGACGTTTTTTGTCTGATGCATTTGGATTGATAGAGCGGAAGTAAATGTCATGTGAAAGTGCGGCAGAGATGGCGATCATCAGTCCGCCGGCTGTTGAAAGTGCTGCAGCCATCGCACCGGCAGCCATTAAACCAATAACAAAGACGCCAAGGTTGGCAATTTCAGGTGTTGCCATCACGACGATATCATTGGCAATCTGAAGCTCCTGCCATTGTAAAATACCGTCACCATCGGTATCTGCCACCTGAAGCATCCCGGTATCCACCCATGATGTTGTCCAAGCCGGCAGCTGATCAATAGGTGATCCGGCTACCTGAGACATTAGAATGAATCTTGAAAATGCCGCATAAGCAGGTGCTGATAAGTAAAGCAGTCCGATAAACAACAGCGCCCAAGCCCCACTCCATCGTGCTGCCTTCATTGTAGATACCGTGTAGAAACGGACAATTACGTGCGGAAGACCTGCTGTTCCTGCCATCAGCGTAAACATCAGTGCAAGGAACTGCCACTTCGTTCCTTCAGTAAACGGCACAACGTATTCAGATATACCAAACTCCCGGTCGAGCGCCCTCATTTCTTCAATGACTGTACCGTATGACAGCCATGGAGCCGGGTTATTCGTTAACTGAAGTGACATAAAAATAACCGGAACGAGATAAGCAACGATCAGCACGATATACTGGGCAACCTGTGTCCAGGTAATCCCCTTCATCCCGCCAAGTGCCGCATAAAAGGCGATCAAACAGGCACCAATGATGGTACCGATCCGGTAATCCACTTCAAGCAAACGCCCGATGACTACTCCTGAACCGGACATCTGTCCAATTGAGTACGTAAAACTGATAATAATCGTGGCACCTGCCGCGATTAGTCGTGCCGTACTGCTTCCATAACGGTCACCGATGAATTCAGGTACCGTATAGCGTCCATATTTACGAAGCTGCGGAGCCATCAGGAAGGTTAAAAGTAAATACCCTCCTGTCCAACCCATAATATAACCAAGTCCGTCATATCCCATAATCATGACGGTTCCGGCCATACCAATGAATGAAGCTGCACTCATCCAATCCGCTCCGATAGCCATACCGTTGTAAATCGGTGGTACCCCTCGGCCTGCGACATAGAAATCAGATGTTGCTTTTGCCTGATTATAAATGGCAATTCCTATGTATAACCCAAACGTCCCCAAGATAAATGCCAGTGATACGAGAAACTGAGTATCCATGATCTTCCCCCTTTGTTTGACTGAACGCTGCCGTTATTAGTGGTCGACCGTTTTCCCCGATCCGATCGATTCATTTCGCGCTTCATCAATACCGTATTTCCGATCTACCCTGTCACTGACAACCGCATTAACAAACAGTAAAATAATGAATGTCAGAACAGCCCCCTGTGCCCCCATATAATAGTGGAGCGGAAATCCGTTAAACGTGATGTTCGATAATGGCTCTGCAAAAAGCACGCAGCCATATGACACAACAAAACCGATCGCGAGATAAATCATAATAAGCGTGGTTCTGGTTTTGAAATAGCTGTCTGCAACCTTCTTATCAATTTTCCTCATGCACTTCATCCCCTTTGTTCGTGCAGATTAACCTCTGAGATCAAAAATAAATGTAACGGTGTCCCAAAATGGCATCGGAACCTGAATAATCTTAACAAGGACGAACACACCGATTGCCAGAATAGGGGTTAACAAAAGTCTTTTCTTTTTCAGCTTTAATGCTGCTGCCACTGAAATAATGGTGATCAATCCAAATAAAATAACGGTCGACATTTCACCCCTCCCATCTTGTAAGCGTTATCATTTTCATTCAAAAAAAGAATGAAAATTCGATCTTTTTCCATTATTCCTTCAATTGTCACCTGATGTCAAGAATTGTTCACAATCCCACGGTGGGTATTTAAAACTAATTTATTTTCAAGATAAATAGTTCTAATGATTCAAAATACTCTCCAAAAAGCTATTGTGCCAATAATTATCTTCAATCCATATTTTTAGTTTTACGTAACAAAAAAATATTTTTTAAACGCAAATTACGGTTAAAACATTCTGACATCTCATGTCTCATTCGGACTCACTATTTTTAATATAAATCCGGAAAAATGTATGTAATATTCAAACAATTCGTTATAATAGATTTATGTTGGATTCCACTTTAAGGAGAGTTAGCCCATGAGACACAGCCGAACATTTTCATTATCAAGCTCTCTGACGGATGATGATCTCCTGATCGATAAACGTCCGGTTGAGATTCTTGAATCTGCTTTTTCACATTATCCCGGGCTGATCGCGACCATCAATATTTCGGGGGATATTGTTGATCTAAAAGGAAACACGGTCACTCTTCTTGGATATGAGCAGCATGATATGATCGGTACGAAAGCAACAAACTATCTCTCTATGCATTTGCCTGGTTTGGCAGATGATATTTTTTTAACCGCTCTCCAGCATGGACAACCATTGAACATCAACTTAAATGTCATTCATCAAAACGGGTCAGCCGTTCCGATGTTCGTTAAATGCCTTCCCATTATCAAAAATGAGGAAGTTAAAGGAATGATCATCATTGGAAATATGATGGTAGACGAAGAAGTAGTCAAAGAACTACGCACTCAGCTCACAGAATTAGCCGAAGAAGGACGAATTGCCAAGTCCATTCATGAAAGACTGGACGTTGGGATCTGGTCTCTTGATATGAAAAATTACAAATTTACATATTTATCTAAATCTATTGAAAACATTACCGGTGCCACGGCTGCTGAATTTGATAAGGACCCGAAGCTTTGGCGGTCGCTGCTTCATCCTGAAGATGTACATATTATTGATGACTATCAGGAGCTTCTTCGTAAAGGAGAGGCGGTAAAAGTTGAATATCGCCTGATTTACAGGGATAAACAGCTGCGGTGGATCGAACATCAGGCGATTCCCTATCTGAATCAAAAGGGAGAACTCACGCGGGTAGACGGTTTTATCATGGATATCACCGAACGAAAGAAGCTTGAAGAAAGCATTCACCACTTCGAAAATCATGATTATTTAACAGGTCTGATGAATCGCAAACAATTCACAAAGCGACTCGGAAAGGTGATTAAATCCTTCTCAATGTTTGATGGACAGCCTTCTTTATGGGTTTTTTACCTTGACATTGATCAATTCAAATCAATTAATGACTTATACAGTCATTCTGTCGGGGACCAGGTTCTTGCCTCTTTTGCGAGCCGGCTTGTCCGTTTTGTCGGGGATAAAGGATTTTGTGCCCGTGTAAGTGGGGACGAGTTCCTGATTGCAGTTACCAACATCGGATTAGACGATCACATTGACCATTTCGCCGCTGACCTTTTAGATGAAATGGAGTCACCAGTCATGGTCGAGGAAGAAGAGCTGTATTTAACCGTTTCAATCGGAGCGAGCGTATATGACCTGCACGCCAAACAGCCCCATACATTGATCAAATATGCTGACCTCGCTCTTCACCGGGTTAAAATGAGCGGACGTAACGACTGGATGATCTTCAATGAATCCATAGAGCAGGAAGAAAAAGAAATGGATCAGATTGCACACGATCTTCGATTTGCCATTGAACGTGAGCAGTTTTTTATCCTGTATCAGCCGAAAGTGAATGCACAGACGAGGACCATTACCGGCGCAGAAGCACTGATCAGGTGGAATCATCCCGATGCAGGTTTGATCAGACCATCTACTTTTATTCCTTTAGCGGAAAAGCACGGCATGATTTCATCAATTGACAGGTGGGTTTTCAGAGAGGTGTGCAAGGACCTTGACACGTGGCGCAAGTCATCACATCCTCTGCTTCCGGTGTCTATTAATGTGTCACCAAACCGTCTGCTGAAAAGCGATTTTGTTGAACAGACTCTTCGGCAGATCAAAGAATTTGATTTACCTCCATCACTGATTGAATTTGAGCTGACGGAAACGTCCATTATTATGAATCCTGTGAAAGTAAAAAGTGTGATGAGTGAGCTTCAGAACGAGGGCATCCGTTTTTCACTTGATGATTTCGGGACAGGGTATTCATCTCTTTCGTACCTTCAAATGTTTGATATTAATACATTAAAAGTCGATCGCAGTCTCATTCAGGACGTGCAGAAAACCACTAAAAATCAGATCATTGCCAAAAACCTATTCAGAATGGCGCAGGAAATGGAAATTGATATCATCGCCGAAGGAGTGGAAACACAGGAAGAAATGGAGTTTCTGGTTTCACAGAACTGCTCTATTATACAAGGCTATTTCTTTAGCAGACCACTGACACTTGAGTCACTGATGGTGTACTCTGATGTGCTTGCTGAAACGAGAAGAAAAAGCGGTAGTTCATAAAAATCCACTCAAAAAAGCAGGTCCGCCTTTGATATGCTCCCTTCAAAGTAGACAGAGAAATAATAAAAATTCTCTACTACTCTGAAGGGGGCATTTTTATGTCTAAACGAGTAACGA
>NZ_SORW01000051.1 GCF_004405105.1 Jeotgalibacillus sp. R-1-5s-1 | reverse complement strand
GTATCACGATCCGGTTACTACAAATGGCTGAACCATACACCGACTGACCAACAGGAGGAAAATGAATGGCTACTCGGAGAGATCAAGAAGTTGTTCAACAAGCATCAAGGGATCCTGGGCTACCGACGGATCACCGTGTTCATCAACCGTCAGTTCAAAAAGCAGTACAATCGCAAACGGATTCGTCGTCTGATGATCAAGCTCTGCTTGAAGTCTTTCATTCGCCGGTCGAACGGCTACTGTACGA
>NZ_SORW01000010.1 GCF_004405105.1 Jeotgalibacillus sp. R-1-5s-1 | reverse complement strand
TCGTTACTCGTTTAGACATAAAAATGCCCCCTTCAGAGTAGTAGAGAATTTTTATTATTTCTCTGTCTACTTTGAAGGGAGCATATCAGATTGGAGCTGTCCCGCTTTTTTTATGGGGATAGGCATCAGTTAGCCAAAATGTATAAAACCTTTCCATCTTAGAAAAAATAAAGAAAAAGCATGGGAAAGGTGTGAGCAACATGAAAAAAATTCTCACAATGTTTATCGCGGCGGGGGTCTTTTTTACAGCATCGTCAGTATCAGCAGAGGAAAACGGTCTGATGAATGGTGTCAAATCAGGTATTCTGATCGATGAAAACACGGGTATGATCCTGCTCGAGAAAAATGTAAATGAAAAATTACCACCTGCTTCAATGACAAAAATCGGAACGCTTCTGATGATTATGGAGGCGATTGATTCCGGTAAGCTTAAATGGACGGATGAAGTGCAGGCAAGTGAAGAAGCTGCTTCGATGGGCGGATCCCAGGTTTATTTAAAAGAAGGCGAAACGATGACGGTGGAGGAAATGGTCAAGGCGATATCAGTAGCCTCAGCAAATGATGCTTCAGTGGCAATGGCTGAACATCTCGCCGGGTCTGAGGCTGCACTTGTTGAACAGATAAACAAAAAAGCCAAATCGCTTGGATTGACGAATACGACTTTTAAAAATGTGACGGGACTGCCGGCAGAAGGACATGAGAGTACGGCAAACGACATGGCGATACTTGCGAAAGAACTGCTCAAATATAAAAAAATTACGGAGTTTACGGGGATTTATGAGGACTTTTTAAGGCAGGATGCAGAAGAGCCGTTCTGGCTCGTGAATACGAATAAGCTCATACGCTCCTATAAAGGTGCAGACGGACTGAAAACAGGTTTCACAAAAGAGGCGATGTACTGTTTAACAGCTACCGCTCAGAAAAATAATATGCGGTTAATTTCAGTTGTGTTCGGTGCTGAAACGTCTGCTGAAAGAAACCGTATTACTGCCGGAATGCTGGATTACGGATTTACTCATTATCAGACAAAAACACTATATGAAGCAGGTCAGGCTATTGCAGCCGTAAAGGTTAGTAAAGGTGCTCCGCATGAAGTGAAGGCCGTCATTGACCAGCCGTTATCTTGGCTCAGTGATGGAAAAAAGGAAGCTAACGTCCAAAAAATCATCAGCATAGACCGTGACCTGAATGCGCCTATGATAAAAGGAACGCGGGTTGGCAAGATTATTTTAAAGGTGGATGGGCAGGAAGTAAAAGAGCTGCCTCTTTTGACAAAAGATGAGGTAAAGCGGGCATCGTGGGGAGATTTGTTTAACCGTAGTTTATTAGAGCTGACGGATGGAACAAAATAAGTCGATTTCGTTCTATTTTTTTCTATTAATGTCACCTTGAAGGAATCAAGGCCATTTAGCGTGAATACCTGACTTGTAGGTTGTATGAACGCATGTGTAAAGGTGTGTCGTGCACAGGCTTCATCAGGCGAAAAAACCAGAAAGGGGAATCGCAAATGGCGTGTAAAGTGGAAGCTGAAATCAAGGGGAATATTTTGCTATTAAGAATGGAGGGTGAACTTGATCATCACGAGGTGGAATCAATCCGGAGTGAACTGACTCAACTGATGGACAAAAATGAGATTAAACATCTCGTGCTGAACCTCTCCAATCTCGAATTTATGGACAGCTCAGGGCTCGGATTGATACTCGGAAGATACAAATCCATTCAAAAAGCAGGAGGAAATGTCGTGTTGTGTTCAGCTTCTCCTCAAGTGAAAAGACTTTTTGAAATGTCAGGGATGTTCAGAATCTTAATGGTGGAGCTGTCAGAGGAACGGGCATTTTCAAGATTGGGGGCCGTACAATGAATAACAGCCTGACGTGTACGTTTAAGTCAATCAGTGAAAATGAAGCGCTCGCGAGAATGATTGCTGCTTCATTTGCCGCGGCATATGATCCGACCATCGGGGAATTAAGTGATATTAAAACTGTTGTATCAGAAGCGGTTACCAATGCTATTATTCACGGCTACAGCGGAGCAGAGAACCATGAGGTTTATATGAAGATGTCGATGGTTGAACGTGTTCTGACCATTGAAGTGCGTGACAGCGGAAAAGGTATTTTGGAAGTTGAAAAGGCGATGGAGCCTCTTTATACATCGCGTCCGGATATGGAGAGATCCGGAATGGGATTTACGATTATGGATCACTTCATGGATGGTGTTGAAGTGGTTTCGGAACCTGGCAAGGGTACTACCGTAACGATGACTAAGCAGCTGACATCCGTTCAGGCAGAATGTCATTAGGGGCGGGCTGATGAGTTCATATCCGGTTAACCACGAAACGGTCAGGGAATGGATTCGGCAAAGTCAGTCAGGGGATGAAAGTGCCAGGGAAAGAATGGTTGAAAGCAACATCAGACTTGTCTGGTCAGTTGTCCAGCGTTTTCAAAACAGAGGATATGATCAGGATGATCTGTTTCAGATCGGTGCAATCGGCCTTTTAAAAGCGGTCGATAAATTTGATTTGAGTTATAATGTGAGATTTTCCACTTATGCTGTTCCGATGATTATTGGAGAAATTCAGCGGTTTCTCAGAGACGATGGATCCGTGAAGGTAAGCCGCTCCATTAAGGAACTCGCCATTAAGGTTAAAAGGGCTAAAGAAGCATTAAGCAGTCAGCTTGGAAGACTGCCTTCTGTCAATGAAATTGCTGCCCACCTGGATGTGACGCCTGATGATGTACTGCTTTCACAGGAAGCCTCAAGAGCGCCATCCTCCATTCATGAGACAGTCTACGAGAATGAAGGTGATCCGATTACGCTGCTTGACCAGCTGTCTGCTGATAATGGCGGATGGTTCCATCAGATCGCGATTAAAGAAGCGCTCCTGACGCTTGAGCAACGGGACCGGAAAATCATTTTTCTCAGGTATTACATGGACTGCACACAATCAGAGGTTGCAGAAAAACTCGGCATTTCACAGGTTCAGGTATCCCGGATTGAAAAAAGGGTACTGCTGTCAATCCGGCACTGGATGGAAGAGGCTCAGGAAGCGTAGAAGAGGGTGAAGAAACATGATCGTCACGTTAAGGATGAAAGGCAAATCCGGATTTAGCGGAAAAGAGATTACCTTAAAGGATATTGCTGAAATAACCTCCCGCCATGATATGCACAAAATAGAGAACCTTGTGGTGGGAGAATGGGGTCAAACAACCGGGAGATACAAACTGATTGAGCAGCATCATGTTGAATCAGTCATAAATGAAAAATGTAAAGATATACAAATCAACTGGATTGGCCCGCCGCATACGTTACTTGATTATGTTTCAGATCCACCCCGTCCTTCAATTGTCCTGTTTTTATTTGCCTGGATGCTGCTTTTTTCAGGTGCAGCACTGACCATTATGTACTTTCATCAGGATGTAAGTATGGAGGATTCACAGATTGCGCTGACTGAAATGCTTGGCGGAAGTAATCCTTTATGGTTTCAGGTTCCATACTCCTTTGGACTCGGCATTGGCATGTATTTATTCTTTAACCGTTTTTTGAATAAGAAATTTTCTGATGAGCCAAGTCCGCTCGAAATGGAAGTTCATCACTATGAAAAATCATTGGCCGATTTTTTGACGGATCAGGAAAAGGCGCGTAACCAAAATGGCTGAACATCTTCTTCTGTTATTTCTCGGTCTGTCATCAGGCCTTGCGGTGGGAGGAGGTTTTACAGCCTTTCTTTTTGCGCTCGGCATTATACCCAGGCTGGTGGATCTGACAAATACAAAAAGGAGGTTATCACGGCTCGAGACAGGACTCGTTATGGGCGCACTGTCTGTATGTATCATGCTGATAGCCGGATGGACGATCCCGAACGCAGCCATTTTGGTCCCCTTTGTTGGCCTGTTTTCCGGAATGTTTGTCGGCATGCTGGCAGGAGCGCTTACTGAAGTATTAAAAATAATTCCCCTGATTGCCAGAAGACTGAATAGCCATACACGGCTTCAGGCAATAATAATGGCAATTATCACTGGCAAAATAGCCGGATCACTGTTTTACTGGCTGATCTATTTGCCATATTTGAAAGGGGAATAGAGTATATGCTGCCAACGCATAATCATGAGCTCGACCTGTGGCTTGAAGAACATGCCGGCCTCGGGAAGAGCTTCGATTTTTTAGTCAGGCATATGATGATCCATGATCACCTGATCAGTCTCTATGCAGTGAATGGTTTATGTGAAACAAGATTCATTATGGAGATTCTTGATGAACTCACTGGAAACTCAGACTCAGTGCCACCTCATATGAACGCATGGGTGCAAAACAGGCTGATTCATCATTCTGTTGAGTCTACAGATTCAAAGCAGACGCTTGTGAGACAGGTTTTTTCAGGTTTAATTGCCATAAAAGTCGATGGGGAACCGGATTGTTTTCTGATTGATGTAAGGAGCTATCCCGGCAGACAGCCTGAAGAACCTGATACAGAGAAGGTCGTCAGAGGATCGAGAGACGGCTTCGTGGAAAATATTATCGTAAATACAGCCTTAACAAGAAGAAGAATCAGAGACCCGGGACTTCGTTTTGAAATGCTGGAGGTCGGGGAACGTTCAAAAATGGATGTCGCAATCGGTTATATTAAAGGTCTTGCCAATGATGAACTTGTTCAGGTGATCAAAAAAGAAATTGAACCGATTAAAACGGACGGATTAATCATGACTGACAAATCACTGGAAGAGTACATCGTGAAGCAGGGATTTAACCCTTACCCGCTCGTCCGGTACACAGAAAGGGCTGATATTGCTGCAGAGCATCTTCTTGAAGGGCATGTTTGTATTTACGTTGATACATCACCGAGTGTCATGATTACACCTTCCACCTTTTTTCATCATATCCAGCATGCTGAAGAATTCAGACAGTCTCCTGCAGTTGGAACTTTCATACGCTTTATCAGGATATTAGGAATCATCGCATCCGTATTTCTATTACCACTCTGGTATCTGCTAGCTATTGATCCTGGACTGAAACCGGAATCACTTGATTTTTTGGGGATGAAAGAAGATACTGCTGTACCATTAATAGTACAGCTGCTGATTGCCGATATCGGTATTGAATTTTTAAGAATGGCAGCTATTCACACCCCCACGCCGCTGTCGACGGCAATGGGGCTGATTGCAGCTGTGTTGATCGGGCAGATTGCCATTGATGTTGGGCTTTTCGTTCCTGAAGTCATTTTGTATGTTGCGCTCGCTGCCATTGGAACTTTTGCCACGCCAAGCTATGAATTAAGTGTGGCAAATAAGATGGCACGGGTACTTTTAATGCTTCTCGTATGGGGGTTTCACATCAGCGGATTTGTCATTGGGCTGACCCTTATTCTGCTCTTCCTGATGAAAATAAAGGTTTTTTCAGTGCCTTATTTATGGCCGCTTGTTCCTTTCCGCCCGCTTGCGCTGATTCATGTTCTGATCAGAATGCCGGTTACCCGATCGTTTGTCCGTCCGATGATCGTCAAAACAAAAGACCGTGTCAGACAAAAACCGTCAGATAAATGACATTGCAATAAAACGCTTTAGTGTGATAGAGTACTTACTATCTATAAGTATGTAAGTACTGCTATGGCGGAAAGGAAATAGAACATGCATTATTACGGAACATCAGGTATCAATGAAAAAGGTCACCTGACCATTGGTGGCGTCGACACAATCGAACTGGCGGAAAAATACGGTACGCCTTTGTATGTATATGACACGGCTCTGATCAGGGAACGTGCAAGAGGATTTAAGGAAACGTTTGAAAAGCTTGGTGTATCATCGCAGGTTGCTTACGCCAGTAAAGCTTTCTCTTCGATTGCCATGATTCAGCTAATTGAGGAAGAAGGGCTCAGTCTTGATGTCGTATCAGGAGGAGAACTTTATACTGCGCTTAAAGCAGGATTTAACCCTGAAAAAATTCATTTTCACGGAAACAATAAGAGTAGACATGAAATAGAGATGGCACTTGATGCAGGGGTAGGATGTTTTGTAGTAGACAACTTTTATGAGCTTGAGCTGTTACCTGAAGTGTGTAAAGAGAAAAATACAACAGCGAGTATTTTGCTGCGTGTAACACCTGGGATAGAAGCGCATACTCATGATTATATTCTGACTGGGCAGGATGATTCGAAATTTGGATTCGGCCTTCAGAACGGTCAGGCAGACCAGGCGTTACAATCATCACTTGAAAATCAAAACCTTCAGGTGCTCGGTCTGCACTGCCATATCGGATCCCAGATCTTCGAAACAACCGGCTTTATCAAAGCTGCTGAGAGAATGATTGAAAAGCTGGCTGAGTGGAAAGAACGTTATGGCTTCGAATCAGAAGTATTAAATCTCGGCGGCGGTTTCGGTATCAGATATACAGAAGAGGACACACCGATCGCGCCATCCAGATATGTAGAAGACATAATCGGTCATGTGAAGGATCAGATGGGTCAGCGTCACCTGTCTATGCCTGAAATCTGGATTGAACCTGGACGTTCCCTTGTCGGTGATGCAGGAACAACGCTGTATAAAGTCGGCTCAACAAAAGAAGTGCCTGATATCCGGACTTATCTGGCAGTAGACGGAGGAATGAGCGATAATATCAGACCGGCCCTTTACAAGGCGCGTTATGAGGCAGTAATCGCCAATCACCCTGAAGCAGAGACAGACAACGTAGTATCAATTGCCGGTAAATGCTGCGAATCCGGAGATATGCTGATCTGGGACTTACCGATCAGTGATGCTAACCCGGGAGATATCCTAGCTGTTTTTTGTACAGGGGCATACGGTTACGCGATGGCAAACAACTACAACAGAATTCCAAGACCGGCCGTTGTATTTGTTGAAAACGGAGAATCTGAGCTGATTATTGAAAGAGAAAGTTATGAAGATCTGATCAGACATGACAGACCGTTGAAAGCAGGAAACAAGCGATGAAAAAACAGAATGCCATTACCTTTATCGTGCTCTTAATACTCGCGGTAATCTGGGGGTTCATTTACTGGGCGTTCATCGCATAAATAGGCATTTTGACGGTGATTGAATTAACACAGGGTTTCTAGTATGATAAAGAGCGGCAGCAGTAACATAAAAGAAGAGAGCCGTCTCTCTACTACAACTTTGATAAGGAGTACCTTATGTTAATACGTTATAAAAAATCCTTTGAAAAAATCGCAATGGGACTTATGTCTTTTATGCCAACTGAAAAGGATATCAAGCAGCTTCAGCAATCCATGAAGCTGTATGAAGAGGACCAGCGCTATCAGCTTTTTCTATGGAAGGAAGAGGATATCATCGGGTTGGCAGGCGTATTCATTGAAGAGGAAGCAGTGACGCTTCAGCATATCTCCGTGAACCCCTCCCACCGTAATGAGGGAATTGGGCGGAAAATGGTCGAAACGTTAAAGGAAATTTATTCTGATAAACAGTTAAAGAGTAATTCGTATACGTCAGGCTTTATGGCCAGATGTGATGAACATAAAGAAAACACCGCAGAATAGCGGTGTTTTCTTTATGTTAAATTAAAAACCGTGCCTGGGACATCCCCCGCCTGCGTGATGGGTCAGTTGTTTTTTTCGCGCAGTGCTTTTTGCCGGAGCGCGATGACTTCGCTTCTGTCTCTCAGTGTGTGCCGGTTAATGAGTTCAGGGTTTGACACGTCACTTGGTTTCCCCCATGCAAAGCCTTTTTGGGCACATTCTTGTTTACAGTATGACTCGAGCGCGCTATCGTTGAGGGGAATCATGACGCTCTGATACGGGGTTGCGGCCGCGATGGCACTTTCGATTTCAATGATGATTTGAATAAAAGCTTCATGTTCAATCCCGAGTGCTGCCAGCTGATCTGTTTTTGTGCTCAGCTTACCGTGTGCCTGGTGAATACTTTTTGCAGCACCTCGTAAATTTCCGCGGCGGTAGTGATACAAACCTGTGGCGAATTGTATTAAGCCGGCCCAGACACTGTCTTTCTCCTGTGCGGTACATTCCTTCCAGTATTCTTCGAGCACTTCATGACATTCAAAATAATCACGGTCCCCATGAAAATGAATTAAATAATCAAGGTAGGCCTGATCATAGTTTTTCATCTCTTTCACTCCAATAATCATCCATTATGAAAAAAATCCAAAATACCATGCAGATATCATAACAGCCGCGATCATCCCTGTAAAATCAGCGAGCAGCCCGACTGTCAGCGCACGTCCCATTTTCCGGATGCCGACTGCCCCGAAATAAACCGTGAGTATGTAAAGGGTCGTATCCGTGCTGCCCTGTACGACTGCAGCGATCTTTGAAGCCATATGATCAGGGCCAAGACTATTTGTCAGTTCAGCCACAATGCCAAGAGAGGCTGAGCCTGAAATAGGTCTTGTCAAAAATAAAGGCAGCAGCTCAGAAGGGATCATCAGTTTTTCCAGAACAGGCGAGAAAAAACCGGTCATTAAGTCGAGAATTCCCGAAGCCCTCAGCACACTGATGGCAACGAGCATCCCAAGTAAATAAGGCAGAAGGGCGATTGACAGCTGAAGTCCTTCTTTTCCTCCCTCTACAAAGGCACCGAATGCATCTGTTCTGGTGCATAATGCAGTGATCAGGATAATCAGAATGAGCGTCGGTAAAAAAAAACCTGAGGCGAGCTGGATGGCTGCCATTACTTTCTCCTCCTTGAAACGATCTGCCAGCTGATCCGGTCGTAGATAATCGCGGTCGAACAGGAGACGAGTGTCGCTAGAAAGGCGGGAATCACAATATCAAGCGGATCAGCTGCGCCTTCAGTCAGGCGGAGAGACACGATGGTAGCAGGAAAAAACGTGATAGCTGCAGTGTTCAGACATAAAAATGTCACCATGGAACGACTGGCTTTATCAGGAGCAGGGTTCAATTTCTGCATTTCTTTCATTGCTTTTATACCAAACGGGGTTGCCGCATTACCGAGTCCGAAGAAGTTGGCGGTAACATTGGACATAATAAATCCGAATGATGGATCTTTTTTCGGTAGATCAGGAAATAGCCTTGATAAAAAAGGTGAACAAATAGAAGTGATCACACGCAGCAATCCGGCTTTTTTTGCTACTTCCATCATACCTAGCCAGAAAGTAAAGATCGCAATAAAACCGATGATAAGCTCAACTGCATTTCCTGAAGCTTCAAACATAGCCTGATTGACTTCAGAGGTTGTACCGTTGTAAAAACTGAAAAGCAGACCGATGATGATCATAAAAATCCAGATCAGATTAACCATTGAATCCACCTGCGATTCTTTGAATCAGTTTTTGAAACCAGTTTTTTTCTTTTACTGATTTTTCCTCAAGCTGTTCAGTATGTATGGTCCTGTTTTGCAACTGTACTTTTAACGTCGCATTTTCAGGATTAAGAATAAAGGAAACTTTGTCCTTTTCATGTTTGGCAAGCGGATAGGAGAAATGATGTTTGTTCACGAGAATCACATCTTCAGACTGGTCAGCATAAGGAGGAAGCTCGCCTTTTTCCAGCAGCAGGACGTTTTTGTAAGTTGAAAAGCCGTGTTCAAACATATGAATATGGTCGTTCCAATCATCTGAAGCCTGTATCGTGACAGCAATCAGCGTCATATTATCACGGTTTGCCGAAGTAACAAGTGTTCGCCCTGCTTTTTTTGTATAACCTGTTTTGCCTCCGGAAGCGTATGGGTACAGGCCGGTTACGAGACGGTGTTTGTTATGCCAGAGTGCCGGATTTCCGTTAAGCTCAGCTCGGTATTTTTCGCTCGAGAATATCTTATTGAAGTCTTTATTTTTTATCGCCTCTTTTGTGAGCATGGCCATATCCCTTGCACTCGAATAATGCTGATCATCAAGATCAAGGCCGTGTGGATTAGTAAAATGTGAATGGGTCATCCCTAATTTCTTTGCTTCGTTATTCATCAATACAGAAAAATCTTCTACCGAACCGCTGACATGCTCAGCAATGGCAACAGCCGCATCGTTACCTGACCGGAGGAGGAGTCCATATAAGAGATCCTCCATGGTGACCTTTGTGCCGGCAGGAAGGTAGAGGCTTGAACCTTCAGTAGCCGCCGCTTTTGCTGAGATTTTCACTTCATCCTTCAGTGATGCGTGCTGAAGTGCCACATGCGCTGTGAGAATTTTGGTAATGCTCGCAATTTTCATTTCCTGATCAGCTGCTTTTTCAAACAGGACTCTTCCGCTTTCTGCTTCTATCAAAATAGCTGAAGTGGCAGAAGGAGAAGGGGCAGCTTTCATTTCTGATACAAACAAAAAGAACACCAGCACTGTCAGCAATAGCCTGAAAAATTTCAGAAGTCCCACCACCTTTATTTATACATAGGGGATATATATGTAAAATAGGGGACTGCTATTACTGGCGTATAGGCGCAAAAAAGCAGTTAAGTGAAACTCGCCAGTATCACTTAACTGCTCTATCACCGCGCTATTAAGGTGTGATTAATAAAAGCTTTTGTTCAATTCATCATTCAAGTCCTTTTTTCAGCGATTCAAAAAAGAGATCTCCACCCTGATCTGCGTCATCCTCATCCATCGATTCAGGTAATTCAGGGAGCTCAGTCAGGTTATTCAGACCAAAGCTGTCGAGGAACTCATCGGTTGTTCCGTAGAGAATAGGTCTGCCGGCACCTTCTGCACGGCCTAATTCTTTGATCAGCCCCCGGGATAACAAAGTCTGGACCGGACGATCGGTTTTAACGCCGCGTATTTCTTCAATGGCGACTTTTGTTACCGGCTGACGGTAAGCAATAATGGCCAATGTCTCAAGACTTGCCTGTGACAGTGTGGCTGGCGATGGAGCTTCCGCGAGCTGTTTTATATAATCTGAAAATCCGGCTTTCGTGGCAAGCTGATACTTTTCTGCGTATTCAACGAGCTGGATTCCGCGTGAATCCTCCTGCAGATATTGCTCCCGGATGGTAGCCATGATTTTGAGCACCTCATCTTCTGAAAGTGTCAATACATCCATCAGCTGCTCAACTGTCAGACCCTCATCACCTGAAGTAAATAACAGACTTTCCACAATCGCATAAACATTATGACTGGCCAACTAACGACACTCCTTCAGTAGTCTGGACCATGATTTCTGAAAAATTCTGATCCTGCTTTATCCAAATTTCTTTTCTTTTAACAAGTTCCAGTACTGCTAAAAATGAAACGACCATATGAGGTTTTTCAGCGACAGGAAAGAGTGATGAAAATGGCTTCGGATCCTTGGAGGCTTTAACATTCTCAAGGATTTCCTTCATCCTGTCTTCAATTGAAACATCCTGCCGCGTAATTTTAGTTGATAACGGCCGCTGAATTTTTTTTCTTCTCATTAACTTGTTAAAAGCACCGAGTAAATCATAAATATCAACCTTTAGCGGTTCGCGGCCATCAGTTTCATCTGGAGCATATCCTGTCAGATCCTCCGGCGGTTTGGTGAACAGCTGTCCGCGCTCCAATTCTTTATCCTTGAGGTGATCTGCAGCTTTTTTATATTTCCTGTATTCAATCAGCTTTTCAACGAGTTCATCTCTCGGATCCTCTTCATAGGATAGGGCATCCTCTTCCCATGGCTCCTCGTGTTTCGGAAGTAGCATACGGCTTTTAATAGCCATCAGCGTTGCGGCCATGACAAGATATTCGCTTGCTACGTTCAGTTCAAGTACATTCATGGCACGGATATAGAGCATGTATTGCTCAGAAATTTCCGCCATCGGGATATCATAAATATCAATTTCAAGTCCTTGTATTAAGTGAAGTAATAAATCCAGCGGACCTTCAAATCCGTCCAGCTTTACATTGTATTCCATACATATCACCATTTCCTCGTTTCACTATCATCATAGTATAGCGAATTTAGCGGGTTCTTCCAATAGGAGATGTGAAGCTTTTAGGTGCTCGTCATTCCCTTTTAGAACGTGTTGTGACATAATGCACTATGAGAAAGTATAAGCGAAGAGGAGTATGATGTATGGAAAGACTACAAAAGGTGATTGCACATGCAGGTGTTGCTTCACGGAGAAAAGCTGAAGAGCTCATTATAGATGGAAAAGTAAAAGTGAACGGAAAAACAGTCACAGAGCTCGGAACAAAAGTAAGTCCTTCTGATTCGATTGAAGTCGGGGGAGTAAAGATTGAACGGGAAAATAAGGTTTATTTTCTGTTTTATAAGCCATCAGGCGTGATTTCTGCCGTGAAGGACGACAAGGGACGTAAGGTTGTAACAGACTTTTTTGATTATGTAGAAGAACGGATTTATCCGGTGGGCCGCCTTGACTATGATACGTCAGGCATTTTACTGCTGACCAATGACGGTGAATTTGCCAATCTGCTGACTCATCCGAAATATGAAGTAACAAAAACCTACATTGCACGGGTAAAAGGTCTTGTGCGAAAAGAAACATTAAAAAAGCTGGAAAAAGGCATCAAGCTGGAAGATGGCATGACCGCTCCGGCAAGAGCAAAAATCATTTCAGCAGATAAAGAGAAAGACAAGACAATCGTAGAGTTAACGATTCATGAAGGTCGCAATCGTCAGGTAAGAAGAATGTTTGAGGCTGTCGGTCACCCTGTTCAAAAGCTTAAAAGAGAACGCTATGCATTCCTTCATTTGACCGGTTTAAACGCGGGCGAAGCGAGAGAATTGACACCACATGAAGTAAAACAGCTCCGCGCTCTGGCAGAAAACGGTCAATAACCTTTCGTTTAGCGCAATTTTCACACTTCATTCAAATACTTCATCCTAGGTCTATGCGATGTAATGCTATAATGACAATGAATCTCTGGGAAGAATGAACGTATTGATAAGGAGGTAACATCCGTGCAAAACAAAAAGAAGAAACGGCTGGTTATGCGTATCTCCATACTGGCAGTTTTACTTGCTGCTGTTTCTTACACCATTTACTCAAGCGTCGTCGGAGAAGAACGTAATCTCGTGAAGGCGGGGGATCAGGCACCTGATTTTGAACTGACTGATCTTAATGGAGACGTTCACCGCTTATCCGATTATGAAGGAAAAGGTGTTTTCCTGAATTTCTGGGGAACATGGTGTAAGCCTTGTGAAAAAGAAATGCCTTATATGGAGAACCAATATCAGAAGTTTGCGGATCAGGGTGTTGAAATTATTGCTGTAAATGTGGGTGAATCACAGTATAAGGTGTCTAATTTCGCAAACAAGTACAATCTGACATTCCCTGTTGTGCGTGATGAGCACAAGGACGTAATGGATGCTTATTCAATCGGTCCATTGCCAACGACGCTGCTGATTTCTCCTGAGGGAGAAGTGACACAGGTGATCACAGGTGAAATGTCAGAAGAAATGATCGCTTCCTACATGGAAAGCATCAAGCCTGAAAGTTAGGAGTCCTTAGAATGAATGAGTTAGTCTGCAAATGCGGCCACGTTAACAAAGAAGGCTCAGAGCTATGCCTGCAGTGCGGCCGAACGCTGACAGAGCAGGCAGAACAAAGAAAAACGAGCGACGTGATGCGTTATGAGGGAATGGCCAGGCGATCCCAGACCTACAAACGTTCGGTTATTGACCGTATATGGAATTTCTTTTCCTCTGTTAAAGTCGGAGTATGGCTTATTGTGATAACGCTGGTAGCCTCAGCAATCGGAACCATTTTCCCGCAGGAACTGTTTATTCCGCGAAATATTGATCCGGCGGCTTATTATGAAGACCGATACGGATTGGCAGGTAAAATTTATTATGTTTTAGGTTTTCATAATCTATACGGATCATGGTGGTATATGCTGCTGATTGCGGCAATCGGAACGTCCATCATTATTGCCAGTCTGGACCGGGGTGTCCCGCTGTACAAAGCTTTGAAAAACCAGAGAGTGGAAAGACACGGATCTTTTCTGAAGCGTCAGCGCATTTATTCAGAATATGTAACTGACCGTCCGGTAGAAAAGCTTGAAGAGATTGGGGCAGGTCTGGAAAAGAAAAAATATAAAATCAGAAAAGAAAACAATCACCTTCTGGCTGAAAAAGGAAGGTTCTCACGCTGGGGTCCTTATGTGAACCATACTGGTCTGATCATTTTCCTGATCGGAGCCATGCTGCGTTTCGTTCCTGGTATGTATGTGGATGAACAATTGTGGATTCGGGAAGGGGAAACCTTAAATATTCCCGGAACAGATCAGCAGTATTTCCTTGAAAACAAAGGATTTACGCTTGAGACATACAATGAGGGACAGGATTCAGATGTGTTTGATGCGACGCTTCAAAGGGTTGGTCCGGTTGCGAAAAACTTCCAGACGGATGCTGTTTTATATAAGCGTGAAGAAGGAGATATTGCGGGTTCTGCAAACAGAGAAATGGAACCGCTCTTTGAACAGCCGATTCAGGTTAACATTCCGCTGAAATTTGACGGCTTTGCGCTGTATCAGACTGATTATATCGAAAATGAATTCCATACAATGTCATTTACGCTTGAAAATAAAGAGACAGAGGAGAGCTTCGGTCAATTCACCGTCGATCTTTTTAACCCTGAGCAGGATGGTTTGTATGACTTAGGTAATGGCTATCAGGTTGAAATGATGGGTCTCTATCCTGATTTCTCAGGTTTTGAAGACGGAGAGCCTCAGTCAGCTTCACCACTGCCGAATAACCCTGCGTTTCTGTTTAAAATGATCACACCGGATAAACCGGATGGAGAAGTCGCTTTCATCGGTATTCAGCAAAATCTTGAACCGCTAGGAGAGAATGAGTATGCTCTCAGCTTCAGCGGTTTGGAAACAAGGGATGTATCAGGGCTGACAGTACGTAAAGATCTTACGCTTTGGATCCTTGCCCTTGGCGGAGCCATCTTTATGATTGGTGTGGTTCAGGGTGCATACTGGAACCATCGCCGCGTCTGGCTTAAAGCCGGTGAGGATGGAAAACTGTATGTGGCCGGACATACGAATAAAAACTGGTTTGGCCTGAAAAAAGATTTATCAGCATCCTTTGAAGGAACAGACCTTGCAATTCCTGAGGATCATCAGGAACTGAAGGATTCAAAAGGAACGGCAAAGGAGGAACAGGAACGTGGCACAACTGGCCAGCATCAGTAGTACACTGCTTTATACAGCTTTTGTACTTTACTTAATTGCAACGGTATTTTTTGCCGGTTCAATTAAATCAAAAAAACATACAAATCAGATTGGAAAAAACCGCTGGGCTACGATTGGTATCACCATTACCATCATTGGTTTTGCTGCACAGCTTGGCTACTTTATTACAAGGTGGATTGCAGCAGGACATGCTCCTTTAAGTAATCTGTTTGAATTTATTACTTTCTTTGCGATGATGCTTGTATTATCATTCATCATTATTTATTTTATGTACCGTCTGCACATATTAGGTGTATTCGCGTTGCCGATCGCGCTTTTGATCATTGCTTACTCAAGCATGTTCCCGCGCGATGTTTCACCACTGATCCCTGCATTGCAGAGTGACTGGCTGTTTATTCACGTCTCAACCGTTGCAGCAGGTGAAGCTATTTTAGCAATCAGCTTTGTGGCCGGATTAATCTACTTATTAAAAGATGTGGATCTTACAAAAGGTGGTAAGCAGGTTTTCTGGCTTGAAGCAGTTTTAATTGGTCTAATGCTCGTAGTCGGATTTATCGTCAGCTCGATTTCTTTTTCAATTGCGGGAGCTGGAGCAGAATTTTCTTACGTGAATCCTGAGGATCAACAGGTTACCGCAGAATACGCCATGCCAGCATTGGTCGTCCCGAATGAAGGAGAGCTGTTAACAGAAGGTGCATTTGCAACATCATTGGAAATGCCTGCTATTGTTAACGCAGCCCGATTGAATACAGTTATCTGGTCACTTCTATTCGGAGCAGGAATTTACCTTCTGATCCGTCTCATTACGAGAAAGAAACTGGCGGGAATACTTCAACCGCTCGTAAGAAAAGCAAACCCGGATCTACTTGATGAAATTGGCTACCGCTCTGTGTTGATCGGCTTTCCGGTCTTCACACTCGGGGGACTGATTTTTGCAATGATTTGGGCTCAGATCGCATGGACGCGCTTCTGGGGATGGGATCCGAAGGAAGTGTGGGCACTTATCACCTTTTTGTTTTATGCTGCATTCCTTCACCTTCGCTTATCAAGAGGATGGGAAGGAAACCGTTCAGCCTGGCTTGCTGTAATTGGATTTGTTATTATAATGTTTAATCTGGTAGCTGTGAACTTAATTATTGCTGGTTTGCACTCCTATGCATAATTAAAGCCCTCACGCTGATCGTGAGGGCTTATTTTAAAACTGAATTACATAAGAACCTAGAAGGGGGCTTTTTTCATGAATGAACTTGGTCATATTCTGGTGGTAGATGATGAAGAAAGAATCAGAAGACTGTTAAAGATGTACCTTGAAAGAGAAGGGTATACGATTCAGGAAGCGGAAAACGGTGAACAGGCATTGAAGCTTGCGCTTGAAGAAGACTTCGACTGTATCCTGCTTGACCTGATGATGCCTGGTAAAGACGGGATCGAAGTTTGTAAAGAACTGCGGGAAGTGAAGACAACACCGGTTATCATGCTGACCGCCAAAGGTGAAGAAGCAAACCGTGTTCAGGGGTTTGAAGTGGGAACGGATGATTATATCGTTAAACCATTCAGTCCGAGAGAGGTAGTGCTTAGAGTGAAGGCTCTATTGCGCCGCTCCTCTGTAAGCAGTTATGTGAAGACTGATCCAAAGGCGAAGGACATGATTGCCTATAATCACCTGGTCATCGATAATGATGCACACCGTGTTACAGCAGACGGTCATGAGGTGACATTAACGCCTAAAGAATACGAACTGCTGTTATTCCTTGCGAAAACACCTGATAAAGTATACGACCGTGAGCAGCTTTTGAAAGAAGTATGGCATTACGAGTTTTTCGGAGATCTTAGAACAGTGGACACCCACGTAAAACGTTTAAGGGAAAAGCTGAACCGAGTATCTGAAAAAGCTGGTAAAATGATCGTAACCGTCTGGGGTGTAGGCTATAAATTTGAGGTTGCGGATGAATGAGAATATGGAGAAGCGTAGTAGGCAAGCTGTGGATCACGATTCTGCTGCTTGTCTCCTTTGTGTTGTTCATTCTGACGATTCTGCTGCTTGAGTTCTTTCAGAATTATCATGTGGAAGAAGTGGAAGAGAGTCTCAGGTATGAGGCGCAGAAAATCTCGAGCATCGTTCAGGAGCATAATAACCTGGACTTAAGCCTGCAGATTATTGATGAGGTGATGGATGATCCTGTTCATTCCATTATCTTTCTGAATGGAGACAGTGTGTATTCTTCAGACGAACTGAATAATGATGAGATCCAGGAAACAATTCAATCCAACCGTGAACTTGAGCGGGTTATGACAAACGGGGAAATTGTCCAGCAGGAAATAGCGCTTGACGATAATGAATCGCAAAATCGATACAATAACATCATGATTATTGGTGCCCCCGTTACGTCAGGCAGCGGTATCATGGGTGCTGTGTACGTCTATCAGTCATTAGAAGCGATCCAGCAAACGACCGAACAGACAACGAGATTAATCGTTCTTGCAGCAGGAATTGCCATTATCCTGACGACCTTTTTTGCTTTCTTCCTGTCTACCCGGATCACAGCACCTCTTCGTAAAATGAGAGAAGGTGCTTTTGAAGTAGCAAGAGGAAAGTTTGACACGAAAGTTCCAATCTTAACACAGGATGAAATAGGCGAATTGGCAACAGCTTTTAATCAGATGGGACGCCAGTTAAAACATCATCTCGATGCACTGAGTCATGAAAAAGAGCAGCTTTCAAGTATTTTAAGCTCTATGGCTGATGGAGTCATTACGTTTAACCGGGACCAGACAGTGCTCGTTTCAAATCCACCTGCTGAAAAGTTCCTGCAATACTGGTATGAAGAGCAGGAGGGATATACAAAAGAAGCGCTGCCTCCTAAGTTGTCAGAGTTAATAAATGAAGTAATGGCAACAGATGAGGAACAGATAGGTGAAGTCACGATTCACGACCGTTCATTCGTTACGATTATCAGCCCTTTATACAGTGGACAATCAGTAAGGGGGGCTGTAGCTGTTCTTCGGGATATGACGGAGGAAAGAAGACTGGAGAAGCTGAGAAAAGATTTTATTGCAAACGTCTCACACGAGCTGAGAACCCCTATTTCCATGCTGCAGGGTTACAGTGAGGCGATTGTCGATGACATTCCTCAGTCTGATGAAGAGCGGAAAGAGATTGCTAAAATTATTTATGATGAATCACTCAGAATGGGCCGGCTCGTCAATGAGCTGCTGGACCTCGCACGGATGGAGGCAGGTCACATTGTGTTAAATAAAGAACAGCTTGAAGTCAATTCGTTCACTGAAAGAGTGCTCTCTAAATTTCAGGTTGGTGTAAAAGAAAAAGGAATCAAGCTGCAATTGAATACAGTAATTGATGATAATGAGGCATTATATGCTGATCCTGACCGTATCGAGCAAATCCTCACAAATCTGCTTGATAATGCGGTCCGTCATACACCTGATCATGGTCAGATTTCTATCGAACTGCGTCAGGACAGCCGGTTTATTCATTTTTCCGTAAGAGATAACGGCGTTGGTATTCCTGAAAGTGATTTACCTTTTATATTTGAACGCTTCTATAAAGCAGATAAAGCAAGAACAAGAGGTCAGGCGGGAACAGGGTTGGGACTTGCCATCGTTAAAAATCTTGTTCAGGCACATGGTGGTGTAATCAAAGCTGAAAGTAAAGTGAATGAAGGTTCTGTTTTCAGCTTCAGTATACCGGCAAACGTGAATAAAACATGAACAAAACTGTCTCTGTAAAAGGGGCAGTTTTATCTATTTTCCAAATTTTATTTTTCACCAATACACTCATATAGTAGAATGGTGAGTGTAACTTTTTAGAAGCTGTTACGACTAATGCTATGAACGGGGGAGGAGTATAGGAAATGGACTCCGTTTTTCAACGATTATATACAGAATATCAGCAGGATGTGTTTCAGTTTCTCATTTATCTTGTGAAAAACAGGGATACAGCGGAAGACCTGCTACAGGAAGTTTTTATAAGGGTGATGAAATCATACGAAAACTTTGAAGGCAAAAGTTCTGAAAAAACGTGGCTTTTTTCCATTGCGAAAAATGTAACCATTGATCATTTCAGAAAACAGAAAACGATTCGCAACCGTGTCATGGACCACTTTGACTGGGGAAAGCGTGATATAGAATCATCGGATTCCCTGCCGCAGGAAATTGCTGAACAGAACGAAGATATCCAAAGACTCTACAGATGTCTTGACCGCTGTTCTGTTGACCAGAAAATGGTGGTCGTTTCTAGATATATACAGGAACTGAGTATTACCGAAACGGCTGAAATCCTTGGCTGGTCTGAAGGAAAAGTGAAGACGACGCAGCATCGTGCGATCAAGAAATTGAAAGAGCTGATGGCTGAAGAGGAAGAAGGTGATCATGATGAAAAAATCACAATGGAACGATGATAAAATAGAGTCACTGTTAAAGAAAATGCCTGTGATTGAAAGCAGAACTTCAGCTGAAGAGATTTATCAGCATGTGGAACTCAGAAAGAGGAAAAAGAAAACAACTGCGAGATGGATGCCGGTTGCAGCAAGCCTTGCAGCACTTCTTCTTTTGGTCATTCTGGTACCGGGACTGATGAATCAAAATCAGGAAGAAGCAAGCAACATGGCCTCGGACTCCTCAAGCGATTCAGCGGAGATGACAGCAGAAGGCGGCAGCGAGGAAGAAGCCGTCAATGATGAAGCTGCCGGGGAATCAGAAGAAAGTCAGCTACAGCCATCAGAGGACGCTGCTCCTGCTGCAGAAGATGAGAGGGAAGAAGATACTCAGGAGGCGACCGAAGAAAGCACCCTGGAAGAACCTCAGGAAGGTTTTTCGTCTGTAGTACTTGGGGGAGATACAGAGTCTAACCTGATGACAGATCAAGAAGCTTTGGAGAACGCGTCTTTCGATGTAGGACTTCTCTCTGAAGACGGATTTGTCATTCCGATGACTGTCATCGTGCCGGCTGAATCAGACCGTAATAAAACGAACCTCGAGCTTTATAATGACTGGATCGCTTCCCTGGACGAAGAAGGGCTCGGATTTGCTGATTATCATCCGCTCAGCTCTAATCTTACTGAGAATGGTGGAAACCTTGAAGGAACGATTTCTGAAATCGAGGAAAGAACGGTAGGAGCATCCTCTGATATTCTACTGGACGTATTGAACGAAACATTCGGTTCCTCATACGAAAATATTCGTCTCGTGAATGAAGATGGGTCACTCCAGGAACTGAATCAGGTTGGGGAAGTCGAACAGTTCAACCTGTCGAAGGATAATCACGTTTTCTTCATTTACCAGCAGAATAGTGAGCAGTATTTTTATGTTCCATCCTACGAGTCCTATGATTCATTTGAACAAGCGATTGGTGCGATCAATCAGATACCGAATGACCGCTTTCAATCAGCATTACCTGACACATTGAGCCTGGAAGCTGAGGCAGATGGCCAAAATGCAACGATTCGGGTTGAAGGCGCAACGGAAGATCTGACTGCGCTTGAAAAACGTCAATTCGTTGAAAGTATTTTACTGACAGCCAAATCTTTCTCACTTGATACGGTAACATTCGAAAATGTTGAACAGGATTTTGTTACAGGATACGATTTTACACAGCCGGTAGAAGTTCCTTACGGGTATAATAAAGCTTATATTGAATAAAATCGGGTTGTGTGCAACAAGGAGCAGGGATCATGATATATCCCAGCTCCTTTTTTTGATTTACAACGAAATGTGTAAATCATGCCATGAGAAGAGAGTCTGTGAACATAAAAAAGCTGTAACGGCTCTGAGCAGAGCTGTTACAGCTTTTACTTACTTGCTATTCATATTTCAATGCATCACCGTCAAACGGTTCTTCTGAAACCTTAATGGAATCAGTCGGACAGCCTTCAAATGCATCCAGCATGTCATCGTACAGTACTTCAGGAACTTCAACTGTTCCTTCATTATCATCAAGTGTAACAAATGCGATTCCTTCATCATCGTAATCGTAGATGTCCGGAGCAGCAGCACCGCATGCACCGCAGGCAATACATGTATCTTTATCAACAATTGTATACTTAGCCATTTATATAACCTCCTCTTTCAGTCATTCGTTTGTTGCTACAGAAAATATCCAATCTTTATTCTACCTATATCAATATAGATTTTCAACAGTGTGTGTTTGCTTAGCACGTATATTTTCCTTTACCCCTATCAGAGGAAAGAAAACAGGATGACCAGCTTCAGTATGATAAAATAATAAGACTATGACAAAATGAAAGGAGAAACAGATGAATTATTCGGAAGCCATTTATCTGATAGGGCTCGACCTGTTTAACGGTGAGCGAACGGATTCGGCACTTTATCATTTAATCACCGGGAAAAAAACTTCGCAAACTATTCAGGATGCCCACCTCTTTGGATTATCCCCTTTATTTAGTATTGTCCCAAACCTGAAAAGAAAACAGTTTGATGAGACGATTCATCATTTAAAAGCACAAAACTTCCTCATCCTAAATGAAACCTCGAAAAGTCTGGTTACGGATCATGGAAAAGAAAAGGTGCGCCATTTTTTTGCAGAACATTATTTTCCTGCTGATCTGGATGGATGGCGCTATGGTGATGCAGGAAGAATTTTTTGGGGAAGGGTTTCATTGCTCATTCAAACGTTATCGAACCTTACTCAAAATGAATCACGCTTTTTTCCCGTCGAAAGAGACCGGCAAATCCAATCATGGGTAAAAGACCAGCTTATACATAGTAAGTCAGCTAAAAAAACATTGTTCGATCAGCTTTACCTTGAATGGAAGGCTCTGTTTCAATCCACTGATTTTCCTGACGACCCATTGCTGATTGTTCAAAAGTTTTCAGGATGGAACCTGATTGGCCTGACATATGATCAGCAGGCTGACTCTTTATCCTGTTCACCGGATGAAGTATATTACCGCTTTATCAACGCTCTTCATTACTCTTTAGCCAAAATAGTTGGAAAAAAAGAAGATTATCCTATGCTGCACCACATCTTAAAAGATCTGCTGAAACAGGATCAGCTCTTCACTGTGTCTACGGCAGAAACTAAAAGGCTGTTAGATAACGGAATGGATTTAATTGAAATTTCCCGGAAAAGAAGATTAAAGCCAAGTACAATTGAAGATCATATTCTTGAACTGGCACTCCTTGACCGTACGCTCGAAAAAAAACCTTTTGTATCTGAAGAACTATATACTGCCATCAGTGAGGTTGCGGCCAGGTCCGGAAGTAAAAGGTTAAAGGTGATTAAAGAGGCAATTCCTGACGCGGATTACTTTCAAATACGATTTGTACTTGCGAAAGAAAACGGGGAGGCAAACCAATGGAACAGCTATTACAGAAAAAATTTGGCTTTGAATTCTTCAGAGAAGGACAAAGGGAGGTCATCAGCCACGTTTTAAATCGTCAGCACACTCTGGCAATGCTTCCTACAGGAACAGGGAAGAGTCTCTGTTTCCAATATCCTTCTTATGTAAATAACATGCGGGTGATCATTGTTTCCCCGTTACTCTCTCTAATGCAGGATCAGGTTGAACAGATTAAATACCGAGGCGAGAAAAGTGTAGCTGCTCTAAATTCTTTTTTATCGTATCAGGAGAAAAAAGAAGTGATGTACAACTTAAAGAACATCCGCTTTCTGTTTATCTCACCGGAAATGCTGAATGTTAGGGAAGTCAGACAGGAACTGAGAAAAGTATCTTACGGTTTATTTGTAGTGGATGAAGCCCATTGTATTTCGCAGTGGGGTCCGGATTTCAGACCTGACTACCTGATGCTTGGGAAAATAATCAAGGAGCTTGGCAGTCCGGTTGTCCTTGCGTTAACCGCTACTGCAACAGCTCAGGTGAGAAAAGATATTATGGAAAAGCTTCAGATTCAGGATGCAGCGCAGTGCATTTACTCAATCAACCGGTCTAATATTGCCTTAACCGTGTTAACGAGTGATTCTCCTGAGGAGAAGAAATCTGAGCTGGAATCTGCGATGGAGACGTATCCTTCACCTGGAATTATTTATTTCTCAAGTAAAAGGACAGCGGATGAATTGGCGGATTATTTCAGTAAAAAAGGTTTCCTCACATCCAGTTACCATGGAGATGTGGAGCAGGATCAGCGAATATTGATTCAACAGCAATTTTTACAGGGGCAACTTAACTGGATTTTTGCCACTAATGCGTTCGGTATGGGGATTAATAAGGAAAATGTCAAAACCGTTATACATTTTCATATGCCCTCTTCAGTAGAAAACTTTGTTCAGGAAATCGGGCGTGCAGGGAGAGACGGATCAAATGCTCAGTCCATTCTTCTATACAGTAAGGGAGATGAAGTGATTCCGATGCAGCTTGCAGAATCTGAAACGCCGGGCAGCTCCCAGATCAGGGAGTTTTACCGGATGGCCTCAGCACGTCACGACACGAACACGATTCAGCAGGAACTGTTTTTGTCAGATACGCAGATGAGGGTTCTGTTGCATTATTTTAACGAAGAACCATCACCCGGCTGGGAAAATAAAATCATCGAAAAGCTTACAAGCCGTTTTCTTGCAAAGAAAAAAAAGATCGTGGAGATGAAAGAATACGTTGATAATGACTCATGCAGAAGAGAAATGATTTACCGTGCATTTGGTGAGGTGCCTGTTAATCAGGAGAGATGCTGTGACCTGTGTGGACTCAGTAAGCCTGCAGTGCAGGAAAGACCTGATCGCAATGCACAGTCACTCGGCTGGCTAGAAAGGCTGGATCAGATCTTTAATCGGGGTGGTCAAACTGAATCAAAATGAACATTTAACAGGAGAAAATTTATTTAAAGCCGTATTGTTATCACAGCTGCTTATTTTGATTGTGGCGATTGCATTGAGTTTTGTTCTGTTTGATTCAGCAAATGACTTTATTTCCATTTTCAATTGGGAGTGGACTTTTATATGGATCGGTCTTTTATCAGGTGTTTTCGTTGCTTTGCTTGATATTTTTTTCATGAGAAAACTTCCTCCTGCTATGTATGACGATGGCGGGATCAATGACTTGCTGTTCTCCTCCATACCTGTTTGGAAAATTGGCGTCGTTGCGGCGGGAGCAGCCATAACAGAAGAGTTTCTCTTCAGAGGTGTCATTCAGACTCACTTCGGCATTGTGTTTGCAAGCCTTGTTTTTGTGCTGATCCATTTTCGATATTTGCGAAAGTGGTACCTGCTTATTAATATGACGGCACTCAGCTTTTTTATTGGGGGAATTTATGAATATACAGAAAGTCTATGGTCAGTTATCTTTTTACACTTTATAATAGACTATATATTAGGTATTTATATTTATATAACATCAAAACATAAAGAAGGGGTTCATTATGAAACGAGATCCTTTTAGAGATCAGGCAGAAAAAAACAGAAAAAAAATTATTGCCGAAAAGAAGGAAGAACAGGTTACATCCTCCACGCCACTGACAAGGGTGGAAATGCACAGCCAGAAAAGAGAGCAGAAACAATCTAAAAAGAAACCTTTTCCACTTATAGGTGTGCTTCTTGGCTTATTTGTTTTATTGCCACTCATTGCAGTTGTCGGATCAATGGTTTTTTCAGGAGAAGAGGACGGCTTAACGAACGCAGTTGTGGAGCGGCCGGTAAATGAATTCCAGAAAGATAATGGAACAGCCAATTCCGTTTCTGCAACCTCGCCTGAAGAAGACGAGGAACAGGAAGAAACGGCTGACGAGAACTTCAATCAGGATGAATCATCAACTCCACCTGCTGAATCGGAAGAGGAACCGGTAACTGAAGCACCGGCAGACGAACAGCCGGTTGAGGAAGCACCTGAAGAAACAGTGGAAGAAACGCCGGCACCTGCGTCTGAAACAACCCATACCGTGCAGCCGCAGGAAACCCTTTACCGGATCGCTGTCAATTACGGACTTGGGAGTGATGGTGTTGACAGGTTAAGAGAATTAAATGGATTGTCAGGAAACGAAATTTACACAGGGCAGGTTTTGAAAATACCGGCTCAATAATTACTATGAATCCGGCTTAATGTAAACCAGGATTAAGAAAAATAACAATTTAACCGGAATTTTAAAGGGATATCGTGGTGCTGAACAGAATAAGATAGGGCAGTCAATATTTGATGAGGTGATAAGATGTTTACGAAGAGTGCGATGGTTCCTGCAGCCAAAAGTTTTACTGTTCAGGTTGATGATTCGGTTAAAAAGGTGATCGACCTGCTTGAAGAAAAAGAAATTGATGCCCTGCCGGTACTTGAAGGAGTATACTACCGCGGTGTTGTAACAAGATATCACATTTATAAAGCGTTTTTTGAATCTGCTTTATCAAAAGATGATTTTTATCAGAATACAACGGCCGGTGATGTGTTAACCCACGAAAATACATATTTAAAAGGGGACGAAATTTTCGAGACGACACTGTATGAGTTAAACGATTTCCCGCTCATTTCAGTGGCTGACGAAAATAAAGTTTTCAAAGGAATTGTGACCCGGTATGATGTGTTTAATCAATTCCAGAGCGCTTTCGGTATGCACAAAAAAGGCGTCAGAATTGCTTTTACCTCTGTAGAAACGGAAGGTAGAATTTCCAGACTGGCTGAACTGATTCAGCAATTCCACGAATCCGTGATCTCACTGGTTACATTTGATGAAACGGATAAGCTTGTCCGGAGAATCGTTTTAAAGCTTGAGAAAAAAGATAATATTGACAAGTTTATTCAAAAGCTTGAAAAATCAGGATTCAGGGTGCTGGATATAAAAGAAGATGATTAAAAAATCATTTCCTCTGGTTTCAGAGGAAATGATTTTTCGTTTTCAGAGCAGGAGGAAGAAAATGAAGTATTTAGTTTGGGCTGCAGCTTTTATAGCAGGCCTTGCCGCATATATGACAAAAAAAGCTTTTGAGAATAATTTGATCCATCATGACATCCAATTAAAGGATATGCCACTTGAAAGACCGGTGAGGGTGCTTTTTATTTCTGATCTGCACCGCAGGAAAATCCCTTTGCGATGGGCTCAATCACTGCCTGAAGCGGATATTGTTTTTATCGGCGGAGATATGACAGAAAAAGGTGTTCCATGGAGCTTTGTTGAACACAATGCACGTATTCTTTCACAGCTGGCACCTTGTTATTTTGTTTATGGCAATAATGATGAAGAGGTAGACAAGACCAGGCTGACAAATATCCTTGAAGCATATGGAATCACTGTGCTTGAAAATAAAGCAGTCTTATATCGAAACGCTTATTCTGAAGGGATTTGGATTGCCGGTATTGGAGATATTACATATAGAAAAGATAACGTTGATGCGACGCTCAGACCGACGGAGGGGGGACCTGTTATATTGTTAAGTCATGATCCCCGTGTCGTTAATAAGCTGAACCCGTCTGTGCATGGCCCGGTAAATCTGATTCTCAGCGGTCATACACACGGTGGACAGGTCAGAATATTTGGTAAGGGACCTTATGAAAAGGGGGGCCTTTTCCCGATTCAGTCCGGACACCATTTGATCAGCAATGGTTATGGGACGAGTTTTCTGCCTATACGGCTAGGTGCTGACCCTGAAGTGCATTTTATCAGCATTACGTAAAAAAGTTGTATAAAACCTATACAAAGTTTACACAACATAAAAAGAGGTCTATACTTTTGTTGATAGAACCGGGTTTAGGGGGCGAGACAAATGAATACTGAAGAAGGTAAATATAATATAAAAGCCGTATCAACTATGCTTGGTATACAGCCCGGAACGCTAAGAGCCTGGGAAAGACGATATAAAATGATCGCACCCGTACGTAACGATTCGGGGCATCGTTTATATACCGATGAACATGTGAAAAAATTAAAGTGGCTTGTGGAAAAAGTAAATGCTGGATTTACCATCAGCCAGGCCGTCACATTGTCTGAACAAAATTCGTTAAATGATACAGATATAGAAACGAAGGATAAAGATCAGAACAGACTGAATGTCATCAGGCGGGATCTGTTAAATGCGCTGCTTAGTTTTGATGAAAATGAAGCGCACGATTTGATCAATGAAGCTTTTTCTATTTACACCATTGATAAAGTATTAATTGATATTTTGGGGACGGTTCTTATTCAGATCGGTCACCAGTGGGAACAAAACAAAATAACGACAGCACATGAGCATTTTGCGACTTCTATTCTCCGTTCAAGAATAGGGATCCTGATGCATTCCTTCCCTCAAAACAGCTTTCTTCCAAAGGTTGTTGCCGTTTGTGCACCTGGTGAGTGGCATGAGCTTGGTTTACTGATCTTTACGCTGTTTATCAGAAGGAAAGGGTTTAACGTCATCTACCTTGGTTCAAGCATTATTGAGGAGGATATTAATACGGTCATTGAAACAGTCAATCCGAAATTTTTATTCTTTTCCTGTACAATCAATGACAATCTTCCTAATGCGCTGAATTTAATTAAAAAACTTGAAGATGAATATGAAAATCTTGAGATTGGCATTGGTGGTCATGCTGTTCAATCCATATCACCTGAAGAGAAGCAGAAGTTTTCCCATAATCTTGTCGGAGAAACAAGTCAGGAATGGGAACAGTGGATGAGTGATAAAATGAAAGACCGATAATGGCAGCCTTCTTTATTGAATCACATACTAAAAACCCCTATCATATGATGATAGGGGTTTTTTAGGAATAACGCAGGAGTGATTAATCATGCAAATTGAAAAAGTAATCGTTGTAGGCGGCGGCCCGTGCGGCTTATCTGCTGCCATTGAACTGAAAAATAAAGGATTTAACCCGCTCGTGATTGAAAAAGGGAATATTGTAAACGCCATTTACCGGTATCCTACCCATCAGACATTTTTTTCTTCAAGTGAAAAGTTAGAGATCGGCGGGGTTCCGTTTATAATAGAACAGCATAAGCCGAAAAGAAACCAGGCGCTTGTTTATTACCGTGAGGTCGTTAAAAGAAAAGATCTCCGAATTAACCGTTATGAAAAAGTTAAACAAATCTCAAAGGATGGGGAACTGTTCACTGTTAAAACCTCAAAAGGCCTTTATCAGACTGAAAATGTAGTGGTTGCCACGGGATATTATGATCATCCGAACCAGCTGAAAGTTGAAGGATCAAACCTTGAAAAGGTACACCATTACTTCAAGGAGGCACATCCTTATTTTGATCTCGATGTTGCGGTGATCGGAGGGAAAAACTCGGCTGTTGATGCGGCGATTGAACTTCAAAAAGCAGGGGCGCGTGTTACGGTTCTTTACCGTGGAAGCGACTATTCAAAGAGCATTAAACCGTGGATTCTCCCTGAATTTGAAGCGCTGGTTAAAAACGGGTCAGTTAAAATGAAATTTAACGCAACAGTCTGTTCGATCTCACCTGACACAGTGGTATACGAGCAAAACGGGGTTAATCACGAAATTAAAAATGATACGGTGTTCGCCATGATCGGCTACCATCCTGACCATACGTTTCTTGAAAAGATGGGTGTAGCCATTGACCATGAATCAGGAAGGCCGATTCATCATCCTGAAACAATGGAAACGAATGTATCGGGGATTTATATAGCTGGTGTAATCGCAGCGGGAAATAACGCCAATGAAATATTTATAGAAAATGGACGTTTCCATGGAGAACAAATTGCTGAAGCGCTGACATTGAACCGGTCATAAAAAAGAGTTGAAACCATACGTTTGGCTCCAACTCATCTGCTTGAAATGATGATTCATGATTTTTTTATGAAAAAATAGAAGCAATATAATCAGGATCATTAGACTGCGAAAGACCGATGATCAATTTTATTCTTGCTTTTTGACCGTTTAAACCATTTGAGAAAATAACGCCAAGATCTTTCAGGTGTCGTCCACCGCCTTCATAACCGTACACATCCTGGGCAATGCCGTTAAAACATCTTGAAACGAGAACAACCGGAATGTTTTTATCAATCAGATTTTTGAGCCCGCTTACTGTGTCAGGTGGAAGGTTCCCCTGTCCGAGCGCTTCAATAATGACGCCGTCATACGCCAGGTCTGCGAGCACTTCCAGAAGTCTTGAATCCATACCGGCATAGGCTTTAATAATCGCAACATTCCGGTTTAGTTCCGTAACCGTATATTTCAGGTCAGGCTTTGGTGTGTGATGAAACAGCACGCCGCCCTTTGTCACGATTCCGATCGGTCCGTATTGCGGGCTCTGGAAAGTAGAGACATTGCTTGCATGGGTTTTTGTCACGTTTACGGCAGTGTGAATTTCATCATTCAGCACAACAAGTACACCCTTCCCATAGGCTTCATCACACGTGGCGACTCTGACTGCGCTGATGAGGTTATATAATCCGTCCGATCCAATTTCATTCGATGAACGCATCGCGCCTGTAACGACAACCGGGATTGAAAGGCGCAGTGTTAAATCAAGAAAATAAGCTGTCTCCTCAAGCGTATCCGTACCATGTGTGATCACGATACCGTGAATGTCTTCCGTTAAATATTTTTTTTCGATGATATTTTTAAGCTGAAGCATATGTTCAGGAGTAATATGCGGGGAAGGCAGAGTAAAGGGGCTTTCCACGATAAATTGCGCATAATCATTCAGACTCCCCGTCTGAGCCATCAGCGGATTCTGTTCACCGGGCAAAACGGCCCCGGTCTGATCCTCTGACATGGAGATCGTGCCTCCAGTATGGATAAGAAGTAATGTTTTTTTAGCCATTTTGACAGCTCCAATCGATTGTAAGTATGATTCAATTCCCTTCCATGATACGATGTTAAAAACAGATTGAAAAGAGGCACCTTCATGATTGCAATAATTTCAGCTGCGATTGCACCAGGCCTTGCATTACTCAGTTACTTTTATTTGCGTGATCAATATGATACGGAACCGGTTTTCACCGTGCTGAGAGCATTTATTCTCGGGTTGGCTATTACGTTTCCTGTCATGTTTTTTCAGTATGTATTAGAAGAGGAAGTTGTATTCTCCAACCTGATTCTACAGTCTTTTCTGTCATATGGTCTGCTTGAAGAGTTTTTTAAATGGTTTATTTTATACTTTTATATCATTCATCTGATCGAATTTGATGAACCTTATGACGGCATTGTGTATGGTGCTGCGGTGTCTCTCGGATTTGCGACGCTTGAAAATCTGCTGTTTCTTGCCGTCTTTGGATTGGAAACCGCCGTTGGCAGGGCGCTTTTGCCGGTTTCAAGTCATGCTTTATTTGGAGTTGTCATGGGTTATTACATAGGAAAAGCAAAATTTACAAAAGATCGCAACAAAAAAAGGCTGATCTTCATTTCGCTGGCCCTTCCCGTCACATTGCATACACTGTACGATTATATTCTTGTCAGCAGTGTGCACTGGATCTACTATATTATCCCTTTCATGCTGTTCCTCTGGTGGCTTGGCTTATGGAAGGTGAAAAAAGCACATATTCTGACACATCAACATCATCAATTAAGCAAATAACGTTGGACCCTGCGTCATGCATTGACAGCAGGGTCTTTTTTATGAATGGAATGCACTTACAGAATAAAATTAAGCGTTTTGAAGAGTCGGGCATCATCTTTTTGAATAGTTCCCCGGAAACTGACCAGACTATCCATAAAATGTTTGATCAGGAGGTCAATATGAAAAAAAGATGGTTTGCAGGACTGGCAACGCTTTTACTATGTTTAGCTTTATATTCTGAAGCAGAAGCATTCAGTGGCCAGACAATCCAGCGAGGTGCTTTTGGGGATGATGTAATTGAATTACAGGCAAGACTTCAGTATATCGGGTTTTATAAAGGAAAAATTGATGGGCAGTTTGGTTGGGGAACGTATTGGGCACTCAGAAACTTTCAGGAAAGTTATGGCCTTGATATTGATGGATATGCAGGTCCGGAAACACGTCAAAAGCTCGTTCAGGCTTCTGACTACGATGAGGCCTTCGTGAAGGGAAATATTGAAAATGGAAGGGAGTTTACTTATTACGGGGGAACGCCACTTGAAAATCAGGTAAAGGGAAAAAGAAAATCTGAAGCAGCTGCAGATCTCCCATCAGGGTTTTCAAAAAATGATATTCAGATCATGGCAAACGCTGTTTATGGTGAAGCAAGGGGAGAACCTTATGAAGGTCAGGTGGCTGTAGCTGCAGTTATATTAAACAGAATTGAAGACCCTGCGTTCCCAAATACAGCTTCAGGCGTTATTTTTGAACCGCTGGCTTTTACAGCAGTGGCAGATGGACAAATATGGCTGACACCGAATGATCAGGCCAGAAGAGCGGTACTCGATGCGATAAACGGTTGGGATCCGTCTGAAAATGCACTGTATTATTTTAATCCTGTAACGGCAACGAGTAAATGGATCTGGACGAGGCCGCAGATCAAACAGATCGGGGCACATATTTTCTGCCTATAAAAGGAGCGTAATAAAATGAATTGGAGAAAGCTGTTACTTGCTACGATGTTTCTTGGTGTATTTTCAGCGGTTGCCTGGGGTGCTTATCAGCAGGGAGAAAAAAACTCCCTGCAAAATCATATGGAAAATCAGTATCAGCGGGCATTCAACGAAATGGCTTTTCAAATGGATCTTTTAAATGATGAAATCGGATCCACCCTTGCCATGAATGGGGGGAGAAACCTCACACCTGCCCTGACAGAAGTATGGAGGTTAACATCTATGATCCATTCTGACATCGGACAGCTTCCGCTTGGACTGTTACCATTTAATGAAATGGAGCAGTTTTTAACAAAGATTGGGCAATTCAGTTATGAAACGGCTGTCAGGGATCTCTCATCCGATCCGCTTACACCGGAGGAATATGAAAAGCTCGAAACCCTATACAGTCAGTCACAGGAACTTCAGTCAGAATTACGGGCAGTCCAATCGAGAATGCTAGAGGAGAACCTTAATTGGCTTGCACTTGAGGATTTAATGTTAACAGCAGAAGAACAAAATGGTGTCATTGACGGTTTCAATTCAATGGATAGAGCGGTAAAAGGCTATGCAGCTGAGACCTTTGTTCAGACGGATCAGCAATCAGCTGCAGAACGGAGAAATCAGCTCCAGCACATTAAGGGTAATAAGATCAGCAAGCAGGATGCCTTAAAAGTTGCTGAGCAGTTCAGCGGAGACTCATCAGTTCGAAACGGTGAAGTAACAGAAAGCCTTGCCGGATCCTCTTATCCTTTTTATACGGTTTCGTGGAACGATGGTGAAGATCACGCTTCCATGGACATTTTGAAAAACGGGGGTCAACCTATTTTCCTGATCCGCAGCCGCAATCCGGGTGAAGCTTCTCTTAGCCTGAATGAAGCATCTGTCCAGGCAGAAAAATTCTTAGAGCAAAAGGGTTATAAGCAAATGAGTCTGGAAGAAAGTTATCAGAATGGTAACACTGCTTCATTTACTTTTGTCAGATCACTTGAAGAAGGTGTATTTGTTCTCGATGATTCGATCTTTTTAAAGGTCGCACTCGATACAGGTGAAGTGTTAGGTTTTAACGGGATTGATTATCTTGCCGGGAATGAGGATATTCAGCTTCCAGATCCTGAATTAAGTACGGATGAGGCTATTTCTTTATTACATTCCAAATTTGATGTACAGGAAACAAGGAGGACAATGATCCGTAATGAACTTGATGAGCGTGTGTTGTGTTATGAGTTTACCGGTTTAGTGGCTGATGATACGTTCAGGGTATATATTAATGCACTGAATGGTCAGGAGGAGAAAGTAGAAAAGCTCTGAGCTGGAACGGCTCACTAGGTTCATAAGTCCTTGATTTCAGATAAATCGTGGAAAATCAGCTTGAAAAAATCCTGCTACATGAGATAATACTTGTAATTAGCAGACAGGCGGGTGTTTCCATTGAAAATCGGTACCGTTATAACTATAGAGCCAATGCATGCCGCTTCCGGTGAGAAATTCCGCGGAAGGGTACTTGATCTGAAAGGTGATAAACTGTTTATAGATTATCCTGTTAACACACAGACGGATCGCACAGTATTTCTTCTGACCGGAATGCAGCTGAAAGTAAGCTTTACAGATGACAAAAATGAGGTATTTTCTTTTGAAACGGAAGTAAGGGGCCGTGTTCAGGGTAATATCCCTATGATCACACTAAAAAAGCCGGAAGAATCCGACCTGATCAAGGTGCAGAGAAGACAGTTTGTGCGGGTGAAAACGTCTATTGATGTAGCCATTCGCACAGAAGGATCTTCATACAATACCGTAACAGACGATGTGAGTGCCGGTGGGCTGTCATTTATTATTCGACAGGGGTATGCATTCAGTAAGGGTCAGGAACTCGATATGATGCTCGTTCTCCCGATGAAAAACGGTGAGAATCAGTATATCAGATGCCAAACTACCTATATCCGTTCAAAATCAGTGAATGGTGTAGAAATAGGAATGGTTAAATTCAGCGGTATTACGACAATAGAAAGACAATTGTTACTCCGGTATACGTTTGAATGCCAGTTGAGAATGAAAGAGAAGCAGCTGTAAATGCCAGGGGGAACTCATTCCTCCTTTGTAAGACTGAAACTGACACAATCACAGTTTCAGTCTTTTTTTGATGACCAGAAAGCGGTATTTTTCAGCTGAATGCTCACGATATATTGTAAGTTTCATTCAGGCGCATTCAGTGAAAAGCTCATGATTTATGTTACAATAAAGCGGATAAATAAGATTTAGTGAGAAAGAGGAGACAGACACGTGAAAGAACAAAAGAAAATTCGCATTGCCTTAGACGGCCCGGCAGCTGCCGGTAAAAGCACCGTTGCAAAAAAAATAGCGGAGCAGCTTGGCTTTATTTATATTGATACTGGAGCGATGTACCGCACGCTTACCTATAAAGCGTTAAAAAATGAAATAGATCCTAAAAACGGGAAGGAATTATCAGCGCTTTTGTTGAATACAGTGATAGAGTTGAAACCCGGAGAAGAAGGTCAGCGGGTTTTTCTTGATGGAGAAGAAGTAACCCGGGAAATCAGACAACAGGAAATAACATTGAATGTTTCTGATGTGGCCCTTCACCAGGAAGTAAGAGAAGAGATGGTCAGACGCCAACAGGCACTTGTCGAAGAAGGCGGTATTGTGATGGATGGCAGAGATATTGGAACTGCCGTCATTCCGGATGCTGAATTAAAAGTGTTTATGATTGCCAGTGCAGACGAACGTGCCAGAAGAAGGCTTGAGGACCATAAGAAACAGGGAATTCAATCCGACTTTGAGCAACTGAAGAAGGAAATCGAAAAAAGGGACATGATTGACTCAACTAGAGAGGTTTCTCCTTTGAAAAAAGCGGATGATGCGATTGAATTGGATACAACTTCAATGACAATCGACGAAGTTGTAGAAAAGGTCACACATTTAGCGGAAGAAAGGGGAGGAATTTTATGAGTTTATATTCATTTGCCAAAGGGCTTGTAAAATCTGTTTTAACACCGCTTTATCGAATCCGTATTATCGGAAAGGAACACATTCCGGAAGAAGGCGGTGTTTTGATCTGTGCCAATCATATTGATGTACTTGATCCACCCGTTGTGGGGATCACAGCCACACGACCGGTATCATTCATGGCTAAAGAGGAACTGTTTCATGCACCTGTCTTAAAAAATATTCTTCCGGGTCTGCACGCATTTCCTGTAAAAAGAGGAATGGGTGACCGTGAAGCGCTTAGAAGAGGTCTTAATCAACTGAAGGAGGGACACGTTGTAGGTCTGTTCCCTGAAGGTACGAGAAGTAAGGATGGTCAGCTTGGACAGGGACTTGCAGGCGCAGGCTTTTTTGCACTCAGATCAGACGCTGCCGTCGTACCTTGTGCGATTATTGGCCCATACAAACCTTTTAAACGATTAAAAGTGGTGTACGGAAAACCGATTGAAATGGGACCTTTGAAGGAAAGAAAAGCATCCGCAGCAGAGGTTACGGAAATTATCATGGCGGAAATTAAATCCCTTATCGACAATCATCGATAAAAGTTCTCGCTTGACAAACTGTTCAGTTTATTAGAAGTTAGTAGTATATTCTGAATTTAACGTTAAACTGTGATTTTTTTCACATTTAATACAATTTCAGCAGTCTGGTATTGAGGAGGAGTACATATGACAGAGGATATGAACAATATCGAAGTAAATTCATTAGAGGTTGGAAATCGTGTAACAGGCACAGTAACCAAGGTGGAGGAAAAACAGGTTCTTGTTGATGTCAGGGACAGCAAAATCGATGGTATCATTCCGATCTCTGAACTCTCGAGCCTCCATGTAGAAAAAGCCTCTGATGTTGTCAAAGAAGGGGACGAGCTTGATCTCGTCGTAACAAAAGTAGAAGAAGAGCTTCTTGTTCTTTCCAAAAGAAAAGTTGAGGCTGAGAAAGCCTGGGAAGAAATGAAGCGCCGTTTTGAAGAAGAAGAAGTGTTTGAAGCGGAAGTGAAGGACGTCGTTAAAGGCGGCCTTGTAGTGGACCTTGGTGTCCGCGGATTTGTTCCGGCTTCATTGGTTGAAGATTATTACGTTGAAGATTTTGAGGATTACAGAGGTAAGAGCCTGTCCTTTAAAATCGTTGAGCTTGATGAAGAGAAAAACCGCTTAATTCTTTCTCACCGTGCGGTTGTGGAAGGTGAAAAAGCGGAGAAGAAGAAAGCCCTGCTTGAGCGCATTCAGCCTGAGGACGTTCTAGATGGAACGGTTCAGCGTATTACTGATTTTGGCGCATTTGTTGATATTGGCGGAGTGGACGGTCTCGTTCACATTTCCCAGCTATCCCATCAGCACGTTGAGAAACCGTCTGACGTAGTGGAAGAAGGACAGCAGGTTCAGGTGAAAGTGCTGTCAATCGACCGCGACAACGAGCGGATTTCACTATCAATTAAAGAAACGCTGCCTGGCCCATGGTCAGATATTGAGGACAAAGCACCACGTGGAGCTGTTCTCGAAGGTAAGGTTCGCAGACTCGTATCTTATGGTGCGTTTGTAGAAGTATTCCCGGGTGTAGAAGGCCTCGTTCACATTTCCCAGATCTCACATCAGCATATCGGAACACCGCATGAGGTTCTTTCTGAGGGTGAGGAAGTAAAGGTTAAAGTACTTGATGTAAATGTAAATGATCAGAGACTTTCTCTGTCTATCAAGGAGCTGCAGGAAGCTAAAAATGATTCCCGCGGACGTGAGCAATACGAACTTCCGGAAGAGTCTACCGGATTCCAGCTTGGTGAAATGATCGGGGATAAACTGAAAGATTTAAATAATGATAAATAAAGGTGAAAACATTGAGCAGAGCAGAACGTAAACTGGATCATATCCAGCACGCATTATCTACAGGGCAGTCGGGGGGATCGGGTTTTGATGACATAAGATTTGTTCATCAGGCTCTTCCTGACAGTTCAGTTGAAGACGTTACGCTCCATTCAGTAACAGGCGGACTTTCTATGAGTTCGCCTTTTTATATCAATGCGATGACTGGTGGAGGCGGAATAAGAACAATGGAGTTGAATGCTGCTTTTGCGAGAGCTGCAAGGGAAACGGGTATCGCTCTTGCTGTTGGATCGCAAATGTCAGCATTAAAAGACCCTTCTGAACGGGAGACCTATGCCGTTGTAAGAAAAGAAAATCCGGAAGGGCTGATTTTTGCTAACCTCGGAAGTGAGGCTTCAGTAAGTCAGGCAAAAGAAGCGGTTGACATGATTGAAGCAAATGCACTGCAAATTCACTTGAACGTAATACAGGAATTAGCCATGCCTGAAGGAGACCGTGATTTCAGAGGTGCGCTTGAGCGTATCCAGGCAATAAGTGAAGCGCTACCCGTTCCTGTTATCGTAAAAGAAACAGGTTTCGGCGTCAGCAGGGAAGCGGCCGGTAAACTTGCGGAAACGTCTGTTCAGATTATTGACGCGGGTGGATACGGGGGAACTAATTTCTCAAAGATCGAAAACAACCGCCAGACAAGGGAACGTACATTTTTTAATGAATGGGGAATCCCTTCTGCCGTGTCGGTTATTGAAGCAGCTCATCAAAAAAGAAAACCCGTATTTGCATCCGGAGGGATCCGTAACAGTTTTGATATTCTGAAATCGTTAAGCCTCGGCGCATCTGCTGCAGGTGTTGCAGGCGTGTTTCTGAAGATACTGTCTGATGAAGGTGAACAGCAGCTTATAGAAGAAATACGTCAGTATCAGGATGACTTGAAAATGATGATGGCGGCACTTGGCTGCCGGACGATTGATGACCTTCAGAAAACGTCCGTTATTATTTCGGGAGAGACTTACCATTGGTTAAAGCTGAGGGGATTAAATCCGGAACGTTTCGCCAGTCGTTTATGAATTACAATTTGAAGCCTTATACTTGGTTGTCTTTTCGGGTTATAACCATCATTAAGCAAAGATCGTGTATCAATTACACCTATATTTCAGACCGGATCAGATGTAAATTTCTCACATCTGATCCGGTCTGTTTTGATATCGGGCGAATTATTTTAGACCTGATCATTTCAACGCGCATTGTGTTTCCAATCGAATACTGATACAATTATGCAGGTTAATAACCGTATAATAGGACACGTATTTATTTGTTATACTGTACATAGAAGAATGTACGGGTAAAAGAAAGGGTGAACGTCGTGGCAAAAGCAAAGCCGGTCGTTGCAATAGTAGGACGCCCAAACGTAGGGAAATCCACTATTTTTAACAGAATCGTTGGAGAAAGAGTTTCAATCGTTGAGGACACTCCTGGTGTAACTAGAGATCGTATATACAGTTCTGCAGAATGGCTGACACATGATTTCAATATTATTGATACAGGTGGTATCGATATCGGGGATGAGCCGTTTCTTGAGCAGATCAGACAACAGGCTGAAGTGGCAATTGATGAAGCGGATGTCATTATTTTTATGACAAACGGTCGTGAGGGTGTCACATCTGCGGACGAGCATGTAGCAAAAATTCTTTACAAAACCAACAAACCTGTCGTGCTTGCAGTTAATAAAGTGGATAATCCTGAAATGCGCGATCAGGTCTATGATTTCTATTCACTTGGTTTTGGTGAGCCTTATCCAATTTCAGGTTCACACGGCTTGGGTCTTGGGGATCTCCTGGACGCAGCAGCTGAACATTTTGGCACAAGAGACGAAGAAGATTATGGTGAGGAAGTCATCAAGTTTTCTCTTATCGGAAGACCGAATGTAGGAAAGTCATCCCTTGTTAACGCCCTGCTTGGTGAAGACCGCGTTATTGTAAGTAATGTAGCCGGTACAACAAGAGACGCAGTTGATACACCTTATACGTATGATGGACAGGAATATGTCATCATTGATACAGCCGGTATGAGGAAAAAAGGGAAAGTATACGAAACAACTGAAAAATACAGTGTGCTGAGGGCATTAAGAGCGATTGAACGTTCCGATGTTGTTCTCGTTCTCATTGATGGTGAAGAAGGCATCCTTGAGCAGGATAAGAAGATTGCAGGTTATGCCCATGAAGCAGGCCGTGCAGTTGTAATTGTGGTAAATAAATGGGATGCCGTTGAAAAAGATGAGAAGACGATGGATAAGTTTGAAAAAACCATTCGTGATCATTTCCAGTTTCTTGATTACGCGCCTGTCGTGTTTGTATCAGCACTCACCAAGAAACGTATTCACAATCTGCTACCTGTTATCAATATGGCAAGCGAAAATCATGCGATGCGTGTACAGTCAAGCATCTTAAATGAAGTGGTAATGGACGCAGTTGCCATGAACCCAACGCCTACGGATAAGGGAAGAAGACTGAAGATCTTTTATGCTACACAGGTGGCTGTTAAACCGCCAACCTTCGTGATCTTCGTAAATGAACCGGAACTTCTTCACTTCTCATATGCACGATTCCTGGAAAACCGTATTCGCGATGCATTCGGCTTTGAAGGGACACCAATTCGTATTATTGCGAGAGCGAGAAAATAAACGAAAAATTGCATAGGGGGATAAAGTGATGAAACCTCAAAAAATTGCTGTTCTTGGTGCAGGAAGCTGGGGCAGTGCACTCGCACTGGTTCTGGGTGATAACGGTCATGATGTCAGACTCTGGACTCATAAACGGGAACAGGCTGTTTTAATTAATGAAACGCATAAAAATGAACGGTATCTTGGCGAAGCACTGCTCCCTGAAAATGTGGTCGCGTACGCTGATCTTAAAGAAGCAGTTACAGACGTGAAAATGGTTGTATTTGCCGTACCGACAAAAGCGATCCGTGAAGTTGCAACTTTATTAATTGAAGCAGCAGAAAGTCCCGTTTCAATTGTTCATGTAAGTAAAGGGATTGAGCCGGATACACATTTGAGAATTTCTGAAATTCTTTCTGAATCACTGCCGGATAAGGTGATGAAAGATTTAACGGTACTGTCAGGTCCAAGTCATGCTGAGGAAGTTGTGAAAAGACATCCGACAACTGTCACGGCGGCTTCAGATTCTATCGAAGCGGCAAGGTTTGTTCAGGATGCTTTCATGAACCAGCATTTCCGTGTGTATACGAATACAGATGTGATAGGTGTTGAGTTTGGTGGAGCTTTGAAAAACATCATTGCTCTGGCGGCCGGGATCACGGACGGACTTGGTTACGGTGACAATGCAAAAGCTGCCCTGATTACACGGGGCCTTGCTGAAATTGCCCGTTTGGGAACTGCCCTTGGTGCAAGTCCACTGACGTTCTCCGGATTAACCGGTGTTGGTGATCTGATCGTCACTTGTACAAGCGTACATTCGAGAAACTGGAGAGCGGGAAACATGCTCGGAAAAGGACATAAACTTGATGAAGTGCTCGAGAGTATGGGGATGGTTGTAGAAGGTGTGCGCACAACGAAGGCTGCTTATCAGCTGGCCAAAAAGCAAAACGTCTCTATGCCAATCACAGAAGCACTCTATCACGTACTTTTTGACAGTGAAGACCCAAAACAGGCAGTCGACCGTCTCATGTCCAGAATGAAAACACACGAAATGGAAGAGCTCGTAGACATCATGGAAAGCCAGGATAAATCATAAAGCTCATTCTTTCTTTACTCAAAAAATATAATTAAATAATTTATTTCTGAGTTTTTATTTGATCTTAACTTAAAGATGTCTCAAAGATAATAAAACAAAAAGTGCCAGTTCATTCCGGAGACTCCTGTGACAGAAAAGCTCACCGCGCGCCCATAGAAAAGCGGAGGCGACTCGTCCAGCCCCGACAAGCATAAGGCGAAGATGAAAAGAGGGCTGACCTTTGCCCTCGTTCAGCTTTGACTTATGACCTCGAGGGGCTAGTCGCCGCAGCTAGACACGAAAAGCGGAGGCGACTCGTCTAGCCCCGACAAGCATAAGGCGAAGATGAAAAGAGGGCTGACCTTTGCCCTCGTTCAGCTTTGACTTATGACCTCGAGGGGCTAGTCGCCGCAGCTAGACAACGGAAAGCGAAGGAATGACCCGGCACGGTTTTGAAAATAAAACATTCTGATAAAGCCGGAAACTGATTCCGGCTTTATTTTTTTCGTATCGGTGAACATTTTCTGAACGATACATTCAGACACAATAGGTAAAAAATCCTTGTGATATAATTAACTTGTGTAAACGATGGAGGAGTGAACGCGATGTCAGCACTGGACAAAATGTGGATCTCATTTGGATCCATGGCATTTATGTTTTTAGCGATTATCATAATTTATCTGAGCAGATATAAATTTAACAATAAAATCCTGAAATTTGTAACAGCGCTTATCGCGTATGTGTTTATGATTTTAGCCGGTATTATTATTTTATTTGTCGTATTAAGCGGACCGACACCAGGCTGATCGAAAGCAGGGAGAGAATGGTATGAAAAAGATAGCAGCGATTGCAGCATTGACTTTACTTTTATCGGGGTGTATGTATCCTTCACAGGAGCGTGCCGGTAACGAAATTCCTTACGAGGATCAAATTGAAAACGTCCAGAATGCGGTTGATCAGTATCAGGAGGATGAAGGCGGCATCCTTCCGATTAAAACGATTGATAACGAAACGCCGCTTTATAGAAAATATCAGATTGATTTTTCGAAATTAAAGCCGCGCTACATGGCGGAGCTTCCCGGAAATGCATTTGAAAACGGTGGTGTTTTTCAATACACTTTATTGAATGTGGAGGAAGATCCGACTGTTCATATCTTTGACCTTCGCGTTGCTGAGACGATCCGCTCTATTCAGATCAGAGTCCAGGCAAACAGAGGAATACCGTTCGAAGGTCAGGTGGGGGATAATATGTACTCCATAGATTTTGAAAAGCTTGGATACGATGAACCGCCCGTAGCAGAAAGCCCATACACAGGGAATGAGCTTCCTTTCGTAGCCAGGGGTGATGGCACCATTTATGTGGATTACATCACAGACCTTTATCAGATGATGCAGGAAAAAGGAATGGAGATGACGCCTTCTGAAGAGGATCTTCGTCCTATCCTTCATGAAGATACCAGAGTGGTTCCTGCCTATTCCGTCCCGTATTATATTGGGGAAGACGGCGAAATTAAATATGGTGCTGAAGAATTTTAAAGCAAAAGCCGGAACTGTCCTCTTATTAGGCGTTCCGGCTTTTTGTTTGGCGGTTTCCGAGTTTAATTCAACTGATAGCTAAATCTTTTAGTTCTGATTTGTGCATGTCCTCATACACTGATAGTGCATGTAAGGCCGACTAGAGGGGGGCATACTATTGGAAAAACAAAATGTATTTGAGCACATTGCAGAACGGACTGGCGGTGACATTTATATTGGTGTCGTGGGGCCTGTACGTACGGGAAAATCAACATTTATTAAAAAAATGATGGAACTCGCTGTTATACCCCACATGAAAAACGAAGGCGACCGGGCAAGGGCTCAGGATGAACTTCCTCAAAGTGCTGCAGGGAGAACGATTATGACAACTGAGCCGAAATTTGTTCCAAATCAGGCCGTAAAAATTAACGTATCGGAAGGGCTTGATGTAAATGTAAGAATGGTGGACTGTGTAGGGTATACAATCCCGGGTGCCAAGGGGCATGAGGATGAATATGGTCCGAGAATGGTTCACACACCGTGGTATGAGGATCCGATTCCTTTTCATGAAGCAGCCGAAATAGGGACAAGAAAAGTTATCCAGGATCATTCCACTATTGGAGTGATGCTGTCAACAGATGGGACGATCGGGGAAATTCCCCGTGAAAGTTATGTAGAGATGGAAGAGAGAATTGTCGCTGAGCTTCAGGAGGTAGGGAAACCTTTTATCATGGTACTGAACAGTGCCCGTCCGTATCAGGAGGACACTGAACAGCTGAGAAAGGAACTGCAGCTTAAGTATGATGTGCCCGTAGTGGCAATGAGCGTTGAAAGCATGAGAGAAACGGATGTTATGATGGTGTTAAAAGAAGCGCTGTACGAGTTCCCGGTGCTGGAAGTGAACGTGCAACTGCCAGGCTGGGTGATGGTGCTTGACAATGAGCACTGGCTGCGGACGCATTATGAATCAGCGGTAAGTGAGGTTGTCCATGATATTAAGCGGATCAGGGATGTAGACAGGGTGGTCAGACAGTTTGAAGAGTTTGGACACGTCGAGGAAGCGAGTCTTGCTGGAATGGACATGGGTGCAGGCGCAGCAAGCATTGATTTAAAAGCAGCAGATGGGCTTTATGAGCAGGTTCTTGAAGAATTTATCGGTGAACGGGTGACAGGTAAAGACCATTTCCTTGGTCTGATACAGGAGTATACACTGGCGAAAAAAGAATATGATCAATTCGCTGATGCTTTGAAAATGGTCAGACAGACAGGGTATGGAATTGCTGCCCCGGTACTCTCGGATATGAGTCTTGACGAACCTGAAATCATTCGTCAGGGAGCTCGATATGGAGTGCGACTGAAAGCGGTGGCGCCATCCATTCATATGATTAAAGTGGATGTTGAGTCAGAGTTTTCACCTATTATCGGAACGGAAAAACAGAGTGAGGAGCTTGTCCATTATCTGATGCAGGACTTTGAAGATGATCCACTTTCCATCTGGAGCTCAGATATCTTCGGCAGAAGCTTAAGCTCTATCGTAAGGGAAGGCATTCAGGGGAAGTTATCTGTCATGCCTGAAAATGCCCGGTATAAATTAAAAGAAACGCTTGAAAGGGTTATTAATGAAGGATCAGGCGGAATGATTGCCATTATTCTATAAGTAACTCATGATTACTTTTAACAGCCTCTCGTACAGGCTGTTTTTTTATATGGACATAAATTGGTTGAAATCACCCTTCACGGATTGTTATAATCCTTGCAGGACCGGGAATTGGCTTGTAAAATGAGAAATAAATCGATTTTAAGAAAAGATTGCCAGTAATTATTGAATTATTCTTGCTTATGTATTTTTTATATGATAATCTTTTAACAGAATTGATCTAAAACATTGATTCTATGGGCTTTTAAGCGATTTTTTAAAAATCGTTTAATGCTTTTCGATGTTCACGATGGAATGAAACTTGCCCATGTGATTACTTTGGGAGGAGGTGAATGATGTGAACAAGACTGAACTAATTAACGCAGTTGCAGAATCTGCTGAGCTTTCTAAGAAGGATGCAACTAAAGCAGTTGATGCAGTATTCGATACAGTACAGGATGCACTTGCAAAAGGTGATAAGGTACAACTGATCGGTTTCGGTAACTTCGAAGTTCGTGAGCGTGCTGCTCGTAAAGGGCGTAACCCGCAAACAGGTGAAGAGATTGAAATCTCAGCGAGCAAGGTTCCTGCTTTCAAACCAGGTAAAGCGCTTAAGGATGCTGTTAAATAATACATACCTGAGCGTTTTCAGAAAGGCCGCACATTTGTGCGGCCTTTCTGTTATTTCAGGAATATAAACCTTTGATGAATGATTATTACGATGAACCGTCCATAATATAGGTGACAGGCAGCACATTCATGCATAGCTGAAAAGCGCTAGTCTTTGCGCGGCATATCCCCGTGTGCTAATATGAAGTGAAATCAACGCCAGACTGCCCAGGAGGTTCTAATAATGGAACATACAACAAATAATCTTACGACATTAACAGCAAGTGAAGCTGAACATAAAGTTGACCGTTCAAAAATTGAAGAAGCAGTTAAAATGCTTTTGGAAGCGGTTGGAGAGGATCCTTCGCGTGAGGGCCTTTTAGATACACCTAAACGAGTAGCCAAAATGTACGAAGAAATGTTTGAAGGGCTTCATAAGGACCCTAAGGAATATTTCAAAACGGTATTTAATGAAGATCACGAAGAGCTTGTTTTCGTAAAAGATATTCCGTTCCACTCAATGTGTGAACATCACCTCGTTCCTTTTTACGGAAAAGCACATGTGGCTTACCTTCCTAAAAACGGAAAAGTAACAGGCCTGAGCAAACTTGCACGTGCCGTTGAAACAACAGCCCGACGCCCGCAGCTTCAGGAACGTATTACTTCCACCGTCGCAGATGCCATCATGGAAATGCTTGCACCACACGGCGCTTTTGTCATCGTGGAAGCAGAGCATATGTGCATGACGATGCGAGGCGTAAAGAAACCGGGAGCCAAAACGGTAACAACGGCTGCCCGTGGTGTTTATGAAAACGATCAGGTACTGAGAAGTGAAGTAATGTCACTACTCAGAATGGAATAGCCGACACGTAGGGAGTGATTGTGTGAGTGATTCAGGGAATTTTATCAGTATAAAAGCGCTTGAAGATGGTGTGAATGTGATTGGGCTGACAAGAGGTTCAAATACGAAGTTTCACCACTCTGAAAAGCTCGATAAGGGCGAAGTCATGATCGCTCAGTTTACAGAGCATACCTCGGCCGTCAAGATCCGGGGTAAAGCATCTATTTTAACAAGTCACGGTGAAGTTACAAGTGACTCCAAGAAGTAGTGGTCGAAGTCAGCAGAAATTTGCTGACTTCTTTTATACTCATTGAGGTTATACACACAACCCGTGACAAACGTATGTTATAATGGATAAGGTTTATTCACTGCCGTATTCTGGTGGTTTCTAAGTGGATAATGACTGAGGTCATAGCATTTATACATAACAAGATTTGAAGAAATGGGGAGAAAAAGATGATTATTGAACGGAGAAAGCACTGGATTGAAGAAACAGTGCAACATATAGCCAAACAGCTTCATCATCCGTATCTCCATAAGACCATAGGTACGCCTGAGATTGATATGGACAGGCTATCTTTGCTTATGCTCCCATTCTTTCTTAAAAAAACATATACATCCCGTGATCAGTCTTATGTTTCGACAGCGATCCTGATTCAGCAGGCACTTGATACACATGAAAAAGTATCTGCTGAAAACAGTTCACTGAAATCGAGACAGCTGACCGTTCTTGCTGGCGACTATTACAGTGGTTTATATTACAAAATTTTATCCGGAATCCCTGACATTGAGCTCATCCGGAAAATTGCCTACTCTATTCAGGAAATCAACGAATACAAAATAGAGATTACTTCTAACCGGTGCAATTCCATTGAGCAATTTCTCGAGCGTCTTGCTGATATTGAAAGCTCAATTATTACAGGTGTATTCGAACATTTGTCTTTTACTGAAATGATCCCGCTTGCCAAAAAGCTGCTTTTAATTAAACGTCTTCAAAAAGAAGAAGAACTTTATGTGAACGGAAAACACTCCATTGTGTTCTCATCGTTTGAAAACAGCTTCATCGGGGAGCACACATCCGTATCTGTAATGAAAACGATTGAAAAAATCATTCAGCAGCTGAAAAAGGAAGCCGAAGAGCTGATTGTTCAGCTGAAGCTGCCTGATGATGTAAAGATATTACTGATTTTTGAGCAGTTGTCTAGCCGTTATGAACATTCTATTTTTTACGCAGAGGAAGGGTAATTATGCAGTCACAAAAAGAGCAGCGTGTACATCATGTGTTTGAGAAAATACATGGCCAATACGATAAAATGAATTCAATCATCAGTTTCCAGCAGCATGTAAAGTGGAGAAATTACACGATGAAAAAGATGGATGTAAAACCAGGATCATCCGCTTTGGACGTTTGCTGCGGGACAGCCGACTGGACGATTGCCATCGCAGAAGCGACGGGTACTGAAGGACGGGTAATCGGACTTGATTTCAGTAAAAATATGTTGAAATCCGGACATGAAAAAGTAAAATCATATCCGCAGATCACACTCGTTCACGGTAATGCCATGTCACTTCCATACGAGGATAATACCTTTGACTATGTGACCATCGGTTTCGGGTTGAGAAATGTACCTGATTATCTTCAGGTGTTAAAGGAAATGAACAGAGTATTAAAGCCTGGAGGCATGGCAGTCTGTCTTGAAACGTCGCAGCCTACAATGCCGGTTTTCAGGCAGTTTTATTACGGATACTTCAAATATGTAATGCCGCTGTTTGGAAAGTTCCTTGCGAAAAGCTACGAGGAATATTCATGGCTGCAGGAATCTGCAAGGGACTTCCCGGGCATGAAAGCACTTAGAAATTTATTTACAAAAGCAGGTTTTACTGCAGTTGAATACAAACCGTTCAGCGGTGGAGTCGCTGCGATGCATATCGGATATAAGAAAGCGCAGGATAATCATGTCAATTAGGTGGAAGCAGAATGAAATTAACGATGCTTTACTCATTTTTAAAATCGGATATTGAAGTAATTGAAGAAGAGTTAAACCAGGCGATCGACTCAGATACCAGTCTTCTGAAAGATGCATCACTGCATCTTTTAGAAGCGGGAGGTAAGAGGATTCGTCCGGTTTTTGTTTTGCTGTCCGCAAAAATCGGAAACTACGATATTCACAAAGTAAAAAACGTTGCTGTTGCCTTAGAACTGATTCATATGGCTTCCCTCGTCCATGATGACGTCATAGACAACTCGGACATGAGACGGGGCCGAAAGACCATCCAGGCAGAGTGGGATAATCAGGTTGCGATGTACACCGGAGATTATATGTTTGCACGGGCGTTAAACTATATGACTTCGCTCCGGGATCCTGAAGCACACAAGATCCTGTCCAATGCCATCGTAGAGCTCTGCCTTGGTGAAATCGCTCAAATTGAAGACAAATACCGTTTTGATCAGAACCTTCGCGATTATTTCAGAAGAATTAAGCGTAAAACGGCTCTTTTAATTGCGGTTAGCTGTCAGCTCGGGGCCGTTGCCGGTGAAACGGATAAAGAATCTCAAAAGCGGTTATTCTGGTTTGGTTATTACGTAGGAATGGCATATCAGATTACAGACGACATTCTTGATTTTACCTCAACAGAAGAAGAGCTTGGAAAGCCTGCTGGAGGCGATCTCCTCCAGGGAAACATCACACTTCCTGTCTTTTTCGCAATGGAAGATGATATTCTCAGACGAAAAGTACTGAGAGTTCATGAAGAAACATCTCCAAATGAAATGAAAGAACTCATTGAACTGATTAAAACATCGGATGCCATCACACAGTCAGCTGAAGTCAGTCAGCGTTATCTGAAAAAGGCGCTGAAACAGCTCGATGGACTTCCGGCTTCAAGAGCAAAAAAATCATTGCGTGATATTGCACTATTTATCGGCAAAAGAAAGTATTAAATTGGAATGAAAACGTTGCCAAATATCCGGATGAATGATAATCTTTTAGAGGGTTGATTAAAGCCCATTCTACATAATTGGGGGATTTGACAGTGGAAAAAACTTTTTTAATGGTTAAACCGGATGGTGTACAAAGAGGTCTTATTGGTGAAGTCGTAAGCCGCTTCGAAAGAAAAGGTTTCAAATTGGCAGCTGCAAAGCTGATGGTTATTCCAGAAGAACTTGCCAAACAACATTACGGCGAGCACGCAGAACGCCCGTTTTTCGGTGAGCTTGTAGACTTTATTACATCAGGACCGGTGTTTGCAATGATCTGGGAAGGTGAGGAAGTTGTTAAAACAGCCCGCCACATGATGGGGTCAACAAAACCAAGTGAAGCAGACCTTGGTACAATTCGTGGGGATTTTGGTCTGACTGTAGGCAAAAACATTATTCACGGATCAGACTCACTTGAAAGCGCAGAACGCGAAATCGGATTATTTTTCGGTGAAGAATCAGCTCTAAGCTATTCAAAACCGGTTGAAGAATGGATTTATTAATACTTTATTACTCTCAAAAGCGCCTCCTCAGGGCGCTTTTTAATTTTATAAAAACCGCAAGAAAAATTTCTCAGGCGTTAGAGTCTTTAGAATCTCCCGGTGTTTTAAATTTTTGAAAAAAAAAGTTCAGTATTGCTTCTAAATTCTTATTACTTTAATTTTTTGAGAGTCGTGTATTTTAAATTTATTTAAATAATTGTAATTCTAAAAGTAGACAATAGGGCAGGAGGTCCATCCGGAGACTCCTGCGGCAGAGAAGCGACAGGTGAGACAGCCTAATGCGGAGCATTAGCTGGCTCACCGCGCGGCCGCGGAAAGTCAGCTATATTATAGTCAAGAGAAAAAACAGATCTTTTTTGGTTTTTTTTTGAGGATCA
>NZ_SORW01000009.1 GCF_004405105.1 Jeotgalibacillus sp. R-1-5s-1 | reverse complement strand
TTAGGGACGTACAAACTGGACTGGCCTCGACGAAGATAAAGGAAACACGGTGAACGAAGTGAACCGATGTTGACTTATCGAACGAGAGGACGGGAAGTTTGCTAGTCCCTGCCCGCTGGAGCTGGACAACGGAAAGCGAAGGATGTCCTCTGCGCGGTTTATGAATTTGATTTAGCCGATTTAAAAAACAGCCTCTGCGCTGTTTTTTTATTTTTCTTAATGAATGATTCAAACAAATTCATAAAAAAATTGATCCATTTCTCTCGTTGCTCCGTTTCCTGCCTAAACGGTCAAAACAAGGAGAGTGAGCAACATGAAAAAACAACTGAAAAAAGCAGCCGCTCCGATTTTGGGAATGGCGCTATTAATGCCAACTGCAGCATCAGCAGAAGAAACAGGCTCAGGTGCGGATCTTCGCGCTGACCTTGACTACTTATTATCAGAGCACTTCGTACTGGCAACTAACGCAATGGTAAAGGATTATCTGGATGCGCCGGATGAAGAGGCGTTTATTCAAGCGCTTGATCAGAATGCAGCGGATATGACGCCTGCCATTGCATCAATTTACGGTGAAGAAGGGGCTGCTGAATTTGAGCGGATCTTCCGTGGGCATAATGATTACACGGCGGATATCGTAGCAGCTGCACAGGCTGAAGATGATGCAGCCCGCGCGGCAGCAGAGGAAGAAGTAGAGGCATTTGTCACTGAGTTTTCAGCATTTTTAGCTACAGCAACTGAAGGTAACCTTCCACAGGATGCAGCAGAGGAAGCAATTCGTGCTCATGAAGAAGACGTACTTGCCTTCTTTGACGCTTATGTGGCAGAAGACTATGTAGGTGCCTTTGAAGCATTCCGTGAAGGCTATGATCATATGTTTGTGATTTCTGAAGCATTATCCGGTGCGATCGCAACACAATATCCGGATCAATTTGGAGGAGACGTATCATCAGCCGCATCTGATCTCCGTTCAACACTGAACAGTCTGGCTGGAGAACACCATGCATTAGCGGTAATGGGTATGATCAGCGGTATTGAAGGAACTGCGGATTATGATTTTGTTACATGGGCAGAAGATATGCATACACAGGATTTCAAAGCAGCGATTGCTTCTATTTACGGAGATGAAGCAGCCGGTCAGTTTGAAAGTGTATGGACTGCTAACCATATTGAAGCAGAAGGTGCTTTAGCGGCAGGTCTTGCTGCAGGCGATGAAGAAGCAGTAAATGCTGCGAAAGATCAGTTCACAACGTTTGCAAACGACTTCGGTGCATTCCTTGGAGCGGCAACAGAAGAAAACCTGCCAACAGCTGATGCACAGGCAGCTGTTTTAGGTCATGAAGAACTGAAACAGGAAGCAGCACAGGCTTATGCAGATGGAGACTACGACACGGCAGTGATGAAGCTGCGTGAAGGCTACCAGTACATGTATGGTGTTGGAGAAGCATTGGGGGGAGCCATTGCAGCCCAGTTCCCTGATCAGTTCGGCAGTGAAATGCCTGGCGATATGCCAAATGCAGGCTTAGGTGGAAGCCAGACATCCGGCCATTCTGATATGGCACTGTGGACCGGACTTGGCGTGATGGCTCTTGCAGCAGGCGGCGTATTCGCTGTTCGTAGAAGAACGCAAAACTAAAGGTTTGATGAGACCGGGACAGGTGATGCTGTTTCGGTTTTTTGATGTTTGGAGAGCGGAGTTTGACGCGGAAGATTGATGATGTGGTGCATAGGGGTGTTTTCGCGGATGGATGGGGTTGGGTAAATGGTGTTTAATTTCAGAAGACAAGGCTGCCGATGAGAATTCCTTCATTGCTTTGAGTTATTCAATCGTTTGAAAAATAAATCCCTTCTTTCTGGAAATTAATTCATTCGTTTGAAAAAATGATTCCATCACTAGTGAAGTTAGAATAAAAAGTGGACACGTAGATATCCTTTTTATCATACTGAGGATACCAATAAAAAGGACGTGTTCAACATGCGGAAACAAAAAAGACCAGAAGAGAAAGAGTATATTGCCAAGCTGTATATTGAAGAAGGAAGAAAAGCAACGGACCTGGCTTATGAGTACGATGTGCACCCGACAACTGTGCGGGAATGGGGAAAAGCCTACCGGTTGAAAAAACAGAGTCCAGCAACGCCAGATGCCCCATTGTTGACGCCAACAGAGATCGAGCAGCGACTACACGAAGCAGAGAAAGCCTTGAAAGAGCGAGATGAGGAGATTGAAATCTTAAAAAAGGCCATGCATGTCTTCGCCAAAAGCCGAACGTAGTCTATGTATTTATCCAAAATCATATTGGTGAATACAGCGTAGTGAAGATGTGCAAAGTACTGGAGGTGTCAAAAAGCGGCTTCTACAAATGGCGTCAGGAACAGAACTCTGAGAAACGACGGGCACGTCAAGCTTGGCAGGAAGAACTCAAACAGAAGATCAAACGATCTTACTATGAAAGCTATGGTTTATATGGGAGTCCTCGTATTCATCAGGATCTTAAATCATGGGGTTATTCGGTGTCCGAACGGACAATTGGTAAACTCATGAAAGAGATGGGATTGAGTGCATCGCCAAAAGAAAAATTCGTCGTGACAACAGACTCGAATCACGATCAAGATGTCTATCCTAATCATCTGAATCGCACGTTCGATGTTGATGCGCCTAATGAAGCCTGGGTGTCGGACATCACCTACATCCGAACAAGAGAGGGGTGGCTCTATCTCGCAAGTGTCATGGATTTGTTTTCCCGTAAAATTGTTGGTTGGAGCTTAGATTCCACCATGAAGAAAGAATTGCCGCTTGATGCGCTTCAACAAGCACTATTACTAAGGAATCCGACTGGACCTCTGATTCATCATTCTGATCGTGGATCCCAGTATTGCGCGGATGACTACACAAAAGAGCTGGATCGTCATCAGATCCAAATCAGCATGAGCAGAAAAGGCGATCCTTATGACAATGCCTGCATCGAATCGTTTCATGCGACATTGAAAAAAGAACTGGTGTATCGACATCACTTCAGCACACGTGAAGAAGCAAGAAAAGAGATCAGTCGTTATATTGGTGAATTCTATAACTTACGAAGACGTCATTCAACACTTGGCTATTTATCACCAGTGGCTTATGAAAAAAAGCATCAAGCCTCCTCACGGAAGACGGTTTCTTAAACGTTACCAGCCATCACCATCGGTTCGCCTTTGAACCGATGGTGATGGCTGGTTGAGCAAGCAAAGCGCGCTAGGCTTCAAAAGATAAGAAGGTTTATTTAGTGTCCACTTTATTGACAGAAGACCAGAATGAAGGGAAAAGAGTGCGTGAAGAGGCTGGTGAAGGAATAAAGTGCTGGAAAGAAGCAATTCAATTCTGGAAAGAAGGATAAAAAATCCAGAAAGATTGAAAAACGAAACGGAATGAAGGAATCCCTGCTGAAGCCCGAATCCCATATCCATCCCACACAAATGATTCAAAAACCCCGTCACCAATCCACCCACCTCTGCATTCACTAAACTAAACCAAATCATGCCCTCGTTAAAGGAGGCACAGCGTATGTCGTATCCTTTATTTCCATTTGACCCGGGCAATAGCATCAATAGCAGCAGCGGCTTGTCGGCATCCAGGCTTGCCGTAGTGGCGGCGGTTCTGACAACGATTGCAGACGCGATTGGAACGGTTGCCGCAGTCCGCGCAGTAGAAGAGGAAATTCAAAGTAATATTGAAGATCAGCAAAGACAGGATGAGCAAAACAGAATGCTTCAGGAGCTGCAAAATCAGATTGCGCAGCTTCAGAAACAAATAGAATCATCGACTCAGTCGGGTCAATCGACCTCAACTCCATCTTATTCAATTACAATTGAATCGCTCAACATCACACTTCCGTCCTCTGAAACCAACAATGATATAAATACCTGAAGTGCCTTTGTCTGAAAGGAAGAAGCGGTGACGATTGAAAATTCTCTTTTAAACGGTAAACCTTTAACAGGCAACATAACAAGGTCGCCGCGGGCCAGCTCTTTTTTGATGGCCCATTTCGATAACAGGGTGACGCCAAGTCCGGATTCAACCGCTTCCTTAATCGCCTGTGTGCTGCTGAAGATCATCATGTTAGATGGAGAAATATCAAGCAGCTTGAAAACATGTTCTGCTGCTTCGCGTGTTCCTGAACCTTCCTCCCGGCAGATCCACAGCTGATCAGCCAGCAATGAAGCCCCCAGTCTTTTTCTTTTCGCTAAAGGATGCCTGCTTGAAGCCACAATGACCATTTCATCGTTGGAATGTTTAGTAGTCGATAATGACTTCTCCTGTTTGAAATGACCTTCCACAATGCCGATATCAAGATGATTGCGACTGACTAGATCGGCGATATGAGCCGTATTGCCGATTTCAACGGATGGCTGTATGTCGGGATAAAGCTGATGCAGCTTTGCAATAATCGGCGGCAGCACATATTCACCAAAGGTATAGCTCGCACCGATCGTCAGTGGGCCGCTTGCCTGATTGGTGACGTCATCAACAAGACGCCTCATGTGCTGATAAAGTCGATCCATTTCTTTTGCGTGATGGAGAACAATTTCACCGGCCTGATTTAACCGCACATATTTATTCGTGCGTTCGAGCAGTCTTGAACCCATTTTTTCTTCAAATGCTCTGATATGCTGACTGACGGCGGATTGAGTCATGTGAAGGGTTGATGCGGCTTTAGAAAAGCTTTTTTGTTCAGCGACAGTGATAAAGATTTGCAGTTGTTGGTCCATCGGGATCACCTCAATTATCATTTTACTTATTGTTATTATTATAAATATTAATTTTTCTTATGAACAGTTTGGGCGTATGATGTGCAATAGAGGAGTGACGCATCATGACGTTATCATCAAAACAGGCATGGCTTAGCGGCGTGCTTTTTACTTTTTTTATCGCCCTTCTCGGGTATTTACTTGCTTTGGTACCAGGCTTTGATCGTGTGGGTCAGCTGGCTGGAGCGATTGTACTGGCGGTGTTTTACCGTCAGATTTTCGGTTATCCGGATAAGATCCGTTCAGGTATCACTTTTTCCACGAAACGCCTGTTGCGTGTGGCGATCGTTTTGTATGGATTGAAGCTCAATATTGAGATTGTGCTGAATGATGGGCTTGGATTACTTGCGAGGGATGCTGCTGTTATTATCTTCGCGATTTTTGCGACCATATGGCTGGCGAAAAAGCTCCGTGCTGATCGAAGTATTTCGATGCTGGTGGCGGTTGGAACGGGCGTTTGTGGTGCGGCAGCGATCGCAGCTGTGGCACCGATTATCCGTGCGAAAGAAAGGGATACTGCGATCGCAGTTGGCATGATCGCTTTACTCGGCACGATTTTTGCATTAGCTTATACATTGCTGCGCCCTATTCTTCCTTTAGATGATGTGCAGTACGGCATGTGGGTTGGATTAAGTCTTCATGAGATTGCCCATGTAGCGCTTGCCGGAGAACCTGCGGGTGAAGAGGGACTGGCGATGGCGCTGCTTGCAAAGCTTGGCCGTGTATTTCTATTAATCCCACTTTGTCTGATTCTCGTTTACTGGGTCAACCGCAAAACAGAGGCTTCAGAATCTGCTGAAGCAAAGATTGCTTTTCCGTGGTTTTTAGTAGGATTTTTATTACTAAGTGTGATTGGAACGTATGTGATCGGTCCGGTTATTCCTATGTCAGATCAGGTGTTGGACTTTATTTCTGATCTGACGACGTGGCTGTTGACTGCCGCAATGGTGGGGCTTGGATTGAATGTCAGTCTGGAGGACATTCGTGACCGTGCTATGAAGCCATTTTTAGTTATTTTAACAGTCTCAATTTTGTTGTCCGTCTGGACTTATTTTATTGTGTGAATAATCGAAAAAGGTAGTGTATGGAAACCCTGTCCGTTACAATAAATGTAATGGACAGGGTTTTTTAATGCAGAGAGGATGCTGTAAATGTGGATAGATGTGTTGGCGGATTTAGGGATGAGTTTACAGATGTTTTTTCGCAGTACACCGTCAGATGATGTCGTGGACCAGAATAGAAACATGCTGAGCCGGAGTGCCCGCTTTCAGCCTTATTTTCAGGACCATTCGGAAAAGGTTGAGAAGGATGACGCGGTACGATGTGTGATTGGCAAAGCGAATCCGGATCGGGCCATGAGAGATGAAAAATATGCAGAGAGGCTTGAGCGGAAACTGATAAAGGCACTCAAGTGAGGTGAAACAGATGGGATGGGCTCTATTAATTGCTCTATTTTATGCACCGATGTTTTATCAAATCCACAAGCGTCTTCGCTATCTGGAAAACCGCGTGGCGGAGCTTGAAGGTGAGAAAGAAGGGAAGTGAGTAAATGAAAATCCAGACAGAAGCGGTTCGTGCATTAACGGAATCTCTGAGCGGGAATCCGTTAGTGAAAGCAGTCATTTTAAAAGGCTCGCTGGGAAGAGGAGAGGGAGACGATTTTTCGGATGTCGATCTGTATTGCTTTGTAGAGAAAGAGGATACGGAACGATTTCTAAAGGACCGTATCCGGCATCTTGAAGCTTACAGACCGATTCTTTTTTATGAGGATTGCTTTATTATTGCTCCTCAGATCATTGCTGTGTATGACAATCTTCTACATGTTGACTTGTTTACAGTGACAGAGGAAACGTTTAAAACGTCGGATTTCTTTGAGGTACTGTATGACCAGGATAACATCATGGATCAGTTTGTTTCGAGGCAGCATTTGACGCTATCTGAAGAAGAGTTTGAGGGGGAGGCTTACGGTGTAGCATGGTTTCTTTTTCAATACAGAAAAGCTTGCAAGCGCGGCAATGACGTGTTGGCGGTTGAACTGTTACATGCGGTTACGAAAAGTCTGGCAAAGGTCGTGCTGCATCAATACAGGCCTGATCGGGCACAGCTTGGGTTGAAGTGTATGGAGAAAGAGCTTCCAGAAGTTCAAGTGGCTGAGTTTCGTTCCATTTTATCGAAGCTGACACCCGGTCATCATAAACAGGCAGCTGATGAGATTCTTTTATATTTAGAGAGAGAAGGCGACTGGCTGAAGGAGACATTGGGTGAGCATTCGGACGCCAAACGATTTTTAATTAAAATACAGGAGGTTTTTCGTGAAGAACTCATCGTTGGACAACAGTCACAGCGCTAAGGTGCGCCTTGTACATTATTCAGACCAATATGCTGAGGATTTGAAGCGATATGTGCTGCCTCCTGAACAGCTCCCGTTTACGGCAATGCCGCTTGAGAAATTAGCGGAGTTAAAGGAAGGCCAGCATCCAGTCGTTATAACAGCCAATGAGCAGGCGGTTGGTTTTTTCATCTTACATACGAATGAGTTCGTCAGGACGTTAACGGATCATCCGGCAGCCATTCTGCTCGGATCCTTTTCAGTGTCGGCTGATCATCAGGGGAAAGGGTATGGTACAGCGGGCTTACGGCTGTTATCTGACTGGGTCAGGCAGGCGTTACCGGGTTATTCAGAGGTCGTGCTTTCGGTGAACCTGAAAAACGACCGCGCATTTGATTTGTATTGCAAAGTCGGATTCGAAGACACAGGAAGGCGAATCGGCGGACCCATAGGTGATCAGCGGGTGATGAGGATGGAGGTGTGAGGTTGGATGCAAGGGTAAAGGAAATCAGAAAAGAAGAAAAAGCCTATCATGACAAGGTTTACGAGGAATCGGTTTTGTTTGAACCTGGATCCTGGCTTGTGAGTCCAGTTCGATCTGTTATTCAGACAGTAGATCTGTTTGACTATAAGAATATCAATGTATTGGATATCGGTTCAGGTGTAGGAAGGAACAGTATTCCCATTGCACAGAAGGTTCAAAGTTCAGGTGGTATGGTGACGTGTGTAGATCTTTTGGAGTCGGCGATTGTGAAACTGAGGGAGTACAGTCGAAAGTATGGAGTGGAGAATCAAATAATAAGTGTCCAGTCAACGATCGAAGACTTTAGGATCGCTGAACATACATATGATTATATTGTAGCTGTCTCGAGCCTTGAGCATTGTGCCAGTTTGAATGATTTCAAAGAAATTCTTTCAAATATGAGAGCTGGTACAAGAGAGAGAGGTATACACTATTTGGTTATTAATACGGATATGGAAGAGATTGATATGACCACAGGGAAACAGTTGAATGTCCAGTTAGAAGTCGATTTGTCTACCAGAGATTTAGATGCTATTTTGACTAGCGGATATCAGGGATGGGATGTATTAGATCATCACATAAAAGTGTTAACGTTTGAAATTGAGAGAAACGGTCTGGCCGTTCAACTTAATACAAGGGCCGTTACATTTGTGGTGAGAAAACTATGAAATTCTACATCGCATCCGGCTTTCAAAATAAACATGCAGTTCAGCACGTAAGTCAATCACTGAAAACAAATGGCTGGATTCATACATATGACTGGACAAAAAATGAGCGGGCGAGCAGTTATGACATGCTGCGGGAGATTGGAGAACTGGAACGTGATGCAGTTTTAGCGGCTGATTTGTTGATCGTGCTGTTGCCTGGCGGGAAAGGAACACTTATTGAAATGGGGCTTGCCCTTGCTCAAAGAAAGAAGATTTATTTAGTTGCGCCAGATGAACGTGCGTGGGATTTTGACCAGACGAGTACGTTTTATCATTTGCCGGAGGTTGAGGGGTTCACGGGAAGTGTTGAGGATTTCATCTTTTACATGTTAGGGGATTTAAAATGAAGATTCTAAACTATGAAAAACAATTCGAGCAGAGCTGGCTCAGATGCAGGCTGCTTTCTTATTTTTATTCTGCCTTTTATGAGGACGTAGTACGTGAAAAACCAGTGTTTTCTAATCGATCGATTGAACTGATCGCGGTACAGGATGACGAGGTCATTGGATTAATAGATGTGGTACTCGATGATCCTGAGAATAAGCTTACTTTTTTGAGAAAAGAACACGGTGCTTTTATCGCCACGATTGCTGTTCATCCTGACCATCAGCAAAGCGGCATTGCACAGGCGTTATATAATGAAGCGATAAAAAGACTAGACCAATATGAGAACTTGTCTTTCATTGAGCTTTATACGCGTGATGATGAGGCGGCGAACCGCTTTTATGAAAAACAGGGCTTTGTTCAGTCGGTTAAGTACTACGACGTTTTTGGGGTGGAGAAAGGTCTGCGTAAGCCGGTGAGTGTAAAGCCTGGAGAGGGAAGAGTGCTGGCTGAAAGTGACGGGAAGCCGGTCAGGTTTGCTCTGGTGGACAGCATTTATGAAGCCTATGACGAGCATGGGATTGATCAGATTGACCATGACAGGGTCGTGCCGGTTTATGGGTATGTGAAAGAGTTTAGCTGAGTTCAACCGTGGGTTATTTCGACCATATTCTTGATGACATGAGACTGGTCGTGATGCCTACAAAAAAGATTGTCAAACAGGACATGAACAGAGAGTCTCCTCCAAGGATCAGACTTCCGGTAAAAACGATCACAAAATCAATGATAAAAATGGTGAAGCCTGGATTGATGTTATGTCGTCTGGCAAACAGGAGACCTAAAAGATCGGTTCCTCCAATACTGATATTTCGTTGCAGCATTCCTCCAATGCCGATTCCAACACTTATCCCACCGAGAATAGCGTTTATAAAAGAAGCAGAGGTTGACCATTCAGAAAACTGTAATGGCGAGAACAGATCAATCATGAAAGAAGATAAGATCATACCGTGAAGGCCGTTATAAAAAAAGGAACGATTTTTATACCAGGATAAAACAAAAATTGGAATATTGATTAAAAGCACAACGAGACCGATCTGAACGCCAGTAACGTAATGCGAAACTAAGCCAATCCCAACCGCACCTCCGTCGAGTAGCTTCGCTGGGACTAAAAAAAGATTTACTCCTATAGCAATTAATAAGCTTCCAAAAAAGATAGCAATTCCTTTATGTAAAAAATTCATCATTTCCCGCCTTGTCGTGAGTATGATCGGAATAAAATAGAATACCTGATGCAGTTCAGTCGATAGAGACAATCAATAAAAGATATGAGAAGGATTTGAACTTATGATCATTAAAAGAGGGATATTATATTAGAGATAATAAAGAAGAAATTATCTGCTTTATGGTTATGTAAAAGAGGTTTAATCGATCACATCATTCATTGATGGGAGGCTTGGTGATGAAGACGTTGCGTGTTGCATCAATCATCGAGTGGAGAAAGTGGCTAGAGCAAAATCATCTAAATGAACGGGAAGTTTGGCTTGAAAATCCACGAACAGAAAATGGTTATATGCTTGATTATATCGAAACAGTGGAAGAAGCCATTTGTTTTGGCTGGATTGATGGCATTGCAAAAAAATCAGAAGAGAGTCACATGCTTCAGAGGTTCACTCCAAGGAAAAAGAATAGTAACTGGACTGAGCTAAACAAAGAAAGAGCCAGAAGATTAATCCGCCTTGGAAAAATGCATCCATCAGGATATTCAGTATGTCCGGATTTAGATGAGAAGTCTTTTGTCATCCAGCCTGAGGTGTACAAAAAAATAATCGAAGATGAACATGTAAAGAGCCGATTTGAAGCACTGCCTGATCTCTACAAGCGGGTGAGAATTGGTTATATTCAGGAATTCCGGCCGGGTCATCCTGAATTTGAAAGGAGATTAGCAAACTTTATCCAGCAGACAAAGAAGGGCAAAATGTATGGGAATTGGAACGATGGAGGGAAGCTGACAAATGAAGATTAAAGGGATTAACCATCTTTTATTCTCTGTTTCAAATCTGGAAGCATCTATTTCATTTTACGAAACAGTATTTAATGCAAAACTGCTTGTGAAAGGGAATACGACAGCTTATTTTGACTTGAACGGAATATGGCTGGCGTTAAACGAGGAAAAAGAGATTCCACGTTCAGAGATACATGATTCCTATACTCATATTGCTTTCACCTTGGATGAACAGGATCTGGAGAATGAATTGAAAAGGTTGAAGGAACTGAATGTTCATATCCTGAACGGAAGAAAAAGAGATGACAGGGATCGGGAGTCGGTCTATTTTACAGATCCTGATGGTCATAAGTTTGAACTTCATACAGGGTCACTGCAGGATCGGCTTGATTATTACAGGCAGGATAAAGAACATATGGAATTTTATACATAATGGAGTGATGACATGACTTCAAATCAAAAGTGGCGGGCTCCGGGTCTGCTTTTAGCATCAACCGGCATCTCGTCACTGGGGGATTTTATTTATCTGGTGGCGATTAATCTGATTGTCTTTAATATGACAGGATCAGCTGCGGCAGTTGCAGGGTTATGGATTGTTGGACCGCTGACGAATATTGTCATGAAATTCTGGACAGGTAGCTTCATTGATTACAGAAGTAAACGAAAAGTGATCATCACAACTTATTGGGTCAGAGCCTTGTTCATTGCACTGATTCCATTTGCACCAAATGTAATGATCGTTTATTTATTGTTGATTTTGTTAAGTGTAGCGAAATCATTTTTTGGTCCTTCCTCTGTAACTTACATCACCATGCTTGTTCCTCTTACGATGAGAAAAAGGTTTAATTCAATCCGCGCGCTCACGATGTCAGGGGCATTTATTTTAGGGCCGGCGTTGGCAGGTGTCATGATTTTGGTTTCTTCCGTTGATCTGACTATCTGGCTCACTTCCATTCTTTTTGTGCTGGCAGCTTTACTGTTTATTGGCCTGCCTGACAAAGAGGAGATTGATCGGGCATCTATCCCGAAACTCACGATGAAACAGGTTGGAGCTGATTTCAGTGTGGTGATGGAGTTTGTCAAAGCGCATTCTTATGTGGCGATGGTTTATATGAGCTTTCTCGCAGTGATGCTGTTTACGTTTGCGATGGATGCTCAGGAGGTTGTTTTCTCAAGGGAAGTGGTGGGATTGTCAGAGTTTGAATACAGTATGCTCATCAGTATTACGGGCATTGGTGCCATTGTTGGTGGGTTTGTTCTTTCGGTTCTGGCAGACCGGCTGTCGATTCGGATGATGATGACGATCGGGATTTTGATGGTTACAACGGGTTATCTCGTCTATTCGTTTGCCTGGTCGTTCGCATCGATCGCAACCGGCTTTATCATTCTCGGTTTTTTCATGTCATTCCTCAATTCAGGGATTGAAACGTTTTATCAGAATAATGTGCCCGTTGAGATCATGGGCCGTGTGACCAGCGTGTTCGAATTAATCCAGAGTGCTTTCCAGGTGATGTTTGTGTTACTGCTGGGGCTTGCTGCAGATTTCTTCTCGTTACGGGAAGCCATTGTCACTGCTTCATTGCTCATGCTCGTTACCGCTTCAGCCTTTTCTATGCTCGTGTGGAAGCCAGGGTATCAGCGTGCATTTGTGGAGGGGGAATGAAAGGAGTTAACCATGAAACATTTTTATGCGTTTGAGACTGCTGACGAAATACAGCAGTATGAAGAAATGATTAATGATTTTAAAGTGAAAATACAAGATTACCAACGCGTGCTTGAGGAGCAGTTTGAATTAAAGGATGCACCGAAAGCAGTCATATGGACAACGTCTGAGGCTGCGACTCAAATTTTCAGCGATACTCCAATCCCCGCCTTTACAAGAAAAGATCTGATCTATCTTTCACCTGATCTGACATGGTGGAGCGAGATGTTTTTATCGCAATTACAGGGGAAAGATCTGCCGATTGATATTCATAATTTTTTCAGGAACTTTTCAGGGCAGCATCTGCTGGCGATTTTAGGGCATGAGCTTACACATCATCTGGACTTGTTTTACGACGATTTTGAAGATGAACGGGAGAACAGTATCTGGTTTGAGGAAGGGATGTGTGAGTATCTTCCAAGGAAGCTGATGCTCGGGGATGAAGAGTTTGAGAAAACGACTTCTGTTGAAAAACATCTGGTTGAAGCCTTTCAGGATGACTACGGACATCGGCCTCTTGATGATTTTGGTACAGCTTCCTACGATGCATCGCTGGCCAGTATCTTTTTTGACTACCGGAGGAGTTATCTGCTGGTAAAACACCTCGTTGAAGGCGTGTATCAGGGGAATATCCAAGCCGTGTTCGCGGATTATAAGGAATGGTATTTTGGGGATAGAAAGCAGTCGCTTACTTCCTTTTTTGAAGGGAGAGTAACAAAGACACTCAAATAATCTGAGTGTCTTTGTGTTGGTCAGCTTTCATTTGCGTAACAATTTTCATATTCATCTTTAATGATCAAACTCTGACACGCTAAGCCGGTATCGTGATAAATGTCTGATTCCACGTTTAATAACGTGCTGGTGTCTTCAAACTCGTCCTTATTCACAATGGACAATGTTGCATCGTCTTTCCAGGATAAAGAAAACATACCTTTCGCATCACTTAAATAAATTGTTTTGTCTTTATTGTCGTGGTCATGAAAGGTGATATCAACCCATACATGTACACCGCCGGCAGCACCTCCATATTCCTTAAAATAAGAGGTTGCTGTATAGTCGCCTGTTGGTGATTCAACAGGACCTTTATATCGTGTTCCGTTTGTCTGATCAAATGTGAAGAAGTAGCTTTGATAAAAAAACAGCACAGCTGTCAGTGATAGAAAAGTGGCGAAAATAAGGGACGTTTTTCTAGGAAAGCTTTTCTTTTTTAATAAAAACGGAACAATTTTTATTAAGAGAAAAATAAGCAATAAAACAGTAATGGCGGTCAGTAAGATCGTTCGAATAAACATCGCATCTCCTTTATAGGTAAGAGTATGTATATAAGGATGCCGAAATAAACTGAAAATTTCAACCGTTTTCCTGTAAATTTAAAGAAAGGGGAGGTTATTTACAAACGAATGTTTAAGTGGATTTCCGACTTACGGCTGAAAAGAAACATTGTCAAATTTGATATGGTAAGGGTGAGGTGATCAAGATGATAAAAGGATTGTACGAGGCGCATTTACCGGTAAGTAATTTGAAGGCTTCGATTACTTTTTACGAAAAGCTCGGACTTGAACTTGCGCATGAGCAGGAGAAAATTGCTTTTATGTGGATTGTGAAGGGTGAGAGCTGGCTGGGGTTGTGGGAGACAGAACAGGTGAAGATTCCTTACCATGCTTCTATCCGTCATGTAGCGTTTCATGCTGAGAAAGAAGATATCCTGAGGGCGAAACACTGGCTGAATGAACGTGGAATTGAAGTCAGAACCATGTTTGGCTTTGATGAAACACGTCAGCCGCTTGTACTGCCAAATAACCCTCAGGCACATGCTGCCATTTACTTTGACGACCCGGACGGAAACTCACTTGAATTGATTACGCCAATCCGGCTCGATGTTGAAGAGGATTTTAACATGATGAGTTTTGAGGAGTGGGAGGCAAGAGGTTGAGTGCTGTGATTACTTATCAAATGCAGGGGCCACGCGTGTGCAGTCAGATGAAGGAGGTCTATGAATCAGTGGGCTGGATGAAGCACACTGAGCTGCAGATTGAACGGGTATTTCAGGCGAGCACGCATTACATTCTTGCCAAACATGATCATCGCATTATTGGCTTCAGTCGAGCGCTGTCAGATGGTGTTTTTAATGCAGCGATTTATGATGTCGTGGTACATCAGGAATATCAGGGTCAGGGGATTGCGCAGGAAATGATGGAACGTCTCATCCATGAGCTTGGTGACCTGTCTTGTATTCATCTGATTTCAACCACAGGTAATGAAAAATTTTATAAGAAAACCGGGTTCCAAAAAGTGGTGACGGGAATGGCTCGTTATAGAGATCCACATTTAAAAGAAGAATATCTGGAAAAAGGAGAGCAAGTATGAACATTGAAGAGACCGTGAAACAGGCGGTTCAGCTACGTGATGAACGGAAGCTGAAAGAGTCTAATGAGCTGTTGATCCGGCTTGCAGAAGCCTATCCTGAGAATCCGGAGGTCCGTTATCAATGTGCGTGGAGTTTAGATGTGTTGGGACTTGAAGCCGCTGCCGTGCCACATTATGAAAAAGCGATCGAAGCAGGGTTGACTGTTGACCAGTTAAAGGGAGCTTATCTTGGATTAGGCAGTACTTACCGCACACTTGGGGAATATGATAAGTCAAAAAAAGTCCTGTCGAAAGGCATCAAACTTTTCCCGAATGAGCATGCCATACGCGTTTTTTATGCGCTAAGTCTATATAATCTCGGGGAACATCATGATGCGATGGAGCTTCTGTTGACCAGCTTACTCGAAACGACAAGTGATGAGTCAATCAGAGCCTATGAAAAGGCACTGACCTTTTATAAATCAAGGCTGGATGAGGTATGGACTTGATCATTCCTCATCCGGCTCTGTCCGTAAATGAATAAATGTGACAATCCTGCCGTCCTCAGAAAGCAGCTGCATAGAAAATCGATCATTGCTTTGAACCTCTCCAAGACTTTTACTCTCAAAAACGATGACCTGTCCAATAGATTAGGGATCCTGTGTTCTTTCCACTTCATCTGCATCAGAAGGCGCAAAGCTGAGCGCGTATTCGCCCGCATCCTCAATCGATAATAACTCCTGGCCTTCAGATGTTAAGTCAATCGTGATTACGGAAGCCTGATCCTCCATAAAGACCGCAGCTACACCTTCATCTGAAATATAATCATAAAGCAAATCATCTTCAGCTTTTTGATTTTCCCCATACGTCTCCACAAATGAAGACAACGACCCGCCAAGCTTGCCATCCATCGAGACGGGCTCACTGCAGCCGGTAAGAAATATGGAAAGCACCAAAATCATTCCCAAAATCTTCATGAAGACATGCCCCCATTCTGTTAAACTGAAAAAGAGTACTTGTGGTTATTATTTCCTTTGTGGGAGGTTTGAAACGCATCTTGAGTTGATTGCTTTAGGATTTTAAAGGGGTGGTGAAGTGAACCATTACATCCAAACGATGAGACAAATGATTGGCTCCTCAACACTTCTGACAGTCGGATGTGGTGTTTTACTGGAGGATGAGCATGGCCGGCTTTTGCTGCAAAGAAGGTCTGACTTTTCTGAATGGGGCATTCCGGGTGGCATTCTTGAAATTGGTGAAACGTTTGAGGAGACGGTAAGGCGTGAGGTATTTGAGGAAACCGGGCTTAACCTTGCGGAGATCCAATTATATGGTATTTATTCTGGTGTCAATGGATTTTCGGAATATGAGAATGGAGATAAGGTGTACAGTGTGCAAATTATTTTCCAGGCAAAATTGAACAATCCAAAACCGGTTAAGAGCCTTGAGAGTAAAGAGCTTGTCTTTTTTCATCGCGGACATCTGCCTGAAGACATCAATCCTCATCAGGCACCTTTCATTGAGGATTGGCATTTGGGTGTGAAAGGGCCGGTGGTGAAGTGACTGAGCAAGAGCTGAAAGAAATTTTAATGATGACATTGAAAAACAAGGGTGAACTATCGGATAACCTTATTTTACATATGATTACTCACATTGGTTCAACGGATCCGGTTTTAAGGGATGAACTGATTTACCAGGCATTTGGTATATACGTCACAGAGAATAGATTCAGTGATTCGCAGCTGCATTTAATCACTGAACAACTGCTGACACAGAAGAAGTTACTGAGCGGAATCAATCAATCTGTCTCTGATGACTTATTCACCCGTTCGTTCAGTGCACTCATTTTTGCTTTATTGCTAAAGCAGGATCATGAACGCAGATTCCTTTCGAAGGATTATTATGAGCGGATTGTCGATGTGGTCCAGTACTATGTTTCATCTGAGAATGATTTAAGAGGGTATGTGCCGGATAAAGGCTGGGCTCATGCGGCTGCCCATGCAGCTGATTTGCTGGAGGCGATTGCTTTGCATCCGTTAACGGGTGATGGCGAGCTAGGGTTGGTAATCAAAGGTGTTGCGCACTTCTTAACATCTGCGCCTGGTTATCATGATGAAGAAGAGGAAAGACTGGCAATCGCCTTTTTAGCATACACAACAAGATTTGAGTTAGACGGATGGTTAATAGATTTGCAGGAGCTTATCAGAGAGGTGGTTTTTCATTCAGATTCTCTACCAGATTTGGAGCGCTACCGTGTTAAAACGTCTTTAAAGTTTTTTCTCCAGGCACTGTTTTTTAAGATAGATGAAGACTCAGCGAGATCATATCTTGAACATCAAATCGTTAATCTAATGAATTAGTGTACCCGGTTGATTGATTAATAGAAAGATAGATGCCGGCCGGAAAAATTCATTTCTGGATTCCTTCACCTTTTTTAAAAGATTTCTGGAACCTTTTCCAATCCTGCACGTACATATAGTTGGAATAATCAATTTATTTTAAGGAGGAATACATAAATGGAAATCTTAGCAGCGTTATCAATCATCATTCCGATTTTGGTCGTGCTTGCGATCGTTGGTGCGGTTGTGTTTGTTTATTACAAGATCCGCTACAGAACAGCGCGTTCCAACCAGGCACTCATTATTACAGGACCTAAACTAGGTGATCCGAAGAAAGAAACGAATATTTTCACGGACAATGAAGGCCGTTCGATGAAAATCATCCGTGGTGGCGGGCATCTTCTCCGCATGCACCAGACAGCAACACCGGTTGAACTGACATCGTTTCAGCTGAAGCTGACAACGCCACGCGTTTATACAAATGGCGGTGTGCCGATCGTGGCTGATGCGGTTGCAATGGTAAAGGTGGCAGACACGCTGAAAGGGATCGCCAACTATGCCGAGCAGTTCCTTGGGAAGAAATCAGCAGAGCTTGAAGAAGAAATTGCAGAGGTACTCAGTGCGAATCTTCGTGCCATCCTTTCAAAAATGACGGTTGAGCAAATCAATGAAGACCGCGAATCATTTAACGCTCAAGTAACAGAGGTTGCACAAAAGCAGCTTGATGATATGGGATTCCGTATTACATCTCTTGGTCTGACTGACCTTCGTGATGCTGACAGTGAAAATGGTTATTTAGAGAACCTTGGCCGTCCACGTATTGCAGAAGTTCGTAAACTGGCTGAAATTGCCGAAGCCAACTCAGAAAAAGAAACACGTATACAGCGTGCAAACTCTGATAAAGAGGCGAAAGAAGAAGAATACAAACGTCAGACTGAAATTGCCGCTGCACAAAAAGAAAAGGATCTAAAAGATGCAGCGATCAAAGAAGAAACAGAACGTGCACGGGCGAAATCCGAGCAATCGTACACACTTGAAAAAGCTAAGCTTGATAAAGAGGTTCAGGAAGAAGAACTGATGCTGGTCGCAAAACGCAAAGAAGAAGAACTGCGAATCCAGCAACTTGAGCGTTCACGTCAGGTGCAGATTGAAGAGGAAGAAAACAAGATCCGCAAGGCGAAAGCCGATGCAGATTACTACTCCGTTACCCGACAGGCGGAAGCAGAAGCGCGTAAAGCGGAAATTGACGGGGAAGCCCAGGCACGTATCAAACGTGAAGCCGGTCTGGCAGAGGCTCAGGTTATTCTTGAGCGCGGTAAGGCGGAAGCCGAATCAAGACGTCTATTGACAGAAGCGATATCAGAGCACGGTGAAGTCATCCTCGCCGAGAAACTGATCGACATGCTGCCGATCTACGCAGAGAAAATTGCTAAACCGCTTGAAAATATCGAATCCGTTAAAATTCTTGATACGGGTGGTGGGAACGGAGTCGCATCTTACGGCAAAAGCATCACCCAAACCATGGTTGAACTCCAGGAACCACTTAAAGAGCTAACAGGAATTGACGTTTCCAAGTTGCTTTCTGATATGGTAAACCGCGGTAACACGCACACTGTGGTCAACAACAGTGGAGAAGCACCGGCTCAGAAGACAGTCACAAACCAAAAATCAGACGAAGCCGCAGCATCAAAGGATAAAGAGTAAAGCGTAGACTTCGGGGGCTGTCCCCAAGTTTACACTAGAGCAGTCTTTCATTAGAAAGGCTGCTTTCACTTTATGAATATAAACAATAGTAGGGGGTTGCAATATGAAGGAAAATCATTTAATAACGGCAAGGCTTTGGGGTTTGTTCAGTATGATCGCGGGAGGAATTTTTCTCTTTTTCGCTCCTGGTATTGGCAGTGGAGTTGCGGACTGGTGGGTAGCACAAAGTAATTCCATGGGTTCATTTGAATATATATATCAGGGATATATCACTGTTTTTATTGTGTTCGGAGCGATCTTACTGGTTCTGGGTGTTCTTATATGGATTGCTTCTTTAGCAGTCAGCCTCTACGGAAAGGAGCGTTTGGAGCAGGAGGAAAGTAGTGAAGAAACAGCGTGACTACATACTTTTTTCCTTTAATGTTCTAAGAATTTCCCCAATCGCAATTGCGATAAATCCATTTAAAATGGCAAAGAACGGAATGAGCAAACTCGTATTACCTCCAGAAGAAAACAAGCTCATGAAGATGAAAAGAGCACTAGTAATGATAAATATACTTCCCAATAAATATAGTGCGTTTTGTACAAAAGTAGCCATGTCACCAACTCCTGGATACTAAATGGTAGTGGAATTATAACATAGTGAGGTAATACATGGACAGGTCAGGTCAACAAAGCATATTTATTAAAGAGAGTGCAGAACCGCATAACTCGGGTTCTGCACTTTTTTATTGCGCCAGCTCCTCACCGGTTGCCTCAATATGGGCTTCTCCCCAGCTGCACATTACATCAAGAATGGGCTTCAGTGACCAGCCGTATTCAGTGAGTGAGTAAACGACCTTTGGTGGAACCTGGTCATAGACAGTGCGTTTTACGACACCATCTGCTTCAAGTTCACGAAGCTGTTGAGTGAGCATTTTTTGTGTGATATTCGGCATCAGCTTTTTAAGTTCACTCGTTCGCTTATCCCCTTTATCCAGGTGACAAAGAATCACGACTTTCCACTTTCCGCCGATGACTTCGAGTGTGGCTTCAACAGGAATGTTGTAAGGCATACGTAACTCCTCCTTTAATTTGTAAGTAGAATAGCACAGGCTAAAAGCATTGAAAAGATGATTGCGATGAAACCGTCCGAAAGGCATGATAGGGTACTTTTTGGTGCCTATCGCACTTTAAAGTACGTACTTCCCAAAAGAAATAAACGGGTTCATACTGACAATTGTTCAACATCACGAAAGGCGCCTTCGTGTTTATTTTCATAGGGAGGAATCAAATCATGACGACTAAAATGAATCAGCCTCCGCAGCAAAAAGGCGGAATGCTTGCTTTACTTGCACTGGCAATCAGTGCATTTGGAATCGGAACGACTGAATTTGTTCCGGTTGGACTCTTATCATCCATTGCAGGGGATCTTCAAATATCAATTACATTAGCGGGATTATTAATTTCTGGATATGCGATCGGGGTGGCGATTGGCGCACCGGTCTTAACGGCGTTGACAGCAAAAATGAGCCGCAAAACGCTTCTCATGGCGTTAATGGCGGTATTTGTTGTTGGAAATGCAGCTGCAGCGCTGTCTGACAGCTTTGCTTTCTTAATCGTGGCCCGTTTTATTACCGCTTTTTCTCACGGCATATTCTTTTCAATTGGATCAACGATTGCAGCTGATCTGGTTCCGGCTCATAAACGTGCCAGTGCCATTGCCTTTATGTTTACAGGTTTAACCGTTGCCACGGTGACAGGTGTGCCGCTTGGAACGTTTATTGGTCAGGCTTTTGGTTGGAGAGCGACATTTTGGGGTGTGGCCATTCTTGGACTGATCGGGATGGTTGCCAGTGCCCTGCTTGTACCGAAAAATCTGAAGGAAGCACCACCATCCTCATTTAAAGATCAACTTGCAATTTTAAATAATGGGCGTTTAATGCTTGCTTTCGCTATCACTGCACTCGGATATGGTGGAACATTCGTTGCCTTTACGTATTTAACACCGCTTTTAGAAAATGTCACAGGATTCAGCGCTAAATGGGTCAGCGTGATTCTACTTGTGTATGGCGTAGCTGTCGCTGTTGGAAATATGATTGGCGGAAAAGCGGCCAATCGTAATCCGCTTAAAGCATTAATGTGGATGTTCATATTTCAGGCAATCGTACTCGTACTGCTAAGCTTGGCAGCACCATTTAAAGCAGCAGGCCTAATCATGATTTTTCTGATGGGATTATTTGCATTCATGAATGTACCGGGACTTCAGGTACTCGTTGTAAATCTGGCTGAAAAATATGTACCATCAGCGGTCAATGTTGCTTCAGCACTTAACATCGCCGCATTTAACGTTGGGATCGCCATCGGTTCCTTCGTTGGAGGCCTCATCGTAGACGGAATCGGCCTCATCCACACACCATGGATCGGTGCCATCATGGTAGCTGGCGCTGTTGTCCTGACTGCATCACTGCGCAGGGCAGAAGAGGGTCAGACCATCTTCTACCGCAGTACCGGGACAGACCCGGGTTTACAGTAATGCTTTAATAACAGTCGCAGTCTTATATTGAGCATAGCTGCTCAGGTTTTCCAAAAAAGTATTCAGATCATCGTGGCTTGTGAATCTTGTTTCAAGCATATAACAGGCTTCACCGGTGGTTTTGACATGCTGAACAATGTTTGTTGACTGCTTTTCGATAAAGGCAAGATATTTAGCGTGATCAGGGCTTTGGGTAAATACCTGGATGAAGGCATGAACGGGAAAGCCGAGCTTCTCGTAGCTTTTTCGCACTGTATATTTATCGATAATGCCCTGATCCTCAAGTTTTTGTACACGTGCTGTTGCCGCCTGTCCGGTCAGATGGACTTTTCGACCGAGTTCCTTCATGGTGATCCGGCTATTCTGTTCAAGCTCTTGTAAAATGAGGTAGTCTGTCTGATCCATTCGATAACATCCTTTCAAAAATCAAGTGAAATCAACACATTACTTGATTTAGATTATGTACATCATCCTTCTTTAAAGTTTATCCTAAACAGGAACAATCCGAAAAGGAGAAGTGATGAGATGAAGCTGACACATATTCGTAACGCAACGATGGTAGTGGAATATGCAGGTAAAACGATTTTAGTAGATCCGTTTTTTGCTGAAAAAGGTTCACTGCCGCCGTTTCCGAACACGCCGAATCAGGGTTTATCCAATCCAACGGTTGAATTGCCGGTAAAGGTTGATGATCTTTCAAAAGCTGATGCGGTGATCGTCACTCACCTGCATGCCGATCATTTTGATGAAGCGGCTAAACAGGCACTGCCAAAAGCAACACCTGTTTTCGCGCAAAATGAAGCAGATGCCAAAGTAATTCAGGAAGCCGGTTTTCAGCACGTTTCTGTTCTGGGAGAACGTTCAGATTTTGAAGGAATTCAGCTGAGTAAAACTGCAGGACATCACGGAAAAGGTGAGATTGAAGAGCGAATGGGAGCCGTATGTGGTGTAGTGTTCAAACATCAGGATGAACAGACGCTCTACATCGCAGGTGATACGATCTGGTGCGATGAAGTAGAAGCGGTGCTGAAAGATGAGCAGCCTGACGTTATTGTATTAAATGCTGGAGCAGCACAGTTCCTTGAAGGCGGTCCGATCATCATGGATCAGCATGATGTAAAAAAAGTACTCGACACAGCAACAACGGCAACCGTAATCGCCGTTCACCTTGAGGCCCTTAACCATTGCGTCCTCACACGTGATGAACTAAAAGCACACATTCCGGACGAAAAACTCCTGGTTCCTGAAGACGGAGAAATCTATACATTTTAAAAAAACACCGCCGCGGCGGTGTTTTTCTGTAGGGTTGGGGTTTGTTCCTAAAGTCTATCGCAGACTTCAGGGACAAACCCCATTTCTACACTCTATGGTACAATTATCCAAAGGATGTGATCGGATGAGGGCAGTGTTGTTTGATTTTGATGGAACACTTTTGGATCGTGATGCTTCTGTTGCAGCGTTTATTGCTGATCAGTATGCGCGTTTGAAGCAAGTGAATGTAAACGTTGATCGGGATACATATGTGAATCGTTTTATTGAGCTGGATGCTCATGGATATGTGTGGAAAGACCGGGTTTATGCGCAACTTGTGGAGGAATTACAGATTAACATGACTGCAGAAGAATTGTTACAGGATTATCTGCATGAGTTTCCGAATCACTGTATTCCTGTAAAAGGGTTATATGAAATGCTGGAACATTTAAAAAGAAACGCGTATAAAATCGGTATGATTACAAACGGATTTGGGGATTTTCAAACGGCGAATATTCGTGCCCTTGGGATTGAGGAAGCCTTTGATGTCATTCTGATATCTGAATGGGAAAAGCTCCGAAAGCCTGATAGCCGGATTTTTCTGCGGGCACTTCAAAAGCTTGATGTAGAAGCTAAAGAGGCTGTGTTTGTTGGGGATCATCCTGAAAATGATATTCAGGCAGCGAAGCGGGTTGGGATGAAGGCTGTTTTGGTCCAGAGTGTAATTCAACAGGATGAAGATGCGGATGATGTGATAATGGATTTAAGAGAGTTGGAGAAGGTATTGAGGGAGTGGGAATAAAGGTCATGAAGATAGAGATAAGAGAACTAAAAAGTAGTCACCTTGAAGAAACCGATAAACTTTTTGAGAAATGCCTCCGTGATCTTTTGAAACGCGAGGGGTTAAGTCATGATCAGCAGCTTTTTGATGAGGAGGTTAGGCGGCTGGAGCGAATGGTGCGAGAGTCTTTGACAGATGACCGGATCAGATTTTATGCGGCTTTTACAGGGGATTCAGTTGTAGGAACGATTGCGCTGTTTGAACCGGGTGATCTCGTGAGATGCGGGCTGACTCCTGAACCCGGCTGTTTAGAAGTGGGGGGTGTATATATTCACCCTGATCACCAGAGGCAAGGAGTCGCTCAATCCTTACTGGCATTTGCAGAAGATGAGCTTTTACGTCTCGGGCACGACTTTTATTATCTCGATGCCGGGTTTAAAAGCTCTCAGCAATACTGGGTGAGTCGTTTTGGGAATGCAGATGTGTTGCTGAGGGACTACTGGGGGCAGGGTGCTCATCATATGATCTGGAAAAGGTGGCTTGGAGGTGGAGAAGTACGCTCATTTGGATGTGATGGAAAAGTGAGTGTGAATGAAGGAATTCGTGGAGTGGAATGAAGGAATCACCGGGCCTTGTGAAGGGAAAAGAGTCCGGCCAAGAGGTTTTGATGGAATTAATTTTCCATAAGAATGAAATCATTTTTGAAACGAGTGAATAAAAATTTCAAACGATCGAATAACTCCCCCGAGTGAAGGAATTCCGCTAACATGTCCCACTAAAAGAAATTGGGGTCCGTCTCTATCTAAGGCAGACCCCATTCATATTGTTATCCTGCAATCATTCCACCATCAATAATAAACTCAGATCCTGATGAGTAGCTGGATTCATCAGAGGCTAAGAATACGCAAAGAGCGGATACTTCTTCGGGTTCGGCTTGCCTGCCGAGCGGGATGGTGGCAAGCATTTGCTCAAGCACGGCTTCAAGCTCCGGTGTCTGGGTCATAGGTGTTTTAATAATACCCGGATGGATGGAGTTGACGCGAATGCCGAGTGGTCCGAGTTCAACGGCTGCTGATTTGGTCATGCCACGCACGGCGAACTTAGAGGCGTTGTAAGCAAGCGTCATCGCCTGACCGACCATACCGGAAATCGATGAAATGTTTATGATGGAGCCTTTGTCAGCCTTCTTCATGGACGGGAGCACTGATTTCATCCCTAAAAATACGCCCACCTGATTGATGTCGATCACTTTCCGGTAGTTTTCAAGGCTCAGACTTTCAAGCGGCTCCTGGATCACGATTCCGGCATTGTTCACCAGAACACTGATCGGTCCGAAATGTTCCTCGGTTTTATGAACGATATCCTTCCATTCTTCCTCACTTGTCACATCGTGCTTGAAAAATACACAATGATCGCCAAGTGCCTGTGCTGTTTTTTCGCCTTCTTCTGTCAGTACATCTGTAATCACGACCTTCGCACCTTCTGCAACAAAGGCTTTGGCATGTGAAGCACCCATTCCGCGGGCACCACCTGTAATTAACGCGACTTTTCCATCAAGACGTCCCATTTTTTGAAACCCTCCCTTAATGTATTCGCTTTTTTTACAGCATGCCTGCCGAAATTTGTCGAATGCAGAAATGCTGTGTACTTATAGTATAATAAGAAATAAGGGTGGGGACGATAGGCCTGTCATTTGTTATTCTACAGTTTGGCGTATTTTGTCGAATAAAATAACAGGAGGCGCACTGATGAACAATCTTTATCCGGATAAACGTGTCGTGCGGACGCGTCAAAAGATGATGGATGCTCTTTTACTGACGATGCAGGATCTGACTTTTGATGAGTTAACAGTGACCCGTCTGACTAAACTTGCAGGCGTTGATCGCAGTACATTTTATCACCATTATGATAGCCTGGATCATTTGATTGAACAGACTTTATCGTATGAGTTAACCCGCTTTGTTAAAGCCTATCGCGAACCTTATGCGAACCTTCCATCCTTTCAATTAAAGGATTTATCATCTTCAGAAATAACTTTGTTTCGATCAATCTATGAACGTCGGGATTTTTTCACTAACGTTGTTTACTCATCTCTCCTTCCAGTCTTTCAGCAAAAACTCTCAGAAGCTATTCAATCCATGATTTTATCTGATTATCAGCTGCAGGCAATCGACATTGATCAGCAGCTCTATTCCATTTATCATTCAACAGCCATCACAGGACTCATCACACACTGGATCCAAACGAACTATCAGAAAACACCGGCTCAGATGGCTTCTCAACTCTTAAATATCCTCCGCTTTCAGCCCGACTGCACATACATCGTCAAGCCGCTGCTGCCGCCATCCATGCTTGAAAAAGCGAGATTTATCCCATTTGAATAAGTGAGGAAGGAAAGAAAAGGGTCTGTCTATAAGTCTCCCGTAGACTTTAGGGACAGACCCTTTTTCTACATAGGAAAAAAGCCTATTTTTAGAATTGTGCGGCACTTTCCTTTCGCTCTCCTAAAAAATACTGTTATAATGCATAATTATGAAAGCGCTTTAATGAAGGGGAGTGAGGATTTGGATACGGTTAAGAGATTGTGGGAAAGGTCATGGGATAGTCATGACCGGATTAAAGAACTGCTTTTATTTAGAATGAATATGAACCCGGGTGGTCCGAAAAGTGATGATCCGGATCGTATGGCGAAGGCGTCAGGTAAGCTGACTGGTACCTTTAGACAGCCATCACCTGAGGGAAGGGATTATTCTGCGAAACAGAAAGTTGGTCTTTTTCTTGGACCTGCCCTGTTTATTATTTTGTTGCTGTTTTTCCGGGCAGAGGGATTATCGGCTGAAGCACTTGGTGTTTTAGCTGCAACAGTATGGATCGCAACGTGGTGGATCACAGAAGCGATTCCAATTCCGGCAACGTCACTGCTGCCAATTATTCTATTTCCGCTGGTCGCGGGTGTTGGTGTTGGTGACGTAACACCAAGCTATGGGGATCCGCTTGTATTTTTATTCCTGGGTGGATTTATTATTGCTCTGGCTCTGGAGCGGTGGAATCTTCATAAACGGATTGCGCTTGGCATTATCTCATTTGTCGGTACAAGCACAAGTGGCATCATGCTTGGCTTTATGGCCGCAACAGGCTTCTTGTCCATGTGGATTTCAAACACGGCAACGGCAATGATGATGGTGCCGATTGGAACGGCCATCATTTTTCAAATGTCATCACTAATTGATGATGGTTCTGTAAAGGATGCAGAGCATCAAAAAAGCCTTTTCGCAAAAGGGTTAATGATCGCAATTGCATTTTCTGCTTCAATTGGTGGGATCGCAACGATTATCGGAACGCCGCCAAATACGATCCTGGCAGCCCAGCTCCGTGCCATTTACGGCATTGACCTGTCATTTGCCCAGTGGATGCTGTTTGGTGTTCCATTTGCCGTCATTATGATTTTGTTTGCATGGGTGTATTTAGTGAAATTTGCTTTCCCAATGACGCTGAAAAACATTCCTGGTGGAAAAGAAGTCATTAAAAGAGAGCGTGACGCACTTGGTAAAATGAGTGCGGATGAAAAGATGGTCGCAGTTGTGTTCAGCGCGACTGCTCTTGCCTGGATTTTACGTTCGTTTGTATTACAGGAATACATCAGCCCGGCGATTGATGATACGATGATAGCCATTGCCGGAGCACTTGTACTGTTTTTAATTCCTTCTTTTCAATATCAGGGAGTCAAACTGATGAACTGGGATACTGCAAAAAATGTACCGTGGGGCATCCTTTTATTATTTGGTGGAGGTCTTGCGATTGCAGGCGGATTCGGTTCATCAGGTCTGGATGTGTGGATCGGGGAACGCTTAACCGTCCTTGATGGTGTCCAGTTTATTGTGATTATCACTGTTGTATCACTTGTTGTTGTGTTTTTAACTGAAATCACATCCAACACGGCTTCCGCCACGATGCTCATGCCGATTATGGCTGCATTGGCGCTCGCTGTGGATGTGCACCCATTTGCCGTCATGGTTCCAGCTGCCGTTGCCGCATCATGTGCGTTTATGCTGCCGGTAGCCACACCGCCAAATGCCGTTGTGTTCGGATCAGGCTACTTGAAAATGATGGATATGGTAAAAGCGGGAATCTGGATGAATATTTTTGCAACGATTGCGCTTGTTGGATTTGTTACACTGTTGCTTCCACTAGTGTTTGGCATTGAGCTGACATCGTTCCCGGATTCGTTAAGGTAAGGTGCGGGGAACGTGAGGTTGGAATGAGAGTTTGTGAGTTTGCGGGTAAAGTTCGTGAGGTTAGCCGAAGGGTTTGTGAGTTCCGGCAGCGGATTCGTGAGCTTCTCGCAGAATTCGTGAGTTCAGTTACTTATGTACTATACCGATACAACGTTCACGGCACCAGTAATATAATGAGCTACACCACTTTTAAACAAACAGGCTCTTACCATCATGATAAAGCTCAAAAGCTTCCAGAAATGAATCGTTTCTGGAAGTTTTTTTGTGTATAATGATCTTCTGTCAAAAAAAGGAGGAATGAGAGAGTGAAAATTGTACTGATCAGACACGGAGAATCTGAAGGGGATCTTTTGCATGTCCATGAGGGTAGTGCAGATTTTAACTTGACCGAGATGGGACATTGGCAGGCTGAACAAATGGCACAACGCGTGGCAAAGGAATTCAATCCAGAGCGAATTTGGGTTAGTTCACTGAAACGTGCCAGACAAACCGCTCAGAAAATTGCAGACATAACAGGCTGGCCGATAGAAGTCCTTGAGGATCTGCAGGAGCATAAAAATGGTGACATTGCAGGTAAGCCGCTGGATGAAATTCCTTTTCCTTTCAGTTATGACCGTCATGAAAAGTGGGGTGTGACGGGAGAAAGTGAGATAGAATTCAGAGCACGTTGTGAGCAGGTGCTGAGCCAAATATTCGCCAGCTCGAAGCAGGAGGAGACCGTCATGATTGTTGCTCATGGAGGTGTTATTTCAAGATTGATCGAATCCATGCTGAATATGCCATTCAGTCATCCGGCTTATTTCAGAACAGGGGATACAGGCATTCACCTTCTCGAGAAAGATGAGTCTGGTAAGATTGCTGTTCACTATTTAAACCATACAAGCCATCTAACAAAGCCATCCTGCTAAAGGGTGGCATTTTCATTGCCATAAAAACCTTTTGAATAAAAGATTTCCAGCATAATGAAATTGAATATGATGATTAACGGACTTTTGTTGCATGAGACATATAACAAGCAGACTGGTCAGACCAATTTCAGAACGCAGAAGCAAGATGATGTTTTATTGAAATAACATCCAAAAATAAGTTTTCGGAAAATTTAAAAATATTGTTGACGCAAAAATATGGTAGCGCTTACAATCAACTTGTTACAGAAATGTGAAGGAGGGTTGTTTGTATTTAAAAAATGAGCGAACGCTCGGTCGCAACAATCGAACGAACGCTCAGTCATCAAACGAACAAAATGGGAGAAATTTTTACAACGGAGGGATGACATGAAAGCCTATAAAAAAGAAGTTCAGTTTACGATCTGGATGACAGCGGCATTTGTCCTCGTGGGGAATGTTGGATTGATCTTTTCGATTTTTCCAACAGAGGCGATGATGTTCGGTTTTCCGGTGAAATACATCGTGCCGATTCTGATGGGGTGGTTCGGCGTGTTTTTCTTAACGATTGTTGCCGGAAAGATTGGAAATCGGATTGATGATGAAATTGAGCGTGAAAATGAAGCGCAAGAGTCATCTAAGGAAGCAAAGGGGGCGTAAGGGATGCAATGGCAGCTATCTAATCCAGTCATGGGTATTATCGTTGTAGTCGCAACGTTTGTATTATTTTATGCGGTCAGTTACATATCAAACAGAAAAAGCGCTTCTGCTCAGGAATTGTACGTTGGTAAATCCAATGTAGGGCCGATTACAAACGGGCTTGCAATGGCTTCAACGTATATGAGTTTAGCTACGTTCTTAGGCATTACTGCACTTATCTTAAATCTTCAGGCACCATTTATTTTATTGTGGATTCAGCTGATCCTGGCGATTCCGCTAATTACGATCATTTATGGAACAAGTCTTCGCCGGATGGGTGCTTTCTCGCCAACGCATTTCATCCGTAATCGTTATGGCGTGAAGGCGTCAATTATTGCAGCGTTGTTCATGATTCTTGTATCGATTATGTATGCGCTTGGTCAGATGATTGGGATTGCGGTTACGTTTGAGACGCTGCTTGGTATTCCGTATATGACGGGTCTGATTGTCGGTGGATTGATTATTGTCGGTTACGTGACCATTGGGGGAATGGCCGGAGCGACGAATAATGCAGCGATTCAGATGGTGATCATGGCACTGATGTTTATCGTTCCGCTTGCTGCGATTATGAAGGCTGTTGGTGGCAACGGATGGTATTTCCCGCCGCTACTGTATGCGGATATGGTGCCGGCAATGCTTGAAGCTGTACCAACGTTTTTTGACTATCAATTTTCACCTAAATGGTACTTTGCCATTATTCCAGCGCTGACAATCGGTGCACTTGGATTGCCTCACCTCGCAATGCGTGTTTACACGGCTTCAAGTCTGAAAAGTGCGCGCTCTGCGATGGTCTGGTTTGCATTTATTCTTGGACTTGTATTCTCAGCGACTTATGCGATGGGCTTCGTAGGTGTATTTGCAACTGCCACGCAGGGACTTGAAGTTTCAGCTGCAGATGCGGATAAGCTGACGATTATTTTAAATCTTGTGTATAACCCTGAGTGGGTGACGGCACTTGTGATTGCAGGTGCGATTTCAGCGGGATTATCTACGCTTAGTGGAAATCTGCTTGCGATTGGTGCTCTTCTCTCTCAGGATATCGTGGCAACATTAAAGCCGAATATTTCTCAGAAAGCGAGTCTTCGTTTAGGCTATATCGCGATTTTTGTTGGTGGGGTGATCAGTATTATTTTAGCGGTTGAACCTCCGGCATTTCTCGTGGTCAGTATTTTATGGGCATTCGGTCTTGCAGGTGTGACGAATGCACCGCTGATTATTGTAGGTGTGTGGTGGAAGGAAGCGAACAAGTACGGTGCGATGGCTGCTGCCGTGGTGGGTGGAGCAATCTATATTATCGTATCACCGTTTGTCTTCCCGAATATTGTACTGACAGGCCACAGCGTCACAGATGGAATGGGGATTTCGGGCGCGCTGCTGGCGGTTCCGATCAGTTTCATTCTGCTGATTGTCGTGTCTTATATCACGAATCGGATTCCTTCACTCGACAGCCGTTTAACGAAAAAGCAGGACAGCGAGCTGATCGAACAGATTCACGGCTGGAAGGATGTTCAGCCTTATCGCTATAACAGCAAAATCGGTGCAGGTGTTACCGTTGTTGTCTGTTTTGCGGTTGCGGTATGGGCATTGATGCCTTGGGGAATGTAACGTGTAAATAAAAAAGGGCTGGTGCGAACGCATCAGCCTGATTGTATGGGGGATGGAAAAGTGGTCGCAAGAATGATGATGTTAGATGAGACAGCGTTTAAGACCTTTTTGCAGTCTCCGAAAGTAACGGTATGGAGCCGGCTGCTTCTGATTGCAGTGGGTCTGGGATATGGATTGATTTCGATTGTGGCGAACTGGGCTTATGTCAGTGATTTTGACTCACAGGCGCTCAGATGGGTGGTTGTGCCGGGCATCTTTTTATTGTTCGGATTGCTGATGGCGATCTTAACAAGGTTTGGTTTGTCGCTGTTATTATGGGCTTCATCCCGCGGTCTCGGAGGCAGGGGAGTGCTCGGGGAGATCAGCAAAGCGACCTCTGTGTCACTGCTGCCGGGTATTTTAAGTGTTCCTTTTCTAACAGGAACGGCAAATGGATTGATGATTGCGCTTTTAGTGGCAGGTCTGATCTGGATGTACTTGATCAGTGTTCAGGTTGTCAAAGCAACTCAAGGGTTTGATGCGAAAAAAGCGTATCTGACGGTTGCGCTTGCTTTTGTGTTTCTGGCGAGTATTTATTATATTGTGGTGCCTGCATAGGTGATCAAAGCATCTCATAGAAGAGGTGCTTTTTTAAATGGAGAAAGAATACGATTTTAAAGAATCGACCTATCCGCAAAGGTGGTCCGTCCGATATAATGAAGTTATTGGAAATACATAGATAAAGAGGATGTTTGAATGACAATTTTAATGGCAGCTGTGATTCCTTATCTTTTTGGATGCATCAATGGTGCGTATTATTTAACAAAATGGCTGAAAAAGCAGGATATTCGGGAGCTTGAAAGTGGAAATGCGGGCGCGACGAATGCCGGGAGAGTGATGGGGAAGACGGGGTTTCTGTTGACCTTATTGATTGATGCGGTGAAAACGTGGCTGGCATTATGGCTGGTTACGGTCTGGTTTGATGGGCTGCTGTGGCCGCAGGTTGTGGCAATTGCTTTCGTATTATTAGGTCACCTATACCCTGCCCATCTTCAATTCAGAGGTGGTAAAGGGATCGTCGTCTTTCTCGCAGGCGCATTCTGGCTGCAGCCGCTGATCCTGGCTGTACTGGCTGGCGTCATGGCCGTTGTCTATGGGCTGTCGAGACGCTACACCATCTCAGGCTTCATCGCCATTGGCGCAGTTCTCGGCTTCCTGTTTTACGAATTTGGTATATCCGTCGTATCACTCGGTATGAGCGGTATGTTTCTATACATGCTGCTGGTTTATAACAAATAGAAATGTGCAGGCTTGGGGGACAGATCCCAAGTCTACAGTAAGGAGGAGTTGGATGCGGTCGCTGGTGTATAAGGTGGCAACGGATGCGAATGAATTGAAGCAGATTCATTCGCTGAATTATGAGACGTTTGTGGAGGAGATTCCACAGCATGATGCGAATGAACAGAGGCTGCTGGTGGATCGGTTTCACGAGGAAAATACATATATGATTGCGAAGGAAGGGCCGCAGGTGGTTGGCATGATTGCGGTTCGTTCGAAGCGGCCTTTTTCGCTGGATGCGAAGCTTGGGGATCTTGATGCGTATTTGCCTGAAGGAGCCAGACCTTGTGAGATTCGTTTGTTGTCGATTCGCAAGGAGTGGAGGAGCACTCAGGTTTTTTACCGTCTGTGTGAACAGCTTTTGGCGTACTGTCTGGAAAAGGGGTTCACGATTGCTCTGATTTCAGGAACGGTGAGGCAGCTGAAGCTTTACAAAAGAATTGGCTTTGAACCGTTTGCTGATCTTGTAGGTACGGAGGATGCACTTTATCAGCCGATGTATTTAACGAAGGCGAGCTTTGAGCGGTCAACGAAAGCGTTTGAACGTCTGATGATCCGCAAACATAAGGAGCCAACCTCTCTTCTTCCGGGACCCGTGCAGCTTGATCCTTCTGTAGTTAAAGCATTTAATCAGATGCCGATTTCTCACCGGAGTAAGGAATTCAGCGCGCAGCTTAGTGAGGTAAAGCAGCTCTTATGTGACAAAACCCAGGCGAAGTTTGCCGCTGTTGCAGTAGGGACGGGAACGCTGGCCAACGATCTGGTCGCTGCACAGCTTTCTCTAAAGGAAGGAAGAGGGCTCATTCTGTCCAATGGTGAGTTCGGTGAGCGGCTGGTGGATCATGCTGAACGTTTTGATTTAAATGTGGTTTGGATTCGTGAAGATTGGAATGTGCCTTTCGACCTGAAAAAGGTATCAGAAAAGCTGGCTGAGGATCCATCAATTACCTGGCTGTGGACGGTCCATTGTGAAACATCGACCGGTTATGCGACGGATCTACAGGAGCTGATAAGGGTTTGCAGATCTTTTGATGTGGATGTATGTCTGGACGCCTGCAGCAGTGTGGGTGTAATGGAGGAAGATTACAGTGAAGTACTTTTAGCTTCGACTGTCAGTGGGAAAGGGCTTGGCTCCTATCCGGGTCTCGCGTTTGTGTTGCATCGTGAGGAAATAAAACAGAATACAGGACTGCCGCGTTACCTCGATCTAGGCATGTACAGCGGACAGGAAACGCCTTATACGCATTCTTCAAACCTGGTGAGTGCTTTGTGTACTGCCTTAAATCTGGACAACGCTAATGTTTACGACGTAAGAGCTGCGTGGAAGGAAGCTGGCCTGGCTGTTTTAGGGGATGATACGTATTCACAGGGAATCGTTACTGCACTGTTGCCATCAGCCATTTCAAGCAGAGCATTTGGAGATCGCTGCAAACAACAGGGGGTCCTGATCAGCTATGAGAGTGAGTACCTGTTGAAACGCAACTGGATTCAGGCAGCAGTCATGGGATCCCATCAGGAAAAAGGATTGAAACAGGCGATCGAAGTGACGGTAAAGGTGTTTGAGGAGCTTGGGAAGGCCACAGAATATGGGGCATAAGAGCTGGTCTGAAGAAGAGTTGAGAGACGTACTGAATGAATTTGGTCTGAAGAACATTAAGAGAATCTCTGTTTTTAGAAAGGAAGTAAAAGTACTGGCTGAGGTGGAATCAGGTCAGACTGTTTATTTTCTGAAGGGGGAAGCATCAGGGCAGGCATTTGTGGAGCGGGCCTGTGAATTTGCTGACATGTTCCTTGGAAAAGGTATTCCATTTCCGACTTATCATCAGTCCGAATCAGGATGGACGATAGAGAAAAAGGGTGTGGTCTTCACGCTTGAAAAGAAATGCGCAGGAAATGAGAAATCATCAGGATCCATTGAGATCGTTCAAAAAATTGCTAAAGCGCTCGCAAAGCAGCATCTGATTTCTGAGTCCGTTTCATTCAGGTTTAACACCGGGACGACCTGGTCATTGTTTGGAGGGAACCAAACAGATAATCTTGGAGACTATGACGAAAATGAACAGATGATCCAGCTCTTTGAGGAAAAAATGTATGATCATGAGATGAGTCAGCGTGTGTTGCAGCTGGCGCATGAAAAACGCCAGTTGCTAAATAAGCATTGGCCTGAACTTCCCACAGGACCGGTGCAGGGCGACTTTTGTTATTACAATATGACGTTTGATGAGAATGGTGACATCTCAGGCATTTATGACCTGAACCTTGCAGGAGACGAAGTGCTGGTGAATGAATGTGTAGCAGTCGGCATTTATCATAGCTGGATCATGCCATACACAGGAGAAGAATCATCACATGATCGCTTCTTACATTTTCTTGCTGCTTATCAGAAAGTACGGAAGCTTTCAGCGCTGGAACAATCGTTCATCGTCCCTCTCTATCAGCTAACAAGAGCCTTCCGCTTTGACAGGATTGAACCTGGTGTAAAGAAAACCGGAATAGAACGGGAACAATTTTTAGAGGCCACATTAAATATTTTATGTGAAGAGCTGGCAGGGAGTGTAGAGATGGGTCTGTCCCTGAAGTCTACAGTCGAGAAGAGGAACAGGCCCGCTTCTAGTTGAAGGAGTGATCGTATGAAAATCCGTATTGTCGGGTCAGTTGGCAGTGGGAAGACAACTTTGGCAAGATGGCTATCTGAGCAATCCGGGACGCCGTTTGTTGAGCTCGATCAGGTAGTGTGGGAGCGTAATAAGGAAGGGCTTGAGGATAGAAGGAGAACGGAAGAGGAAAGGGAATTGGTTTTAAGTGAGATTCTGGATCGTTCTTCCTGGATTGTCGAGGGTGTACATTCTGAAGAGTGGACACACAGCACATTTGAAAAAGCCGATGCCATTGTGTTTCTGGATCCGCCGCGAAATGTGCGGAAATGGAGAATTACAAAACGATTTATCAAACAGCGCTTAAAGCTCGAAGCCGTTCATTACGATCCAACCTGGACAATTTATAAAAAAATGTTCAAATGGGACCGCTACTTCGAAGAGAACGGGAAGCCGAATGTGATTCGGATTTGCGGGGACCTTCAGTGCCGCTTGATCACCATTAAGAATCAGGGAGACCAAAAACGCCTAGCAAAGGAACTACTGTAGAAATGGGGTCTGTCCCCTATATCTACAGTATTGATTTGAAGAATGGCGTTGTGCTATAATTTTGACAACTTATATGATCGGAGGTGAAAAGGAATGAATAAGTCTGCTGGATTAGCATGTGAAAAACAGGTTAGTTTCTTATATTTTACACATGCTCAAATTCATGATTTTGCGAACAACGGGACACGTCTGCCCTTTTTTAGCAAAATACGAATAAAATCCAGCTGATGAACCATTCTTTTTCGCCGTGCGCAAAAGGACTGTCTGTTGATCAGGCAGTCCTTTTTTGTCTTGAAAAGATTGTTCTTTCAGCTGTACTGGAGGAACCGGGTATGTATATGAAAGCAGAACAAATCGCCAAAATGATGGGCGGTACAAAAATATTTGAATCATTGACGATTGAAGTGAAAGAGAACGAGGTCGTGGGGCTTGTCGGTCCGAATGGCTGTGGCAAAACAACGTTATTAAAGCTGATGGCTGAACATGAGCCGGTCGATGCAGGCCGTATCATCCGGAAAAAAGGGCTGTCAGTTGGCTACCTCCATCAGATTCCTTCCTTTCCGTCACACTGGACCGGTCAGGATGTGTTATTAACCGCGTTCGAACAAGTTGTCTCGATGGAAAAGCAGATGAAGGAGCTGGAGCAGGAAATGGGTCAGGCTGATCCTGTTCAACTTGAACGTTTGCTTGTGAAATACGGTGATTTGCAGGAACAATTCACCGCTCTAGGCGGATATGAACGTGATGCCAAGATTCAGGCTGTTATCCAGGGACTAAAGCTGAGCCGCTTTATTGACCAGCCATTTCGTCAGTTAAGCGGCGGGGAGCAGACGAAGGTCATGCTTGGCTTCCTTTTATTGAAAAACCCGGATTTACTGCTGCTTGATGAGCCGACCAACCATTTGGATATGGACGCGATTGAATGGCTCGAGGTATTTGTGAAGGCGCATCATGGAGCCATCCTGATGGTCTCGCATGACCGCCATTTTCTCAATCAGACAGCGACACGCATCGTTGAAATTGAGGATGGTGAAACCTACAGCTACAAAGGAAATTATGATGCCTATGTAAAAGAGAAGGAAGCGCGCATCATGCAGGAGTTCCACGAGTATGAGGAGCAGCAGAAAAAAATCAAGAAAATGAAAGAGGCGATCCGTCGTCTGCGTCAGTGGGCGAACGAAGCGAATCCGCCAAATCCGAAGCTGTTTAAAAAAGCAAAATCAATGGAGAAGGCACTTGAGCGGATGGAGCGTGTTAAGAAGCCGGTGACGGTTAAAAAGATGAATCTTTCGCTCGATACAGGTGATCGCAGCGGGAAAGACGTTGTGACCTTTGAGCATGTTGGGAAGCGATATGAGCACTGGCTTTTCCGTGACGTAAATCTGTCTGTTAAATGGCAGGATCATATCGGCATCGTTGGTGGGAATGGTACAGGGAAGTCGACGCTGATCAAAATGATTACAGGTGATGTCCAGCCGGATGAAGGGCGCTGCCGGATTGGCAGTAATGTAAAAGTCGGTTATCTGTCACAGCTATTCTCCTACCGTGATCCGTCCATGCGCGTCATTGACGTTTTCAGAGAGCATGTATCGATGACAGAAGGGGAAGCGCGCCACGTTCTGGCCAGGTTCTTATTCTACGGCTATGACGTATTTAAAAAAGTTGAGAGTTTGAGTGGTGGCGAACGCATGAGGCTGCGTCTTGCCCAGCTGATGCATGATGAAATCAACTTGCTTGTGCTGGATGAACCCACTAATCATCTGGATATTGAATCACGTGAGGTGCTTGAGGATACGCTTCAGCAGTTTGAAGGCACCATTTTAGCGATCTCACACGACCGGTATTTTTTAAATGCACTGTTCCACAAAACTGCCTGGTTGGAAAATGGAGAACTGACTTTATACAACGGTAACTATGACTGGGCGAAGTCCAAGCGGCCTGAGCTCAGAGATGCACCTTCAGTTGAGAAAAAGCCTGCTCAGGAAAAGCCCAGACAGCAGGAAAAGCAGGAGATAGACATTGAAGCGAGCATTCATGAGCTTGAAAAAGAGATTCAGAAGCTGGAGGCCGACATCCAGGTCATTCAGGATGACTGGGAGGCATATGAACAGCTGTTAAATGACAAACAGCGTGCAGAGCGTGAACTGGAAGCATTATATGATCAGTGGCTGCAGGGCCAGGAGTAAACAGATTCAGGTTTTATATATGCTGGAACTTAAAGGGAGATGGAGCGCATGGATGAATTAAAACAAGTGATATTATTTCATGAACAAGAGCTGTTAAACAATGAAATTCGAACATCTCATGAGGATCTCGATCGGCTGATCCATAAAGATTTTCTGGAGTTCGGCAAGTCAGGCGGGACCTGGAGAAAAGAAGATCTGATGGGAGAAGAAGGAGCCGGACATATTGACGTGACAATAGAAGGCTTTGATATCCGGGTCCTTACTTCTGATACCGTGCAGGCAATCTATCAATCAAAAAATAACCAAACAAACGAAAAAGCCAACCGCTGCTCCATCTGGAAAAAAGAAAAAGATCAATGGCAGATGATTTTTCATCAGGGTACAGTTGCAAGGTAGTGTAGAGGCAGGGTCTGTCGCCAGGTCTACTGTAGACTTCAGGAACAGGCCTCTTGTCTACACTGTCGATAAGAGGAGGATTATGACGTGAGAAAAACAACGATTATGCCTTATACGGAGTTATGGGCGGAGGAGTTTGAGCGGGAGTCGGATGCAATTAAGAATATTTTTGAAAGAGCTGTTCTGTATCATATGGGCAGCACTTCGGTTCCGGCGATTGGTTATGCGAAGCCTGTCATTGATATTTTAGGTGTGCTGGAGGATATTTCAGAAGCAGACCGGTTGAGTGCTGACATGGAGAGGCTTGGCTATGAGGTATGCGGGGAGAACGGGATCCCGGGACGCCGCTTTTTTACGAAGGGTGGAAATGAGCGGACGCATCATGTGCACCTTTATGAAAAGGGCAATGAGCAAATTGATATTCACCTGAATTTTAAACGTTACCTGTTGGAGCATCCAACTGACGCGAAAGCATATGGTGAGTTGAAACTTCAATTGCTACAAGAATTCCCGGATCAGCACGAGGAATATCAAACCAGAAAGCAGCCTTTTGTAAGTGAGCTGGCGAAAAAAGCGAATGAGTGGGCAAAGCGAAAAGACTAGGGTGACCCTGGTCTTTTTGTTTTGGAAAACTTGAGAAAAAATAAGATGAATTTTCAGAAAACTGATATAATGTTAGATATTACCTATATAGAAATGAGGGGCATGATGAAGATCTGGCAAGGGGCTGCAGGTGTTTGTGTGAATGGTAAAAATGAACTGTTAATGGTGTTACAGGCGGCACCAGGTGAGGATCAGAAGTGGACAATTCCATCTGGTGGGAAAGAGAAAATGGAAACCTTTGAGGAATGCTGTGTAAGAGAGATTTTCGAAGAAACGGGCTATACGACAAAGATACAATCCTTTTTACACACAAAAGAAACTACGCTGGATGATATTGATGTTCTTGTTCATTACTACACTGTTAAATGTACAGGAGGGAGTGCTGTCATTCAGGATCCGGATGAACTTATTTATGATATCGCCTGGAAATCGGCCGATGAAATTGTACAGCTGTCACTGGCATTTCCGGAAGACAGGGAATTTTATTTGCAGATGCTGCAGAGAAAGATTAAACCTGGGACAGACGTTGCTTTACAAAAATAGGAGGTGTAAACCATGGAGTATTTTTTGAGAAAAGCTTTTCTCGTTCTTCAGTTCGGGGCTATTTTCTTTTTGTATTTTTCGGTTATGCAGTTGTCGATCGGCAGGTGGTTTGTCTTTAGCGGTTTTGCTAATTTAGGTCTTTCGATTTTAATAGTAGTGATCCTTGTTTTTCTTACACAGCTGACAACCTCCAAAATTAAAGATATTTATCGTTCAAATCCGTAAAAGGGGGTGTGACAAATGACGAAAATTATATCAATTGCGACCGTATCAGGTGGAGGGAAAACGACACTGACAGAGCGTTTGATGCAGGCACTTCCTCATTCTGAGGCGATACATTTTGATGATATTGATTTCAAGCACGCTCCTGAAGATTTAACGAAGTGGGTAGATGACGGAGCTGATCCACATGCATGGGATCTCAGCCCGCTGTCTGATCAGATTGAACAGCTAATCGCAGGAGACCACCCGCCTTCTTATCTCATTCTTGATTATCCATTCAGTTACCTTCACCCTGACATCTCAGCCCGCATTGATATCTCGATTTATGTACATACACCACTGGATGTTGCGATGGCCAGAAGGATCATTCGGGATCAGCGGGGACAGAAGCGTATCGTGGAAGAGCTTGCGCATTATTTATCAAAAAGCCGTAGGGCCTATGTGTATATGGAAGAGCAGGTCATGCCAACAGCTGATCTTGTGCTTGATGGGACAGAGGATCCGGCACTGCTTGTTTCCAATGTGTTACGCCACCTTTATTATGGATCGACTCTTACAAAATAAAACAACCGGCTTTATCGAAAAGCCGGCCTCTATTAGCAGGGGGGTACAATCATTATGACCGAAACGAAAAGAATTCAAACAAACGCCTGGCTTATGTTGTTATTTATTCCGCTGTTTGTTACAGGATATATGCTCGCCGTTTACGAGGAAAGCTTATTTGGTCTATTTGAATGGGGTTATTGGACGCTAATTTCAGCATTGTTTATTTTCGCCGTTTGGAATACGACCATTACGAAAGGTCCTTCTAAATGGGCTGCGACGTCAATGGCGGCTTTTTTGATGCAGCTCGCAGTGCTTAGCTTATTTCTTGGCCCGTTCAGTATTTATAGCATGTTTTTTGTGTTTTATGCTGTAGCAGCAGTCGTTTTAATCACATTCATATTGGCTTTGAAAAAAACAGATCGATTCAAAGGATTAATTGCACTATTTCTCGGATTGAGTATTGTGATGGTCGTTTATATGGCTGTTATACAAAGTTTATGGGGTGTGAATTGGATGTAGTGACGTCGCACCAAAAAAGCACCGCGTCCAGATGCGGTGCTTTTCTATTTACTGTGCTTTTAATCGATCAGATGCGGTCTCCATCTTCTTTCCAACTGGCTGAACCCCAATCGCTTTCGATAATCCAAAAGCCGGCATGCGGTTGTAGATTGTTTCGTATGTTCCCGGCGCGACTGCGTAGGTTTCATGAAAAATGCCAACTGCCTCCGATTTGGCGGCTTTCTGGTAAAAGTTTTTCCAGGCTTTCATATGTTCCTGTCCTTTAGCGTAAGCGTACAGCTGATCTTTAGAGTTCCAGTACTGAATCAGCGTGACCGTTCTCCAGCCCATCAACGTTTCTGTTGATAAAAAGCCCAGTTCCTTATGTGTATAAAGCTCGCGCAGCATTGGGCCCATTGCCATAAATACCGGAAACCATTTGTGAACTGCCCAGAATTTATTAATACGCATTCCCACCATAAAAACGGTCATTTCCTGTCCATGTGTGGCCATAAACCGCGCCTGCTCAAGCTTTTTACCCATTGTTATTCCTCCTCATTTTGAAGTTCTTCTGTGACTTCCCGGCACCATTCGATCGCTGCATTCGTTGTTTTAAAGCCGTGACGGAGAGTGAATAACCAGAATTGTTCATCCTCAGAGCGAATGGATGAACGTTTAATCATTTGTTCAATCTGCTGATAAACAGAGAGCCGTTCCTGAAGTTGAGTTTCGTACTGCTTGATCTTTGCAATCGCTGTTTGGGCCGGCTCGTGACGACTGAAAAACAGCTTCAGCAGCCATTCATTTTTCTGTACAGGCAATCCGCTGTCAACCGGTGAAACAAGCCACGCCTCCAATGCCTGACGTCCTTTATCAGTAATTTCATAAATAATCTTGTCCGGTTTATCAGTCTGCGGTTCCTTTTTTGAAATGGCTAAGCCTTCATCTGTCAACTTTTTTAAAGAGGGATAAATCTGACCATAGCTGATTTTCCAGAAATGGCTCAGGCTGTTATCAATCATTTGTTTCATTGAATATCCGGTGTTGCAGCCGGTTGTCATCATGCCAAGCAACACGTAAGGGGTATGATTCTCTTTGGCCAAATGAACACCACCTATATCTTTTAGTTATATATCTTAAAGATATAATAAATCTTTATACTTTTAAAGTAAAGCATTTTTTGAAATAATTTTACAAACGAAGGGGGATCTTATCGTGAGAGAAAAATCTCGTGCACAAACGATAAGCTTTTATATCTTTGCTTTTATTGCTATTATTCTGGTTCGTGCGATCCTTTCTGATGAATCGGACATCATGGAGTCGATCGGTTTTTCAATCTATATGATCGCAGCGTACTTCTTTATTAAATGGCTCCGAAAACCGCACGTTTACAAAAAGAAGGAGTGACGGGATGGATTCTTCAAATTCAAGAGCATTTCTCAAAGACTTTAACGAAATTGAAAATTACCTTAAGAACAAGCACAATAAAGGGAATTATATGAGCTTTCATGCGCTGCTTGATAAAGCCTCACAGCGTAATGACAGAATCGTAAAGCGTTATTTGCAGGATTTGAAGGAAATTGCGGAGCTCCGAAATGCGATTGTCCATACATACACAGAGGAAGTACTGGCAGAGCCGACCGATTATGTGGTTGAATTGATTGAAGAAATTCGCAGCCGGCTAGTTGTGCCGCCAACAGTGGAGCGATTTATCAAGGACGTTGTGACCTTTCATGAGGACACCACACTGAAAGAAGTGCTGCGTAACATGAAAAATAAAGAGTACTCGCAGTTTCCGGTGGTTGATCAGCAGAAGCTTGTTAAGACACTGGTCACAGACAGTGGTGTAGCCAATTGGCTCGCCTCTCATTTAAATGAAGAATCCATTTCGATCAAAGGCGTTCAAGTAAAAGATCTGTTGCCTTTCGATCGACGGAAGCAGAATTACCGTTTTATTCCGAAAGAAATGAGTGTATATGAAGCACAGGATCGTTTCGCGCAGGCGGCGGAGCGTGGAGAAAAACTGGTTGCGCTCATCATTACGAAAAATGGAGCCAGCACAGAGCGGATACTTGGCATCGTCACACCGTGGGATGTCATGGAAACGTAGAAAGAGGAGTTGTTAATCATGACAGAAAAGTTATTTTATCAGGATGTTTATATACATGAGTTTGAAGCTGAGATTGAGAAGAACGGCATAGACGAACAGGGCAGTCCTTACCTTGTGCTCAATCAGACTGCTTTTTACCCGACTGGAGGAGGACAGCCTTTCGATCAGGGAACATTGAATGGAGCACAAGTCCAAGAGGTTGAAGAAGTGGAGGGTGAAATTCGCCATTACACAGATTTAAAGGCTACAGGTTCAGTTAAAGGTGAGATCGACTGGGAGCGCAGGTTTGATCATATGCAACAGCATGCAGGACAGCATATTTTATCTGCTGTATTTGAAAATAAATTTGACGCAAAAACCATCAGCTTTCATTTAGGGCAGGAGGTTTGTTCGATTGACCTTGAGGTAGAGTCGCTAACGGAGGAAACGGTGCTTCAGGCCGAAGAAGCCGCCAACCTGGTGATCCTCGAGAACCGGCCGATTGAGACGAAATGGGTCACTTATGAAGAGCTGAGTCAATACCCGCTTCGCAAAGCCGTATCAGTAAAAGAAGATATCAGACTCGTCATCATCCCGGACATTGATTACAACGGCTGCGGAGGCACACATCCCGGTTCAACTGGTGAGGTGGCGGCGCTGAACATTCTTCACACGGAAAAGCAGAAAGGAAACATACGTGTATATTTCGTATGTGGACATCGTGTACGAAAACAGCTTGATGAAAAGCATTTGGTAGTGCAAAGTCTGACGGCGAGGCTGAGTGCACCGCAGGATCAGCTGCCTCAGGCTGCGGACCGTCTTCTTGAGCAGGTCAGAGACCTTGAAAAGGAAAAGGAAGAGCTGAAGAAACAGCTTGCAGAATTGCGGGCAGACGGGTATCTCTCAACTTCCAATCACGTGATAAAAGAGATCTTTCACGATCAGGAGATTGCCGATATTCAGCACCTGGCCAAAAACATTACGTTAAAAGCAGACGACCGGATCGTACTCTTTGTCAATGAGACAGACGATAAACTCCAGGTCATCTGTGCAAGAGGAAACAGCGTTGACATGAATATGAATCTTCCGCTGAAAAAGGTGCTGTCTCTCATTAACGGACGTGGCGGCGGAAAGCCCGATTTCGTTCAGGGAGGCGGAGAGAAGCTGATGACTGCTGAAGAATTGCTCCGGCATTTGGAGGCTGAGCTATAAGGAGTCGTGTGAGGATTTTTTGCGCGGTATGGAGTTCGTTAATCAGGATTTAAGCTCTTTTCGCGGCAAATAGTGGTCTAATCAGGTGATATAGAGGGACTGGATGGCAGTGGTCTTCCTGCTTGAAGTGTGAACAGTACAATTCCTTTTTGATTCGATACAATTCCGTCTTGGGTCGTTACAATTCGTAGTTGAAACATAACAAAAAAGGTGCTGTATAACTTGAACAATACAATAAAAAATTTAAACGATTGAATTAATACATCATTCAGTACAATAAAAAGTTGAATCGATGAAAAAACTCTTCGGAACAGTACAATTCCTCACTCAAGCCACACCCTCAGGTTGCCGCAACCAATCACGCGGAACAACTCAATCAGCACAAACACGCACGTCCGCGTCAAAACCACAGAAAAAAGCTGCCCGTCACGGACAGCTTTTTTTTACTTCTGATCTTTAGAAATAATGTACTGAATCCCGTCATAAGTCGTGGTAAAAATCTTCACATCACGGTTCAGGTGATTCATCGCCATCGCAAGTTCCGGTGTAACGCCTACGATCATGCACTGGGTGCCGATCAGACGAAGGCAGTCAATTAACTTTTGGAAAAGGTGTGTCGTATGCTCCCTTTCATTAAAATAAACCTTATTCAAATTGATTAATACATAATCAATCTGACTGGATGCACATTCTTCTAAAACACTTGTCACTAAAAGATTGAAACGCTCGCTGTCAAAGGCGCCGATCAGGGGCAGTGCAATGGCATTATGCCAAACCTTCATCATAGGTGTGGAAAGTGAGGCAATCAGCTTTTCTTTTTCCTCTTCTTCGGCTGCTTTTGTGGTGACGTCCAGCAGCATCACAATATAGCCATCAATACGTTCGCCGGTGGATCGGATAGGCGTAACTACGATATCAGTTACGATGAGATTTTTAATTGTGATTCTTGTTCTGTGTGGTCCCTTGAGCTGCTTCATCATGTTCTGCTGATGGGACGGAAATCTATGAAACAGATCCATGTTCTGACCGATCATATCGTGACTGCCATTGAGTCCGTATGAAGCGGCAACGCCATTTAACAGGTTGGCTGCGGCTGTATTCATCCAGACAATATTGTATTCATGGTCCGCTAATAAAATGGTTTCACCTATGCTGTCTAATGCAGTCAGCGGTGATATTGCAGTTGGGATAACGCCATATGCTGTCATGGGATCTCCTATCCTTTTCTTAAAATTGATCAGCCTATATTATACGATATACTCTCCCTTTCCACCTAATCCGAGCTGTTAATCCTATTCAGCTAAAATAATTGAAAAAACAGGGATTTTGTTCACTTCCTTCAAATCTCTGTTAATTAAAAAATGTCCACATTACGTGTGACAAAGTTGAATTTTCTATTCATTGTTTTGCATAAGTAAGCGCTTTATTATTAAATTAACAACATTGGAAAGTCAGTGAAAACAAATAAAGGAGGAACAAAAATGGAAGGGAACAAGTCAGGTGTGAAGGCGAAGATTCAGAAGTTTGGTTCGTACTTGAGTGGCATGATTATGCCAAACATCGGTGCATTTATCGCTTGGGGACTTATTACTGCTTTATTCATTCCAACAGGCTGGGCGCCGAATGAAGATCTGGCAACTGTCGTTGGACCGATGATTACGTACCTGCTGCCTTTACTGATCGGTTTTACCGGTGGACACATGGTTTATGGCATGCGCGGAGGGGTGCTTGGTGCGACGGCCACTATTGGTGCGATTGTCGGAACGGATATCCCGATGTTTCTTGGGGCGATGATTCTCGGGCCGCTTGGTGGTTTCCTGATCAAACAGGTTGATAAGCTGTTTGAAGGAAAAGTAAAGCAGGGCTTTGAGATGCTGATCAATAACTTTACTGCAGGGATTCTGGGTGGTGCGTTAACGCTTATTGCCTATACTGGAATCGGTCCGGTTGTACAGGGGCTTAACGAAGTAATGGCTTCAGGTGTAAGAGTCATTGTTGATGCAAACCTATTGCCGCTTGCAAGTATTTTTGTTGAACCTGCGAAAGTACTGTTTTTAAACAATGCTATTAATCACGGGATTCTTGGACCGCTGGCACTCGATCAGGCAGCCGATGCAGGTAAGTCGATTCTGTTTATGGTTGAATCCAATCCTGGACCGGGTCTTGGTATCCTGCTGGCTTATATGGTATTCGGAAAAGGGATGGCGCGTCTGTCCGCTTCAGGCGCAAGTGTGATCCACTTCCTTGGAGGAATTCACGAAATTTATTTCCCTTACATCCTGATGAAGCCTGTGCTGATTGTTGCAGCGATTCTGGGTGGTGCCAGTGGTATTTTGACTTTCTCGATGCTGGATGTAGGTCTTGTGGCAACCCCATCACCGGGAAGTATCTTTGCTTACCTTGCCATGACGCCGCGTGGTGACTACCTTGGTATGCTGGCTGGTGTGTTCATTTCAGCTGCAGTATCATTCGGTTCTGCAGGATTCTTGCTGAAAGTGACGAAATCCACTGAAGAAGACGACGCGCTGACTGAAGCTACAGAGCGTATGCAGGATATGAAAGGTAAGAAAAGCGTTGCTGCTGCTCATTTAACAGGTGAGCCGGCTGCTGATTCAACGCCGCTTGTCGGAGCTGGACCAGTGAATAAAGTGATCTTTGCCTGCGATGCCGGAATGGGTTCCAGTGCAATGGGGGCTTCACTTCTGAAAAATAAATTTAAAAAAGCGGATATTGATATCTTTGTCACAAATACGGCGATTAATCAGATTCCGGAGGATGCGGATATTGTGATTACGCACAAGGATTTAACGGACCGTGCCAGAGCCAAACGTCCGGATGCACGTCATATCTCGGTTGACAATTTCCTCGGCAGTCCAAAATACGACGAGCTGGTAAATGAATTAAAGCGGAAAGATGAATCTGCATAAAAAGGTATCGGGGAATCCGCTTGAATGATCAAGGCGGGTTCCCTGTGTTTTTGTTCAGGCAGGATAAAAAAAGATTGAATAGGGAAAAGAATAACTGAAAAGGAGGTGCTGATGTGTGTACGTAACAGGACGAGAAAGAAAGATGCTCCATATACTGCTGACCGCTCAGCACCAGTTTACGACACTTGGTGAGCTTGCAGATCATCTACAGGTCAGTCAGCGCACGGTTCAACGTGAACTGAATAAGCTGGATGATGTACTGCAGCAATTTCACTTAGGAATGGACAAGCAGGCAGGAAGAGGCATCAGGCTGACAGGTTCGACAGACGGATTTGACAAGCTTGAGTCCGCTTTACTGCAGGTGCCAACAGCAGAGCTTGATGCAGGGGAAAGAAAAATTCTCCTGCTGCATTATTTAATGAAACAAAACACGGTTGTGAAGCTGGTGGAACTGGCGAATGAATTCCAGATGCCGACCGCTGCACTCAGTCAGACACTTGATGAGCTTGAGGAGTTTCTAAGACCCTATGCAGTGTCGATTATCAGGCGAAGAGGTTACGGGATCGAGCTGTCGGGAGATGAAAAAGCCAAAAGGAGATCACTTGCCAACCTTATGATGGAAGAGCTTGAGAGCTCCTCCATTTATTCGATTCATGGAGGTCAACTGTTTAACCAGCGGACACTCGACCATCAGGTGTTCACAATCGTTAACCGCGAAGAGTTTGATCAGGTTGATCAGCTGATCAAACCTTTTATTGAGGAGCTGCCGTATCCTTTGACGGATAGTGCATACGTTTCATTGTTATTGCATATTTGTCTGTCGCTTCAAAGAATTCGTGCAGGAGCAACAGTGGAGCATCATGATCAGCTGCTGGAGGAATTACAGGCACTGCCGGAATATAGGATTGCCGATCAGATTATCAGCACGTTATCACAGGCATTTGATATGACCATTGAAGAACAGGAAACAGGTTATATTACGATTCACCTGAAAACGGCCAAAAGGCGTTTTCAGGAGCAGTTTGTGGACCAGCTCATTAATCCTGAGCTGGCGGTGACGGTTCATCAGCTTGTCCGGGCCATTTCTGACCGGCTGAATGTGAACCTGCTGGATGATCCGGATTTAATTGAGGGACTGATTGCACACATTGAACCGGGGATTCAGCGGGCCAAGGAAAGAAACTTCACTTATAATCCACTGACAAACCGTATTAAGAGAGAGTATCCCGAGCTGTTTGAGGCGGTTCGCTCAAGTGTGGCGGAAGTGCTTCCGGGCTATGATTTTCCGGATGGTGAGCTTGCCTTTCTCGCTCTGCATTTCGGCTCGGCTTTAGAAGGACAGGCTGAACCTGGACATCTGTCTGTACTCGTTGTGTGTGCAAGCGGAATCGGAACATCAAAGATGATAGCAAGCCGCCTGCACAAAGAATTCGATGAAATGAAGTCGATTACGCTGTCCTCCATTCGTGAAGTGGAAAAGCATTTAGAGGAAAGTCACTTTGATCTGATTGTTTCAACAGTGGGATTAAGTGGACTCACGGAGGATTACCTGCTGGTGAATCCGCTGCTTCCCCAATCGGATGCTGAAAAAATCCGTAAGACCATTCATGACATAAAGCCGATGAAAAAACCTTCTGCCTTGAAGCAGAAGCCGGGTGATGAGACGCCATTTCTCCATCGTTTAAAACAGATGAATCAATATGCCAATGCGGTGGAGCAGGTGTTGAAACAGTTTAGACTCGAGCACATTGAGGGCAGCATAAGCTTTTCAGACGTGCTGAAAAAGATTGATCTCGCGCTTTTTGAGGAAAAGATGATTGAAGAATCAGGATCCGTATACAGGAACCTGATGGAACGTGAATCCATTGGCGGTATGGGTCTTCCGGATACGGGACTCGCGCTGTATCATTGCCGTGATGACATGATTCGGCAGCCGGTTTTCAGATTGTATGACCTGCCGGAGCCTTATGAACTGAAAGGGATGGATGGAGCATTCATGCCTGTCAGTCGCCTGATTCTGATGGTGTCACCTGAGGATCAGGAAAGCCGGGGGGCAGAGGTGTTGAGCACGATTAGTGGCAGCCTTGTAGAAGAAGAGTCAACCATGCGTCTGATTCGGAACGGGTCAGAAAAAGAAATTTTTCAGTTTTTACAAAAAACCTTACATGATTTTTATACCGAAAAGTCAAAGAATTTAATGGAGGGAACATCATGAGCGACATCTTTAAAAAAGAAAACATTTACTTGAACGAATCAGCAGGAACGAAAAGGGAAGCCATTGAAAAGGCAGGGGCTGTCCTTGCTGAAAAGGGCTATGTGGACGCGGATTATATAACAAGCATGCTTGAGCGTGAGGAAATCTCCACGACCTATATCGGGAACAAAATTGCGATCCCGCACGGCACGGAGGATTCGAAAAAGCTTGTGAAGAAGTCAGGCATTTCGGTTCTTCAGCTGCCTGAAGGTGTGATGTTTGATGACAATGAAGTAAACATTGTGGTCGGCATTGCCGGAAAAGACGGAGAGCATTTAGAGATCTTATCAAAAATTGCGATCGCCTGCTCGGAGGAAGAAAACGTTGAGCGGCTGATCCAGGCCAAATCGGAAGAGGAGATCATCGCGATTTTTGAGGAGGCTGAATAATGAAGGCTGTTCATTTTGGTGCGGGTAATATCGGGCGTGGCTTTATCGGAGCGATTTTACAGCAATCGGGCTATGATGTCACCTTTATTGATGTTAATGCAGAACTGATCAACCGTCTGAATCAGGACCGTCAGTATGAAGTCGTGCTGGCTGATGAAACGAAGGAATCTTTTACCGTTACGGGTGTCAGCGGAATTAATAGTCAGGAAAATTCTGAAGCAGCCGCCGCAGCCGTTGCAGATGCCACGATCGTGACGGCTTCAGTCGGGCCTGGCGTTCTGCCTTTTATTGCGCCTGTGATTGCGAAAGGGCTGGCTGCACGACCAGAAGGAGCAGCAATCAATGTCATTGCCTGTGAAAATATGATTGGCGGCAGTGATAAATTGAAAAGTGAAGTGGAGAAACATCTATCTAAAAAAGAGGCTGAACACGTTTTTGCTCAAAGCGGCTTTCCGAATTCAGCAGTGGACCGGATCGTGCCGATTCAAAAGCATGATAATCCACTGAAGATTGAAGTAGAGCGCTATTTTGAATGGGTGATAGAAACGAAGGATCTGAGAGGGGAACATCCAGCCCTTGAGGGTGCAATCTTCGTTGATGATCTCGTCCCTTTTATCGAGCGTAAGCTGTTAACGGTTAACACAGGACACGCGTCCATCGCCTATAACGGTTTATTAATGGGCTATCAAACAGTAAAAGAAGCGATGGGCGATCAGCGTGTTGTCGATCTGCTAAAAGGGGTACTTCATGAAACGAGTCTATTTTTAACGGATAAGTTTGGTTTTGATCAGGAGGACCACCAGGAATATGTACGCAAAATCATTGAGCGTTATCAAAATCCGTACATCTCAGACGGACTTGACCGCGTGGGGCGTGCACCGCTCCGTAAGCTGTCAGCAGGTGACCGTCTAACCTATCCAGCTGTCGAATTGAATAAGAACGGCATTGAACCGGTCAATCTTGAGCGGACCATTGCAGCGGCTCTTCATTTTGATCTGCAGGATGACCCTGAGGCGGTTGAGCTCCAGGGATGGATCCGTGAATACGGTGTGGCAGCAGCCTATGAAAAAGCTTCGGGTGTTGCGGTTAGCAGCGAGATGAATCTTCGGATAAAGGATTATTATGAGACGGCACGTTGAGGTCGTTTGAAACCACAGCTTTCGGGCTGTGGTTTTTCTAATGGGGAGGAGTCTGGCGGTTCGCAGGATTTTGGTTGAGTTTCGCAAAGTGTTGGTCTATGTTCGCAGAATTCAGCTGGTGGTTCACAGAATACAGACCGTGTTTCATGAGATTTTGCCGATGTTTCGCAGAATTGTACCAATTGGACTCCTCATCAGTTTGGTTGCCAAAAGAAGGTGTCCCCTCTCAAATAAAGGTATAATAGTACCAACAAAAAAATGATCCAAGGAGGCGTCTTATGAGAATCACAACAAAAGGAATGGTACACCAGATCTCGTTTTTGCCAAGTGCTTTCCCCGTTAATATGTATCTTGTCGAAGAGGAAGAAGACCTGACACTCGTCGATACCGGAGTGAAAATGTGTCATAAAGGCATTTTGAAAACCGCCGCAGAGATCGGAAAGCCGATTAGACGAATCATTATCACGCATGCCCACTCTGACCATGCCGGCGGGATCGATGAATTAAAGAAAGCCATTCCTGGCGTTGAGTTTCTTTTGCCTGAACGTGAGTTGAAGCTCTGGCAGGGTGATAAGTCGCTTGAACCAGGAGAAGGCTCGCGCAAGGTGAAGGGCGGGATTCCGAAGGGGTTGAAGTCAAAGCCTGATTTTCTGCTGAAGGATGGAGACAAGGTTGGCTCTCTTCTTGCCATCAGCTCGCCTGGTCACACACCTGGACATATGGCTTTGTTTGATGAACGTTCACGAACGCTTTTAGCCGGAGATGCGTTTCAGGTAAAAGGCGGGCTTGCTGTGGCAGGTGATACGCGACGGTCATTTCCTTTTCCGGCGATGGCGACATGGGATTTCGGCAGGGCCATCAAGTCTGCTGAAAAGCTGACAGCCTTAAAGCCTTACGTGCTTGGGGTAGGACACGGTGATTTTCTGGAGGATCCGGTTGAGGACATGAGACAGGTGATTGAACGCGCGAAACAAGTGAAGCGGAAGCGGTCTTAATCGCTGTGGATGTGCTGGGCATCCCTGTCCGTGCGATACAATAAAACCATGAAATATCAGGAGCTGATACCATGGTCAACGTTGTTTGGTTAAAAAGAGACCTGCGTCTGCATGATCATGCAGCCCTAAGCAACGCACTTGAGAGCGGGGAGCAGATTGTGCTGATGTACGTGGCTGAGCCTTCTGTCTGGCAGGGGACCGAGCTGTCGTCACGGCACTTCCAGTTTGTGAAAGAGAGTCTGGCTGATCTCGAAGAACAGGTCATACAAAAAGGTGGTTATCTTACATATGCCATTGGCGAAATGGAGGAAGTGCTCGCCAGTTGTCTTAAAGCCTTTGGTCCTTTTACGCTATATGCTCATGAAGAACATGGAACCCCCCACACATTCGCAAGGGATTTGCGCGTTCACAAGTGGATGAAGAAAAGAGGGCTTGTTTTCAATGAGTATCCGCAGTTTGGTGTCGTTCGCCGGCTGAAATCACGAGAGCAGTTTCAGGAGAAATGGGAGTCATTTATGTCTGCCCCTGTGCACCCGATTCCCCCATCCATTAACTGCGTAGAGCAGGAGCATCTGCCTGAGGCTTTAACTCCTGATCTGAAAAGCCTTAATTCTTTTGAAACGGGAGACGATCTTCCGGCTGCTTCTCAAAAAGGAGGAGAGCGGACCGGTATTGAGGTCTTTAAGGATTTTTTAAATGGACGATATCAGCGCTATCAGTTCCAGATTTCCAAACCGATGGCGTCTGCAGTGTCATGCAGCCGGATTTCTCCTTACCTTGCCTGGGGGAATCTGTCCATGAGGGCAGTTGTGCAGAAGACGCGAAAAGTGATGGCATTACTGGATTCTGATCAGCAGCATCAGCATCTTGAATACTTTATGTCCCGCCTCCACTGGCACTGTCATTTTATTCAGCGGCTTGAAGATGATCCGGAGATTGCCATTCAAACGATGAATCCTGCTTTTGATCAGGTGCGCAGTGAGTGGAATGAAGAGTGGTTTACTGCATGGAAGAATGGTCACACAGGCGTTCCAATGATTGATGCAGCGATGAGAGCTTTACTTGAGACGGGGTGGGTCAATTTCCGCTCACGTGCGATGCTTGTCTCGTTTATCTGTAATACGCTTCTGCAGGATTGGCGTCAGCCGGCAGAGCACCTTGCACAATTATTCACCGATTATGAGCCCGGTATCCATTACAGTCAGGTTCAGATGCAGTCAGCGTCTACAGGCTTTAATACAATCCGGATTTATCACCCTGTCAAACAGGGGTTTGACCACGATCCAAAGGGTGCGTTTATCCGCCGGTTTATTCCTGAACTGAGGGGTGTTCCGAATGAATATATACATGAACCGTGGAAATGGGATCGCTTTGATGAGCTGGATTATCCAGCGCCGATCGTGAATGTTGATGAAGCGAACCGGTATGCAAGAGCCGTATTATGGGGTGTGAAAAATTCAGCTGAGTCGAAGAAAACCGCAGCTGAAAAATTAAAGAAGCACGGCAGCCGCAGGGATCGCAAGGCATCCTCGGAGCAGCTGTCTTTATCACTGTTTGACGGGGAGGAAGAATGAAGGTAGAAGAAGTGTTGCACCAGATAGACGTAATGAAAGACTCATTGCTGCAAATCATGAAGCAGATCTCAGAGGAAGAATGGGTGTACCGGCCGCATCCGGATAAATTTTCAGTTGGAGAGCTTATTGAACACATCGCGGTTCTTCCTGCTGCTGATCTGAGGATTGCAGAGGAGACAAACCTGCAAGGAATGAACGATTTTTATCAACAGCATGAGGTTCACGGGCTGAATCGATCAATGGAAAAACTGACAGTCACTATTGATAAAGTGCGAACTGTTTATTTATCATTTACAGAAACGCAGTTATCTGAGCGTAAAACTGCTTATTGGGGTGTCACCTACAGCCGTTTTGAATGGTTGCTTGAAATTCTTGTGCATCTGACTCATCACAGAGGCCAATTGTATGCCATGCTCGTATTCGGACTTGGAAAGGAGTTAAAGGTACGTCTTTTTGAATAATCAGCTGTTAAACATCGGAAAACACATCGAAAATAGTAAAGGGAATTTTGGGAAGTTATACTTATCTGCAGGTGCATATCTCGAATTCAAAACATTTGCAGAGGAGAATGGATGATGAACGAAGCCAACGTTCGGACAATATTAGAAACAATGAAACAGTATAAAGAAAGTGGCATCACACAATCGTTTAACGCAGGGCAGGGAGTGATGCTTCTTGTCAGCTATGCACCGGAAGAGGATTTATTCGTGTTTGCGAACCCTCAAATCGAGCTGCAGCAAAAAATTGCAACCATCACAGATGCCGTAACGGAGATCATCGCATTTACCAAAGACAGTTTCCGTTCATAATACATATATGCAAGCCGTCCAGTTTATTGATGGAGGGCTTTTTTATTTACTAAAAGGAATTTTTGTGGCGGTTAGAGAAATAGTAATTATAACTAGTTCGCATAGGGAGGTGCTGTTTTGACTTCATATAAACCGATTACGGCTGAAAATGTCCGGCAGGCTGCGCAAGTATATTGTGATGTTTTCACAGGGGATCCGTGGTACGAGGACTGGTCTTTAGAGGATGCTGAACAGCGGCTGAAAGAGATTTCTGAAACGCCGCGATTTACGGGGTTTATCGTATTTGAAAAAGAGGAGCCAGCAGGTCTTATTGCAGGAAATGCCCGTCATTCTTATCAGGGACCGGCCTATTACCTGGCTGAATTCTGTATTCATCCGGATTTTCAGGGGCAGGGGCTTGGAGCAGGTATGCTTCAGCATTTAGAAAAGGAATTAAAGAAACAGGGGATCGTCTCCATCTTTTTATTAACGGCTGATAACAGTGGGGCAGAGCGTTTTTATAAGAGGCAGGGCTATGAGGTGAATGAGAAGAGAATTGTGATGCGGAAAGGGATTTAAACGTCCTGGCTCTATGCAGGATGATATCCACATAAAAGCGTATTCTATCCACATAAATGGTCATGCGATGAACGGTTAATTCATGTCTTTCAACAGAAAACAACATCTTATTAACAGATTCGGGTGGATTTGTTAAGTTATCAACATAAAAAGGTTTCTATCAACAGTTATAGACGTTCGATCAACGGCAAATCGAAACTTATTAACAGTTGCGTCCAGGCCAATCAGTTTGAAATCAATATCACGTAACCAATGTCTATGTGTACAAAAAAGCTGATCGCTAATCTGTAGCGGTCAGCTTTTGTTTATTTATTCCCGGTCAAAATTCCACTCCACGCCATCACGTTTTTGCGCCATTTCATAGATGCGCTCCGCAATGTTATCTGGTGAAAAGTGTGTATCTTTTTTTACAAAACCATTAATCGTCAACGTCCCTACATAAATTCCCTTTGCCTTAAGTTCCTGATGAAGGGTCATCGCAAGAATCCGCATCGCTGCTTTTCCAACAGAGACGGAAGCGAAGTTTTTCATCGGTTTAACACCCAGAACGCCACCTGTCAGAAGGATGGTGCTGCCCTCTTCTAAATGTGGCAGGGCAGCCTGGACACTTGTTAACGCACCGACAGCATCTACCTGAAGGTCAGCAGCCAGGTCGTTCGGATCCAGCTCAGACGGAGGACCCTGACGGAAGGTGTAAGCATTGTACATTAAGATATCAATGCGGCCGAACACTTCTTTTGCATAATGAATGGCCGTTTTCAGGCTTTCATTTGAATGAGCATTGGCATGAAACGCCTCTGCTTCAATGTCCAGTTCTTCCAGCTCATCCACATATTCAAGCAGTTTATCTTCATTTCTGGCAACAAGGGCAATCGCATACCCTTCTTGACCGAATTTTTTAGCTGTACTCAGGCCGATACCGGGACCGGCGCCCACAATTACCATTACTTTTTCAGCCATTTGAGGTCATCTCCTTTGGATGTCAGAACAAAAAAGAAATGCTGATATTTCCTCTTTGTTTCAAGCTATCATGCAATCTGAATAAGGGTCAATTTTCAATCTTCTGGGAGTGCTTACTTTGATTGCGGACGGGAAGCCTTCACTCATAGAAGCAGCATAACAATATGAACTAAAAATCGCCTATTGTGCGCGAAAGATGTAAAATCATGTTAAGAACCTCTTTTGTCACTCAGTCGATGGAACGCTCTTCAAAAGGAGGAATTCATATGGCAAGTGAAGGTAAGCTTTATACAGGTGAGGAAATTGATGTTCGTTTTTATCCGGAACGGTGTATTCATGCAGGCAGATGTGTGAAGAATCTTCCAACTGTTTTTGATACGAAAAAACGGCCGTGGGTAGAACCCGATCAGGCACAGGCCTCTGATGTCGCTTATACAGTCGAGCAATGTCCAAGTGGTGCGCTGGAGTATGTTCGAAAAGATGGTGGACAGAACGAGCAGCCACTGGATCATGCGGTTGTAGAAGTTCAGCCGGACGGCGTATATTTTGTCCGGGGAGATTTGACGATTCGTCACGGTGATGAAACGATTCATTGCACAAGAGCTTCATTATGCAGCTGTGGGCTATCGGGGAACAAACCGTTCTGTGATTTAAGCCATGCAAAGAAATCCTGAATGGAGTGGGTGATGTGATGGAAATTAAGCAGACAGTGAATAAGTTTTATGTTGGAGAAGAGTCTCAACCTTCCGCTGAAATTACGTTTGTACCTGCAGGCGACCAGCGCTTTATTATAGATCATACATTTGTTTCTGATGATTTAAGAGGACAGGGTATGGGTCTTCAACTGGTGGAACGTGTGGTACAGCATGCAAGGGAGCAGGGGAAAATGATTGTGCCACTTTGCCCGTTTGCGAAAAAGACGATTGATCAGCATCAGCATTTACAGGATGTTCTTGTGAAATAAGTGTGAGAAGTGCCGGGGCGTGGTTCCGGTGCTTTTTTGTTGTGGCTGGGCTGTAAATGGTAGCGGGGTGGAATTCCATCATTGGTGAGTGGGATTAAGGCTTTTGAAAAATGATTTCCTTCGTTTGAAAAATGTATTCGATCGTTCAGGAAAATGATTCCTTCACTAGCCCTGAGAGCGGTCATTTTTCCTTTATTTCGACAGGTGAATTCCTTCATACCGGGATAACATTCCCCTCATAACGTAACAAAATTCCATCACTCTCCACCACCTGAAATTGGGAAATGCAGCTTACTAGTATTGTCATTAAGTGATACTATCAATTTATCAGGAGGGATTGTCATGTCGTTGTTAAAACGGGTCGGAACGATTTATCTACCAGTGCAACATGTTCGAAACGCAGCCGTCTGGTATGAGGAGATACTTGGTGCCACGATCAATCATGAGGATGAAGAGAAAGCCATTGTGGATCTGGCGGACCAGAGTTTTTTTCTTGTTAAAAGCCTGCCGGGTGAAACTTTGAATTTTAAGGATTATCAAGGTCACAACCGTTTTGCGATGACCTTTGAAGTAGACGGACTTAAGCGGCTGGAGGAGTTCAGAGACTTATTGCTGAAAAAAGGGGTTACAGTCGGCCATGTCGAAAACAGAGGTCATGCAGGGAGAAATGTTGTATTTGAAGATCCGGATGGAAATCGCTTTGACGTCTGGAGTGAATTAAGCCCGGATTTTAAAAGGAGAGGAAGTCGTGAAAGTTTTTAGTACGGGGTTTTTAGTGATCGTACATATTATTATTTTTCTGATCTGGCTGACTCAGTGGGAATGGCTGGTTACCTTGCCGGGAATGATCGTTTGGGGATCAGCAACCATTGGTGGTGTCCTGTATTTTGCCATCCTTTACAGACAAGAACTGAGAGGGATCAAGCATCCTATGCAAAAAACAATGTTATTTATATCAACCGGAGGGATGCTGGCGCTCGTGTTTCTCTCTTTAGTCATTGAGGGAATTCAGCATTCAATGCCGTAGCATAAAGGAGTATTACCATGATGCACATGAAAGAGTTATCTACAGTAGAAGAGTTAAAAGAAGCGTACCCAGTAATGAAAGAGCTTCGCACACATTTATCAGAAGAGGAATTCATCGAACTCGTTCAGCAAATGCAGCATGAGGATTATCAGCTTTTTGGCTGTTATGATGACGGTGAGCTGACCAGTCTTGCTGGAGTGGCAATTAAAACGAACCTGTACCTGAATAAACATGTATTTGTTTATGATCTGGTCACGGCAGACCGTCACCGCTCGAAAGGATATGGTGAAAAGCTTTTAACGTACCTGGAAAACTGGGGTCAGCAGCGTGGTGCGCATTGTATCGCCTTAGAATCAGGAGTTCAGCGAACGGATGCCCACCGGTTTTATGAACAGAAAATGGATTTCAGCCGCGTAAGTTATTCGTTTCGAAAGAGTCTGTCGTGAACCCTGTTTTTAAAACGTGCTAAAATACGTGTACAGAAGAAATAGGGGGCATTTGACATGACGATTTTATGTATGATCAGACATGGTGAAACGGACTGGAATGCAGAGCGCAGACTGCAGGGCCAGACGGATATCCCGCTCAATGAAAAAGGAAGACGGCAGGCGCGGATCACAGCCGCTCATCTGAAAAAGGACCAATGGGATGTAATCTTATCCAGCCCATTAAGCAGAGCGCGTGAAACAGCAGATCTGATTGCACAAGAAGTTCAGTTGCCGGTCATTGAAATTGAGGAATTTATCGAGCGTACATTTGGTGATGCAGAGGGAATGACGCAGGATGAGCGGGCAAATACATTCCCTGAGCGGAAATATCCGAATGAGGAAACGGTTGAAGTTTTTCATGACAGATTGAAAAAAGGACTCAAACACATCACGGAACATTATCCGGATAAGCGGGTCATTCTCGTGGCGCATGGCGCGGTGATTAACGCGATTCTCTCGATCTTATCAGAAGGTGAGATCGGTTCCGGAAAAACACGGCTTGAAAATGCGGGTATTTCCCATTTTCATTTTAAAGATCAAAAGTGGGCGATTGGAGATTACAATCTGATTGATCATTTAACAACGGTTACGGATCGTGAAACGTTGAAGTAATCATGAATAATTTGTAAAATTTCTGAAATCTTCGTTTGAACGAACACAAAAACAGGTATAGAATATGATCCGCCCCGTTTAAATAGACGTTAACTCTTTAACCGTTATCAGGCCGTCTGGTGAAACTGAACCGAGGGGGGTTCATCGTTGGTGAGTGACATTGAAAGAAAGCTGAATATTACCCTCCCGCCTGAGTATGTCAACAGTTATCCTGAAATTGTAGAGCACAGCGCGCTATATTTTTATCAGGATGATACCTCCGTGCCGATCGCACAGTTTTATCCCGCCATTGAAACAGAGGCTGTTAATCTGTTCTCAATGCATGAAACAGCCCTTGCCGAAGAACTGCAGGAGGGTATGTATCCTTTTGCAGAAACTGTGGATGGGGACTGGCTGTGTTTTTATTTTGACCGGGGCAGGCTGGAAGAACCGCAGATTATTTATGTCTCAAGAGATCAGGTGTATGAAAACCAGGAAGAGGCGATCTTCCCGGTGGCCTCACGTTTCGTTGATTTTTTGTACATGCTTAGAAAATGAATCATGAGGAGCGGCCGTGCAGGGTCACTCCTTTTTTTCATGGAATCGTCCATTCGCAAGCTCCTGTTTTAAAGCAGCTGCCTTTTTACGAATATCATTTTTCTTTGACTCTTCTTTTTTACTCCACTGACTGTAGATCAAACCCATTCTTGGATTACGGCTCAGCTTTTCAGCGTGACGGTCGAGAAAGTTCCAGTACAGCGCGTTAAATGGACAGGCATCGTCTTCAAGCTGATGATTGACATTGTATTGACAGGATGTGCAGTAATCACTCATTTTGTGAATGTATTTACCTGACGACACATACGGCTTCGTAGAGAGCTTGCCTCCGTCCGCATATAGCGCCATCCCTAGCACATTCGGCAACACTACCCAGTCATAGGCATCAATATACATTTCGTTAAACCAGTCAGCTGTCTGCTGTGGTGAGATGCCAAACAGATTGGCGAAATTACCGAGTACCATCAAGCGTTGTATATGGTGATTATATCCTGAGGTTACGACTGGCTTTAATGATTGCTCCATGCATGTCATGTTGGACTGTCCATCCCAGAAAAACGACGGCAAATCTACCTGATGATTCAATTCATTCACTTTTTTGTAACCCGGCATCGTTTTCAGATAAACAGCCCTTATATATTCCCTCCAGCCAAGGATCTGACGGATAAACCCTTCAACAGAATTGAGCGGTGCGCCGTTTGAATAGGCGTCCTCTGCTTTTTCAATGACCTCAAGAGGTGTGATCAGCCCAATGTTGACAGATGAAGACAATAAAGAATGAGACATATACGGGTTATCAATCAGCATCGCATCCTGATAGGTACCAAACGTCTCAACGCGTTCTTTGCAAAAGTGATTTAATGCCTGAAGTGCCTCTTTCCTTGTCACCGGCCACCTGAATGGTTCGAGATCTCCGGGGTTGTCACCGAATAATTCAGCGACTTTTTTCATGACCTCTTTTGTGATGTCGTCAGGCCGGAAAGACTTTTCTTTTGGGAATGAAGTGCCTGACTTTGCCGATTTTCTGTTGTCCTGATCAAACGACCATTTTCCGCCCACCGGCTTGTCATCCTCAACCAGAACGCTGTAACGCTTCCTCAGTTTTCTATAAAACGGATCCATCTTCCATGGGCCGTCACCTTTAAGCTCCTGCTGTGCTTCTTCAGCCGTTAAAAGAAAGAGAGGCTGATCAGAAAGCACGGTTACTTCTATATTTTCAGGCAGAGACTCCTGCCACTTTTCCATCGCCTTTTTCATCCGGTAATCAGTGTGTGCCGTGTAATAAATTTGTTCAGGTTTATATTCATCCCGGTGGTTTTCCCAGGCATCCTGAAACGAATCTGCTTCACGGTAATCAACTGTATACCCTTTTTCTTTCAGCTCTTCTGCAAAATGACGCATAGCCGAGAAGATGAGTATCAGCTTCTGTTTATGATAAGACTGCCAGGTGGAGCGTGAATGGGCTTCCACAAATAAAAAGACATCCTTGTCCTGATCGGCATCTTTCACAATTGGCAGCTGATGATTTAACTGACTGCCAAAAATCCAACGAGTTGCCATCCCGTCACCTCCACTCTTTTCGAGTATACCCAAACAAATCTTTTTACAAGCGTGTGAATGTGCTGGTCTGAAATGCAGATTGACGAGTTTTGTCGAACGGCTTATAATTAATTTACAGAATATTTAGTTATTTTTGCCGCGACGTTCATCCTGAGCCCAAAATAAAAGGAGGGAAAGCTGTGGTACAGGGCAATCCAGGTACAGGCATGAAAAAATCATCCACCGGTCTGCAGGAAAACACAGGAGGATTACTGGCTTACTTATTCGGATTTGTCAGTGGCATCGTACTTCTTCTTGTAGAAAAGGAAAATCAGTACATCCGTTTTCACGCCATGCAGTCCACCATTGTGTTCGGCGCTATTTTCGTCATCAGTCTTATTGCAGGCTTCATTCCCATTATCGGATGGATTCTGACACTGCTGCTTGGTCCGATCGCACTCGTATTATGGATTCTGCTTATGGTAAAAGCCTATCAGGGTGAACGTTACCATTTGCCGATGGCTGGTAAAATGGCTGAGGATCAGCTTCGAAAAATGCACTGATAGTTTAGAGGACGCTGATGCTCAGCGTTCTTTTTTTTGTGGGGGGCAAGGAAGGGGTTCGCAGGATTTCAGTCGAGGTTCGCAGGCTTTACCGGATGGTTCAGAGTATGTTGGATGAGTTTCGCAATATTATTGAGCAGGTTCCAAAGTTCTTGCACTTGTTTCACCAGGTTGTGACATACGGACTATTCCGCTCGCTAAAGGCTGTCAATGCATTTATAAGTCCATCGACAGCCTGATCATATCCCTGCACTGGATGCCATTTTCAAAAATAGGCTCTGAATAGTGACGAGTGAAGAAATCGTGATCAATACCTGTGATCCTGAACCCGCACTTCTGATAAAGACCTAACTGAGGCAGGCTGGAGTTACCCGTTCCGATTTCAATTGTGTGATAGTGAAGCTTCCGTGACTCTTCAATGGCATGTAAAACGAGCTTCTTTCCGATACCTTGCCCCTGGCATTTGTCATCTACAGCAATGTTGACGAGTTCGATTGTCTGGGGTCGCGTTGGCAGCAAGACATAAATGCCAGTTAATGATTCATTAAGATAAGCTGCATAACAAAAACCTCTATGTACATAGCTGTGGATGACTTCTTCTGATGGATCTGCCAACAGCAGGAGGTCCATTGCGTCAGGTGAAATGGAGTGCAAACGTTCAATGTTCATATTAATCATTCCTTTCATTTACAGTGTAGCAGGAAATAAGCAGGGGCTGGAAGAATAGTATGGAAAAGAGAATGAGGATGGGAGGAATTATGATGAGCGAAAATATCCGTCTTGCCCGTATCGTGTCGTGGAGTGTCCTGCTTGGCATGCCAATATTCTTCTTGCTGATCTCGATCCTGACGAACGAATGGCTTTACCTGTGGATCAGCTTTATTCCGGCTTTTCTGGCTGGATATGTGGGGTTGATTGTGACGAGAAGAAAGATTTCAAAATTAGAAGGAGAAACCCTTAGACCTCCTAAATAACCATCTAATTCCTTATTTTTATGAATTTATTTCCATAATCGAAGGTTTATATGTGTCTAAAATGTGTCTGGTAACCTATGGAAGCGCTTCCTCGTCGTTTGATATGCTGAAAAGGTAATAAATGACGAGGAGGCAGATGATGAAAAAACAGATGATTGCATTATCCGTAGCAGGAGCTTTAGCATTTAGTGGAACGGCTTTTACAACACCGCAGGCACAGGCGGTCGGTGAGGGACCAGGCTATGGTGGGAATGAAACCATCAATACATCTATTCTTCACACATACTCCGAAATGGCTGAATTCCTGAAGACTCAGGACGCGAAGCAGGCTGATCTGGAAGTGGAAGTAATCGGCCAGTCTGTAAAGGGCCGGGATCTATACGTAGCAAAATACATAAAAAATCCGGAAAACCCGACGATCCTATTCCTGACTCAGCAGCATGGTAATGAGCAGCTGACAACAGAAGGGGCACTCGAATTCATCAAACATATGGGAACCGGTAAAATGAAGGGCGTGCTGGACGGAGTTAATATTCTGATCGTTCCGATGCTGAATCCGGATGGTGCGATGGGAGACGTCGATTTTTCGCTGGATGATTACATAGCGAGTGGAGACCGCAACCTGACTCGTTATAATGCAGTTGAGGTTGATTTAAACCGTGATCACGTAGATAAAATCCAGCCGGAAACAAAAGCGCTTCACGAAAATGTCATGCAGAAATATGATATAGACTATATGATTGATCTTCACCACCAGGGTGCACAGAGTGAAAGGGATGGCAAACTCGTTTCAGGTTCAATTCTTTATCCAACGACACCAAATGTGGATGAAGATGTTTTGCTGAAATCAAAGCAGCTTGGCGCAGTTGTGTTTGACGCTGTTGACTCCACTGGCTGGGGGCATCTCGGCAAGTACAACGGAGGGTCAGCTGAGACGATCAGCCGGAACGGCATCGCTGTAGAGTATGGCATTTCTACGCTGTTGTTTGAAATGAGAGGCATGTCTGATCATTTCTATGATTCCTATGTATTAGGGCAGAAGAGTAACGGTTATTTAATTAAACAAACCATCACAACGCTTGATGCAACCGTCCGGGCGATCTCAGATGGATCGATTGCTGATGCAGACATCTCATTCTGGGACACGTTGGCTACGCAGACAACAAGACCTTATGAGAGTGAATAATTGAGAGAGACACCGCTGACTGAGTTGGCGGTGTTTTTTTAGTCTTTTGTGTAAAGTTTCCTTTACGTAAAGGGAACTTTACATTAGAATAGAGATCAGAGGATAAGGCCGAGGCTGGAATTTGTAAGGTTAGGGTAATTGTTTGTGAGCTTGAAGCGAAATTCGTAAGTTTGATGTGAGGATTTGTGAGGTTCCGCGGCGGTTATGTGAGTTTAGTATCCTTAGTCCTATGTGATGTAAGGGATTGAGCAGCGGGATCCTGATTTATATGGAACGTGAGGTTGATGCGGGAATTCGTGAGGTTAGCATGAGAATTCGTCAGGTTGTCAATCAGATTTATGAGTTCATTTAGGAATTTTGTCAGCTTATCTATGACATTTGCCAGTTTAGTGTAAAAGGTCCCGGTTGTGAGATCTCACTTTAGACGTCATTCAGGAGGTGAAGTGTAATTGGAAAACAGGTTGGCGGAATTCAGGAAAAAGCGTTCGTTATCACAGGACAGATTGGCGGAGATGCTGGGAGTTTCAAGACAAACCATCATTTCAATTGAAAAAAATCGTTACTCCCCATCTTTACCGCTGGCCTTTCAGTTAGCCCGATTATTTGAAGTGACGATTGAAGATTTGTTTATATACACAGATGAGGAGGAGCAGGATTGAAGGATTATAACCCGAAGTTGTTTTTAATTATTGGTATTGTTCAAGTGTTTTTCGGATTGCTATTTTTAGCGGTCGCACTTATTGCTGAACAGCCGCCGGTCCCTTTTACATATTTATCATTTGCGATTGCAGTGATGTGTTTTTCATTAAGTTACCTTCAGCCTCAGTTTAAACAGAGGGATGAGAGGATGAAGATGATTCGCTCTAAAGGGATGTATTTCAGTTTTTTTATCAGTCTGGGATATATAAATCTTTTTATCTTATTATTTGAACTGGACCTTCTGATGCTTGAAGCAACGACTGTTTTGTATATCCTTATAGCGCTGATGCTGTCGACAGTGTTTCTGTCCTGGGTTGTGCTGTCTAAACGTTATTGATGAAAGGTGGAGATTAAAGTGGAATGGTTCTTTCCGGTGATTTTTCTCGTTGGTTTTGCCATTTTATCTGTTGTAACGAAAAAGAACACTAAAAAAGGTAACCTGTCGAGAAAAGGTTTTTATCAATTCATAGGTATTTCAATTTTACTTTTTGTTTTGGCGGCTGTTGCTCCTCTTTTCTTTCAATAAATTGTATAATAAAAGAAAAAAAGGAGTGGATTCGTATGAACCGTTTTGCACGTCCTCCTTGTTAATCGAATGCCCGTGAACCTCCACCTGTGCTCTCTTTACTGATTAAAAAGAGAGAGGTGGAGGAACGGTGAATTTAAAACGGAATATTTGGTTGTTATATAGTATCAGCTTCTTTTTTGCGCTGATCCCGGCTTATGTGATTGAACGTCTTTTCTGGGAAATGCGCGGGATGAGTGTGCTGGATGTTGTGCTGACAGAGATTATTTTTGGTGCAGTGATGCTTACATTGGAGGTGCCGGCTGGACTTGTGGCTGACCGGATTGGGAAGAAGCCGGTCATCGTGCTGGGGATTTTTCTCGAGGGTATCATGTTTGTGATTCTGCTGTCAGCGGACTCGTTTTGGCAGTTTGCTGTGGCGATCGCCTTTTCGGCTGCTGGAGGTGCTTTGTTGAGTGGTGCTGAAAATGCATTACTGTACGATTCTCTTGCTTCAATCAGACAGGAGCATCGATTCGACTGGCATTTAGGCAGGATCCAGGCAGTCAGGATTGTGTCGCTGATGATTGCCGCTTTGTCAGGAAGTTTGCTGGCGGAGCAGTATTCTTTTGAGTTGAACTATCTGATTTCCATATTGAGTATTAGTATCGCTTTTATCATGTCTTTATTTTTGTCCGATCGAAGTGTGCCTGAGCATGAAGAGCCAGTTTCGATCATGGAGCAGGTTCGTCAGTCTGTGGAGTTTTTCAGGCAGCATCCTGGATTGGTTTATTTGCTGATCCTTGGTATTATGACGGGACTCGCCGCAGGATTTACAGAGGAATTCTGGCAACTGTATTTGAGAGATGCCGGCATTGAGCTATCCTTTTTTGGGTTGTTTTATGGAGTGGTACTTCTCGTTCAAATTCCGGGAGGGCTTCTGGCTTCCCGTTTACGGCAGCGCTTTGGCCGTGAGAACCTGCTTCACTTTATAGTCTTAACCGGCGCTTTAGCACTTGTGTTTTCTGCTTTTTTTGTGAATTGGGCCGGTGCTGCAGGGTTAATTGTTCTTCTGCTTGCTTCAGGTATGACTGAACCGCTAGTGTTGGGTGCACTGCATGAAAAAGCAGATGACAGGATGAGAGCCACGCTTGAGTCTTTTCAATCCCTGGCGTTTAACGTGGTGCTGGTGGGAGTTGGTACCGGCTTTGGTTATGTATCTTCTGCTTACTCATTAACGGCTGGTTTTGCCCTGCTCGGTATTATGTGCCTGGCACCATTCATCTATAAAGTTATGAAAAAAGAGCCTGCATAATTGCGGGTTCTTTTTCATTCGTTTAAAAGCAGGAAAAGGAGCTTGATTTTCCTGCTCACTTTTATAAGTATTTTTTGAGATCCGACTTTATATCATCTGTTTTTCGAAACAATATTTACCTAAAATTGATGAAGTGATCAGATTGTCCTGTGGTAAAATGATAAAAAAGACATAGAGCGGTGAGATTAAATGGTGACTGAAAAACTAAAAGAGGACGTTGTGCTTTCCAGGGAAAAAGTAGGTCATGCTCAGAAATTCATTTTGAAAAAGTACCCTGAGGCCACGTCCAAGAAACGGGCAGCGATTTTGGCAGACACCTTACATAAAATGATTGAGCGTTCTCTTCCAAACGGAGAGGAAGAGCGGAAGAAAGCAGCAAGGCAAAGGCTGTTTGAGCATTTGCTGTCTTCAGGGAATATGATCATTACACGGTTTGATCTCGCAGAAGAAGGGGCATCGTATGCAGATCCCGAAGAAATGATGAACTGGAGTACGGGTTTTTTATCTGAGGATGAGGCGAAAAAGCTGATGGACGTATTTTACCCTCCTGTTAACGTGACCGGGAACGAAATGAAACCAATGAACAGGAAGAGGTTCATACCTGCTCTGTCGGGAATATTGATCTCAGGATTGGCAGTCGTGCTTATTCTGACCGTTGACTGGACGGACAAGTCTGAACCTGAACGTACACTTGCGGAGGCCGTTCCTCCACCTGTTCAGAATGTAGAGGTTTACAACGGGCCTGTTAATGAACTTCCGGAACATCTGAAATTTACGTTTGTTGAAAAGGAAGCTGTGCAGGTCTGGCTGGGTGAAAGGGGCTCGATTTTAGCGGACGACCGGAATGTGGATGCGATTTTTCAGGCTGCTCATGACTTTAATATTCACCCTCTGCTGCTTTTTGCGATTACAGGTCAGGAGCAGGCATTTGTTCCAAGATCGCATGAAAATGCAGAAGAAATTGCGAATAATCCATTTAACGTGTTTCATAGCTGGGAGGATTTTAATACGAATATTGAGGAGTCTTCTGAAATTGCTGCCAGGACGGTTGTGAATTTAAGTGACGGCAGGCCGCAAGATGCCAACCCGATCCAGTGGATTAACCGGAAATACGCAGAGGATCCGAATTGGTGGCAGGGTGTAGAGGCGATTTTTGAACAGATGGAGAGGGAGATTGTGGCGAAACCGTCTTGATCTGAAGGTGGTTTGAGTAAATGGATCCGGAAAAGTACGATAGGTGAGCCTGATGCTTGGGTGCGCGTGCAGCGGGGGAATCAAATTGAAGGAATCTTCTCCTAAAGTGATGGAATTCTGGTATTAGAGTGATAGAATCCGTTCGTTGAAAGAAGGGAATAAGCCGGACTTAAGCCTTGATGAGGGAATACATTTTTTAAACGACTGAATTATTTCCCAGAAAGATGGTATTAAAAACTCAAAAGAAGGAATAAGTGACAGTAGTGAAGGAAATCTTAAAGGTTCCCCGCTCATGAACGCTTTCTGTCATTAAAAAAGTCCCTGACGTTCAACATTCATCTCACATAGCTTTTTCAATAAAAACAGCTGAGACACATAAATTGTCTCAGCTGTTTTTATTCATATTAGTTATCTGTATTTGGTGCTCCGCCTTTTCCACGCGTCAATACCTTAAGTCCCTGGCCCATATCAGAGGCAAGTACGTAGTTGCGGTCAACGAAGACGCCCCATACGTCTGCCTGGTCAGGTTTATACTGACCGATTTGTTTAGGTTCTGCAGGGTTTGAGATGTCAACCATGTAGACACCGCCTGCATAGTGGCTCAGGTAAAGGGTGTTACCGTGAACTTTTGGATCATGAACAGTATTTCCGAATGTTACGCCGTCTTCAACATTGTCTGTCAGGTCGGTTTTAAATTCGCTTAACAGTTTTGGATTTGTTTTATCTTTGATATCAAAAATTCGCGTATAGCCGTATGACTCTTCATAGCCCGGTTTCGTCGGGTTATACACTTCGCGTGTCTCAATCAGAATGTTACCGCCTTTGGCAAGTGTTGCTGAGTGGGCAGAACCCTGCTGTTCAGATGCAAAGTCAGTGCGGCCAAGGTATTTCGGGTTTTCAGGATCTTTTACGTCAAAGATGATTGTGCCAAGGTCCCACATAGAAACAAACGCGTAATCGCCGTTATCATCTGTTACGACAGAATGGTTGAATACAGGCCGTGTTTTGCCGTCCGGAGAAGCCCAGTTGTATCCATCAAAGTCCTCGGATACTTCAGGAAGGGTTCTTGGATCGAACTGCCATACTGTTTCAGGGTTTTTAGGGTCTGTAACATCAACGATCTGGAAGTCACGCTGTTCGCCGTGGCTGTAGTAATCAGCGTATGGATTTGCAGTGTAAACGTAAGCTTTTCCGTTTTTCGCAGAAAGGTAAAGTTCGTGAGTACCTGCAGTGCGGTCATAAACTTCCCAGAACCCGAGTTTTTCAGGATTAGTAGGATCCGTTACATCATAAAGCAGGAAGCCGCCTGATGTGTCTTCACGGTTGCGGTTACGCTGCTGCACACTGACAACGGCAAGATCTCCTTTAAATTCAGGTGTGTTTACACTCTTTACAATGACTTTTTCCTGCCATGTTCCCGGCACATCATCGTGACCGAATACAGCAACTTCTTCAGGGTTATTCGGGTCCTTAAGATCAAAAACGCGTACGCCGCCATTTCCGCCATTAGCTGTATGTGTTCCGAGGTATGCGTAGCCTTTGTGAGCATAAACATCAGCAGTATTGTTTTGTACGCCGTTAAGCTCTTTTATTTGTACTGCTGCGGCTTCAGTCAAAGAAGAAACGTTCTTGGATCCACTTAAGTAGGCATCGCTCAGGTTTTGAATTTCATCATTTGAGAAAACGCCGCGTTCTCCTTTCACTGCCCCACTGCCGTCAATGGCATCGTGAGCAAGTGTAGGAGAGATTGCGCCAAATGCTAAAGCACCGGCAATGGATGTAGTAAATAAAGCTTTTTTAAATTTCATGTAGTACCTCCTGTATGTATAGTATATAGAACATAATAACAAATATAGAAAATTTTAAATATTACAATATTGTTATATGTTTGTGACAAACCGGCCGATTTGTTTCTACATGATTCGAACAGGTGGAAAATATTTTGGGGGTCGAAAGTATTCTTTATAGATAAATTTGTTTTCAGATATAATGGATGTAAATGTTAATCGAGGTGATTTACATGACAAATACGCCAGAAGAATCTTTTGACCAGCTTGCAAAGGCTTATGATCAGGAAATGGACCATGCAAGTCCTTTTAACACCCATTATGAAAGACCAGCCATGATGAAGGAGCTTCCGGATGATTTAGAAGGGCTTAACGTGCTTGATGCTGGCTGTTCTGCGGGATGGTATGCTGAGCAGCTTGTCAATAGAGGCGCGTCTGTAACAGGTATTGATATCAGCAGTAAAATGATTAAGGCGGCAAAATATCGTTTAAAAGAGCGTGCTTCTTTTTTTCAACATGATCTTTCACAGCCGTTACCTTTTGAAGACAATTCTTTTGATGTTGTGGTCAGTTCGCTGACACTTCATTATCTTAAAGATTGGAACGATATAATGAGTGAAGTAGAGAGAATCCTAAAGCCTGGCGGGATCTTTTTATATTCAACCCACCATCCTTTTATGGACTTCATCCAAATGAAAGAAGAGAATTATTTTGAAAAGAAACTCCTACATGATGTATGGACCAAGGGTGGAAAAACGGTCGAAGTATCCTTTTATAGAAGGTCTCTGCAGGAAATTGTTCAACAGACGCTTCAGTATTTTGATCTGAAAAACCTGATTGAGCCGCTGCCGATAAAAGAAATGGAGCAAATAACGGCTGACCGGTACGAATATTTAACAAAAAATCCTCATTTTCTCATCATAAAAGCAGGAAAAAGACAAGTGAATCCTTAATAGTAGAAGAAAGAGATAGATAGGCAGAAAGAAAGGGAGTTTCAAATGAATGTTCTTTCAAGAAATCATGTAACGGTTAAAGGAAAAGGGACGCAGTCTCTTGTATTTGCACATGGTTTTGGCAGCAGTCAAGAGGCATGGAGTCAGGTCAGTCCCGTATTTGAAAACGACTATAAGGTTGTGCTGTTTGATTATGTCGGCTCTGGACGGTCAGATAAAACGGCGTATTCCGAAGAACGGTATCGCACGGTGGATGGGTATGCAGATGATCTGATCGAAGTGTGTGATGCGCTGAATCTGTCAGATGTTATTGTTGTGGGTCATTCTGTCAGCGGGATGGTCAGTGCGCTTGCTTCACTTAAAAGACCGGAACTTTTTAAACAGTTGATCATGATTGCTCCGTCCCCACGTTATTTAAATGAACCGGGCTATCATGGCGGTTTTACGAAGGATGAAATTTCAGGCCTGCTTGATATGATGGAAAAAAACTTTAAGGAATGGGCGAAGTATTTAGCGCCGGTTGCATCGAAAAATACGGATCGCCCTTATCTTGCGGAAAACTTTGAACTGCAGCTATTGTCTAATGATCAAAAGATTGCGCGACAATTTGCAGAAGCTACGTTTTTGATAGATGTAAGGGACTGGTTGAAAGATGTAACACTTCCTGTCACCATTCTCCAGCCGAGTGATGACACGATTGTTCCTCATGAAGTTGCGGTGTTTCTTGACCAGCAGTTCCAGGACAGCAGACTCGTTATTTTAAAGGCGACCGGTCATAATCCGCATATCAGTCACCCTGAAGAAGTGGTAAAATATATTCATCAAACAATGATATAAGCCGGGAGGGGATTGCATGGATAGTCAGCTGTATCATGCACCATGTGCCTTTGCGGTCCTCGAATTGGACGGAAGGATCATAGAAGGGAATAAAATGCTGGGGGAATATACAGGACAAGCAACTGACGATCTTGCTCAAAAGCACATGAGTTCACTGTTGACACTGCCTTCCCGTCTCTATTTTCAGACCTACTTCATGCCGGTACTGTCTTCTCAGGGAAGAGTGGATGAAATGTATCTTACGCTGAAAACTCAGGGTGAGCCGTTGCCTGTACTGATCAATGCACAGCAGCGTGACGGGCAGATTGAGTGTGTCCTTGTCAAAATGAAAACCCGTGACGATTTTGAAAATGAACTGATCCGCTCAAAGCGCAATGTAGAAAAAGTACTGGAAAATACAGATCAGGCATATACAGAGCTTCAAAATCTCATTAATGAACTTGAGGGGAAGCGGGAAGAAATCACGGCGGCTAACGCAAGACTCGAAAACCTGGCCATGATTGATCCTTTAACAAATTTGAAAAACAGACGCTTTTTTGAAGACGCCGTTCAATCATTTATTCAATGGGCGGATACAAAAAAATTTGAATTCACTTTCGTTATTTTGGATATTGATCATTTTAAAAGAGTCAATGATCAGTTTGGGCATCCCGTCGGTGATCAGGTATTGCAGGAGCTCTCCTGGAAACTTGAGCAGGAAATCCGTGAAGGTGACGTACTCGCGCGTCTTGGCGGAGAGGAGTTTGTTATTCTGCTCGCAAATGTCGGACCTGAAAAAGCACACAAAGTAGCAGAAAGAATACGGGCGAATGTGGAAACGCATATGTGGTCCCATACACCTGTTACGATTAGTATTGGATTGACAGGATATCAGGAAGGTGATCAGCGTAAAGACCTCTTTTTACGCGCAGATCAGGCATTATACTATTCAAAACAAAATGGACGAAATCAGGTCACCGTAATCCCGGGCAAGCAGTAAATCTGCTTGCTTTCTTTTTGTTACTAAAATATAATTAGTTACATAAAGTAACTAAAGGGAGGGTTCGTCATGGTGTTTCATGATCGACCGGCTGTATATGTGGGAGAAGTTGTTTTGCGCGTAACAAATCTGGAGGAATCACTGGCTTTCTATCAAAACGTAATCGGATTTCATATTCTTAATCAGCATCATACGGAGGTAACATTAACAGCAGATGGAGAGACACCGCTGGTTACATTAATTCAGCCTGAGGGTGTGCTGCCAAAACAATCCGGAAAAACAGGATTGTATCATTTCGCAATATTACTTCCAACGAGAGCTGATCTCGCATCAATCATTGAACATCTTGCGGACCATCACATACGGCTTGGTGCTTCAGATCATCTGGTCAGCGAAGCGTTGTATTTTTCAGATCCTGATGGAAATGGCATTGAGGTCTACAGGGATCGCGAGCCTGAAGAATGGAGCTGGAATCGTGATCAGGTTCATATGACAGTAGATCCGCTGGATTTTGAATCAGTGCTTCAGGTGCAACATAAAAAGTGGGACGGCTTGCCTGCGGGAACAAAAATGGGTCATATTCATCTCCACGTATCATCCATCTCAGATGCGGAAGAATTTTATACTCAACTTCTGGGGTTCGAACCCGTATCCCGGTATGGGCACCAGGCACTGTTCCTTTCAACTGAAAAATATCATCATCATATTGCGGTAAATACATGGAATGGAACCGGAATCCCTGCTCCTGGTGAGCAATCTGCGGGTCTGGTTCATTACACGCTGGTTTTTCCGGATTCAAAGCAGCTTCTTACAGCCGCAGAGAAAACGGGTGCTGTTGAAAAAGAGAATGGATATCATGTGAAGGATCCGGCAGGTAATGGGATTGTGATGATTGCAAAGTAAAGGAGGGCTGAGGCTTAACTCGTGGTGAGTTGCCTTGGCTTTTTGTTTGAGTTGAATTGGACGCGGATCGGTTGTGGAAGTGGGAAGGGGAGAGGTTTCGCGGGATTCCATCACTGCGGGGGCTTATTCGGTCTTTTGAGAAATTTATTCCTTCTTTCTGGAATTTAATCCCCTCTTTCTGAAAAATAATTCAATCACAAGCACTCGCTGGACTCATATTCCCTTCATTGCAGCTTACGATTCCTTCATTCAGCATGTGGATTCAATCGTTTCAAAAATTAATTCCATCAATCTCAGCGGGTCTATTTAGAAACTAAATTAAAATCATGTAAACTATACCTACCAAACTCAATGTGGAGGGATTATCATGACGATTTACTGGAATCAGTTTGACATAAAAGACCGAAGTTATTATATTGCTGTCTCTTCAAAAGGGGTTTGTTATTTCGGGACTCAATCGGAAGGGTTTGAGGGACTGGAGGCATGGGTGATGAAAACCTATAAAGAGGCACATCTGGAGCATAATTCAGTAAAGACAGGACCCTATATTGAAGAACTGACGGATTACTTCGATGGTGTTAAACAAACGTTTAATATGAAAGTGGATGTGAAAGGAACACCGTTTCAGGAGGAGGTCTGGCAAGCGTTGCGGGACATTCCATTTGGTGAAACAAGAAGTTATGCTGATATTGCTGAAGTGATCGGGAGACCAAAGGCAGTCCGTGCAGTAGGCGGAGCGGTTGGAGCAAATCCTGTACTTATTACGATCCCGTGTCACAGAGTGATTGCTAAGGATGGTTCGATTGGCGGGTTCAGTTCGGGGCTGGATTTGAAAAGAGTGCTGATGAGAATTGAAGGTATCCAGCTGGTGAAAAATGCCTGACATAAGGCAGCTGTTTTTAGCGCATGGTAATGGGGAGAGCTGTTCTCAGCACTCAATACGGTCCGTTCATTGGACAAGGGGGAACTATCATGACCAACCATGAAAAATGCAGAAGTAAGCAGCAGCGAGCGAAAGTGAACCGTATGGAGGAAATGGTGCAAAATACGATTGATAACGCCCGCGATGCTGAATTCGCCCTCGAGCATGCTGATACAAAACAGCAGGCTGACCAGATCAAAGTCAAAAATGAACACCGTAAAGAAAGTGTCAAAGCAGCAAAGAAAGAAATTCAGGATGAGCGCGAACGCTTCTAATGGATTTCGGAAAAAATGCGCCTGAGTGATCAGGCGTGTTTTTTTGAGAAGATGGAGTTTGTGGTTCGCAGAATGATGCGTGCGGTTCACAAGATGTTAGCATAGGTTCGCAGGATTTTGCTGATGGTTCGTAAGATAGTAAGAGAGGTTCACAAGATTCGGACGTTGTTTCGGAGGATAGGGACTTAAGACCTTACTAACTAGGCAAAAGAAAACGCATCCGCCATAAGCGGACACGTTACTTAAAACATTATTTCTTCTTGGCAGCCTTCAAAATGATGCTCAGGATGAAAACAAAGATAACAGCACCAATTAACGCGGGAATAACATGAATGCCTGCAAGAGAAGGTCCAAAATCACTAAATGACCCAAGAAGTTCCCCTGCAATCCAGGCCCCGACAATTCCTGCTACAATATTGCCAATACAGCCCATCGGCACGTCTTTTCCTAAAATCAGCCCTGCAAGCCAGCCGATTAATCCACCGACGATTAAATATAAAATAAGTTCCATAAAGCCGAACTCCTTTCTAACTCATGATGTTCAGACTTTACCCTTCTTTACATAAGAATATGCGAACAAACATGAACAGATATCTAATCTTTCACCGGCAAATAAATTTCAACTATCTCGTCATCTCCAGCGGGGTGATAACATTCGATGATCCAGTCATCATCCCGGCTCAGTTCCCGGGATTTCAGCCATTGTGCCAGCTCCTGGTGAAGGCTTGAGATGGACGTGATGGGTCCAGCTGTTTTACCGTAGAGCCCGTTTACAGTCAGAAACTCCATATCATCCGGCAATTTTTCCGGCTTATCTTCTACGAGAACGCCAACAAAATATGTACCCTTTTCCTTTCCCTCTTCAGCAGGTTCGAAAAATGCAGCTTCAGCTGTCATTTTTGCAGGGATTTCATCCAGTCTGCTCATGAAATTTTGTGCGTTCAAAGGTACTTTTTCTGCAAGTGAATCATAAGTATCTTCATGCATGACGCCAACAAATAAAAATTCCCTTTGAACTTTTTCACTCATTAGAGAATCACTCCTTTTAATATGCAATATTCTGCGCGAATGAAAAAAATCCTTTAATTGTTGTAATATGGTACGATGGTGAAAAGGAATAAGGGAGGGGAAGATGTGAAGGAGCTGGCTAAGCATCAATTCGAACTTTGTGAGCCGCTGCTTCGAAAGCAGGGGTCTGTTGAAGTACGCGCGGTCATAGAGGGCATAAATGAAGGAAGAGTGTTTGTTGATCAACTGGATTCCCCTTCTTCCGCGGTGGTTTGGTTGGGAAACCTTGATGGTTTTTATGTCATAGGGGACGAAAAAAATGAGATGTTTAATAGAAAACTGAAGGATTTCATGGATCTGGTCGCAGGACCGGATGCGCTGGCCCAGGGCATTGGAATCGCAGAAATTCTTTCCTATCATCCCGGCTGGAATGACGTGCTTGATGAGATCTTTTCGGAGCGTAAAAGTGAGACGTGGGAACAGGCTGTTTACATTTACAATAAAAAGAAAAAACCGAAAAAAGCATTGCTTCCACCCGGCTATGAAGTGAAATACATGCAGGAAGCGATTCACGTTGCAGACTATACAAGCAGACGGCTGATTCATAATAAAATCAAAGAATTCTGGTCTTCAAAAGAGAGCTTTTTTGAAAAAGGAATCGGGTTTTGTGTGATGAAGGGACAACAGGTTGCCTCCGTATGTATGACAGGATACCGTGCGGGAAATATACACGCAATTGAAATCGAAACATTTATGACGTTTGAACAAAAGGGGCTCGCCACAGCGGCGGCAACCGCTTTTGTTGAAGAATGCATCGCTGAAAAAATGATGCCGTATTGGGACTGCCAGGTCGAGAATCTGCCATCTGTTAAAACAGCTGAGCGAACAGGTTTTATTCCCGTATTTACATATCGTGGGATTGAATTTGAATTCAACCCGCAGCGATCATTTAAAGTAAATGTGAATCGTTAGCAGGAAAACGGAAACCTCCAAAAAGGGGGTTTCCGTTGTTTTTGATTTACCAGTATGGGTATCCGCCGTACCCGTATCCATATCCATAAGGAGGGAACAAAGTCGTGGCCAACAGTCCGCCTGCAAGTCCTCCAAGGAATGGAACGCCCCAGTACGGACGAGGTCGGTAATATGGACGCCAATAAGGTGGCCGGTTGTAGTAAGGGCGTCTAATAGCGTCTTGATCGAATGAGCGGGAATAATCAACGGGATAGCTGTAAAACGAATCATGCTGATTCATAAATCATCCTCCTCGAATGGAATTCTCTATATCATACGCACAGGTATTCTGAGCGGGTGGGTGAATGTCATGTGCTATGAAAAATAAAGTGAGTTGAGGGGTACTTATTCATGAAAGAGCTTTATTTAGTCAGACATTGCGAAGCAGAGGGACAGGAACCGGAAGCTGATTTAACAAAGCGAGGACACTTACAGGCCGAACGTTTGGCTGCTTTTTTTGAAAAAATTGACCTGCATATGCTCATTTCCAGTCCGTTTGTCAGAGCAGTAGAAACGGCAATGCCAATCGCGAAACTGAAAAAGTTAATTGTTAAAGAGGATGAGAGGCTGTCAGAAAGAGTGCTGAGCAGCGGGGATTTACCAGACTGGATGGATCGGCTGAAAGCGTCTTTTGCAGATCCTGAGCTCAAGATGACTGGTGGAGAGTCAGCTTCAGAGGCGGCGAAACGTGGCTGGGAAGTGATAGAGGAAGAGGCCGGAATAAGCGGTACAACCGTTTTGGTCACGCATGGTAACCTGCTTGCGCTCATCCTGAAGAATATAAATCCTGAAACCGGTTTTGATGAATGGAGAGCATTATCAAATCCCGACGTATATAAACTCTGTTATGAAAACAATAGCTGGGCTTTTTCACGCGTCTGGACAGAAAAAGCGGCTGCTGAATAACTCAGCAGCCACTTTCATGTCTGTCTTATGAAGACATATAAATAATACTTAATCCAATGGTTGAGGTAATCAGGAAGCTTGCATAGCCCACCCATTGCATAAATGTTGAGGCTCCGGTTTTTTGGATGTAGGCGCGTGCAACGTCCGTGGCCAGCCAGAAGAAAAACAAAAATGAAATCGCAAATATTCTAGGTTTTGGTGTTTCATTCAGGATATAGGTATAGCCAAGGACGCCTGCCACAACAAGTGCCGCCTGTATCAGAATCAATTTACGGTTGATTTTCATGGTGCGCATCCCTTTCTTATCACTCAGTTCCGAAGCGTAAGCCTGGTCACTGCTGAACTATTATACTGACACTTTTTAAGATTATCAATGCGAAAGGTGAACTAAATCGGCTTTCGGGACTGAGAATCTCCCCCGTAAAGTAGTCATCATATTACATGTTGTGTTATTATTTTACAATAAAACACTTAAGAATCAAAATTTTTTTTGGGGAGCAAAGATGGTGAATTTACCGGAGGAATTAAAGGGGTATCTGGATCAGCTGCTGACTCAAATAGCATTTGAGCTGCCGGAGTACATTGAATCGGTTTATTTATATGGTTCTATAGCCACTGGCAGCTATGTTAAGGACAGCAGTGACATTGATGTTGTTTTTGTGATAAGTAATCATATAACTGTGGATCAGGTACGCCATGTGCTGAGTCCGTTCCTGAATATGAAACATGGGAAGCAGCTTGACGGCATGTTTATACATAAAGATGATCTTGGAAAAATGAATCACGAGCTCGCTCCTTATCCTTATGTTCATAATGGAAAAGTGAAGGAGGGGTATTGGGACATCAATGCCATTACATGGTGGATGATGGCTAATCAGTCAATTTGCATTTATGGTCAGCCTCAGCCAATCAAGGTAAGCAGGGAGGATGTAGAAAGGACCCTCTTGTATAATCTGGATCATTACTGGGCGGGTAAGAGTAAAACGATTTTCTCTTTTATTCGTGACGGTGATTTCGCATTTGCGATGGCGACCGTCTCGCGAATCGGTTATACATTTGAGACAGGAGAGATTGTGTCAAAAAGAGGTGCGTTAATTTGGATGAAAGACCGTTCGGATGTTCAATGGGTGCGTTTGCTGAAAGAAGCTGAATCTATTTTAAATAATAGAAGATCCGGTTACTTTAGCAAAATCTACAGGGCTTACCAGTGTAAAAAGTTTGTGAAGGAAATCATTCATTACGATTGGAGGAAAAAAGATGATCAGCATTCAAACGTTTCATGATATTGAATCTTTTAAAGGGGAGGCTGTGCCATTTCTTTTAAAGCAGGAAGCCGAAAATAATCTGATTCTCGGACTGACGATGGCACTTAAGATGGAATCAAAGCCGTATCTCATGGCGAAGGTTGAGAAGGATGGGGAACCGGTCATGTTTATGCTGCAGACGATTCCTTCACAGGCGATCCTCTCTCTGCACACAGGTCTTGACCAAAATGACTTAAATCAAGTCGCTGATTGGCTATCTGACCAACAGGTGCCGGGTCTAGTCGGTGAAAAAGAAACGGTCCTGACGATTGCTGACTACATAAAAGATAGAGGAACTGCGTATGACATGAAAATGGATCAGCGTATTTATAAGCTGACTGATGTTGTGGATCCGAAAAGTGTATCTGGAGAGCTTGAGCAGGTGGAAATGGCGGATTCGGAGCTCGTTGTTGATTATTTAACTGATTTTCAGAGCCATGTTCCTGAGCCCACAACACCGGAGGAAATACAAATGGCTGCTTTACGCATGATTAATGAGGGACGTCTATACGGCTGGCGGGATCATGAAAAGCTGGTTTCCGTTGCGGTGATCTCAAGACCAACTGTTCACAATGCAAACATTGCATTTGTCTACACGCCACCTGAGCTCAGAGGTCGTGGCTATGCCTCCAACTGTGTGGCGGAGCTCTCTAAAAAAGCGCTAAAGCAATACGATACACTAACACTCTATACAGACATGGCTAACCCGACATCTAATAAAATTTATATGGACATCGGTTACGAGCCGGTATGCGATTCAGTGATGGTGTGGTTTCGGTAAGGAAATGAACAATAGAATTTCAGACAAATAATAAACAATCCCTTAAAGCAGTTGTATAGGTAAGTTTACGTAAGAGGTGTATAATAGACTCCGTGCTTCGTGAATCGAATGATTGAAAGGCAGGATGAATATGAACACCCTTACCGGTTCAAAAAGGACCCGCCTTGCGCTGCTTCTGGGCTCGCTGGGTGCGATGGGTCCGTTAACGATTGATATGTACCTTCCTTCCTTTCCAACGATTGCATCTGAACTTGGTACCTCTGCTTCCTCAGTTCAACTCAGTCTGACAGCCTGTCTGCTTGGACTCGGAATTGGACAGCTGATCATGGGGCCAATGAGTGATGTACATGGAAGGAAGCGTCCCTTAGTCATTGCCCTGATTGCTTATGCAATTGCTTCTTTTGCGATTGCGTTTTCACCCAATATTTATTTCCTTATTGGCGCCCGTTTTCTCCAGGGATTTGCTGCGTCAGCCGGGATTGTCATTTCGCGGGCGATTGTTCGTGACTCTTACAGCGGCAGGGAACTGACCAAGTTTTTTGCATTGCTGATGCTGGTCAGTAATCTGGCGCCGATCCTTGCACCAATTGCAGGAAGTACGGTGCTGTTATTTACAAACTGGAACGGTATTTTTGTCGTTTTAAGTATCATCGGCATACTGTTATTCTTTTTAATTACTTCAAGGCTGGAAGAAACGCTGCCGGAAGAGCGACGCGTTCCGAGTAATATCGGACAGACGCTGAAAAACTTTCAGTCTCTTGTGGCGGATCGACAGTTCCTTGGCTACGCCTTGGCTCAAGGATTTATGATCGCAGGTGTATTCGCTTATGTGTCAGGAACACCTTTTGTGTATCAGAATATTTACGGCGTATCGCCGCAGGTATTCAGCTATTTATTCGGATTAAACGGAATCGGTCTGATTATCGGAACACAGTCAGTCGGACGTCTGTCACATAAGGTATCTGAACGTCAGTTCCTGCTCTATGGCTTAAGTCAGGCGGTGACTGCAGGTGCTGTTCTGACTGTTGCGGTTCTTGTAAATGGTCCGTTTATCGCGATTGCCATTCCGCTATTTTTCTTCGTCATGTCAATCGGGATGGTGGCTACCGCTTCATTCTCCCTTGCGATGCAAACGCAGGGGCACATTGCAGGAAGTGCATCTGCATTTCTCGGAATGCTGCCGCTCGTGCTGGGTTCACTGACTGCACCACTTGTCGGGATTGCTGGAGAGGACACGGCTGTGCCGATGGGGCTGATTATTTTAACAGCCAGCCTGTTGGCGCTCGGAGCCTACTTTGGACTGGCAAGACGTGCTGAAAAGAAGACGGATGAATTGGTTTAAAGATGGGGTTGTATGATGACTTTATTAGTTGTCACAAACCGTCTTTAAAAGAATTCTTGGGTATGTTACAAGTTAAACACGCTAAAACCCCCTGATTTAAATAATCAGGGGGTTTTTAGCATTTCGCATATCTCATGCACATTGCCAAAGGGGTCTACAAAAGCGGCATACTTACTAAAGCTGTTTTGGTTTGGCTTTGTATGTAAAAAGGTGATGTCTTTCTCAAGCATTTCGTGCATCTTTTGGTCAATGTCGTTAACTTCAAAAACAAACACAGTGCGCGCCTCATTTGAATAATCTCCGGGTGAAGTATTTTTTTCTGCCAGATAGCAGTGAACCTCTGTTCCGAAAGCATTGAAGGCGAGGTGATAGTCATCTTGTTCAAGCAGCTTCCAATCCAGCAGATCCCGGTAAAATGAGATGGCCCTTTCAAAGTCAGTGACGAAGATAGTCAGCATTTTAAGCTTCATGTTGTTGAGCTCCTTTCCTATGCTCGTATCTACTATTTACAAAAGCGATCATCGCAAAGAAAAATAGTGTTGAATTGATCCAGAGAACCAAACCTATGTACTCATTATCAAAGAATGTATGATTAATGAGAAAAACAAAGTGCATCGCGGCAGTTATGCTGAAGATTAAAGTTGAATACTTCACAAAAACACCTCCGTTACGTAGATATTCTATCACAACACTCATTGTATAAAGATAAACGAATCCAAAGATGGATGTATCTGTTAATATTAAATCATCTATTTAGAGGGAATGGGGACAAATATGAGGAAAATGCTGCTGTTTTTATTTGAAGGGTATTGTGAATTTGAAGTGACTGTTGCGATTTCTATGATCCGGAATGAGGTGGAGGTCGTAACCGTTGCTTCTGACCGTTTACCTATCCGGTCAGAAGCAGGTCTTGTCACGATACCGGATTTAAGCTTAAATGAAGTCGCTCACAGGGAGTATGAGGGGATCATCATTCCTGGTGGCGATCTAAAACCTGTTGTGGATATGCAGTCAATCTATGACCTCACGGCTGATCTTTACACAAATAATAAAATTGTCGCCGCCATTTGCAGCGGTGTTTATATCCCGGCAAAGGCCGGCGTATTAAAAGGACAGACCTACACCGTTACTTTATCAAGAAAACAGCGGGATTTCCTTGAAAGCTTTGAGGAAACCGGCTTTGTATATGAACCGGTTGTTCAAACGGGGAACCTCCTGACCGCGCAGGGACATGCCTACGCTGAATTCGCTGTTACACTTGCTGAGATGCTGGGAGTCTCCAGTGAAAACAAAGCCGCATTTTACTCAGGCAAGAGGAATGTGATGATGGAGAAAAATTAGAGTCTTACAGACTATCCAAGTAAGAATGTTAAGATAACAGCCAAACCGTTAAAGCTGGCGTGAACAATCATACTGCTGATAATGGACCCGGTGCGTTCGTAAACCCATGCAAAGATGATTCCGCTGATAAAGTTGATCGGAAGCGTGTTATAGGTAGGGATATGGACCAGCGTGAAAATAGCTGCACTGATGATCAGTGACGGATAAAGTGTCAGCCGCTGCCTTAGCCAGGTATAAATAAATCCTCTGTAAAAGAGCTCCTCATAAATGGGAGAGAGGACCGCGGCTGATAGAAAAGCCAGCACAAACATCATGATTCCTTCGTTTTGAAGGCTCTCTGTTTTCGTGTTTGAGCTTCCGATTCCTGTTAGCTCCAATAGAACCACGTAAAGGATTCCTAAGAAAATATTAATCAGTGTCCATTTAAAAACGAACAACCATTGGCTTGTGTGCATTTTCTTCAAGCCGAGGCTGGCCCATTGAAGAGATTGTTTTTTTATAACACCAAAGATTAGAAAAAAGATGATTAAGCAGGTAAGAATCAATCCCATTAACAGCCCGTGAGACAGATCGTGGTCAACGAACTTTCTCAATGTGTCTGCTGCGTATGTATCAACAAAGAACGGGATGAAGATCAGTGCCAGTATGAGAGCATAGGTAAAGGATGAAGCCGTCATTTTCTGTTCCATGAATGTACCTCCAAAGTTAAGATACCTTCACTATAGAAGATGACGTTACGTCACCTGCAAGAAATAATTTCAAGGATAGGGGAAAAAGATGAAAACGACAGGAGAAGTTTCCAAACTGTTTGATCTGACTGTCCGAACACTTCGCTATTACGATCAGATCGGACTGGTTAAGCCGACATCTACAGATCAAGGGGGGAGAAGACTTTATGACGATAAGGTTTTGATTGAATTGCAAAAAATATTATTGTTGAAAAGAATGGGGCTGCCGTTAGATCAGTTAAAAACAATCCTGCAGGAAAAGTCTATTCAATCCATTCTGGCGGCTCACATGTCGATGTTAAGAGAAGAAAATGAAGTAATGAATAATAAGATTCGTCACACTCAATCGCTTCTTCACGATTACGAGCTGACTGGGACTGTAGAGTGGCAAAAACTTTTGACGCTAGTCAAACAGGAAAATGAAGATCGGAAATGGGAAGATTATTTTACGCCTGAGGAATCAGAAATTCTTGAGCATACTCTTCCCAAATTGGAAAACGGGGATCCACTGACAAAAAAGTGGATTCACATGGTCAAAAGGATTAATTTATACATAGAAGCTGGAGTTAAACCTGAATCTTCGCTTGGCATTCTTCTTGCCGAGGAAGTGGAGTCTTTATCAACAGAAACATTTGGTGATAACGAAGCTCTGGCAGAGAAATTCTGGGAAGTGAGAAAATCTGAAGAGCGTTCCTCTCAAATGGGGCTTTACCCAATCTCTGCAGAAACGACCGGATTTTTGGAGAGAGCTTTTCAAGCGCTCGACCATTCATTTCCTGACAACTCTTGACCGCGTCAAAAGATCATATAATGTCTGCTTTTTTGAAGTAAATAAGGCTGTTAGGATATAAGTAAACATGAGTCCATAAATGGTGATGCCAAGGATAGTATAAGAAACGGGCATTGGTGAATCACCAAGTAACACCAGGCGGTAAACGAGGAAATGCGAAAGCTCCCACGGCAGGAATTTCAAGAGGACCCTTATAAATGAGTGCAGAAAAGTGAGCGGTTGGCCATGATGGTCAACCGCTTGAATGTTTGTTTTTCTCTTTCCGAATGTCTGCCCGACAAGACGGGAGTCAGAGACAGCGAAGTATAGTGATACGGGCAAAGTGACGATCAGAAAACCGGCCAGCTGATTACGCCACGGCCCTCCGCTGAATAATGCTTCGATCTGCATAGGGAAAACAAGGTACAAACAGAAGATGAGTACCAAATAAAATAGAATCAATAAATAATCCAACAAAAACGCTTTTCCTCTAGTCAGTATAGTTACCGGCACATCATCACCTCATTTTTTCATGTAGTGAAGCATCGTAATCTGATTAAACTGCTCAACTTTAGTCAGCTTCAGTTCTGTAAAGGCTGTTCCTTTTGGAAAAAGGGGAATCCCGCTTCCTAACACAACAGGAATGATGGCGATCTGAAATTCGTCAATTAATTGATGTTCAAGACAGTGCTTAACGAGTTCTCCGCCGCCGACAATCCAGACATCGCCGTTGTGTTTTTTCTGTAATTCCGGCAGTAATGTCTTCAATGACCCTGATGTAAAGGTGACATTCGGATCCTCTTGTTGTGTTCGGGAAAGCACATAAGAAGGACGGTCAGGATAAGGGAAATCATCTGTCATCTCCATTACTTTCCGGTAGGTGCGATTGCCCATCACAACGGATGAAATACTGTCATAAAACGCCTGATATCCATTGTCACCAAGACCTTCTGCTGCTTCAAGCCATTCCAGTGAATCATCCTCCTTTGCAATCATTCCATCCAGACTTATCGCGATATATAATTTGTTTTTATGCATGATTGATCACTCCTTTTGATTTTAGTTTATACTTCAATTATGACAAAATGTGTCGTAATTGAATGGAGTTGAATGAAATGAATGAACGTCAATTGACTATGATGAGAATGCTGGATCCAGGCCGTTCCTTTACAGCCCGTGAGTTGGCAGAGAGATTTGATGTATCTGTCAGAACGATTCAGCGTGATCTTGATAAACTGCAGGAACTTGGTTATCCACTGTATTCGGAGCCTGGCAGGTATGGTGGTTATCGTGTTTTACCAAACCGGATTATGCCCCCTTTGCAACTTAATGAAAACGAGGCGCTCGGTTTATACCTGATCATGAATACTTTTCAGCAAATACCGGACCTTCCGTTTGGTCAGATCCGTTCTTTTTTAGCAGAAAATTATTTCACTGAGCTTCCCGCATCGACACGTGAGAAGATTAGAAGAGTTGAGAAAAAGGTCGTGTTTAAAGCGTCCTCGGTAAACAGGGAAAGCAAATGGACGACAGTGATTTTGGAAGCAGCCCTTGAACAGCGAGAACTGAAGTTGACCTATGAATCAGCAAAAGGAATCTCAAAACGTTCAGTTTTTCCTATTGGTTTATATTTCGACCAGTCCTGGTATATGCCTGCTTTTTACCGGGAAAAAGTTTTGCTATTCAGAGTAGATCGCATTATCAGTGCAGAATGGGGAGAGAATCAAAAAGATGATTTGCCGACTTTGATCGATTGGCTTGCTTTTCCTGAAAACCGTGAAGAGGTGAAGGTTGTATTATCTTTTACTGATGAAGGTGAGAGAAGAGCGAAAGCAGATCCTTTCTATCAGGATGTGAAGGATCGCCGATGGGAAGGTGGGGTGCCGCTGGAGGAACTGGATTTTACGGCAACAGGTCTCCTGAGTTATGGTCCTCATGTCAAGGTTGAGGAACCAAAGTCATTGGAAACAAAGCTGAAAATGCTCTATCAAAAAGCACTGGATCAATACGATTGAATCCGGCATCTGTAATGGTATAAAAAGAGCCCGAATGATTATCCGGGCTCTCAGATTTATCAATAGAATCGTTTATACATGTTTATTTATATCTTTAATGACAGCCATTTCCCGTCCAAACCGATCGCCATGATCGATAAATCCCAGGCTGGCATATAAGTGATGTGCGCCTTTATTTTCCGGATGATAACCTGCGATGATTTTTGTGACATCCGGGAGCTTAAGCATTTCGTCAATCATTAATTCCGTTGCAGCTTTTCCTGCACCCCTGGCCTGATATTTCTTATCGATCATGATTCTGTAGATCCAATGCCCATCAAGCTTTTCTTTTTCGGAATTAAACATGACAAACCCTGCTATTTCATCCTCGATTAAAATGGCGTAAGTCTTTAGAGATGGCTGGAATTTCGACTGGGCAATGGAGATTGCATTGGATTCAATAAACGCCTCTCGATCCTCATGAATGTTTAATTGACAGCATTCATACCAGTTATCCTCATTCAGCTCTGTAAGTTGTACAATTTGACGATCCATCATTTTCCCCTTTCAAATGTCGGGAAACGTTAAACAACCCTCATTATTTAAACGTGTACCCCTTGTTTTTAAAGCTGTAAAAACTATTTCCCATTATGAACGCCCCCCTGGTTAATAATCGATTCACTTACAGGATGATTATACCATTATGATGGGTCAGCTTTTAAGAAAATCAGGGACTCGTACATAAAAAACACAGAGACTCAGCCTGACGTCGCTGTGTTTATTTGAAAATGATTTAAACCCACTTCAATATCCCGCTCAAATCTCTATACTCAGCATCAGGCTCAAGCTGCAATTCTTCAACAGGCAGTCCATTACGGTTGATCCATGCTGTGTTGAAGCCGAAGCTTTTGGCACCTGAAATATCCCATCCGTTAGATGACATGAATAGCACCTCTTCACGCTTGACCCCGGCTTTTTGAAGAGCATGAAGATAAGCTGCAGGTGAAGGCTTATACTGTTTGATTTCATCTGCACTGATGACATCTGTAAAAAGCGGACCGAGTCCAGAATAATCGATTAATGGCCGTAGCATGTTGTCTGAACCGTTTGAAAAGATGATCAGTTCTTTATCCTGAAGTCTCTTCAATACATCTGACACTTCATCATAATGAGCAAGCTTACGGTATGCATTCAGCATCTTTTCAAGTGCTTCTGCAGATATGTTTTGCCCGTTTTCTTTTACGGCATAAATAAGCGAGTCACGCGTAACATGGTCAAAGGGCTTGTAGCGATCCATGATTTGTCTCATGAAAAAATACTCTACCTGCTTTTTACGCCAGGTCTGGCTGATCGCTTGACCTTTTTCAGGAAAATACTGCTCTAATTCCTCCATAACTGAATGAACATCAAATAATGTTCCGTAGGCATCAAAAATAAACGCTTTAATCACTGGTTTCATGTTCATCGCTCCTTTATCCGTTTTTTATTCCCGGTATTTTCAAAAATAACCCAATAGTCCCGAAACTTCTGTTAAATGATAACGTCTATACTGATAAGAGTACAAATGAAGGAGTCTATTATCAGCATGAGAAAACCAGTCATCATTGCCTTCGTCTTGTTTTTTGGTTTAGCAGGAATGATTTTGGCATCAAACACATTTGAAAATAGCGATACAGCCGTGATCCAGTATTGGGAAGCGGATCAACAGTCTTACGGGAAAGAGCTGCCACTTGAAAATCAACAGGACATTGAAGAATTGACGACCATTTTAAATAACGCAGACCATCGAAGCAGACAGTCTGAAATGGCTACATTCGCTGACGTAAAGGTGACCTTTACATATGAAAACGGCGATCAGGAAAGTGTTTATTTATGGGAAGAAAGCGGACGCTTTACACGGTTCACAAGTTCTGAACGAAACGGAACGTATACAATAAATGGCTCCAAAGCAAAAGACACACTAAGTGAGATTCTGCGTTAAAGGAGGAATCGGCATGTCTGTTAGGAAGCGTGGAATGGCAAGTATCTGGTTGGGAATTTTGTCGGGGTTACTGGCTTTAAAGGGATATCTGGTTATGCAGACGCTTAAAACAGTAGACGGAGCAGGGATTGGTATTACCTTTTTAGGATTTGAAGTGAACGATCGTGTCCTCACATCCGAGATCATGAGTTATGCTTATGGTTTCTGGATTGTCAGCGGGACCGTTCTGCTCGTTGCCATGATCCTTGCGGGAAGCATCAGACCGCAAAAGCTTAAAGGAATAAAAACGCCTGAGTCTGTTTGATTTCATCTTGTTTTTTCACCCTATTTTCCATTTGAAGTGACGATCGTGGAAATTAACATCAATAGTGCCGGGGACACCCGAAGACTCCTGCGGCAGAGAAGCGACAGGTGAGACAACGTAGCGCGAAGCGCAAGTTGGCTCACCGCGCGGCCGCGGAAAGCGTAGGATGTTCCCGGCACGGTTTATGTCCAAACCATGAATTAATCAAAAACGCCGGAGTTCCGTTCAACTCCGGCGTTTCTTCATTTATCCTTCATTTTCATAAACGCAACAGCAATTGCAGCCATTATATCTCCGGCAAGTGTGAATAAAGCAGCCAATTCATAACCCCCATTATAAAATGATTTATACCGGTTCTTCATCATCTTTTGATTTACTGGCGTATTGCCAGAGAAAATACACGATCCATGCGCCGATGACTGGAGACATTGCTAATAAGCTCCGGCTTTCGGGCAGAATATACAGCAGAATAATACTTAATATAAATGTTGGGAGTACGAGCATTAGATATTTCACTTTGGGATCCATCATCATGTTTCCTCCTCTTATATAAAATTATTATAACATTTTGACAATGGTTTTGCGAACGTTGAAAAGTAAGCGTTTTCATGGAGAGTAATCTGTTATGAAAAAATTCACACATAATTACCACAAAATACATATTGATATGTTCGGATTAGATTATAATGGTAAAAGGGGTGGGATTAATGGTACTGAGACAAAGTGCTTTTTCAAAGGTTGCGTTAGGTTTATTGCTGGCGTTATTGCTGACAAATGCTCTTCTTTATCAGCCCGGTATTCAAAGTGCGTTTTCTTATTCACTTGATTCCTTTGTTGTACTCGGGTCGCTGTTTGATTTAATGATTGTGATGCCATTGTTGGCATACGCTGCATTCAGAATAACGAAAAAGCATGCTTTTCTCCTTGCGGCAGGCGGATTGATTTTAGCGAATGTTTTAATTCCTAAGGAACATGCCTTATTTATTGCACCTGTTTTATATACAGGGCTGGTACTGGAGGGCGTCCTGGTTTTAGTGGAAATTTCTCTGCTTGCAGTCGTTTTGCGGAAGATCCCGCTAATAAAAAGGAGTATGCGTGAGCTGCATGCACCGGCTATTTATACAGCTTTACCTGCTACCATCAAACATGCAAAAGACGTTCCGATTATTCGTGTATTTGTGAGTGAATGTATCCTGTTTTACTATGCTTTTAGGACGTTCAAAAAGAAATCGCCCTCTCATCCCGGTGTTGTAACGATACATAAAAAAACAAGTGCAGTGGCGATTAATATGATGTTGATTCATGCCATTATCATCGAAACAGTCGGAATCCACTGGTGGCTTCACGGTAAATGGCCGATCATCTCAATGATTCTACTGATATTAAATATTTATTCAATTATTTATTTTATCGCTGATACACAAATTACACGGCTTGTCCCCATCGAAGTCAAAAAGGGCAGACTATATGCAGCTAAAGGGCTAAGGCAGCAGTTGGTCGTATCTTTAAGTAATATTGACCGCTTTGAGAAAGCAGATGGTGATGAAAAGGATATCATATTATTTGCCAGCCAGGACTTTGAAGCTGTGACACCGCAATATATTCTTTATTTTAAAGAGCCTGTCAGTGTTACTTTATTTTATGGGAAAAGAAAAACCATTCATGCAGCTGCTTTTCGTGTGGATGAACCTGAGAAATTTGCAGGTTTGCTTCAGGAAGGCGGCGTGAGTCATGTTTGATGTAGTGAAGGTTTTACATATCATCGGTGGATTTTTTGCGCTGTTTACGTTTCTGATTCCTGTTGTGACGCGTAAAGGTGGGAAGGTACATCGTCTCGCAGGCTGGGTCTATACAGCCGGAATGGGGATTGTAGCTATAAGTGCTTTCTATATGGGCGCTGCGAGGTTAGTGGATCCTGAGAGCTCACCGGAATTGATCTCATTTTCTGTTTTTCTATTATTTATTGCTGTGCTGAGCAGCTCAACAGCCTGGTATGGATTGCGGGTTCTCAAATTTAAAAAGAGATTGGTCGTACATCGTCATGCTGTGGACTTAGGTTTTTCTTTTGCGCTTCTTTTATCTGCAGCAGCTACTTCTATCTATGGCTTTATGATCGGTTCGTCCCTATTATCGTGGTTTCCTGTCGTCGGGATTGCATTGGCGTTTGTACAGTTGAACTACTGGCTGAGAAAACCGGATGAGCGGATGCACTGGTGGTATGAGCATCTTGGCGGGATGCTGGGCTGCTCGATCTCCACGATTACGGCTTTTACTGTGTTTGGCGCACCGCGTCTGTTAAATATTGAATCTGTCAGCCTTTTGTTATGGTTTTTACCTACCATTTTGCTGACGCCTGTTATTATTGGGATGACGGTATACTATAAAAAGAAATTTTCTGCACGATCAGTATCCAGTGCAGCCTGAAATGGAGGTCTTTTAAATGGAAAAGGAAGTTGAACGTTTATTTTCAATGGCGCTTTTAGAAGAGGCTGCTCAGCGATATGGGGCAACGGCTGCTGATGCGAAGAATCTGAACGGTTTTGAGAATTATGTGTATGAAGTGAAGGTGGGGGATGAAAGTAAAGTTTTAAGATTGACCCATTCCACTCACCGGACAAAAGCACAAGTTGAAAGTGAGCTTCGCTGGATTAACTACCTTCATGAGCAGGGGATCAATGTCTCTCTTGTCCATCAATCATTACATGGTCAGCTGGTTGAAGAGTTTGAAGTCGAAGGGTCTTATTTTTTTGTATGCTTATTTGATAAAGCACCTGGAAGCTCAGTCAAATTGGATAGTCCGGAGCTGGGTACGTCTTTGTTTGAGAAATGGGGAGAGATTACGGCTGAACTTCATCTGGCTGCGGAGAACTTTAATACGTCAGAGATTGACCGTCCGCACTGGTATGAAGATGATCTGATTGAGCTTGAAAAATATCTGGATTCGTCAAAGGATCAGAAAATCATTGATGAAAATCGTGAGCTGGTCCAGGAGATTCTGAAGCTTCCATCAGCACCTGACGCTTACGGGCTGATTCATTCAGATATACATACGGGAAACTTCTTCTATCATGAAGGAGACATTCATTTGTTTGACTTTGATGATACGGTGTATTTTCACTATGCAAGTGATATTGCGATTCCGCTGTATTATATGATTCTATTGAAGTACCGTGACCTATCTTTAGAGGAGCGCTCAACACATGGGAGAGCCTTTTTGCAGGATTTTTTAAGAGGTTATGAGCGGAAAAGAAAGGTCGAACCCGAATGGATTGAGAGACTGCCGCTGTTTCTTAAATTGCGAGACTATACATTGTATGGCGTATTGCATAAGAAAGTGGATATCGAACATGCAGGAGAGCGGGAAAGAGCACTTGTAACAAGCCTTCGCGATCGTCTGATGAGAAATGAACTCATTGTGGAACTGGATTATCAGGAGATTTTATAAAATTTTTTTCAAACCGTACACGCCCTGACCAGGATGTGTACGGTTTGTTTTTGTCGATTTGCATCATGAAATTTAGTTCTTTAGAGCATAATTTTAATCAGGAAGGGTATGAATCATAACAGAATGTTTGGAAGGACAGGAGGAGTACAATGATGAATAGAGGGATTGTGACCTCGCTTTCTGCTATTGGTATTGCGCAGGCGCTGAAGATTGTCACACATAAACGTGTTACGGGTAAATGGGATTGGCGGCCGCTCGTTCAGACAGGTGGAATGCCAAGTTCTCACTCAGCTGGTGTGGCGTCTCTGGCTGCTTATGTTGCGGCAAACCGGGGTACCCGCCATATTGAGACAGCACTGGCGATTGTCTTTGGCTCAATCGTTATGTATGATGCGCAGGGGGTCCGCCGTCACACAGGTGAGATTGCCCGCCTGGTGAATGACCTGGAAGATCACATGGGTGTGATCGCAGATGATTATCCAAGTTTGAAATACGAAAAGCGTGAAAAGGAATTGAAGGAACTGCTTGGCCACCAGCCGCTTGAAGTGCTGGCAGGGGGCGTTTTCGGTGTGGTATATGGAGTGGCCTCAGCCCTTCTTGAAGATAAAAAGCATGGAAAAAATCCGCAGCGTTAAATTGCTGCGGATTTTTTTGTGCCTGGCGGTTTGATAGATTTTCTGCTTTTTGAAAAGCCTTCATAGGAATCAATGATACTGGAAATCAAGATAATGACGATCGTTGTCCAGATGGCCCAATTAATCGAGTTAGTGGCTCCAATTGCTGAGCCCCCGAACAAATCTGATAAGAATGAAGCAAGGTCCGGGTGAAGGATGTTTGGGTTAGTCAGGAATACAATCGCTGTTACTGTCCAGATCAGGTTATATAATGCGTTGAAAACAGCAAGTCTGTTAGTCCATACCTTTACAGCCCATTTATAACAGGTCATGGCAATTTCTGCTGCAATAAAGATAATAACAACCGGCAGATACAACCGGAGGATTTCTTCATTAAATATTGGCACTGTCATGTTCCCGTTGATATAAATCCCGATCAGGGAGGAAGCGTTGAAATAGGCGGTTGCCCAGACTGCTGTCCAGATTAGGTTCCCAATTAACGATGTTCTGGAAATAGTCCGTTTCGGAAGGGCTATTTTTTTCAATTCATCCGGTGTCCATTTTGATAGAGGCGCTGAATCCTTCACCGCGCCGCTTCGTTCAATCATAAAGAAGACAGCAGTGATCCAGAAGAGTACCTGAACGGCAACACTGAAAATGCCTGCACCAATGGAAAGAATGGCATCAATTAATGTATTAATGACGTTTGTATTTCCTGAAAATGCTGTGATTTCCCCTATGATGATAGAGATCGTAATGACTGATAAAGCGATTGGCATGGTAATTTTTAATACTGACACGTACGAAGGAAAAAGACCTGGACCGATCAAATGCATGGGGCGGTCTGCATACCGTGCAGCCAGAATCATCGGATCACCCATTCTTGCAAGTGTGTCCTTTACTTCCTGTTCAGTCGGATGCTCGGGAAGCATATCAGAGATGATCGAATTCAGCTCAAGACCAATATCATGACGGTTCTTTTCGGGAAGACGGCGTGTGACCTCATACACATAGGCATCAATCAGATTCATGATCTTCTTCCTCCTTTAAAAGGGTGGTTAAATCCTCATTCATTCTGAACCATTCAGTCTTTAACTGCCGGAATACTTCATGACCGTAGGAGCTTAATTCGTAATATTTCCTCGGACGGCTTTCAGTCGTATCCCACTCGCTTGTTACCAGCTCCTGTTTTTCAAGTCGTCTAAGCAGGGGGTAAAGGGTGCTCTGGTCCATCTGTATGCTTGCGGCTTCAAGTCTTTGCACAAGGGAGTACCCATATTGTGGTGTTCTGAGCTGACTTAAGACGGCCAATGTCAACGTTCCGCGACGGAGTTCCGTGGTTAAAGAGGGTACAATTTCAGCCATTTCATCACCTCTTGTTCTTATACTGTTTATTATACAGTATAAGTTAACATACATCAATAGGTGATATTTAAACTATAGAGTTGGCGCTTTAAAATCACCATATCTCTAAGCCTTTGTTATAATGTAACCAACGTTTAGACGGGGAGGTTTTTGGAAGATGAAGGTTGCACTCGTAACAGGAGCCAATTCAGGTATGGGGCTTGCTACAACGGTTGAGCTTGTCAAAAAGGGCTATCATGTTGTCATGATGTGCCGTAATACGCGCCGTGGAAAAGTTGCCTGGATCTCGGCAAAGGAAAAAACCAGATCTGAAGAATTAACGTTAATGTATGGCGATCTCGGCTCTCTTGAGAGTATCCGGGAATTCGCTGCTGAATTTAAAAAGAAGTTTTCCAGACTGGATGTTCTGGTTAATAATGCAGGTGTTGTCGCGGTGAAAAGACAGCTGACGGATGACGGCTTTGAATCGCATCTCGGCGTGAATCATCTCGGGCACTTTCTGCTGACAAATCTTCTGCTGGATGAACTGAAAGCAGCAGATCAGGGCAGAGTTGTAACGGTCAGTTCCGGCGCGCATAAATGGGGGCGCATCGACTTTGATGATCCTCACTTTGAGAAAGGGTACAGCGTAGCAAAAGCGTATGGGCGTTCTAAGCTTGCCAATATTCTATTTACAAAAGCACTGGCAAAAAGGCTTGAAGGAACGAACGTAACAGCCAATGCTGTGCATCCCGGTGCAGTCTCAACCAACCTGGGTGTGAACAGAAAAACTGAATTCGGCCGCGGTGTTCATAAGGTGCTGAAGCCGTTTTTCCAATCCGCTGAGGAAGGGGCAGAAACAACTGTGTATCTTGCTTCAAGTCCTGAGGTGGAATATGTAACCGGCAAATATTTTTATAAAATGAAAGAAGTCGATGTATCAAAGGACGCTGAAAACGAATGGCTCGCAGAAGAACTGTGGGGCTGGAGTGAAGAGCGTACCGGTTTATAATAAGACAATAGAGGCCGGAGTCACATGATGTGGCTCCGGTTTATTTATTCTATGTTTGACGCGAAAAGGGTCTTATTGGTTGCGGGCGTTTGTGCTTCGCGGGATTCCATCACTGCGGTCAGTTATTCATTCGTTTGAAAATTTAATTCCCTCTTATAAAAAAAGGATTCCTTCTTTCTGGAAATTAATTCGATCACATGAAAGCGTGGTGGACTTTTTCCCTTCATTGCAGTGCCTTAATTCCTTCATTCAAAATCATAATTCCCTCACTGCAAACGATGATTCCATCAATGCCATCAGCCCCTATATGCCGCGAAGCAAAAATAACATACAGGCAAAGCCTCCGCCGCGTTAAAACACCAGACTTCACCTGAATTTCACACAAAGCTGATACAATGGAAGAAAATGATTGAAAAGGCGGGGCATTTCGATGGTGAAGGCGGTCGTTTTGGTAGTGGAGGATGAACAGCCGATGCGTGAGCTGATCAGCTCCTTTTTACGCGATGACGGATATCAGGTATTAGAGGCGGGTGATGGAGCAGCGGCTTTGCAGGTCCTGACGCAGCATTCACCCGATTTAATCATTGCGGATATTATGATGCCGTTTATGGACGGATTTGAATTGATAAAAGAAGTAAGAAAGTCATCTGAGCTGCCTTTTATTTTCCTCTCTGCACGAGGAGAAGAGTGGGATAAGGTGAAGGGATTGCGTCTTGGTGCGGACGATTATATTGCCAAGCCGTTTCATTCCGGGGAGCTGATTGCCCGGGTGGAAACGGTTCTTCGGCGTGCAGGAAAACAGCTGAAGCTCAATATACTGAAAGCGGGAAAGATTGAGCTGGATCCTGAGTACAGAGAGATCATGAATAACGGCGTTCCTGTCACGCTAACGAAAAAAGAATTCGATCTGCTTTCTCTGCTGCTGCAGGAAAAAGGAAGAACGGTTTTAAGAGAACGGATTATGTTTGCTGTATGGGGACCGGATTATCCAGGATCTGACCGGACGGTAGATACGCACGTGAAGACATTGCGCATGAAGCTCGGCAGTCAGGGAGAACTCATCAAAACAGTGAGAGGTACAGGGTACAGGCTGGAGGATTCTCAATGAAGCAGTTGAATTTCAGCAGAAAAATCCTGTTGCTTTTGCTTGGAAGCATTGCTGTGACGCTGATCAGTGCATTTATATTCCTTCATTTTTCTTATCGTGACTTATATTTAACGACTGTGAGAGAATCTGTGGAATATCAGGGACAGCGGACTGCTTCTCACTATCATTCCGGTGAGCTGTCTGAGGAAATCATTGAAAAAATTCACTGGTATAATGTCGTTTCTGAATATGAGGTCCTTGTGGCTGATAATCTGGATGAATTGAATACATCCTTTCCATATCAAATAGGGGATGAGAGGCTGATTGAGGAGGGGGATCGCGCTTATCTGGAGAGCGGTCGCTCCATTATGAAAGAAGGATATGTGGAGGCGTTTAACCGTGAAGTGATCGGGGCGGTGTATCCGATTACAGATGGAACGTCGCCCGTCGGTTATATTTATATTTTTGTTCCCCTTGAAGGACTTGCGCAGGTGTTTGGCAGCAGTATTCCATGGCTGATTGGCATGGCACTGGTTTTCTTTTTGCTTATCAGTCTGCTGGTGAATCAGATCAGAAAATCATTATTTAAACCGCTGCTGGCGATTCAGGATTTTTCTAAAAGTGTCTCGATGGGCAGCTATCACCAGCGTCTTGAAGTCAGGCAGCTCGATGAAATCGGTCAGGTTTCACAGGCGCTGAATCAAATGACTCAAACGCTTGAAGTAGAAGAGGAGCGCAAAAAAGAATTTTTGTCCAACATTGTTCATGAGGTAAGAACGCCGCTTACCTACATTCAGGGCTATACGGAGCGGCTGAAAAAAGCGCCAGAGGCTGAAAAAGAGGTGCTTTTATCCACAATTGAAAGTGAGGTCGGGAGGATGAATCGTCTTCTGTCAGATTTGGTGGAGCTGAACCGTCTTCAGGAAAATCAGCTGACGTTTGATCTTCAGCCGATCGTTGCGGCAGAACTTTTATACGAAACGCTTGGACTTTTCTCTATTTTAGCGAAAGAACGCGGGCTGACTTTTGAGATAGAGGCTGATGAAGAAGTGATCATGCTGCAGGATGAAAAACGGCTTCAGCAGGTGTTTTATAATGTCATCGAAAATGCAGTGAAATATTCACCGGAAAACACGGTCATTCAGCTCGCATTAAAAGAGGATCTGGATGTCGTGCGTTTTGAAGTAACCAATGAAGCACGATTAACAAAGGCTGAAAAGCAGCGTATTGGAGAACGCTTTTACCGGGCAGATCGGGATCGCAACAGAAAAACAGGTGGAACAGGACTGGGTCTTGCGATTGTAAAAGAAATCGTCCGGGTACAGGGTGGCCAATGGCTGATTGATGCAGATGTGGATCAGCTGTTTACCGTTCGGATTATGCTCCCGAAGGAAGGAATTGCACAATGAAAAAGTGGATATTGATTTTAACCGTTCTATTATTAACAGCATGTGGCGGGGAGCCTGAAGGGGATCCTGTCAGTGCCTTCAGTTTTACTGATCAGCATGGCAATGAGTTTGGAACAGAACAGCTTGCAGGAAAGGTCTGGATTGCCGATTTCATTTTTACGAACTGTGATACGGTTTGTCCGCCGATGACCTATAAAATGGCTGATATACAGGCACAGCTTGAAGAAGAAGGACTGGAGGCTGAAATCGTATCCTTCAGTGTAGATCCTGAAATTGATTCTCCTGAGGTGCTGCAGGATTATCTTGCTCAGTTCACAGACAATCAGGACAACTGGCATGCGCTCACCGGCTACAGCCAGGCTGAGATTGAACGTTTCGCGCTGGATGAATTTCAGACACTTGTCAATAAACCCGAAAATACCGATCAGGTGCTGCACGGCGTGACATTTTACGTGATGGATCAGGAAAGCCGGATTGTAAACGAGTATAACTTTACGGAAGAAGACGTCGTGGATAAAATCATTGCTGATGTCAAACGCATACAGTAATTATAGACAATCTGTGAAGAGTGAAGGCATTTCACTTACATTTCACACAAGGGGTCTATAATAAAAGTATCGTTAAATAAAGGAGATTTTTTGAATGAAAAAATATTCATTTTTACTAATTGGTGCTCTTATCATGCTGCTGGCAGCCTGCACAGAGGAAGAGGCCGTCATCAATAATGAAACACCCCAAATGGTCGAGGTAGATATTCAGCTGCCGGATTCAATTGAAGAAAACACAGTAGTCCCACTGCGCGCTGAGATTACGCAGGGTGGTGAGCCGGTAGAGGATGCTAACGAGGTTCTGTTTGAAATCTGGAACGATGCTGCCGGAACAGAGAGTGTCCGTCATGAAGCTGAACATGTAGGTGACGGCATTTATGAACTCGAGCACACGTTTGAAGAAGTGAGTGTCTATACGATTCAGGCACATACAACAGCGCGTGATATGCACGTCATGCCCAAAATGCAGTTTAACGTTGGAGAGCCTACTGAAGAACAGATCGAGCAGGCGGCTGTAAATGCAGAAAATCAGGAAAGTAACCATATGCATGGAGAAGATTCTGAAGAGCATAGTGAAGAATCACATGATGATTCTGATGAAGGACACGATCATTAAAAAGCGAATCTATTAGGTATGATTTGGTTGAATATTAAGGAACATAAAAAGTGCAGGGGACATCCGAAGACTCCTGCGGCAGAGAAACGACAGGTGAGACAGCGTAGCGCGAAGCGCTAGCTGGCTCACCGCGCGGCTATGGAAAAGCGGAGGCGGGCGTTTAGGGACGTACAAACTGGACTGGCCTCGACGAAGATAAAGGAAACACGGTGAACGAAGTGAACCGATGTTGACTTATCGAACGAGAG
>NZ_SORW01000050.1 GCF_004405105.1 Jeotgalibacillus sp. R-1-5s-1 | reverse complement strand
GTCGTAACAAGGTAGCCGTATCGGAAGGTGCGGCTGGATCACCTCCTTTCTAAGGACATTGTGTGACCCCTTGCGGGGAATACCACAATACAGAAACGTGACGCACTTGGTTGTTTAGTTTTGAGGGTTCAACCTTCAAAAGGGGCCTATAGCTCAGCTGGTTAGAGCGCACGCCTGATAAGCGTGAGGTCGGTGGTTCGAGTCCACTTAGGCCCACCATATAAATTTCATACCCAATACGGGGCCTTAGCTCAGCTGGGAGAGCGCCTGCCTTGCACGCAGGAGGTCAGCGGTTCGATCCCGCTAGGCTCCACCAACCACACTCTTTCGAGTGGGAAACATCACTCGGAATTTTTTACTGTGTGAAAATCCTGATTTTCTTCTTTCTTCTATAGAAAGAGTGATCAGATTCGTTCCTTGAAAACTGGATAACGACATCAAACAAAGCAAGATAAACCG
>NZ_SORW01000049.1 GCF_004405105.1 Jeotgalibacillus sp. R-1-5s-1 | reverse complement strand
ACGCACCGATAGAGAGCTTCTTCAGTCACTTCAAATGTGAGAGATATGAGTTGAAACAGTACAAGAACTATGAAGAATTAGTCAACGATATCGATCAATATATGCGATTTTACAACGAGGAACGTTATCAGGAGAAATTAAACAACCTGGCACCGATAGAGTATCGGTACCAGGCCGTAGCGTAGTTCTAAGCTTTTTTCTTTTTTACTGTCTACTTGACAGGGTGCAGTTCA